>NZ_JBIBIA010000001.1:1258229-1412798 GCF_042957325.1 Streptomyces sp. NPDC008086
CCCGCGGGTCTGGTGGGGGGGGGCGCGCCGCGGGGGGGGGGGGCCCGCCCGCCGGGGCCCCCGGGGGGGGGGGGGGGGGGGGGGGGGCGGGGGGGCCCCCCCCCCCCCCCCCCCCCGCTCCCGCTCTGCGTTGTTCGCCTTCGCTGTCCGTGCCCGCCGCCCCCGTTCAGGCGTGCATGTGCAGCAACGTCTCGCCGTCCTGCTTCCGCAGGACCGCGATCAGATCGCGCAGCCCCTTGTCGGCCCGGGCGATCTCGTCGTCCGTGAGGTACACGGACGGCTCGAAGCGCAGGGTGTTCGTGGCGCTCGCGGTGGGGAAGATGCGGATCGCGTGGACGCGCAGCAGGTAACCGGCGAAGAGATAGCCGAGAAGACCCGCCTGCGCCTGGTCGCGGATGATCTCCGAGGTGGACTCGGACTGGTCGTGGAACTCCAGGCCGAGCATCAGGCCCTTGCCCCGGACGTCCTTGACGACGTCGCCGAACTCCTCCCTCAACCGGCCGAGCACCTCGAGGAGTTGGTCGCCGCGCTCGGCGGCCAGCCGGTACGCCCTGCCGTCGTCGGCCTCCAGCAGGTCCACGGTGCGTCCGGCGATGAGGGTGGAGAAGCTGTCCTTGGCGTAGGTGGAGCTGTGGACGAGTTCGAAGTCGGTGCGGTAGCGCGAGCCCCGGATCAGGGTGAGCGCGGCCTTGGCGATGCCGCCGCCGAGACTCTTGGCGAGGGTGTAGTAGTCGCCCTGGAGGCCGAGGTGCGAGCTGGCGAAGAACGCGCCGGAGCGGCCCATGCCGCTCTGCACCTCGTCCACGATGATCGGGCAGTCGATCGTGGCGCAGACCTCCTGGACCCGGCGTACGGCGGCCCGGTCGAGGACCCGGATGCCGGCCTCGCCCTGGATGGGTTCGAGGATGAAGGCGCAGATGACGGGCAGTTCCCGTTCGGTCAGGCGGACAACGCCGTCCTCGACGGTGACGTCCAGGACCGTCCTGCGCTCCTCGGCCACGGTCTTCTCCAGCGCGTCCGGCTGGTCGAGCGGCACGAAGCGGCACCGGGCGGCGAGGGCGGTGAACGGGGTGCGGTAGCCGACGTTGTGGGTGAGCTGGACGCTGCCGACCAGCTTGCCGTGGAAGGAGCCCTCCGGGGCCAGGAACACCGGACGGGCGGTCATGCGCTCGCTGTTGGCGGCCCGGACCGCGTCGAGCAGGTGGTCGATGTCGCCGACGTCGCCCGGCGTGGCGTCGGGGCCGAGGAGACCGGCGGCGGCGTCGGTGGCGATGCGGGCGCCGGACCGTACCGCCGCGCGGGCCTCGTCGAGGTGGGTCTCGATCTCCTCCGTCAGTTCGGCCAGCTTCATCACCCGGTCCAGCTCGGCGTGCTTGACGGCCACCTCGACGGCCTCGGCGCCGCTGTTGGCGAAGACCGCCGAATAGTGTTCGTCGGTGCCGAACTCCCGCTGGAGGATGCCGTTGATCTTCCAGGCGAGGTCGTTGGCGTACGGGTGCCGGGAGAACTGGGCGTGGATCGGGGTCCCCTGGTCGAGCAGGCCCTTGGCGTAGGCCACGATCTCCGGGTTGTTGTGCCCGAGTATCGCCGAGCCGTAGCCGCCCACCAGGTCGAGGACGGGGATTTCCGTGCCCTGGTCGTCGCGGTAGAAGAGGGTGTTTCCCTGGGAGCGGATGTATTCGACGCCGAGTCCGAGTGAGGACAGCCATCCGGCAAGGTGCGGTTCCGCCAGTTCGATTTTCTCGACCACCGGGTTTTCCTCTCCGATTGTTTTCTGCCCGACCAATGTCGGCAGACCCTAGCATTCACCTTCTACCACCTGCCGGTTCTGCCGTAATAGGCCAGTAACATCCCACTCTCCGGTAATTCTCGGGAACATCTCCGGTAATTGGCCGTCCTCGTGGCGGGTTCATTCCGGAGCGAACGGCACGTTACCGGGCCGGGACTGGATTTGGGCCGACTCGAAAAAACCCCGGATACGCTCGCCGGGAGCGCATGTTCGTTACCCGAGGTGATTTCCAGTAATGGAAGGGCAGCCGAGCGAAAATGACGAGTGAGCGACACTCCTCCGCAATCAACCCACTGGATCGGCAGGAACCGATCGCCGTCGTCGGCCTGTCCTGTCGGCTGCCCGGGGCCACCGGCCCCGAGGCGTTCTGGAGGCTGTTGCGCGAGGGCCGGGACGCCGTCACGCAGATGCCCGAGCACCGGTGGGAGCCGATATCGGCGGACGCCCGCAGCGAGATACGCCGGGGCGGGTTCCTGGACGCCGTCGAGGAGTTCGACGCCGCCTTCTTCGGGATCTCGCCCCGCGAGGCCGTCGTCATGGACCCCCAGCAACGGCTGCTGCTGGAGATCACCTGGGAGGCGCTGGAGGACGCGGGGATCGTCGCGGCGAGCCTCGACGGCAGCCCCACGGCCGTGTTCGTCGGCACCGCCCGCGAGGACTACACGAGCCTGGTCTACCGGCAGGGCTCCGCCGCCATCACCCAGCACACCGTCGCCGGCACCCACCGCGGCATCATCGCCAACCGGGTCTCGTACGCGCTCGGGCTGAACGGGCCGAGCCTCACCGTCGACACCTCCCAGTCGTCCTCGCTGGTCGCCGTGCACCTCGCGTGCGAGAGCCTGCGCGCCGGAGAGGCGGAACTGGCGCTCGCGGCGGGCGTCAACCTCAACCTCCTCGCCGAAGGGGTGGCCGGCGCCGAGCAGTTCGGCGGGCTCTCCCCGGACGGGCGCTGCTTCACCTTCGACGCCCGGGCGAACGGCTATGTGCGCGGCGAGGGCGCCGGCATGGTCGTGCTCAAGCCGCTGCGACAGGCCCTCGCCGACGGCGACCGGGTGCACGGCGTGATCCTCGGCAGCGCGGTCAACAACGACGGCGCCACGCCCGGCCTCACTGTGCCCAGCGCCGCCGCGCAGGAGAAGGTGATCCGGCTCGCCCACCGGCGGGCGGGGGTCACGCCGGACGCCGTCCAGTACGTCGAGCTGCACGGCACCGGAACCCCGGTCGGCGACCCGATCGAGGCCGCCGCGCTCGGGGCGGCGGTCAGCGCGCTCAAGGCACCCGGAGACCCGCTGCGGGTGGGCTCGGTGAAGACGAACATCGGGCACCTCGAAGGGGCCGCCGGCATCGCCGGGCTCATCAAGACGGTCCTCTCCGTCCGCCACCGCATGCTCCCGCCGAGCCTCAACTTCCGTACACCCAACCCGAGGATCCCGCTCGACACGCTCAACCTCTCGGTCAACGACGGGCTGGGCCAGTGGCCGCACCCCGAGCGGCCCCTGCTCGCCGGCGTGAGCTCCTTCGGCATGGGCGGCACCAACTGCCATGTGGTCGTGGGCGAGGCGCCCGGTGCTCGCGAGCCCGAGAACGCCCCGCGCACCCGCCCCGCGGACGCCGTGCTGCCCGTCGTGGTCTCCGGGCGGGGTCCGCAGGCGCTGCGCGCCCAGGCCGGGCGGCTCGCCGAGTACGTCGAGAGCCACGATGACGCCGACCCCGCCTCCGTCGGCCGGTCGTCGGTCTTCACCCGGTCACAGCTCGGTCACCGGGGTGTCGTGCTGGCCGCCGACCGGGACGAACTGGTCGCCGGGCTGCGCGCGTTGGCGTCGGGGCTGCCCGCCGCCAGGGTGGTGGCGGGGGCCGGGACGACGGGCCGGCTGGCCATGGTCTTCACCGGGCAGGGCGCCCAGCGCATAGGGATGGGCACCGAACTCCACGCGGCCTTTCCCGTGTTCGCGGCGGCCTTCGACACGGTGTGCGCCCACCTCGACCCGCTGTTGGAGCGACCGCTGCGCGAGGTCGTCGCCACCGGCGAGGGACTCGACGAGACCCGGTACACCCAGCCCGCGCTGTTCGCCGTCGAGGTCGCGCTGTACCGACTGTTCGAGTCATGGGGCGTACGGCCCGACGTCCTCGCCGGGCACTCGATCGGTGAGGTCGCCGCCGCCCATGTCGCCGGGGTCCTCTCGCTCGCCGACGCCTGCGCGCTGGTCGCCGCCCGCGGCCGGCTGATGCAGGAACTGGACGTCGCGGGCGCCATGGTCGCCGTCCAGGCCGCCGAGGACGAGGTGCTGCCGCTGCTGGCGGGTCGGGAGGGCGAGGTGGCGGTCGCCGCCGTCAACGGGCCCACGGCTCTCGTGCTCTCCGGGGACACGGACGCGGTGCTGGAGATCACCGCCGTCCTGAAGGACCGGGGACACAGGACCAAGCGGCTGACGGTGAGCCACGCCTTCCACTCCCCGCACATGGACGGGATGCTCGACGCATTCCGCCGTGTGGTCACCGGGCTGGCCTTCCGCATGCCCCGTATCCCCGTGGTCTCCACGGTGACAGGCGAGATCGCGGCGCCCGAACTGCTGACCTCCCCCGAGTACTGGGTCGAGCAGGTCCGCCGTCCGGTGCGGTTCATGCGGGCCGCGCGGACCCTGGAGGCGGAGGGCGTGGGGACCGTCCTCGAACTGGGGCCCGACGGCGTCTGTTCGGCGATGGTGGCCGAGAGCGTGCTCGACAGGGACTCGATCGCCACCGAACCGGCGCTGCGCCCGGGGCGGCCCGAGGAACAGACGGCCTGGACGGCGCTGGCCCGGGCGTTCGTCCGCGGTGCGGCGGTGGACTGGGCGGCCGTGTTCGAGGGGGCCGGGGGGCGTCGGATCGATCTGCCGACGTACGCGTTCCAACGGGAGCGGTACTGGGTGACGGATCTGGCCCGCGCGGAGGATGCCGCGGCCGGTGGTTCCCCCGTGCCCTCGCCCGGTTCCGGAGCCCTGCCCGCCGTCGTCCGGCCGCCGCACGCCGTCGCGTCCGGGGCGGCGGGTGAGCGGTCGGCGGTCGAGCTGGTGACCTCGCATGTCGCCGCCGTCCTGGGGTACGCCGCGGGACGGACCGTCGAGATGGACGTGCCGTTCCGGGACCTCGGCTTCAGCTCTTTGATGACCGTGGAACTGCGCGAGAACCTCGTCGGGGCGACCGGGCTGCGGCTGCCGACGGGGCTGGCGTTCGACCATCCGACGCCCAGAGCGCTGGCGGAGTTCGTCGCGGCCGAGCTGGCGGGGACGGACCCGGGCGGGGCCGACGAGGTTCTGCCGGGAGCGGTGGCCGGGGCCGGCTCGGGCTCGGGTGGGCAGGACGCGTACGACGAGCCGATCGCGATCGTCGGCATGGCCTGCCGGTACCCGGGTGGTGTCGCCTCGCCCGAGGAGCTGTGGGGCCTGGTGGCCGAGGGCGGCGACGCGATCTCCGCGTTCCCGACCGACCGGGGCTGGGCCGAGGACCTCTATGACCAGGACCACGAGCGGTCCGGCAAGAGCTATGTCCGCGAGGGCGGGTTCCTGCACGACGCGGGCCGGTTCGACGCGTCCTTCTTCGGGATCTCCCCGCGCGAGGCGCAGGCCATGGACCCGCAGCAGCGGCTGCTGCTGGAGACCGCCTGGGAGGCGCTGGAGCGGGCCGGACTGGTTCCGCGGCAGCTGCGCGGCAGCCGTACCGGGGTCTTCGTCGGCGCGACGGCAGGCGACTACGGGCCCCGGATGCACGACGCGCCC
The DNA here is from genome assembly GCF_042957325.1 of Streptomyces sp. NPDC008086. Classification (NCBI taxonomy): domain Bacteria; kingdom Bacillati; phylum Actinomycetota; class Actinomycetes; order Kitasatosporales; family Streptomycetaceae; genus Streptomyces; species Streptomyces sp. NPDC008086. The sequence goes on from NZ_JBIBIA010000001.1 coordinate 1,263,774, forward strand.
GAGGGCGTCGAGGGGCATCTGCTGACCGGCGGCGCGGCGAGCGTGATGTCCGGGCGGATCGCCTACCAGTTCGGGTTCGTGGGGCCCGCGGTGACCGTGGACACGGCGTGCTCCTCGTCGCTGGTCGCGCTGCATCTGGCGGTGCAGTCGCTGCGGCGCGGCGAGTCGAGTCTCGCGGTCGCGGGCGGGGTGACGGTCATGTCGACGCCCGGCATGTTCCTGGAGTTCTCGCGGCAGCACGGGCTGGCGGCGGACGCGCGGTGCAAGGCGTTCGCGGCGGCGGCCGACGGGACCGCGTGGGCGGAGGGCGTGGGCCTGCTGGTCGTGGAGCGGCTCTCCGACGCGCGCCGCAACGGCCACCCGGTCCTCGCGGTGGTGCGGGGTTCGGCCGTCAACTCCGACGGCGCGTCCAACGGGCTGAGCGCCCCGAACGGACTGTCGCAGCAGCGGGTGATCCGGCAGGCGCTCGCCGACGCCGGGCTCACCACGGCCGACGTCGACGTCATGGAGGCGCACGGCACGGGCACCGCGCTGGGCGACCCCATCGAGGCGGAGGCCATCCTCGCCACGTACGGGCGGGACCGGGACGGCCGGGAGCCGGTGCTGCTCGGTTCGCTGAAGACCAACATCGGGCACGCGCAGGCCGCGGCCGGGGTCGGCGGCGTCATCAAGATGGTCCAGGCGATGCGACACGGCGTCGTACCGGCCACGCTGCACGTCGACGAGCCGACCCCGCACGTCGACTGGACGTCCGGCGCCGCGGAACTGGTCCGCGAGCGGCGGCAGTGGCCGCACACCGCCGCGCCCCGACGAGCCGCCGTGTCGTCCTTCGGGATCAGCGGCACGAACGCGCACGTGATCGTGGAACAGGGGGACGTCGCGGACGCGATCCCGGGGGCCGAGACGGCCGCGGCCTCCCCCGTCCCTCGTCTCCCCTGGGTCCTCTCCGCCCCCACCGAGGACGGCCTGCGCGCGCAGGCCGGGCGGTTGCGGGAGTTCGTGACGGGTGCGGGCGCGGTGCGCATCGGGGACGTCGGGCTGGCACTGGCGACCACGCGGACCGCGTTCCGGCGGCGGGCCGTGGTGCTGGGCTCGGACGTCGGCGAGCTGCTGGCCGGGCTGGACGCGGTCAGCGACGGGTCGGGAGCCCCGAACGTCGTGCGCGGCACCGCCGGCGAAACAGGGCGGACGGCGTTGCTGTTCACCGGACAGGGCGCCCAACGCCTCGGGATGGGCCGGGAGTTGTACGAGGCGTTCCCGGTGTTCGCCGAGGCGCTGGACACGGTGTGCGCGGCACTCGACCCGCACCTGGAGCGGCCGTTGCGCGAGGTGCTGTTCGCCGAGGAGGGCAGTGCGGCGGCGCAGCTGCTGCACCGCACGCAGTACACCCAGCCCGCGCTGTTCGCCGTGGAGGTGGCCGTCTTCCGGCTGCTGGTCGAGCGTGACGGGGTCGTGCCCGAGCTGCTCGCCGGGCACTCGATCGGCGAGCTGGCGGCGGCCCACGTCGCCGGTGTGCTGTCGCTCGAGGACGCCGCCGCGCTGGTCGCGGCCCGGGGCCGGCTGATGCAGGCGGCCCGTTCGGACGGGGCGATGATCGCGGTCCAGGCCGATCCGGACGAGGTCGCCGAGTCGATCGCCGGGTACTCCGACGCCGTCTCCCTCGCCGCCGTCAACGGGCCCCGTTCCGTGGTCCTCGCGGGCGACGATCCGGTGGTCACCCGGATCGCGGAGGAGTGGCGTGAGCGCGGCAGCCGCACGCGCAGGCTCCAGGTGAGCCACGCCTTCCACTCGCCGCACATGGACGGCATCCTCGACGAGTTCCGCGAGGTGGCCCGGTCCCTGACCTTCCATCCGCCCACGATCCCGGTGGTCTCCACGGTCACCGGGGAACCCGCCGGGTCCGAGCTGCTGTGCTCCCCCGACTACTGGGCCGACCAGATCCGCGCCACCGTCCGCTTCCACGACGCCGTACGGTCGCTGCGGGCACTCGGGGCCGGGCTGTTCGTGGAGGTGGGCCCGGACGCCGTCCTCACCGGCATGGCGCGGGAGGCGTTCGCCGAGGACGAGGACGAGGGCGGCTCCGTGACGAGCGTCGCGCTCTCGCGGGCCGGGCGGCCGGAGGCGGACACGTACCTGACCGCCCTCGCGCACTTCCACGCGGCCGGCGGCGAGGTCGACCTGACCGCGTACTTCCCCGGCGCCGCCCGGATCGACCTGCCGACGTACGCCTTCCGGGGCGACCACTTCTGGCTGGCCCCCGGCGCCCGCTCCGACGCGCGCGGGCTCGGGCTGGAGCCGGCCGGTCACCCGCTGCTCGGCGCGGCGGTGGAGATGGCCGGCGGCGAGGACCTCGTCCTCACCGGCCGGTTGTCGCCGCGTACCCACCCGTGGCTGGCGGACCACGTCGTGGAGGGGGCGGTGCTGCTGCCCGCCACGGCCTTCCTGGAGCTGGCCTTCGCCGCCGGGGAGCGCGTGGGCGCGGACGCCGTCGACGACCTGACCCTGGAGACACCGCTGGTGCTGCCCGAGCAGGACTCGGTGCGTATCCAGGTCAGGGTCACCGACCCGGACGGCACGGGCGCCCGGTCGTTCACGATCCACTCGCGCCCGGCCACGGCCGACGACGACACGGCGGCGGACCGGTCGTGGACCCGGCACGCCACCGGCGTCCTCGCGTCGACCGCGGGTCCGGCCGTGACGGCCGGGGACACGGGTGCCTGGCCGCCCGCCGGCGCGGTGGCGCAGCCGGTCGAGGACGCCTACGCCGTGCTGCGGGACCTCGGCTACGACTACGGGCCCGCGTTCCGTGGCGTGCGGGCCGTGTGGCGGCTCGGCGACGACCTCCTCGCGGAGGTGGCGCTCGCCGACGAACAGCGCGAGGGGGCCGTCCTGTTCGGGCTGCACCCGGCGCTGCTCGACGCCGCCCTGCACCCACTGCTGCCGGCGGCGGCCCAGGATCCGGGGCGGATCCGGTTGCCGTTCTCCTGGTCGGGGGTCCGGCTGCACGCGGGCGGGGCCGCCGCGCTGCGGGTGCGGATCTCGCCCCTCGGCACGGACACCTTCCGGCTGACGGTCGCCGACGGCACGGGCGCTCCCGTCGTGACCGTCGACTCGCTCGCACTACGCCCGGTCGACCGCGGCAGGCTCGCCACGGCCGGCGCCGCCCGCGACGACGCGCTGTTCACCGTCGACTGGCCTGCGCTGCCCGCGACGGAGGTCCCCGCGTGGAGCCGGAGCGACCTCAGCGACCCGGCCGGTCTGTCCGCCGCCGCGCCGGCCGACCTCGTGGTGGTCACGCTCGCGACGGACGGTGAGGCGACGCCCGCCGCCGCGCGCGCCGCGACCGTACGGACGCTGGAGCTGGTTCAGCGGTGGCTGGACGACGAGCGGTTCGCGGGGTCCCGGCTGGTCGTCGTGACCACCGGTGCCGTCGCCGCGCTGCCCGGCGACGACGTGTCCGACCTGGTGCACGCGCCCCTGTGGGGTCTGCTGCGCACCGCGCAGACCGAGCACCCGGACCGGATCGTGCTCGTCGACCTCGACGGGACGGGCGACGCGCGGGCCCTGGTGGCCGCCGCCGTGGCCACCGGGGAACCGCAGATCGCCGTACGGGACGGGCGGTCGCACGCCCCGAGGCTGGCTCGCGCCACGGACCGCCGCACCGATCCGCTGCGGCTGGACCCGGACGGCACGGTGCTGATCACCGGCGGTACGGGTGGTCTCGGCGCGCTGTTCGCCCGGCATCTGGTGACCGGGCACGGCGCCCGCCGGCTGGTGCTGACCAGCCGCCGGGGACCCGACAGCCCTGGCGCGTCCGCGCTCGCCGAGGAGCTCACCGGGCTGGGCGCGCGGGTCCGGATCGCCGCGGTCGACGCCGCCGACCGGGAGGCGCTGGCCGAGCTGATCGCCGGCATACCGGCGGAGCACCCGCTGACCGCCGTGGTGCACACGGCCGGTGTCCTGGACGACGCCACGGTCGGCTCGCTGACCGGGGCGCAGGTGGAGACGGTCCTGCGGCCCAAGGTCGACGGGGCGTGGCATCTGCACGAGCTGACACGCGGTCAGGACCTGGCGGCGTTCGTGCTGTTCTCCTCCGTTTCGGGCGTCACCGGCATGGCGGGCCAGGCCAACTACGCCGCCGCCAACACCTTCCTCGACGCGCTCGCCCACCATCGCAGCGCGCGGGGCATGCCGGCGCACTCGCTGGCGTGGGGGCTGTGGGACGCGGCCGCCGGCATGGGCGGCACGCTCTCCGAGGCGGACGTGGCCCGCTGGGCGCGGACCGGTGTAGTACCGCTGGACCCGGAGCGGGGGCTGCGGCTGTTCGACGAGGCGCTGGCCGGCCCCGAGGCGCTCGTCGTGCCCGCCGCGCTGCGGCCGGGGCGGGCCGGTGCGGGCGCCGAGCAGGTCCCGGCCGTCTGGCGGGGCATGGTCCGCACCCGCCGGGTCGCGCGCACGGCGAGCGCCCCCGGCGCCGGGGACTGGTCGGCGCGGATCACCGCCCTGCCGAAGGAGGAACGGTACGCCGCGGTGCTCGCCGTGGTGCGTACGTCCGCCGCCCTGGCCCTGGGGCACGCCTCCGCCGACGCGGTGGACGCCGCTCGGGCGTTCAAGGAGCAGGGCTTCGACTCGCTCACCGCCGTGGAGCTGCGCAACCAGGTGAACAGCGCGACCGGGCTGCGGCTGGCGTCCACCGTCGTCTTCGACCATCCGAGCCCCGAGGCGCTGGCCCGTCATCTGCTGGGCCGCATCGCGGGCGAGGCCCCGGCCGCCGTGGCCCAGGTGCCGGTCGCGACCGGCACCGACGAGCCCATCGCGATCGTCGGGATGGCGTGCCGTTACCCCGGCGGGGTGAGCTCCCCGGAGGACCTGTGGCGGCTGGTGTCCGCCGGGACGGACGCGATCAGCGCCTTCCCCGTCAACCGCGGCTGGGACCTGGAGAAGCTGTACGACCCGGACCCCGGGAGCGCCGGCACCTCGTACGTGCGCGAGGGCGGGTTCCTGCACGACGCGGACCTCTTCGACCGGGAGTTCTTCGGGATCTCGCCGCGCGAGGCGACCGCGACCGACCCCCAGCAGCGGCTGCTCCTGGAGACCGCCTGGGAGGCCTTCGAGAACGCGGCGATCGATCCTGCCGCGTTGCGCGGCAGCAACACCGGGGTGTTCGTCGGCGCGATGTACGACGACTACGCGTCGCGGCTGCCGTCGGTGCCGGCCGAGTTCGAGGGATTCCTGCTGGTCGGGAACACCTCCAGCGTGATCTCCGGGCGGCTCGCCTACGCGTACGGCCTGGAGGGTCCCGCGGTCACCGTGGACACCGCCTGCTCGTCGTCGCTCGTCGCCCTGCACCTGGGGGCGCAGGCGCTGCGGTCCGGCGAGTCCGACCTCGTGATGGCGGGTGGGGTGACCGTGATGGCGGGGCCGGGCTCGTTCGTCGAGTTCAGCCGGCAGCGGGGCCTCGCGCCGGACGGCCGCTGCAAGTCGTTCTCCGCGCACGCCGACGGCACCGTGTGGAGCGAGGGCGTGGGCCTTCTGCTGCTGGAGCGGCTGTCCGACGCCCGGCGCAACGGGCACCAGGTGCTCGCCGTGCTGCGCGGTTCCGCCGTCAACCAGGACGGCGCCAGCAACGGGCTCACCGCGCCCAACGGCCCGTCCCAGGAGCGGGTGATCCGGCAGGCCCTCGCGGGCGCCGGACTGCGGGCCTTTGACGTCGACGCCGTGGAGGCGCATGGCACCGGCACCGCGCTGGGCGACCCGATCGAGGCACAGGCCCTGCTGGGCACGTACGGTGCCGACCACGACGCCCAGAACCCGCTGTGGCTGGGCTCGCTGAAGTCCAACATCGGACACGCGCAGGCCGCGGCCGGGGTCGGCGGTGTCATCAAGATGGTCCAGGCGATGCGGCACGGGGTGCTGCCGAAGACCCTGCACGCCGAGGAGCCCTCGCCGCACATCGACTGGGACAGCGGCGCCCTCGCCCTGCTCACCGAGGCCCGTGCGTGGCCGGAGGCCGGGCGTCCGCGCCGGGCCGCCGTGTCGTCGTTCGGTATCAGCGGCACCAACGCGCACGTGATCATCGAGCAGGCGGAGGGAGAGCCCGCGACGGCCGGCGCCGCCGGCTCCGGGGACGCCGCCACGGCCGAGGACCGCCCGGCCCCGGGCACCGCCCAGCCCTGGCTGCTGTCGGCCAAGTCGGACACGGCGCTGCGGGCGCAGGCCGAGCGGCTGCGGGCGTTCGTGGTCGAGCGGCCCAAAATCGCCCCCGTCGACGTCGGCTTCTCGCTGGCCACCGGCCGGGCCCGGCACGAGCACCGGGCCGCGGTGCTGGGACACGACCGGGACGAACTCCTGAGCGCCCTCGACGCGTTGGCGCGGGGCGAGGACACCCCCTCCGTCGTCCGTGCCGGCGGAGGTACGAGGGGCAGGACGGCGTTCCTGTTCACCGGGCAGGGCAGCCAGCGCCCCGGCATGGGACGCGCCCTGTACGCGGCCTCCCCGGTGTTCGCCGCCGCCTTCGACGAGGTGTGCACCCACCTCGACGCCCACCTCGAGCGATCTCTGCGCGACCTCGTGTTCGACGGTGGGGACGAGCTGAACCGCACGGTGTTCGCGCAGCCCGCGCTGTTCGCGCTGGAGGTCGCGCTGTTCCGGTTCGCCGAGTCCTGCGGCCTCACGCCCGACCATCTGCTGGGCCACTCGGTCGGCGAGTTCGCGGCGGCGCACGTCGCCGGTGTGCTGTCGCTGCCCGACGCGTGCGCGCTGGTGGCGGCCCGGGGCCGGCTCATGGACGCCCTGCCGGAGGGCGGCGCGATGCTCGCCGTCGCGGCGGCGGAGGACGAGATCACCCTGCCCGACGGGGTGAGCCTCGCCGCCGTCAACGGCCCCGAGGCGGTCGTGGTCTCGGGCGACGAGGACGCGGTCGCGACGCTGGAGGAGCACTGGCGGGCGGAGGGCCGCAAGGTCAAGCGCCTCGTCGTCTCGCACGCCTTCCACTCCCACCGCATGGACGGCATGCTCGACGCCTTCGCCGAGGCGGCCCGTGGCGTGACCTTCCACCCGCCGGCGCTGCCGATCGTGTCGACGGTCACCGGTGACCTGGTCGACGCCGCGCGACTGTGCACCCCGGAGTACTGGGTGGCCCAGGTGCGCCAGGCGGTGCGGTTCGCGGACGGGGTACGGCGGCTGGAGGCCGCCGGGGTCACCGACTATGTGGAGCTGGGACCCGACGGGGTGCTCTCCGCGCTGGTCGAGCCGTGTCTGACCGCACCGGCGGGGGCGGTGGTCCCGCTGCTGCGGGTCGGACGCCCCGCGACGCGCACCGCCCCCGCCGCTGTGACGCTGCTCGCCCTGCGCGGGGCCGACGTGGACTGGAACGCGGTCTTCCCCGGCGCCCGTCGCACCCCCCTGCCCGGCTACGCCTTCCAGCGGCAGCGCTACTGGCTCACGGCTCCGGCCGGCTCCGGTGACGCCACCGACCTCGGTCTCGACTCCCTGGACCATCCGCTGCTGGGCGCGGCCGTGGAGGCGGTCGACGGCGACAGTGTCGTCCTCACCGGCCGGGTCTCCCCGCGCACCCACCCCTGGTTCGCCGACCACGCCGTCATGGGCACCGTGCTGCTGCCGGGGACCGCGTTCGTGGACCTCGCGCTCCATGCCGCCCGCCGGGCCGGCTGCACCCTGGTCGACGAACTCACCCTGACCGCGCCGCTGGTGCTCCGCGAGGACGACGACGTACGCATCCAGGTGTCCGTCGGCGCCCCCGACGACTCCGGTCGGCGTCCGCTGACCGTGCACTCCCGTCCCGCGCGGGCCGACGGCGACCGCCGCTGGACGCGGCACGCCGAGGGAACGCTGAGCACGGGTGAGCCCGCCACGGTCCTCCCCGAGGGCGTACGGCGGCCCGCCGACGCCGTGGAGATCGACCTCGACGGGGTCTACGACGCCCTCGCCGAGCGGGAGTACGCGTACGGTCCGCTGTTCCGGAACCTGCGCCGGCTCTCCCGCCACGGGGACGACCTGCACGCCGAGGTCACCCTCGCCGAGGAGCACCGGGCCGAGGCCGCGCGCTTCGCGCTGCACCCGGCGCTGCTCGACGCGGCCCTGCACCCGCTGCTGCCGGGCGTGGCGGACGTGGCCTCCGGGCCGATGGTGCCGTTCTCCTGGTCCGGCATCAGCGTGCCCCCGGCCGGAACGGGCCCCGGCGCACTGCGGGTCCGGCTCGCGGTGACGCAGTCCGACGACACGACCGTGGCGGTCGCCCTGCACCTCGCCGACGAGACGGGGCTGCCGCTGGCCACGATCGACGAGCTCCGGCTGCGCCCCCTCTCCCCCGGCGACCTGGCCGCCGCGGGCGCCCGGGCCCGGGAGGGGCTGTACGGGGTGCGGTGGGTCCCCGTGCCGACCGACCCGGCCGCCGACGACGACGGCCCCTGGGTCGTGCTGGGCGAGGGGCTCCCGCGGCCCTCCGGTGCCCGGCCCGTCCCGTCGTACGACGACCTCGCCGCGCTGCGGGAGGCGATCGACGGCGGCGCCGAGGTCCCGACGACGGTGCTGCTGCCCCTGCTGCCACCGCCCGCTGAGGACGCGCCTGAGAACGCGGCCGCCCCGGATGGTGCGGCAGGCGCGGAGGCGATGGGTGCGGACGCTTCGGGCAGTGTTGGCGGGCTCGCCGGGCGGGCCCGGGCGGTGCTGCACGAGGTGCTCGGCACCGTACGGGACTGGCTGGCCGACGACCGGTTCGCGGCGAGCCGGCTGGTCGTGCTCACCCGAGGGGCCGTCGCCCCGGACGGTGAGGACGTCACCGATCTGGCGCGGGCCGGGGTCTGGGGTCTGCTGCGCTCCGCCCAGGCCGAGCAACGGGACCGGTTCACGCTGGTGGACCTCGACGAGCACCCCGGCTCCGACGAGGCCCTCGGCGCCGCGCTGCGCACCGGCGAACCCCAACTCCTCCTCCGCGCGGGCCAGATGCTGGCCCCGAGGCTGGCCCCGGCCGAACCGGGCGGCCCGGCCGGGCCGGACCGGGCGGGGCCGGACTGGCGGCGGGGCACGGTGCTCGTCACCGGCGGCACCGGCGCCCTCGGCGCGATCCTCGCCCGGCACCTGGTCACCGAGCACGGCGCCCGCCGGCTGCTGCTGACCAGCCGCCGCGGACCCGCCGGCCCCGGCGCCCCGGAGCTGGCCGAGGAGCTGACCGCGCTCGGCGCCCACGTCGAGATCGTGGCCGCCGACGCAGCCGACCGTGAACCGCTGGCCGCGCTGCTCGCCGGCATCCCCGACGAGCACCCGCTGACCGCCGTCGTGCACACCGCCGGCATCACCGACGACGCGACCGTCACCTCGCTGACGCCGGACCAGCTCGACGGCGTTCTGCGGCCCAAGGTCGACGGTGCGTGGCATCTGCACGAGCTGACGAAGGACGCGGACCTGGAGGCGTTCGTCCTGTACTCGTCCGTCGCCGGTGTCGTCGGCACACCGGGGCAGGCGAACTACGCCGCAGCCAACACCTTCCTGGACGCGCTCGCCCACCACCGGCACGCGAACGGCCTGCCCGCGCACTCCCTCGCGTGGGGGCTGTGGGCCGAGAGCAGCGCGCTCAGCACGCATCTGTCCGACGCGGACCTCAACCGTCTGGCCCGCCTCGGACTGCTGCCCCTCACCAACGCCGAGGCCACCGCGCTGTTCGACGCGGCGCTCGGCCTCGACCGGCCCGTGCACGCCGTCACCCGGATCGACACGGGTGCGCTGCGCGGGGCCGAGCACCTGCCGGCCGCGTTGCGGGGGCTCGCCCCGCGGCCGGCGCCCCGGGCCGAGCGGCAGCAGGTGCCGCTCCCGCAGCGGCTGGCCGGGCTGCCACCGGCGGAGCAGCAGCAGGTGCTCACCGATCTGGTGCGGGCGAGGACGGCCGCCGTCCTCGGACACGCCGACGCCACCTCGATCGGCACGACCCGCGCCTTCAGCGAGCTGGGCTTCGACTCGCTCACCGCGGTCGAGCTGCGCAATCAGCTGAACAGCGCCACCGGACTGCGGCTGCCCACCACGGTCGTCTTCGACCATCCGAACCCGGACGCCCTGGCGGCGTATCTGCGCGCCGAACTCGTCGTGGCGGTCGCCGAGCCGTCCCTCGCGGATCCGGTCCTGGCCGACCTCGACCGGCTCAAGGCCGCGCTGCCGGACGCGCTCTCGGACGTGGCGGCGCACCGGAGCATCGTCGACCGGCTGCGGGAACTGCTCGACCTCGCCGACGGCACCGACCCGCTTCGCGACGACGACCTGCCGGACCTCGACTCCGCGACCGACGAGGACCTGTTCGCCCTGGTCGACGAACTCGACTAGCGCGCGGGGCCGCACGGCCCGGGCCCGTTCCCGCCCCGGGCGGGCCGGGGCGCCCCATGACTTCCCTGCCGATTTCCCCATGGAGCTGAGACGACGTGACGACCGACGAGAACCAACTCCGCCAGTACCTCAAGCGTGCGGTCGCCGACGCCCGCGCGAGCCGCAAGCGGCTGCGCGAGGTGGAGGAGCGGGAGCAGGAGCCCATCGCGATCATCGGGATGGCGTGCCGCTACCCCGGCGGCGTGCGCTCCCCGGAGCAGCTGTGGCAGGTCGTCGCCGACGGCGTCGACGCGGTGTCGCCCTTCCCCGAGGGCCGTGGCTGGGACGTCGACGACCTCTACGACCCCGACCCGGAGGCGGTCGGCAAGTCGTACACCCGGTACGGCGGGTTCCTGCACGACGCGGACCTGTTCGACCCGGAGTTCTTCGGGATGTCGCCCCGTGAGGCGCTGGCCACCGACCCGCAGCAGCGGCTGCTCCTGGAGACCGCGTGGGAGGCGTTCGAGCGGGCGCGGATCGTGCCCGAGTCGGTGCGGGGCAGCCGTACCGGGGTGTTCGTCGGGGCGATGTACAACGACTACGGTTCGCGGCCCCACCTGCCTGCCGAGGAGTTCGAGGGCTATCTGTACGGCGGCAGCGCGGGCAGTGTCGCCTCGGGCCGGCTCGCCTACACCTTCGGGCTGGAGGGGCCGGCGGTCACCGTCGACACGGCGTGCTCGTCCTCGCTGGTCGCCGCGCATCTCGCGGCGACGGCGCTGCGCCGGGGCGAGGCCGATCTGGCGCTGGCCGGCGGGGTGACGGTGATGTCGACACCCACCTCGTTCGTGGAGTTCTCCCGGCTGCGCGGGCTGTCGCCCGACGGCCGGTGCCGGTCCTTCGCGGCGTCCGCCGACGGCACCGGCTGGGCGGAGGGCGTCGGTCTGCTGCTGCTCGCCCGGCTCTCCTACGCGCGGCGCGAGGGCCACCCCGTGCTGGCCGTGATCAAGGGGTCGGCGATCAACCAGGACGGCGCCAGCAACGGGCTCACCGCGCCCAACGGGCCCGCTCAGGAACGGGTGATCCGTCAGGCGCTCACCAGCGCGGGTCTGTCGCCGACCGACGTCGACGCGGTCGAGGCGCACGGTACGGGGACGACGCTCGGCGACCCGATCGAGGCGCGGGCGCTGCTCGCCACGTACGGCAAGGACCGGGCCGCCGACCGGCCGCTGTGGCTGGGCTCGCTCAAGTCCAACATCGGACACGCGCAGGCCGCGGCCGGCGTCGGCGGCATCATCAAGATGGTCGAGGCGATCCGCCACGGGATCCTCCCGAGGACCCTGCACGCCGAGGAGCCCTCTCCCCACATCGACTGGGACAGCGGCGCCCTCGCCCTCCTCACCGAGCCCCGCGCCTGGCCGGAGACCGGTCGCCCCCGCCGCGCCGCCGTCTCGTCGTTCGGCTTCAGCGGCACGAACGCCCACGTGATCGTGGAGGAGGCGACGGAGGACACGACAGAGGCAGGTGAGGGGGCCGACGGCCCGACCGAGGGCACCGCCGGGCAGGGCGAGGGCGGGCCCGTGCGGGCTCCACGGCATCCTGCCGGAGGCGAGTCCTTCGAGTGGCCCGGCCGCCCCCTGCCGCTGGTCCTGTCCGCCAAGGGCGAGCCCGCCCTCGCCGGGCAGGCCCGGCAGTTGCTGGACCTGCTTGCCGCGAGCGAGACCGCTCGGGTCCGCGACGGCGGCCCCACTGTCGCCGACATCGCCCACGCCCTGGTCACCACGCGGGCCGCGTTGGACGACCGGGCCGTGGTCGTCGGTGCCGACCTCGACGCGCTGACCGCCGGGCTGACCGCGCTCGCCGAGGGGAGCGGGGCCCCGAACGTGGTGCGCGGTGGTCGTGCCGGAGCGTCGCGGGTGGCGTTCGTGTTTCCCGGGCAGGGATCCCAGTGGGCCGGCATGGCGGCCGAACTGCTGGACGCCTCACCGGTGTTCGCGGCAGCCATGGCCGACTGCGGGGCGGCGCTCGCACCGGTCACCGACTGGGATCTGATCGAGACCGTACGGGCCCGGCAGCCCCTGGAGCGGGTGGACGTGGTCCAGCCGGCACTGTGGGCGATCATGGTCTCGCTCGCGGCGGTGTGGCGTGCCCACGGGGTGCGGCCCGCCGCCGTGATCGGCCACTCCCAGGGGGAGATCGCCGCCGCGTGCGTGGCCGGCGCGCTGTCCCTGGCCGACGGCGCCCGGGTCGTGGCCCTGCGTGCCCGCGCCATCGCCGAGGACCTCTCCGGCCGGGGCGGCATGATGTCGGTCGCGCTGCCCGAACCCCGCGTGCGCGAACTGATCGACGGCTACGGCGGCCGGGTCGCGGTGGCCGCCGTCAACGGCGCCGCGTCCGTGGTGCTCTCCGGTGACGGCGACGCCCTGGACGAGCTGCGCGAGACGGTCCTGGCCGACGGCGGCCGCGCCAAGCGCCTCCCGGTGGACTACGCCTCGCACTGCGCGCACGTCGAGTCGATCCGTGAGCGGCTGCTGGCCGACCTGGCGGGCATCGAGGCCCGCCCCTCCGAGGTGCCGTTCTACTCCACCGTCACCGGCGGCCTGTTCGACACCACGGGTCTGGACGCCACGTACTGGTACACCAACCTGCGGCAGAGCGTGCTGTTCGAGCCGACCACGCGGACCCTGCTGGACGGCGGCCACGGTGTCTTCGTCGAGTGCAGCCCGCACCCGGTGCTGCTGCACAGCATCGAGGAGACCGCCGACGTCGTGGGCACGGCCGTCGTCGGCGTCGGCTCGCTCCGCCGCGACCACGGCGGGCCCGACCGGGTGCTGGCCGCGCTGGGCGAGGCGTTCGTGGCCGGGGTCCCGGTGGACTGGCCGGTGGTGTTCGAGGGCCTGCCGGTGCGCCCCGTCGAGCTGCCGACGTACCCGTTCCAGCGCGAGCGGTACTGGCTGGAGCAGTCGGCGCCCGCGTACGCGGCGGGCCCCGGCCCCTTGGACCACCCCCTGCTGGGTACGGCGGTCACGGTGGCCGGCGCGGACGAGGTGCTGTTCACCGGCCGGGTCGCGGCGGCCGCCCAGCCGTGGCTGTCCGGGCACACCGTGTCCGGCACCGTCGTGCTGCCGTCGGCGGCCCTGGTCGACGCGGTCGTGCGGGCGGGCGCCGAAGCGGGCTGCCCGGTGGTGGACGAACTGGACGTGCGGGCCCCGCTCGCCGTCCCCGACACCGGTGACGTCCCGCTCCAGGTGCGGGTCGGCGCACCGGACGACTCGGGCCGGCGCCCTGTCACCGTGCACGCCCTGCCGGATGCCGGCACCGGGGAGTGGGCGGAGCTGGCCTGCGGGACCCTGCGCGCCGAGGACGGCACGGTTGCCGGCCCCGCGGGGAGCGCCGACGGCGTCGAGGTGCGGCTCCCGGAGGAGTACGCCGCCGACGCCGGCCGTCACGTCCTGCATCCGGCGCTGCTGGAGACCGCTCTCGCGGTGGACGGGGGCGAGCCGTTCGCGGTCCGCTGGCGCGGGGTGCGGCTGCACGCCCCCGGCGTGACCGCCGTACGGGCCCGGCTCGCCCCTGCCGGGCAGAGCGCCGGGGAGGCCGACGCGGAGGAGGGGGTCGTGTCCGTCGTGCTGACCGGTCCGGACGGGGCGCTCGTCGCCACCGTCGACTCCGTCGTCCGGCGCTCCCCCGAGCCGTCGGAACTCATCGGCGGCCCTGGCCCGCTGCGGGCCCTGCACCACGTCACCTGGACGCCGCTCGCCCCCCGTCGGCCGGACCGGCCGATCGCCTGGGCGGCCCTGGAGCGCCTGCCGGGCGAGGGGCCCGGGGAGACGTACGCGGCACACCGGGCGTACGACGGCGAGTCCGGCGTTCCCTCCTACGAGGACCTCGCCGCCCTCGGCCGCGCGGTCGAGTCCGGTACGGCGGTCGACGCCCTCCTCGTCCATCTCCCGGCGGCCGGCAACGACACCGAGGTCGTGGACGGCGTGCACTCGGCGACCGGGAGGGCGCTGGCCCTGCTCCAGGCCTGGGTGGCCGACGAACGGCTGGCCGCGATCCGGCTCGTGCTGGTCACCAGGGGCGCGGTGGCCGCCACGGCCGACGAGGTGCCGCACCTCGACGCGGCGGCGGTCCGGGGCCTGGTGCGCTCGGCGCAGTCGGAGAACCCGGACCGGATCGTCCTGGTGGACGCCCCCGGTACGGGCGCGGACGCCGCGCAGGTCCCCCCGGCGCTCCTGGCCGCCCTGCTCGCCACGGACGAACCGCAGGCCGCCGTACGCGACGGCCGGCTCCTGGTGCCCCGGCTGCACCGGGTCGCCCGGGCCGACACGGGCGACGGCACGGCCCCCCGCTGGCGCCCGGACGGCACGGTCCTCGTCACCGGCGGCACGGGGGCGCTCGGCGCCGCGGTGGCCCGGCACCTCGTCGTCGAGCACGGCGTCCGGCGGCTGCTGCTGACCTCCCGCCGGGGTGAACGGGCTCCGGGGGCCGGGGAGTTGCGTGCCGAGCTCACCGGGCTCGGGGCCGAGGTGCGGATCGAGGCGTGCGACGTCGCCGACCGTGACGCGCTCAAGGCGCTGCTCTCCGAGATACCGGCCGCGCACGCGCTGACCGGGGTCGTGCACGCGGCCGGGGTCCTGGACAACGCTCTGCTCCCGGCGCTGACGTCCGATCAGCTGGACGCGGTAATGGGCCCGAAGGCGGACGCCGCGTGGCATCTGCACGAGCTGACCCATGAGGACGAACTGGCGGCGTTCGTGCTGTTCTCCTCGGTCGTGGGCGTGTTCGGCGGTCCGGGTCAGGCCAACTACGCGGCGGCCGGGGCCTTCCTGGACGCGCTGGCCGAGCGGCGTCGCGCCGAGGGCCTGCCGGCCAGCTCGCCGGCCTGGGGGCTGTGGGAGGTCGAGGGCGGGATCAACGCGGGGCTCACCCCGGCCGACCGGTCCCGTTTCGCCCACGACGGCTTCGTACCGACGAGCACGGCCGAGGGACTGGCGCTGTTCGACGCGGCGCTGACGGTACGTCATCCATCGCTCACGGCGGTGCCGTTCGACCTCGCGGCGGTACGGGCCTGCGGCGATCCGGTTCCGCCGCTGCTGCGGGCCCTGTTGCCGGTGGCCGACCGCCGCCCGGAGCGGACCGGCGCCGAGGGGGGCGTGCCCCTCACGGAGCGCCTCGCCGGGATGGACGCGGGCGAGCGGCGGGAGTTCGTGCTGGACCTGGTGCGTGGCGAGGTGGCCGTCGTGCTGGGCTTCCGCGACCCGGCCGCCGTCGAGTCCCAACGGCCCTTCCAGGAGCTGGGGTTCGACTCGCTCACCGCCGTGCAGCTGCGCAACCGGCTGGGCGCGGTCAGCGGCGTCCGGCTGCCGGCGACCGTGGTGTTCGACCATCCGACCCCGGCGGCCCTCACCGCGTTCCTGCTCGCCGGGCTCGGGTCCGGGGAGGAGCCCGGCGAGCGATCCCCGCTCCTGGCCGAGCTCGACAAGCTGGAGGAGATCCTCTCGACGGCCGCCGGCACCGAGAACTCCGGTGTCGCCGAGGCGGACGAACGCGCCGCCGTCACCGTCCGGTTGCAGACGATCCTGTCGCGCTGGATGGACGCCTGGGGCGACACGCCCGGCGATCTGGGCCCGGCGGACCCGCTGGAGTCGGCCTCGACAGACGAACTCCTCGACTTCATCGACAACGAGCTCGGCCGCGCGGGCAGCTGATGCCCCGTGCCGAAGCGCCGTCCCGTACGCCCCGGTGTCCCGCACCGCTGTCACTGCACGTCACTGCCGTCCCCGAGAAGATGTGAGTCACCCCATGGCGGATGAGAAGAAGCTGGCCGACTACCTGAAATGGGTCACGGCCGATCTGCGGAAGGCACGCAGCCGCATCGCCGAGCTGGAGTCCGGACGGCTGGAGCCGGTCGCGATCGTCGGCATGGCCTGCCGCTACCCCGGCGGGGTGGCCTCGGCCGACGATCTGTGGCGGCTGGTCTCCGAGGGCCGGGACGCCATCTCGGATTTCCCCGCCGACCGGGGCTGGGACCTGGAGGGGCTGTACGACGCCGACCCGGACACGCCCGGCACGTCGTACACCCGCGAGGGCGGGTTCCTGGACGGCGCGGCCGACTTCGACGCCGCGTTCTTCGGGATCTCCCCGCGCGAGGCGCTGTCGATGGACCCGCAGCAGCGGGTGCTGCTGGAGACCGCCTGGGAGACCTTCGAGCACGCGGGCATCGACCCGACTGGGCTGAAGGCGTCCAACGTGGGTGTCTTCGTCGGCGCGGTGGAACAGACGTACCTCGGTCTGGAAGGGCCCGAGGAGTTCGAGGGCTATCTGATGACCGGCAAGCTCGGCAGTGTGGTCTCCGGCCGGGTCTCGTACTCGTTCGGGTTCGAGGGGCCCGCCGTCACGGTGGACACGGCGTGCTCCTCGTCGCTGGTCGCGCTGCATCTCGCGGCGCAGTCCGTGCGCAGCGGGGAGTCGGCGCTCGCCCTGGCGGGCGGGGTGACGATCACTGGTACGCCGGGCGGGTTCGTCGACTTCTCCCGGCAGCGGGGTCTCGCCGCCGACGGCCGGTGCAAGTCGTTCGCGGCCGCCGCCGACGGGACCAGCTGGTCGGAGGGCGCGGGGCTGCTCCTCGTGGAGCGGCTCTCCGACGCCGTACGCAACGGACATCGCGTGCTGGCGGTGCTGCGGGCCACCGCCGTCAACCAGGACGGCGCCTCCAACGGGCTCACCGCGCCGAGCGGCCCGGCCCAGGAGCGGGTCATCCGCCAGGCGCTCGCCGAGGCGCGGCTGGACGCGGCGGACGTGGACGCGGTCGAGGCGCACGGCACCGGCACCCGGCTGGGCGACCCGATCGAGGCCCAGGGGCTGGTGCGCACCTACGGCGCGGCCCACCCGACCGAGCGTCCGCTGTACCTGGGGTCGCTGAAGTCCAACATCGGGCACGCGGCCGCCGCGGCCGGGGTGGGCGGCGTCATCAAGATGGTCCAGGCGATGCGGCACGGGGTGCTGCCCAGGACCCTGCACGTCGACCGGCCGACGCCGCTGGTCGACTGGTCCGACGGCGCGGTGGAACTGCTGACCGAGGAGCGGCCCTGGCCGCACACGGGCCGCCCGCGCCGCGCCGCCGTCTCCGCGTTCGGGGTGAGCGGCACCAACGCCCACGTGATCATCGAGCAGGCCCCCGAGCCGACGGAGGCACCGGCGGAGACGACGCGCCCGGCGAACGCCCTGCCCCCCGCTCCCCCGGTCCCCCTCCCCGCCGTCCCCTGGCCTCTGTCCGCGCGGACGGCCGGTGCCGTTGTGGCGCAGGCGGAGCGGCTGGCCGAGTTCGTCGAGCGGCATCCTGAGGTGTCGGCGCAGGACGTGGCACACGCGCTGGCCACCACGCGGGCCGGGCTGGAGCACCGGGCCGTGGTGGTGGGCGCCGATCGCGCCGAACTCCTCGCCGCGCTGCGCGCGTTCACGCCGGACGCGGTGGCCCCGGCCCTGCCGCGCGGCGCGACCGGCACCGGCAGGCTCGGCTTCCTGTTCACGGGGCAGGGTGCCCAGCGCGCCGCGATGGGCCTCGAACTGCATGCCGCGTTCCCGGCGTTCGCGGCGGCCTTCGACGAGGTGTGCGCGCACCTCGACCCGCTGCTGGACCGGCCGCTGCGCGAGGTGATCGCGTCGGGCGACCGACTCGACGAGACGGGCTACGCCCAGCCCGCCCTGTTCGCCGTCGAGGTGGCGCTGTACCGGCTGTTCGAGTCATGGGGCGTACGGCCCGACCTGCTCGCCGGGCACTCGGTCGGCGAACTGGCCGCCGCGCATGTGGCGGGTGTCCTCACCGTCGCGGACGCGGCGGTCGTGGTCGCCGCCCGGGGCCGGCTGATGCAGGCCCTGCCGAGGGGCGGGGCGATGGTGGCGCTGCAGGCCACGGCCGACGAGGTCGAGCCACTCCTCGCCGGGGCCGGCGGGCGTGTGGGCGTGGCGGCGCTCAACGGCCCCTCGTCCACGGTGGTGTCGGGCGACGAGGACGCGGTCGCCGCGATCACGTCCACGGTCCGCTCGTGGGGCCGCGCGACCAAGCGGCTGGTGGTCAGCCACGCGTTCCACTCCCCCCTGATGGAGCCGATGCTGGAGGAGTTCGGCCGGGTCGTGCGGGGTGTGACCCTGAACGCGCCGGAGATCCCCCTGGTGTCCACGGTCACCGGCCGCATCGCCACCGAGGCGGAACTGCGCTCGCCCGACTACTGGATCCAGCAGGTACGGCAGCCGGTCCGCTTCCTGGACGCGGTCCGCACCCTCGCCGAGCGGCAGGTGACCACCACCCTGGAGCTGGGCCCGGCCGGGGTGCTCACGGCGATGGTCGACGACTGCGTGTCCGGCGTCGGTGCGGTGACCGCCGTCGCCGCCGTACGGTCCGGCCTGTCTGAGCCCATGGCCGCGGTGGCGGCGCTGGGGCGGCTGTGGAGCGCGGGCGTGCCCGTGGACTGGCCCGCCTTCTTCGCCCCGGCCGGGCCCCGGCGGCGGGTGGACCTGCCGAGCTACGCGTTCCAGCGCAAGCGCTACTGGCTGGAGTCCGGCCCCGCCGAGGCGTCCGGGCGCTCCGGGGGCGCGGCCGGCCATCCGCTGGTGGACGCGGCGGTCGAGATCGCCGGCCGTGACGAGCTGGTCCTCACCGCCCGTTTCACGGCCCGCTCGGCCCCGTGGCTCGCCGGGCACACCCGTCATGGCGAGGTCGTGCTGCCCGTCTCCGCGCTGCTGGACGTGGTGTTCCGCGCGGCCGACGAGGTCGGCTGCACGGTCGTGGACGAGCTGACCATGCGCCGCCCGATCGTCCTCCCCGAACGCTCGCGGATCCGGGTCCAGTTGACCGTCGGCGCGCCGGACCCCACGGGCACCCGCGCGTTCACCGTCCACACGGGCGCCGACGAGGACCACCCGGCGTGGACCGTCGCCGCCTCGGGGACCCTGAGTCCCGCCGGCCGGGAGGCCCCGTTCGAGCTGGGGGCCTGGCCGCCGGCGGGCGCGGAGGCCCTGGACGGGGCCGACGGGGAGCGGGCGGCGTACCCGGGTGTCTCGGCCGTCCGGCACCGCGACGGGGAGCTGTTCGCCGAGGTCGCGCCCGCCGAGGGCACCGACGTCGCCGGGTACGGGCTGCACCCGGCGCTGCTGGAGGCCGCTCTGCACGGCACGCTGCTCGCGGCCGGGCGGGGTGGGGTCGTCGCGGAGGTGCGCGGGGCCCGGCTGCACGCGGTCGGCGCCTCCGCGCTGCGGGTGCGGCTGACCCCCGGTGCCGAGGGCGGCTGGGCGGTACGGCTCGCCGACCCGTCCGGGCGGCCGGTCGCGTCGATCGCCTCGGCCGTCGCCCGCCCGGTGGACGCGGCCGAGGTCGCCGTGGCCCGGTCGCGTCCGCTGGACTCGCTGTTCCGGGTCGCCTGGAACCCGGTCGTTCCGGAGGACCGGGACTGCGCCGCGCTGGCCGTGCTGGAGACGGGCTGCGGGGACCTCGGGTTCGAGGACGTCCGCAGGATCGCCGATGTGGACACGGCCCTGGACTCGCCGGTCCCGTTCGACGCGCTGCTCGCCCCGTTCGTGTTCGCGCCGGGCGGCGATGTGGCGGCACGGGCGCAGGAGGCGACCCGGCGGGCGCTGGCCCTCGTCCGGTCCTGGCCGTCGGACGAGCGGTCGGCCGACACCCCGCTGGTCGTGGTGACCCGGGGCGCGGTCGCCACCGGCCGGGGCGCCGACCGGCGGGCCGGCGTGTCCGACCTGGTCGCCGCCCCGGTGTGGGGTCTGCTGCGCTCGGCCCAGTCGGAGATGCCCGGCCGGATCATGCTGGTCGACCTGGACGACGACCCGGCGTCGGCGGAGGCCCTGCCCTCGATCGTCGCCTCCGGCGAACCCCAGGTCGCGGTGCGCGGCGGGACGGTGCTGGTCCCGCGTGTGGCCAGGCCGGCGCCGGCCGACGACGTGCCGGCGCCCACGCCCTGGCGGCGCGACGGCACGGTCCTGATCACCGGTGGTACGGGGGCGCTGGGTGCCCTCTTCGCGCGACACCTGGTCCGGGAGCACGGGGTGTCGCGGCTGCTGCTGGTCAGCCGCAGCGGCCCGGCGGCCCCCGGTGCGGACGCACTCGCCGACGAGCTGGCCGAGCTGGGCGCCAAGGTGACGATCACGGCGTGCGACCTGGCGGACCGGGAGGCCCTCGGTGCCCTGCTCGCGACCGTCCCGGCGGAGCACCCCCTCACCGGGGTCGTGCACACGGCCGGTGTGAACGACGACGGGATGATCGCGGACCTGACCCCGGAACGGCTGGCGGCCGTGCTGCGCCCCAAGGTGGAGGCGGCATGGAACCTGCACGAGCTGACGCACGATCACGATCTGTCCGTGTTCGTGCTGTTCTCTTCGGTGGCGGGTCTCGTGGGCGGTCCCGGCCAGGCCAACTACGCCGCCGCGAACACCTTCCTCGACGCGCTCGCCGAGCACCGTGCCGCCGCCGGTCTGCCCGCGACCTCGGTGGCGTGGGGCCTTTGGGACGCGGCCGGCGGCATGGGCGGCGCACTCGGCGAGGCCGACCTGAAGCGGATCGCCCGCACCGGTCTGCTGCCGGTGACCGAGGAGCACGGGCCGGGTCTCCTCGACGCCGCGCTGCGGCTGGGCCGGCCGGCGCTCGTGGCCACACCCCTCGACGTGGCCGCCCTGCGCGCCCGCCCCGCCCAGGTCCCGAGCGTCTTCGCCGGTCTGGCGCGGACACCGGCCCGGCCGTCCGCCCAGGACGACGCCGAGGACACGCGGTCGCTGGCGCAGCGCCTGGACGGGCTGCCGGAGGAGCGACAGCGAGAGATCGCGGCGGAGTTCGTGCGCGCCGAGGTCGCCCTGGTGCTCGGGCACCGCGACACGTCGGCGATCGGCCCCGACCGGCTCTTCACCGAACTCGGCTTCGACTCGCTGATCTCGGTGGAGCTGCGCAACCGGCTCGGCGCCGCCACGGGACTCCGACTCTCGGCCTCCGTGGTCTTCGAGCACCCGACCCCGGCGGCGCTGACGAAGCACCTGTGCGCCGAACTGCTCACGACGGCCGCGGAAGCGGCCCCCGCGGCCGTGGACTTCGCCGCGGAGGTGCGGCTCGACGACGACGTACGGCCGGCCGGCGAGATCAGCCGGGTCTCCGTCGACCCCCGCGAGATCCTTCTGACCGGGGCCACCGGGTTCCTCGGGGCGTTCCTCCTGCGCGACCTGATGCGCTCGACGCGGGCTCGTGTGCACTGCCTGGTGCGCGGCGCCGACCGGGCCGACGCCGAACGGCGACTGCGAGCGAACCTGGAGTGGTACGAAGTCGTCGACGAGGTGGACCCGGACCGGATCTCCGTGGTCGTCGGCGACCTCTCCGCGCCACGGCTGGGGCTGACGGAGGACGAGTTCGACGATCTGGCGCGCTTCGTCGACGTCGTCTACCACGCGGGCGCCACGGTGAGCTGGCTGCGGCCGTACACCGAGCTGCGGCGGTCCAACGTGGACGGGACGCGGGAGGTGCTGCGGCTGGCAGCCCGGCACCGCACCGTGCCCGTGCACCACGTCTCGACGAGCGGTGTCTTCCCGGCGCCCGCGCCCGGCGCCGAAGGCGTCCCGGCGAAGGTGACCGACCCGACCGGCCCCGCCGAGGAGCTGTGGAACGGCTATCTGCAGAGCAAGTGGGTCGCCGAGCAGGTCATCGGGATCGCGCGGGAGCGCGGGCTGCCGGTCTCGATGTACCGGGTGGACGTGGTCTGCGGCGACCAGCGGGCCGGTGCCTGCCAGACGAAGGACTTCGTCTGGCTGAGCCTGAAGGGCCTGCTCCGGGCGGGCGCGGTGCCGGACCGGCTCGCCGGGTCCTTCCACATGGTGCCGGTGGACTACGTCAGCGGGACGATCACCACCCTCGCGACCCGGGAGGAGGCCGCGGGCTGCACGTTCCACCTGTTCAACGAGCAGCACCAGGCCTTCGCCGACCTCGTCGACCATCTCCGGTCGTACGGCTACGAGTTGCCGGTCCTGGACTGGGACAGCTGGCGGGAGCGGGTGCGGGCCGACCGCGACAACGCGCTGGTGCCGCTGCTCGACGCCTTCGAGGCCCTCATGGCGGGCGACGGCCGCGCGACCTACCCGCCGCTGGACGTGTCGGAGACGGAGCAGGCCCTGGTCGGCACCGGCATCGAGTGCCCGGAGATCGGGCGCGAGCTGTTCGAGAAGTACGTGGGGTTCTTCGAGCGCGCCGGCTACTTCCCGAAGGCCGGCGCCCACCGGGTGCCGGCGGCCGACGCATGAGCCGCGCCCCCCTGCGCGCGGCCAGGGATTTCTACACAGTGAGGAGCGACAACCGTGGGTACAGCTGAGCGGAACCGCGCGATCGTGCTGGGCGCGAGCATGGCCGGGCTGCTGGCGGCGCGTGTGCTGGCGGACGCGTACGACGAGGTCGTCGTGGTGGACCGGGACGAGCTGACGGACGACGACCTGCCACGCAAGGGCGTGCCGCAGGGCAACCACGTCCACGCCCTGCTGGCGCGTGGCCGGCACATCATCGAGGAGTTGCTGCCCGGCATCACCGACGAGCTGATCTCGACCGGCGCTGTGACCGGTGACGTCACCGCGAATGTGCGCTGGGTCATGGAGGGGCGGCGGATGCCGCAGCCCCACTCGGACATGCTTCTGCTGTCGATGAGCCGGCCGCATCTGGAGCAGCGGGTGCGGACCCGGGTGCGGGCGCTGCCGAACGTGTCGTTCCTGCACCGGCACGACATCACCGGGCTGCTGACGTCGGAGGACCGGCGGACGGTCGTCGGGGTGTCGGTGGTGGGGGGCGGCCACTCGCGCGAGCTGGCCGCGGATCTGGTGGTGGACGCCACCGGACGACGCTCCCGCACCCCGGCGTGGCTGGCGGAGCTGGGTTTCCCGGAGGTGGCGGAGGACCAGCAGCGGATCGGGGTCGGTTACACCACGCAGTACTTCCGGCTTCCGCCGGAGCTGATGGGCGACGACATCTCCATCGACGTGGTGGCCTCGCCGGAGACCGGGCGCGGCGCGATCTGCGCCACCATCGAGGGCGGCCGCACGGTGGTGACGGCGTACGGCTTCCTCAGCGACTACCCGCCCCACGACTCGGAGGGGTTCCTCACGTTCCTGAAGTCACTGTCGGGGACCGACATCTACGACACGGTGAAGGATCACGAGCCGTTGGGCGACCCGGTGGCGTACCGCTTCCCGGCGAACCTGCGCCGCCGCTACGAGCTGATGACCTCGTTCCCCGCCGGGCTGCTCGTCCTCGGCGACGCGGTGTGCAGCTTCAACCCGGTGTACGGGCAGGGCATGACGGTCGCCGCCCTGGGTGCCATGGTGCTCCGCGACCATGTGTCCCGGCCGGGCGCGCCGCGTGCCGAGGAGTACTTCACCGACCTCGCCGAGGGGGCCGTGGACGCGGTGTGGTCGATGACGACCGGCGCCGACCTCGCCTTCCCGGGCGTCGAGGGCGAGCGCACCGAGGAGTGGCGGGAGGAGCAGGCGTATGTGGGGCAGCTCCTGGAGGCGGCCACCCGCGACCACTCGCTGCTGACCTCGTACGCCCGTGTGGTCTTCCTGGTCGACCCGCCGGAGGCGCTGGTCGCGCCGGAGATCCAGTCGGCCGTCCGCGCGGCGTCCCCGGACGCCCCCCTGGCGACCGAGCCCCACTGACCCTTCCCCTCCGGCTGTCCCCGGACTTCCCCGACAGCTTCTCTCTGACGGCTTCTTTCTGACGGCTTCTCTCTGACGGCAGGTGACATGAACGACAATCCCGTTCTGGTACTCGGTGGTACGGGCAAGACGGGCCGCCGCGTCGCGCGGCAGCTCGCCGAGCGCGGGCGTACGGCCAGGGTGGCGTCCCGCTCGGGCGCTCGGCGTTTCGACTGGTGGGACAAGGAGACATGGGCGGCGGCCGTCGAGGGCGTCGAGGCGGTCTACGTGGTGGACGAACAGGGGCCGCACGCGGCGGAACTCCTCGCGGACTTCGCCGCGTTCGCCACCCGGCGGGGCGTCGGGCGACTGGTGTTCCTCTCCGCGCGGACCCTGGAGCAATGGGCACACGACGAGGGCAGGTTCGCCGCCGAGCGCGCGGTGCGGGAGTCGGGGGCGGAGTGGACGATCCTGCGGCCCACGTGGTTCTCGCAGAACTTCAGCGAGGACCGGCTGCTGGCGCCGGACGTCGCCGCCGGCGAGGTGATCCTGCCGGACGGTGAGGGCGTCGAACCGTTCATCGACGCCGAGGACATCGCGGCCGTCGCCGTGGCCGCGCTCACCGAGGAGGGGCACGCGGGCGAGCTGTACGTCCTGTCGGGGCCGCGGCTGATGACGTTCCCCGAGTGCGTCGGCCTGATCGCCGAGGCGGCGGGACGGAAGGTCCGCCCGGTCGTGGTGGACCGCGAGGAATACGCCCGGCATCTCGTCGGGCGGGGCTACGCACGGGATTTCGCGGATTTCATGAACGAGCTCTTCGACACCATTCGTGACGGCCGGACGGCTTATCTCTCCGACGGTGTGCGGCGGGCTCTCGGCCGGGAGCCGCGTGACTTCCGGGTATACGCGGCCGAGACGGATTGGGAGGCGGTCTCGGCACGGTAACCGCGGTCTCTCCACAGCTGGTCAGGGGTGGTTACCGGGGTGTGGCCCGGTCGTTCCGGGCGGCCAGTAGCGTTCAACGGGTCGAAATGCGCGGCGCGATGCCCAATCCGCCCGATGTCCATCTGTCAACTCTCGTCCAACTCCCTCGCGGGGGAATGAATGGAGCGGCTCATCCATGGCCAGCGGAAAGTACGACAAGTATTTGTCGAGCGACATCGAGACGCATCAGGAGATGTTCGGCGAGGCGTTCAACTCCGGTGACGCGGACGCCGTCAACTCGATGTACACCGAGGACGCCGTCGGCGTCTGGGACCCGGGAGTGCCGCTGACGGGCCAGGCCCGTCGGGACCGGGTCAAGGAGTTCATGTCCTACGGCCCGACCGTGGACGCGAAGGTGCTCCAGACCCTCGTGACCGGTGACACGGCGATGCTGATCGTCGAGTGGTCGATGGAGACCAAGGACGCCGACGGCAACCCGGAGCACCTGGAGGGCGTCGCGGTGGACGTCCTCCAGCGCGGCGAGGACGGCAACTGGCGTTACGTCGTCGACAACCCCTACGGCGTCAGCGGTCCCCGCACCGCCGAGGAGGCAGCCGGGGCGTAGCCCCTGCGGGGGCCCGGGTGCGCCGGACGTCCGGGCCCCCGTGGGTTCAACCGCCCGTCGGCCAGGGTGTTGCGGCGGGCCGGGGCCGCCCCGAAGGACTGGCGGTAGTCCGTGGGCGTCACCCCGACGTGCAGGGTGAAGTGGCGGCGCAGGTTGGCCGCCGTGCCCAGGCCGCTGAACTCGCTGACCCGCTCGATCGGCAGGTCGGTGGTCTCCAGCAGGGTCTGCGCGTGCGCGAGGCGCTGGTTGAGCAGCCACTTGAGCGGGGTCATCCCGGTGGCGGCCTGGAGGCGCCGGAAGAAGGTCCGGGTGCTCATCCCGGCCTGCTTGGCCATGCTGTCGACGGTGAGGGGCTGGTCGAGGTGGCGGGCGGCCCAGTCCATGACGGGGGCGAGGCTGTCGTCGTCGGTGACCGGGACGGAGAGGTCCACGAACTGGGCCTGTCCGCCCGGCCGGTGGCCGGAGACCACCAGTCGGCGGGCGAGCTGGTTGGCGACGTGGGCGCCGAGGTCGCGGCGCACGATGTGCAGGCACAGGTCGAGTCCGGCCGTCATGCCGGCACTGGTGAGGACCCGGCCCTCGTCGACGTAGAGGACCGAGTCGTCCACCTCGACCTCGGGGTAACGCTTGGCCAGGTCGGCCGTGTTCAGCCAGTGCGCGGCGGCTCTGCGGCCGTTCAGGAGCCCGGCCTCCGCGAGTGCGAACGCCCCGGTGCACAGGGACACCATGCGCGCGCCGGCGTCGTGGGCGCGGCGCAGCGCGTCGACGAACTCGGCCGGGAGGGACTCCCCCCGGTTGACGACGGCGTCCGGCACCGAGGGAACGATCACGGTGTCGGCGGTGACGAGGTCCTCGACGCCGTGGGTGGTGCGGACGGAGAACCCCCGTGCCGGGCCGGCGGCGGAGGGCGGGGTCACCGAGCACACCCGCAGGTCGTACCAGGGGTCGGCGAGGTCCGGCTGGGGATCGCCGAAGACCGCGTAGGCGATGGCCGTCTCGTAGACCTCGCACACCTGCATGTCCGTGTCGTTGACCAGAGCGATGGCGACAGAGCCAGGAGTCATACCGCCAAGCCTACGGCGGGAATTTTGCGAAGGTCGGCACTTCTGCCACTGTCCGCCGCTCGGACCGCGGTGCGAGGGTTGCGGGCAGCGGGTTGACCATCGCCGAGATGCAAACCATGCAAACCACAGCGTGAATTGGAACGGGAGTACGCAATGTCGAACACCAACGCAGCCCAAGCTCCGGTGTCGGTCATCGGTCTGGGCCTGATGGGCCAGGCGTTAGCCGCTGCTTTCCTCAAGGCGGGGCACCCCACCACCGTGTGGAACCGCACGGCCGCCAAGGCCGACCAGCTCGTCGCCGAGGGCGCCACCCGCGCCGGTTCGGTCGAGGACGCGGTCGCGGCGAGCCCGCTGGTCGTCGTCTGCGTCACGGACTACACCGCCGTGCGTGAGCTGCTCGACCCGCTGGCCGGCTCGCTCAAGGGCAAGACCGTGGTGAACCTGACGACGGGCACCTCGACGCAGGCCCGCGAGACCGCCGAGTGGGCGGCGGGCGTGGAGACCACCTACCTCGACGGCGCCATCATGGCGATCCCGCCGGACATCGCCACCGACGCCGCCGTGCTGCTGTACAGCGGTCCGAAGGCGGCCTTCGACGAGCACGAGGCGACGCTGCGCGCACTGGGCGCCGCGGGCACCACGTACCTGGACACCGACCACGGGCTGTCCGCGCTCTACGACATGTCGCTGCTGGGCATCATGTGGGGCATCCTCAACGGCTTCCTCCAGGGCGCCGCCCTGCTGGGCACGGCCAAGGTGAAGGCCACCACCTTCGCACCGCTGGCCAACACGATGATCAACGTGGTCACCGAGTACGTGACCGCGTACGCCCCGCAGATCGACGAGGGCAAGTACCCCGCCGGCGACGCCACCATGACGGTCCACCAGGACGCGATGGAGCACCTCGCGGAGGAGAGCGAGACCCTCGGCATCAACGCCGAGCTGCCCCGCTTCTTCAAGGCGCTCGCCGACCGCGCGGTGGCCGACGGCCACGCCGACAGCGGTTACGCGGCGCTGATCGAGCAGTTCCGCAAGCCCTCCGCCTGACGGACGCGTTCCACCCGGCCTCCGGGATACGGCCCACCAGCCGTATCCCGGGGGCTTTTTGCATTCCGCCTGCACGTAGTTCTCACATTTCAATCCTCGACAACCCATCTGCCGTCCGCCAAACGGAATTACCCGCGGAAGACCGAAAATCGCCGCTGCTCGACTACGTTGGCAGCGTTTTCCGGACACGGTCCGAAGATCCGGGGGAGTGCCCGGCATTCATGCCGGCGACACATCGAGGAGAAATGTGAGTACACCCAACGAGCACGGCGCGATACCGGCCAACGAGAACACGGCGTCCGGTTCCGGCCGGACCGCGTCGCGGCTGCCGCGGCGCACCCTGCTGAAGGCGGCCGGAGCCACCACGCTCGTCACCGCGACGGGTGCGGCCGCCGCACGGCCGGCCGCCGCGGCGGAACTGAAGAACGACTTCGACGTCATCATCGTCGGCGCCGGCCTCGCCGGGGTCACCGCCGCGCGCGAACTGAAGGCCCAGGGCAAGCGCGTCCTCCTGCTGGAGGCGCGCAACCGCATCGGAGGACGGACCTGGACCGACACCTACCAGGGGCAGCAGATCGAGCGCGGCGGCGCCTGGGTGGACCCGCTCCAGCCGTACGTGTGGCGGGAGCTGAACCGCTACAAGCTGCCGATCATCGCCGACGCGGGGGTCGAGCGAAGCATCCTGCCCACCCTCGACGGATTCAAGGAGTACGACCCGACCGAGGCCTACGCCCGCCAGAAGGAGCTGTTCACCCCGTTCTTCGAGGACGGCAACCGAGAGTACTTCGAGCGCCCCTACGAGCCGCTCTACCGCGAGGACCTGGTGCGCAGGCACGACGGGTTCTCGCTGCGCGACCGGCTCGACCAGCTGAAGTACGCCCCTGAGGACGAGATCCGGCTCACCAGCACGACCTCGCTGTACGGCGGCTCCAGCAAGCGCGGCGCGCTGACCCATCTCACCCAGTGGTGGGCGCTGTCCGGCTGGAACTTCGACGGCTTCCACGGCGTCAACACCTACCGTCCGAAGGACGGCACGATCTCTCTGCTCAAGGCCATCCTGGCGGAGGCGGCGCCCACGCTGCGCCTGAACTCCCCGGTGGCCTCGGTCGAGCAGGACGGAAGCCGGGTCCGGGTCGTCACCCGCGCCGGGCAGCAGTTCGTCGCCCCTGAGGTCATCATGGCCGTACCGGTCAACGTGTGGAAGACGATCAGGTTCACCCCGGAGCTGCCGCAGGCGCACCGCACGGCCTCCACCGCGGGCATCGGCGTGCCGCACGAGAAGAAGCTGTGGCTGGACCTGAAGCGGCCCGCCGACCGCTTCGTCGCGGAGGCCCCGGAAGGGCACCCGATCTGCATCATGGGCCGCTTCGACGTGGGCCAGCCGGTGGTGGCGTTCAGTGTGAAGGACACCTTCGACGTACGGGACCGGGGGCAGGTCGAGGCGGCGGTGAAGGACATCCTCCCGGACGCCCAGCTGCTCAGCTACACGGCCCACGACTGGCACGCGGACGAGTTCGCGCTGGGGGTCGGCGCCTTCCGGCAGCCGTTCCAGCTGACCCGGCTGCACCGCGACATCCAGAAGCCGCACGGCCGCGTCAAGTTCGCCGGCGGCGACATCGCCGACGGCTGGAGCGGCTACATGGACGGCGCCGTCGAGTCGGGCATCCGCGTGGCCGGCGGCAAGCCCCTGACCGTCGCCGAGATCGGGCGTCTGACGAGCGCGGCGGCCCTGCGGGCCCCGCAGGTCGACCGCCGGCTGTACCGCTCGATGTCGGCGTTCTGACCCGCGCTCCCGGCCCGGTCTCCCCCTGATCTGCCGACGGTCTACGGGCGGTCTTCGGAAACCGGCGCCGCGTCACCGGCAGCGGACTTCGGTCCGCTGCCGGTTTCAGGTCTCTCACGCATTCCTTCTATTCCCGCGACATTCACCGTGGGCCGAGAAACGCGAGGATAAGGTCAGGATCATGAGCATAACTTCGGATACTCTCGCAAAGGATCCGGCGGAGTCGCTGTTCGCCTGGTTCCGTTCGATGCTCGACACGCAGCCGGTGTACCGGGACCCGGAAAAGGGATGGCAGGTGTTCGGTTACGCCGACATCTCGCGGATCCTCGCCGACACGACCACGTTCTCCTCGGACACCGCCCGTGCGTTCAATCCGCCGCAGCCCGATCTCGACTTCTTCGACATGGGCAATCTGGTGACGACGGACCCGCCCCGGCACCGCCAGCTCCGCTCGGTGATCAGCTCCGTGTTCACCGCACGGGCCGTGACCGGGCTGACGCCCCGGATCGAGAAGATCACCAACGCCCTGCTCGACGGTGTGGGCGACGCCGACCGCTTCGACCTGATCGACTCGCTGGCCTACGCCCTGCCCATCAATGTGATCCTCGAACTGCTGGGCCTGCCGGTCGAGGACGAGCCGCTGTTCCGGGTGTGGGGCGAGGCCCTCGGCACCGTGGACGCCGCGACCGTCCCTCCGGAGCAGTTGGAGAACGAAGTCGCCCCGGCGGTGCGGGAGATGAACGCCTATCTGCTGGAGCACGTACGGCGGCTGCGCAAGAACCCCACCGACGATGTGCTCAGCAGGCTCGCCGGTGCCAAGGTCGACGGCGAGTACCTGGACGACGGTGAGATCGTCGGGGTGACCGGTCTGACCATGTTCGCCGGGCACGCCACCACGATGGCCCTCATCGGCAACGCCGTCCTCCTCTTCGACCAGCACCCGGAGGTGGGGGCCG
This sequence comes from Streptomyces sp. NPDC008086, assembly GCF_042957325.1. NCBI lineage: Bacteria > Bacillati > Actinomycetota > Actinomycetes > Kitasatosporales > Streptomycetaceae > Streptomyces > Streptomyces sp. NPDC008086. Next base: position 1,294,149 of record NZ_JBIBIA010000001.1, read on the forward strand.
CGGTGCGCGCGGACCGTTCGCTGCTGCCGGGCGCGCTGGAGGAGGTGCTGCGGCTGCGGCCGCCGTTCCCGAGGCTGGCCCGGATCACCACCGCCGACACCGAGTTGGGCGGTCACACGATCCCCGCCGGGTCTCTGGTGACGCCGTGGATAGGGGCCGCGAACCGGGACGGCTCGCGGTTCCCCGACCCCGACCGGTTCGACATCCACCGCACCACCAACCACCTGGTGTTCGGCCAGGGCATCCACTTCTGCCTCGGCGCGCCGCTGGCCCGTCTCGAGGCGAAGGTCGCCCTGAACATCCTGATGGACCGTTACCGGGACATCGCGGTGGACGAGACCGGCTCCCTGGAGTTCGAGAACCCCAGGCAGCTGATCTCGCCCACTCGTCTACCGATACGGGTGTCCGGCTGACCTCGGCAGGCACGGGTCCGGCGCGGCAGTCTGCGGACCGCCCGCGCCGGGCCCGCACCGCTCGTCCCGGAGGGAGGCCGAGCCCGACGCCAGGATGCGGCGCAACTGGGCGCGACGGGCAGCCGGATCGTCACCCGCCCCCTCCAGCAGCGCCTCCAGCAGTCCCCCGGCGGAGGTGTTCAGACCGCTGGCCGTGGTGGACATCAGGAACTCCAGCAGCCGGTCGATGGCCGCGTCGGAGATCGGCTCCAGGGTGAGCGTGAGTCCGTGCCGGATACCGCTGCCCCACTCCGGGCGCCGTTTGAGCAGCTCCGGCCGGGCGGTGGCGATCACCAGCAGCGGCAGTGAACCCACCGACGGCGCGAGGTCCTTGACGAAGTCGACCAGGACGTCGTCGGCCCAGTGCAGGTCCTCGACGACCACCACGAGCGGGCCCCGCCCCGCGATCTCCGCGAGCAACTGCCGCGACGCGGCCAGGGCGTCGGCGACCGCGACCCGGGTGCTCGCACAGATCTCCGCGTCGAGGAGCGGGTGCAGTCGCGTCAGCATCCACTGCCGCTCGTTCTCGGTCTCGACCAGCCGCTCGACGGTGGCGGTGAGCTTGGCCCGGGTCGTCTCGGCCGAATCGCCCCGCAGGATCCCGCAGCAGGACGCCACCAGGTCGTACAGGACCTCCAGCGGCTCCTCACCGATGACGGGCCGGCTGCGCACCACCAGAAGCCGTACGGCCTCCGGGTTGGCCGCGACCCGGCGCTCGAACTCCATGATGAACCGGGTCTTGCCGATGCCGGGTTCCCCCAGCACCGTCACCAGATGGGGCCTCGTCTGGTGACGGGTGCGCTGGAGCAGGCCGCGCAGCACGTCCAGGTCGTACTCGCGGTCGATCACGGGTACGGCGTGCAGGGCGACGTACTCCTGGCGGAAGCCCCCGACCTGCCAGCCGGGCGAGGAGTCGCCGCGATGGTAGGTGACCGCGAACTCGGTGGCGCGGCGGGTGTCGTCGCAGACCCGGATCTCCCCGGCGGGGGTGAGGTACAGCAGGGTGTGGCACTCGTCGAGGAGAGCGCCGTTGACCGACGGCGGGACCTCGCCGCGGTCGGGTTGGTAGCGGACGAGCGCCTCGCCGGTGGCGACCGCCGCCTGGACGGAGACCCCGCGCGCGGCGGCCGTGGCCGGTCCCGCGGAGGCCGCCGCGACACCGAGGCGGTCGCGGATCGTCATCGCCGCGTGCACCGCCCGTTCGGCGTCGTCCTCGCCGCTGCGGGGCACCCCGAACAGGGCGAGCCAGATCGGGCCGATCGAGGCGGTGACCGTACCGCCGAGGCACTCGACCTCCTCGCGGATGACCGCGGCCGCGTTCTCGGCGGCCTCGTCTATCCGCTCGGGATCGCTGTCGCCGTCCTCCGGGCTGAGCTGGGCGCGCACGATGAGGACGCTGACGTCCTTGCGCTCGGCCACCATGGTCGGCAGCACCGGCGTGGCCGCGGCCGGCGGTTCGACGGCCGGCGGCCGGGTGGCCGGCTCCTCGGGGACCCTGCCCTCGTCGACCCGGCGATCGCGGGGTACGGCCGGGGCGGCGGAGGTCTCCGGCCGCGCGGGTACGGCGTCCGGGCCGACCGGGACGCCCTGGAGGGCTGGTTCCGCGCGGTCCCGGGGGGCACCCGTCATGAGCAACTCGATCTGCTGCCGGACGCCGACCGGGACCAGTGCCGGGTCATGGGCGAGAATGGCCTGCTGCAATGCCTTGAGGACATGACCCGGTTCAAGTCCGAGTTTTTCCACCATTTCGGTGCGGGCGCTGTGATAAACGTCCAATGCGTCCGTCTGCCGCCCCGATCGGTAGAGCGCCAGCATGAGTTGTCCGAGCAGCCGTTCCCGCAGCGGCTCGGTGGCCACGGTTTTCTGCAGCTCGGCGAGGATGCGGTGATGATGACCGCACGCCAACTCCGCCTCGAAGCAGTCCTCCAGGGCGTCCAGGCGGGCGTTACTGACGGAAGTCAACTCCGGCCAGTCAATTCCGGTTTCCACCAGATCCGCCAACACCGGTCCCCGCCAGAGGGCAAGTGCGTCGCGCAGCAACAGGGACGCGTTCTCCGGTGATCCCGCCGCCAGTTCCGCGCGGCCCTTTTCGACCAGCCCCCGGAAGTTGTGAAGATCCGTCCGGTCGGGCGCGACGCGCAGCATGTAGCCCGGGGCCTGGCTCAACAGCTCCACACAGCCCGGGTCACGCTCGTCCGGGGAGAGGGCCCTGCGCAGTCTCCACACGGAGTTCTGCAGTATTTTCCGGGCCGACTGAGGCGCTTTACCTTCCGGCCACAAAGCCTCTATCAACTGACTGCTCGCCACCACCCGGTTGGCGTTCAGCAACAGAAACCCGAGTGTCGCGCGTTGTCTCGTTCCGCCCAGTCCGACCAACTGGTCACTGCAAACGACCTCTAATGGGCCCAGCATTCGAAACCGCATCGCTTACCCCCGTTACAGACTGCTCAAGTTCTTACGAGCGATCGCCTTCGAGGCCCCCTTGCACGGGCATACTCAGGTGTCAACCGTGCCACCCCCGTGTCCCCGTCTGCGCAGGTCGACCCGCCGAGTCGATCACGAATACCTGGTCCCAAGTGACACACGCCCCTTGCTTCCCGGTCAAGTTTTTACCGGTAGCTGGCCGTTTTATGACCGGATTCAGGCGGCTCACCGGCTTCGCACATACGGCAGCCGTGATATAGGGACCGCCGGGACCGTCCGGCCCGGCCGGTGGTGGTCCACCCACCGGGTCGTCAGCTGCCCACCCCGGTCAGCCGGCGCGGGTCGGCAACAGGCCGCGGATCAGGTCGATGACGTCCCCGGCGTGATGGTTGAGGAAGAAGTGACCGCCCTCGAACACCTGGGTGCGGAAGTCACCCGAGGTCTGCTCGCCCCAGGTTCGGATCTCCTCGACGGTCGCCTCCTGGTCGCGGTTTCCGGCCAGGGCGACCACAGGACAGGACAGCGGCCGGCCGGGAGTGTCCTCGTAGGAGGCGAGGGCCCGGTAGTCGCCGCGCAGCGCGGGCAGGATCAGTTCCAGCCAGTCCGGGTCATCGAGGACGATGGCGTCCGTGCCGCCCAAACCCCTTATCCGCCGAACCAGTTGCGCGTCGCCCACAGGCCAGTCCCGGTCCCTTCCCCGCGCGGCGGCCGGTCCCCTGCGGGCCGACACGACGAGCAGCTGCGGCTCGTCGCCGGGCCGGCGGGCGAGCCGCACAGCCACCTCGTACGCGAGGGAGGCCCCCATGCTGTGCCCGAGCAGCGCCCTGGGCCGTTCTCCCGGCGGGCCCAGCGCCTCGGTGATCAGGTCGGCCAGCAGATGCAGATCCTCGACCGGGGGCTCAGCCAACCGGTCGAGCCGGCCCGGGTACTGCACGGCCACCACGTCCACGGTCGGGGCGAGTGCGACAGCCAAGGACTTCCAGTAGGCGGCGGAGCCGCCCGCGTGCGGGAAACAGACCAGTTCGCACTCCGCGCCGCTGTCGATACCAGTAGGCGCGCTCTCCGCCGGCGGGAAGCGCCGAAACCAGACGTTCCGTTGCTGGCTCACCTCGGCCGGCCTCCCGTCTCAGCACCCGACGGCCCCTTGACAGCGCCTGCTTCGCGACGCCCCTGCACCTCACCAGACATCCACGGACCTCTCGAACGGGTTCGCGCACGTGCGTTCACCCGCATCATCGCATCCCCGCATCACATCCCGCCCAAAAATTCTTCATCATTTCCCCCCGCGCCTGTCCACCATCGCGCACCGACCTGACCGGCCCCCTGCGCATCGCTTCCTTCCGGACCACCGCCCCGACCGTCGCGCTGCGGCCACTCCCCCGCGGCCGGCACCCAGCCGGCCACGGCCCGCTACGGCCTGGACACCCGCGGCATCCTCGTCGAGGTGGGCCGCCGGGGCATGGTGGGCGGCCAGGAGGACATGATCACCGGCATCGCGCCCCTCCGGTCGGGGAGGGGCGCGACGTGCCGCGGGGTGCGTGCCGCGGCGTGCTCCGGGGCCCGATCGTTCTCCGGGGTGCCCGGTCGTTCGTGAGGGGAGGCGTCACGCCTTCGTGAGGGTGATGTCCTTCTTCGAGGCCGCGTGGAAGTGGGGCAGGGGCAGGCCGCCCAGGTCGTCCGAGGGGCGCAGTTCCACGAGGGTGGCCTCGACGTCCGCCTTGCCGTGCTTGAGGGTGGCCGAGGAGGTCCTGCTCTTGTTCTCCCAGCGGTGCTTCTTGCCGTCGCACACGGCGAGGGTGCCCCCGATGGCGTACCGGGTGGGGGCGGACTTCTGACCGACGGAGGCGCTCACGAAGACGGGGCCCTCGCTGTCGGCGCACCTGTAGGTGCCGGTGACGGTGACGGTGCCGTCCGTGGCCATACGGACCGTCTTGTCGACCGTCACGGTCTCCTTGGGCTCGGCGGTGACGTCGGAGTCGGCGAAGGCCGAGGGCGCGGCGGCCAGCAGGAGCAGAACGGCGCCGGTGGCGGTGGCGAGAGCGGGACGCAGGGGCATGGGATGACCTCCCGGTGGGCGGAGTGGGGGCCTCCACTGGTACCTGTCCGGTGTGCTTATGGGCGTGATCGTCACCCCTTCGGTGGCGAGTCCGCCCCGACCTTCGTGGATCCGTCAGAGAGTTGTCCGCGTGTTGTCACGGTTCACGGCGGGCCGTTCCGATGAGTTCGCGCGGGGTGGATGGTCTCCCCATATGGACGGCCCATACGGATCGTCCGCCCGATGTGGAGGTGCGCCATGTGTTCCCACCAGTCTTCGTGCCCTTCCTCCGACCAGGGCGCCCATGTGGTCGCCGCCCACCCCGAGCAGGGCTGGAGCCTGCTGTGCGACGGGGCGATCGTCTTCGACGACAGCGGTGAGCTGCTGCCCGACGGCCGCGTCGTCGCCCCGCACCGGGTGCCGGCCGAGCGCCTCGCCATGGCGGCGTGAGCACCGTCTACGGCAGCACCGCGAATCCGTCGAGCTCCACCATCGCCCGTTCGTCCCAGAGCCGTACGACCTCGACGACCGCCATCGCCGGATAGTCGCGCCCCGCCAACCGCCGCCAGACCCGGCCGAGTTCGGCGACCTGGGCGCGGTACGCGGCGACGTCCGTGGCGTAGACGGTGACCCGCGCGAGGTCGGCCGGCGCGCCGCCGGCCGCGCCCAGCGCGGCCAGCAGATTGGTGAGGGCCCGCTCGAACTGCTCGGGAAGCGTCTCCCCGACCACCTTGCCGTCGGCGTCGAGCGCGGTCTGTCCGGCCAGGAAGACGACGCGTGAGCCGGTGGCGACGACCGCGTGGGAGAAGCCGGTGGGCGGGGACAGGTCGGGTGGGTTGACGCGCTCGGTGGTCACTGACCGGCCTCCATGTCCGCGTACAACTCCTTGGCGATGATGCCGCGTTGCACCTCGCTGGCGCCTTCGTAGACGCGCGGCGCGCGCACCTCGCGGTAGAGGTGCTCCAGCAGATGGCCGCGGCGCAGGGCGCGGGCACCGTGCAGTTGGACCGCCCGGTCGACGACGTACTGCGCGGTCTCCGTCGCGAGCAGCTTCGCCATCGCCGCGCGCCGGGGCACGTCCGGCGCCTGCTCGTCGTACGCCGCCGCCGCCGCGTACACCATGAGACGGGCCGCCTCCGTGCGCAGGGCCATCTCGGCGACCTGGTGGGCGACCGTCTGGAGGTCCTTCAACTTGCCGCCGAACGCGTCCCGTCGGGCCGTGTGGGCGAGCGTGACGTCCAGGGCCGCCTGGGCCATGCCGACGGCGAAGGCGCCGACGCTGGGCCGGAAGAGGTTGAGGGTGCCCATCGCGACCCGGAAGCCGCGGTCGGGCTCGCCCAGCATGTCGTCGGCGGTGACGGGGACGGCGTCGAGATCGAGGCTGCCGATGGGGTGCGGGGACAGCATGTCGAGGCCGGCCCCGGTGAGGCCGGGGCGGTCGGCGGGGAGCAGGAAGGCGGTGACACCACGGGCGCCGGCGCCGGGGGTGGTGCGGGCGAACACGGTGTAGAAGTCGGCCTCGGGGGCGTTGGAGATCCAGCACTTCTCGCCGGTGAGCCGCCAGCGGGCGGGGCCGTCGGGCTCGGCGGCGAGTTCCAGTGCCGCCGCGTCCGAACCGGCGCCGGGCTCGCTGAGCGCGAAGGCCGCCACCGTGCTTCCCTCGGCCACGCCGGGCAGCCAGCGGTCCCGCTGGGCGGGCGTGCCGTGTGCGTGCACGGGGTGGGCGCCCAGGCCCTGCAGGGCGAGCGCGGTCTCGGCCTCCGTGCAGGCGTACGCGAGGGACTCCCGCATCAGGCACAGGTCGACCGCGCCGGAGCTGAACAGCCGCTTCAGCAGCCCCAGTTCGCCGAGCTCGGCGACGAGGGGGCGGTTGACGTGCCCGGGCTCGCCCTTCTCCGCGAGCGGGCGCAGCCGTTCGGCGGCCAGGGCGCGCAGTTCGGCACACCATGCGGTCTGCGGTGGATCGAGTGAGAATGCGGGCATTGCCGACCTCCCTGCGGGGCCGTCCGCGACGGGCCCTCTCGACGGACCTCCTCGACGATATCGCGCACCATTGACTGTCGTCACCAACACGATACGCTCCCTGTGCGAGCGGGTCCGGGGGCGTGCCCGCACTCCCCCGGACCCGCTTGGCCCACCAGAACGCCAGGAAGCACCAAGCCCACAAGGCAGCCCACACGGCAAGGGGGCGAACCGCCATGGCCGGTCTGCACCGCTCCGCCCACGTCGACACCTTCGCCCGCGAGCATCTGCCACCGCCCGACCAGTGGCCCGAGCTGCACTTCGACCTGCCGGGGCTGCACTACCCCGATCGGCTCAACGCCGCCGCCGAACTGCTCGACGGCCCGCCCCACGAGCGCCCCGCGTTCCACACCCCGTCCGGCGACACATGGACGTACGGCACACTGCGCGCCCGCGTCGACCGGCTCGCCCATGTGCTCACCACCCACCTCGGCGTCGTCCCGGGCAACCGGGTGCTGCTGCGTGGCCCCACCACACCCTGGCTGGCCGCCTGCTGGCTGGCGGTGCTGAAGGTGGGCGCGGTCGCCGTCACCGTGCTGGCCCAGCAGCGCCCGCACGAGCTGCGGACCGTCTGCGAGATCGCCCGGGTGCGGCACGCACTCTGCGACATCCGGTCCGTCGACGACCTGGCCAAGGCCGAGATACCCGGCCTGCACCTCGCCACGTACGGCGGCGACGCCCCCGACGACCTCCTGCGCCGCCCCGCCCCCGACGAGCCGTACCCCGCCACCGACACCGCGGCCGACGACGTCGCCCTGATCGCCTTCACCTCGGGGACCACCGGACGGCCCAAGGGCTGTATGCACTTCCACCGGGATGTGCTCGCGATAGCCGACACCTTCTCGCAGCATGTGCTCCAACCACATGTGGGCGATGTCTTCACCGGCAGCCCCCCGCTCGGCTTCACCTTCGGCCTGGGCGGCCTCGTCATCTTCCCGATGCGGGCCGGCGCCAGCGCCCTGCTCCTCGAACAGGCCGGCCCCAAGCAGCTGTTGCCCGCCATCGGCGAGCACCGGGTGTCCGTGCTGTTCACCGCTCCGACGGCGTACCGCGCGATGCTCGACGAGCTCGACTCGCACGACGTCTCCTCGCTGCGCCGCTGCGTCTCCGCGGGCGAGAACCTGCCGGCGGCCACCTGGCGGGCCTGGCACGAGCGGACCGGGCTGCGCATCATCAACGGCATCGGCGCCACGGAGCTGCTGCACATCTTCATCTCCGCCGCCGACGAGCACATCCGGCCCGGCACGACCGGACGACCCGTTCCGGGCTGGCACGCGCGCGTGGTGGACCACGAAGGCCGGGAGCTGCCCGACGGGGAGCCCGGGCTGCTCGCCGTGCGGGGACCGGTCGGCTGCCGCTACCTCGCCGACCCCCGCCAGCGTGAGTACGTACGCGACGGCTGGAACATCACCGGTGACACCTACGTCCGGGAGAGTGACGGCTACTTCCGCTATGTCGCCCGCGCGGACGACATGATCATCTCGGCCGGCTACAACATCGCGGGCCCCGAGGTCGAGGAGGCCCTGCTGCGCCACCCCGAAGTTCTGGAGACGGCGGTGGTGGGACGGCCCGACGAGGCGCGCGGGCAGGTCGTGGTGGCGTACGCGGTGCTCAGGGAGGGTGCCCGACGGGACGTGGCGGCGCTGCGGGCGTTCGTCAAGGCCGAGTTGGCGCCGTACAAGTGCCCGCGCGAGATCGTCTTCCTGGACGCCCTGCCGCGCACCGCTACCGGCAAACTCCAGCGCTTCCGGCTGCGCGACGCCGCCGACCCGCCGGGCGACCGGCAGTGATCCGCACGAACTAAGATGATCAACGTGTCCGACCAGCATGCACCACGGTCTCTCATCGTCACGCTCTACGGCGCCTACGGCCGCCACATGCCCGGCCCGGTGCCGGTCGCCGAGCTGATCAGACTGCTGGCCGCGGTCGGCGTGGACGCCCCTTCCGTACGGTCGTCGGTGTCCCGTCTGAAGCGGCGCGGGCTGCTGCTGCCGGCCCGTACGGCGCAGGGCGCGGCCGGGTACGAACTCTCCCCCGACGCCCGCCAGTTGCTGGACGACGGCGACCGGCGCATCTACACCAGCGCGGCACCGGACGACGAGGGCTGGGTGCTCGCGGTGTTCTCGGTGCCGGAGAGCGAGCGCCAGAAGCGGCACGTCCTGCGCTCCCGGCTGGCCGGTCTCGGCTTCGGGACGGCGGCTCCGGGTGTGTGGATCGCGCCGGCACGGCTCTACGAGGAGGCGCGGCACACCCTTCAGCGGCTGCGCCTGGAGGAGTACGTCGACTTCTTCCGCGGTGAGCACCTCGGCTTCACACCGACCGTCGAGGCCGTCGCCCGCTGGTGGGACCTGGCCGCCATCGCCAAGGAGCACGAGGCGTTCCTCGAGCGTCACGCGCGCGTGCTGCACGACTGGGAGCGCCGGCCGGACACCGAACCCGAGGAGGCGTACCGCGACTACCTCCTCGCCCTGGACTCCTGGCGCCACCTCCCGTACACCGACCCCGGCCTGCCCGCTCGGCTGCTGCCCGCGGACTGGCCGGGCGCCCGCTCGGCCGCCGTCTTCCGGGGGCTGCACGAGCGTCTGCGGGACGCGGGAGCCACGTACGCCGGTCTGTGACGTCGGGCAGGCCAACGGCCTGGGCTGGGCGCGACGGACCCGGCGGACTTCACCTCCCCAGTGTGAGCCGGGGCTTGGGGGCGTCCGTGCGCCCGGTCTGCGGGCGGCGGCTGCCCGCCCGGTACGGGGCCGGCCAGACCACGCCCGGACCGTCGTAGCCCTGCTCGGCCGCGGCGTGCAGCGTCCAGTGCGGGTCGTAGAGGTGCGGCCGGGCGAGGGCGCACAGGTCCGTTCGGCCGGCCAGGATCAGGGAGTTGACGTCGTCCCAGGAGGAGATGGCGCCGACCGCGATCACCGGGAGGCCGGTGGCGTGCCGGATCCGGTCGGCGAACGGCGTCTGGTACGACCGCCCGTACTCCGGCTGCTCGTCGGCCACGACCTGGCCGGTCGACACGTCGACGGCGTCGGCGCCGTGCGCGGCGAAGGCACGGGCGATCTCGACGGCGTCCTCGGCGGTCGTACCGCCCTCGGCCCAGTCGGTGGCGGAGATCCGGACGGTCATGGGCCGTTCCTCGGGCCACACCGCCCGTACGGCGTCGAAGACCTCGAGCGGGAAGCGGAGTCGTTTCTCCAGCGAGCCGCCGTAGGCGTCGGTGCGGCGGTTGGTGAGGGGGGAGAGGAAGCCGGAGAGCAGATAGCCGTGCGCGCAGTGGAGTTCGAGGAGGTCGAACCCGGCGCGGGCGGCCCGCCAGGCCGCTGCCGTGAACTGTTCGCGAATGTCGGTGAGTTGGGAGCGGGTCAGCTCGCGCGGGGTCTGACTGTAGGGCTTGTAGGGGATCGGGGACGGGGCGACGAGCGGCCAGTTGCCGTCCTCCAGCGGCTCGTCGATGCCCTCCCACATCAGCTTGGTCGAGCCCTTGCGCCCGCTGTGGCCGAGCTGCACGCCGATCGCGGTGCCGGGCGCCTGCGCGTGCACGAACCGGACGATCCGCCGCCATGACTCGCCCTGCTTGCCGGTGTAGAGGCCGGCGCAGCCAGGCGTGATCCGGCCCTCCGGGCTGACGCACACCATCTCGGTCATCACCAGTCCGGCGCCGCCGAGGGCGCGGGCGCCGAGATGGACGAGGTGGAAGTCGCCGGGGACGCCGTCCGTCGCCGAGTACATGTCCATCGGGGACACGACGACCCGGTTGCGCAGGGTCAGACCGCGCAGCCGGAACGGCGTGAACATCGGCGGCGTACCGGGTGGGCAGCCGAAGTCCCGTTCCACGGCCTCGGTGAAGTGGGCGTCGCGCAGGCGCAGGTTGTCGTGGGTGACGCGGCGGCTGCGGGTGAGGAGGTTGAAGGCGAACTGGCGGGGCGGCTGGTCGAGGTACAGCCCGAGGTTCTCGAACCACTCCAGGCTGGCGCGGGCGGCACGCTGCGTGGAGGCGACGACGGGCTTGCGCTCCTGCTCGTAGGCCGCCAACGCCTGCTCCAGTGAGGGCTGTTCCGTCAGGCAGGCGGCGAGCGCGAGGGCGTCCTCGACGGCCAGTTTGGTGCCGGAGCCGATGGAGAAGTGGGCGGTGTGGGCGGCGTCGCCCAGCAGGACGACGTTGCCGTGCGACCAGTGTTCGTTGACGATCGTGTGGAAGGTGGTCCAGGCCGACTTGTTGGATTTCAGGATGCGTCCGCCGAGCGCCTCCGCGAAGATCTTGGCGCAGCGGTCGACGGACCCCTGTTCGTCGAGTTCCGCGAACCCGGCGGCCTGCCAGACCTCTTCGCGCATCTCGACGATCACGGTGGAGGCGTCGGCCGCGTACGGGTAGCCGTGCAGCTGCATCACGCCGTGTTCGGTCTCGGCGATCTCGAAGCGGAAGGATGTGAAGGCGAAGTCCGCGGCGAGCCAGATGTAGCGGCAGTGGTGTTCGGCCACATGTGGGCGGAACACATGGGCGTAGGCCTCGCGGGTGGTGCTGTGCACGCCGTCTGCGGCGATGACCAGGTCGTGCGTATCGGCGAGCCGGGCCGGGTCGGGGACCTCGGTGCGGAACCGGAGTTCCACGCCCAGGGCGCGGCAGCGGTCGTGCAGGATCTCCAGGAGGCGTTTTCTGCCGAGGGCGGCGAAGCCGTGGCCTCCGGAGGTGTGCCGGGTACCTCGGTACACGATGTCGATGTCGTCCCACCGCACGAAGTCGTTCTGCATCGCCTCGTGGACCACGGGGTCGGCGTGCTCGATGCCGCCGAGGGTCTCGTCGGAGAGGACGACGCCGAAGCCGAAGGTGTCGTCGGGGGCGTTGCGTTCCCAGACGGTGATCTCGCGGGCGGGGTCGAGGCGCTTGAGCAGGGCGGCGGCGTAGAGCCCTCCCGGGCCGCCGCCGATGATCGCGACTCGTAGGGGGTGGCTTGTCGTCATCGGCGGCTGCGGGTTTGTGGGGGCTGGTCGCGCCCGCGCGGCGGTAGCCGCAGATTCAACACCGCCCCCCGCCCCTGAGGGCGATGCAGTCCCCTTCGCCGAGAACATCCCTACCTCCCCTGCCACTTCGGTGGGCGCTTCTCCGTGAAGGCCGCGTGGAACTCCGCGTAGTCCTCGCCGTTCATCAGGAGGGCCTGCGTCGACGCGTCCATCTCCACCGCCGCCGCGAGCGGCATGTCCAGCTCAGCCGTCAGCAACGCCTTGGTCTGGGCGTACGCCAGTGCTGGACCGTCGGCCAGGCGGCGGGCGAGGGTCTGGGCGGCCTCGTCCACCTGGCCCTCGTCCGTCAGCTCGCTGATCAAGCCGATGCGCTCCGCCTCGGGTGCCCGCACGGGCTCCCCCAGCATCAGCAGCCGAGTCGCATGCCCCAGTCCCACGACCCTGGGCAGCAGATACGCCGCGCCCATGTCGCCGCCCGACAGGCCGACCCGGGTGAAGAGGAAGGCGAAGCGCGCGGTGGGGTCGGCGATGCGGAAGTCCGCCGCGAGGGCGAGTACGGCGCCTGCCCCGGCCGCCACCCCGTGCACCGCCGCGATCACCGGGAACGGGCACTCCCGTACGGCCCGGACGACCTGCCCGGTCATCCGGTTGAAGTCGAGGAGCTGGGCGGTGTCCATGGCCAGGGTCGCGCCGATGATCTCGTCGACGTCGCCGCCGGAGCAGAAGCCGCGGCCCTCGCCGGCCAGCACCAGGGCCCGCACCGCCCGCTCCCGGGACAGCTCGGCGAGCAGATCGCGCAGGTCGGCGTAGGCGCCGAAGGTGAGCGCGTTGAGTTTCTCGGGGCGGGCGAGGGTGACGGTGGCGACCCCGTCGGCGTGCTCGACCCGCAGATGCTTCCAGTCGGCGGTGCGGGCGGCGGAGCCGGTGAAGGGACTCATGACGTGCGGCCTCCTCGGGCGGACGGCGGGCACTGCATCACTGAGCTCTACCCTTCGAAGCTATCACCCAACTTTGACTGTCGTCACGGTCACGCGATAACCCGATCGGGTGTGACCTGACCCCGTCACATCCGTCACGGCTCGTCGACACCCGCGTAACGGTGGGATCAGCCGCGCGAGGCCGGCCGTTCACCCGGGTAAGCCGCCCTTCAGTCGGGGCCGAAGGTCCCGAACGGTGCCCTTCGGGAGCCTCTGCGGGGTGGCGCCGTACCATTCATAAGGTTGAAAGCAGGACAGCCTGCTCATGAACGGACCCGCCTTGCAAGATCGCCCGTCAGCCTCCGCCTCCTGGCGTATCGCGCTCCCGCACACGGCCGCCGCCGTGCCCGTGGCGCGCGCCCTGGTCCGTACGGCGCTGGCCGAGCTGGAGCATGCAGCCGACTGTGACACCGCGGAGCTGCTCACGGCGGAGCTGGTCGCGAACGCGGTGGAGCACACCGCGGGCACCGGCCCGATAGAGCTCGTACTGGAGCTGCTGCCGTCCGGCTGCCAGGTCGAGGTCCACGACCCGGACCCGGCACCGCCGGGCGATCTGACCAAGCCGAGCGGCAACGATCCCGACCCATGGCAGGAACACGGCCGCGGCCTCCTCCTCATCCGCGCCCTGAGCTCGTCCTGCGGCCACCGCCCCACCGACTCCGGCAAGGCGGTGTGGTTCAGGCTGCCCTCGGTACCGGCCCAACGCCGCCCGGCCTAACACCCCCAGGGCGCGGGGCTGTATTGAATTTGCGGCTACCGCCGCGCGGGCGCGACAAGCCACAACGGCGCCGCACCCGGCAAACAACCGACCCCCCCTACGGCGCCTCCCGAAACTCACGCCAGCGCAGCCACCAACACGGCCTTGATCGTGTGCATCCGGTTCTCCGCCTCGTCGAACACCACCGAGTGCTCCGACTCGAAGACCTCGTCGGTCACCTCGAGCGACTCCAGGCCATGGCTCTCGAAGATCTCGCGCCCGACCTTCGTCCCGAGGTCGTGGAAGGCCGGCAGACAGTGCAGGAACTTGACGTCCGGGTTGCCGGTGGCGCGCAGGACGTCCATGGTCACCGCGTAGGCGCCGAGCGCGGTGATCCGCTCGTCCCAGACCTCCTTGGGCTCCCCCATCGACACCCAGACGTCGGTGGCGACGAAGTCGGCGCCCCGGACGCCCTCGGCGACGTCCTCGGTGAGCGTGATGACGGCGCCGCTGACCTCCGCGAGCTTGCGGGCCCGGGCCACGACCTCGTCACCGGGCCAGTACTCCTCGGGCGCGACGATCCGCACGTCCATGCCGAGCAGCGCACCGGTGACCAGGTACGAGTTGCCCATGTTGAAGCGGGCGTCGCCCAGGTAGGCGAAGGCGATCTCCTTGAGCGGCTTGTCGCTGTGCTCCGTCATCGTCAGCACGTCGGCGAGCATCTGCGTGGGGTGCCAGTCGTCGCTGAGGCCGTTGAAGACGGGCACGCCCGCGTAGGCGGCCAGCTCCTCGACCTTCGCGTGGCTGTCGCAGCGGTACTCGATCCCGTCGTACATCCGGCCCAGCACGCGCGCGGTGTCCTTCACGGACTCCTTGTGGCCGATCTGCGAGCCGGACGGATCGAGGTACGTCGTGGAGGCACCCTGGTCGGCGGCCGCGACCTCGAACGCGCAGCGCGTACGCGTCGAGGTCTTCTCGAAGATCAGCGCGATGTTCCTGCCCCGCAGGTACTGCGTCTCGGCCCCGGCCTTCTTGGCCGCCTTCAGCTCCGCGGCCAGTTCGACCAGCCCGAGGAACTCCTGCTCGGTGAAGTCGATCTCCTTGAGGAAGTGGCGGCCGGCGAGGGCGCTCGGAACAGTCGCCATGGGGGCGCTCCAGGGTGGGACGAGGACAGGGACGTTGGAAGTCTATACGACCAATAGAATTTCTATACGGCCTCCCGTTCGACCGGACAGCTCATGCAGCGCGGCCCGCCCCTCCCCCGCCCCAACTCGCTCCCCGGGATCTCGATCACCTCGATGCCCTGCTTGCGCAGATGGGTGTTGGTGGTGGAGTTCCGTTCATAGGCGACGACGACGCCCGGCTCGACGGCCAGCACGTTGCAGCCGTCGTCCCACTGCTCGCGCTCGGCGGCGTGGACGTCCTGGGTCGCGGTCAGGACACGGATCTCGCTGAGCCCAAGGGCGGCGGCGATGGCGCGGTGCATGTGCTCCGGCGGATGGTCGGTGACCTTCAGCTCCTTGTCGCCGGCGCCGGGTTCGATGGTGTACGAGCGGAGCATGCCGAGCCCGGCGTACTGGGTGAAGACGTCGCCGTCGACCATCGTCATCACGGTGTCGAGATGCATCAGGGCGCGCCGCTTGGGCATGTCGAGGGCCACGATCGTCTGCGCGGACCCGGCGGCGAACAGCTTGTGGGCGAGCATCTCGACGGCCTGGGGCGTGGTCCGCTCGCTCATCCCGATGAGGACGGCACCGTTGCCGATCACCAGGACGTCGCCGCCCTCGATGGTGGAGGGGTAGTCGGCCTGCCCCTCGGACCAGACGCGGAACGTTTCGTCACGGAAGAGGGGGTGGTGCCGGTAGATCGCCTCGAAGTGGACGGTCTCACGCTGCCGCGCCGGCCAGCGCATGGCGTTGACGGAGACGCCGTCGTAGATCCAGGCGGAGGTGTCACGGGTGAAGAGGTGGTTGGGCAGGGGCGCGAGGAGGAAGTCGTCGAGCTCCATGACATGGAAGCGCACAGAGGTCGGCTCGGGGTGCGCCTCCAGGAACTCCCGTTTGGTCATACCGCCGACGAGGGCCTCGGCCAGCTCGGCCGAGGGCAGGCCCTCGAAGGCCGCACGGAGGTGGTCCGTGGCGAGCACCCCGTACTCCTTCTCGTCGAAGACCCGGTCCAGGACGAGCCCGCGGGCCACCGGGATCTCCAGGGCCTCGGTGAGCAGGTCGCCGAAGAGGTGGACGGTGACCCCTCGGTCGCGCAGGACGTCGGCGAACCCGTCGTGCTCGGCGCGCGCCCGGCGCACCCACAGCACGTCGTCGAAGAGCAGGGCGTCCTTGTTGCTGGGGGTGAGCCTTTTGAGCTCTAGATCGGGCCGGTGAAGGATGACGCGGCGCAGCCGCCCGGCCTCGGAGTCGACATGGAATCCCATGCCTCCATCCTGACCACCGGGGGCCGTCTTCACCCCCTGCTTGACCGCCTTGACCTCCTCTCGTTCTCGTCCCCTTGACGACAACCCGGACTCGCGATTATCGTCTGCATGACGAGAAATCGTGGGAGGGGAACCATGGCCGACATCACCCGGCGTCTCGGCTGGCGCCACCTGCGCGGCGCGCCCACGGCGCACATCCGCCACCACCGCGGCGGAAAGCTGCTGCACGACGGCCCCGGACTCAGCTTCTGGTACCGGGCGCTGACCGCCGCGCTCTCCGAAGTGCCGGTCGATGACCGCGAGTTGGCGATGACCTTCCATGCCCGCACGTCCGACTTCCAGGACGTGGCCGTCCAGGCGACGGTCACCTACCGGATCAGCGACCCGGCACTCGCCGCGACCCGCCTGGACTTCTCCGTCGACCCGGACACGGGCGCGTGGCGGGGCACCCCGCTGGAGCAGCTGGGGACACTGCTGACGGAGACGGCCCAGCAGCACGCGCTGGACGTCCTGTCCCGTACGCCGCTGTCGGCGGCGCTGGTCGACGGCGTCACAGCGGTGCGGGAACGGATCGCCGCGGGCCTCGCCGGGGAGCCCCGCCTCCCCGCGACCGGCATCGAAGTGGTCGCCGTACGCGTCGTCGCCCTGCGTCCGGAGCCGGAGGTGGAGCGGGCGCTGCGCACCCCGGCCCGAGAGCAGATCCAGCAGGAGGCGGACCGGGCGACGTACGAGCGGCGGGCGGTCGCGGTCGAGCGGGAGCGTGCCATCGCCGAGAACGAACTCGCCAGCCAGATCGAACTCGCCCGCCGCGAGGAGCAGTTGGTCGACCAGCGGGGCACGAACGCCCGCCGGGAGGCCGAGGAGCACGCCGCGGCCGACGCCGTGCGGGCCGAGGCGGAGGCGGCACGGACGGTACGGCTCGCGGAGGCGGAGGCCAAGCGGTCCGTACGACTGGCCCGGGCGGAGGCCGAGGGCGCGCGCGAGGTCGGTGAGGCGCGGGCCCAGGCACAGGCGGCGTGGCTGCGGGTGCACGCCGAGGTGGACGTGGCGACGCTGCACGCCCTCACCGGGACACGGCTGGCGGAGAACCTGCCGCGCATCGACAGCGTGACGCTGTCGCCGGACGTGCTGACCGGGCTGCTCGCCAGGCTCGGTGCCCCGGAGCGGACGTGAGTCTCGCCCCGCGGGTCGTCCTCGTCCATCGCACCACGGAGTACGAGGAGTTGGTGGCCCGGCACGGCACCCACGGCCAGGCCGCCTTCTTCCTCTCCTCCCGGGGCCGTGACATCGCGGAGGTCGCCGAACGCCACCGCCGTACGCGGCAGGCGCTCACGGAGGTGGCCTCGGCGATCCCGCTGACCTGGCGTCAGACCCGGGTGGAGCGGGCCGACCTGGACCGTTTTCTGTTCGCGCCGGAGGACGTGGTCGTCGTGGTCGGCCAGGACGGGCTGGTCGCGAACGTGGCCAAGTACCTGGCCGGCCAGCCGGTGCTCGGCATCGACACCGACCCCGGCCGCAACCCGGGCGTCCTGGTCCGCCACCGCCCCGAGGACACCGGACCGCTGCTCGCGGCCGCGCAGTCGGGAGGGGTCCGCTGCGACGAACTCATCATGGTGGAGGCCGTCGCCGACGACACCCAGCGGCTGGTGGCGCTGAACGAGATCTACCTGGGCGCCGTCGGTCACCAGACGGCCCGATACCGCCTGGGCCTGGAGGACGACGGGGGTGTCGTCGAGGCCCAGGCCTCGTCCGGGGTGCTGATCGGCACCGGGACGGGGGCGACCGGATGGATCCGGTCGGTGTGGCAGGAGCGGGGCGGGCGGCTTCCGCTGCCCGCCCCGACGGAGGAACGCCTGCTGTGGTTCGTGCGGGAGGCCTGGCCCTCCCCGGCCACCGGTACGTCACTGGTGGCGGGGGAACTCGCCGCCGCGCACCGTCTCCGCCTCACCGTCGAGTCCGAGCGGCTGGTCGCCTTCGGGGACGGGATGGAGACGGACGCGGTCGAGCTGACCTGGGGTCAGACCCTGCGCGTGGGCGTGTGCCGGGAGCGGCTGCGGCTCGTCGGCTGACCGGACGGTGCCGGCCGCCGGCCGTCACAGCCGGGGGTCGACCGGCTCCGACTCCAGCGCCAGCACTCCGAACACCGCCTCGTGCACCCGCCACAGCGGCTCCCCCTCGGCCAGCCGGTCGAGGGCCTCCAGTCCGAGCGCGTACTCGCGGATGGCGAGGGACCGCTTGTGGTTGAGGAACCGCTGCCGCAGCCGCGCCAGGTTGTCCGGGCGCGTGTACTCCGGACCGTAGATGATCCGCAGGTACTCGCGTCCCCGGCACTTGATCCCGGGCTGGACCAGCCGCCCCTCCCCGCTGCGGACCACCGCGCCGAGCGGCTTGACGACCATGCCCTCGCCGCCCCGGCCGGTCATCTCCAGCCACCAGTCGACGCCGGCCCGCACCGACTCCGGGTCACCGGTGTCGACGTACAGCCGCCGGGTGGTCTGGAGGAGACCCGTGCCGTCGTGCTCCACCAGCCGGTCGAGCAGCGCGAGCTGCTGGTCGTGCGGGAGGGCGGCGAGGCTGCGGCCCTGGACCGCGAGGACCTGGAACGGTGCCAGGCGTACGCCGTCCAGGCCGTCGGTGGTCCAGCAGTACCGGCGGTACGCCTCGGTGAACGAGGCTGCGTCGGCGGCCCGTTCCCGCTGACGGGACAGGAGGTCCGACACGTCGACGCCGCGCGCCGCGGCACCCTCCAGCGCGGCCAGCGCCCCCGGGAACACCGCGCCGGAGGCGGCGCCGACCGCCGCGTACTGCGAACGCAGCAGGCCCTGCGCCTTCAGCGACCACGGCATCAGCTCGGCGTCGAGCAGCAGCCAGTCGGTCTCCAGGTCCTCCCACAGACCGGCCTCGGTGACAGCGGCCCGGACCCGGTCCAGGATCGTCTCCGTCACCGACTCGTCGTCGAAGAAGGGGCGACCGGTACGGGTGTACAGCGACCCGGTGGGACCGTCGGCCCCGAACCGCTTGCGGGCGACCTCCGCGTCCCGGCACACCAGCGCCACGGCCCGCGAGCCCATGTGCTTCTCCTCGCACACGACCCGCTCGACACCGTCCGCCGCGTACTGCGCGAAGGCCTCCGCCGGGTGCTCCAGGTAGCCGTCGATGTGGCTCGTGGCCGTGGGCGCCATGGTGGGCGGGAGGTACGGCAGCAGGCGCGGGTCGACGGCGAAGCGGCTCATGACCTCCAGGGCGGCGGCCGCGTTCTCCTCACGGACCGACACCCGGCCCGAGTGCCGGGTCTCGACGACCCTGCGGCCCTGCACGTCGTCGAGGTCGAGGGGCCGTCCGTCGTGCCCGCCCGGTGCCTCCGTCCGCAGCGGCCTCGTCGGCTCGTACCAGACCCGCTCGGCCGGCACGTCGACCAGTTCCCGCTCCGGCCAGCGCAGCGCGGTCAGCTTGCCGCCGAAGACGGCACCGGTGTCCAGGCAGATGGTGTTGTTCAGCCACGTGGCCTCCGGCACCGGAGTGTGGCCGTACACCACAGCCGCCCGGCCCCGGTAGTCCTCCGCCCACGGGTAGCGCACCGGCAGCCCGAACTCGTCGGTCTCCCCGGTGGTGTCGCCGTACAGCGCGTGCGAGCGCACCCGCCCCGACGTACGGCCGTGGTACTTCTCCGGCAGACCGGCGTGGCAGACGACCAGTCGCCCGCCGTCCAGGACGTAGTGGCTGACGAGCCCGTCGATGAACTGCCGTACCTCGGCCCGGAACTCCTCGCTCTCGCCCTCCATCTGCTCGATGGTCTCGGCGAGTCCGTGGGTGTGCTGGACGCCTCGGCCCTTGAGGTAGCGGCCGTACTTGTTCTCGTGGTTGCCCGGCACGCACAGCGCGTCGCCCGACTTCACCATCGCCATGACGCGCCGCAGCACTCCGGGGCTGTTCGGGCCGCGGTCGACGAGGTCGCCGACGAAGACGGCGGTACGTCCGTCGGGGTGCACGCCGTCGGCGTAGCCCAACTTGCCCAGCAGGGACTCCAGTTCCGAGGCGCAGCCGTGGATGTCGCCGATGATGTCGAACGGGCCGGTGAGGTGGGTCAGGTCGTTGAAGCGCTTCTCGGTGACGACGGTGGCGTTCTCGACGTCCTCCACACCGCGCAGGATGTGCACCTTGCGGAAGCCCTCGCGCTCCAGGTGCCTGAGCGAGCGGCGCAGTTCGCGGGTGTGCCGCTGGATGACCCGGCGCGGCATGTCGGCCCGGTCACCGCGGGCCGCGTTGCGCTCGGCGCACACCTGCTCCGGCACGTCGAGCACGATGGCGATGGGCAGCACGTCGTACTGCTTCGCCAGCTGGATCAGCTGCTTGCGGGCGTCCTGCTGCACGTTGGTGGCGTCGACGACGGTACGGCGGCCCGCGGCCAGGCGCTTGCCCGCGATGTAGTGCAGGACGTCGAAGGCGTCCCGGGTCGCGCTCTGGTCGTTCTCGTCGTCGGAGACCAGGCCGCGGCAGAAGTCGGAGGAGATGACCTCGGTGGGCTTGAAGTGCCGGCGGGCGAAGGTGGACTTGCCGGATCCGGAGGCGCCGACGAGCACGACGAGGGAGAGGTCGGTGACGGGCAGGACCCGTCCCTCGGTTGCCAGGGTGGTGTTCTCGCTCATGCGGCCTTCGCCTCCTTCACGTTCTTGGTTCCGCCCATCTCGAAGACGGCCATCTGGGTGGGTGGCCCCACCTCCGGGTCGTCGAGGCCGACCGGCACGAACTCCACGCCGTACCCGTGCCGTTCGGCCACCGCCCGCGCCCACGTCCGGAACTCCTCGCGGGTCCACTCGAAGCGGTGGTCGCCGTGCCGGACGTGCCCGGCGGGGAGGGACTCCCAGCGGACGTTGTACTCGACGTTGGGGGTGGTCACCAGGACCGTCCGCGGGCGGGCGGCGCCGAAGACCGCGTACTCCAGGGCGGGCAGCCGCGGCAGGTCGAGGTGCTCGATGACCTCGCTGAGCACGGCGGCGTCGTAGCCCGCGAGCCGCTTGTCGGTGTAGGCGAGGGAGCTCTGGAAGAGCTTCACGCGCGAGGCCTGCCGCTCCCCCATCCGGTCCAGCTTCAGCCGCCGCCCGGCGATGGTGAGCGCCCGCATCGACACGTCCACGCCGACGATCTCGGTGAACGACGGGTCCTTGAGCAGCGCCTGCACCAACTGCCCCTGCCCACAACCGAGATCGAGCACGCGGGCGGCACCGGACGCCTTCAGCGCGGCGATGATCGCGTCCCGCCGCTGCACGGCGAGCGGGGTCGGCTTCTCCTCCGTCTCCCCCTCCGCCTCGACGGCGTTGTCGATGTCCTCGACCTCGCTGTCGTCGGCCTCCGCGAGCCGCACCAGCTCCAGCCGCTCCATCGCCTGCCGGGTCAGCGACCAGCGGCGCGACAGATACCGGCTGGTGATGACCTTCTGCTCCGGGTGGTCCGGCAGCCAGCCCTCGCCGGCCCGCAGCAGCTTGTCGACCTCGTCGGAGGCGACCCAGTAGTGCTTGGCGTCGTCGAGGACCGGCAGCAGGACGTACAGATGCCGCAGCGCCTCGGCGAGGGTCAGCGAATCCGACTCCAAAACGAGCCCTACGTACCGCGAGTCGCCCCACTCGGGGAACCGCACGTCCAGCGGCACGGGCTCGGCGGTCACGGCCCAGCCGAGCGGCTCGAAGAGCCGTCGTACGAGTTCGGGGCCGCCGCGGGCCGGAAGCGCGGGCACCTCGATCCGCAGGGGCAGCGGCTGCGCCGGGAGCCCCGGCCGTGCGTTGCACACACCCCGCATGGCGCTCGAGAACACGCTGCTGAGCGCGACCGCGAGCAGCGAGGACGCGGCGTACGGCCGGTCGTTGACGTACTGCGCGAGCGCCGCGTCGGGCGCGCCGCCCCGCCCCTTGCCCTTGCCCCGCCTGACCAGCGCCACCGCGTCGACCTCCAGCAGCAGCGCCGCCGTGCAGCGCTCGGCTTCCGCCTCCGGGTAGAGGACGTGCGCCTTGCCGTAGGAGGTGGAGAACGCCTGCGATTTCTCGGGATGCTTGTGCAGCAGGAAGCCGAGATCGGTGGCAGGACGCTCCGGAGTGCCGGTGGTGGTGATGGTCAGGAACACGGTGGGTAGACCTCAGAATAGGTTCTGAACTGCGAGTATTCGCCGGGCCCGCTTGGCCGGCGCGCCTGATCAACGTACAGCGAATGTCTCGAGGACACTCAGGGTTTTCCGCTCGCTCGCAGTCGCCCGGCACGGGCCACCACGGCGGCGAACCGGCGTAGATCACTACTCTGGGTCGCCGGAGGCGGGCAGTGGGGTGCCGGGCGCGTGGTCCTGGGCGCCGTGATCGTGCGCTCCTTGCGCTTCAACCTGGCCGGTGCGCAGATCGAGCACGTCCTCTGGATCGAGGAGTGCTGGATCGAGAAGTCGGTGGACCTGCTCACGCGTCGACCCGGACGGTCGTCATGACGGGCTGCAGGATGCCGGGCGTCGAGGCAGACTCGGCCCGTATCGAGGGCCAACTCGACATCAGCACCGCCCTGTCGCTGAGTGATGCCCGGGTGGCCGGCCGCAAGCTCCTGAGCGGAGCCCACAGCGGCGCGACCGGAAGGCTGACCCTGGCCGCCGGTTGTCTGGTCATGGAAGGGGGCGTGCACGGCAACCGCGGTTTCGTCGCGCGTGGGAGGAGAGGTCCGGCTGGTGGGAGCGCTGCCGCGCGAGCGCCCGTGCCAGTACCTCCCGGGCGACCTACAGGGCTTCCTCATCAGCGCTCGGGCGTGCCCGGGGCCGGATGCCGGCGGCCGTGACCGACATCGCTCAGTACCTCGCGCACGGGCCACTCCAGCCGATGCCGGAGGTCGCCTGGATCAGCGTGGGGCCGGTCGGGCCAGGGCTGCTCCCACGTCGCGCCCGCTGAACTCCTCCTCGCTGAGTCCCGGAGCCACCTCACAGCAACCCGCCTCCGCCAGTCGCCGCGCGGCCTCGGTCGGCGACACCGGCTGCCGAATCCTTGCGGGAAGGCCTTTGGCGGGCGAGAGCCGAGTCGAAAGCTACGCCGTGAGAACACCGCGGTTGTAGCGGAGCGTCCACACGACGACGGCAACCAGGACCGCTGTGATGACGGCCGTTCCTGCGACCGAGTTGGTGGTGGCGAAAATGCCGCCGAATCCGGCCACTCCCAGAGCCGCACCCACGGCGAGGCTGGTCTCCTGGAGAGCGGCTGCGCGTGCGACATCCCTGGGTGGAACGCTCCCGAGCAGGTACGCGTCTCCCGACGCCATGGAGACCCCCACGCCGAGACCGATCAGGAAGCTGGCCGGCCACAGGCCGCCCAAAGCGGCTACCACAAGACCGAGAGCGCAGGTGGCCAAGCTGACCTGCAACATGTGCACCGGAGAAAATCGAGACTGCAGCTTATGGAAGGCGAACCCTCCGAGTGACACCCACAGCGCCAGGACCGAAACCGGCAGGATGGACAGCAGCGAATCGACCTCTGCGCTGAAGAGAAAGACCGACCCCGTGTAGCACGCCGACCCGAAGACGAGTGCGAGCGAACAGGCTCCAAGCCGGGAGAAGGGCAGCATGCGCACATCGATGAGCGGGTCCCGGGAGCGGAGTTGACGGACGCAGAACACCGCCAAGATGCCACAGCCGACGACAGTCGCCAGCACGCGCCCGAGTGCCTCGCCATGACTCTGCAGACCTGCCACGAAGAGGCCGAATCCAAGAAATGCCAGGACTGAAGAAGCCACGTCGATCTTGGTCGACGAGGCCAGGCCCAAATCGATACCGCGCAAGAGCAGGGTCGCAAGAACGCCGCACAGTACGGCGATTGCAGCCGGCAGCCAGAACAACAGGGTGTACGCGTCGATATCAACGAACACCCGGCCGAGCAGTGGTCCCACACCGGCCCCGATGCTGTACGTGGTGATCCACAGGGAGTAACCC
Source organism: Streptomyces sp. NPDC008086 (assembly GCF_042957325.1). Taxonomy (NCBI): domain Bacteria; kingdom Bacillati; phylum Actinomycetota; class Actinomycetes; order Kitasatosporales; family Streptomycetaceae; genus Streptomyces; species Streptomyces sp. NPDC008086. The sequence goes on from NZ_JBIBIA010000001.1 coordinate 1,318,082, forward strand.
AGTGTGCGCTCCGCGGTGTTCGGCAGCCCGCCGATGACCGAGGCAACGCTGGAAACGATGAGTGCGTAGCCAAAGCCTTGCACGAACCGGGTCGTTGTCCATGCCGCCGATGAATCCAGTAGTGCGGGACCAGCACCCGCGACGGCAAACACGAGAAGCCCGATTGCCAACGTCACACCAGGGCCCATCCGTGCACCCAGGCGGGACCCGAGGACAACACTCGAGGCGAGCGCGATCGTGTACCCGTCGATGAACCACAGTCGCCATGAATCGGTGAGCACGGGCAGGTCATAGGCGATGGAGTTGAACAGCGTGGAGTCCACACCGCCGAGGAACATGGGAACTAAGAGAAGAGGGAAGAGAATTTTTTTGGGCACGGTGGACCGCACCGGAGAAAGGGTGCTTGCGGACATGCGGACCTCGTCTTGGTTGGCGGGTAGAACCACCTAAGACGGTTCTACCACTCCTGTACTTGGGGAGCAACCGGCCAGGATGGTTCCCTGCTGGCCGAGGGCAGGTACACACCGCGGGTGGGCCAAGGCCACCAGGGCCTGGCCCACCCGCGGTCAGCTGCTTGGCTCAAGTGGCCGGAAACTCGCGGTTGCTGAGGTGCTGCGGACGCGGCTTGGGTGCGGAGAACGGGGCCTCCAGCGTGTTCTCCACGCTGTTGTACACAATGAAGATGTTGGAGCGCGCGAAGGGCGAGAGGTTGCCATTGGAGCCATGGAGCAGGTTCGAGTCGAACATCACCGCGGATCCGGCAGGACCGGTGATCTGCTCGATTCCATGCTTCTCGGCCATGCGCGTCAGATGCTTCCGGTCCGGGGAGCCGACAGACGGACTGGCCACCCGGAGCGACTCCTTGTGGTAGTCCTGCGGCGTCTCTCCGATCGTGGGAATGAAAGAATTGTGGGTGCCGGGCATCACCATGAGCGGCCCGTTGAACGGGTAGTTCTCGGTCAGCGAAATGGAAACGCTGAACGCACGCGGCCTGGGCATACCGTCTTCGGAATGCCAGGTCTCAAAATCAGAGTGCCAGTGGAACGGGGCACCGCCGAAGCCGGGCTTGTAGTTGACCCGGCTCTGGTGAATGTACACCTCCGAGTCGAGGACCTGCCGAGCGATGTCGGTGAGCCGAGGGGAATGCAGCAGTTCGGCAAAGAGCTCGCTGACCTTCTCGACCTCGAAAACGGACCGCACCTGGTCCGACTCCGGCTCCAGAATCGCCCGCTCACTCGCGCGCAGCGCCGCATCCTCGCTGAGCCGCTTCAGTTCGGCGAGGTATATCTCCACCTCATGCGCGGTCAGCAGGTTGTCGAGAACCAGGTAGCCACTCGACTCGTACTGATTCAACTGCTCACTGTCGAGCGGGCCCGGAGCCTCTCCCCACACAGTCGGATCGATCCGCGGCTGAGGGACTGACTCACCGATGATTCGGGTTGGATACAGGTCGGGGCGCACAGTGATGCTCATAGGTTGGTCTCCTTCGCAGGGCAGTGAAAGTTCGGTTCACCCACACATGGGTCTGGTTCGTTCTCCGGCCATCTCGATTCTGCGAGCTTCCGCGCGGCGGAGGAAGAAGTGACGGGTGGACTGAATCGGTCCTGACCTAATCAGTCCCGAAGTCGAACTTGGTGGCATGGACCGCCGGAACCAGCTAAGATGGTTCCATGTCCGTTGCGCATGTTCCCGAGTTCCGCCTCGGCAAGGTGCTGGCGACCAGCTTCACGGCGACTCTGACGGAGCGCTGCGGCGAGTCGCTGGAGCGCATCCCTGTGCCGTCCCGACTCGTGGACTGGTTGGCCGTCAACGGGCTCGTGGTCGACTCCTGCACGGAGTCCCAGCTCGACCACGCACGAGAGCTACGGGAATCGATTCACGCGGCCGCTACCGCCGTTGCGAAGCAGGAACCACTTCCCGCCCCAGCTGTCCGAGTCATCAATGACTGCAGCACTCACGGCCAGGCCTCACCGATCTTGACGCCCGAGGGCAACTGGGAGTGGCGGCTGGGCTCCGCTTCTGTAGAGGATGCTCTCAGCGTGATCGCTGCGGATGCGATCAGCATCATCGCGGGAGAACGCCCCGGAAAGATCTCCTTGTGCTCATCGCCGACGTGCCGGGCCGCCTTCTTCGACGCCAGCCGGGGCCGCACACGCAGATGGTGCGAAATGAACACGTGCGGGAATCGCGAGAAAAAGGAACGCTTCCTCGCCAACAAGCGCAAGAACTCAAGCCCTGCCGGCTGACCTACGGGGTTCCGCGCGTCCATGCCGTCCGCACGCGCTGACCCTCTCCGCTGCCTACGCATCTCGCTCACCAGGTCCGTCGGCCGACTCGGACAGGGGAAGAGAAGGGGAAGAGGACGGGAAGGCCGTACCACATGGTGGCGTTTATGTGTGCACACTTCCTGAGAAGCGCGCAGCTCAAGCTGCTCCTGGTGATGCCGAGCCACCAACTCGTACGAAAAGGAAACGAGCTGGGGTTCCGCCTCTGGTCGATATGGGATCCGTCGCAGCTTGAGTCCGACTACGCGCCCCGCGTCGAAGAAGCATCCGAAGAGCTGCTGCTCACCGATTTCTCCGACGAGACACTACTGCGCGAGGTCATCGCGCGAACCGCGCGGCGCCATGGCATCGACGCCGTGCTGCACGGCGGACACGGCAATCCCGCCCCGTCGGTGATCCGGGAGGCATGGCAGTTGGGCCTGTCCACGAACCCGCCGGCGGTGTACGAGCGCCTCCGGGTCCTCGAAGGGGACGTACAGGAACCCCTGTCGGCTCCCAGGGTGAGCGTCGAGACCCTGAGCGTGAACGGGAACCACCATGTCCTGGGACTGACGGCTCAACGCACCACGGGACCTCCGCACTTCCACGTGACGGGCTACCTCCATCCGGCGCCGGTGACCGACTTTGAGCGCCGCACCATCGAGGCGGTGGTCCAGGAGCGGCTGACGGCGAGCGGATACCGCTCCGGCCCGGCCCACACGATGGTGGCCTTGCTGCCCCAGGGGCCGCGGATCGTGTCCTGTCGCGCACACCTCGGTGCCGACGGTATCCCCCTGCTCTTCGAGAGCGCGCGCGGGTTCGACCTGGAGGCGGCGGTCTTCAGGAGCCTCCTGGGCCGCCGCCCGGTCGTGCCGAAGGCGCACCAGTACGCCGAGATCGGCTTCTTCCTGCTGCCCGAAGGACGGTTGGAGACGCTCACCGGCACGGAGGACATCGCCGTGACCCCATGGGTACGCGGCGCCCGATTCCCCTACTCCGTCGGCGACTTGGTCGCCCCCGTCGGCGACCCACGCGCACGGCGCGCCTATGTGGTCGTCGAGGGGGACACACCGGAGCTCACCCGTGAGCGGATCGCCAAGGCCCGAGATGACCTGGTGGCTCAAATCCGTTAGGTCATGCGGAGAAACGCGCCCGACAGCCATGCCATGCCCCCTTCCGGGGCAGGCGAGGACTCAGGGACGGGATTCGGCCTGATCATTCCTGGCGCATGCTCCGTAGGAATGATCTAATTTCTCGGTCTGATTCCCACCGCTGACGGGAGAGGGCGGGGTACGGACCGTGACAGCAGAGGGCATTCAGGACGACTCGGGTACCCGACCGGAGTTCGCCGTACTGGGGTCCCTGGAAGTCCGCGTCGGCGGCGAACTCCTGCCCCTCAACAGTGCGTTGCAGCAACGCGTCCTCGTGACACTGCTCCTGGAAGCCGGGCGCGTCGTGCCCCTCTCCCGCCTGATCGCAGCCGCATGGCAGGAGGAGCCGCCGGACAGCTCCGAGCACCAGGTGCGCAAGACAGTGGCCAAACTGCGCGGCCGTATTCCGCACGGCCACGGCATCATCGTCACCGACGGGTCGGGATACCGCGCGGTCGTCGACACCGAGGAACTCGATCTACTGCGCTTCCAGCGGCGGTTGAGTCAGGCGAGGGAGTCACTGGAGGCGAACGAGCAGGAGGGGGCGGTCGCGCGGTTACGGGAGGCGCTGGCGCTGTGGCGGGGGCCGGTGCTTGCCGGATCCGGTGGCCGTGTGGTCGATGCCGCTTCGACCGCGCTGGAGGAGCAGCGGCTCACCGCCGCCGAGCAGCTCTACGGTCTGCTCCTCGACGCGGGCGAGGCCGCCGGGATCACGGGCGAGCTGCGTGCCCTGGTCGACGAGCATCCGCTGCGTGAGACGCTGCGCAGCCGGCTCATGCTCGCCCTCTACCACTCCGGCCAACAGGCCGCCGCACTCGATGAGTTCAGCCGCGCCCGGGAGCAACTCGCCGACGAGTTGGGCATCGACCCCGGCGCGGAGCTGACCGGGCTCCACGAGCGCATCCTGCGCCAGGACCCGTCGATCTCCCGCCCGGAACGCGCGGCGGCTCCTGCCGTCCCCCACCAGGAGACCGAGGCTCCGCACGCACTGCCGTTCGACGTGCCCGACTTCTCCGGCCGCAGCCACGAGCTGCAGTGGATCTGTGAGAGGGCCCGCGGAGCCCAGGACGGCTCGCCGACGGTCCTGGCTCTCGACGGCATGGGCGGCGGCGGCAAGACGACCCTCGCCGTGCGGGCCGCGCACCAACTGGCCGAGCGGTACCCGGACGGCAGTCTCTTCATCGACCTGCACGGCTTCACGCCGGGCCAGACGCCGCTCAGCCCGTTCCAGGCGCAGGGCGACCTGCTCGCGGCAGCCGGCATTCCCAGCGAGGAGATCTCCACAGTGCCGGCCGGACGTGCCGCGCGGTGGCAGTCCTACATGCGGGGCCGTCAGATGCTCCTTGTCCTGGACAACAGCGCCTCGTCCGAGCAGGTGCGGGAGTTGATCCCCGCCTTCTGCGACAGCCTGGTCCTGATCACCAGCCGCCCGCGGCTGACCGGACTTGACGGCGCCGAGTGGCTCTCCGTGGGCGCCCTTCCGGAGCTGGACAGCCACCAGATCCTGCGTAACACCCTCGGTGCCGAACGCGTCGAGCGAGAACCGGACTCGGCCCGTGAGCTGCTGCGGCTGTGCGGCGGGCTCCCGCTGGCCGTCAGGATCGCGGCAGCCCGGCTGGCGAACCGTCCGCGCTGGAGCGTCCAGCGACTCGTCGAGCGGCTGAGGGACCACAACCGACGGCTGGACGAACTCACCAGTGAGGGAAGGGGAGTCGCGAGCGCGCTGCTGCTGTCGTACCAGTCCATGCCGCTGGAGCAGCGAACCGCCTTCCGGCTTCTGGGTCACCACCCGGGGCGCTATCTGGACGCCGACGAAGCCGCCGCGCTCCTGGACACCGATGCCCTGACGGCCGAGGACGTACTGGAAGAACTGGTCGACATCCGGCTCCTCGAAGCCAGGGAGCCGGGGGTGTACGCCCTGCACGACCTGGTGCGCAGCTTCGTCCAGCGGGTCGCGCAGGGTGAGCGGGCACCCCAGGACGGGCAGGCGACGGAGCGCCTGCTCGACCACTATCTGCGCACGGCGGAACTCGCCTGCGACACGCTGTTTCCCGGACGCCGCCGCGTCGGGGACACCGACGAAGAGGGCGTGGCCGGCAGCGGGTTCGGCCACAAGGACAGGGCGCTGCAGTGGCTCGACCAACACCGTGAGAGTCTGCTGGCCGCGGTGGACGCCGCATACGACGAAGGGCTGCTGTGGCATGCCGCGCGGCTGCCGCGCGAGTTGGGCTTCCACTCCAGCATTCGCGGCTACGACGCCAGCGCCAACGTAGCGCTGGAGAAGGGTGTCAAGGCGTCCACTCGGCTCGGGGATCCGTCGTTGGCCCGGCTGAACCTGATGAACCTGGCCATGGGCAAGTGGCGGCTGGGGCAGTTGAGTGGCGCGGTCGCCCGCCTCGAGGAAGCCGTCGACCTGTCCCGGCAGATGGAGGACGAGCACAGCGAGGCGGAGTGCCGGGCCCGCCTCGGACAGGCCTACAACAGCATGGGGGAGCTGGAACGCGCCCTGCAGCTGAGTCAGGAGGCCAGCGAGCGTGCGCGGGAGCTCGGCTTCACCCGGCTCGACGGTTCGTCGCTCAGCATGCTGAGCCTGATCCAGGTGCGGCTCGGGCGGTTCGAGGAGGCGGTGGAATCGGCGGAGCGGGCGGTGGCCATCTTCGACTCGATCAAGGAGGTACAGCTCTCCGTGTCCGCGCTGAGCTATCTCTCCCAGGCGGTCGAGGGCCTGGGCCGCTTCGAGGAGGCGCTCGCTCGGACCGACGCGGCACTGGAGCGGTGCCGGCGGATGAACATGCTCGCGGAACTGCCGCTCGTACTCGCCCGCAGAGCGGACGTACTGGTGCGCATGGGCGAGCTGGAGGAGGCGGCGGACAGCTCCGACCACGCACTCGCCAAGGCCGCCGGCAGTACCGGCGACATCCACCGCGCCGCCGTGCACCTCGCGGTCGGCCGCGTGCGGTACGCACAGAGTGACCTGGACACGGCGAAGGACCAGCAGCTGCTGGCCCATGAGATCGCCTGCCGAATGGAGCTGCGCTATGACGAGGCGTGCGCGCTGTGGGGCCTCGCCCGTACCGCGGAGGCCCAAGGGGACGCGCGGCTCGCCCGGGAGCACCGCGCTGCGGCGGACAACCTCTTCTCCCTCATGAAGGTGCCGGAAACCGCACGGTGAGCGGGGGCGCCGGGCGGCTCACGGCGTGGGGACCGGGCGGGTGTCCGGAGGGGAACGAGCCGGGAAGACGGATCGGCAGCATCAGCGGAGTCGAACGGATTCGTCCTTCAAAGGAGTTCACTCATGCGCGCCACCCCGATCGCCGCCGCTGTCCTTGCTCTCGGAGCGTTCGTCGGCGGAATCACGGGCTCTTCCGACGCCACCGCACCGGAGACCGTTCACGTGAGCGCTGTCGCCTCCACGCCCTTGACGGCCGGAACCGTCCAGTCGGAGGACAACCACGGGAACGGATGAGCGTCGAGCGGCAACACGACGGTTGGAGAGGGGAGTTGCATGTTCGACGTCCTGGGAATGGACGCCACGGCCGAGGTGGTCTACCGCGAGATGCTGGCGCACCCGCAGGACGGTGTGGCCGATCTGATGTACCGCCTCCAGCTGACCGAGCAGGCGGTACTGACAGCACTTGACACTCTCAGTGAACTGGCTCTGGTACGGCATTCCTCCGAAGATCTCCAGCGTTTTCACGCGGTTGACGCGCATCTCGCCGCGGAGATCCTGCTGTCGAGGCAACGCGCCGAGCTGGCCGCGCAACAGCAGCGTGTGCAAGAGGCTCAGGCGGCCGTCGTACAGATCAAATCGGAGTTCACTCACGAAGGTGGCGGGGACGAGTCGCAGCGTCTGAAGGGGGTCGACCGCGTCCGCGACTACCTGGCGAATTTGTACGACAGGGTCGAGGACGAGTTGTTGACATTCGCTCCGGGGGGAGCCCAGACGGCGGCCAATGTGCGCAACTCGCGGCCGCTCGCCGAGGATCTGCTGGAACACGGCGTCCGGATGCGCACCGTGTATCTCGACAGCGCCCGCAACGATCCTGTCACGGTGGCGCACGCGGACCGGCTGGCCGCGCTCGGCGGGCGCATTCGTACCGCCCCCGCGTTACCGAACCGCATGATCATCTGTGACCGGAGAATCGCGATCGTCGCCGCCGACCCCGATGACACCGGCGCCGGCGCAGTGGTCCTGCAGACGCCAGGAGTGGTCTCATCGCTCTGTGCCCTGTTCGAGAGCGTCTGGCAGTCCGCCCAGCCGATGGGTGCGACCACCTTGCCCGCCGATGAGCAGGGGCTGAACCCTCAGCAGATGGAAGCCCTGCGGCTGTTGTCCCTCGGGCACACCGACGAGTCCGTCGCGGCGCGGCTGGGCGTGTCGGCCCGCACGGCACGTCGTATCGCCACGAAACTCATGGGCCACCTCGGCGCGCGAAGCCGCTTCCAGGCCGGCGTGCAGGCGGCCGCGAGAGGACTCTTCCGGCCTTGATGGTCCGGACAGTCGCTGGTCGACGGGCAGCCGAGCGACAGTTGCCTCATGTATCTCGTCCATCTCGCACTTGTCCCCCCAGGCGATGCCCCCCTGCCGGCTGACATCAGGCAGGTACTCGAAGCCACCGCACCGGACGTTCTCGAACACGTCAGCGTGCACCGCCGGGCATGGCCTCACCCTGTCATCGGTCTCTTCCTCCGCGTCGCCTCGCTGAACGAGGCCGAGACGACCGCGGAGCGGATCTGGGAACGCGCTGCCGCCGCGTCCCCTCAACTTGCTGAATGGTGCCTGCGACGCGCTGAAGTACCTCTCGTTTCCGGATTCGGGACTGATTAGGTCAGGACCGATTCAGTCCACCCGTCACTTCTTCCGTCGCCGCACAAAAGCTCGCAGAATCAAGGCAGTTGGAAAACTCAGCAGCTGGAGAGGCGAGCGATGAAAGACCAGATATCCACCCCGGAAAGCTCACTCGCGGAGAAGCGATTCGTGTTCCTCTGGCTCGATGACGGCGGATGGCAGTGATTGATATGACCACCTCGAAGTTCCACATCCAGGGAATCACGATGTCAGCGTTGGCCGAGGAGTTCGGCACCCCGCTGTTCGTCTACGACGCGGACATCCTGGAAAGCACGCACCGAAAGCTGCGCGGCATACTGCCCGCCGGTGCCGACGTCTTCTACTCCCTCAAGGCCAACCCCAACATCAGCGTCTGCGCACTGCTGAATTCGTTGGGCACCGGCGCCGAGGTTTCCTCCTATGCCGAACTGATCACCGCTCTACGAGCCGGAGTCTCGCCGCAGGACATCATCTTCCTCGGCCCCGGCAAGGACGAACGGGAGCTCGTCGCGTGTATCGAAGCCGGAATCCACGCGGTCGTCTGCGAGTCGCTGGAGGAACTCGACCTGCTGGACTCGCTGCTGGCAAGGGCCGGCCGTGACGAGTTCCCGGTGCTCTTGCGTGTGAACCCTGCCTTCGGCAGCAAGGGGTCAGGGTTGGCCATGGGAGGCAAGCCCCGGCAGTTCGGCATCGATGAAGCCGAACTGCGTGACTCCAAGCACCGGCTCGCGGCCCTGCGCAACATCCGCGTGAAGGGGGTGCACGCCTACATGGGGACACGGTTCCTGAACCACGAGGACATCGTCCACAACACCCGACAGATCCTGGCCACCGCGGAGGAACTGGCCGGCCGACTCGGCTTCCCCCTGGAAACCGTGGACTTCGGCGGCGGGCTCGGCGTCGCCTACTTCGACAACGAGGAGGACCTGGACCTCGACGCGCTGGGGACCGGACTGGCGGACGCCCTGTCCTCCTTCTCCGCGCGCAACCCGCACTGCCGGATGATCATGGAGCTGGGACGGTTCCTGACGGCCATGGCCGGCACGTACATCGTCCGGGCCCGCTATGTGAAGGACTCCATGGGGGAGAGCTTCGTGGTCGCCGACGGTGGCACCAACCACCACATGGCCGCCGTCGGCGTCGGGAGCTTCGTCAAGCGCAACTTCCCGATCCGCCACCTGGGGAACCGGTCTGCCGGAGCCCTGCGGCCCTACACCGTGACCGGACCGCTGTGCACGCCCAACGACGTGGTCGCCAAGAAGGTGCGGCTGCCGGAAGTCCGGCCGGGAGACCTGCTGGCGGTGGAGCGGTCCGGGGCCTACGGGCCCACCGCCTCACCCGGGCTCTTCCTCAGCCACGGCTACCCGGCCGAGGTCCTCGTGCACGGCGGGCGGGCCCATGTGGTCCGAGAGCGCGACAGCACGGAGGATCTGCTGGCCAAGCAGCACCTCGTCGATTTCCGCACCGCATCCGGATGAACACCGCGGCAAACCAGGCCGCCCGGATCGGACTGGATGTCCTCGACTGCTCAGAACTCCGACGCCTGGTCGAGCGCCCCTGGTTCCTGCGCTTCGCCTTCGCCCCGGAGGAACTCGCCCACGCCGAGACCCTCGGTGCCCACCGGCTCCTGGAGTTCCTGGCCGGTCGGTTCGCCGCCAAGGAGGCCGTGTTCAAGGTCCTGGGAATCGGCTTCCTCCAGGGAGTGGCACCACGAGAGATATGTGTGGAGCACACATCGCACGGTGCCCCCGTCGTCCACCTGCGAGGGCGGGCCGCGCAATTGGCCCCGACCTTCGTCTCGGTGTCCATCACCCACAAACAGAACGTCGTAGCCGCCATCGCCATCGGCCTCCCCCGGGCCGCCGGTGCGGCAGCCGAAGACGGTCGAGAACAATCAAAGGAGCCTGACGCCGTGTCGCCGCCGAACACCAACACGACCACCGTCCAGCACAGCGCCCGCGATGAACAAGCCCCGGAGACCACCAAGGCCACCGAGACCCCCAGGACATCCGAGACGACCGAGACCACCGCCTTCCTCCGCGTACGCATCGGCCAGGAGGAGGCCCACTACGGGGGCGGCCTGGTGGACGGCGCCCGCATCCTGCGCCTGTTCGGCGATCTGGTCACCGAGATCACCATCCGCACGGACGGCGACGAGGGGTTGCTGTCCCAGTACAGCGACCTCCGCTTCACCGCCCCCGTGAAACCGGGCGACTACATCGAGGCACGCGGGCGGCTGGTACGACGGACCAGGCTGCGCCGGGTGGTCGAGCTCCAGGCGCACAAGGTCCTCAGCGCCCGCCCGGAATCGGGCGAGAGCGTCGCCGCGGTCCTCGACGCACCCCAGCTCGTGTGCACCGCCACCGCCACCACCGTCGTCCCGTACCGCAGGACGGACCCGGCGACCGCCCTCAACCCCACTGCCGAGGAGACCTGATGACCCGCCCAGCCCAGCTGCTGCACGAACTGCTCGACCAGGCCGCCGAGCGCAGCCCGCACTCCGTGGCGCTCAGCACACAGGGCGGCAGCCTCACCTACGGTGAACTCGCCGAGGCCAGCGTGCGCATGGCAGGCCGCCTCCACGTGGAGGGCCTCAAGCGCGGCGACCGTATGGTCGTCACCGCGTCGGACGGTCTTGGCATCGCGCTTCTCGTGTACGCCGCGTCCCGCCTCGGCATCGTCTTCAGCGTCCTGCACGAGCAGGTGCGCGGCGGCCCGCTCGAGCATGTCGTGCAGGACTGCGAGCCCGAACTCCTGGTGTCCGACGACCCGGAGGTGGCCCACACCGCGGTGCGGCACCATCTGACGTTCCTGAGGATCGAGGAGCTTGTGCGCGCGGCTCTCGACCCGCGGACCGTCTCCGCCCGGCTGCCCGAGAACCCCGGCACTCTCAGCGTGGACCCGGTCAGCCTGATCTACACCTCCGGCACCACCTCCCTGCCCAAGGCCGTGGTCAGCACCCACCAGCAGGTTCTGTTCTCGGTGACGGCCATCCAGGCCTGTCTGAACTACCGCGCCGACGACGTGGTGTACTGCCCGCTGCCGCTGTCCTTCGACTACGGCCTCTACCAGGTGTATCTGTCCGCGCTCAGCGGCGCCCGGCTCCACCTGGGCACGGTCGCCGAGGCCGGCCCGCCGCTCCTGCGCAGTCTGGAGGCCGCCGGCGCCACGGTCCTGCCGGGTGTGCCCTCCGTCGCGGACCGCCTCGCCTGGCTCCTGCGTCGCAGCACCGGAAAGCTCAGCAAGCTGCGACTGCTCACCAACACCGGCGCGGCCCTGTCGGACAGCACCATGTCCGCGCTGCGCGGCGCGCTGCCCCAGCTGCGGATCCAGGTCATGTACGGCCTGACCGAGTGCAAGCGCACCGCGATCATGCCGCCCGACGGCGATCTGACCCACCCCGGCTCCTGCGGCATGCCGCTGCCCGGCACCGAGGTCTTCGTCATCGGCGACGACGGCGAACGCCTGCCGACGGGTGAGATCGGCCAGTTCGTGGTCCGCGGACCGAACGTCATGGCCGGCTACTGGCGGCGCCCCGAGCTGACCGCCGAGCGTTTTCCCCGAACGGGGGGACTGTTCCCCGAGCTGCGCACCGGCGACTACGGCTGGCAGGACAAGGAGGGCTACCTCTACTTCTCCGGCCGCCGGGACGACCTGTACAAGGAGCGGGGCTTCCGTCTCAGCGCCACCGAGGTCGAGGCCGCCGCCACTCGTGTCGACGGGGTGACCTCCGCCGCCGTACTGCCGCCCGAGGGCGGGCGGACCGCGATCCTCGCGGTGGTCGCCGACATCACGGCGGACGAGGTGCGCGAGGGCATGCGCGACCACATCGAGCCCTTCAAGATCCCTCGCCGCTGCGTCCGCCTCGACGCCCTGCCCACCAACGGCAACGGCAAGGTCGACCGCAAGAAGCTGGCCGCCCTGGTCGAGCAGACCCAGGCCACCTCGGTCATCACCGAGGCGCTGCAGGCCCGCCTCGCCCACTGATCGTCCCCCGCACCCGACCACAGCAACTCCTCACCAGACGTAAGGACATGACCATGGACCGCCAGAACGTTCTCACCGCCCTGGAGAAGGCCCTCACCGACGTCCTGGAGCGCCCCGTCACCGGTCTGACCGGCGATGTGAAGCTCTTCGACGACCTGCACCTCGACTCCACCACCATGCTGGAGATGCTGATGTCCCTGGAGGACTCCATCGGCCTGGTCGTCGACCCGGAGGACCTGGACGCGGACGACTTCGTCTCGGTGGACACCTTCACCGACTTCGTACTCGCCTCACAGCAAGGGCAGGTCGCGGCATGACACTCACCCAGCCCGACCTGAGCGTCTTCACGACCCTGGAGTCGGAGGTACGCAGCTACTGCCGCAACTGGCCCACCGTGTTCGACCGTGCTCGGGGCAGCCGTATGTACGACGAGGACGGACACGAGTACCTCGACTTCTTCGCCGGCGCCGGATCGCTCAACTACGGCCACAACAACCCGGTGTTGAAGCGCGCCCTGCTCGACCACCTGGAGCGCGACGGCGTCACCCACGGCCTGGACATGTCGACCACGGCCAAGCGCACGTTCCTCGAGTCCTTCCAGAACATGATCCTTCGGCCGCGGGACCTGCCGTACAAGGTCATGTTCCCGGGCCCGACGGGCACCAACGCCGTCGAAGCCGCTCTCAAGCTGGCCCGCAAGGTCAAGGGGCGCGAGACGGTCGTCTCCTTCACCAACGCCTTCCACGGCATGTCGCTGGGCTCCCTGGCAGTGACCGGCAACGCCTTCAAACGGGCCGGTGCCGGCGTGCCGCTGGTGCACACCACTCCCATGCCCTTCGACCACTACATGGACGGGAAGACACCCGACTTCCTGTGGTTCGAGCGGTTGCTCGGGGACCACGGCTCCGGGCTGGACCGGCCGGCCGCCGTGATCGTGGAGACGATCCAGGGCGAGGGTGGCATCAACGTGGCTCGCCCGGAGTGGTTGCGCGCCCTCGCTCTTCTCTGTCAGGAGCATGACATGCTGCTGATCGTCGACGACATCCAGATGGGCTGCGGCCGCACCGGAGCGTTCTTCTCCTTCGAGGAGGCCGGCATCACGCCGGACATCGTCACTGTCTCCAAGTCGATCAGCGGGTACGGACTGCCCATGTCCCTGTGCCTGTTCCGACCGGAACTGGACGTCTGGGAGCCGGGCGAACACAACGGCACGTTCCGCGGCAACAACCCCGCCTTCGTCACCGCGGCCGCCACGCTCAACGCCTACTGGCACGACGACAAGCTGGAGCAGCAGACGCTGGCACATGCCCAGACCATCGAAGCCGCGCTCCGCGACAGCGCCGCGCACCACAGCGGATCCGGCTACCGCGGCCGCGGGATGGTCTGGGGCCTGGAGCTCTCCGATCCCCGGCACGCCGGCCGCGCCGCACGCCGGGCCTTCGAACTCGGACTCCTCATCGAGACCTCCGGAGTACATGGCCAGGTCGTCAAGCTGCTGCCGCCGCTGACCATCACCGCCGACGACCTCGACGAAGGACTGCGCATCACTCAACGCGCGGTCTTCGAAACGGCATGACCGCGCCCGGTACCGCCGACAGCGAAAGGACCCACCCCACCATGATCGTCCACTCCCTCCCGACAGAAACCGAGGCGGTCTGACCATGACGATCACCACTGCCTCCGCGGCCGACACGGTCCAGGCCACCGTCGCCGACAAGCAGGCGATCTTCCGGGCACCGGTGCCCGAGGACGGCCCGGCCGTGTGGAAGCTGGTCGAGAACACCCCCGGCCTGGACTCCAACAGCCTCTACTACTACACGCTGTGGTTCCGGGATTTCGCCGACGGTTCACTGGTTACGACCGTGAACGACGAACTCGTCGGCTTCCTCACGGGCTATCGCCGCCCTGACGAGCCCGACACGTACTTCGTCTGGCAAACCGCAGTCAATTCGCGCCACGGCATTCCCTTCCTCGGCGTGAAGCTCTTCCAGGCCGCGGCCGACCAGCAGGTGGCCAAGGGCGTCCGGTACGTCGAAGCCACGGTCTCGGCCGAGAACAAGTCGATCATCATGGTGCTGAAGCAGTTCGCCAAGAAGTACTCGGCGCCCATTGAGACTCGCGTGCTGTTCCCCAGCAGCCTCTTCGCCGACAGTCACCACGACGAGGTGCTCTACCGTATCGGCCCCTTGAGTGCCGATTGATCCGATCAGCGACGAACGATTCGATCAGCACGGAATTCGACGATTGGGAGTCGTCTGCCATGGCACAGCAGCCCACAACTCTGTACCTCGACATCAGCCACGAACACTTTCGCATGGACTCGGCGGAAGTACGGAAGGCGCGAGCGACACATTGGTACGCACGAACCGACTGGGGCATCGCCGTCCTCTCCTACGAGGACAGCAGCTTCCTCCTGAAGAGTCCTCGTCTGACACAGGGGTCCGCCAAGTGGCCGGCTCAACACGGAGTGGTCGACGGGCACTTCGACCGTTGGTGGCAGAAGACCCTGCTTGTGCTGGAGGGCGCCGAGCACAACAGGATCCGACGCCTGGTCAATCCGGCGTTCTCGCCGCGCCGGATCGAACCGCTGCATTCGCGGTTCGAATCACTGGCGGACAGCCTCATAGACGAATGGATCGATGACGGTCGGACTGAATTCGCCAGTCGCTTCGCGGCACCGTATGCGACCAGGATTCTGTGCATACTGCTGGGTATCGACGAGCACGACTGGAAGAAGATCCATGAGCTCGCGTCCACGATCGGGCTCGGACTCGGTGTCACCATCCAGGAAAACATCGCACGGATCGACGACGCCATCAGCGAACTCACTCAGTACGCCGAGTTCCTGGTGCAAAGTCGGAGGGACTCGCCTCAGAACGACATCCTGAGCACCCTGGTGCAGACGAGGGACAAGGACGCCGGCAAACTCTCGGATCAGGAACTGATCAATCTCATCATCCTGCTCATTTTCGCAGGGATAGACACGACCCGAAATCAACTGGCCCTGTCTGTTGAAGCTTTTTCGAAGCAACAGGACCAGTGGGAGAAGTTGGCCGCACATCCTGATCGCTACTCCGCCAAGGCAGTCGAGGAAGCGCTTCGCGTAAATCCGATCGGCCGATGGATCTCACGCGAGGCGGCCGAGACGTTCCAGCACAAGGAGCGGACGATCGAGAAGGGTACGACACTCCATCTGTTCACCCTGACATCGGCCACTGATCCGGCCGAATTCGACAACCCGGACCGCATCGACCTCGACGCCGACCGTTCACCCCACTTTGCGTTCGGTGGCGGCCTGCATCACTGCCTTGGGCACTTCGTCGCCAGAGCAGACATAGGTGTGGCTCTCTCGGCGTTGGCTACGCGAATGACCGATCTGCGGGTGGGAGAGGATGCCGAGTGGCTGCCTGATTCCGGAAACACTGGCGCGAACAAGCTGCCGATCACCTTCACCCCGCGTTCCTGAATCACGTTCACGTTGGAGGAAATTGTGAAGATCTTCGTCGATCGAATCAAGTGCCAGAACCACGGGCTGTGCGCAATTTCGGCTCCGGCCAACTTCGAGCTCGACACCGATGGGGAGCTTCAGTATCACGAGTCGTTCGATGAAGAGCACATCGACGACATCGAGGACGCCATCGACTCCTGCCCGCTGCAGGCAATCCTTTTGAACCGTGATGCCGCATGACTGGTGGAGAGCCGCTCATCGGCATTGTCGGCTCCGGCATAGCCGGCCTGCGAGCGGCCAAGGCTCTGCTCAGGTGCAAGGTCGACGCCAGGATCGTCATCTTCGGAGATGAGGTCCACCGTACCTACAACCGGCCGGGTCTGACGAAGAGGCGGTACCCGTTGTCGGACACCCCCGAAATGGCCATCGCCGAGGACCTGAAGGTCAATGGAGTCGAACACAAGGCTCTGACCTGGCGTCTCGACACCAGAGTCGAGAGTGCGGACCTGCGTAACAAGGTGCTGGGTCTGAGCACAGGCGAATCCTTCGCATACCACGCTCTCGTCATTGCCGCGGGTGTGCGCCCGCGCACCTCGGTCGAGGGCACCAACGAGTGCACGTTCCATACGCACAGAACCCTGCGGAGTCTGGACGATGCGCAGCACATCCATAACGAGCTTCAAACCAGCAAAAAAATCACGATCGCAGGCGCCGGATTCGTCGCTTGCGAGCTGGCCTCACTGGCCAAGGAGTACGGTTGCGAAGTCGTCATGCTGGAAGCGATGCGAAACGGGCCGTTCGAGAACATCCTCGGTAAGCGCATCGCAATTGCACTGCGACGTTGGATCACACAGAATGGCGTCACGTTCCTCACGGGCGATTCCGCGAAGGAACTGCTTTGCCGCCGCTCGGACGCGTCGAACCTGGAATTCTCGTCGAACCGTTCCCTCTTCATTGAGGCGATCGGCAGCGTTCCCAACGTGGAATGGCTGCAGGGAAACGGACTGGACCTGTCTGACGGGGTACGCGTCGATGAATACATGCGCGTGCCGGAGTGCGAGGACGTGTTCGCGGCCGGGGATATAGCTCGTTACCCCGACCCGTGGACGACGGAAAGCCTCACACGTATGGAATTCTGGAAGAACGCGATCGACACCGGCGACCTTGCGGGTAGGTCTGTCGCGTCGTCTCTGGGCCACGATTCAAAAACCTCCCGCATCGGATACTTCCCCAGCATAGCCACCGAGGTCTTCGGACTGCGCGTCCAGATCGCCGGCAACCCGAAGATATCCGACTCCATGGAGCTCGTCTGTGGAGATCTGGACCAGTTGGACTGCGGCGTACTCGTCAAATTCCTGCGAGCGGAGGTAATGGTCGGAGTCGCTTACCTGGACAAAGGCGCCCGGTTCAACAGCGTCTATATAGAGCTGCTGAAATCACTGAAAGCGCACTAGAAACAGGCTCGGTTCATGTCGTACATGAAGAATGATCAGGAGGACTGTCATGCAGGTTCGTAGGCTTTCGGACATCGAAGGCACGGAACGGGATGTCACGGCTGCAAGCGGCGCGTGGCGGAGCAAGCGTATTCTGCTCGCATCGGACGGATTCGGCTACTCCGTGTCCGAGACGGTGGTCTACGCCGGAACGGAAACCGACATCTGCTATGCGAACCACGTAGAAGCGGTGTTCTGCATCTCCGGCAAGATGATTCTGATTGACCGGGACGAGAACGAAGAGCACATCATCGAACCCGGCACCCTGCACATTCTGGATGATGCCGACAACCACACGATCAAGCCGATTGTGGACAGTACCTTTCTGTGCATCTTCACGCCGGCGCTCACCGGACGTGAGGATCATGACGAGAACGGGGTCTATCCACTGCTGACGGAGGCATAGAGGCATCGAGCCCAGATCGCATGAGTCCCCGTCAGTTTCTCGGCGGGGACTCTGTGTTCGTATGCAAGAAAGGAACCGATGGTGAAAGTCCTGTGGCTCACCGCTCATCCCGAACCCCGTTCCCTCAACGGCTCCCTGCATCGCGACGGCGTCCGGTTTCTCGAAGAGCAGGGGCACGAGGTCCGCACCAGCGACCTGTACGCGATGAAGTTCAACCCGGTCGTGACGGCCAGCGATTTCTCCCACGCGGAAGGCGATCGGCTGATCGTCGGTCAGGCGGCACAGGAAGCCGTCCGCCGAGGCGCTCTGGCTCCCGATATCACCGCCGAGCACGAGAAGCTGTCCTGGGCGGACACTCTGATCGTGCAGTTCCCTCTGTGGTGGTACGGAATGCCCGCCATTCTCAAAGGTTGGTTCGACCGCGTCTTCGTGGGCGGTTTCGCCTTCGGCATCCACGACGCCCAGGGACGCCAGCTGCGCTACGGCGAAGGCGCGCTCGCCGGCAAGCGGGCTATGGTCATCGTCAGCTCCGGCGCCCGCGAGGCGAGCCTGGGACCGCGCGGTATCAACGGTGAGCTGGACGACCTGCTCTTCCCCCTTCAGCACGGCACTCTGTGGTACGCGGGCATCGACGTCCTCCCACCGCTGCTGGTGCACGGGGCCGACCGCATGGACGTAGCCGCCTACACCCTCCACGCCAACGCCTTGCGCGCACGTCTGAGGCACCTCCCGCACACCGAACCGCTGCCCTTCCGCCACCAGAACGGCGGCGACTACGACGAAGACCTGATCCTGCGCCCCGAACTCAGCCCACACATCACCGGATTGGCCGCCCACTACCGCATCGAGAGCTGAGCACGACCGGCAAACGCTCCAAGACCACGAGGTGCCTTCACTTGATCGTCATGCTGACTCCTAGGCTGCGGCTATGCCAGAACTGACCCTCACCGCCGACGAGGCGCGCCGGATCTTCCTGCGCGCGCAGGGCCTGCTCGGATCTCCGTACGGCAGGCGCGCCGATCCCCGGGCCGTGCTGCGGCACCTGGGCGCCGTACAGCTCGACACCATCTCCGTGCTGGCCCGCTCGCACGAGCTGGTGCCCTACGCCCGACTCGGCGCGGTGGGCCGCGGCGCGGTGGAGGCGGCGTACTGGCAGCAGACCCGCGCGTTCGAGTACTGGTCGCACGCCGCCTGTGTACTCCCCATCGACACCTGGCCGTTGTACGCCTTCCGGCGCCGGGCGTTCGTCGAACGGGGCCACCGTTGGCACAAGATGGCCGACAGCGAACGCTCCTGCGCCGAGGTGCTGGCCCGGCTGCGCGGCGAGGGCCCGATGACGGCCACCGAGCTGGGCGGCGCGAAGAACGGCGGCCCCTGGTGGGACTGGTCGGAGTCGAAGATCGCCATCGAGTGGCTGCTGGACACCGGTGTGGTCGTCTGCACCGAACGCCGGGGCTGGAAGCGGGTGTACGACCTGGCCGAACGGGCGGTGCCCGCCGAGCTGCTGGCGCAGGACCTGGACGACGCGGCCTGCCTGCGCGAGCTCACCACGCGGGCCGGGGCGGCGCTGGGGGTGGCGACGGTGAAGGATCTGGCGGACTACCAACGGCTGACGGTGGAACAGATCCGCTCGGCGCTGCCCGGCAGCGGGCTGGTCGAGGTGACGGTGGCCGGCTGGGGCAAGGACGGCAGTGCGGCCGCCGCCTGGGCCGACCCCGTCGCCCTGGCCGAACAGCCGCGCGGCCGCCACCGCACCACGCTGCTCTCGCCCTTCGACTCACTGGTGTGGGACCGGGCGCGCACCGAACGGGTCTTCGGCTTCACCCACCGCCTCGAAGCGTATGTCCCCAAGGAGAAGCGGGTGCACGGCTATTTCGCGATGCCGCTGCTCGCGGGAGGGCGTCTGGTGGGCAGGGTGGATCCGGCACGCGAGGGGCGGACCCTGGTGGCGCGTCAGATCTCGCTGGCGGGCGCCACACACGTAGCGGCTGCGGCGAAAGCGCTGCGGGAGGCCGCCGAGTGGGTCGGCTGCACACACGTACGCGCCGAGCGGGTGCTGCCCGAAAAGCTCGCCGCACCGCTTGCCACCGCGCTCGCCTCGTCCTGATCAGCCGATTCGCACCGGCGTCGGGTCGCCCGCCGACCGACTCACCGTACTGAGCGGGCGACCCACGACCCGGGAATCTTCGCTAGCCTCCCGAGCGTCCAGGCGTTCGAACAACGTACGCCTGAGCGCCCACGTAGAAGCGGAGGCCTCCCATGACAGACACCGGGTTACGGCTGGACACCAGCAAGCCCCACTCGGCTCGTATGTACGACTACTTCCTAGGCGGCAAGGACAACTACCCGGTCGACGCGGAGGCGGCCGAGCAGGTGGTCTCCCTCTTCCCCGACGTACGGGACATGGCACGGACCAACCGCCGCTTCATGCACCGCGCCTCCCGGCTGCTGGCCGAGCGAGGCGTACGGCAGTTCCTCGACATAGGGACCGGCATCCCGACCGAGCCCAACCTCCACCAGATCGTGCAGGGGATCACCCCGGACGCCCGCGTCGTGTACGCCGACAACGACCCGATCGTCCTGCGGCACGCCGAGGCCCTGCTGCACAGCACACGCGAGGGAAGGACCGCCTACGTCCACGGCGACGTACGGGAGCCGGGAAAGATCCTCGCGGAGGCGCGCAAGACCCTCGACTTCAGCCGGCCGATCGCGCTGTCCCTGGTGGCGCTTCTGCACCTGGTGCCGGACGAGGACGAACCGGCGCGGATCGTCGGCGAGTTGATCGAGCCGCTCGCGCCCGGGAGCCATGTGACGCTGTCGCACGCGACCGGGGACTTCGACCCGGAGACCTGGGAGCGCGTCGTCGAGGTCTACCGCAGGGGCGGCACCCCGGCCCAGGTGCGCTCGCACGAAGCCTTCGCCGCCTTCTTCACAGGCCTCGACCTGCTGGCCCCCGGCGTGGTGCTCGCCGCGAACTGGCACCCCGAACCGGGCGAGCAGGCCGGGTCCGACGACATACCGCTGTACGTGGGGGTCGCCCGCAAGCCATGACAGGACCGCGTCCGGCGGATCACACCGGGAACGACCCGATCCGCCGGACGGCACCACGAACTCCGCCGTGTCGGCCCTACGACAGCTGCGACTGCACCTGGGAGGAGATCAGCTCCAGGTGGTCCAGGTCATCGAGGTCGAGGACCTGGAGGTAGATCCGCTGCGACCCGGCCTCCTGGTACCGGCCGATCTTCTCGACGACCTCGTCCGGGGAACCGGCCAGCCCGTTGAGCCTGAGCTCGTCGACCTCACGCCCGATGGCGGCGGCGCGCCGGGCGATCTCCTGCTCGTCCTTGCCCACGCACACCACGAGGGCGTTTGAGTAGACGAGGTCGTCGCCCTTGCGCCCGGCCGCCTCCGCCGCGGCACGGACCCGGCCGAACTGCCGCTCGCTGTCCTCGACCGAGGCGAACGGCATGTTGAACTCGTCGGCGTACCGGCCGGCCAGGCGCGGCGTGCGGGTGGCGCCGTGGCCGCCGATGAGCACGGGGATCTTGTTCTGCGCGGGCTTGGGCAGGGCGGGCGAGTCGCTGAGCGTGTAGTGCTCGCCCTTGAAGTCGAAGGTCTGCCCGACCTGTGTCGCCCACAGTCCCGTGACGATGGCGAGCTGCTCCTCCAGCCGCCCGAACTTCTCCTTCGGGAACGGGATGCCGTACGCCTTGTGCTCCTCCTCGAACCATCCAGCGCCCAGGCCGAGTTCGACGCGGCCGCCGGACATCTGGTCGATCTGGGCGACCTGGATGGCGAGCACGCCGGGCAGGCGGAAGGTGCCGGCGGTCATCAGGGTGCCGAGCCGGATCCGCTTGGTCTCGCGTGCGAGACCGGCAAGCGTGATCCAGGCGTCGGTGGGGCCGGGAAGCCCGTCACCCGAGCCCATCTTCAAGTAGTGGTCCGACCGGAAGAAGGCATCGAACCCGAGATCTTCCGTGGCCTTCGCCACGGTGAGAAGGGTGTCGTAGGTGGCCCCCTGCTGGGGCTCGGTGAAGATGCGAAGATCCATGCCTCCATCCTGCACGCCGCGGCGTCCGTCAACCGCATGAGGCTCCCTGCCCCTCGCGTCCCCGGTCGGGTGAATTCCGTCAACGCCCCGTGTCGGCCGCTGCCCGGGCCAGTGACCGGCCCCGACGGTGATCGTTGGCTCGAACGGAGCCGGACCGCCCGGCGCCCGCCACCGTCCTTGTCGACCGTCGGGGCGTCACCGTGTCGGCCCGCTGCCATTGGGGGGGGCCGGAGGCCCGAGGAGGCCGTCATGTCCGAGGAACTCGCACCACAGCAGACCGCCGGTGCCGGTCAGCCCAAGGGGCTGCTGCAGCAGATGGAGGAGCTGATGGCTGCCCTGAACGCGGACCTGTCTGCCCTGGACGCGGACCTTCAGTCGACGGGGGCATCTCGACCGGACGGCGACGCGGGCTGACCACCGGGGCGGCTTTCGCCCCCGCCGCCCCTACCCGTCCCATCTCCAGGGGCTCCGCCCCTTCGACCCCGCCATGGGGCTGCGCCCCCTGGGCCCCCATCGGCCTTCGGCCTCGTCCCCAAACGCCGGACGGGCTGGAGGTGCCTGGGACGGCGTGGCGCCCTGCGGGTGGGTGGGGGCTCGGGACGGACCTCGTCCTCGAACGCCGGACGGGCTGGAAGTGCCTGGGACGGCGTGGCGCCCTGCGGGTGGGTGAAGGCTTGGGACGGCCTCGTTCCCAGACGCCGGACAGGCTGGAAGTGGGCCGGTACCGTGGCCCCATGTGGCATGGTCGCGTCGTCGGAGTCGCTGACGGAGGGTTGGAACCACGCCATGACCACCCCGCATGCCTTTCCCCTGGAGCCCACCCCGATCCATGTGCCCGACCGGGTCCTCGACGACCTGCGCGGCCGGCTCGCGCGGACCCGGCCGCCGTTGGACGAGGGCAACGAGGACTGGTCCTACGGTGTCCCGGACAGCTATCTGCGTGAGTTGGTCGCCTACTGGCGGGACGGCTACGACTGGCGCAAGGTCGAGGCCGACATCAACGCCTACGAGCACTACGAGGTGAGCGTCGCAGGGGTTCCGGTGCACTTCATGCGCAAACCGGGCCGCGGGCCCCGCCCGATCCCGTTGATCCTCACCCACGGCTGGCCGTGGACGTTCTGGCACTGGTCGAAGGTGATCGACCCGCTCGCCGACCCGGCGGCGTTCGGCGGTGATCCCGCCGACGCCTTCGACGTCATCGTGCCGTCCCTGCCCGGCTTCGGCTTCCCGGGTCCGCTCACCGGCTTTCCGGACGTCAACTTCTGGAAGGTCTCTGACCTCTGGCACACCCTGATGACCGAGACGCTGGGATACGAGAAGTACGCCGCCGGGGGCTGCGACATCGGCGGGATCGTCTCCAGCCAGCTCGGCCACAAGTACCCCGACGAGCTCTACGGCATCCACATCGGCTCCGGGCTGCCGCTCGACTTCTTCACCGGCCCCCGCGCCTGGGACTTCGCCCGCAACCGCCCCCTGACCGACGACCAGCCCGCCGACGTCCGCGCCCGCATCATCGACCAGGACCACCGGTGGGCTTCCCACCTCGCGGTCCACATGCTCGACGGCGCCACCCTGGCCCACGGACTGAGCGACTCTCCGGCCGGACTGCTCGCCTGGCTCCTGGAGCGCTGGAACGCCTGGAGCGACAACGGCGGCGACGTCGAATCCGTCTTCACCAGGGACGACCTGCTCACTCACGCCACGATCTACTGGGCGAACAACTCCGTCGCCACGTCGATGCGTTACTACGCCAACGCCAACCGCTACCCCTGGACCCCCGCCCACGACCGCACCCCCGTCGTACAGGCCCCGGTCGGCCTCACCCTCGTCACGTACGAGAACCCACCCGGCATCCACACCGCCGACGAGCGCGTCCAGGTCTTCAAGTCCGGCGCCCAGGCCGCCTGGTTCAACCACGTCAACGTCAACGCCCACGACCACGGCGGCCACTTCATCCCCTGGGAGAACCCCGACGCCTGGGTGAGCGACCTGCGCCGCACCTTCCACGCCCGCAGGCCCTGAGTACGCCCTCCCCACACGGCGCCGCGGTCGCCCGCGGCGGCAAGGGGACGTGTCGGGGGGTGTCCGCCCGCAGAGTCCGGTGTCAACACACGGCACCTCCCGCGCAAGTCCGAGCACCGGACCGAGGACGGACACCCTCCGGCACGGCCCCGACCCACCACCCCACCGAACCGCGCTACACGCATCCCCCACCGGACAGCAACAGGCCACCGCAGGCATTCCAGGGGCGCGGGGCCGTATCGATATGCGGCTCCGCCGCGTGGGCGCGACCAGCCCCCATCCACCGCAACAGGCCGCCGCAGGCACCCCGCCCCAACCGCCGGAGGTCACCCCGCCTCCGGCACCACCTCATCCCGATCCGCAAGTCTCCGCAGCATCTCCAGCACCCGATCCCGGGACTCGTCCGCCGCGTCGATCGCTTCCACGCACTGCCAGTACGTCGTCTCGTCGTCCGCCCCACTGGCCATCCCGACCAGCGCGATCCCCACCTCACCCAACAGGCTCCCCAGATGCATCAGCGCCTGCCGCGCATCCCCCAACTCCGTGAGCTGGGCGGCCCGTAAGTCCCCCTCCGCCAGATCCGGCGTGTCCAGGACACCGCACCCCCGCCCCGCCAACTCCGTCAACCCCAGCGCCTCGCCCCGCAGTTCAGGTGGGCCGAAGACCGCGAGCCGGCTGCCGATCGCCTGAGCGAGGGCCTGCGCCTGCCACACCTCGGTCATCATCTCCGGGACGCCCTTGCTCCCCGCCAGCGCCCGCCTGCTCGTCACGATCAGCCGCACCGCGTCCATCCGCAGTCCCCGTCTGTCCCGACGCGCTGCCCACGCGTCCGCCCGAACTCCCTGGTTCACTACCCAGAGTGAAGGCCCTTGAGACGAAAAGCCAGAGGAAGACGGAAATCTGCGGACAACTTTTCAGCTACAACGCATCCAGCAACCACAGAGAGTGAAAACGGAGCGCGCTCCTCCCCCACCCTCCGGTACCGCCAGACCTCCACCAGCCCCCTACGGCGCCGGAAACCTCCGCTCGTTCCGATCGATCTTCGCGTCCAACGCCGCCAACGGATCGATCCCGAGCACCTCGCACAGCTGCAACAGATACGCCAGTACGTCCGCGACCTCGTCGGTCACCCGCCCCGCGCTCTCCGCGTCGTCCATGACCCGCGAGGACTCCTCCGGCGTCATCCACTGGAAGATCTCCACCAGCTCGGACGCCTCGACGCTGAGCGCCGCGACGAGGTTCTTCGGCGTGTGATACGGCTGCCAGCCCCGCACGGCAGCGAACTCGGCCAGCCTGCGCTGAAGCCCGGCCACATCAAGAGGTTCGGTCACGCCCCAGGTGTACCACCGTCACGGAATCCCCCTCCGCCAACCCCGCCACATCACTCACGGCCCCCACCACCCGGATATGCCCCCGCTCGCACATCCGCGCCGCGAGCCCCGTCAACTCCCGCCGCTGCACCGGATCCAGCCCCCGGTCGAACCCGTCCACCAGCACACCCAACGTCTGCAGGGCCGCAGGCACCTCGCCCACCGGATCGACCTCCAGCACCCCGGGCCCCGTCAGCAGCACCAACGCCAGCGCGAGATACCGCAACTCCCCGTCTCCCAGCCGCCCGAGCTCCGTTCGCACCCCGTCCCCCCGGTCCAGCACTCCCCGCACCGTCCCGTCCCCCACCACCTCACCGACCACGTCGGCCACCGCCCCCGCACATCCCGCCCGCACCGCCGCCACGAACTGCGCATGCCGCCGCCCGCACTCGGCGCGCGTCCGCCACAGCACCTCGGCGAGGTTGTCGCAGGCCCCGAGCAACCGCCCCGACCCGATCGGCACCGGCGCCCGCATCCGATCCGGCCGGGGATCACAGGCGTAGACCGACCGCAGCGCCACGACCATCTGCTCGGCCGCCGCGAGCACCCGCCGCTGCCCGTCCGTCTTCCCGGCCACCCGCAGCGGTAGCAGGGCCGTGGCGAGCCGGTCGTCCGGCAGGGGCGCCCGCGTGACCGGGGACTGACCGGCCGTGTGCCAGGCGGCCTGCACACAGGGCCGGCTCGGATCGCGCAGGGCCGTCTCCAGCAGCACCACGCCGCCCGCGCTCAGCCGCTCCCCCACGATCCGCAGTTCGGGCTCGGCCTGCACGGCGACATCGAGCCGCACCGGCCCCTCGGGGCCGTCCACCGTGCACCCGATACGGAAGCCGCGCCGCCGCTGGGCGTCGGGCCGGGCCCTTTCCGGAACGTACGCGACGGGGTCGGGGAACACCTCCCCCACCTCGGCACCGCCGCCCAGCCGGGCCAGGGCCTCGTACGCCCGTAACGCGGTCGTCTTGCCGGACCCGCTCGGCCCGGCGAGGAACGTGAGCGCCCCGAGCGGCAGCGCTGCCCGCCGAAGCCCGGCGAAGGCCGACAGCCGTAACTCGGTGACACGGGGCCGGTCGGGGTACGTCTCGCCGCTCACGGAGTCACCCGCGGACTCGCCCAAGGAGTTTTCCGCGGAGGGCGGCCGAAGCCCGGGCGCCGCACCCCCACGGCACCCCTGAGGCGGCACGGACAGGGCACGGGAGACAGAGGACGGCACGGCCATGTCCGGACCGTAGGCCCCGGCCGCTCAGGCGAACCGTTCCCCCGCGGCACCCTTCCTACGATCGGGGGACCGCCCGGCACCCTCAGGTGCCCGGCACCCCCGCGCCTTCCATCAGCCCGCTCACCTCGGTCCCGGGCGGCGTCAGCAGGAACACGTTCCGGTCCACCCGGTGCATCCCGCTCGCCAGCCCGAAGACAACGCCCGTGCTGAAGTCGAGCACCCGCTTGGCGACCTCGGTCTCCGCCCCCGTCAGATCCAGCAGCACCGGAATCCCCGCCATGAGCGTCTCGGCGACGTCGCGGGCGTCGGCGAACACGTTGACCCGCAGGACGACGAACCGGCGGCGCGGT
Organism: Streptomyces sp. NPDC008086; assembly: GCF_042957325.1. Taxonomy (NCBI): domain Bacteria; kingdom Bacillati; phylum Actinomycetota; class Actinomycetes; order Kitasatosporales; family Streptomycetaceae; genus Streptomyces; species Streptomyces sp. NPDC008086. The sequence goes on from NZ_JBIBIA010000001.1 coordinate 1,344,665, forward strand.
TCCGTCGCCGCCTCGGGAGGCACTCGGTGGTCCACCGCGGACGGCCAGGCGTCACGTCCACGCAACGGCACGACCTGGGCGAGCCCCTCCCACTGTTCATCGGTGACGTCGTGGCTGTTCACCGGCTCCCCCCGAGTTGATTTGCCTTCCATGCCTGCACCAGCCAATTCTTACGCCAAGTCACCCGTTCGGCCCAACAGCGACACGGTCCGCGACCGCACCGAACCCGTCCCGTACGGCTCCACTCCCCCTCACATCGCCCCATCGGCGACTGTGTGGCCGACGTAACTCCTCATGATCAAGGGATGTGACATCGACGTAACGGGCAATTCGTACGCTTCACGTACCACCCCGACCGCCGGAGAAGGGCAGCGCGTGATCTCGACCACCTCCCCGACTCCGGCCTCCACGGCTCCGTCCTCCACGACTCAGGTGCGGACGGTCTGCACGTACTGCGGGGTCGGCTGCGGGGTCCTGCTGGACGTCGGGATGGGGCCCGACGGGCGGCGTACGGTCCTGAAGGCCTCCGGGGACAAGGCGCACCCGGCGAACGCGGGACGGCTGTGCACCAAGGGCGCGACGACGGCCGAGATGCTCGCGGCGCCCGGGCGGCTGACCACCGCCCTGGTCAGGGACGACCGGGGTGAGGAGCCGGTGCCCGCCCCGGCCGCCGACGCCATCGCCGAGACCGCCCGCCGGCTCCGCGCGATCATCGACGAGCACGGGCCGGACGCGGTCGCCCTCTATGTGTCCGGGCAGATGAGCCTGGAGGCGCAGTACCTGGCGAACAAGCTGGCCAAGGGGTTCATCCGCACCAACCAGATCGAGTCGAACTCGCGGCTGTGCATGGCCAGCGCCGGGGCGGGATACAAGCTGTCGCTGGGGGCCGACGGGCCGCCGGGGTCCTACGAGGACTTCGACAAGGCCGATGTGTTCCTCGTCGCCGGTTCGAACATGGCCGACTGCCACCCCATCCTCTTCCTGCGGATGATGGAGCGGGTCAAGGCGGGCGCCAAGCTCATCGTGGTCGATCCGCGGCGCACCGCCACCGCCGCCAAGGCCGACCTCTTCCTCCAGATCAAGCCGGGCACCGACCTCGCGCTCCTCAACGGTCTGCTGCACCTGCTCGTCGAGAACGGTCACACCGACCCCGACTTCATCGCCGCGCACACCGAGGGCTGGGAGGCGATGCCCGCCTTCCTCGCCGACTACGCGCCGGCCGCCGTCGCGGAGATCACCGGACTCGCCGAGGACGACCTGCGGGAGGCGGCCCGGCTGATCGGCGCGGCGGGTGAGTGGATGAGCTGCTGGACGATGGGGCTCAACCAGTCCACGCACGGCACCTGGAACACGAACGCCCTGGTCAACCTGCATCTGGCGACGGGTGCCATCTGCCGACCGGGCTCCGGGCCGTTCTCGCTCACCGGGCAGCCGAACGCCATGGGCGGGCGTGAGATGGGGTACATGGGGCCGGGGCTGCCGGGGCAGCGGTCCGTGCTCGTCGAGGCCGAGCGGGACTTCGTCGAGGAGCTGTGGCAGCTGCCGCCGGGCACGCTGCGCGCGGACGGCGTCGGCAAGGGCACCGTCGAGATGTTCCAGAAGATGGCCGATCGCGAGATCAAGGCCTGCTGGATCATCTGCACCAACCCCGTGGCCTCGGTCGCCAACCGCCGGACCGTCATCGAGGGGCTGGAGGCCGCCGAGTTCGTCGTCACGCAGGACGTCTTCGGGGAGACCGAGACCAACGCGTACGCCGATGTCGTGCTGCCGGGTGCGATGTGGACGGAGGGCGAGGGTGTCTTCGTCAACAGTGAGCGCAATCTGACGCTGACCCGGGCCGTGACCGACCCGCCCGGGGAGGCGATGGCGGACTGGCGGATCATCGCGGCCGTGGCGTGCGCGATGGGGTACGAGAAGGGGTTCTCGTACGACAGCGCCGAGGACGTCTTCGAGGAGATACGGCGGGCCTGGAACCCGGTGACCGGCTGGGATCTGCGCGGAGTGACGTACGAGCGGCTGCGGGAGACGCCCGTGCAGTGGCCGGCCGCCGAGGTGGACGGTCCGCAGCGCAATCCGATCCGGTACGTCGACGCGGACGGCGGGCTTCGCTTCCCGACCGCGACCGGGCGTGCCGCCTTCCATGCCCGGCCGCACATGCCGGCCGCCGAGCTGCCCGACGACGACTACCCGTTCGTACTGAACACCGGGCGGGTGCAGCACCAGTGGCACACGCTGACCAAGACCGGGAAGGTCGCCAAGCTCAACAAGCTGAACCCGGGGCCGTTCGTGGAGGTGCACCCGAGGGACGCGCGGGAGCTGGGGATCGCCGACGGGGACCGGGTGGAGGTCGCCTCGCGGCGGGGGCGGGCGGTGCTGCCGGCCGTGGTGACGGAGCGGGTGCGGCCGGGGGACGCGTTCGCGCCGTTCCACTGGAACGATCTGTTCGGGGAGTACCTGAGCGTCAACGCGGTGACCAGCGACGCGGTGGACCCGATCTCCTTCCAGCCGGAGTTCAAGGTGTGCGCGGTCTCCCTGACCAGGGTGGCGGCTCCTGTGCAGGAGGGGCCGGTGGAGGCGCTGACGCCGACGGCCGTCACACCCGGCTCCGCGGGTCCCTTCGGTCTGGAACCCTCCCCGCCCCCCGTCCTGACCGCCCAGGAACGCCTCTATCTGACCGGCTTCCTCGCCGGCATCGGGACCGGCGCACCCGGCATCCCCGTCCTGCCTCCGGACGCGCCGTTCAGCCCCGAGCACGCGCTGTGGGTCAACGGCGTGCTCGCCGGGATGTACTCCCGGACGGCGGCGGAACCCGTCACGCGTGACGGTCGTGAGGTCGTCGTGCTGTGGGCCTCGCAGACCGGCAACGCCGAGGAGTTCGCCACCGCCACCGCCGAGCGACTGGACGCGGCGGGGCACAGGGCCACCCTGGTCGGCATGGACGAGGCCGATGTCCCCGCGCTCGCCCGTACGGCCGACCTCCTCTTCATCACCAGCACGTTCGGTGACGGTGACGCCCCGGACAACGGGTCGGGCTTCTGGGACACGCTGTCCGACGCGGAGGCTCCGCGGCTGGACGGGGTGCGGTACGCCGTACTCGCTTTCGGCGACTCGTCCTACGACGACTTCTGCGGCCACGGGCGGCGGCTCGACGCGCGGCTGGGCGAACTGGGCGCGGTGCGCATGGCGCCCCGTACGGACTGCGAACCGGACTTCGAGCCTTCGGCCGGGCTCTGGCTCGACCAGGTGCTGACGGCACTGGGCGGCACAGCGACACCCGCTGCCCCGAAGCCGGACGGGAAGCCGAAGGCCGGCCGCAAGCCCCCCGCCACCACCGCCCGGCTCGTCGGCAACCGGCTGCTCAGCCGGTCCGGCGCGGGCAAGGAGGTGCGGCGCTTCACGTTCGACACGAGCGGGACCTCGCTGACGTACGAGGCGGGCGACGCGCTCGGCGTGCGGCCGGTCAACTCGCCCTCGCTGGTGGCGGAATGGCTGGCGGTGACCGGCGTCGACGGGGCGACGCCGGTGGAGCTGGACGGCGTGGGCGGGACGTCGTTCGCCGAGGCTCTGCACCGGCACCTCGACATCACGCGGATCACCCCCGATCTGCTGCGCTTCGTCGCCGAACGCGTCCGCGACGACCGAGAGTTGCGCAGGCTGCTGCGGCCGGACAACAAGGACGGTCTGGCGCAGTGGAGTTGGGGTCGGCAGGCGGTGGACGTCATCGCCGAGCACTCCGTGCGGGCGGGCGCCGAGGAGTGGGCCGGGGTGCTCAGGAAACTCCAGCCGCGGCTGTACTCCATATCGTCCAGCCCGCTCGTCGACCCGCACAGTGTCTCGCTGACGGTCTCCGTCGTGCGGTACGAGAACCTGCACGGCCGGGCGCGCGGCGGGGTCTGCTCGCCCTTCCTCGCCGACTCCGAACCGGACACGGAGGTGCCGGTCTTCGTGCAGCGCTCCCCGCACTTCCGTCCGCCGTCGGACGCCTCGACGCCGATGGTGATGGTCGGTCCGGGTACGGGGGTCGCGCCCTTCGTCGGCTTCCTCGAGGAGCGGCGGGTGCTCGGGCACCGGGCGCCCAACTGGCTGTTCTTCGGCGAGCAGCACCGGGCCAGTGACTTCTACTACGAGGACGAGCTGACCGCGCTGCTCGACGAGGGCACCCTGGCCCGCCTCGACACCGCGTTCTCCCGGGACCAGCGCAACAAGGTGTACGTCCAGGACCGGATGCGCGAGCACGGCCCCGAGCTGTGGCGCTGGCTCCAGGACGGCGCCCACTTCTACGTCTGCGGCGACGCCTCGCGCATGGCCAAGGACGTGGACCGGGCGCTGCGCGACATCGCGGTCACGCACGGCGGGCTGGACGAGGCGGAGGCGGCGGCGTACGTGAAGCAGCTGGCGGCGGCGAAACGGTACGTACGGGACGTGTACTGACCGCCGGGAGGACGGCCCCCGGCAACCTTCTCACCCGCCTCACACCGGACTCTTCACCTCCCTCGGCACCCCGCTCACCAGGCCTGATTACCGTCCGGTGCCGTGCAGTCGGCAGCAGAACAGCAGTGGGTGACGCCGGGCGGACGGACGTACCGGTCGGTGCCCGCACCGGTTCCGGAGTCCCCCGCCCAGTGGCATCGCGTCCTGACCCTTCTCTCCGACGTGAGCCTGTTCGTCGGCACCCGGGCGATCTGGACGCAGGCGGCCGGTCACCGTCTGGTCGTGGCCGCCGCGATCTCGGTGTGCTACGCCTCGATCCTGGCGTGCGGCGTGCTCGCCCTGGTCGTGCGGCGAGCGCGGTCGCTGGCCCGCGTGGACCTGTGCGTGCTGGTGACCGCGGTGACGCTGACGCTCTGTGGGTGGGCGATGAACCACGGCGGCAGCGACGAGGCGGCCCTCACCACCCAGGCCGCCCGTGAACTGGTCGCCGGGCACCCGGTGTACGGGCAGCCGTGGCCCTGGCTCTTCGGCCACGGCGTCGCCCTCACCCCGACCGTCGCGGGCGGCTACGACTTCACGTACGGCTATCCGCCGCTGGCCCCGCTGCTGACCGCGCCGCTGCTGTGGCTGGGGCACGGGGCGCTGCCGATGACCGTCGTGAGCACGGCGGCGCTGATCGCCGGGACCGTCGCCCTGTGGCGCTCGCTGCCCTCGCCGTGGCGGTCGGCGGCGACCACGGCGTGTCTCGGCTTCGGGTTCCTGCCGTCGTACGCCCGGCTCGGTTATCCGGCGATCGTGGCGCTGGCCCTGCTGGTGCCGGTGGTGGTGCGGTGGCCGCGGCTCGGGCGGGGCGGGCGGCTCGGCGCGGGTGGGCTGGCGCGGGCGGCGTGTCTGGGGGCGGCCTGTGCGGCGCAGCAACTGCCGTGGTTCGTGGCGCCGTTCCTGCTGGCCGGGGTCTACGCCGTGCGGCGCGGGGAGCTGGGTGCGCGGGGTGCGGCGCTGGTGGTGGCGAGGATCGTCGGGGCGGCCGGGGTGGTGTGGCTGCTGCTCAACACGTACTTCGTGGTGAGCGAGCCGGTTACCTGGATCCGGGGGATCGCGCTGCCGTTGACGCAGGGTGCGGTGATCCACGGGCAGGGCGTGGTCGGCGTCTCGCTGTACTTCACCGACGGCAGCGACCGGCTCGACTGGTACTCCCACGCGAGCGTGCTGCTGGCGGCTGGGCTGCTCGCGGTGTTCGTGCTGTTCGTGCGGCGGCTGGGGCCGGCGGCGACCGTGCTGCCGTGGTGCGCGTTCTTTGTGGCGACGCGGTCCCAGGACGGCTACTACCTGATGATGACTCCGCTCTGGCTGGCGGCGGCGGTCACGGCGCCGACGTCGGAGTTCGCCACCGCGTGGCAGCCACGTCCGCGGTTCCTGTCCGGGCGCCCGGCGCGGGTGGCGGTGGCCGCGCTGCTGGTGACCCCGGCGCCGGCGAGCGCGGTGTGGGCGGCGACGGGGACGCCTCCGCTGGATCTGCGGGTGACGTCGGTGCGCTGGGCGACGCCGACCGCCGTGTCCCGCCTCGGCGTCGAGGTCGGCAACACGGACGCGGTCGCCCTGGCGCCCCACTTCACGTTGACCACGGGCCAGGGCATGAACCAGTACTGGACGGTCGTACGGGGTCCGGCCGCGGTGCCCGCTCACGCGACGGTCCGCTATGAACTCCAGCCGCCCTCGGGGCGGTTCGTCCTGCCCCGGCCGGGCATCCGGATCCGGCTGCGGGCCTTCACGGCCGTACCGCAGACGCTGTCGAGCGCCGACGTCAGGCTGCGGCGCTCCGGGTGAAGCGGAGCGTGCCGGCGACCGTGGTGAGGCCGCGGATCATGCCGAGCTGGTTCCAGCCCATGCCGAACTGCTCGCGGTCCACGGTGAACTCGGCGTCCAGGGTGAGGGACTCGGCGTCGGCGCCGACGAGGCGGGCGGTGAAGGTCTTGGGGCGGCTGATGCCGCGGACGGTGAGCTGACCGACGACGTGCACGGTGTCGCCGTCGCGCAGCTCGGCGCCGCGGGCCGAGAAGGTGATCTCGGGGTGGTTGGCGGCGTCGAAGAAGTCGGCGGCGCGCAGGTGTTCGTCGCGCTTGGCGTTGCCGGTGTCCAGGGAGGCGACGTCCAGGGTGATGGTGCCCACGGCGGAGCCGTCGGGGCGGACCTCGCCGTCGCCGGTGACGGCGGCGAAGCTGCCCTTGATGGTCATCAGGCCCCAGAGCGTCTTGTGCCGGACGGCGACGGTGGAGGCGGCGGGGTCGAGCTGCCAGGTTCCGGTTTCGACGGCGACGGTCATGATCTGTCACTCCTGAGCGATGGGCGGGGAGGACCACGCTGGTAGTCCAAATTTGGATGACCTCACGCTAGCCGATACTCCAAATTTGAACAACAGCTACACTCGAATTCATGGCCGACCTCCCCGAATGCCCCTCCGCCTCCGGCGGCGGACTCCTGCCCGCAGAACTGCACGCCTGGATGCTGATGCTGGCCGCGACGGGGGCCGTGGAGCAGGAGCTGCGTACGGTCGTCAAGGAACGGCTGGACGTCTCGCACGACGAGTTCCTGGTGCTGTGTCTGCTCGCCGCGGACCCCGGCGAGGCGCTGCGCATGACCCGGATCGCGGAGCTCCTCGGCCGCCCCAAGACCCGGCTCACGTACCAGATCGCCTGCCTCCAGCACGCCGGCCTGGTCACCCGGACGTCGGTCTGCGGCGACAAGCGGGGCGTCGAGGTCGCCCTCACGGAGAAGGCGCGGGGACTGCTCGAGGACGCGTCCGGGGTCCTCGCCGAGACGGTCAAGTCGGCGCTGGCGCGGTTCATGGGCCCGGCCCAGCGCGAGGCGATGTGCGCGCTGATGCCGGACTTCGCCGCGGAGGCGACGCCGGAGTAGTCGCCGGTGCGGTGGGGACGCCCGGACGCCTGGATGGCTCGGGCGGCCGGGGGAAGGCGGAGGCGATGACCGGCCGCTCCCTGCCGGCCGGTCATCCCGCGTCAGGCGGAGGGCGCTCCGGTGAGGACCTCCACCCGGCCGGTGTCGAGCGAGTAGTAGGCGCTGACGACGGCCAGGTCGCCCTTCTTCACGAGCGGGGCGAGATCGGCGTTGCCGCGCAGATCGGCGGCGGTCTGCTTGACGTGGACGCGCGTCATGGCGTCCACCGGGTCGGCGTGCTTCTGCTGGGCGACCGCCTCGTACGCCGGGCGGAGGGCTTCGGCGATGGACTGCAGGGTGCCCGGCAGCGGCTTGTTGTCCTTCAGCGCCTTGTACGACGCCTTGACCGCGCCGCAGCGCTGGTGCCCGAGGACGACGATCAGCGGGGTTCCCGAGGTCATGGGCCCGTACTCGACGGAACCGGTGACCACCGGAGCCACGACCTGCCCGCCGGTGCGCATCACGAACAGGTCGCCGAGCCCGGTGTCGAAGAGGAGCTCCGGCGGCACCCGGGAGTCGATGCAGGAGAGGACGACGCCGTACGGGTCCTGTTCCGGGGCGACGAAAGCGCGCCGGTCGAGATCACGGTTGGGGTGCTGGAGCGTTCCGTCCACCCAGCGCTTGTTGCCCTCCATGAGCCGTGCGAACGCCGCCCATGGGGAGTCCGGGGCCGGTGCGTTCGCGGAGGGCGAGGGGGTCGATGCCGCTCCGACGGCCGCCTGCTTGTCCGCCGCCGTGCCGGTGTCCGACTTCGACGAACAGCCGGTGATCACGGCCGCGGTGGCGAGTATCCCTCCGGTGAGAACGGCTCTCCGCTGCGGTTGCGAGACACTGCCCATGGCACGCTTCCCTTCTGGTGTTTCCCCTGGTGGGGCGGGTGGTGCCACTCTTTCGAAACGGCGGTTAGCAGCCGTACAGCGCTGATGCAGCGCATGAGAAACACACGTCCAAATCACGCAGAGTCGCCGGGAGTTGACAGGCCGCCGAACGTTCCCCGCCCGGCCGGCGTCATAGCTGTGCCGTCGTCGAAGGGACATCCGCCGTGACCGTCTTGCCGCGCCCCACCCGTGCCGGGTTCCTCGCCGCGCCGATCAGGGGAGCGCTGATAGGGGGAGCGCTGTGCGCGGTCACCGCGTGCGGCACGCAGACGCCCACAGCCCAGCAGGCGCCGGAGCGCGTGCCGGAGCGGGTGACTTGGCAGGAGCCCGCCTCGTACGCCTACACGCTCCGGTCGAGCGAAGGCGAGCGAGCCCTCGTCGGCGCCTTCCGGATCACGGTCCGCGACGGCGCCGTGGCCGAGGCGGTGGGCCTCGACGACAGCGGCCGGAGGGTCGTCGAGGAACTCCCCGACGCGGTGCCGACGCTCGGGGAACTCCTCGCGGAACTGGAGCAGGCCCGACGGGACGACGCGGACACGGCCGAGGCGCGGTACGCGGCCGACGGGCACCCCGTGGACATCTCCCTGGACTGGGACGAGAACGCGGTCGACGACGAGGCCCGTTACGCGATCAGCGCCTACGAACCGGCCGGCGGCTGACCGGCGTCGCCTCCAGGGGACGCCGGGCAACGCCGGTCACACGAGTTCGGGTTGCGGCTCCGGGCGCGGTGCGAGGGCGGTCTCCGGCTCCCAGAGCCGGACGGTCCGGACGAAACCGAGGATCACCGAGACCATCGCCAGGACGAGCAACGGCCCGAACAGCCAGGGCCGTTCGGCCATCTCCAGCGGCAGGTAGCGGTACGCGACGAGGAGTGTCACGAAGACCGTGGCCCCGTAGGCCACCAGTCGGACTCCCGAGCGGTCCCAGCCATGTGCCTGCGAGCGCAGAGCCGCCTCGATGGTGAGCGCGAACACCACGCCGGCCACGAGGTCCACGCCGTAGTGGTAGCCGAATCCCAGCGTCGCGCCGAGGGTGGCGACCAGCCAGAAGGTGCCCGCGAACCGCAGGAGTCCGGGGCCCTTGCGGGAGTGGACGAAGAGCGTGGTGGCCCAGGCCGTGTGCAGACTGGGCATGCAGTTGCGCGGGGTGATCTCGTCGAACGGCATCGGGTGCGGGACGCCGATCGGCGGCGCCGTCTCCGGCCAGAGGGTGGCCACCGCCCAGTGCTCACCGCCGGTGCCGAATGCGCCGGTGCCATAGGCGAAGACGGGTCCGACCACCGGGAAGATCATGTAGATGGCCGGCCCGAGAAGGCCGATCACCAGGAAGGTGCGCACCAGGTGGTGGGCCGGAAAACGGCGCTCGGCCGCCACGTGCCGCAGCTGGTACAGGGCGATGACGACCGCGGCCACCGCGAGCTGGACGTAGACGAAGTCGAGAACATGAGGGCCGACCGGTGCGGTGGCCCGGACGATGCGACCCACCAGCCACGACGGATTGCCCAACGCGTGGTCGGCGACCGCCAGGTACTGGTCCAGCACCGCCGGGCGGGTCTTGGAGGTGATCAGCAGCCAGGTGTCGCCCGTCTTGCGGCCGGCCACCAGCAGCAGGCCGAGGCCCACACCCTTCAGCAGCAGAGTCCGTTCGCGGCCGGTGCGGCGTGTGACGGCGACGACCGCACAGCCGAGCATCACCAACAGCGCGCCGTTCCCGAAGGGGTGGCCCTCGGTGACCTTGATGTCGAGAATCCACCGCGCCAGCAGGATGACGAGGTCGATCCCGATCGCGGTGCCCAGCGCGACCATCCGCTGCCGCCAGGTGAGCACCACCATCATCAACGCCATACTGGCGTACAGCAGGAATCCCGATTTGGGCGGGAATATCACCTCTCGCGCCTGAGCGGTGACCGGCCCCGGCAGGCCGTAGTGGCGCGCCGCGATCTCCAGCGCGACGAGGAACCCGAGGGCCACGACGGCCGCGGCGGTCCAGAGGACGACCCGCGGCCGGCGCCAGGCTCCGACCGTACTGTTGCTGTCTGTTCGCGAAAATAGCCGCGTTTTTATGGTTATCAATTATTTAGTCGATTTGCTAAGTATGGGCCGAATACGGACTTTTCCAGGCGATCATTAGTTCGATCATGTTATCGGAGCAGTCAAGACGGCCTCAGTCCGACGTCTGCACCGGGCCCGCCGTCACCTTCCGCAGCAGCGGCCTGCTGCCGGCGATGGCGGCGAACACGGCCAGCGCGCCGACGACGACGCAGAGCACCAGCTGCAGGGCGCCGGTGGTGTTGACGGTGGTGCCGGCCGCCTTGTTGAGCTGGACGGCGCCGAAGACACCCATCGCGGTGGTGCCGCCGGCGAGGACGCCCAGTGGGATCACGGTCTCGCGGATCCGGGCCCGGTCCAGCACGTCGAGCGGGGTGCCGGACAGCCGCAGCAGGCCGTACACACGGCGCCGGTCGAGGACGTTCGCGGCGGCCGTGAGGCCCGCGGAGGCGGCCGCGACGAGGAAGCTCAGCACCAGCGTGGCGGCGCTGACGGTGGCGACACGTGAGGTGACCGTGTCGTCCGACGCGGACGCGTACTCCTGCGTGACCGGGTACCTGCCCGACCCGAGCGGCGTCAGCGCGGTGACGGCGGCGTCGACGCTCTCCCGTCCGCCAAAGACCCGGGCGGTCACGCCGTCGACCCCGCCCAGCAGGCTGTCGTACTCGTCCTCGCTCGTGACGGCGACGGTCGCGGTGACGCCCGCCTCGTGCAGGGCCGTACGGGCCTTGGCCGCGGTGTGCCGGGCGTCGGCGGCGTTCGCGGTGATCACCGCGACCTGGCCCTGGTGGGGCGCGCCGTCGGCACCCAGCGTGACGGAGAAGAACCCGGCCACGAATCCGGCGAGCACCAGGCCGCTGACGGTGCGCCAGGCGCCGCGCGGGTCGTCGCTGAGCCGGCGCGCGGCCAGCAGCGTGGCGGGGCGCTTGGCACGGCGGCCGACGATCCGGCCCAGCCGGTCCACGACCCATGGGCCGAACAGCCAGAACGCGCCGTAGAAGAGCGCCAGCAGGGCGAGCAGCTGACGGGCCTTCAGCTGACCGCCGTCGTCCGTGCTCATCCAGATGTAGGCCAGGACCGCGACGAACAGCACCAGGCGGATGGCGCGGGTGCGGCGCGGGTCGGCCTGCTGGGCGACACCCAGGGGCGAGGTGGCGACCTGGCGCAGCATCGTCACCGCGCTGACCGTGATGAGCGCGGTGACGGCCAGCACCACCGCCGCGAGCCACGGCAGCCCGACCCAGAGCTGTCCGGTGTACCAGGCGCCGACGCCGTACGGGAGTGCGGCGAGCGCGGGCAGCAGGGCCACGTAGGCGAGCGCGCCCGTCAGCGCACCGGTCGCGCCGACTCCGGCCGCCTCCACGGCGGTCATGGCGAGGATCTGCCGTGGGGTCCCGCCGGCCAGCCGCAGGGCGGCGAGCCGCTGTTCGCGCCGGGCCGCGCCGAGCCGGCCGGCGGCCGCGGCCAGCACGACGACCGGCATGACGAGCAGCACCACGCCCAGCAGCACGGTCCCCTGGTCGGCGCCGGTGAACAGACTCGCCTCGGTGCCGGCGAACCCGGCGACCGGTGCGCGGTCCGTCAGCCCGTCGTCGTAGTAGTTCTGCTCCCCGGCGGCCTCGGAGACCGCGGGATCGCCGGGTGCCCGTCCCACGACGGCGACCAGCTCGTCGGGCGAGGCGAGGCCGGCGGCGCCGATCGCGTCGTAGGACCGCACCGTCGGGAAGCGGTCGGCGAGTTGCTTGGCGGGCAGGTCGTGCAGGAGCTCGGCCAGGGCGGGCGAGACGTACACCTCGCCGCGCTTCGGGAAGCCGCCCAGGCCGGGCGGGGCCGGGGTCTGCTTGCGGCCGGGCAGCTGGGCCAGGTTCACGACGGTGACGGGTTCGTCGCGGACGTATGTCGTGGTCGTGGCCTGGACGGCCGTCGCCCGCTTCGCCGGTACGGCGTCGGGAGTGCGCCAGGTGGTGTGGTCGGCGCGGGTGCCCGCGCCGAGGGCGGCGGCGACCATCACCAGCAGCAGGAACGAGCCGACGGCGGCGGCCCCGGCCGCGAGCAGCTGGGACTGCAGGCCACGGCGGCCGGAGGACCTGGCGAGATGCCAGGTCAGGGGCAGGACGGGGGAACGCATGGGGGCTCCGGGGCGGTCGGGCGGCTCAGGCCACGGTGGACTGGCTGTAGTTGCTGATCCGGCCGTCCCTGACCTGGAGGACGCGGTCGCAGTGGGCGGCGACGTCGGCGTCGTGGGTGACCATCACCAGGGCGGCGCCGGAGGCGCGGGTGACCGACGTCAGCAGCCGGACGACCTCGTCGCTGGTGCGCTGGTCCAGGGCACCGGTGGGCTCGTCGGCGAAGACCACGTCCGGCTCGACGGCCAACGCGCGGGCGATGGCGACGCGCTGGGCCTGACCTCCGGAGAGCTGCCCGGGGCGACGGCCCTCCAGCCCGTCCAGGCCGAGCGGGGCGAACCAGCGGCGGGCCCGCTCGACGGCCGCCTTGCGCAGAACTCCCTCCAGCATCAGCGGCAGTGCGACGTTCTCCTCGGCGGGCAGCTCCGGCAGCAGCTGGCCGAACTGGAAGACGAACCCGAACCGCTTGCGGCGCAGCGCACTGAGCCGGTTCTCGCCCAGCTTGTCGATGCGCCCCCAGCCTTCGGCCGGGGGGACCCCCATCTCGCCTCGCTCGCCCCGCAGCAGCACCTGGCCGCCGTCGGGCCGGATGATCCCGGCGAGAGTGTGCAGCAACGTGGACTTGCCGGACCCGGACGGGCCCATGATCGCCAGCGAGTCGCGCTCGCGGACCTCCACGTCGACGCCGGCCAGGGCGGTGGTGGAGCCGTACTTCTTGACGAGGCCGTACCCGGCCAGAACGGTGCTCATGGTGTGCCGTGACCCTTCTCAGCGCTCGAACTTCCAGGTGACGCTCCTGGCGTCGGCCTTGGTCACCCGGACGGGGATGCGGACGGTCTCGCCGTCGCCCTTCCTGCCGGTGCAGGTGATGCTCGCGCCGGTCACGGCCTTCAGACCGGTCGGGCAGGTCACGCCGGAGACCTTGTCGCCGACCCAGGGCAGCGGGTGGTACCTGCTCTCGGTCCGGCCCGCGACGATGTTCGCCGCGAGCGCCCGGTGGCCGTCCACCGAGGTGGTGCTGTCCTCGTCGAGGCGAGTGGTCGACTCGGTGCCGGCGAGGACATGGGTGCCGAGTCCGGCCAGCGCGACCACGGCGGTCGCACCGCCGACGACGCCGACGAGGAACTTGCTGCGCTGCATCGCGTACTCCTGATGTCCCGATGTCCGTGGTGAGGATGCGGCTCCACCCTCGCCCGTCCGCCCGGGCGCGCGCCTCGGCCATAAGGTCGGGGTCGGCCGGCGCCGGCGACCGGCCCCTCGGCCGTTCGGCCGATCCGGCACTCCCGCCTCATCGGCCCGGCGTTGAAAGCGCACACTCCGTGACCCGGCACCCTGACATTCGTCAGGGACCGCAGGCGCCGCCTCCTGCCTAGTGTTCGAGTCGCCTTCCAGCCCCGCGCACCGCGGGGCGCCCTCCACAGTCAGGAAGAGACGGCTTCATGCGCCTGCTTCGCTCCACACTCGCCACGGCCGCCGCTCTGTGCGCGGTCGCCGCCGGTGTCGTACTCGTCCAGCCCGCGCAGCCCGCGGTCGCCTCGGCCGCCGACTGCGAGGGCGGAGCACGGGGCTTCCGTGATCATCCCGACAACGCGGAGGGCGACACGGACAAGCCGCGGAGCTTCAACCTCGGCGACGTCCGCTTCACGCTCGAGAAGGGCGTGTACGTGGGCCAGCAGATCGCCTTCGGCAAGATCAGCGGGCAGACCCGGCCCGGTGACAACGTCTGGATGGACTGGCGGGCGAACGGCTGGGACAACAACAACGCCGTGTCGCCCTGGCTCCAGTGCGGCCCCTTCACCGTCCGGTCCAACGGGCAGAGCCTGACCACGCCGTTCCGGCGCACCAGCACCGACCCGCAGTACAACTTCCGGGTCTGCGGGTCACGGGCCGTGGACGGCGTCATCCGCTGCTCCGACTGGTGGTAGGCCCCGCTCCCCTTCCGCACGTCCGGCACTCCCCACCGCTCTCCACGCGAAAGGCATGACCATGCGCAGACTCTTCCGCGGCGCGGCCGCGCTCGCCCTGGCCACCGTTGCCGTCCTGACCGGCACCACCCAGGCCCAGGCCGAGGGCGGCGCCTGGGACGGCTGCCCGTACGGCGCCGTCTGCATCTACCCCCAGAACGTGACCCCCGCCAACAGCCCGTACCCGAGCCACATCTTCTACTCGTACGGCTTCCACCCCATCTACAACCAGTACGGCAACCACTGGATCCTCAACAACCAGTACGACGGCGCCCTGGTCGAGCTGTGCAAGTCGAGCAACACGGACTGCCACGAGTCCATCCCGCCGCAGGAGGGCTGGTACGTAGACCTCACGCCGATCAACTCGCTCCACCTCAGGGAGCACTACCTGTGAGGCGCCGGCTTCTCGCGACCGCCGCCACGCTGCTCCTCGTCGGCGGCGTGGCGGGGTCCGCCGCCGCCGACGCCCCGACGGCCCGGCCTCCGCAGGCCGCGCCCGCTGCCGTTCAGGTGCCGAACGGTGTCACCGCCGGGGCCGCCGTGTTCGACCGGCAGACCGGCACGTTCACCGAGCAGCTCAACACGAGCGCCCGCTTCCGGTCCGCCTCGGTCGTCAAACTGCTGCTGGCGCTGGACTTCCTGTGGAACCGGGGCCCCGACTACACGGTGCCCGCCGCCGACCGCGCCCTGCTGGAGCCGATGCTGCGCAGCAGCTACGACGACGCGGCCGACCACTACTGGGTGGAGAACGGCCAGGCGGCGATCATCACCCGCATGGCCGGGCGGCTCGGTCTGCAGGACACGGCACCGCCGCCCACCGGCTACGAGGGCTACTGGGGCTACACCTCGCTCTCGGCCCGGGACACCGTGACGATCTACCGCTACCTCCTGGACTCCGCGCCCGGCCCGGTGCGCGACTTCGTGATGGGCAACCTGCGCCGGTCCACGCGCTGCGCCTCCGACCACTTCGACCAGCACTTCGGTGTCGCCGGGGCGTTCGAGAAGCCGTGGGCGGTGAAGCAGGGCTGGTCGGGGTCGTACGAGGAGGGCACCTGCGGCACGGGCGCCAGCACGACGACCTCGTCGCGTACGGCGTCCGGGGCCCAGGGTCCGGCCCAGGCCACGGTGACCGCCGCTGACGTCGACCTGACCCGGCCCGCGCTGCACAGCACGGGCACCGTGGGCGCCGGGGACCGGTTCATCGTGGCCGTGTTCACCCTGCACCCGCTGGGCACGTCGTACGGAAAGGCGTACACGGACATCGGGCGGCTGACCCGCTCGCTGAACGTGCCGGGGGCGGCACGGCCGGCCGGGTGGTGGTACGGCACCTGGAGCGAGCATGTGAACGTCCGCCCGGACCCGTCCACCTCGAACTCCCGGATCACCCGACTCCCCGCGGGCGTCGAGGTGTTGGTGGGCTGCCAGAAGCGGGGGCAGGAGGTCTCCGTGCCGCCGTACACCAACGACTGGTGGGCCTATCTGCCCCAGTACGGCGGCTGGATCTCCAACATCTACATCAGTTCGCCCGACAACCGGCTGCCGGACGTCAAGGACTGCTGAACAGGTGGGGCAGCGGTACGGGGGACCGCTGCCTCACCGCTCGTACGCGGCGAGGTTGCGGAGCACCTCGTCGACGTGCGGCCGTACGCGTTCGGGGACGCCGCGTTCCTCGATGACGGTGCGGTCGCTCGTGCGCCAGCCGGCCGCGATCAGCGCGGGAAGCTCCGCGGCGGGCAGCCCGGCCTCCTTGAAACGCTGGTCGAGCCAGCACACGTACAGGCTCATCGTGTGGATCGCGTCCGGCGGCGACAGGTGGTCCTTGTCGCCGTCCCCGTCGCCGTCCACCGCCCAGGCCCGGAAGACCGACGGCGTCCACATGGCGATGCCGTACTCCCCCGCCCCCGGGCGGGAGGCGTTCGCGTCGAAGCCGCTCTCCGCCTTGATCATGGCGGCGAGCAGGGCGGGCGTGACCTCGGCGTCGGTGCAGCGGCGGGCGGCGGTCACGAAGACCGGGCGCAGGGCCTTCGGTACGTCGGAGTTCTCCGGGAGTTCCCCGGAGGCGGCCGGGCTGTGGGCGCCGGTGACCACGGCGGGCGCGTCCCGGCCCTCGTCCGCCGTGCCGTCACCGGCGTCACCGCCGCCGAGCAGCGCGACACCGGCGACGGCGGCGGCCGTGACCCCGGCGAGCGCGACCGCGGCGAGCGGCCACAGCCGGCGTCGGCGGGACGGACCGGCGAGTTGCTCGACCCGGGCGGCGAGCCCGGCTGCGGTGTGGCGCAGGCGGGACGCGTGGTCCGGGGCCAGACAGTCCGCGACGAGCCGGCGCCAGTCGTCGTCGAGTCCGGCGTCGAGGCGCAGGGGTGCGGTGCCGCGGGCGTAGGCCTGCGCGGCGAGCGAGCGGGCGCGGGCGGTGGCGCCGGGGAACGGGTGGAGGCCGCCGGTGAGGACCTGGTGGGCGAGGATGCCGAAGGCCCAGACGTCGGCGGTCGGCCGTACCACGGCTCCGTCCGCTCCGGTGCGCTGGGACCACCACTCGGGCGGCAGATGGTCGAGTGTGCCGAGCGGCGGCAGGTGGGCGTGGGTGCCGTCGAGTTCGGTGGCGAGGCCGAAGTCGGCGAGCCAGACCTCGCCGGCGGCGCCCAGCAGTACGTTGGCGGGTTTGAGGTCGCCGTGCACCCAGCCGGCGTCGTGCATGTGGGCGAGCCCGGTGGCGACGCCGCGCAGGACGCGCACGGCGTCCGGGACGGGCCGACCGGTCCCGGAGGAGTCCAGCAGCTGGCGCAGGCTGGCCTCGGCACGGTCCATGACGAGTGCGATCGCGCCGTCCAGGGCGGGCAGTTCGGGTGCGTCGACGGTGCACACGGCCCGGGTCCGGACGAGGTTCGGGTGGTCGGCCTCGGAGCTGAACCGCACCTCCCGGGCGACGAGTTCGCCGAGCGCGGCGCGCTGGCCCGGGCCCAGGGCGCCGGTCGGCAGCACCTTCACCGCGGCCGTCGTGCCGTCGGCGACCGCGCGGGCCTCGTAGACGGTGCCCCAGCCGCCCGAGCCGATGACCGTGCCCACTTCCCAGCCGTCGATGCGGAACCCGACGGGCAGGCGCGGCGTTTCGAGGGCGCTCTCCTCGGCGCCGGAGGCGTTCACGCGTGGGTCTCCTGCGGGGCGGGACGGCGGCGGGACGGCAGCAGGGCGAGGTGTTCCTCCCGGACCAGGCCGAAGCGCAGGGCGAGGGAGGCCAGTCGGGCGCGTTTGGCGCCGGTGCGGGCGGTGCCGTCGGCACCGGGCTCGTCGCCGAGGTCCAGGCGGAGTTTCGCCGACGCCAGGTAGTCGATGTGGTAGTTCACGGCGGACCGGGTCAGCCCGCGGCAGCTGTCCAGCGGGCGCAGCCGTTCCGCGATGTCCCCGGCGCCCGGCAGCGCGCTGTCCGACAGCTCGCGCAGCCGCGGCTCGCACAACGCGACCAGGACCAGGAAGTACTTGGCGGTCACGTCGAGGGCGTAGGGGTGGACGGTCTGCTCACCGGCGCCGGGCGCGGAGCGTTCGTCGAGGTAGGCGTGCTGCGGGGCGAACACCTTGAACTCGACGGTGCCGTTCAGGGCGGGCAGCACGACCCGGGAGAACTCGAAGGGCACCGGCGCGCCGAGCCGCCGGGGCGCGACGGTGATGTACTCGCCGGCCCCTTCCAGGTTCTCGACGACGTAGGCGGCGTCCCGGCTGAAGTTGGACAGCCGCCAGTAGTCCTCGGCCGCCTCCAGCCGCCCCGCCCGCCGGGAGATCCCGGGGTCGGGCAGCAGGATGGCGACCTCCCGGCCGCCGGGGGTCCCGCGCCCGAACTCGGCCACGTCGCCCGGTCCCATGTGCAGCAGTGCGGGCCTGCCGGGTCCGTCGGCGGCCGGTGCCGACGGACCCGGAGGCTGAACGATGATCGTTTCCATGCCGGCTGTTCCCCCGATGTGATCGCCAGGATTGTACGAGCGGGGCGGATGGTCGGTCCGCCTCGGCCGCTGCGACAACGAGAGCATCACCGGTCACAGCGGTCGCCGCAACCATCTGTGGCCGTTCCGTTGCGCCTGGCACGATCCCGTGTCAGTCGAGGCTCTGCGCCTCCTTGCGGGTCGGCTGTGCGGGAACCCTCGCCGTGAGCGGTACGACGGGGTGCGGGGTGCTGCGGGAGGTGCCTTCGAAGCGGCTGGGGAAGGGGTACTTGCGGTCCAGGAAGGCGCGGATCGCGGCGTGGGCGGCCCCTCTGGCCTCGGGGGCGGTGTCCACGTCGTTGAGGCAGAAGAAGTCGACGTCCTCGCCGGCCGCGAGTCGGGCCAGGCGCCGGCGCATGTCCGGGGTGCCCAGCTGGACGTAGCGGAAGCGGTAGTCGGCTGGCACGGCCCGCCCGGTGGCGATGGCCCAGTGGTGGTGGAGCGTGGAGGTCGGGGCGACGTCGGAGGTGGCGCGGAAGCGGGAGTACGCGGTCCGCTCCAGCTCCGCCACGCCGAGGCTCTCCATCTCCCGCATGACGGACAGGAGTTGGGGGTGCGGGGTGTGCAGGGACTTGTGCGTGGCGTGTCTGCCGTGGAAGCGCATGATCACCTCGCGGGCGTTCTTGCCGGCGGAGTTCGGGGCCGGTTCGAGCGGGTGCGGGGCGCCGACTCCGAGCTTCAGCGGGGACAGCGGGATGCGGGCTATGCCGTTGCCGTGGAAGAAGTGCTCGGCGTGCACCGGGCGGTTGATGAAGACGTCGTCGTTGAAGTACAGGTAGTGCTCGGACAGGCCAGGGATGTGGTGCAGGCGGCTCTCTATGGCGTGCGAGTTGAAGACGGGGAGCGCGTCGGCCGGGAGGATGTCCCGGTGGTCGATCACCGTCAGGCCCTCGGCGTCGGGGTCCAGCCAGTCGGGGAGCTGGGAGTCGGTCACCAGGTAGACGTGCCGGACGAAACCGGCGTACATGTCCAGCGAGCGCAGCGCGTACCGCAGTTCGTCGTGGCTGGTGTAGCGGGAGGCACCGGTCTCGCGGGCGGCGATGACGTTGCCGGAGAGCTCCTGGTACGCCCGGCGTTTGACGGCCATCGCCGGGTCGTCGCCGTCGACCCAGGTGTAGACGGCGTCGACGGGGAAGCGGACGTCGTCGATGCCCGGCTCGGCGAACGGGGCGAAGGTGGGCACGCCGCGGTGGCGGCCCGCCACGGTGACCGGCTGCCGGGCCGCGGCCGGGAGCACCTCGGAGACGGGGTTGCGGCGCGGGGCGACGAGCGCCTGGGCGAAGACGTCGGGCAGTCGGCTGCCGGGCACGGTGAGCCAGGACGGGTCGGCGCCGGGCGCGGTGCCCAGGTCCCGGCCGTAGCGCCAGAACTCGATGTCGCAGCCGGTGTCGAGGCCGGTGAGCACCTGCCCCGCGGGGCCGAGGCGCACCACTCCGGTGCGCAGGACCGCGGCCCGCTTCAGCGCCCGCGGCAGTCTCCCGTCGGCCCACAGGACCGCGTTCGTCACGGCTCCGTCGCGGTCGACGGCGGCGACGTACCCGACGGTGCCGGCGAAGCGCCGGCCGGCCCGGGACAGCACGGTGTCGCGGTGTGTCTCCTCGACGCCGACGACGCGCCGCGGCGCGCCGGGGCCGTGGTCGCCGGGGACCAGGAAGTACGGCACGCCGAGCCCCTCCAGCAGGGTGCACATGCGCTCCAGGTCGGCCTCCACGGCGTCGTCCGCGGTGTAACAGGCGACCGTACGGCCGTACAGCCGGGTCGGTCCGAAGGTGATCCGGCGCAGTCCGGGGACGGCTGCCCGAAGGCGTCGCCGGGACCGGGTCGCGCGCAGCGCCCAGAGCCTGGCGGCCAGCCAGGCTCCGAGGCGCACCAGGAGGTCGCGGGCCGCTCTCGTGCCCCTGAGCCCCGCGAAGCGGTGACGGATGTCCATGCCCCCCGGCCCCCGTCAGTCCTGCTTCTCGGACTTCTCGAAGGGGCTCGCGAAGGGGAAGTAGTCCTCCAGGAACTCGTTCATCCGGACGCCGACCCGTTCCCGTTCCTCGGGCTGCACATCGACATCGTTGAGGCAGAAGAAGTCGAAACGGCGGGTCCGGCGCAGGTCGGTCAGGCGGGCCTCGGCGTCGGGGCGGCTGATGTTCACGTACCGGAAGCTGTACTTGCCGGGCACTCCGCGGCCGGTCATCAGCGCGTACTGGTAGAGCAGCGGGGCCGTCATGGCGATGTCCCGCGGGGAGCGGAAGCGGGACGCGGTGGTGCGGGCGATGTCCTCGGGGAAGAGTTCCTCGAGGTCGCGCAGGGTCTCGGCGCGCTGGGGCAGCGGGGTGTGCATGAAGTTGTTCGTGGTCATCCGGCCGAACCTCTCCAGCAGCAGTCGGCGGACGTTCTTGCTCGCGGAGTTGGTGGCGGTCTCCTCGGCGTGCGGTTTGCCGACGCCTATCTTGAGCGGGGAGACCGGGATCTTCATCAGGCCGCTGCCGTGGAAGAAGTGCTCGGCGGTGACGCGGCGGCCGACGAACACGTCGTCGTTGAAGTACAGGTAGTGCTCGGAAAGGCCCGGGATGTGGTGCAGCCGGGTCTCGATCGCGTGGGAGTTGAACACCGGCAGGACGTCCGGCGGGAAGATGTCGCGATGGTCGACGACGGTGATCCCCTCGGCGCGGTCGTCGAGCCAGTGCGGCTTCTGGCCGTCGGTGACGATGTAGATGTGCCGGACGAAGTCGGCGTACATCGCGAGCGAGCGCAGGGAGTACTTCAGCTCGTCGTGGCTGGTGTAGCGGGAGGCGTTGGTCTCCTTGTCGAGGATCTCGGCGATACCGCGGTCCTGGTAGCGGGCCCGCTTGGCGCGCATCGCCGGCTCCTCGCCGTCCACCCAGGTGTAGACGACGTCGACGGGGAAGGTCACGTCGTTCACGGTGGGCAGGGTGAGCGGGGTGAACGTCGGCAGTTCGCGTTCGCCGACGCGCACCGTGGCCGGGGTCTGCTCGGGCGCCGGCAGGACATCGGTGACGCCGTTGTTGCGGGGTGCGACGAGGGACTCGGCGAAGATGTCCTCGGAGGCCTGCGGCTGCACCCTGGCCAGGCGCCGGGGTCCGTCCGCGGACGCGAGGAGCTGCGCCCCGTCCTCCCAGAACTCCACGTCGCAGGCGAGTTCCGGGCCGGCGAGCAGCTGGCCCGCGGGGCCGAGGTGGTTCTCGCCGACACGCAGGACGGGGGCGGTACGCAGCCGGGCGGGCAGGACGCCGTCGAGGAACAGCGCCGGGTGCTTGAGCTTTCCGCCGGGCAGCGGTCTGCCGATGAACACCGCCTGTCCCGCGTACCGCGTCTCCAGGGCGGTGAGGAGGCGGTCCCGGTCGACGGCGTTCACGCCGACGGTGTGGCGGGTGCGTGAGGCCGGCACCAGGAAGTACGGGATGCCTTCGGCCTCCAGCGCGGCGACGACCAGGCCGAGGTTGGCGGCGGCCGCCTCGGCGGCGCTGAACCGGGTCACGACCCGGCCGTAGAGCTGCTGGCCGCGCACCGCCACCGGGCGAAGCACCGGGTCGGTGCCCGCGGCTCTGCGACGGCGTCGCAGGGTACGCAGCTGCCACACCTTCTCGGATGCCTTCTGCTCCACACGCGGACGCATCCGCCGGGCAAAGGAACGCACGGTCACGTTCTGAGCTCCTCTTCACGCACCCCAACACAACTCTGCGATAGCCAGACAGACGTGTGCGACGGAAGGTTGTAGAAGAGTTCTCCGAGATTTAACGAACGGTGGCCTGTTCCCGCACACCTCCTTCAGTCGGGCGTGGTATAGGGGCGAGGCTCAGCAGTACGGCGGCCGGGTGGTCAGGGAGGCCGCCCACCTGGCTGCCCTTGACGTACGGATCCCAGGCGTACCGCTTCGTCTCCGGGTCCTCGACCCACTGGGAGACGCTGTCGACGAAGACGGCGTCCTGCCGGGGATTCCCATAGGAGTACGTGGTGCGCGGATTGTTCTCCAAGTGGTCGACCTCCCGCGCCCGGGGACCGACTGAGGAAGACGCCGCACCCTCGCCGGCCCGCACTCGCGTAAGGCGGCAAGGGGACGTGTCGGGGTGTCCGTCCGCAGAGTCCGGTGTCAAGACACGGCCCGACAGTGCGCGCCAGCCCTACCGTCCGTGCACGGCGCTCGGCGAGGTCACGCGAGCCGCGCGATCAAAGGGCCCACGCCCCGCATCGACAACGGCAAACGGGAAGGTCGAGATCACCGGCTGAGCCGACGACGAGACGGCGCAGCGACGCCCGGGACCGCCCGGCAGCAGGAACTCTCTCGTGGCGTCGACACGACCTAGGCCCGGGTGAGTTCGGCGGCGCCGAAGGAGACGTCGAAGCGGTCGCACCAGATGGTGACGCTGCGGTATCGGGCCGGGTCGATGTCTTCGGGCACAGTGTAGTTCTGGCTGCCTTTGTTGCCCTTGAGCTTGCCGAGGCTGACATATCGGCCGTCGTCGAAGACGTGCCAGCCGGCCCGGCCCTTCTCCACGGGCGCGTCAGTCAGCCAGACGCGCAGGTCAGGGCCGTTGCTGGTGTCGAGGTTCGCCAGCCTCACGACATGGGATCCGTCGGCCAGCCGCAGCAGCTTCACCATGCCGGACGTCGCGTGCTCGTGGCTGATCAGCTCGCCGCCCGCCACCGTCACCGGGCCCGCCGGTGCGGAGGGCGCCCCGGAAGACGGCGGCCCCACGGGTGCCGTCGAGGCGGCCACGGTCCCGGGCAACGCCTCCTGAACCGTCTCGTCCTGCCACAGCTTCCACGGCTGGAACCAGTACAGCCCCAAGCCGACCCCCACGACCGCCACCACCAGCACACCGACGCCCCACGGCCTCGCCCACCCACTCCGCACCCGCCCCATACCGCCCCTCCTGGGAGTCGCTCGTCCTCACTCCCATTCAACGGACGAACACCGGCGTCCGGGGCGCCCGACGGATGACGAAACCCTTACGTCCGCCGTGCGAGCGCTGGTTGCCGTACGCAGAGGGCGCCCATGCTCGCCAGCGCGCATCCGGCCGTACAAGCGCCATCGCCGGCCCGAGCGGGTTCGGTTCGGGACGGCCTCCAGGCCGCCCGGCCCGGCTGGCCGGAGTCACCGTCGGCTCGAAGGAGAAGTTGCTGCTCTTCGGCCTGGAGCACCTGACCGGGAAGTTCGGGGAGCGGCTCGCCGCCCGCGTCCGAGCCGCCGGGGACGCGCCGGGGCCGCGCGCGATGGTCGAGGCGCTGCTGATGACGGCGCTGCCGACCGACGAGGAGAGCCGTGTCTTCCACCACCTCTACACCTCGTACGCCGTTCTGGCCGTGACCGACCGGACGCTCGCGGCCCAGCCCTTCATCAAGGACCCCGACGCGGCCGAAGCCGCCCTGACCGACCTCCTCCGGCGGGCGCAGGTCGCGGATCTGCTGCAGCCGGGTGTGGACGCGCAGTCGACGGCGGTCGGCCTGCTCGCGATGTCCGCGGGGCTCGGCACCAGCATCCTCGTCGGTCAGCGCAGTCCCGAGTCCGCCGCCACGGTGCTGGACGACCATCTCGACCGCGTCTTCCGCCCGGTCGATGCGGCCGGTGGACGCGGAACCCATTCGCGGTCCTCCCTCCCGAGTGCCCCGTAGCCAGCGGCGGGCTGGCATGTCAGCGCTCCTTTCCGCGTGCCCACAGCGTGCCCGTAAGGCCTGTCGACCACGGTCAACAGCGGTGCGTTCACGCCCTCCGAGCCCGCCGCACCGGAGCACACAAGCTCAGGTCAGTAGCTGTCCGGTCCGCAAGCACCGGCGCTTCCCAAGCTGAGAGCGCTCACCAGGGGGCGCAGCGAGGGTCGGTCAGATGTCCGCCGTGTCCGCGGGAGGTCTGCGCGCGGTTTGCCGTCGTCGCGGCCATCCGTCACCGAGGACCGCTTCCGCGACGTCCCGGCAGGGGCGAGAGAACAGGCCGAGAAGAGTGCAGGGTCCAGGAAGCGTGCCGGAATCTCACGACGGGTGCCGGAGAAGCCGGATCGGCGTGGCGCCGACAGGCGCGTCGCGCCTGTACGTCGTTCGAGTTGAAACGCGGGCGCCTGGAAGGCCAAACGGCCGCGCCGGGAACAGCGGGTCCGGTCGGCACGGTTGCAGCGAGCAAGACGTATCTCTGCAGGAGGACTGTTTCATGACTGACCGCCCCTTGACGCTCATGGCAGTACACGCTCACCCCGACGACGAGGCCACGGGAACCGGAGGGGTCCTCGCGCGGTACGCGGCGGAAGGCATCCGCACGGTTCTGGTGACGTGTACCGACGGCGGTTGCGGTGACGGACCGGGGGGCGTCAAGCCGGGCGATCCCGGTCACGATCCCGCGGCGGTCGCCCTGATGCGCCGTCAGGAACTTGAGGCGAGCTGTGGCGTGCTGAAGGTCAGCGATCTGGAGATGTTGGATTACGCCGACTCCGGGATGATGGGCTGGCCGAGCAACGACGCCCCCGGATCCTTCTGGCAGACCCCCGTGCAGGAAGGCGCAGCCCGGCTCGCGGAGCTCATGCGGCACTACCGACCCGATGTGGTCGTCACCTACGACGAGAACGGCTTCTACGGCCACCCCGACCACATCCAGGCCCACCGCATCACGATGGCGGCGCTGGAGATGACCACGCTGACACCGAAGGTGTACTGGACGACGATGCCCCGCTCGATGATGCAGCGGTTCGGCGAGGTCATGCGCGAGTTCGGTGAGGACATGCCGGAGCCGGATCCCGCCGAGGCCGCCGCGCTGGCCGAGATCGGCCTCCCCGACGACGAGATCACCACGTGGGTGGACACCACCGCGTTCAGCGGCCAGAAGTTCGACGCGCTGGTCGCGCACGCCAGTCAGGGCGAGAACATCTTCTTCCTCAGGATGGGCAAGGAGAGGTTCGGCGAGTTGATGGGCATGGAGACCTTCGTACGGGTCCAGGACGCCACCGGCGCGGCCGTACCCGAGAACGATCTCTTCGCCGGACTGCGCTGATCCGCCCGCCCGGGGGGACCACCGCTCGTCGAGCTCAACCGGGAGGCGATCAGTGTCATGAACCACTCGCCAGCTTCTGGATGCGCGGGTGGTTCCCCAGGGCCCAGCGGACGGTCTTCGGCGGCCGGCCGAGGAGTGTCTCCAGCTGGTCGGTGGTGCCACGGTAACCGCCCCCGCCCATCAGCCTGGTCAGGGTCTTCAGGTGCTCCGCGGTGTGCGGGACCGAGGCCAGGGCGGTGTCCACGTAAATCTCGTTCCAGGTTTCGATCTCGCGGGGCGGCTGGGCGGCTGGGCGGCTGTTCGGAAAGTCCAGGCGGCGCCTGTGCGTCAGCCGGCCAGCTGGTTCATCTTGCGGATCTGCTTGTCGAAGACCCCGGCGGGGGCGAGGCGGCGCAGTACGCGTGCGCGTCCGGCCAGCGGACCGGCGGTGTAGCGCGGCTTCGGCTTCGACGCGGTCGCTGCCGTGACGATCGCCCGGGCGACGACGGCGGGTGCGTCGCCGCTCCTGACGGCCTCCGCCATGACGCGGTCGACGGTCCGCCGCTGCTTCGCGTACGCGTGCAGGGGAGTGTCGGGCTTCGCGCTGTTGGCCTCGAATCCGGTCCTGGTGTAGGCGGGTTCGACGATGAGCGCCCGGACGCCGTGGTCCCGGACCTCGTGGTCCAGGGATTCGGTGTAACCCTCGATCGCGTGCTTGGAGGCGGCGTAGGCGGCCATGTAGGGCTGAGGCAGGAACCCGAGGACGGACGAGACGTTGATGACGCGCCCGCGTCGCTGAGCGCGCATGTGCGGCAGGACCTCGTTCACCAAGCGCATGACCCCGAAGACGTTGGTGTCGAAGACGGAGCGGGCCTGCTCGACGGAGGTCTCCTCCGCCGCACCCATCGAGCCGACGCCGGCGTTGTTGACCAGGACGTCGATCCGCCCGAACCGCTCGTTCACCTCCTGGACCACCGCGGCGACCGAGGCGTCGTCGGCCACGTCGAGGCCGAGGAACGTCACGCCGTCGAGCGGGGTGACGCGTGAGGTGTCACGGCTTGTGCCGACCACGTTGAATCCAGCCGCGACCAGCGCGAGCGCGGTCTCCCTGCCGATTCCGGAGGACGCACCCGTCACGAGTGCCACCGGCCGATCTGTCGTCATCATGGACTCCCGAACTCGCTAGAAACCGATCGGTTTCCGCTATAGTAAACCGATCGGTTTCCATCTGCAAGTTCAAGCGGGGAGAACGGCCTCATGGGCAGGTTCAGTGCGCAGGAGAGGCGCGACGGCGTCATCCGCGCGGCGATCGTCGAGTTCGCGCGCGCGGGCTACCACGGCACCACCACCGCGTCGATCGCCGACCGGGTCGGCGTCACACAGCCGTACCTCTTCCGGCTCTTCCCCGACAAGAAGACGATCTTCGTCGCCGCACTGCTGCGGAGCGCGGAAGAAACCCGCCTGGCTTTCGAGAGGGCCGCGGACGGGATGGAGGGCGGCGAGCGGGCCTTCCAGGCCATGACGACCGCTTACGCGCAGCTGATCTCGACGCGCCCCGAAACGCTGCTGATGCAGATGCAGGGCTACGCCGCCGTGGCGGCCGCCGAGGCACGGGGTGACGACCTGATCGGCGAGGTCGTCCGGGCCGGCTGGACGAGGATCTGGGAAACCGTCCACCTGTCACTGGGCGCCGATGTCGACCGGACCACGAGCTTCTTCGCGTGCGGCATGCTCGGCAACACGCGTACGGCCATGGGACTTCCCGCGAGTGCGGGGAAGTGAGGGAGCTTTCCGGGTGGGCGGTGCGTCAGCGCACGCCCGCCGCATCGAGCAGGGTGGTCACCGTGGGCGCGATGAGCCCGGTCAGGCCGTCGGCGCCGATTCCCGCGCGGGCACTGGCGCCGTCGAAGACCACACTGAGCTGCCGGGCCAGGAGATCAGGATCACCCGCCCCGCCCTGCTCTGCCTCGGCGCGGAAGAAGGCGGCCAGGTTCGCCTTGATCTGATGGGCGACTCGGCTCGCGGGGTGACCCTGGTCCTTGAGTTCGATCTGCACGGCCAAGTAGCGGCAGCCCCGGAACTCGGGCGCCCCTGCCTGCGATTCCACCTGCTCGAAGACGTGAAGGATCCGCTCACGGGGCGAGCGACCGTCGTCCGCCGCGGGCAGGAGAGTAGCCACGTAGGCGGAGGCTCGCTCCTTCAGGCTCGCCGCCAGGAGTTCGTCCTTGCTCTCGAACAGCTGGTACATGGAGCGCTTCGACACTCCCGCCGCCTTGCACAGTGCGTCGACGCCGATGTTGACACCGTCTCGGTAGGTGAGCGTGGCCGCCGCCTCCAGCAGCCGCTCTCGGGAGTTTGACTTCGCTTCGGTGGTCATATCGCGAGGTTAACTCGATCCCAGCCCATTGCAAACCGATCGGTTTATGAGACGTGCCGGGATGTGCTCGTCGGCGCTGCGGCCAAGGCCGGGGTCGCACCGGCGCGTCATCCCGAAGCCGAAGAGCGCGGCCGCGATGAGGCCGGCAGCCATCATCGTCCAGCACCAGGCCCGGGCCGTGCCGCATCGGGCGTCGCACCCGAGGATCGAGGGGTACGGCCGGCCGTCGGCACCGCCGTCGAGGCCTCCAGGCTCGGCGGGCGCTCCCCACTCCTTGCCGTGTGCGGCGCGCCCGCATCGCACGCCCGCCACTGCCGTGACGTCACTCCGTGGCGGCCCCCAAGGTCGGCGGGCCCATCGGCCTGGCGAATTCAGCCCACCTCACGGGCGCCCTCAACCGGTGGTGACCGGTTCACTGAAGAGGAACACCCAGGTGGAGTCGGCGACTCCGCGCGGAGACGCCCCTGCCTTCCTGCGCTGATCGGTCATTGAGAGCACCGATCAGCGCAGGGCATTTCTCACCACGGTGGATTCGGGCTCAGTGGGCGACCACGAGTTCGCCCTCCGACGGCGCCAGAGCCCGATTCGGAATCAGGAACGCCGCGAGCACGGCACCGACCACGAAGATCCCGGCGCCCCACTGCAGGGTGGCCGTGTAGCCCTCGACCCCAGCCTGCGCCGCGGCCAGTGCGCCGGGCTTGTGCGAGGTCAGGTAGTCGGTCGTGGCCGATGAGGCAACCGTGGTCAGCAGTGCTGTACTGATCGAACCACCTACCTGCTGGCTGGTGTTGATCAGCGCCGAGGCGACGCCCGCGTCCTCGTGGTGCACCCCCGCGGTCGCGCCCTGGAACGCGGTGGTCATCACGCCGCCGATGCCGAGACCCAGCAGGATCATGCCGGGCATGATGTGGGCGACGTAGGTACTGTCCAGCGCGAGCTGAGTCAGCAGGGCCATGCCGGATGCGGCGACCAGGAAGCTGACGCTGACCACGACCTTCGGGCCGACCCTGGGCAGCAGCAGCGAAGGCACCGTGGTGGAGGAGGCAACGATGCCGCCGACCATCGGCAGGAAGGACAGGCCGGCCTCGATCGGCGAGTAGCCGATGCTGGCCTCCAGGTAGTAGGTCAGGAACAGGAAGATCGAGAACATCCCCATACCAAGGACGAACACCGCCAGGAACGAACCACCTCGGGCCCGGTCCAGCACGACTCGCAGCGGCAGCAGCGGATGCGCGACCCTGAGTTCCAGCCAGGCGAATACCGCGAGCAGCACCACGCCGCTGATCATGGAGCCGAGGGCGACCGGGTCGGTCCAGCTGGTGGATTCGACGTGCGCGAACCCGTAGACGATGCCGAACAGCGCGGCGCTCACCACGAGCGTGCCGGGGATGTCGATTCTGGGTCGTTCGGTCACCGCAGGCTTGGCCAGCCACAGCAACGCACCGACCAGCGCGACGGCCGCGAAGATGACGTTCACGTACATCACCCAGCGCCATGACGCCCATTCGGTGAGCATGCCGCCGAGCAGGAGTCCGACCGCGGCGCCCGCACCTGACAACGCGCTGAAGATACCGAAGGCCTTCGCCCTCTCGGCCGGTTCGGTGAAGGTCACGCTGAGCAGTGAGAGTGCCGCGGGGGCGAGCAGTGCGGCAAAGACGCCCTGGGCCACACGCGCACCGACGAGGATCTCGAAGCTGCCGGCCGCGCCGCCGACGACGGATGCGGCCGCGAAACCGACCAGCCCGGTGACGAAGGTCGTACGTCGGCCGAACAGGTCACCGAGTCGGCCGCCGAGCAGCAGCAGGCTGCCGAACGCCAGGGCGTAACCCGTGATGACCCACTGCCGGCTGCCGTCACTGAAACCGAGGTCGTGTTGCGCTTCGGGCAGTGCGATGTTCACGACGGTCGCATCGAGCGTGACCATCAGCTGTGCCACGCCCAGCACGACGAGCACCAACCAGCGCACGGCATGTGAGCCGCGACGGCCCGTGTCTGTTGTCTCGGGGGCGGGCGCCCCACGATCGAGGGTAGTAGTCATTTTTCCCTTAGTCGCTGGTCAAGGGCTTCACATCGTCGGGAAACCGATCTGTTTCCACTCAGAAAAACAGATCGGTTTCCACGACGCAAGTGAACGACTCACTCCCGGCCCGTGACGGCCCGTCAAGGCCGAGGTCCACGCAGCCGACGGCACCGCCTCGACGCGCGGCCAGGGAGGAGGCGCGACGTGTCGGCGAGGCCGCAGGACCCCGCGAGGCCGTAGGGCCCCACCCCGCCCGGCCGACGAGAGTCCGCCACGCCGTTCCCCGCACGTCCGCGCCGACCCGACTGCGCCCGCCACCCGGAAGCGCTCTCGCACTCACCGCGCCGCCGACCGTCCTCGCCCTGACGAGTCAGCGTCCGCCCCGTAGCCGATACGGGCCCCGCGGCTCACTCCACCCCCGAAGAGGAGCCCCGCGGCGGTGTCGACTTTGCCCGCCCTGACAGACACGGCACCCCGAACGACAGCCTCCACGCCCCCCGTTGAAGCCGGAAACTCCATCAGGCTTGCGCCTGGAAACCGATCGGTTTACAGTTAGCGAAAACCGACCGGTTTCTCATTCTGTGGAGAGAGTCATGACTGCATTGAAGGACGCGAACGTCTTCGTCACCGGCGGCAGCCGCGGCATCGGCAAGGCGCTGGTGGAGGAGCTGTACGCGCGCGGTGCCGGCAAGGTCTACGCCACGGCCCGCGACCCGCGCACCGTGACGCACCCCGACGCCGTCCCGGTGGCGCTGGAGGTCACCGACCCGGCCTCCGTGGCGGCCGCCGCCGCGCAGGCGGGGGACGTGACCGTGCTGATCAACAACGCCGGGGCCTCCGTCGGCGCATCCTTCCTCGACTCCCCGATCGAGGACGTCCGCCGCGAGTTCGAGACCAACTTCTACGGCCCGCTCCTTCTCACCCGAGCCTTCGTTCCGGTCATCGAACGCAACGGCGGCGGCCACATCCTCAACGTGCACTCGGTGCTCTCATGGATCGCGCTCGGTGGCTCCTACAGCGCCTCCAAGGCAGCCCTGTGGTCGCAGACCAACTCCCTGCGCCTGGACCTCCAGCCGCGCGGCATCGCCGTGACCGGACTGCACGTCGGATACGTCGACACGGACCTGGCAGCCGGCGTCGACGCGGCCAAGTCCGACCCCCGGGACGTGGCCGCCCTCGCCCTCGACGGGGTCGAGACGGGCGCGTACGAGGTGCTCGCCGACGACATCTCGCGGCAGGTCAAGGCGGGCCTGGCGGGTGATCTGGCGGGACTGTACGCCCAGTTGGCGAAGTAGCCCCTGCACACGCGGGTAGTCGGCGAGATGCGCAGCCCCGAATCAGTCCCACCATCCACATTCCGGGGACGACCAGCCACACCATCGCCCCGCGCGCGGGACTTGACGGCCGCGAGGGAACTCTGCGCTACCTCAAGGCGGGCAGCGGCGCACCCCTGGTCCTGCTGCACACCGTGCGCACCCAGGCCGAGCACTTCCGCCACCTCATCCCGCTGATCGCCGACCACTACACCGTGTACGCCCTCGACCTGCCGGGGATGGGCCACTCCGAGATCGTGCCCGGCGCCTCCTACGACGAGCCGGCCATGCGCACGGGCGTCGAGCGGCTCCTCACCGAACTCGACCTCCACGACGTGACGCTGGTCGGCGAGTCCATGGGGGCGGTGCTCGCCCTGACCACCGCGGCCGATCTCCCGGAACGGGTCCGACGCGTCCTCGCGGTCAACACCTACGACTTCCCCGGCGGAATCACCCGCTCCGGCCTCCTCGCCCGCGTGGTGATCAGCGGTGTTCTCGCCCCGGGCGTGGGACCCGTGATCGCCGGGGTGGAGCCCAGGCCCGCCCTCCGCGCGATCCTCCAGGGCGGCCTCGGCGACAAGAGCGCACTGCGCGCGGACTACGTGGACGAGCTCCTGCGGGTGGGCCGGCGCCCCGGCTACCCGACCGTCGCCCGGGCCGTGTACCAGGCCCTGCCCAGCCTCATCGCGGCCCGCTCGCGCTACCCCGAGGTCAAGGCCCCCGTCCACCTCGTCACGGCGAGAAGGACTGGTCCCACCCCTCCGACCGGGACGCCAACAAGAAGCTGCTGCCCGCCGCCGACTTCACACAGGTCCGGAACGCCGGCCACTTCATCGCCCTGGAACGGCCCGACGTCCTGGCCGACATGCTGAACCCGGTGGCCTGACACGAGAACGGCGTCTCCAGCGAGGTGACCGACGGCATCGAGCGGGACACGTGCGCGAGTTTCTGACGAGTCTTGAAGCCGCCCTCGGGCTGGAGCGGCTGGTCCGGAGCGCCCCACGGCCGTCGACGTCTCGCGGGAGCACCGACGCACGGGCCTTCGGACGTGAATGGCCGGGACGGTGGAAGGCCGACGCGGCGAGCCGACGATCCGTCCGCCGGGAGGAGGGCACGTTGTGCCGCGGAGGCAGTGGCCCTAGAGGCGGCCATGCCACGTATCACGGTCCTGGACAGCTCATCGGCTATCTCGTCGTGAACGTACGCGACCTCGGCCCCCGCGGCCTGGTACGCCGGGTCGAGCAGGCGCTGATCCACGCGGTGGGATCGCCCGGCTTCGAGGCGATACGAAGGGGCACGCCGCGCGGAACTCGCCGAGCGGACGCCCCACGCCCTCCGGCTCCGTAGCGATGCGGCGATGCGGCGATGCGCGTTTCAAGGCTTGAGCACGGCCAGTACATCGTCGAGCGAAACGCGGGCGGGGTCACTCATATCGGGACCCTCGAACGTCTGCCATACATAGGACGCCGTCCCGCTCTCGCGCAGCGGATGCAGGTCGGCCAGGCCTGGATCGTCCCGGAAGCTGTTGAACGCTTCTTCGGACTCCCACTCAACGAGAAACAGAACCTGCCGTGGCGCGAGGTCACCGGTCACGTCGTCGCGGAAACGGCCGAACGCCACCATTCGACCACCGTATTGCGGAGCCACTTCCGGCAAACGGCTGAAATACGCAAGGTACTTCTCCAGGTCAAGCACGTCGAACATATTCAGGGCGTAGAACTTCTTCTTCTGCGCATTCGCACTCATTGCCAACCCTCATCCACACCGTGTTTTTGTTCGGCCAATATGCCTGCTGGCCGGACCCCACCACCGATCAGAGGTCGAGGACCAGGCGGTTGCCCTTGGCTCGGGAGACGCAGATCATCATGGTGTCGCCGGCGGCGCGCTCCTGGGCGCCCAGGACCGAGTCACGGTGGTCGATCTCTCCGGACAACACCTTCGTCTCGCAGGTTCCGCAGATTCCCTCCTCGCACGATGTCATCACCGGCACACCGGCATTCTCGACGGCCTCAAGAATGGACATGTCCTCAGAGACCGTCAGTGTCTTGCCGGTCTGCGCGAGTTCGACCTCGAAGGTCGTGAGCGGCCCGTCGGCGACGTCGTTCTTCGGGGCGAAGCGCTCCAGGTGCAGAGATCCGCTCGGCCACTTCTCACAGCCGGCCTCGACCGCCGCGAGCAGCGGTTCCGGACCGCAGCTGTAGACGACTGTCTTCCGTTGCGGCTTACCGAGCAGCGAAGGCAGGTCCAGCAGCCCGTACTCGTCCTGCGGCCGCAGGCTCACCCGGTCTCCGTAGGTCCGCTGCAAGGTCTCACCGAACGCCATCGAAGCTCGGGTGCGGCCTCCGTAGACGAGACGCCAGTCGGCGCGGGTCGCGTTGACGGCCGCGATCATGGGCAGGATGGGGGTGATCCCGATTCCTCCGGCGATGAACAGGTATTTCTTGGCCTTCACGAGAGGAAAGTGGTTGCGTGGCCCGCGAATGCGCACCGACTCCCCTTCCGTGAGCACATCGTGCACGTAGCTCGACCCGCCCCGACTCTCCGGTTCACGCAGCACCGCGACCTGCAGACGGGATCGGTCCGCCGGGTCTCCGCACAGTGAGTACTGCCTGACCAAGTCGGCTCGCGGTATCAGATCGATGTGGGCTCCCGGCTCCCATTCCGGCAGCGGACGGCCTTCCGGATCGCGCAACGTCAGCAGCGCAACACCTTCGGCCACCGTTTCCTTACGTTCCAACACGAGGTCGAGCTCGACTTCGGTGCCGAGAGTGCTCATGATCGGCCCTTCCATTTTTACGGGGATGACTTACGGGGATGACTTTCGGGGGTCCGTGAACTTCCCTGACCGATCAGGACGGGAAGCAACGGCCGAAGTCGCGCAGCAGTCGGGGGGAGCCCTGCAACTTGATCTGGCGACGCACCAGGGCCCACGCCAGCAGCGTCGGCTTGGTGAGGAAACGCAGCCAGGTACGCGTGTCGGCGGTGACCCTGAGATCGGGCTCACCGTGATGTCCGTCGGTGACCTCGAGTTTGCGGTCGCGGATGGTCACGGTGATCTGCCGGGACTCGTCGCCGGTGAAGGTGAAGTGGTAGGTGGCGGACATGTCCTTGGCCTGTTCGCGCTGAAAGATCAGCGGCAGGCCTTCCACGAGACCGTCGATGCTGTTCGCGCGCAAGCTCATCGCCACGTGCTTCGTCCGCTTGTTCGGGAACTTCTTGGCCACGTGTTGCTCGGCGTCGGACCCCGGGACGACGTAGACGGTCTCTTCCTTGTCCACCAGCGGGCGCACAACGGTGGTCAGGTGTGACTTGCGATTGTCCAACCAGGGACCGATGACGTCCTCGCCGGCCGGGCAGACCGACATGCAGTAGGCGGCTTTGTAGTTGGCGCCGAAGGACAGGCTCTGCCACATGGACGCGCTCTCGCTGTCACTCACTCGCGAGCGGTAGTCGTCAGCGTCACGGCTTTCGGCGACCTGTTCGGCCCAGTCGCCGAAACCACCCATGAACTCACGGTAGTTGTGCGTGTAGCAGGCGGAGAAGTTGAAGTGACCGTCGGAGGCGATCGCCCCGGTCGGGCAGGCTGTCACGCACAACTTGCATTCCAGGCAGGGGTTGTACTCGATGGGCCGACTGTATTCGGTGACCTCGGCGTCGATGAGGATGGTGCCCAGCAGGATGAAGTTGCCGAATTTCGGGTGGATGACGTTGCGGTGGATACCCATCTTGCCGAGCCCGGCCGCCACGGCGACCGGCTTGTGCCCGACCACCCACGTCTTCCTCGGGAACTTGTCCATCTCCATCGGAAAACCCATGGCGGGGTTGATGGCACGCACGCCCATCGCCTCCAGCCTGCCCACCACTTGACGGCCGACCTCGTTGGAGTGGTCGCCCGTGTGATGAAACTCCAGGTTGGCGACCGAGCGCGCGGGAGTGCGGATGTTCTCCCGGTTCATTCGGGACACGATGCTGATCAACGTTCGGACACCCGGGAGCGCGGCGCTCAGGTCCTCTCGCTGGTCGGCGAGGTCCGGCCGGTCGATCTCGACGAAGCCGACGTCGTCCGCACCCGCGTCGAGACACAACTGGCGCAGCCACGACGCGTCCAGCGGCTCGGCGGGGCGGGCGGCGGTGCGGTCACGCCGGCGGGCTTGGACGACGGTGGGATGGTCTTCGAGCTTGTTCTTGGCCATCGAGCGTCACCTCACGGGGCGGGGTGTGCGATAAGTTTCATGAAGCAACTCGCACCCTAGCCTCGTACGTTTCGTGAAGCAACTCGCACCCGAGCCTGAACATCCCGTTGAGGCCCCCGCTGGCCGCGAGCACAACCGACCGTCACGGCAGGGGAGTTCGACGGCAGCGGTAGGAGAGCGTGGGCCGGTAGTTCACACCCGGCGGGCAGGGGTGGCAGATGCCGCGAGTCCGCCATCCGGTCGGCCGTCCACCACCGCTTCTGCCGCAGAGCCTGAACTCCGACCGCGGACCATGCCCGAGCAGAGCGCGTCGGCCGTGCCGCCAGCCGCCCTCACATCGGTACAGACGATGGCCGAACCAGGTGATGACGCGTACTCAGCAGAGCGAAGACGGGGGCCTTTGAACAGACGTCACGCGGGCAGCCACTGACCGTGACGCGGTACGCGCCCAGCCGGCAGCCACGAATCCGGCGAGGAACCTCTTCGACGTCAGACCGGCAAGTCGGTGAGTGCGGGGCCGGGAAGCATGCGAACGGCATCCGGGCCCACCGCTTGCCCGCATTGAGTGCACACGAGCCGCTCCCGAACGTTGCCTCCGCATCCCGCATGGCTCGTGATCCGCGGAGGCCCAGCCGGATCCGCCGCGTGCTCATCGCCCCAGTGCATCAAAGCGAGCAACGCGGTGAGCAAGTCCTTGGCCTTGCTCGTCGGCCGGTACTCATAGCGCGCGGGCCGCTCCTGGTAACAGACCCGATCCAGCAGCCCGTCGTCGACCAGCTTGGAGAGCCGGTTGGTGAGTACATTGCGGGCGACACCGAGGCTGTCCTGAAACTCCTCGAACCGGCGCAGGCCCAGCAGGGCGTCGCGAATGATCAGCAAGGTCCAACGCTCGCCCACAACCTCCAGAGTCCGGGCGATGGAGCACAGTTGACTGTCGTATGTTCGGCCCAACATGCTGCGAACTTAGCACGTTGCACCAAGCAACTGACAAGTTCGGGGCAGTCACCCACCCTCGATGCGGGCGACGAGCACAGCGGCTCAGCCAGGCCGGCCTCTACCATCGAGGACATGCCATATCGGGAGCCCGGCGGCCAGGCCACCGTCCGCCTCGGCCCCCTCACCCCTTCGCACGGGAAACACATCGAAACCGGCCAACGGATCAGCATGCACGAGGACCGGACCGTCGCCGGCACCGCGATCGTGCTGGAGGTTCACCTCCTGGCCACTGCCATTCCCACGACATGACGCCAGCTACCAGCCCCTTATCGGCGCAGATGCCTCCGTACTCCGCGGCGCTGTCGCAGGGTTAGGCCGACAAACACCTGCTCTGCATCAGCACGTCCGCCGCCGAGAGCCCTGAGCAGCCCGGCACGTCAAAGCCGGTACGGGAGATCCGCGACTCCAGCGAACTGCTGCCGCCCCCGGTCGACCTGGGTGACGACGAGCCCGAAGCACCGGAGACGGAGACGGCGA
The DNA here is from genome assembly GCF_042957325.1 of Streptomyces sp. NPDC008086. Lineage (NCBI taxonomy): Bacteria > Bacillati > Actinomycetota > Actinomycetes > Kitasatosporales > Streptomycetaceae > Streptomyces > Streptomyces sp. NPDC008086. Next base: position 1,381,378 of record NZ_JBIBIA010000001.1, read on the forward strand.
GCAGCAAGGCGTTCGACTTGGTGGCCCCCAACGAGTCCGTCGACAGACGACAGCCTCTCGCGGCGAAGGACCAGCCGACGTACGAGTTGCCAAAGAAGAAGACCGCGACGATCTCGGGGCGTCGGCCGCGCAGCGCCCAGTACTTCAGTTGGGGTTCGCCTAGCGGCTCATCGTCCCTTCCGCCAGTGCTCGAAGCGTGGCTCGGGCGTGAACTCCATGCCGTACGAGGGGAGTTCCTGGGCGAGCAGTCTGCGCAGGAACTCGACCATGCCGCAGGGGACGACCTCGCAGGTCTGCGAGCCATGACGGGCGAAGAGGAGGACGGGCCACTTGTCGGGGTCCGGGTCACTGGTCAGCCAGCACAGCATGTCGGCGTGCGAGGTGTAACCCCAGGCGAGGATGTGCTCAGGGTCCAGATCGAGACCCTCCTGGTCGACGCCCTCCTCCTCCCAGGTCAGACGGGCGTTCCCCGTCTCGTCCTCGAAGTCGTCAGGGGAGTGCTCGTAGGCCCCGGTGGGAAACGGCCCGAGGATTCCGAGCTCTCCGATCTCCTCCTGCGAGCCGATCCCGCCGACGCCGTACACGGCCATGAAGTCCATGTAGTCCCGGGGGAACCCGGTCCCCCACCGCGCCTCGGCCGCCTCCCAGTCGATGTCCTCGCCCGCGCCGGGAGGCGGAAGCAGCAGCATCCGCAACGCGGTCATCCCCGTTAGCTCTTCCATACCCGTCCCGCCCCTCCCTCAGGTCGGCGAGAGTCTAGTACTCCAGTTGCATGGCGCCATTTCTGCTTTCCAGGGGCTCCCTCACCATCCACCACCACGCCTAGCGCAACCGGACGAGGACTCGCCGGTCGGAGTCAGCGGTCCACGGCCGGCAGGCCATCGAGGCCGGTGTCGCGCATGATGCGATCGACGGTCGCGGCGAGAGTGCTGTCGGAGCCGATGACGGTCTCGACTCCGTCGGCCAGCACATCGCCCGCCCGGCACCAGTCCCGCGGCTGCGCTTCGCTGACGTCGTCGGCGAACGGCTTGGTGGCGTGCCGGGCGACGGTCTCGCCGAACGGGACGTCCAGGTGGTAGCCGTGGGTCGGGCCGCGGTGGTCGACGCGCAGTTGGGCGAGCATATCGCCGTAGCGGTCGGCGTAGGGGATGCCTTCGACGACGTGGAATCCGGCGTCCAGGGCGTAGCGGGCCGTCAGGACGCCCTCAAGCCACGGTCGGAGCGGGCGGAGTCCAGCGGTGGGTGCGCGGCACGGCGCCGCTGACGCCGAAGTCCTTTTTCAGCTGCTCGGGGATGGCGTAGTGCATGACGCGACCGCGGGTGAGGGATGACAGCTCCAAGATGGTGGTGAGGTGGCCAAGGCGGTCCAGGGCCCAGGCGCCGAACGGGGATCGGTCCTCGATGCCCTCCAGCACCCCGAGCAGGGTCGGGACGACCTTCGCGACGTTGTCCCAGGCGGTGCGGGGCACACGGAGCCAGTCGGCGCTGGTGTCGCCGATCAGGTAGCGGATGAGGGCTGAGACGAGGGGATCGAAGAAGGTGCCCGGGACGACTTCCTCATAGAGGTCGATCAGTTGCCTGGTCAGGTGGGCACCTTCCTCGGACGGGCCCATGTGGCGGATCATGTACAGGTCGAGGAACTGTCGGGCGTCCTCCAGGGTTTCCGGTACGGCGTCCTGGTCGACGCCCAGCATCGCTCCGACCACACGCCAGGCGTAGAAGTAGGCTTCGGCACCCTCGGTGGACATGTGGATGTTCAGGCGGTGCAGGCTGTCCAGAACGAGCAGGGAGAAGATCATCTGGCCGCCGATCATGTCCTCCTGGCAGATCGGCGTCCCGAGCGTCTCGGCGTCCCACCGACCCTCCCGCTTGAGATGGTGGCGGATCGACGCGTGCAGCAGGCGCACCTTCTGCGCGGCGGGAATGAAGCGGCTGCCGGCCTCGAAGGCGTCGGGCTGCATCAGGTAGACGGTGAACTGGCCGGTCTCCGCCATCCGTTTGGACGGGTAGTTCAGGCCGTGGGTCGCGGAGAGCAGCTTGGCGACGTGGGGGACGACGTAGCAGGCGGGCATGGAGGCGAAGGACAGTGCGGTGGAGATGTGGACGTTGTTGTCGATGAAGAACAGCCGTGCCTTCTCCATTTCCCCCCAGTCCACCCAGGCAGGCGGGACGCTGGTCGCGTGGAGGTACTCGCGCGCGACGTCGGGAAGCCCGTCGGGCAGGGGCGCGCCGGCGGTGGAGACGTAGCGCATCAGGGTGTTGAACTTGCCCACCTCTCCGCCTTGGAACAGGGAGGCCACGACGGCGTCGGCGAATTCGTCACCGGACTGGCGCAGGGCGTCCATCGAGACTTCGGTGTAGGTCATGTCAGCCGTCCTTCTCGGCGAGCCGTGCATCGTGCGGCCCGTTCGCACAGTCGGTCAGTGGTGACGATCGGTGGCGGAGTGGGCGAGATCAGTCAGGGCCCGTCGTGCCTGCGCAGGCATGGACAGTCCGCTCAAGTGTTCGACGGCCTGCTCCACTCGTGAGGCGATGAGGCCCTCCACGGCCTCCGGGGCCTTGAGCGCAAGCATCAGATCACGTACCTGGTGCAGACGCTCCTCGCCGAGATCGCGGCATCCCAACACCTCTGTCAACTGGTCGCGCTGTCCGGGAAGAGCGGCCTGCCAGGCTTCGGCCAGCAGTGTGGTGGGCCGATGACCGCGGATGTCGTCCATGCTGGCCTTGCCGGTGTGCTCTGGCTCGCCGAACAGTCCGAGCAGGTCGTCACGCAGTTGGAACGCCTCCCCCAGCGGCAGCCCGTAGGCGGAGAGCCCGCCCCGTAGCTCGGGAGCGGCACCCGCGAGCAGGCCACCGATGAGCAGGGGCTGCTCGACGGTGTACTTGGCGGTCTTGTATCGGACGACCTTCAGGGACATCTCTGTGTACGGTTCGCTGCCGGTGCTGAGGATCTCCAGGGCTTCGCCGGCTATCAACTCCCGGGCGAGTTGCGCCCACATCGGCCGAGCCCGGGCGAGGTAGGCGACGGGCAGGCCGCTGGTGGCGAACAACTGGCCCGCCAGCGCCATCAAGTGGTCGCCGACAAGCATGGCAAGGGAGCGGGCCGCCGCGTGCGGTCTCGGACGTCCGGTCACCGCGGAGCGCAGGGCGATGTGCGCGGTGGGCAGGTTGTGACGCAGCGGGCTGTCGTCGATGAGGTCATCGTGGACAATCGCTGCCGCGTGGACGAGTTCCATCGAGGCAGCCGCACGGACGAGCGCCTCGTTGTCGGGCTGGCCGGCCGCACGCCACCCCCAGTAGCAGAAGGCCGCCCGCAACCGCTTGCCGTGCCCCGCCGCCGCCTTCAGTTGCTCGGCCATCGGCGTGAGAGCGGGATCGATCCGGACGAGATGCTCGGCTTCCTCGGCCAGGAAGACTCGCACGACGTTGTCGATGCGCTCCTTGAAGGCGCCCGGGTCCCAGCCTTCAGGCATCGGCACCGGATGCCGCCCGCCGGGCGACAGCATGCTGGGCCAGCACCTCCAGGTGCGCGGTGGGGGCAGTGGCGTAGCGGTCCAGCACGATACGGCCGCGGGCCCTCAGGTCATGGTGCACATCCTTCGCGATCTCAGCACCGTCGGAACGGCGCAGGAACAGCCGGGCCGCCCCGACGGCCGTTCCGACGGTACTCACCGCCAGGTCGAGCAGCCCTGCGGCGAGCAGAACCACCTGTTCGTCGGCACGCGTTCCCTTGTGCGGAATGTCGGTCACGCTGGCGCTCCCTCGTACAGTCGGTCACGCACCGCCAGTCGCCGGCTGCGGCAGGCGTCGACTACAGCTTGACTTCCGCGTTCACTTCGCAGACCTGGGTTACCGGATCGGGTGACAAGCCTGGACGGACGTACGACCGGTCTCCTTCTTCGGCAGCGCCCCATCAGCTGGTCCGGGGCGCCCTTGCTGTCGGCCTGTGAGACGTCACCTGCGGGCCATCGGGTCAGGCGGTGTCACAAAGGGAGTCGCCATCGCTCCTCCCCGAGGCAGGCTGCGGTCGAGGCTGAAGCGTGTGGTCAGCAGTACGGCGTCACTGAAAGGGAAGGGGTCGGCCAGTCCGTAACCAGCGTTGTTGATCAGAAGATCGGGGACAGAGGCCGCCAAGCCATCGACGAGGCGGGTGACGCCCTCCTCAGTGGCCAGGTCAGCCGTCATGATGCGCGGGCTGTCACCACCATGGTCGAGCCGGGCGGCAACCTCCTTCAGAGCCTCCGCGCGTCGGGCAACCAGAGTGAGTTGGTATCCGGCCGCCGGGGAAGCTCCACTGAACCGGCAAGGGCGTTCGTACACCGCGACAACTGACTCTCACGACACACCCGCGCGGCCGCAGGAAAGTGGACGCCAGGGTCGCCGCTGCCACCCGCCGGGAGGAGCAGACCCGGCGTGAGCGCGCTGTTCCGTACTCCGCGAGGGAACACGGACGGAGGCCAATCCGGTCGGTGGGTAGGAAGACCGTCCTCACCGTGATCACCCTGTCTGGACTCTCGACCTGCGGCCCCGAGGTGAGCGCGACGTGCGGTGGGTGTGGAGGACGAGCAGCGCCAGGGCGCCGGTCGCTGCGGACCAGGCGAGGGAGAGCAGTCCGTGGGACCAGGGGATGTGTGGGGTCAGGGCTGCGCTCAGCGCCAGCTGGTTCACGCCGTACAGGGGGAGCGCGGACACGCCCGCGACATCCATGAGTGTGTTGAAGACGGGATTCTGCAGGCCGGTGTCGACCAGGCTGAGCATGATGATGAGGAAGAAGCCCTCCAGCTCGCCGCGGACCATGGAGCCGAGCAGAAGGCCGATGCCGCCGTATGCGAGGCCGGCGCCTGCGAGGGCCAGCGCCAGGGGTGCTGCGTGGCGTACGGGCAGTGAGATCCCCAGCAGGATCGTGGTATAGAGGGCCAGCGCGGCGGCGGTGAGGGCGACGGCAACGAGTTTGGCCAGCAGTATCGGCAGCCGGGGGTACCCGGCCAGCAGCAGGCGGCGGTCGACTTCCCGTGACTGGAAGGTCTCGGTGAAGGTGATGAAGCCGGCGACCATGGTGATGGCACCCAGCGCGCTGGCCACCTGCCCCGCCTGGCCGGCCGGGGCGAAGACGGAGGCGCTGAGGGCGTCCAGCCGGATGCGCACCACTTGGTCGGAGGTGCACAGGCGTGCCACGGCGATCCAGACGGGGATGAACGCGATCGCCAGAACCAGGGCCAGCCGGTTGCGCAGGTGGCCCAGCAGAGTGCAGCGCAGCAGCTCGGTGAATGCCGTCCGGGAGAGCCTCATCGGTCGGTCTCCTCGAAGTGCAGGCGCCCCTGGCGCAGGTGAGCGATCGCATCGAAGTGGTGCAGGTCGTGCAGCAGGTGAGAGACCACGATGACCGAGCGGCCCCGATCGCGCAGGTCGGCGGCCAGGGCCCAGAACCGCTGATGTGTGTCCCAGTCGAAGCCCTGGTAGGGCTCGTCCAGGACCAGCAGCTGCGGATCGTGCATGAGAGCGATCAGCAGGTTCAGCTTCTGTCGCGCTCCCCCACTGAGTTCGCCGACCTGCTGTCGCCGGCAGTCGTCCAGTGCCAGCAGCTCCATCAGCTCGCCGGCGCGCTCCAGTGTGGGCAGCCGGTAGGCCGTCTGGAACAACCGCAGATGCTGTCCGACGGTGAACGCGTCGTTCAGCACCGCCCGTTGTGGGCAGTACCCCAATGCGCCGGTCCGTGTCACCGTTCCGCGGTCGGGTGCGAGGTGTCCCACGGCGATCTGCAGCAGAGTGCTCTTGCCCGCGCCGTTCTCGCCGACGACCCCCACCAGCGCCCCGGCAGACACATCAAGATCCACATCGCGCAGGACCTGCCTGCCGCCGTACGCCTTGCAGACTCCGCTGATCCGCAGCCGCGGCCGATGTGACCGGTGGCGCGTCGTCACTGCCTGCACATGAACCCCTCGAATGATCGGACGGGTGGAGCGATCCGACCGGGGCCCGTCCCAGAGGCGGGGGCCGCGCAGGCTCATGTCCCCTGCTCTGCCCGGCTCATGACCGCTCAGCCGCGCCCGGTCCGGACGGTCCCGACGGTCCGGCCCTCGGCGGACCGATCCGCCACGCTGCTGCCCGGTGTCCAACGAGTCCGTACCGCTGCTGTAACGGCAGCCCCCCACTGTTCCGTTGAGCAACCGACACCACTACTTGACAGGTTTGGCGCCTCCCCGTCGAGCGTGACCCCCAGCCGCTGCCCGCCGTTGTACGAGGCGATGCCCCTGACACCACAGCAAGACCTCAGCGCTCCCTCGGTCGTGATCGGTGCGGGCCCCCACGGCCTGGCGACCGCCGCGCTACTGCGCCGCTCCGGTGTGCCGGCCGTGATCCTGGAACGCTCGGAGCGAGTGGGAGCGAGCTGGGCGCAGCGTTACGATCATTTGCGCCTGCACACCACCCTCGGTACCTCGAAACTTCCCGGCCTGTCGGTGCCGCGCCAAGCGGGCCCCTGGGTGAGCCGGGACGACTACGTGCGCTACCTGGAACGCTACGTCGTCCATCATCGGCTCGACGTCCGGGTGGGCACCCCAGTGCAGCGCATCGAGCGGGCCGAGCGAGGTTCGAAAGCACAGTGGCTGGTCCACACCTCCCACGGCCCGGTGCCTACCGGCGCGGTCGTAGTGGCCACCGGGCGCTGTCACACCCCGAACATCCCCGACTGGCCCGGACGTTCGACCTTCACCGGCACGCTGCTCCACTCGGCCCACTACCGCTCTCCGGCCCCCTACCGCGGGCAGCATGTCCTGGTGGTCGGCGCCGGCAACAGCGGCACCGAGATCGCCGGCGCCCTCGCCGGGGCGGGAGCCGAACGAGTACGGATCGCGGTCCGTACCCCACCCAACATCCTGCCTCGAGCCAGCGCCCGATGGCACGCGGTCGGCCGGCTGACGGAGGTTCTCCCGCTCGCGTGGCGCGACCGCACCTCCCTGCTGACACAACGCCTCGCGGTGCCCGACCTGACCTCACGGGGACTGCCCCGGCCCTGCACGGGCCTGTACACCCGCAATGCCCGCGAAGGAATCAACCCCGTGCTCGACCACGGTTTCGTGGACGCCGTCCGGTCCGGGCAGGTCGAGCCGGTCGCAGCGGTCCAGGCGTTCGACGGCCCCGACGTGGTGCTGGCCGACGGCACACGGCTGCGGCCCGACACGGTCATCGCCGCCACCGGGTACCAGCCCGCCCTGCACGACCTGGTCGGGTCCCTGGGTGTACTCAACGAGGACGGGCAACCCCTCATCGTGGGGGCACAGACCCATCCCGAAGCCTCGCGCCTGTACTTCACCGGATACACCAATCCCCTCACGGGTGTCCTTCGTCAGGCCGGCATCGAAGCGCGCGCCATCGCGCACGCGCTACGACGCGAGACGGTGCGGGTCCCCCTTCCCTCCCCCCGCGTCGGCGACCGCACGACCGACACACTCCACAGAGGGCACGCTTCGAGTTGACGCGGTCTCGGAAAGCTCGGTCCTTCAGTGGCGTCCCCCGCACGGCAACTGGATGGCATCGCGCCTACGGCGACACAGTCCCTGCCCTCCTGGGCCGCCGACCAGGACCTACCGGCCTCCCTCTCGCCAGCTGACGCCGACGGGCCGCCGCCATGGAGGCGGCTGGTGGATCGCGCCCATGCCCTGCGGCGGGTGCGGGCCGTCCCGGCGAGGAGAAGGTCGGCTGCCCGACGCGAGAAAGCGTGCGGAAGCTCCGCGGAGACGTATGCCGGGGGCTCACCGCGGCCTCGGCGCCTCGTACCGTTGATGACTCTCTGATACACGACCCATCCCACGCACCCGCTCGAGCAGCCTACCCACCTGACGCTCCGTCGGGCAGTGTCAAATGAACGTCAGCAGGGTCGCTCCATACACCCCATGGACCCGGGACAACGCGCCCTTCACCTCGCGAGAGGTCCCACGAAGCCGCAGGTCAAACCACCTCCCCGGCAGCAACCCAACCTCTCCTCATCACTCACGACCGACATTCGAGACTTCAGGGACGGCTCCACCTGCGGCACCAGGATGTGCTCGAGCAGTCGCAGCAGAGAAGACGAGCCTTCGGTGCATGCCGGGCTCCGGTTGGGGTACTCGCATCGATTCGGCTTTGAACAGAGGAGAGACATGGACGACGTCGCCCTTCCCGGCAGGGAAAATCATCCCCCGTCCGGGGATCAGGCGCGTTCCAGCGCCCTGCACGACGGAACGCTGGAAAGCCTGCGGGTGTCCGCCATCGCGGTCGATGACGATGGCCTCATCCTCGCGGTCAACAGTGCGGCCCAAAGCCTGCTGGGCAGGGAAGCCTCAGAACTCGTCGGTCAGGACTTCCACGACCTGCTGCACCGGGACAGATACGGGCACTCGGTGCCGCGCACGCGCTGCCGGATACGAAAGGCGCTCCTCACGGGGGACACCAAGCACGGCGACACCGAGTGGTTCGCTCGCGGGGACGGCACTCTCGTACAGCTGTCCTGGCTGGTCACGCCCTACTCACCCGGTCCCGGCGGACCAGGTGCGCTGGCGCTGCTGTACGCGCCGGAGCAGCCTGACGTTCGCCCCAGCGACGGCGGGCATTCCGCGCCGCTGACGGAGCTGGACCGACTGGCTCTGCTGGCGGAGACGACCACGCAGCTCACATCCACCCTGGACGTCGACGAGGCGCTGCACCGACTGGCGGCCCTGACCGTACCCCGGCTCGCGGACTGGGCCGTGTTCGACCTGCTCACCGAACGGGACGAGGTACGACGTGTTCTCGTGATGAAGCACAAGGACGGCATTCTCGTCGAGCGGGACGACCTGCAAGGCCCGATGCCTCCCGTGCCGGCGGAGTCGCCGATGCCCCTGTCACGGGCCCTGCGCGGCGCCGCCTCCTCCCTCGTCGGCCCCGCCACCTACCATGGTCCGCCCGACTCCGGCATAGCGGTCGAACAGCAGCGCCTGTTCACCACGACAGGTATGCACTCCGCCGTCATCGCACCCATTCGCGGACTGCGCGACGTACTCGGCGCCCTGACCCTGGGCCGCGCCCAGCGTCATGACGCCTTCACCCCTGCGGACCTGCCGCTGCTGGAGGACCTCACCCGCCGGGCGGGCCTGGCGCTGGACAACGCGCGCCTGTACCAGCGCCAGCGCAAAGTCGCCGAGACCATGCAACGCCACCTGCTGCCCCAGCTGCCCGTCCTGCCCGGACTGGCGATGACCGCGCGCTACGTACCCGCCCCGGACGCCTCATCCGTCGGCGGTGACTGGTACGACGCCTTCGCTCTGGCTGCCCACGCCCACGCGCTGGCCATCGGGGACGTCGTCGGACACGATCTCGACGCCGCAGCCGGCATGGCGCAGGTCCGCAACATGCTGCGGGCCTTCGCCTGGTCCCACCCCGAAGCCGCACCCAGCGCCGTCGTCACACAGCTCGACGAGGCAGTGATGCACATAGCCGAGGTACCCATGGTCACCATGATCCTCGCCAGGCTCACACTCGGTGACGACACACTGTGGCGCCTGCGCTGGACGAACGCCGGCCACCCGCCGCCCCTGCTCATCACCCACGACGGTCAGACCCGCTACCTCGATGAGGCTCACGGCATACTCCTCGGCACCGGAGTCACCAGACCTCGCCCCGACGCCGTCACCGTCCTGCCACCCCAGGCCACGCTCCTGCTCTACACCGACGGACTGGTCGAATCCCCGCACCGCTCCATCGATCACGGGCTTGACCGCCTGCGCCGAAACGCGGCCTCCCTCGCCCACCGCCCCCTCGACTCCTTCTGCGACTCGCTGCTGGACCAGGTCCGCCCCAGTGACAACGATGACGACGTCGCCATGATCGCGCTGCGCACACCCCCTCCCGCAGGACCCGCCTGACCCGGGCGTGGGGCAGATCAAGTGGGCGGAACGGGAGACATCACCTGGGAAGTCGCCCTACCGACGACGGCAGCCCCCGCGCTTCACCTTCCGCTGCGCATACGGCAAGACTCCACACCACGCACCTCGGGGAACAGGTCGAGCCCGCCCGGCCAGACCTGAGCAGCACAATAAACCGCAGGTCAAATGCCCTTTGCGGCAGGATCCAAAATAGCCAGGCACTCCACATGATGAGTCATCGGGAAGGTGTGCAGTCTGCCCTCTTCCAGGAAACATGCAGGTCAAAGGCAGTTCTGAGGGCGAAATTCAGACCCCCTGGAGAGCCTCGTGCGTCATACGTGCGTCACAGCCACAGCAGTGCGTCAGACGCGCGCGGATCCCGATCAATGCCATGGGCACAGGCTACGCGGTGGCAGGCCGTGCCGCCGGGACAGTGCGAGTTGCCGTCTCCCTCTCTCGAAGCGCCGCGGAATCGAGGGGGCAACGCCAGGAGCCCTCTGACCGGCAAACGCCAGATCAGGGGGGTGGGGAGGGACAGGAGACACGGGCGTCGGGAGAAACAGCAGGCACCTGGCGTGCCGGAGTCGCTGGACGAGCTGCACGGGCCGACCCACGGTGTCGTGGATCTGCCGCTGCACATGGCGTGGTCCGGGATGACCTCGTACGACCTGGGCAAGCCGCGCCAACGTATGGGCCGTACCGCACCGTCCTGCACGAGGGCCTGCGCGACGATCTGCCCTGCTACCTCAACCAGGACCTGCTCCTGCAGCTGTGGCCGGTGCTGCGCACCCTCGTCGGCCGCACCGTGCGCGCCGTATGGGAAGACGCCTTCCCCAGCTCGCCTCCCGCACCCGGGCAGCCGCGTGACGGACATGCCGGAGCTGCACACGCGGCTCCTGGCGGACGTGCCGCCCTCGCTCCCCGTACCCCCTGGTTCTCACCGGCGGGTACGCCCGTGCGGGCGCACCACCTCGTGAACCGGCCCAGCCAGGACCTCGACGTCGCCACCGAGAACCCGGCGCCCATGGCCGACATCGCGGCCGCGCTCCGTACCGGTCCCGAAACGCGAGGGTGGCAGGTGCGGACGCTGGAGACCGCCCCTCCGTCGGCCCGCTTCACCGTGTCCGATCCGGCGACCGGACAGGAATGCGAGGTCGACATCCTCCATGAGATCTTCTGACGGCCGGTCCCCCAGAGCCTGTACGGGCCAGTCCTCTCGGAGGAGGACGTGATCGGGGCCAAGGTCCGCGCCCTCGCCGACCGCGGAGCGCCCAGCCATGTCGTGGACGCCCGGCTCGCCGCCGCCCACCGCCGTCAGGCGGCCGGCGCTCTGCCCCACCTGCAACGGCGGCTCCGACCAGAAGTGGACCACTCCGACCGCCGACTGACACCGGCTCCCGGAATCTGGGCCTGACAGGCTCAGATCCAGGGAGAACATCGCGGACAGGTCAGGCCCAGGGGCTGACCACCGTGAAGGAGCTGTCGGCGCGGAACGTGTCCGTGTTCTGGTAGGGGTCCACGCGCAGGGCGTAGTTGTAGTGGCGGATGTAGCGGCCGGGGTAGTTGTACGACTCCAGGCGGACAGAGCCGGAGGCGCTGCCCGGGCGGGCGCAGTAGGTGGCGTCCTTCTTGAAGGTGTCGGTGCCATTGCTGCTGTCGAAGCGGACCCGGAAGTCCCAGTGGCGGAGATAGCGGCCGGAGGAGTCGCGGAAGGAGTAGCAGTTGGCGTCGGCGAGGCCGGGTCCGACGGTGAAGGTGGCGCTCTGCTTGACGGCAGTGCTGCTGGATGTGCTCACCGGGTCGATGTAGCCGAGGCTGTCGGAGCGCACCACGGCGTACCGGTCGGGGTAGTTGACCGACCGCAGCGATCTGGCGGCGTTGGTGGGCAGCGTGACACCACCGGGGACTGTCTCCTTCAGCACGGTGGCGTGGCGGATGAAGCCGGACAGCCCGGGCACCTCGGTGGGCGCGGACCAGGTGGCGAAGTTGTCGTAGCTGTCGCTGTACCAGTACTTCCCGGCACGGTAGCCGTCGTAGTAGATGCGCCAGCCGCCGTTGTCGAGCTGGACCAGAGCAGGACCCTCGACCCAGTCGCCGAAGCCGGCCCAGTCGCCCGTCTTACGCAGGGTGTAGGGGCCGGTGAGGCTGGAGGCGGTGGCGTACTCGATGTACTTCGTCGTCTCGTTCTTGGTGAACGCGTGGTAGGTGGAGCCGACCTTGACGATGAAGGTGTCGATGTAGTTCGGGCCGATACCCGACAGCTGGGTCGGCGCGGACCAGGTGGTCAGCGCTGCGTTGGTCGCCGTGATCTTGTAGGCGGTGAAGTGGGTGGCGGTGCTCGCCGCCGTCAGGGACACGATGACGTTGACGCTGCCGTCGGTGTCGATGAACCACTCAGGTGCCCAGGTGCGGGTCAGCCCGCTGATCGGGATCGTGTAGTTGTACAGGAACGTCCAGTTCACCCGGTCGGTGCTCCGGGCAAAACCGATCGTGTTCCCCGTCCAGTTGGTGGTGTAAGTGAGGTAGTAGTAGCCGTCGGTGTGCTTGAAGATGCTGGGGTCCCGGATCAGCCCGGACGGCGGGCTGTAGGCGGGGCCTTTCTGCAGGGTGAATCCGGTGGCGTCCGGCGAGTCGTACACATACAGGTTCGACTCACTGCTGTTGGTGAACGCGGTCATCGTGTAACGCGTGGCCTGCCCGGCCGGCGGGGCGGCGGCGGAGGCGGTGCCCTCGAAGACGGCGCCGCCCAGCAGGACCAGCAGCAGCGGGCTCAGAAGGGCGAGCAGCTTTCTTACGGTTCTGTTCAACTCTTCCTCCGGGCTCGGCCAGTCCGCTGGGCCGATCGCCGTGACGATGAATGCGACTGTTCGAAATGGCGACCAGTGTGCGGAACTTCGAGCAGAAGATAGGTTTGGGTCGTGGTTTCGTCAATGTTTCCGACGAGTACCGTTCGGTGCATTTCACGCCGCCCGGATCTCGAAGAAGCCGCACTGTCACACACGTTGACTTCCGCACGGGACACCCTTTAGTTTCGGCGCCGACCCCGTCCGGCAATTCGACCCACGTTCGGAATATCGGTCATTCGCGGTGCCAGAGCGGTCCGCCTCCGGAAGGAATCCACCCCCCATGCCCCGAACGGCGCGCTTTCCAGGCGCGAGCCCTTCCCCAACCCCACCGCCTGGACGCCCGACTTCGACGCCCTTGAGGTCCAGGCGGCATTTCGCGTGGGGAAACCGCCCGTCCACGCGATGACGCCTGAAGAGGGACGGTTCTTGGACATCATCAGACGACAGCTCGGCCGCCTCGAACTTTCCGGCCTCGCCGAAGGCCAGCACGCCGGGCTGTGCCACTACGCAGTCACCTACGCCGGGTTGGGCGTCCGGCGCTCCGGGACCACCACCACGATCGCGCACAACGCCGGCGGCACTCTGACCTACGGTCCGGCGATCATGCAGAACGCCGTGTGGCTGCGCACCACCTGGGACGTCAACGGAGTCAGCCGGTCCTCCTACAGCCTCGACGCAAACGTCTTTCCCTCGTCCGGCGGCACCTACCAGCCCACCTGGGGCGGATACCGCGGTGACCGGGTCGGCCTCTACACCTACAACCCGAACGGCACCGGCTACGTCGACGTCGACTCGGTGCAGCACACCATCGCGCCCACCAGGGTCTACACGTGCGTCAGCGTGCGCAGCGGCAAGGTCGCCGACGTCTACCGTGCGCCGACGCGGACGGCGCCGCCGTCATCCAGTGGCCCGACACCGGCGCGTCGAACCAGCAGTGGGCCTTCCAGTCCACTGGGGACGGCTGTCACGCCATCGCCTGTGTCCGCAGCGGCAAGGTGCTCGACGTCAAGGGAGGCAGTACGGCCGACGGTGTCGCGCTGACCCAGTACTGCGACGTCGGCAGTTCCAACCAGCGGACCTTCCATCGCGTCACCGGCTAGGGACCGTGAGGGGAGGAGGCGAAAGTCTCGCCGGGTGTCAACGGCCAAGCATTCACTCTCTCGTCATCGAAAGGTACAAGATGTCTTCCTTCGTCAGCAGACGGCGCCTGCTTCAAGTAGCCGGGGCCACGGTCGCCGCATCCGCCACGGGATCCTTCATGGGCGCATCTCCCGCGCAGGCGGCCGTCCCTCCCGCAAGGGCCGACATAGGGGTTCTGGCGCACCCCTTCGAACTCGGCCAGGTCCGGCTCACCGCAAGCCGGTGGCTGGACAACCAGAACCGAACGCAGAACTATCTGCGGTTCGTCGATGTCGACCGGCTGCTGTACAACTTCCGCGCCAACCACCGGCTGTCCACCAACGGCGCGGCTGCCACGGGCGGCTGGGACGCGCCGACGTTCCCCTTCCGCACCCACGTGCAAGGGCACTTCCTCACGGCCTGGGCACAGCTGTACGCGGTGACGGGGGACACCACCTGCCGGGACAGGGCAACCCACATGGTCGCGGAGTTGGCCAAGTGCCAGGCCAACAACAGCACGGCCGGTTTCAACGCCGGGTACCTCTCCGGCTACCCCGAGTCCGACTTCACCGCTCTCGAACAGCGGACCCTGAGCAACGGCAATGTGCCCTACTACACCATTCACAAGACCCTTGCCGGCCTGCTGGACGTATGGCGCCACATCGGCAGCACACAGGCCCGTGACGTGCTGCTCGCCCTGGCCGGATGGGTCGACTGGCGCACCGGCCGGCTGACCACCCAGCAGATGCAGACCATGCTGCAGACCGAGTTCGGCGGCATGAACACCGTGCTGACCGACCTCTACCAGCAGACAGGCGACGCGCGGTGGCTCACCGTCGCCCGGCGGTTCGACCACGCCGCGGTGTTCGACCCCCTGGCGTCCAACCAGGACAAGCTCAGCGGACTGCACGCCAACACCCAGGTGCCCAAGTGGATCGGGGCCGCCCGGGAGTACAAGGCCACCGGCACGACCCGCTACCGGGACATCGCCACCAACGCCTGGAACTTCACCGTCAACGCGCACACCTATGCCATCGGCGGCAACAGCCAGGCGGAGCACTTCCGCGCCCCGAACGCCATCGCCGGCTTCCTGAACAAGGACACGTGCGAAAGCTGCAACACCTTCAACATGCTCACCCTCACCCGGGAGCTGTTCGCGCTGGACCCGAACCGGGTAGCGCTGTTCGACTACTACGAGCAGGCGTGGCTCAACCAGATGATCGGCCAGCAGAACCCGGCAGACGACCACGGCCACGTCACCTACTTCACCCCCCTCAATCCGGGCGGCCGCCGCGGTGTGGGCCCGGCGTGGGGCGGCGGCACCTGGAGCACCGACTACGGCACCTTCTGGTGCTGCCAGGGCACAGGCCTGGAGATGCACACCAGGCTGATGGACTCCATCTACTTCCGCAGTGACAACACGCTGATCGTGAACCTGTTCGTGCCCTCGGTGCTCAACTGGTCGGAGCGCGGAATCACGGTCACCCAGACCACGACGTACCCCGTCGGCGACACCACGACCCTGCAGGTCACCGGCAACGTCAGCGACACATGGGCGATGCGCATCCGCATCCCGGGCTGGACCGCCGGGGCCACCATCAGCGTCAACGGCACGCGGCAGAACATCACCACCACCCCCGGCAGCTACGCCACCCTGACCCGGTCCTGGACCTCCGGCGACACGGTCACCGTCCGCCTGCCCATGCGGGTCATCATGCGAGCGGCCAACGACAACGCGAACGTCGCCGCGATCACCTACGGCCCGGTGGTCCTGTCCGGCAACTACGGTGACTCCGGGCTCAGTTCCCTCCCGTCGCTGAACACGTCCTCGATCACACGGACCAGCACCAGTTCGCTCGCCTTCACCGCGACCGCCAACGGCTCCACCGTCAACCTGGGCCCGTTCCACGACGCGCACGGCCACAACTACACCGTCTACTGGAACGCCGGCGGCAGCGTCCGTCTCGTCAACTCGGGCAGCGGTCTCCTCCTGGGCATTCAGAACATGTCCACGGCCGACGGTGGCCGCGCTCTGCAGTGGTCCGACAACGGCACCGCCGACCACGACTGGTACATGATCAGTGATGGAAACGGGTTCCGCTTCCGCAATGTCCACAGCGGCAAGGTGCTGGGGGTCTTGAACATGTCCACGGCAGACGGCGCGACCGTCCTGCAGTGGTCGGACAACGGCACCGCCGACCACCGATGGACGCTGCTCGACCAGGGAGACGGAACCTACAAGATCCGCAACGAGAACAGCGGCAAGTTGCTCGCCATCGCGAACAACTCCACCGCTGTGGGTGCGTTCGCAGTCCAGGACTCGGACGACGGCACTGCCGACAACCGGTGGCGCATCGTGAGGAACTAGGCCGCCGCGGAAGCACATCCTGGTCGGTCTCCATCCTCCACCGCGCTCGACTCTTCGACCTTCGTTCGATATCGAGCACAAAAGAGGTCGAGGCGCAGCACATCGGCAGTCCGGACGGCCTCTGACGGGGCCGAACCGGAAACGCTCAAATCTGGGACTGCACGGCGGGACCAACCAGCAGTGGACGCTGACGGACAGCAACCAGCTGACCGTGTACGGCAACAAGTGCCTGGACGTCCCGGCCACGCGACCACGGCCGGTACCCGGCCGGTGATCTGGTCCTGCAACGGCGGCACGAACCAACAGTGGCGGGTGAACGCCGACGGCACGATCGTCGCCGTGGAGTCCGGGCTGTGTCTGGACGTCAGCGGCGGCGCCACGGCCAACGGCACTGCGGTGCAGCTCTGGAACTGCAACGGGGGCAGCAACCAGAAGTGGACCAGCCTGTCCGGGATGCCCAACTCGTGTTCTCTTCCGTCGACATACCGGTGGACGTCGACCGGTCCGCTGGCGCAGTCGGCGAACGGCTGGGTGGCGCTCAAGGACTTCACCACCGTGACGTACAACGGCCAACACCTGCTCTACGCGACCGTCTCTGACGGATCGTCGTGGGGCGCGATGACGTTCCAGCCCTTCACGAACTGGTCGGACATGGCCTCGGCCGGCCAGACCAGGATCAGCGGGTCCGCGGTGGCGCCCAAACTCTTCTACTTCGCGCCCAAGAACATCTGGGTGCTGGTCTCGAACGGGTGGGGTACCGCCTGGCCCTTCACCTACCGCACGTCCAGCGACCCACCAACCAGGGCGGCTGGTCCGCGCCGAAGGGGCTGTTCACCGGGGCCGCCTCCCCGTAGGCAGCCCGATCGACCCGACCGTGATCGCGACGACCAGAACATTCCTCCCGGAGGCCGCCTACAAGATGATCTACGGCTACTGATCCGGGGCCGCTCGGGCGCGGTTCCGGCACCGGATCAGGGGCGAGGGCCTTCCTCCAGCTGGATCAGCGCCTACCGCGCCACGAGGTGATCTGAAAAAAGTTCCCGGCTCGCGGCAACCTGTGCGGAACCTGTGACGACAAGGAAGCGGATCCGGCCAGTTCCGGGGCCGGGATCCTGCTTTCCGCTGTTGAACAGTATGCAAGGAGAACGCCTCCCCATGAACAACCCCACGAACGGCGGGCGCCGCGGCCGGCACCGCCGTCGCTGGACCACCACCGCCGTGCTGCTCGGCGTGCCCGCCGCGGTCGTGCCGTATCTCCTGTTCGCGCAGGAGGACTCGCAGGCCGCCACGGTCGACGGCGATGCCTACTACCGTCTGGTCTCCGTGCGCAGCGGCAAGGTGCTGGACGTCAGCAGCTTCTCCACCGCCGACGGCACCCGTATCCAGCAGTGGACCGACCAGAGCACCGCCAACCAGCAGTGGAAGCTGAAGCCCACCGGGGACGGCTACTACGAGCTGGTGAACCGCAACAGCGGCAAGGTGCTGGGCATAGCGGGCAACTCGGCCGCCCGGGCAGCCGCCGCCGAGCAGCAGACCGACAGCTCCGCCACCTCCCAGGAGTGGCGGATCGACGATGTGAGCGGTTCCGACGCCGTCACCTTCACCTCCCGCAGGAGCGGCCAGGTCCTGGACGTCTCCGGAGGCTCCACGGCCCAGGGCGCGGCGGTCATCCAGTATCCGGGCCACAGCGGCACCAACCAGCAGTGGAAGCTGGTGAAGACGGCCCAGAGCCAGGCGTCCGGGACCGGCGGGACGCATGCCACGGCTGCGTCAGGACCGTACAGATGGAAGAACGCCCAGGTGGTAGGCGGCGGTTACGTCACCGGTCTGGTGTTCAACCAGAAGGAGAAGGGTCTGCTGTACGCGCGCACCGACATGGGCGGCGCCTACCGCTGGGACACCGGGGCCGAGCAGTGGATCCCGCTGACCGACTGGCTCGGTGAGAAGGACTGGAACCTGCTGGGCATCGACTCGGTGGCCACCGACCCCGTCGACCCGGGCCGGCTCTACCTCACGGCGGGCACCTACACCAACAACTGGGCGGGCAACGGCGCGATCCTGCGGTCCACCGACCGGGGCCGCACCTTCAAGCGCACCGATCTGCCCTTCAAGCTGGGCGCCAACGAGGACGGCCGCGGCGCGGGCGAACGGCTGGCGATCAACCCCGCGGACAACGGCACCCTGCTGCTGGGCACCCGCAAGAACGGCCTGTGGCGCAGCACCGACCACGGCGTGACATGGAGTCAGGTCTCCTCGTTCCCTGTCAAGGACGGGGCGAGCAGTGGCGCAGGCGTCTCCTTCGTGACGTACGGCCCCGCCGGCAGCAAGACGATCTACGTCGGCGTCGCCGACAGATCCACCTCCCTGTACCGCTCCACCGACGGCGGCAGCACCTGGCAGGCCGTCTCCGGACAGCCCACCGGCCAGATGCCACAGCACGGCGTGCTCTCCGGCGACGGCTCGCTGTACCTGACGTACACCAACGCCCTCGGCCCCAACGGCGTGACGGCGGGCACGGTGTGGAAGTACACGCCGACCGGCGGGGCGTGGAAGAACATCTCTCCCTCCCAGGGCAACTACGGGTTCTCCGGTCTGGCCGTCGACCCGCGCAGGCCGTCCACGGTGATGGTGACCACCCTCGGCCGCTGGTGGCCCGAGGACGAGATCTACCGGAGCACGGACGGCGGCGCGACGTGGAAGGCGCTGTCCGACAAGTCGGAGCGCGACGCCTCCGCCGCGCCCTACGTCGGCGACCACACCGGGCACTGGATGACCGCTCTGGCCATCGCCCCCTTCAACTCCGGGCACGCGCTGTACGGAACCGGGAACGGCATCTGGCGCAGCAAGGACGCCAACGCCTCAGACAGCGGCGGCACCAGCCACTGGAGCGCCGGCGCCCGAGGGCTGGAGGAGACCGCGCTGCTGGACGCGATCGCCCCGCCCGGCGGCGCCGAAGTCGTCACCGCCATGGGCGACCAGGGCGGCTTCCGCCACGACTCCCTGACCAAGGTGCCCACCGGGCGGCTGAAGAACCCGATGATGACCAACAGCACCAGCATCGACTTCGCCCAGTCCAAGCCCTCGATGATGGTCCGCGTCGGCCGTGGCGGCGACAAGGACGGCGCCTACTCCACCGACGGCGGCACCAGCTGGACCGGCTTCAAAACGGAGCCGGTGACCAGTGCCCAGGACGGCCATGTCGCGCTCGCGGCGGACGGCTCCACCATCGTCTGGACCCAGGCCGGCCAGGCCCCGTACCGCTCGACCGACAAGGGGGCGAGCTGGTCGAAGGCCGGCGGCCTGGGCACCGGCGCCGTGGTCGTCGCCGACCGCTCCTCGGCCAGGACCTTCTACTCCCTGTCCGGCGGCACCCTCTACGCCAGCACCGACGGCGGCGCGACCTTCACCGCCCGCGCCACCAGCCTGCCCGCCGACGGCCGGCTCAAGGCCGTCCCCGGCATCGCCGGCGACCTGTGGATCGCGGGCGACAGCAAGGGGCTGCTGCACTCCACCGACGGCGGCCGCACCTTCACCACCCTCACCACGGTGCAGTCCGCCTCCGCCCTCGGCTTCGGCAAGCCCAAGCCCGGCACCAACTACCAGGCCCTCTACCTGATCGGCACCGTCAAGGACGTCACCGGAGTCTTCCGCTCCACCGACAAGGGCGCCACCTGGCTCCGCGTCAACGACGACGCCCACCAGTGGGGCGCCATCGGCGGCAGCGGCGTCATCACCGGCGACCCCGACACCTACGGCCGCGTCTACATCGGCACCAACGGACGCGGCCTCCAATACGGCGACCCGTCCTGACCCACACACCCGAGCGGGGCCGCAGCCACAACGGCCAGCGGCCCCGCCATGGCTCACGGCCCGCTCGACACGCGCACCGGCGGAGCGGAGCACGGTCCGAGACCTTGACGACCGACGGCGACGCTCAGCAGGCCACGGTGAAACGGCCCGTCGTGGGCTGAAATCGTCCAGTGCTGGTAGTTTTCCGTCCTCGTGAAGCACGTGACACTACGGCTCGACGAGGCGCCCACCGTGGTCGACGCCGGCATCGGGGTGCACGGCGTCTCCACCGCCCACGACGTCTTCCGGCTGCCCGACCTGTGGCAGCTGCACCTCTACAACTACGAGGGTGCACTGTCCCTCGGGCAGTCGGTCCACCCCATACGCCCCGGCCACGTCAGCCTCGTGCCGCCGAACACGGAGGTGCACTTCCACTACCGGGGCAGATCGGAGCATTTCTACGTCCACCTGCGGCTGCACGACAGCGGAACCGCGCGGGTGGTGCCGGTGATGCAGGACGCCGCGGCCGAGAGCACACGCCTGGCCGATCTGCTCCGACACGCCGTGACGGCCATGCCGACCTCTCCATCGAGGGCCACGGCCGAGGTCTGGGCCGCTCTGTGGCGCGTCGCCGAGTTGCCGAGGGGCGATGGAGCCGGGCGCCGCCACCCCTTCGTGGCAGCCGCCCAGGCCTACGTCGAGGAGCACCTGGCCGGACCGCTGTCCGTACCGGACATCGCTCACGCCGTCGGAATCTCCCACACACACCTCACGCGCGTGTTCCGTGCCGAAACCGGCCTCACGGTGGTGTCGTACATCCGGCACCGACGCCTTCAACGCGCCCGCCACCTCCTGTTGTCCTCCACTCTGTCCATCACCGCCATCGCGGCGGCCGTGGGCATCGCCGATCTCCAGGCCTTCAACAAGGCCTGCCGCCGTGAACTCGGCGCGAGCCCACGTGACGTACGTGCGGCTGCCCCTGCGGGGCCGGACGGCCCAGGCCCGCACGAGAGCCCCATAGAGACGGCGCGCCTGCCGCTGAGGGGGCCTCATTGCTCGGCGTGACCCCGAGCGGCTGCGGTCCAGACCACGAGTGATCGAATAACCGTCGAAGCGTGCTCCCCGCCCAGCGGGCCCGCGTCGACACGGGGCAGGCTCCACCGGTCGGGTCCGGCCAAGGAGTGAGTACGACATGGGTGGGCAGAGTGAAGTGCGCATATGGGACAGGTGAGTTCGCGAACGAGGGGGCGCCACTACACGTCACGTTGGACGGGCTGGTGCGCGGCGGCTCGGCGGTGATGTCGTACGTACGAAGGGGTTGCTACCGTCGGCACCCGAGCGGGGCGTCATCCGCAGCGACACCGGCGCAAGTTGAAGCTCCGGGCCTCGCGCCGCATGAGAAGCGCATGCTCGGCGTGAGGCGCTGCTCAGGCCGAGGCCCCGGGACGGGGCCTCGACGCAAGCGCCAAGCGCGTGTTCTGGATCGTCGACAACGGCCGGATCGGCTCACCGCAGCGTTCCCGAACACGGTCAGGGTCCACACCTGAAAACCGGTCAAGGTCGGCCGGTGGCCCGTCGGCGAGTGTCGAAGCGCTTCACTTGGCAACTCAAGTTAATGAGAATTCTCTGCTGAAACAGAGGAATGAAGGACACGTGACCTTGCTTCCCTCCAGGCATTGACACCACGTACCGGCCAATGCAAACGTCGAAGCGCTTCACCACGGTCATCCCTCCGGCCGCGCCGGATTTAAGAAAGGACGCCGTCATGTCCCGGAAGCCCATGGAGAGAAGCGTCAGAGATGTACTGGTAGCCCTGCTGATGGCGATCTCGCCGCTGATCGCGGCGCTCGGACTGACCGGCGCCTCGGCCACCACCGCGTCGGCCGCGTCACTGACCGAGGTGACCAACTTCGGCAGCAACCCCGGAAACCTGCGGATGTACGTCTACCGGCCCGACAGCGCTCCGGCACGTCCGGCGGTGGTGGTGGCAGTGCATTACTGCACGGGCACGGGGCCCACGTTCTACGCCAACACGGAGTTCGCCCGCCTGGCCGACCAGCACGGGTTCATCGTCGTCTACCCGGACGCGAACGTCAGCGGGCAGTGCTTCGACGTCTCCTCGCCCCAGGCGCTCAAGCATGACGGGGGCAGTGACCCCACGAGCATCGCCCAGATGGTCCGGTACACCCTGCAGAACATGAACGCCGACCCCGGCCGGGTCTACGTCACCGGCGCCTCGTCCGGCGCGATGACGACCAATGTCATGCTCGGCGCGTACCCCGACCTGTTCAAGGCCGGCGCGGCGTTCATGGGTGTGCCGTTCGGCTGCTTCGCCACCACCAACGGCTCCGGCTGGAACACCGACTGCGCCACCGGCAAGATCACCAAGACCCCGCAGGAGTGGGGCGACCTCGTCCGTAACGCCTACCCCGGGTACACCGGCCCCCGGCCCCGGATGCAGCTGTGGCACGGTACCGAGGACGAAGCGCTGTACTACGCGAACTTCGGTGAAGAGATCAAGCAGTGGACCAATGTGCTAGGGGTGAGCCAGACCCCGGTCTTCACCGACTCCCCGCAGTCCAACTGGACCCGCACCCGCTACGGCTCCACCGGCGCGCAGGCACCGGTCGAGGCGAACAGCTTCCAGGGTGTCGGGCACTCCCTGCCCGAAAGCGGCATGGCGGCCCGGGCCATCACCTTCTTCGGACTCGACGGATCCGGCGGGACCACCACAGGTCCGGTCCGCGCCACCGGTTCGGGCAAGTGCCTGGACGTGCCCGGCTTTTCGCAGACCAACGGCACCCAGACGCAGATCTGGGACTGCAACGGCCAAACGAACCAGACCTGGACCCGCACGTCGACCAAGCAGCTCACCGTCTACGGCGGTGCGAAGTGCCTCGACGCGACCGGCGCCACGGCCGGCGCCAAAGTCGCGCTATGGGACTGCAACGGCGGCACCAACCAGCAATGGAACCTCAACTCCGACGGCACCATCACCGGCGTCCAGTCAGGCCTGTGCCTGGATGTGACCGGTGCCTCCTCCGCCAGCGGCACACTGGTCGGCCTGTGGGACTGCAGCGGGGGCAGCAACCAGCAGTGGCGCCTCGGCTGACACCACCGCCCAGGGCTGAGAGGGCTTCTCGAACGTAAGCGGTGCGTGTCCGCCGGTCACGCCGGCACAGCGGGGTCGATTGCGACAAGGCTCCCGCCTCCGACGCCGAGAAGCGTCGGGGCAGAACCGGGTGTGACGCCGAGTACATGTCGAAGGATGCTGAGAGGCACAGGTGGCCTGGCCTCATGAGCGAGGGCCTCCGAGGGCTGATCTGCGGCGTTGCCGACGCGAGCGCTTCGACTGCCGTATGCCGACCGGACCCGTCGACCACGCGCATGTCCCCGCTGTTCCCTCCCGATGCTTTCTGAAGGCTGGAGATGTCATGCAATTGTCACGTCGTGGCGTTCTGATCCTGGGCGCAGCCGGCGCGGCCCTCGCCGGAGGCCTTCCCACGGGCTCGGCCCGGGCGGCCGAGGCCGAGACGGCGGACGGAACGGACGCTTCCACGCGCACCGAGCGCCTGTATCTGTCCGGCGAGGACGCCGACAACCCGGTTGACTGGGACTTCCTGTGCACCAGCGGGCGGCGCAGCGGTAGTTGGGGCAGCATCCCGGTGCCGTCCAACTGGGAGTTCCATGGATACGGCACGTACAACTACGGGTGGAATCTGCGCCCGGAGGAGAAGGGCCGCTACCGGCACACCTTCACACCGCCCGCCCACTGGCGTGACAGACGCGTCTTCCTCGTCTTCGAAGGGGCGATGACCGAGACCGAGGCGTGGCTCAACGGCGAGTCGGCCGGGCCCGTCCACCGCGGCGGCTTCTACCGGTTCCGGCACGAGGTGACCGGAAAGCTGCGTCCGGGCCAGGACAACCTGCTGGAGGTGACCGTCAGCAAGGAGTCCACCGACGACTCCGTCAACCGGGCCGAACGCCTCGGGGACTACTGGAACTTCGGCGGCATCTACCGCCCAGTCCACCTGGAGGCGTTCCCGCTCCAGCACATCGAACGCATCGCCGTCGACGCCCGCGCCGACGGCACGCTGCGGATCGACGCCCATCTGTCGGGTACCGGTCGCGCCGACCGTCTCGTCGCCCGGGTCACCGACCTCTCCGGGCGCCCGACCGGCGCCCCGTTCACCGCGGCCGTCGCTCCCGGCGACACGAAGGTGACCCTGAAGACCGCTGTGGACTCCCCCCGGCAGTGGACGGCGGAGACCCCGCACCTCTACCGCGTCGAGGTCGCGCTCCGCGCCGACGGCCGCACCGTCCACCGCGTCGACGAGAGGTTCGGCTTCCGCACGATCGAGGTGCGCCCCGGCGACGGCGTGTACGTCAACGGCGCCAAGATCCTCCTCAAGGGAGCCAACCGGCACACCATCTGGCCCACGTCCGGCCGGGCGACCAGCGCCCGCATCAGCCGCAAGGACATCCTCCTGATGCGGGAGATGAACATGAACGCGGTCCGGATGTCCCACTACCCGCCGGACACGCACTTCCTCGACCTCGCCGACGAACTCGGGCTGTACGTGCTCGACGAACTGGCCGGCTGGCAGAAGTCCTACGACGAAGCGGCGGGCAGACCCCTCATCGCCTCGATGGTCACCCGGGATGTCAACCACCCGTCGATCCTGTTCTGGTGCAACGGCAACGAAGGCGGCTGGAACACCGCCCTCGACGACGACTACGCCCGCCACGACCCCCAGCAGCGCACCGTTCTCCACCCCTGGGCGAACTTCGGCGGCATCAACACCGACCACTACGAGTCGTACGACAGCACGCGCCGCATCCTCCAGGAACAGGGCGACGTCTTCATGCCCACCGAGTTCCTCCACGGCCTCTACGACGGCGGCGCCGGCGCCGGGCTCGACGACTACTGGAAGCTGATGGGCCGTGAACGGCTCTCCGCGGGCGGCTTCCTGTGGTCACTGATCGACGAGGGCATCGTGCGAGACGACCTCGGCGGCACCATCGACGTGGCGGGCAACGCCGCTCCCGACGGCATCCTCGGCCCCTTCCGCGAGAAGGAGGCCAGCTTCTACACGATCAAGGACATCTGGTCTCCCGTGCAGCTCGCCGAACCGGAGCGGTTCGCCTCCGGCCTGCCGGACGACTTCGACGGACGGATCGCTCTCAACAACCACTACGCCTTCACCAACACCCTTACCTGTCGGTTCACTTGGCGGCTCCTGGACTTCCGCACCCCCTCGCAGCGGCGGGATGGCCACACCGTGCGCGCCCAGGGCACCGCCTCCGCTCCGGACATCGAACCCGGCGCGCAGGGAGTGCTGCGCCTGCCCCTGCCGTACGGCTGGCGACGCGCCGACGCCGTGGCGCTCACCGTCACCGATGCCGACGGCCGCGAGATCCGCCGCTGGACATGGACCATCGCCTCCGCCGCCGACCAGGCCCGACGGCTGGTACGGACAGGCCCCGGACCAGCCGTACGCGGCCGGCTCGCGGACGACAGGTTCACCCTGGTATCCCGCCACACCACGGTCACGCTCGACGCCACGACGGGCATGCTGGCCGGCGTCACCCACCGGGGGACGGACTTCGCGCTGTCCCGCGGCCCACTGCCCACCACCGGAACGGCCGACCTCGCCCGCCTGACGCACGGGCCCGACGGCAACGGCTACACGGTGCAGGCCGAGTACTCAGGCGTCCTGCGTCACGTCCGGTGGCATCTGCACCCCAGCGGCTGGCTGCAGTTGGGCTACCGCTACCACCTCACCGGCGAGCACGACCTCTTCGGCGTCGGCTTCGACCATCCCGAGTCGCAGGTGACCGGCGTGACATGGCTCGGCCACGGACCGCACAGGGTGTGGAAGAACCGGCTGCGCGGCGTCGCGACGGACGTCTGGACGAAGCAGTACAACGACACCGCGACCGGTGCCGACGGCTGGGTGTACCCGGAGTTCAAGGGCTACCACGCGGACGTCCGCTGGGCGTCCCTGCACACCACCGCCGGACGCATCACCATGGTCTCCGAGGACGAGAACCTCTACCTTCGCCTCTTCACCCCCCGGTTCGGCCCCGACCCCCGCCATACCGCGCCGCCCTTCCCGAAGGGAGACCTGTCGTTCCTCGAGGCCATCCCGGCCATCGGCACCAAGTTCGACGAGCCTGCCGCGCTCGGCCCCAGCGGCGGCCCCACCACGGCGACGGGCGACTACGGTCGAACCCTGTACTTCTCGTTCTCCCAGTAGCGCCTCAACCCCACGCGCCGACGCCGCACCATGCGGCCGAGCCCTCTGCCGACCGGCGCTGCACACAGGTACTCGACCTCGACCTCACTTCCCGAGGCGTGCAGCTGCTCCCACGACCGTGACGGCCAGTGCCGGTAGGCGCCTGGTCCGCCAAGGCGGAGCCCGGGGCACTGGTCTTCCTCTGCGAGAGGGTGCCCTTTCGCGCACCTCCTTCGCCCTCCCGGACGGCTTCCGCTTCTACGAACTTCGTCACACCGGACACACCCTGACGACCCGCTCGCGCGCGCCCTCCGCCCCCGGGTCCAGACATGGACAACCCCCGGGTCCATGACCCGGGGGTTCGTGTCGGAGCAGGTGACGAGCATCGAACTCGCGCTCTCAGCTACCTGGTCGAGCACGCCGAGATCGACTCTGCGCACAGTCGTACGATGCTCGTCCCCGCTGTCCTGCCATGTATGGGCCGACCGCAGCCGGTGACGTCCCCAGCGCGACCCGGCATCGGTGTCCTCCCGGGATCTCAGCCCGAAGAGGGCTCAGATCCCCGGCTCGGGGTTCATCCGGTGGTCAGAGTGGTCCACTTCTGGTTGGAGGCGCCGTTGCAGTCCCACAGCACGAGCTGTGTGCCGTCGGTCGTGGAGGAGCCCGGAACGTCGAGGCAGCGGCCGGAGGCGGGGTTGCGGTAGCCGCCGTTGTAGGGCTGCCAGACCTGGTTGGCGCCGCCGTGGCAGGTCCAGAGCTGCACCTTGGTGCCGTTGGCGGTGTTGCCGCCGGCGGCGTCGAGGCACTTGCCCAGGGAGCGCAGGGTGCCGTCGGTGTAGGCGGACCAGTACTGGTTGGCGCTGTCGCCGCAGCTCCACGTCTGGACGGCGGTCCCGTCGGCGGTGCCGGCGCCGTTGACGTCCAGGCACTTGCCGGCGATGCCGGACTGCACGCGGGAGGGGGCGGGGGCGGGGTTCTGCAGCCACCCGGCCATGTCCGCGGCCTGGACACCACGGTGGAAGGCATCTGCCATCTTCTGGTAGCCCGAGTCGTTGGGATGCAGGGGGTCGGCCAGGTCGGCCGTGGTCAGACTGCTCATGTCGACGAATGCGACCTTCTTGCCCGCGGCCTGTGCGTCGCTGACGATCTGCCGGGTGGCCTGGTTGTACGTGCCCCGCCACCGCTCCTCCGAGCTGCTGGTGGACACGACCAGGGAGGCGACGAGGACGGTTGCGTCGGGGACGTCGGTGGTGATCTGGTTGACCAGCGACCTCAGCCGGGCGATGGCGCTGTCGACCTCGGAGGCCCCTTGGAGGTCGTTGGTGCCGATGTGCAGCGTCACCACGTTGGGCCGGTAACGGGTCAGCGAGGCGTCGGCGAGAGCGGCGATCTGGTCGATGCGGTACCCGGAGTGGCCTTCGTTGTCGGGGTCGGACATCGAACCGCCCCGCACCGTGCCCACGAAGTCCAGCGGATGACCGTCCGCCGCGAGCCGGTTCCACAACGGGCCCCGGTAGCCGTTGCCCGCGCTGCTTCCCACGCCCCAGGTTATGGAGTCGCCCAACGGCATGACCCGCAAAGGCGTGTCGGAGGCGGCGGAGGCAGGGGCCACACCTGCCGCCGTCACCCCGAGCGCGGAGGCGACAAGCGTGACCAGGGGGAGAAGCCAAGACTTTCTCATGCGGTTTCCTCTGTTCTGCGAGTGATTGCTCAATCAGCGGGGCTGATCGCCGCCCGGCCGTACCAGGGTGTGATGCGTGACGACGCCCCTCTCGGCATCCGGCTCTCCGAGCACGTGCAGCCGGCCATCCAGGGCGGGGCGATCGAGGTGGGGTGGCGAGGACCACGCCGATGCCGCCTGCCGGCATCAGCTGCGGGATCCTGCCCAGCCAGCCGAACTCCCTTGCGCCTGGGTGAGGTTCGAGCTTCACCCAGGTCGGGTATCAGGCGGGCTCCCCGTACTGCACTCCGCGTCCGTTGGTGGAGACGTAGACCCGGCCGTACACCCGCGGGTCACCGGTGATGGCGGCTCCGGTCCAGCCCCACTGGTGCCGGTCGTCGTTGATCCGCACCCAGGTCTTCGCCTCGTCGTCGGAGCGGTAGACGGCGTTGAAGCTCTCGATGGCGCCGACCATGTAGATCGCCGGGTAGGAAGCTCCCTCGGCCGCCTTGCCGAAGCCCAGGGTGTGCGATGCCTGACAGCTGCTGACCTTGGTGAAGGCCGCACCTCCGTCGGTCGAGCGGTACAGCCCATTGCCCTTGAGGCTGAGCCACAGGTCGCCGGTGCGGCCCGGGGCAGCCGTCAGCTGGAACTCGCTGTCGCCCGTGCTCAGGCCGGTGGCCCGCGCGGTGAAGGTCTTGCCGCTGTCGGTGCTGGCGAACAGCGTGCCGCTCGTGGTGTCGAAGGCGTAGAAGCGGGTCGGGTCGACGGGGTCCGCGATCGGGGCGGCGCCCTTGGGGAAGGAGGCGACCTCGGACCAGGTGGCGCCGTTGTCGGCGGAGCGGTATCCGGGGTTCGCCGTGCCGAAGGACCACAGCAGCACGCTGCCGTCGGCGCTGGTGGCGATCGGCCCCGGCGCGTCCTTGGCGACAGCGGGCTGCATCTCGAAGGGGGTCCAGGTCTTGCCGCCGTCGTTCGAGTAGGCGCCGTTGCCGTCGTTGCCCCAGCCCGCCCGGACCACGTACGACGGCTTGGCCGCGGCCAGCGACAGGCCCGTCGACGTGCCGAACACCGGGTTCGACGCCATGCCGCGCGACGGCGACGCCGTGAGCCGCTCGTGGTACATCACACCGATGTCTCCGGACCCGCTGAGCAGGTGCGCCTCACCGGTCGGCGGCGAGACCAACTGGCGGATGGCCGCCTCCTCCAGGCCGCGGATCTGCGGGGCCCAGTGCTTGAGGTCGCGGGTGCCGTAGAGGGTCGCGCCGGTGCCGTAGACGACGTGCTGCGAGTCGTACGGGTCGAGGGCGACGGCCTGGATCCACCAGCCGAACTTGGGCTTGTCGCCGCCCCACTTGAGGTAAGGGGTCTCGGAGACGTCGAGGACGGCCCTGTCTTTCAGGGACGTCCAGGTGCGGCCGCCGTCGGTGGAGCGGAAGACGGTGTCGATCTCGGCCCAGCGGTTGTTCGTGGACACCACGAGCGTGCCGGGGCGGCGGGCGTCGACGGCGACACCGCCGTAGCCGAAGGAGTCGGTGGACCCGTCCGTCGCGGTGCCGCCCGGCTTCACGGGCGTCGCCTCGGTCCACTTGCCGTTGGTGGTGCGCAGCTTGTGCACACTGCCGTCGGACTGGCCGTTGGGCCCGGGGGCGTTGGCGTACGTCACGTACAGCTCGCGGGTATGGCGGTCGTACGCGGCGCGGATGGGCACCTTTGCGGCGGTGCCGGCGGGCTGTCCGGGGACGGGCTTGAAGGTCTTCCCGTCGGAGGTGCGGTACAGGTTCGGCTTGTCGGCGGTGCCGTCCGAGTCGCCCCAGCCGGCGTAGACCGCACGGCCCGCGGCGACGAGGAGGGTGACGCCCTGGCCGGTGGAACTCGGGGCGGCCGGGAAGTCCGCGGTCTGCCAAGTGGCGCCGCGGTCGGTGGACTTGAGCAGGCCGTCGTGCCGGGTGCCGAGCCACAGGGTGTCGCTGTCGCGCGGGTCGACGAGCAGCCGCTCACCGCATCCGCGGCCGTCCTCGTTGCCGCCCAGCTTCACGGTGAGGTCGGTGCGCTTCCAGGTGGCCCCGCGGTCCTCGGACCGCAGCACGGCTCCGTTGCCGGCCCAGGACTGCGTGTACGCGCCGAGGGCCAGGTAGAGCCGGTTCGGGTGGGCAGGGTCGACGGCCATCGCCTCGACGCCGAGCAGGTTCCAGTCGTCCCAGCCGAGGTGATCGGTCAGCGGGATCCAGCGGTGGGCCTTGTCGTCCCAGCGGTAGGCGCCGCCGATGTCGGTACGGGCGTAGGCGAGGCCGCGGCAGGCAGGGTGGAAGAGGACGCCGGTGATGAATCCTGTGCCGCCCTGGACGGCGTTGCGCCAGCGGTAGGCGGGAGCGGCGGTCTCGGTGCCGCTTTCGGCGGCCTGCGCACGTCCCTGGATGACGGGCAGGGTGGCGACCGCGGCGGTGGCGGCGGTCCCGGCGAGTACAGCTCTTCTACTGAGGTGGCGCGTGTGCATGACATACCTCTTCGCGTACAGGAACAAGGGGAGGTGACGCTTTCAGGGGCGATCTCGTCTGCGCGGAGCGGTATCGCTGTGTGGCTCTGCCGCATGGGCGCGAGCCACCACAGCGAAGTCGTGGACCCACGACCGACGGCTCTGCGGTGCGGGCCGGGTCAAGGACGTCAGCCCTTGATCGCGCCGGTGAGCATGCCCTTCTTGAAGTGGCGCTGGACGAAGGGGGAGGCGACCGCGACAGGGATCAGCGCGAGGACCATGACGGCCATCTGCAGCCCCAGGGAGGAGAGTTGTCCGGTGCGGACCGCCTGCTGGAGGCCCGACGGGGCCTCGGTGTTCTTCTGGACCAGCTGGATGAGCACGTTCTGCAGCGGCATCATCTGCTGGTCGGTGAGGTAGATGGAGGCGTTGAACCAGGCACTCCAGTACCCGACCGCGTAGAACAGGGAGATGACGGCCAGCACCGCCCGGGACAGCGGCATGATGATGGTCAACAGGATGCGCAGGTCACTGGCCCCGTCGATGCGGGCGGACTCGGTGAGTTCGGGCGAGATCCCCATGAAGAAGGCCCGCAGCACCAGGATGTTGAAGACGCTGACCGCGCTGGGCAGGATCAACGCCAGATACGTGTCGGTCAGCCCGAGCGACTGCACCAGCAGATACGTCGGAATCAGCCCGGCGCCGAAGAACATCGTCGCCATCATGGTCATCAGGAAGAACCGGTGCCCAAGACTCCCCGGCCGGGACAGCCCGTAGGCCGCGAGCACCGACACCGCCATCGAGAACAGCGTGCCGAAGAGCGTGACACCGACCGAGACGATGATCGCCCGGCTGACCTGACCGCCGCTCAGTAGTTCCGTGTAGTTGACGAAGGTGATGCCCTGCGGGATCACGACGAGACCGCCGACCCTGTCGATCACCGGCTTGGGAGAGAGGCTGGTGACGATCACGATCCACAGCGGACCGAGTACCCCCAGGCAGCAGAGCGCCAGGAATGCGCCCTTGGCGGTGAGTCCGGCCTTGCT
>NZ_JBIBIA010000002.1:0-929916 GCF_042957325.1 Streptomyces sp. NPDC008086
CTTTTCCGATCCGATTTCCTCGGTGCTTTCCAGGTTCCCGCTTCCGCGTTTCCCTTTCCGGCGATTCCGACTCTATCAGATCCTTTCGGGCCTGACCCCCAGTCAGCGGGGCTTGTCTTCGCGGCCGTTGGGCCGTTCCGACGAGTGAGACTTTAGCGGATTCCCTGCTCCCGAGCTAATCGGGAGCGGCGTTCTATCGAACGCAGATTCCTCATTCCTTAAATACGCATGCCAATGAAACGACGGCAGACAGATCGACTGTCGTCGAATGATGGTTGGTACTTGCGGAGTGGCTGTCCGGGGACCGACCGGAGTCGGCGCTCACGTCGGACAACTCGGAGAACACTACGGACCGGGTCTGGGCGTGTCAACTTCACGCCGGACGGCACCCTCGGGGCGTACTCTGGGACGCATGACGACGCGTACGTGCACCCAGCTGTGGTGGGCCGCCTGACGGCGGCCGTAGTCACGTATGCACTCAACGGCCGCCGCTTCGGCGGCCGTTCTCGTTTCTCCCTCCAGAGGTTCTGAGGGCCGGCCGGCCGAGGTCGGCGGTCTCGACCAGGAGGTGGAGTGAGATGAAGCGGGTTTTCAGTGGGGTCAAGCCGACCGGGCATCTGACGCTGGGGAACTACCTGGGGGCCATGCGGCGGTGGGCGACCGTCGATCAGCACCAGGCCGACGCGCTGTTCTGCATCGTCGATCTGCACGCGCTGACCGTGGACCACGATCCGGCGCGGGTGCGCAGGCTCAGTCGGCAGGCGGCGACCTTGTTGCTTGCGTCGGGGCTGAATCCGGAGCTGTGCACCGTGTTCGTACAGAGTCATGTGGATGAGCACGCGCGGCTGTCGTATGTGCTGGAGTGCGTGGCCACGGACGGTGAGATGCGGCGGATGATCCAGTACAAGGAGAAAGCCGTGCGCGAGCGGGAGCGCGGGGGCAGTGTGCGGCTGTCGCTGCTGACGTATCCGGTGCTGATGGCGGCGGACATCCTGGCGTACGGGACCGACGAGGTGCCGGTCGGGGACGACCAGACGCAGCATGTGGAGCTCGCACGGGATCTGGCGGTGCGGTTCAACCAGCGGTACGGGCACACGTTCGTGGTGCCTCGGGCGACGGCACCGCAGGTCGCGGCTCGGGTGATGAATCTGCAGGATCCGGCTTCGAAGATGGGTAAGAGCGATGACTCCGGGCCGGGGATCGTCTATCTGCTCGATGAGCCGGACGTGGTGCGGAAGAAGGTCATGCGGGCGGTGACCGACAGTGGGCGGGAGGTCGTGTACGACCGTGCCGCGCAGCCTGGGGTGGCGAATCTGCTGGAGATCCTGGCTGCCTGTACAGGTGGGAACCCATCGGAGCTGAGCGGTGTATATGAGTCGTACGGCTCTTTGAAGTCGGCCACCGCGGAGGCCGTGGTCGAGGTTCTCAGGCCCGTGCAGGAGAGGCACAGGGAGCTGTGCGCGGATCCTGGCTATGTGGAGGGGGTGCTGCGGGATGGTGCGGAGCGAGCTCGGGCGATGGCCCGGCCGACCGTGGATGCCGCATATCGGGCGATCGGTTTGCTGCCGGCGGCAGCGGCCGGTGAGGGCGCGGCCGCGACTGCCGATATCGAGGTGACCGTCTAGGGGTGTGCCGGGGCCGCCCCTGGGCTGGGGCGGCCCTGGGCGTCACTTGGTGTTGCTGCCGGAGGCCAGTTCGCGGCTGCGGTCGCGGGCGGCTTCGAGGGCTGCGATGAGGGCTGCCCGTACGCCGTGGTTCTCGAGTTCGCGGATGGCGTTGATGGTGGTGCCGGCGGGGGACGTGACGTTCTCGCGGAGTTTGACGGGGTGTTCGCCGCTGTCGCGGAGCATCGTCGCGGCGCCGATCGCGGACTGGACGATCAGGTCGTGGGCCTTGTCGCGGGGCAGGCCGAGCAGGATGCCGGCGTCGGTCATGGCTTCGACCAGGTAGAAGAAGTACGCCGGGCCGGAGCCGGAGAGAGCGGTGCAGGCGTCCTGCTGTCCCTCGGGGACTCGGAGTGTCTTGCCCACGGCGCCGAAGATCTCCTCGGCGTGGGCGAGGTCGGCTTCGCTGGCGTGGCTGCCGGCGGAGATGACGGACATGGCCTCGTCGACGAGGGCGGGGGTGTTCGTCATGACGCGGACGACGGGGGTGCCGGCGGCGAGGCGGGACTCGAAGAAGGAGGTGGGGATGCCTGCGGCTCCGCTGATGACCAGGCGGTCGGCGGGGACGTGCGGAGCGAGTTCGTCGAGGAGGGTGCCCATGTCCTGCGGCTTGACCGTGAGGATCAGGGTGTCGGCGGTCTTGGCGGCTTCCGCGTTGGTGACCGGGGTGACTCCGTAGCGGGTGCGGAGTTCTTCGGCTCGTTCCGCGCGGCGGGCCGTGACCAGGAGGTCGGCCGGGGCCCAGCCGCCGCGGATCATTCCGCTGAGCAGGGCTTCGCCGATCTTGCCGGTGCCGAGGACTGCGACTTTCTGGGTCATGGCTGGGGTGCCCTCCGGGGGTTGCGTCGTCCGGGTTCATCCTCGCATCGGGGGCGGCTTCGGAGGGGGCGTGTCCGCTGGGCGGGACGAGCGCGCCACCGGAGCGGTCATGTCGTCCTGCGCCTCAGGGTCGCCGCGCCGAGGCCGAGGACCAGCAGGGCGCAGCCGGCCACGATCAGGGCGTCGCGGACGAAGTTGGCGGTCATGTCGGTGTGCTTGAGGACTTCGTTCATGCCGTCGACCGCGTAGGACATGGGGAGGACGTTGGAGATGGCCTCGAGGGCGGGGTGCATGTTGTCGCGGGGTGTGAAAAGGCCGCAGAGGAGGAGCTGAGGGAAGATCACGGCCGGCATGAACTGGACGGCCTGGAACTCGGAGGCGGCGAACGCCGAGACGAAGAGACCGAGCGCGGTGCCGAGCAGGGCGTCGAGCAGGGCCACGAGCAGGAGCAGCCAGGGGCTGCCGCTGACGTCCAGGCCGAGGAACCAGAGGGCGAGTCCGGTCGCCAGGGCGGACTGGATGATCGCGAGGGTGCCGAAGGCGAGGGCGTAGCCGGCGATCAGGTCGCCCTTGCCCAGGGGCATGGCGAGGAGGCGTTCGAGGGTGCCGGAGGTGCGTTCGCGCAGGGTGGCGATGGAGGTGACCAGGAACATCGTGATCAGCGGGAAGATCCCGAGGAGGGAGGCGCCGATGTTGTCGAAGGTGCGCGGGCTGCCGTCGAAGACGTAGCGCAGCAGGAACAGCATCAGGCAGGGGACGAGGAGCATCAGCGCGATGGTGCGCGGGTCGTGGCGGAGCTGGCGCAGGACGCGGGCTGCGGTGGCGGTGGTGCGGGCCGGGTTCAGGGCGCCGGTGGGTGCGGGTCGGGGCGTGGTGGTCGGGCTCGTCGTCGTGGTCATCGCGTGGTCTCCTTCGCGCGGGCGGCCGCGGTGGCCTCGTCGACCAGGTGCAGGAAGGCCGCTTCGACCGTCTCGGAGTCCGTACGGGTGCGGAGGGCGTCCGGGGTGTCGTCGGCGAGGATCCGGCCCTCGCGCATGAGGAGGAGGCGGTGGCAGCGCTCGGCCTCGTCCATGACGTGGGAGGAGATGAGGAGGGTGGCGCTGCGGGAGGCGGCGATCTCGTGGAAGAGGCTCCACAGGTCTCGGCGCAGGACCGGGTCCAGACCGACCGTGGGTTCGTCGAGGACGAGGAGTTCGGGGGTGCCGAGGAGGGCGACCGCGAGGGAGACGCGGCTGCGCTGGCCGCCGGAGAGATTGCCGGCCAGGGCGTCGGCGTGGCTGGTGAGGTCGACGTCGGCGATGGCGCGGGTGACGTTCTCGTGGCGCCGGTCGGCTGCGGCGCGGCCGGGGTCGAGGATCGCGGCGAAGTAGGCGAGGTTCTGGCGGATCGTCAGGTCGTCGTAGACGGAGGGGGCTTGGGTGACGTAGCCGATGCGGGTGCGCAGAGTGGGGTGGCCGGCGGGGCGGCCGAGGACGTCGAGGGTGCCGGTGACCTTGGCCTGGGTGCCGACGACGGCTCGCATGAGGGTCGTCTTGCCGCAGCCCGAGGGGCCGAGGAGGCCGGTGATCTGGCCGCGGGGGACGGTGAAGTCGAGGGCGCGGAGGACCTGGCGGGTGCCGCGTACGACGTTCAGGGTCTCGGCTCGGATGGCGGCGTCGTCCGGAGGGTCGGAGCGGACGGACGAGTAATTCATCATGCGATGAATAATCCTCCGGTGAGGGTGTGCCGTCAAGCGGCTGGACGGCTGCGGCTGCGGTAGGGCGGGGCATGGCTCGCCCGCCCTCGCCGAGGTGTGGCGGGGCGGGCGGGAGGGGGGAGAGGGAGGGAGAGGGGTGACGGCGAGGGTCGGTGTCGATGGTCGGGAGGGTCAGGGGGTGGTGGCTACCAGGAGGTCGACGTCGTAGGTCTCTTCGATGATTCCGTCGGGGAAGGCGGCGAGGAGGTGTCGTTTCTCCTCGGCGAGGAAGGCGGTGCTCGCCTCGGTGCCGTGGACGAGGAAGATCGAGTGGCTGCCGATGTTCGCCAGGTGCGTGTCCAGGGGGACGCGGCGGCTCCAGCGGACCTTGCGGCGGGTGAAGTCGAGGCGGCCGGTGGGGTCGGCCAGGGCGGCTCGGGCGCCGCTGCCGTTCTGTTCGACGACGGGGTGGTTGCCGAAGCGGCGTGCGATGCGCTGCGCCTGCGCGATGTGCCAGGGGATGTCGAGCGGGGTGGTGTTCCACCACAGGGCCAGTGCGCCGCCGGGGCGTAGGACGCGTAGGGCCTCCGGCGCCGAGTGGGTGGGGTCGGTCCAGTGCCAGGCCTGGGCGTAGGTGACGAAGTCGACGGAGGCGGTGGCCAGGGGGAGGGCGTTGCCGTTGCCGCGGACGATCGGTATGTCGGGGTGGTTGAGGCGGAACTGAGCCGCCATGCCGTCGCCGGGTTCCACGGCGAGTACGTCGGCGCCGCGTCCGCGCAGGAGGGCGGTGCCGATGCCGGTTCCCGCGCCGACGTCGACGACCCGCGCGCCGGTGAGGGAGCGGCCGGCGAGTTCCTCGATCGCGTCGAAGAGGGCGGGTGGGTAGGAGGGACGGTTCGCCGCGTACTGGGCTGCTGCGGCGTTGAAGGAGCGGGCGCGGTCGGTGTGGGAAGGGGCCGTCATAGGGCCATGGTGGCGCTGGTTGGTGCTGGGTGCACCGAGTTCGGGAGAGGGGGTTCGGTGGTGGCCGTGGTGTGTCTCGTGGCCGAGACAGGGAGGGGTGTGGCTCTTGCCGGTGCTAGGGGGTGTTTCGAACGTCCCGTGCGGTGCCCGCGCCCGCCGCGGCAGCGGCTGGTGTCGCAGCCGGTGCGTGCCCTCAGCGCGCCGGACGAAGACCCTCGTACTGGACGTACCTGGGCCTTTGGCCGGTGCGGCGAGGGTGCGAGCCGGGCGCCGTGGGTGCTGCGGGACGTTCGAAACATCCCCTAGCTGCGGCGGCGCTTCTTCGCGGGGTTTCCTGTGCGGCGGGTGGTGCGGCTCTCGTGTTGTTCGCGGGCCGTCTCGTATTCCTCGCGGTGGAGCTTCTCGCCGGGGGCCTCGGTGAGGGAGCGGAAGAAATAGGCGAGGAGGGAGCCGACGAAGCCGATGGCCAGCAGGCCGCGGAGGGAGGCCTGACGGTCGGGGTCGGGGCGCTTGCTGAAGCCGTCCCAGGTGTGGCGGTAGGCGAGCGCGCTGCAGACCGCGAACATCACGACCATCAGGACGGTGACGAAGCCGCCGATGTCGGACAGCTGGAGCCCTTCGTAGGCGAAGCGCAGGACCAGACAGGAGACGGCGGCGGTGGCGAGGGAGCCGACGGACACCGCGATACGGCGGGCGGCGTAGCCGTTGTCGTGGTCGAGCCAGGTCGTGCCGAAGAAGCGGATGGGCTCGGGGCGGGGGCCGGTGGAGCCCGCGGGGGTGGCCGGGGTGCCGTTCTTCTCGCTCACGCGTCGATTATGGCTCCGGCGTGACCGCGGGCTCCTCGCGGGATCCGTACGTGTTGCTACTGGGTCCGGCGATCCGGGGGCAGATCAGAGCTGATCCGAGCCGACCAGAAGGAGCAGCGCGGGCGGACGTAGCCGTCGCTGCCGGTGTGGACGTAGGCGTCCGAGACGAACTCACCGTCGTCGATGTTGTCCCAGATGTTCGAGGTGCCGTACGGACCGGTCACGTTGGTGCCCGGCGTCTGGCAGAAGATCTGGATCTGGGCGCCCTCGGGCAGGACGCGGACGACGGAGTAGTTGGTGCCGGGCCCCCGGCGGACGTTCAGGCGGACGCCCGGGGCGACCGAGTAGTAGCGCAGCGCCGAGGCGCTTGCGGTGGCCGTCATCGTCGCCACGGCCTCTTCGGCGCCGACGCCCCCGACTTCTTCGGTTCTTTCGACACCTTCGACGCGATCTGCGGACATGGCAAACCCTCCCCCGTTGATCCCCATGACTGCCATGGGGTCCCGTTGATTCCCCTAAATCACGCCACGCACACATGTGCGTGTTGGGAACACGGAGGCTAGCAAGTCGCCTCTGTCTCGTACGAGTCATCGACTAGGCTCCGTGCGTCGCGCGAGCGGACGAACAGCACGGGGGTGGTCCCATGGCGCCACAGCAGAACGCCGGAGCGGGCACGGAAGCGGAACTTCCCGAGTACGCCGGTCACTACCGCCTGGAGTCGCGCCTGGGGTCCGGCGGCATGGGCATCGTCCATCTGGCCCGGAGCACGTCGGGCATGCAGCTCGCGGTGAAGGTCGTACATGCCGAGTTCGCCAGGGATCCCGAGTTCAGGGGGCGTTTTCGGCAGGAGGTGGGGGCGGCCAGGAAGGTCAGCGGGGCCTTCACCGCGCCGGTCGTGGACGCCGATCCCGAGGACGAACGGCCCTGGATGGCCACGCTGTTCATCCCCGGCCCGACGCTCTCCGACCATGTGAAGCGGAACGGGCCGATGGAGCCCGCGCAACTGCGGCGGCTGATGGCCGGACTGGCGGAGGCGCTGCGCGACATCCACCGGGTCGGTGTCGTGCACCGGGACCTGAAGCCCAGCAATGTGCTGCTGGCCGACGACGGGCCGAAGGTCATCGACTTCGGCATCTCTCGGCCAAAGGACAGCGAACTGCGGACCGAGACCGGGAAGCTGATCGGTACGCCGCCGTTCATGGCGCCCGAGCAGTTCCGACGGCCACGCGAGGTCGGGCCCGCCGCCGATGTCTTCGCGCTCGGGTCCGTGATGGTGCACGCGGCGACGGGGCGGGGGCCGTTCGACTCCGACAGCCCCTATGTCGTGGCCTACCAGGTCGTTCATGACGAGCCGGATCTGACCGACGTACCGGCGAATCTCGCCCCGCTCATCGCGCGCTGTCTGGCGAAGGAGCCCGAGGACCGGCCCACTCCCGACGAGTTGATGCGGGAACTGCGGTCGGTGGCGGCGTCGTACGACACCCAGGCGTTCATACCGGCGCAGCGCGGCACCGAGGAGCCGGCCGACCCGGGAGTCGGACCGGGGGCGGGGTCGGAGGTCGAGTCGAGGGCCGGGGCGGAGGCCAGGCGGAAGCCGCGTGTCGAGGGGAATCCGCCTCTTGAGGAGAAGGCCGAACGGCTGTCCGGCCAGCGCCGACGCCGCCCCCGGAGCAAGCTGCTGGCGCTCGGGGCCGGAAGCGTCGCGCTCGTCGCGGTCGCCGCGCTGGTCTCCGTACGCCTGCTCGACGGTCTGGAGCCGACGCCGGAGCCCAGGAGTGCACGGACCACGTCGGCCGGGTTCAGCGGGTGGGCGACGCCTGGGCCCGAGAAGGACACGCCGTTGTGCTCCCACGGGGTGGGAAAGGTGGTGTGCGCGCAGGAGGGGCTCGTCTTCGCGCTCGACCCGCTGGACGGCCGGCTGCTGTGGCGGCATCCCGTCGCGACGTCGCGGGTGGGCGGGCCGCCGACCGTGGTGGGCGGTCTCGTCCACCCGTGGTCCGAGGAGGGCCGGCGGCTGGAGGCGCTCGATCCGGCCACGGGCGAGGTGCGTTGGCAGCGGGACGTGCCCGAGTACGGCGCTTCGGTGGCTGTCGGAGACATGCTGCTGCTCACCGGGATCGACGGCACGGTCACCGGCGTGGACGCCGGGTCGGGGGACACGAAGTGGAGCCGGCGCGTGCCGGGACTTCAGGCGCCGGACTTCGTCTCGTTCGCCGGAGACCCTCTGGCGTACGCGACGAGCACGTCCGTCGACGGTTCGGGCACGCGGGTCGTCGCGCTCGATCCGGCTACGGGTGACGTGCGTTGGGACGCCCGTCTGGAGGGGACGCTGAAGCCCGTCGGCGCGTCGGACGGCTCGGTCTGCTTCGTCTCCGTCGAGGGCGTCTACAGCGATGCGCGGGCCCTGGTCCGCTACTCCCCCGCCGACCGGACCTCGCGCCGCGTGCCGCTGCCCCTCCCGCTCTCGCGTGCGCACGGCACCGTGCGCGGGGACGTCGTCTATCTCGTGGGCGGCGACGGGAAGGTGAGCGCCGTCGACATGGAGGCGCGCAAGCAGCTCTGGAGTCTGGAGACGGCTGTGCTGCGTACGTCGTCGCCCGTCAGTGACGGCCGTCATGTGTACGTCAGTGCCCCCGACGGCCGGCTGCTCGCCGTGGACGCCGACGACGGCCGGCTCGTGGGCCAGACGCCTCCGCGGCTCGGCGCGAGCTCGGATCAGGTGGCGGCCGATCTGCCCGAGCCCGTCCTCGTCGCCGGCCGCGTCTACGCCACCGCCCCCGACGGCACCGTGTTCGCCGTCGACGCCCGGGACCCGTCGGCCTGGTGACAGCCGCAGGGGCCGCCTGAGGAGACGGGCCCCTGCGATGCGTGCGCGTGCGTCGGACGAGCCGGGCGTCAGCCCAGCCCGGCGTCAGCCCAGCTTGCTCACATCCCGGACCGCGCCCTTGTCCGCACTGGTCGCCATGGCGGCGTAGGCCCGCAGCGCCGCGGACACCTTGCGCTCGCGGCCCTTCGGGGCGTACTCCCCGTTCAACGCCTGCTCACGGCGGGCGAGTTCCGCGTCGTCGACGAGCAGCTCGATCGAGCGATTCGGGATGTCGATGCGGATCCGGTCGCCGGCCTCGACGAGGGCGATCGTGCCGCCGGACGCGGCCTCCGGGGAGGCGTGGCCGATGGACAGACCGGAGGTGCCGCCGGAGAAGCGGCCGTCGGTGATCAGGGCGCAGGTCTTGCCGAGGCCGCGGCCCTTGAGGAAGGACGTCGGGTAGAGCATCTCCTGCATGCCGGGGCCGCCCTTGGGGCCCTCGTAGCGGATGACGACGACGTCGCCGTCCGTCACCTGCTTGTTGAGGATCTTCTCGACGGCCTCTTCCTGCGACTCGCAGACGACCGCGGGACCCTCGAAGGTCCAGATGGACTCGTCGACGCCGGCCGTCTTCACGACGCACCCGTCAACGGCGAGGTTCCCCTTGAGGACCGCGAGGCCGCCGTCCTTGGAGTACGCGTGCTCGGCGCTGCGGATGCAGCCGCCCTCGGCGTCCTCGTCGAGGGCCTCCCAGCGCTCGGACTGCGAGAAGGCCTCCGCGGACCGGACGCAGCCGGGGGCGGCGTGCCACAGCTCGACGGCCTTCGGGGAGGGCGAGCCGCCGCGCACGTCCCAGGTCTTCAGCCAGTCCGCCAGGGAGGGGCTGTGCACGGCGTGCACGTCCTCGTTCAGCAGCCCGGCGCGGTGCAGCTCGCCCAGCAGGGCGGGGATGCCGCCGGCACGGTGCACGTCCTCCATGTAGTACGTGCGGTCCTTGGCGACGTTCGGGGCGACCTTGGCCAGGCAGGGGACCCGGCGGGAGACCGCGTCGATCTCGTTCAGGCCGAAGGGGACGCCCGCCTCCTGGGCCGCGGCCAGCAGGTGCAGGATCGTGTTGGTGGAGCCGCCCATGGCGATGTCGAGGGCCATGGCGTTCTCGAACGCCGCGAAGGTGGCGACGTTGCGCGGCAGGACGGTGTCGTCGTCCTGCTCGTAGTAGCGGCGGGTGATGTCCATGACCGTGCGGGCGGCGTCCTCGTACAGGGCCTTGCGGGCCGTGTGCGTGGCGAGGACCGAGCCGTTGCCGGGCAGGGAGAGGCCGATGGCCTCGGTCAGGCAGTTCATCGAGTTGGCGGTGAACATGCCGGAACAGGAGCCGCAGGTCGGACAGGCGTTCTCCTCGATACGGAGGATGTCCTCGTCCGAGATCTTGTCGTTCACGGCGTCGGAGATCGCGTCGACCAGGTCGAGGGTGCGGACCGTGCCGTCGACCAGCGTGGCGCGGCCGGACTCCATGGGGCCGCCGGAGACGAAGACGGTCGGGATGTTGAGCCGCAGAGCGGCGTTCAGCATGCCCGGGGTGATCTTGTCGCAGTTGGAGATGCAGATCAGGGCGTCGGCGCAGTGGGCCTCGACCATGTACTCCACGCTGTCCGCGATGAGGTCGCGGGACGGCAGGGAGTACAGCATGCCGCCGTGCCCCATGGCGATGCCGTCGTCGACGGCGATGGTGTTGAACTCGCGCGGGATGCCGCCGGCCTCCCTGATCGCCTCGCTGACGATCCGCCCGACGGGCTGGAGGTGGGTGTGGCCGGGCACGAACTCGGTGAACGAGTTCGCCACCGCGATGATCGGCTTCCGGCCGATGTCCGCGCCGGGTACACCGGAGGCGCGCATAAGGGCGCGGGCGCCCGCCATGTTGCGGCCGTGGGTGACTGTGCGGGACCTCAGCTCGGGCATCGTCGCTCGCTCCTTCAGGGACTGTCTGGGACTTCACAGACTGCGATCAGAGACTTCTGACTGCTAACGAGCGTACGCCGGTCATCCAGAGGGCGGGACGAGGTGTCCGGAATGCGGGACGAATGTCTCGCGGAACAGCCACAGAGGGTCGCCCCACGGGCGGAAGCCCCGGTCACCGGCCGCCGCGCGGTCGACCGACGCGCGAAGGGCCCGGCCACCTGCCGCCGCGACAACCCGTCCGCGGCGTCACCGCCCGGTGAGATGCCCCTGCACCACCGGCGCCACCCGTCCGATGATCTGCTCCACGTCCGCCGAGGCGATCGGCTCGATCTTGATGACGTACCGCATCATCGCCACGCCCACCAGCTGCGCGGCCGCCAGCTCTGCGCGCAGCTCGGCGTCCGGGGCGTCGATCTCACCGGCGATACGGCGCAGCAGCTGGGCGGAGACGAGCCGCCGGAAGACGGCGGCCGCGGCGTCGTTGTTGACGGCGGACCGCACGATCGCGAGCAGCGGCTTACGGGTGACGGGGTTCTCCCAGAGCCCGAAGATGACGCGGGTCATACGCTCCCCGACATCGTCGAGGGGTCCTTCCAGCACCACGTCCCGCACCTTCAGGGCGGGCGCGAAGGCGACCTCCACGGACGCCTCGAAGACCTGTTCCTTGGTGCCGAAGTAGTGGTGCACGAGCGCCGAGTCGACCCCGGCCGCCTTGGCGATCCCACGCACCGACGTCTTCTCGTAGCCCCGTTCGGAGAACTCCTCGCGGGCGGCGGCCAGGATGCGGTCGCGGGTGTCGGCGGATTCCGTACGCGGGGGTCGGCCGCGGCGGCGGGAGCTCACCCCGCCCGGTCCCGAGGCGGTGTCAGTCACGGCCGGGGCACCTTCACCGCGGAGGCCAGATGCAGCCGCGTGAAGGCGAGGGCCTCGGCGAGGTCGGCCTCGCGTTCGGCGCTGGACATCGCGCGGCGGGTGTTGACCTCGATGACGACGTGCCCGTCGAACCCGGTCAAGGCGAGCCGCTCCAGCACCTCGGCGCAGGGCTGGGTGCCGCGGCCGGGGACGAGGTGCTCGTCCTTGGCCGACCCCCTGCCGTCGGCGAGGTGGACGTGTCCGAGCCGGTCGCCCATGCGGTCGACCATCTGGAGGGCGTCGCTGCGGGCGGTCGCGGTGTGGCTGAGGTCGATCGTGAAGTGACGGTAGTCGTCGTTGGTGACGTCCCAGTCGGGGGCGTACGCGAGCATCTCGCGGTCGCGGTAGCGCCAGGGGTACATGTTCTCTACGGCGAACCGCACATCCGTTTCGTTCGCCATCCGCCAGATTCCCTCGACGAAGTCGCGGGCGTACTGGCGCTGCCAGCGGAACGGGGGGTGCACGACGACCGTGCCGGCGCCGAGCTTCTCGGCGGCCGCCTGGGCGCGCTGGAGCTTGGTCCAGGGGTCGGTGGACCATACGCGCTGGGTGATCAGCAGGCATGGGGCGTGGACGGCGAGGACAGGGATGCGGTGGTAGTCGCTGAGCCTCCGCAGGGCCTCCATGTCCTGGCTGACCGGATCGGTCCAGACCATGACCTCGACGCCGTCGTAGCCGAGGCGCGCCGCGATCTCGAAGGCCGTCGCCGTCGACTCCGGATAGACGGAGGCCGTCGACAGGGCGACCTTCGCATCCGGGATGCGCACCACTGGTTCTGCCACGGGGACAGCGTACGGGGCGGGGGTGGGGGCGGGGGAACCGATGGGTTTGTGGGTGGGGGGAGGGGGTGTAATCGGCCAGGGGTGCGAACTGGGGTTATGTCGGGGTTGGGGTGGGGCGGTGCGATCGGTTGTGTGGCAGGCCTCACGCGCCCCCACTTTCCTCGCCCCCGCCGCCCCTACCCGTCCCATCCCCAGGGGCTGCGCCCCTTCGACCCCCATGGGGCTGCCGCCCCAGACCCCGCCATCGGCCCTCCGGGCCTCGTCCTCAAACGCCGGACGGGCTGAAAATGCCCGTGCGGGTGGGTGGGGGCTCGGGACGGCAAGTACTCGTCCTCGAACGCCGGACGGGCAGGGGGTGCCTGCGCGGGTGGAGGCGGGGTGTCTTCGGGTGGGCGAGGTTGAGGGCGGAGTCCCCTCGGGTGCGTCGTGGACGCGGACGTGGTTCCGGGCAGGGGCCGCAGGCCCGGCAGGTCCCTGGCTGGCGTACCCCCACCGAGGCCGCGGTCGCCCACGGCGGCAAGGGGACGTGTCGGGGGGTGTCCGCCCGCAGAGTCCGGTGTCAAGACACGGCACCTCTCGCGCAAGTCCGGCCACCGGACCGAGGACGGACACCCCCCGGCACGGCCCCGACCCAGCCACCCCACCGAACCGCGCTACACGCACCCCCACCGGACACCAACAGGCCGCCGCAGGCGTCAGTCCACCGACAAGTGGTCCAGCTTCCGCAGGATCACGCCCTCCCGCAGCGCCCAGGGACAGACCTCCAGCGTCTCCACCCCGAACAGATCCATGGCCCCCTCG
Source organism: Streptomyces sp. NPDC008086 (assembly GCF_042957325.1). Classification (NCBI taxonomy): domain Bacteria; kingdom Bacillati; phylum Actinomycetota; class Actinomycetes; order Kitasatosporales; family Streptomycetaceae; genus Streptomyces; species Streptomyces sp. NPDC008086. The sequence goes on from NZ_JBIBIA010000002.1 coordinate 13,188, forward strand.
GCGACCAGCGCCCCCGCCAGCAGCTGCCCCGCCCGGCCCTCCGAGACCCCGGAGAGTTCCGCGCGCTGGGCCACCGTCATGCCGGCGAGGCGGGGGACCCAGGCCTCCAGGGACTCCCGCTTCAGTTCGCGCTGGGTGTACAGGCCCTCCGCGGAGCGGGCGGCGCCGGCGATGCGGGCCAGTTGTTTGAAGGTCTTGGACGTCGCGACGACATGGTCCGGCGCACCGAAGCGGCTGAACTCGCCGACCGTACGAGCGATCTGCGCCCGCACATGCCGCCGCAGCCCACGTATGTCCTCGGCCTCCGGCGGATCCCCCGGCAGCCATCCCGCCGTCAGCCGCCCCGCCCCGAGCGGCAGCGACACCGCCGCGTCCGGCTCCTCGTCGATGCCGTAGGCGATCTCCAGCGACCCGCCCCCGATGTCCAGCACGAGCAGCTTCCCGGCCGACCACCCGAACCACCGCCGCGCGGCGAGGAAGGTCAGCCGAGCCTCCTCGGACCCGGAGAGAACCTGCAGCTCAACACCGGTTTCAGCCTTCACGCGCGCGAGCACGTCATCGGCGTTGCTGGCCTCCCGCACCGCGGACGTGGCGAACGGCAGCACTTCCTCGACGCCCTTGTCCTCGGCCGCCTGCAGCGCCTCGTGGACGACGCCGATCAGCTTGTCGACCCCCTCGGGACCGATGGCTCCGCTGTCGTCGAGGAGTTGGGCGAGGCGCAGCTCCACCTTGTGCGAGTGCGCGGGCAACGGGCGCGCGCCCGGGTGCGCATCCACCACCAGCAGATGCACCGTGTTCGATCCCACGTCGAGGACACCGAGTCTCATGTACGGAACGCTACTGCCACCGGCCGTTCCCCCGACCGTCAAGGTCCTCGAAGCCGCAGGTACGGACGCCGTACCCTGGACCCGTGCCAAAGACGAAAAAGGCGAAGACCGACAAGACGGCCAAACCAGCCAAGGGTTCTTCGCAGGCGAAGGCGGCCACGAAGTCGAAGAAGCCCAAGAAGGACTCCCCGGAACCGGACGAGAAGGGCCTCGACTTCGCACGCGCATGGGTGGAGTTCCCTGATCCGGCGGACGACGAGCAGGTCTTCCGCTGCGATCTGACATGGCTGACCTCCCGTTGGAACTGCATCTTCGGCAGCGGCTGCCAGGGCATCCAGGCGGGCCGCGCGGACGACGGCTGCTGCACGCTGGGCGCGCACTTCTCCGACGAGGACGACGAGAAGCGGGTCGCGGAGCATGTGGCGAGGCTCACGCCGGAGATCTGGCAGCACCATGACGAGGGCATGGAGCACGGCTGGATCTCGGAGGACGAGGACGGCGACCGCCAGACCCGCCCCTTCAACGGCTCGTGCATCTTCCAGAACCGGCCCGGCTTCGCCGGCGGCGCGGGCTGCTCGCTGCACATCCTCGCCCTGAAGGAGGGCCGCGAGCCGCTGGAGACCAAGCCGGACGTCTGCTGGCAGCTGCCGGTCCGCCGGACGTACGACTGGATCGACCGGCCGGACGACACCCGGGTGCTCCAGGTGTCGATCGGTGAGTACGACCGCCGCGGCTGGGGCCCGGGCGGCCACGACCTGCACTGGTGGTGCACGTCGGCGACCTCGGCGCACGGCGCGGGCGATCCGGTGTACGTGTCCTACCGGCCGGAGCTGACGGAGCTGATGGGCAAGGCGGGATACGACCGCCTGGTCGAGCTGTGCGAACAGCGGCTGGCCTCGCAGCTGCCGATGGTGGCCCCGCACCCGGCTGATCCCGTCGACTAAAGGCTGTTGCACAACGCGAAACGATCTTCCAAAGGAGTCTTCGAAGACGCTGTCAGGACGGTGGAAATCGACCCACAACTGGGCAGTTGACCTTGCCCCGAGTGGCCGGATCCCGTCGTGATCGCCGTTGTGCAACACCCCCTAGCCACCCCGGCCACCGGGCGACCTGCCCCCTACGACCCCGACGGGCTCGGGTCGCCGCTCCCGCTGGGCGGCGGCGTCGAGTCCCCCGGCTGGGGCGGACCCGAGGGATCCGACGGGCCGGTCGGATCGGACGGTGAAGGGTCGTCGTCCGTGGGCGACGGGTCGGGGTCGGGAGACGACGGCGGCGGGTCGCTCGGCGTCCCGGGGTCGGTCGGGGCCGGTGTCGTCGGGTCGGGTCCGGAGGACGAGGGCGGCGGCTCGCCGGGCGTACCGGGACCGGTCGGATCCGTGGGGTACGGGTCCGGGCCGGGTCCGTGGCCCGGGTCGGAGGGGCTCGGGGCGGTGCCGTAGCCCTCGATGGAGACGAGGGCGCCGGCCGGTGAGATCGCCACGCGCGCGCTCCAGTGCCCGGACGGCTCGCGCAGATGGTCGACATACACCTTGATCGTCAACGACTCGCCGGGCGCCAGCGTTCCCGCCGACCGGCTCAGATAGAGCCAGTGCGCGCCGGTGCTCGCGGACCAGCGCACCGGCGCACGCCCCGTCGCCGTGAGGGTGACGAACGTCGTGTCACCGCTGTGACCGGCCGAGACCTCCAGCTGCCCGGCCCCCGCCCCGTGCGCGCCGCTGACGCTGACGACCTCCACGGAGACGTCCGGTGTGCCGCGCTCGCCGAGCCGGTCGCCCCGCCTGGCGCTCGCGTTCCCGGCGTTCTCGTAGCCGTCCCCCGCCGCGTCGCCGTCGAGGGCGCCCGGGCCGTGGGCCTCGCTCGCGCTGGCCGAGTGGCCGTCGACGCCCTCGCCGGTCGCGGTGCCCCGGTAGGCGGCCCACAGGGCGATGACCGGGGCGGCGACGACGGTGGCGACGACGGTCGTGGTGACGGCACGCGCGCGCAGCCGGTCCCTGCGGGCGGCGCGGTCCTTGGGGTCCATCGGGAAGCCGCGCCGGTCGAAGCGCGGTACGGCCACGCCACGCGCGCGTGGAGCGTGCGCGAGGGCCATGTGGAGGGCCGCGCGGGGGGCCTGTAGAACGGGCAGTTCGGCGGGGGTGACGGCGGCGCCGGGCCACCGGCCGGGTACGGCGCGCTCGGCGGTGCGGCGGCAGCGCGGGCAGTCGTCGACGTGCCGGACGAGCTCGCGGCGCAGGGCGCTGCCGAGGACGACCTGGTTGTCGCCGGTGAGGCGGGCGACGCTCGGACAGGCGCCGGTCTCGACGACGGCGAGGGCCGCGCGCGTGCGCTCGACCTCGCAAGCGGCGGAGGCGAGCAGCTCTCGGGCGGCGGCGAGGTCGAGGCCGAGGACGGCGGCGACCTCGTGGGTGGCCAGGTGGTGGCGTACGGCGAGTTCCAGGGCCTCGCGCTGCTCCGGGGTGGTCCCGGCGGCCTCGGGCCAGGCCAGCAGGGCGAGTTCGCGGCGCCGCTGCTCCTGGACCTCCTCGGAGACACCCGGCCGGGCGGACCGCGCCCCCGTCTGCCGATGGGCGCCGGGGCGGCCCGCCGCATGGCTGCCCTGACGTTTCTGCTTGGCCTCGGCCAGCTTGCGCAGACACGCCCAGCGGGCCAGCGCGTACAGCCAGGGCCTGCGGTCCGCCGCGGTCTCCGGCACCCGCTGTCCGCGCCGCTCGGCGAGCGCGAGGACGTCGCCCAGGGCGGCGGTCGCGGTGTCGTGGTCGCACAGCACGGACAGGCAGTAGGTGAACAGCCCGTCCAGATACGGCTCGTAGCGCGCGGGCGGCCGCTGCGCCAAGGTGCGCGCCGCCGCACGATCACGCGCCTCCCGATGCGCCCGATGCGCGCCGGCGGTGCGGGTCGAGGTCTCCGGACTGCTGCTGGTCATTCGTGGACCGTAGGCGGCCCGGCGTGGCGCCTTCTGCCCGCTTGAGCAGTTTTAATCCGTACGGGTGAAACGATCCCTCAATGGGGTACGGGAACCCGGCATTCCATGGCTTGTGCATGACGAACGGCCCCCGCGGAAGCCCACTGACCGCCCCCCGCACCGGGCCGGAGAGACGCCGTGTGCGCGGCCGTACGGCGTTGTCAGTGGGCTCGGCTACGGTTCTTCGCATGGCTGCCCGTACCAAGACCACGAAGGACCGCCCGTCCTACCGCTGCACGGAGTGCGGCTGGCAGACGGCCAAGTGGCTCGGCCGCTGCCCCGAGTGCCAGGCCTGGGGGACGGTCGAGGAGTACGGCGCGCCCGCGGTCCGTACGACGACACCGGGCCGGGTGACGAACTCCGCGCTGCCGATCGGGCAGGTCGACGGGCGGCAGGCCACCGCGCGGCCCACCGGCGTGCCCGAGCTGGACCGGGTGCTGGGCGGCGGCCTGGTGCCCGGCGCCGTGGTCCTCCTCGCGGGCGAGCCCGGCGTCGGCAAGTCCACGCTGCTGCTGGACGTGGCGGCCAAGTCGGCGAGCGACGAGCACCGCACCCTCTATGTCACCGGTGAGGAGTCGGCGAGCCAGGTCCGGCTGCGCGCCGACCGCATCGGCGCCCTCGACGACCACCTCTATCTCGCCGCTGAGACCGATCTGGCGGCCGTCCTCGGCCACTTGGACGCGGTGAAGCCGTCGCTGCTCATCCTCGACTCCGTACAGACCGTGGCCTCCCCCGAGATCGATGGCGCCCCCGGCGGCATGGCACAGGTCCGCGAAGTCGCCGGTGCCCTGATCCGGGCGTCGAAGGAGCGCGGCATGTCCACACTCCTTGTGGGACACGTCACGAAGGACGGCGCCATCGCCGGCCCCCGGCTCCTGGAGCACCTCGTCGACGTGGTGCTCAGCTTCGAGGGCGACCGGCACGCCCGCCTGCGGCTCGTCCGGGGCGTGAAGAACCGCTACGGCGCGACGGACGAGGTCGGCTGCTTCGAACTGCACGACGAGGGCATCACGGGCCTGGCCGACCCAAGCGGACTTTTCCTGACCCGTCGTGACGAACCGGTCCCCGGCACCTGCCTGACGGTCACCCTGGAGGGCCGCCGCCCTCTGGTCGCCGAAGTGCAGGCGCTCACCGTCGACTCGCAGATCCCCTCGCCGCGCCGCACGACGTCCGGCCTGGAGACCTCACGCGTCTCGATGATGCTGGCCGTGCTCGAACAGCGCGGCCGGATCAGCGCGCTCGGCAAGCGCGACATCTACTCCGCGACGGTCGGCGGCGTGAAGCTCTCGGAGCCCGCCGCGGACCTCGCCGTCGCCCTCGCGCTGGCCTCCGCCGCGAGTGACACACCTCTCCCCAAGAACCTCGTCGCGATCGGCGAGGTCGGCCTCGCGGGCGAGGTCAGACGGGTCACGGGCGTGCAGCGCAGACTGGCCGAAGCGCACCGTCTGGGCTTCACCCACGCCCTGGTCCCGGGCGACCCGGGCAAGATCCCCGCGGGCATGAAGGTGCTGGAAGTGGCGGACATAGGGGACGCGCTCCGGGTCCTTCCGCGGTCGCGTCGGCGAGAGGCCCCACGGGACGAGGAGGACCGCCGGTAGACTTTGCCCTGGTCTCGCCCGTCCGTACGAACCAAGTGTGCGAAACGGGAGCGCCCCAGAACCTGCGACCGGAGGAGTGCAGTGGCAGCCAACGACCGGGCAGCAGCTCCCGGAAAGTCCGGTGGGAGCTCCGGTGCCGATGGCCTGATGCGCGCCTCACTGAGCGCCGTGGCACCCGGCACGGCCCTGCGCGACGGCTTGGAGCGGATCCTCCGGGGCAACACCGGCGGACTCATCGTCCTCGGCTCCGACAAGACCGTCGAGGCGATGTGTACGGGCGGTTTCGTCCTGGATGTCGAGTTCACGGCGACGCGGCTGCGGGAGCTGTGCAAGCTCGACGGCGGCATCGTGCTGTCGTCGGACCTGTCGAAGATCCTTCGCGCCGGCGTCCAGCTGGTCCCGGACCCGACGATCCCCACCGAGGAGACCGGCACCCGGCACCGCACGGCGGACCGGGTCAGCAAGCAGGTCGGCTTCCCCGTGGTGTCCGTCTCCCAGTCGATGCGGCTCATCGCGCTCTACGTCGACGGCAACCGCCGCGTCCTGGAGGACTCGGCGGCGATCCTCTCCCGCGCCAACCAGGCCCTGGCGACCCTGGAGCGCTACAAGCTCCGCCTCGACGAGGTCGCGGGCACGCTGTCGGCGCTGGAGATCGAGGACCTGGTGACGGTCCGCGACGTCTCGGCGGTGGCCCAGCGCCTGGAGATGGTCCGGCGCATCGCGACCGAGATCGCCGAGTACGTGGTGGAGCTGGGCACCGACGGCCGCCTCCTGGCGCTTCAGCTGGACGAGTTGATCGCGGGCGTGGAACCCGAGCGCGAGCTCGTGGTGCGTGACTACGTCCCCGAGCCCACCGCCAAGCGCTCCCGCACGGTCGACGAGGCGCTGTACGAGCTGGACGCCCTCACGCACGCGGAGCTTCTTGAACTCCCCACGGTGGCACGGGCGTTGGGCTACACCGGCTCCCCGGAGGCGCTGGACTCGGCGGTCTCCCCGCGCGGCTTCCGTCTGCTGGCCAAGGTGCCGAGGCTGCCAGGCGCGATCATCGACCGTCTGGTGGAGCACTTCGGCGGCCTGCAGAAGCTGCTCGCCGCCAGCGTGGACGACCTCCAGACGGTGGACGGCGTCGGCGAGGCGCGGGCGCGCAGCGTGCGGGAGGGGCTGTCGCGGCTGGCGGAGAGCTCGATTCTGGAACGGTATGTCTGAAACGTCTGAACGGTACGTCTGAGCGGTACGTCTGCGAGGCAGCGGCGTCGGCGCCGCGGCGACTGCCCACAGGCCGCGCCAGCTACTGGTCGCCAGTCACTAGTCGTTCTCCAGCACGAACGACGTCTGTGCGGTGCCGAACCCAGGTGCCTTCGCCTCCACCAGATAGGTGCCCGCGGCGGCGGACCCCGCGGGCGGGGTCGCGCACTGCGGGGCGCTGGCCTTGCGGTCCCACTTCACGGTGTAGGTGATGCTCTCGCCCGCGGGCACCCGGAACTTCAGGCTGCCGGCCACCTCGGGGCAGTCGGCGGAGGACCAGAAGTCGTCCTCGGATCCCGCCTGAGTGACCGTCACCACCGTGTTCTTCGGGCCGAGATCGACCTTGCAGTCGTAGCTGGAGGAGTTCGTCGCGGTCAGCAGCAGGGCGGGCTTCTCACCGGGTTCGTACGCGTTGTGGAGGCTCTTCACCGTCACCTTCACCGCGCCCGCGACACAGTCGGGCAGCGCGGAACCGGCGTCGACCGTGTCGTCGACCCCGACGCCGCTGCCCGAGCCGCCACCCGCGGATCCGCCGCCCGAGCCGTCCGAACCGCCGGAGTCCCCGGAACCGCCGTCGTCACCGGACCCGGAGTCCGAACCGGAGCCGTCACCGGACCCCGAGCCGCCGGAGTCCGCGCCGGGCGACTCGTCGCGCCCGCCCGGCGCCTGACTGATCGCCGGACCCGAACCCGAGGGTCCGGGGGTGATCGTCGAGGGCGCGGGATTCTTGCCGTCGGACCCGCCCGCGTTGTTCTTTCCGCCACCGTCGCCCGAGGTGAGTACCCAGGTGACCAGTAGCGCCAACAGGGCGACCACAGACAGCAGTACGGCCCTCCGTCGCCAGTAGATGGTGGAGGGAAGCGGCCCGACCGGATTGCGCAGAGATCCCACGGCGCAAACTGTACGAGAGATCGGTGCGCCAACAGGCTCCACCCGCCGCCCTGGGCCGCAACTTTTCCGGATCATCATCCCGGAAACCGCCCCGCGAGCCCCGCGTCACCCCTGTCTTCCGTCAGGTGCGGCCCCTGCCGATCGCAGGATGTGACGGGATCGGCCCGCCGCCTACGGTCCGTGACCATGGACTTCGAGGACGCCGAGCGCTACCGCGACATCACCGACTTCGCCCGCGACACCCCAACGTGGGTACAGCACGCCGCCGAGATATGGACGGAGGCCGGACTGCTGCTGTTCGGCGCGCTGTTCGTCATGACCTGGTGGCGGGCCAGGCAGGGCACACCCCGGGCATTCGCGATAGCGGCCCTTGCACCTCTGGCCACGGCTGTGGCGTACGTGTGCAGTGAGCTCCTCAAGTCGGTTGTCGCACAGGAGCGCCCGTGCCGGGCGGTACCGGGAGCGACCGCCTCGCTCGTCGCCTGTCCGCCGCCCGGCGACTGGTCGTTCCCCAGCAACCACGCCACCATCGCGGGCGCCGCGGCGCTCACCCTGGCCCTGGCCAGGCGCACCCTCCTGTGGCTGACGGCTCCCCTGGCCCTGCTGATGGCCTTCTCCCGCGTGTTCGTCGGCGTCCACTACCCGCACGACGTCGCCGCGGGCCTCGCGTTCGGCGCGCTGGTCGCGGCGGCGGCCGTACGCCTGGCCGCGCGCCCCGCGACCCGGCTGGCCGAGGCGATGCGGTCGGCGTCGGCACCGGCGTTCGCGCGGTGGGTGACGGGGCCGGAGGTGACGGCGCCGGACGAGTCCCGGCCGGCGTATCGCCGCTGACCGGCACGGACGCCGGCCGCGCCTACCCCACCAGCCCCGCCTCGTACGCCACGATCGCCGCCTGCACCCGGTTGCGTACACCCAACCGGTCGAGCACCGCGCTCACATACGCCTTCACGGTGCCCTCGACGAGATGCAGCCGGGCGGCGATCTCCGGGTTGGACAGGCCGGTGCCGACCAGGCCGAGCACCTCGCGCTCGCGCGGACTGAGCTCGGCCACGCGCGCGCGTGCGGCGGCCTCACGGCCGAGGCGGCCGTCGCTGCCGCCCAGCCCGTCGATGACGTACCGGGCCACCCTCGGCGACAGGAAGGCGGCGCCGCCCGCCACCGCCCGTACCCCCGCGATCAGTTCGTACGGGTCCCCGGACTTCAGCAGGAAGCCGGTGGCACCGCCGCCGAGAGCGCGGGCCACGTACGCCTGTTCGGAGAAGGTGGTGAGCATCGCCACGGCGGTGCCGGGGACGGTCCGTACGATCTCCTCGGCGGCGGTGAGCCCGTCCAGGCGGGGCATGCGGATGTCCAGCAGGGCCACGTCCGGGCGGTGGGCCCGGGCCAGTTCGACCGCCTCGCGCCCGTCACCCGCCTCGGCGACCACCTCGGTCTCCCCGCCGCTCGTCAGGATCGCGCGCACACCGGCCCGCACCATCGCCTCGTCGTCGGCCAGCAGTACGCGGATCACTGTGCGAACTCCTCATGTACGGCGGGATGTTGGGACCGGCCCGCCCCGGGGACCACGTCCTTGGCGACGAGCCGTCCCTCGTCGTCGAAGCACAGCCTGAAGTGGTCCACGGAGACGAGGAGTTCGCCACTGGCGCGGTAGTAGCGGCAGTCGCTGCCCGGCGGGGGCGGCGCGGGGGCGCGCTCCACGGGCGCGTCACGGACGGTGCGGTCCGGCAGGGCGCCGGCGATGTCCGCGTCCGACATCCCGAGCCGCAGCTCGGCGTAGGCGGCGGGCGACAGCACCGAGTGGGTCTCCGTGTACGCGTACCAGGCGAAGGCTCCGCCGACGAGCACCATGCCCGCGCCCACGGCGGCCGCGGCGGCGAGGGCGACGCGGCGACGGGCGTGGGTGAAGGGGGCGTACGGCGCCGGGGAAGGCCGTACGGCCGGGGTGGCGGGCTGGTCGGGGACGTACGCCCGGACACGGAAGCCGTCCGGGTGCGGGCCGGCCTCGAAGTCGCCGCCGACCGAGGTGACTGCGGCGCGCAGGGCCTGCAGGCCGGTGCCGCCGGAGGACGGCGAGGGGGCGTCGCCGTGCCCGCTGGTCACCGTGACCGTCGTACCGTCGGCCTCCCGGACCGCCGCCACGGTGACCGAGGCGCCCGGGGCGTGCCGGGCGGCGTTGGTGAGCGCCTCGCGGACCACCCGGTACAGGACCCGTTCGGCGACGCCGCCCGGCTCCGGCACGGCGCCGGCCGGCTCGTCCCAGCGCACGGGCAGGCCCGACTCGGCGGCGCGGGCGACGAGTTGCTCGACGGTCTCCCCCGGTGGGGTCAGGGACGCCGGTTCGTCCTCCTCCCGCAGGACACCGATGATGCGGTGCAGCCGGTCGGTGGCGTCGGAGGCGGCCGCGCGCAGGTCGGCGGCAGCGGCGCGGTGGTGGTCCGGGAGGTCGGGGGCGACCTGGAGGGCGCCCGCGCGCAGCGCGATGAGGCTCAGCTCGTGGCCCAGGGAGTCGTGCATGTCCTGGGCGATCCTGGCCCGCTCGCGAAGCCGGGCCCGCTCCTCGGCGATGCGCTGCTCACCCTCCAGCCGCGCGGCCCGGCTCCAGCCGGCCTCGGTCAGTCGCCGGCTCTGCCGCCAGTAGCGTCCGGCGAGCCACGGGAAGACGCACCCGAACAGCAACGTGCCCGTCAGCACGGCCCATTCCGGCGCCGGGTCGACCCCGAGGAGCGCGATCCGCGCCGTGCCGAGGCAGCCGACGCCCGCGAAGACGGCCGCCGCCGCTCGCACGCCGTCCGCGCGCAGGCCCAGCAGCAGTGCGAAGACGCCGAGCACGGGGCCGTAGGAGACGGTGAACAGAGCGGGGGCGGCGACCAGACCCAGTACGGCCGTCAGTGCGAACGCCACCAACGGGTGCCGGCGGGACACGGCGACCGCGGCGGCGAGTACGGCGAGCCCGGCCGCCTGCTGCCACCCGGCGCGCGGCTCGTTCATCCCGAGGCGGTCGGCCGTGAGCGCGGGCAGCACCAGGGCGGCAAAGAGCAGACAGGCCCGCCAGGTGCGAGGACGTTCCATCCGCCCGACGCTACAAGCCAGGGGCGGGATGCCGCTGCTGCCGATCGTCAGGTGCGGGGCGCCCTTGCGGCAGGTCAGCCGAATCAGCCCGTCCGGCGTTTGAGGACAAGGCCCTTTCAGGGCCGAAGCGGGCGTCCGGGGGCCGCGGGCCCCCAGGGACCGCAGCCGACCGCAACCCTCAGCCGCACAACGCACCGGCACCACCACCTACCGACCCGGCCGCCCCCAACATGGCAGGATCGGAAAGGCCATGACTGCGCCCACAAAGCCCTCACCCGACAGCCCCGCCAACGGCCTCTCCGGCTCCCCCCTCGGAGAGAACCTGCACGGCCCCGTGATCGACTGGTTCGACGAAAACGCCCGCGACCTGCCCTGGCGGCGCCCCGAGGCGGGCCCCTGGGGCGTGATGGTCAGCGAGTTCATGCTTCAGCAGACGCCGGTGAACCGGGTCCTGCCCGTCTACGAGCAGTGGCTCGCCCGCTGGCCCCGCCCCGCCGACCTGGCCAAGGAGGCCCCCGGCGAGGCCGTCCGGGCCTGGGGCCGGCTCGGCTACCCGCGCCGCGCGCTGCGGCTGCACGGCGCCGCCGTCGCCATAGCGGAACGGCACGGCGGGGACGTACCGACCGACCACGGCCAGCTGCTCGCGCTGCCCGGCATCGGCGAGTACACGGCCGCGGCGGTCGCCTCCTTCGCCTACGGTCAGCGCCACCCCGTCCTGGACACCAACGTCCGCCGGGTGCTGGCCCGTGCCGTCAGCGGCACGCAGTACCCGCCGAACGCCACCACCGCCGCCGAACGCAAGCTCGCCCGCGCCCTGCTGCCCGAGGACGAGCGCACCGCCGCGCGCTGGGCCGCGGCCTCCATGGAGCTCGGCGCGCTGGTGTGCACGGCGAAGAACGAGTCCTGCCACCGCTGCCCGATCACCGCGCAGTGCGCCTGGCGGCTCGCGGGCAAGCCGGAGCACGAGGGCCCGCCGCGGCGCGGTCAGACGTACGCCGGCACCGACCGCCAGGTGCGCGGCAAGCTGCTCGCCGTCCTGCGCGAGGCTCATGTGCCGGTGCCGCAGGCGGCCCTGGACCGGGTGTGGCACGAGCCGGTGCAGCGGGCCCGGGCGTTGGACGGCCTGGTGGCGGACGGTCTGGTGGAGCCGCTGCCGGGCGGGATGTACCGACTGCCGCTGAGCTGACGCTCGGACACATCACAGCCGGAGGGCCTCCGCAACATCCGACGCACAGCCGCCCCACGGGAACAACTCGGACAAACCCTTACATACCCCACTCAACTTCCTTGTCGTTTTACCCCTTTCCTTCTTCCGTTACACAACCGACGGACAGCCGAGCGCTAGCCGCAGGCTGCTTCGGACAGCCCCGTGACAACGCCTCCGTAGCTTCATTTCCGTACCCGACAGGCGGGGACGACTACGAACCACAGGCAGTGACACCGACGGCGAACGAGCCGGCCGGGAACGGGGAAGCGGGAGGCGGTCAACATGGCGCAGGGAGAGGTGCTCGAGTTCGAGGAGTACGTCCGCACCCGGCAGGACGCGCTGCTGCGCAGCGCCCGCCGGTTGGTCCCGGACCCGGTGGACGCCCAGGACCTGCTGCAGACGGCGCTGGTCCGGACGTACCACCGCTGGGACGGCATAGCGGACAAGCGGCTCGCCGACGCCTACCTGCGCCGCGTGATGATCAACACGCGGACCGAGTGGTGGCGGGCGCGGAAGCTGGAGGAGGTGCCGACCGAGCAGCTCCCGGACGCGTCGGTCGACGACTCCACCGAGCAGCACGCGGACCGCGCCCTGCTGATGGACATCATGAAGGTTCTGGCACCGAAGCAGCGCAGCGTCGTGGTGCTGCGACACTGGGAGCAGATGTCCACGGAGGAGACGGCCGCCGCCCTCGGCATGTCGGCCGGAACGGTCAAGAGCACGCTGCACCGGGCGCTCGCCCGGCTCCGCGAGGAGCTGGAGAGCCGCGATCTGGACGCACGCGCGCTGGAGCGTGAGGAGCGGGAGCGTTGCGCGGCCTAGGCACGACGACGGGCGGCACCGGGCACACGGACAGGAGTGACAGGGACGCGGACGCGGACTCCGGGTCCGCGGACACGGGCTTCGCCCCGCCCGGACCCACGCGGGTCCGGGGGAGCTTGCAGGCGGCGTTCACGGCGGTGGCCGTGGTCGTCGCCGTCGCCCTTTTCGCCTCCGCCTGCGCCACCGGCGGCACCGGCGCCCGCGACGAGGGGCCGGCCCACGCCGACGCGGTGAGCGGCGCGGACGCCTCGGCGTCGTTCGCCCCCACGCCCGCCGCCTCCGCGTCGGCCTCGAAGGTCCCGGACCGCACGGAGGCCGTCCGGCTGGTCAAGGCGGACCCCGCGGTCTCGGCGGAGGTCAAGCGCGCCCTGAAGCCGTGCGTGTCGGACGACTATCCCGTCGACGTCACCTACGGCGATCTGACCGGCGGGCCGGTGGACGACATCGTGGTCAACGTGCTGTCCTGCGGCGACGCGGTGAGTGTCGCCTCGTATGTGTACCGGGAGCAGGGCGGCACGTACCACAATGTGTTCAAGACCGAGGAGCCGCCGGTCTACGCGGAGATCGACCGCGGCTACCTGGTGGTGACGAAGCAGGTGTACGCCAAGGATGACGCGCTGTCGAACCCGTCCAGCGAGAACGTGCTGACGTACCAGTGGGTCTCCGGCCGCTTCCTGCAGCGGTACAACACCCGCACCGACTACGGCACGCTCGGCGGCGACGAGGAGTCGGCGGCGCCCGACGGCTGAGGACCGGCCGGGACGGCGGTGAACGCTTCGCCCGGTCCACGCGTCCCCCAAGGGGACGCCCCCTCCGAGGACATGTCCGACGCACCCCCAGCAGAACACGAGGACTGAGAGCACCGGGATGGCAGACCAGACCCACGTCCTGTTCGTCGAGGACGACGACGTCATCCGCGAGGCGACCCAGCTCGCCCTGGAGCGGGACGGCTTCGCGGTCACCGCCATGCCCGACGGGGTGTCGGGCCTGGAGGCGTTCCGGACGAACCGGCCGGACATCGCGCTGCTCGACGTCATGGTCCCCGGCATGGACGGCGTCAGCCTGTGCCGCCGTATCCGCGACGAGTCGACCGTGCCGGTGATCATGCTGTCGGCGCGCGCGGACTCGATCGACGTGGTGCTCGGCCTGGAAGCGGGCGCGGACGACTACGTGACCAAGCCGTTCGACGGTGCCGTGCTGGTCGCGCGGATCCGGGCGGTGCTGCGCCGGTTCGGGCACGCGAGCGGCGGCGACCGGGGCGTGGACGAGGCCGGCGCGGCCACCGGCGGCGGGGTGCTGGCCTTCGGGGACCTGGAGGTCGACACCGAGGGCATGGAGGTGCGCCGGGGCGGGCAGCCGGTCGGTCTCACGCCGACCGAGATGCGGCTGCTGTTGGAGTTCTCCTCGGCTCCGGGCACGGTGCTGTCGCGGGACAAGCTGCTGGAGCGCGTGTGGGACTACGGCTGGGGCGGGGACACCCGGGTCGTCGACGTCCATGTGCAGCGGCTGCGGCAGAAGATCGGCCAGGACCGGATCGAGACGGTCCGTGGCTTCGGCTACAAGTTGAAGGCCTGAGCGGGGCGGCATGAGGGGGATGTTCAGACGCGCGGCTCCGTCCGGGATGACGCCCGCGGCGGGCCTGACGGACGCGACCGACGTGAGCGATGCCACGGCCGGCGCCGCTGTCGCGGGACCACGGGCGGGGATCCGCCTCGGCACGGGTGGCCGTACGGGCCTGCGGGTACGCCGGCGCAAGGGCGGCCGGGTCGCTATCCGCACGGGGCTGCGGTGGAAGCTGAGCGCGGCCATCGCGCTGGTCGGCGCGCTGGTGGCGGTCGTGCTGAGCCTGGTGGTGCACAACGCGGCCCGGGTCTCGATGCTGGACAACGCGCGCGACCTCGCCGACGAGCGGATCCAGATCGCCCAGCGCAACTTCGAGCAGTCCAAGCGGCTGAACTTCCCGAACGCCACGATCGACGACCCGGAGCTGCCTCAGGCGCTGCGGGCGAAGGTCGAGGAGGGCCGGCGGGCCACCTATGTGACGGACTCGCCGAACGGCACACCCGACATCTGGGCGGCTGTGCCGCTCACCAACGGGCAGGTGATGTCGCTGCACACCGGGTTCACCGACCGCAGCGAGGACATCCTCAAGGACCTCGACCAGGCCCTGGTCATCGGATCCATCGCGGTGGTCTTCGGCGGCAGCGCGCTCGGCGTGCTCGTCGGCGGGCAGCTGTCGCGCCGGCTGCGCAAGGCGGCGGCCGCGGCGCACCAGGTGGCGAGCGGGGAGCCGGACGTCCGGGTGCGGGACGCCATCGGGGGTGTCGTACGGGACGAGACCGACGATCTGGCGAGGGCGGTGGACGCCATGGCCGACGCGCTCCAGCAGCGGCTGGAGGCGGAGCGCCGGGTGACGGCGGACATCGCGCACGAACTGCGGACGCCGGTGACGGGTCTGCTGACGGCGGCGGAACTCCTTCCGCCCGGCCGGCCCACGGAACTGGTGCTGGACCGGGCCAAGGCCATGCGCACGCTCGTCGAGGACGTCCTGGAGGTGGCCCGCCTGGACAGCGCTTCGGAGCGGGCCGAGTTGCAGGACATCATGCTGGGCGAGTTCGTCAGCCGGCGGGTCGCGGCGAAGGATTCCGCCATCGAGGTGCGGGTCGTCCACGAGTCGGCGGTCACCACCGACCCGCGGCGGCTGGAGCGAGTGCTGTTCAACCTGCTGGCGAACGCCGCGCGGCACGGCAGGCCGCCGATCGAGGTCACCGTCGAGGGCCGGGTCATCCGGGTCCGCGACCACGGCCCCGGCTTCCCGGAGGCACTGCTCGCCGAGGGCCCGAGCCGCTTCCGCACAGGCAGCAGCGACCGCTCGGGCCGCGGCCACGGCCTCGGCCTGACCATCGCCGCAGGTCAGGCCCGGGTCCTCGGGGCCCGCCTCACCTTCCGCAACGTCCGTCCGGCGGGCGCCGCCGACCACGTCCCGGCGGAGGGCGCGGTGGCCGTCCTCTGGCTCCCGGAGCACGCGCCGACGAACACGGGCAGCTACCCGATGCTGCCGTAGCGGCGCCGGGGCGGGCTCATCCGAAGGACTTGGAGAAGTCGAGCTCCGCGCTGCGCTCGGTCAGCGAGTACCAGTTGCCGTTGTCGTCGCGGAAGATCGCCTCGATACCGTACGGCCGCTCCTGCGGCTCCTGGATGAACTCCACGCCGCGCGCCCTGAAGGTCTCGTAGTCCCCCCGGCAGTCATCGGTCCGGAACGCCCCGGCCCCGATGACCCCCTTCCCGACCAGCGTCTTCAACGCCTCGGACGACTCCGGATCGAGCCCGGGCCCGTCCAGGCTCATCAACGCGAGCTCGACGTCCGGCTGGTCCTTGGCGCCCACGGTGACCCACCGCATGTCGCCCATCGAAAGATCGTTGCGCACCTCGAAGCCGATCTTCTCCGTGAAGAACGCCTTGGTGCGCTGCTGGTCGAACGTCCATACGGTGGTGATGCCCAGACCCTTGATCATGACCCTGCTCTCCCTGCTCCGCCGCCTGCCGCCTCGTGCGGTCGCTTCCTGCCGCCAAGGTAGGCAGAGGCGCTCTCAGCGCGCTTCTCCAGAGTTGCTCTCCCGCCGCCGGAATCCCCCGGCCCACAACATCGCGTAGCACCCCGGTATCAACGCCGCCCCACGTCCGACGTGCTTCTCCCGGTACTCCGTCGGCGACAGCCCGGTCCGCGCCTTGAACTTCGCCGAGAACGTCCCGACGCTGCTGAACCCCACCAGATGACATATCTCCGTGACATTCAGATCGGCTCCCCGCAGATACTCCTCGGCCCGCTCGATCCGCCGATGCGTCAGGTACTGCCCCGGCGTCTCTCCGTACACCGACTTGAACGCCCGCACGAAGTGATAACGCGAATACCCGGCCCGCCCGGCAACGGCATCCAGATCCAGCCCCGAATCGGCCCACTCCCGATCCATGGCATCCTTCGCCAACCTCAACTGCCGCACCTTGCCCATGACTCCGATGGTGACACGGGCCACTGACAACAGCCGCTGTGCCAGGCACCCCAGCCCGTCCGGCGTCTGAGGACAAGCCGCATATGTCAGCCCGTCCGGCGTCTGAAGGACGAGCCGCATATGTCAGCCCGTCCGGCGTTTGAGGACGAGGCCCGAAGGGCCGATGGCGGGGTCTGGGGCGGCAGCCCCAGCGGGGTCGAAGGGGCGGAGCCCCTTCAAGGGATGGGACGGGTAGGGGCGGCGGGGGCGGAAAAAGGCGGGGCCCCCGGGCGGAACCCCACCCGAAGACCCCGCCCGAACCACCGCCTCAGACGGCCTCCACCACCGAGACCTTGGCCGCGGCCCCGGCATCGTCCCCCTTGGGCCCCGCCCCCCTCAGCGGCACCTCCTTCACGAACACCGCCGCGACCAACGCCACCACCGCCACCACGGCCCCCAGCAGAAACGCCGAATGCGTCCCCGCGGACACCGCGTGCTGGTACGCCTCCCGCACAGCCACCGGCAACTGAGCCAAGCTCGCCGCATCCAACTGCGCCGACTGCTCCGTCACCTTCGCCCCCAGCTCACCGCCCCGCTCGGCCATCACGTCCTGCACCCGGCTGTTGAACAACGCCCCCATGATCGCGACCCCGAACGAGGACCCGAGCGTACGGAAGAGCGTGGTGGACGACGACGCGACCCCCATGTCCCTCATCTCGACGCTGTTCTGCGCGACCAGCATGGTGATCTGCATCAGACAGCCCATGCCGAACCCGACCACGGCCATGTACACCCCGGACGTGACCCGGCTCGTGTCGGTGTCCATCAGCGACAGCAGATACAGCCCGACGACCATCAGCACACTGCCGACGACGGGGAACGCCTTGTACCGCCCGGTGTTCGTGGTCACCCGCCCCGCGACCATCGAGGTGACGAGCATCGCCCCGAGCATCGGCAGCAACAGCAGCCCCGAATTCGTGGCGGACGCCCCCTGCACCGACTGCTGGTACAGCGGCAGGAACAGCGTCGCCCCGAACATCACGAACCCGGTGATGAACCCGATCACGGACATCAGCGTGAAGTTCCGGCTGCGGAAGATGTGCAGCGGCACCACCGGCTCCGCGGCCTTGGTCTGCCAGAACACGAACCCGACGAGCGCCGCGACCCCGATCCCGATGAGCTCCATGATCCGCGCGGAGGTCCACGCGTACTCCGTACCGCCCCACGTGGTGACCAGCACGATCGCCGTGATGCCCACGGTCAGCAGCGCCGCCCCGAGATAGTCGATCCGCGCCTGCGCCCGCTTCTTCGGCAGATGCAGTACGACGCTGATCGCGGCGAGCGCCACGACACCGAGCGGCAGGTTGATGTAGAACGCCCAGCGCCAGCCCCAGTGGTCGGTGATCGTGCCACCGACCAGCGGCCCGGCGATCATCGCGAGCGCCATCACGCCGGCCATCATGCCCTGGTACTTGCCGCGCTCCCGCGGCGGAATCAGATCGCCGATGATCGCCATGACACCGACCATCAGACCGCCCGCGCCCAGTCCCTGCACGGCCCGGAACGCGATCAGCTGCCCCATGTCCTGGGCCATGCCACTGAGCGCGGACCCGATCAGGAACAGCACGATGGACGCCATGAAGACGCCCTTGCGGCCGTACATGTCACCGAGCTTGCCCCACAGCGGAGTGGAGGCCGCCGTGGCCAGGGTGTAGGCCGTCACGACCCACGACAGATGCTCCAGGCCGCCCAGCTCACCCACGATCGTCGGCATCGCGGTGCCCACGATCATGTTGTCGAGCATGGCGAGCATCATCGTGATCATCAGCGCGAGCAGGACGACCCGTACGTTCTTCGGCTGCTTCGCGCCGACGGGCTCTTCGGCCCCCGGTCCAACTGTCTTTGTCTCCGCCATCGTTCCCACTCCCCCGGCCACTCCCCGGCCACTTGCTTGCACTTACTTGCCGCCCGGCTAGTTGTCTACACTCAGGGAAGGTAGATGCGTAACTAGCCGGGCGTCAAGTAAGTTTTGTGGAAAGTCAAGAGGTACGAGGATGGGCGGCACCATGGACGGCACCAAGCAGCGGCGCCGCGGGAACACCCGCCAGCGCATCCAGGACGTAGCCCTCGAACTCTTCGCCGAGCAGGGCTACGAGAAGACCTCCCTGCGCGAGATCGCCGAGCGCCTGGACGTCACGAAAGCGGCCCTGTACTACCACTTCAAGACCAAGGAAGAGATCATCGTCAGCCTCTTCGAGGACCTGACGAAGCCGATCGAGGACCTGATCGAGTGGGGCAGGCGCCAGCCGCACTCCCTGGAGACCAAGCAGGAGATCGTACGGCGCTACCACCAGGCCCTGATCGACGCGGAACCGCTGTTCCGGTTCATGCAGGAGAACCAGGCGACCGTCCGCGAACTGAGCATCGGAGAGATGTTCAAGAACCGCATGATCGGCATGCGCGACATCGTCATCGACCCGGACGCCGACCTGGTCGACCAGGTGCGCTGCATCAGCGCCCTGTTCACGATGCACGCCGGGATGTTCGTGATGAAGGACGTCGAAGGCGACCCCGAGGAGAAGCGCAAGGCCGTCCTCGAGGTCGCCATCGATCTGATCACCCAGGCGCACAACGGCGCCTGACCGACTCCGGGTCTCAGATCTTCAGACCCTTGGCCCGCAGGAAGGCCACCGGGTCGATGGCGGAGCCGTAGTTCGCGGTCTTACGGATCTCGAAGTGCAGGTGCGGGCCGCTGGAGTTTCCGGTGTTGCCGGAGCGGGCTATGTGCTGGCCGGTCTTGACGACCTGGCCGACCTTCACGTCGATGCGCGACAGGTGGGCGTACTGGGAGTACGTGCCGTTGCCGTGCTTGATGACGATGGCGTTGCCGTACGCGGGGCCGTCACCGGCACCGTTGCCGCCGGCCTTGGCGACCGTGCCGCCGTGCGCGGCCATGACGTCGGTGCCGCTCGGGACGGCGAAGTCCTGGCCGCTGTGGGTGGACTGCCACATACCGCCGGCCTGCGCGAAGCTGGCGGACTTCGTGTACTTCTTCACCGGGCTGACCCAGGACGCGGCCTTCTTCGCGGCGGCGCTCTGCGCCTGCACAGCGGTGGCGGCACCGGGGGCGGAGCTCATCTCGGCGGCGACCGCGCCTCCGGCGCCCAGCACGACCGAGGCCCCCAGGCCGGCGGCCAGCACAGCGGCACGGGTGCGGAAGGTGGACGTACGGGACGAACGGAAGGAGAAGCGCGGGGACATGCGAAACCTCATGGGGAAGACGACAAGGGAAACCACCCGACGCACAGGCATTCGCCGGATGGCCATCCCTTGGTAACCCCAACCCCGCCGCTGGCCAAAACCCTCTATCTACGACGGAAGCTAGTACTTCCCCATGAAAATCACCGCATCTTGACAGAGCGGCCATTCCGGACGAACCAGCACCGATACCGAAACCTACGGATGACTTCGGCGCGAAAAGTCCGTTTTCTCCCAGCGCCCGTTTCCACTATTCCCACTAGTAACGGACAAATCGCCTGTGCGGCATGTCACCGCTGAGCGCAATCACGGGACCCCGGAATGTGACGGGCGCTACGTCGGCAAAGCGGCTCCGCGAGTGCTCCCGGAGTGCCGCGCTCGGCAAGTTCAACCGCGTCATGTGACGCACACCTCTAGCGACTTACCGCTCGGTAACTCTATCTTTCCCCTCACGCCATCCCCACCCACGAACATGCACGCGACAACAAAACAGCGCACGTGACGTGAGAGGACCCCCCCACATGACGCTTCGCCGCCCCTGGGCGCGCCGGATAGCCGTCGGCACCGTCTCCGCGGCCGCCCTCGTGGCCCTGGCGGTTCCCGCCGAGGCTGCGACGCCCGCCATCGCGACGAGCACCTCCACCGCCGCAGCCGAGGACGTCGACTACGGCACCTGGCAGAAGGACTGCCAGGCGGTGATGGACCAGGCACTGCCCTATCTGAAGCAGCGGATCGCGAACACCAGGCCGGGTGAGAAGCAGGCGATCGTCTTCGACATCGACAACACCACCCTGGAGACGGACTTCGGCTTCAGCTACCCGCAGCCGGCCAACGGCCCGGTCCTGGACGTCGCCAAGTACGCCCAGGCGCACGGCGTCTCCCTGTTCTTCGTGACCGCCCGCCCGGGCATCATCGCCGCGGTGACCGACTACAACCTCAAGCACGTCGGTTACCAGGTCTCCGGCCTGCACGTGCGCAACTTCCTCGACCTGTTCAAGAACGTCGCCGAGTACAAGACGGCACAGCGCGTCGCTATCGAGAACAAGGGCTACACGATCATCGCGAACATCGGCAACAGCGCCACCGACCTGTCGGGCGGCCACGCCGAGAAGACGTACAAGCTGCCGGACTACGACGGGCAGTTGTCGTAGGCCCCCTTGGGCATGCGAAAGGGGCCGGTGCGGTGAGCACCGGCCCCTTTCTTCGGCTCAACCCCCGGAGGGTCAGGCGTCCTTGCTCAGGTTCGGACCGCCCGAGGGACCGGCCGCCTGCTCGATCGGCGGGACGTCCGGCAGGGCTGCCTTCTCCTCACCGCGGAAGGTGAAGGTCTTGGTCTCGCCCTCGCCCTCGGTGTCCACGACCACGATGTGGCCGGGGCGCAGCTCGCCGAAGAGGATCTTCTCCGACAGGGAGTCCTCGATCTCGCGCTGGATGGTCCGGCGCAGCGGCCGGGCGCCCAGCACGGGGTCGTAACCCTTCTTGGACAGCAGCTCCTTGGCGGACTGGGAGAGCTCGATGCCCATGTCCCGGTCCTTCAGGCGCTCGTCCACCTTGCCGATCATCAGGTCGACGATCCGGAGGATGTCGTTCTGGGTCAGCTGCGGGAAGACGACCACGTCGTCGACGCGGTTGAGGAACTCAGGGCGGAAGTGCTGCTTGAGCTCGTCCGACACCTTGTTCTTCATGCGCTCGTAGTTGGTCTTCGTGTCACCCGAGGCCGCGAAGCCCAGGTTGAAGCCCTTGGAGATGTCCCGGGTGCCGAGGTTGGTCGTCATGATGATGACCGTGTTCTTGAAGTCCACGACCCGGCCCTGGGAGTCGGTCAGACGACCGTCCTCCAGGATCTGCAGCAACGAGTTGAAGATGTCCGGGTGGGCCTTCTCGACCTCGTCGAAGAGGACCACGGAGAACGGCTTGCGGCGGACCTTCTCGGTCAGCTGGCCGCCCTCTTCGTAGCCGACGTAGCCGGGGGGCGAACCGAACAGCCGCGAGACGGT
This sequence comes from Streptomyces sp. NPDC008086, assembly GCF_042957325.1. Taxonomy (NCBI): domain Bacteria; kingdom Bacillati; phylum Actinomycetota; class Actinomycetes; order Kitasatosporales; family Streptomycetaceae; genus Streptomyces; species Streptomyces sp. NPDC008086. Next base: position 35,053 of record NZ_JBIBIA010000002.1, read on the forward strand.
GTGCTTCTCGCTGAACTCCGACATGTCGAGGGAGATCAGCGCGTCCTCGTCGCCGAAGAGGAACTCGGCGAGCGCCTTGGACAGCTCCGTCTTACCGACACCGGACGGACCGGCGAAGATGAACGAACCACCGGGACGCTTCGGGTCCTTCAGACCGGCACGCGTACGACGGATCGCCTTCGACAGCGCCTTGACGGCGTCGTCCTGGCCGATGACCCGCTTGTGGAGCTCGTCCTCCATGCGGAGCAGACGGCTGGACTCCTCCTCGGTCAGCTTGAAGACCGGGATGCCGGTGGCGGTCGCGAGGACCTCGGCGATCAGCTCGCCGTCGACCTCGGCGACGACGTCCATGTCGCCGGCCTTCCACTCCTTCTCGCGCTTGGCCTTGGCGGCGAGGAGCTGCTTCTCCTTGTCGCGCAGGGAGGCGGCCTTCTCGAAGTCCTGCGAGTCGATCGCGGACTCCTTGTCGCGGCGCACGCCCGCGATCTTCTCGTCGAACTCGCGCAGGTCCGGCGGCGCGGTCATCCGGCGGATGCGCATCCGGGAACCGGCCTCGTCGATCAGGTCGATCGCCTTGTCCGGCAGGAAGCGGTCCGAGATGTACCGGTCGGCCAGGGTGGCGGCCTGGACCAGCGCCTCGTCGGTGATGGAGACCCGGTGGTGGGCCTCGTAACGGTCGCGCAGACCCTTGAGGATCTCGATCGTGTGCGGCAGCGACGGCTCCGCGACCTGGATGGGCTGGAAGCGGCGCTCGAGGGCCGCGTCCTTCTCCAGGTGCTTGCGGTACTCGTCCAGCGTGGTCGCACCGATGGTCTGCAGCTCACCGCGGGCCAGCATCGGCTTCAGGATGGAGGCCGCGTCGATGGCGCCCTCGGCGGCACCCGCACCGACCAGCGTGTGCAGCTCGTCGATGAACAGGATGATGTCGCCGCGGGTGCGGATCTCCTTGAGGACCTTCTTCAGGCGCTCCTCGAAGTCACCGCGGTAGCGGGAGCCGGCGACCAGGGCGCCGAGGTCCAGGGTGTAGAGGTGCTTGTCCTTGAGGGTCTCGGGCACCTCGCCCTTGACGATGGCCTGGGCGAGACCCTCGACGACGGCGGTCTTGCCGACGCCGGGCTCACCGATCAGGACCGGGTTGTTCTTGGTACGGCGGGACAGCACCTGCATGACCCGCTCGATCTCCTTCTCGCGCCCGATGACCGGGTCGAGCTTGGACTCACGAGCGGCCTGGGTGAGGTTCCGGCCGAACTGGTCGAGGACCAGGGACGTCGAGGGGGTGCCCTCGGCAGGCCCGCCGGCGGTGGCGGTCTCCTTGCCCTGGTAGCCGGAGAGCAGCTGGATGACCTGCTGCCGCACCCGGTTGAGATCTGCGCCCAGCTTGACCAGGACCTGGGCGGCGACGCCCTCGCCCTCGCGGATCAGGCCGAGCAGGATGTGCTCCGTGCCGATGTAGTTGTGGCCCAGCTGAAGGGCCTCGCGGAGCGACAGCTCCAGGACCTTCTTGGCACGGGGGGTGAAGGGGATGTGCCCGGACGGGGCCTGCTGGCCCTGGCCGATGATCTCCTCCACCTGCTGGCGGACCGCCTCGAGCGAAATCCCGAGGCTCTCAAGGGCCTTGGCGGCGACACCCTCACCCTCGTGGATCAGGCCCAGGAGGATGTGCTCGGTGCCGATGTAGTTGTGGTTGAGCATCCGGGCTTCTTCCTGAGCCAGGACGACAACCCGCCGCGCGCGGTCGGTGAACCTCTCGAACATCGTTAATCGCTCCTCAGAGCGGTCAGGCAGTGGGGGGAACTTCCCCTCCCTGTCCTTCCGCAGCTTAGTCCCGCAAGCGGGGACCGCTCATTCCAACTGCCGACACCGTCGATGGCCTCCTGACCCGTGACGCCGACATCTGCTCCAACCCGATGGTGCGAGACGATGTTCCCGCAGGCCAGGTGGTTACCCTCACCATCAGTACGCCGATGGCGAACGTGAGACCCACTGTCCTGCGTGTCGCCCCCTCCCACTAGGGATGTCTTACCCGCTGGGACTGACACTCCATGCCGCGCCCCCCGGTTCCCTCCGCTACGGGCGAACAACCTTGCGCCACCCCACACCCCCGCGCGCCCCCTCTTTCAGCACTCTTCGCATACGACAGAACACCCAGCGTAACCCGTACGCCTTTTCGGTGGTTTCACTTGGCATGGCTGGCATGCGCCCCGCGACTCTCACGGACCCCGCCACGATCCCCCTCCCCCGTCGGCCGCTCGATCCGAGCGATCAGGTCCGCCGGTGGTACGAGAACGAACTGGGCTGGCCGGTGGTGCCCGCAGCGCCCGGATCACCGGTGCTGCTTCGCGTGGGCCCGCGCTTCGACGTCCTGGACGTCCCCGCCGAGGCGGGCCGCGCGGCTCTGCGGCATCTGACGGCGCGATCACCGGTGGCCGTCCAGGGCGACCGGATGCGGCTGCTCCTGGCCTCGGGCAGCGCGGAGGAGGTGCCGGGGGTGCTGGAGTGGCTGGAGTGGGGCGCGCTGCCCCTGGACCTGACGGTGCTCGGCGAGGGCGATCTCACGGAGGCGCCCCTGCCACCCGAGCAGCGGCCGCTGTCGGCCGTACGGCGTCCCGCGGATCAGGCGCCGAGGGGGGCCGTACGGCATTGCCGGGCCGGCCTGCCGGGGCCCCGCGGGATGCGGCCGCTCCCCCTGGACCGCTCCGCTTCAGTACAGGGGGCCGCCGTGTGGCTGCGACCCCCCGAGCCTGGGGGCGAGGTCGAGGCCTCGCTGCCGACGCTGTCGGCCCTGGGGGGCGTTGGGGGCGCCCCCGATCTCGTACGGGTTCTGGACACGGTGGCAACGCGGTGCCACCGACTGTGGCTGCGACGCGCGTGCGCCCAGTCGTCGACCTGCCCGTAGATCAGGCGTTGGCCTTCTCGTACGCCTCGCGAATGGTCGCCGGGACGCGGCCGCGGTCGTTGACCTCGTAACCGTTCTCCTTCGCCCACGCGCGGATCTGCGCGGTGTCCTGGCTGCCGCCGGAAGCGGCGCGCGCCTTTCCACGCCCACCCGAAGCGCGACCTCCGGTACGACGGCCGCCCTTCACGTAAGGGTCGAGAAGGCCACGGAGCTTGTCCGCATTGGCAGTCGTGAGATCGATCTCGTACGTCTTGCCGTCCAGCGCGAACGTCACGGTCTCGTCCGCCTCGCCGCCGTCGAGGTCGTCGACAAGAAGGACCTGAACCTTCTGTGCCACCGGATTTCCTTTCATCGATAACTTGAGGGCCGGGGGTCTGCGGCGTCCGCCGTTTCGCCGTCCCCTGTTATATGCAGTACTGCAGTACGTCGGAAAGCAAACCGCTTTTGCTGGAAAAACACAAACCCCCGGGAGAGACCCACAGGCCGAGTGCGGTCCGGAAACATGCGCGTTTCGGACATAGGGCACCCGGGCACGGGCGGTCCGAGCGGAATACGCCTTCCGGAAGCTTGCGGAACCCTTGACGAAGCTTGGCGAAGCTTGGCGAAGGGGTGGTGAAGCTTGCGGACGGCGAGGAACGCCGGGGAAGGCCGAGGAACCTCGGCGATCACAGATGCAGAAGCATGCGGCTGTTGCCCAAGGTGTTCGGTTTCACTCGTTCGAGACCGAGGAACTCCGCGACGCCCTCGTCATAGGAACGCAGCAGCTCCGCGTAGACATCGGTGTCCACCGGCGTCTCACCGATCTCGACGAAGCCGTGCTTGCCGAAGAAGTCCACTTCGAAGGTCAGACAGAAAACCCGTCGAACGCCGAGCCAGCGTGCAGTGTGCAGCAACTTCTCCAGCAACTGATGACCGACGCCGGCGCCCTTCAGGCCGGGCTTCACCGCGAGAGTGCGGACTTCCGCGAGGTCTTCCCACATCACGTGCAGGGCGCCGCAGCCGACGACCTCGCCGTTGTCGTCCCGTTCCGCGACCCAGAACTCCTGGATGTCCTCGTAAAGCGTCACCGTGGCTTTGTCGAGCAGGATGCGACGCCGGACGTACTCGTCAAGGAGACGACGTACCGCGGGGACATCGCCGGTACGGGCCCGCCGGACGGTGATGGCTTTAGCGGTGACTTCCGGGCTCTCCGCCGCGGGGCTCTCGGCCGAGTGACTCTCTGCTGACATGAGCGGACGCTATCGCCCGTCGGGCTCCTGCGCCGAGGCGGGGTTCTCTTGGGCGGTATCGGGGCGAGTATCCGGGGCGGTATCGGCGCGGGTATGCGGGGTGGCCGTATCGGGGTCGGTATCGGCGCCGCGGGTATCTGGCCTGCCCGTATCCGCGCTGCCCGTATCGGTACTGCCCGTATCGGTACTGCTCGTATCCGCACTCGGAACGCCTCGGGTATCGGGCGGTTCCGTGGGTTCGGGAGTTTCCGGGCCCTGGACGATGCGTACGGCGTCCCGCAGGGCGTGGCGCTGTTCGTCGCTCATCATGCCGAAGAAGGCGACGAGTGCGGCGGCGGGGTTGTCGCTCTGCGACCAGGCGTCGTTCATCAGGGCCGCGGCGTAGGCGGCTCGGGTGGAGACCGCCTCATATCGATAGGCCCGGCCTTCCGCTTCGCGGCGTACCCAGCCCTTCTGATGGAGATTGTCCAAAACGGTCATCACCGTGGTGTACGCGATGGACCGTTCCTGCTGGAGATCTTCCAGGACTTCTCGAACGGTCACCGGGCGGTTCCACTTCCACACCCGCGTCATGACCGCGTCTTCGAGTTCTCCCAATGGGCGAGGCACAACTCAGCACAATAGTGGGAGATCTGGGTGTTGGCGTGCCGGACGGGCACTTTCTCTGGAAAACAGGAACAAAAAGGGCGTACGACTCGGAAAGCGTTGCGGCTTGGAGTCGTACGCCGGGTTTGGGTGCCCTGGGCTGTTGCCGGGCTGGCACCCTGGGCCGGGCGCGCCCTCGTCAGGCGTCCGGGTTCGGCGAGGCGGCCTGGCGGGGGGCCTCCACGCGCGCGAGGGCGGCGTCCACGGCCGCGTCCTCCTTGGCCTTGTTGGCTCCGCCCTGGGTCTTCACGATCACCCTGATCACACCGATGAAGAACACGGCCATGACGACCGGAGGGAGGAGTGCGGAGACGTAGTCCATGCGTCCAGGGTAGCCAGGGCTCAGCCTGCGGCCAGCTGCTGGGGCGGGGTTTCGGAGGGTGGGGTCGGTTTACGGCGGGGGAAGACCTCGCCGGGGGTGGGGATGGGGCGGGGAGGCTTGGGGGTGGGCTGGCGGCCCGGCGCGGGTGCGGGTGCGGGTGCGGGTTTGGGGGCGGCCGGGCGCTCGGCGGGCTTCTTGCGGGGCTCCTTGGCGGGGTCCTGGCTACTGCCTGCGGCCTGGGCGGGGAGGTCGACCGGGGGGTGGGGGGCGGCGGTCGGTTCGGAGAGGCCTCCGGGGAGGGCCAGGAGGTGCGCACGGGACGCGGGGATGGCCGGGCGGGTGCCGACTGGCGCGAGGCGGGCTCGTACGTCCTCGAGGAGGCTGGCCGCGGTGGGGTTGCCGCGCAGGGCGTGGAGGGCGGTCAGGTCGGCGGGGTCGGGGTGGTAGCCGGCGCCGAGGGCCTCCTCGAGGAGGGTGAGGTAGCCGACTGCGGTGCCGGGGAGGGCGGCGCGGTAGCGGGCGAGGTCGGCCACCAGGAAGGCACGCAGCCGGGCGCCCTCGCGCATTGCCTCGTCGAGGGACTCGGCGAGACGGAGACAGGCCTGGAGCTCCTCGGGGGAGGCGGGGCTGGGGTTGAGGGCGAGGGCGAGAGCGCGGCGGAGCACACGCAGCTCCTCCGCGCCGAACGCCATGCCGCCGCGGGATCCGTAGGGCGTGGGCATGCGGCGACGATACGCGCTAATCAGACAAACGCGGCATAGGGGGGTGGGTGTGGCGCGGGGAGCCACTCGGGTGGGGGCGGGATGCCTGCGGCGGCCTGTTGGTGTCCGGTGGGGGTGCGTGTAGCGCGGTTCGGTGGGTGGCTGGGTCGGGGCCGTGCCGGGGGGTGTCCGTCCTCGGTCCGGTGGCCGGACTTGCGCGAGAGGTGCCGTGTCTTGACACCGGACTCTGCGGGCGGACACCCCCCGACACGTCCCCTTGCCGCCGCGGGCGACCGCGGCCTCGGTGGGGGTACGCCAGCCAGGGACCTGCCGGGACTACGTCCCCCTGCCCGAAACCACGTCCGCGTCCACGACGCCCCACCTACACGCAGCCAGCTTCACCGGCCCTGGCACTCTCAGCCCGTCCGGCGTTCGAGGACGAGTACTTGCCGTCCCGAGCCCCCACCCACCCGCACGGGCACTTTCAGCCCGTCCGGCGTTTGAGGACAGGCCCGAAGGGCCGATGGCGGGGTTGGGGCGGCAGCCCCAAGGGGGTCGAAGGGGCGCAGCCCCTGGGGATGGGACGGGTAGGGGCGGCGGGGGCGAGTCACATGCGGGAGACGTTGCGTTCGTAGACGAGGCGGAGGCCGATGAGGGTCAGCCAGGGCTCGTGTTCGTCGATGACGGAGGACTCGCCGAGGACCATGGGCGCGAGCCCACCCGTCGCGATGACCGTGACCTCCTCAGGATCGTCGGCCAGCTCACGGGCCATGCGGTTGACCACGCCGTCGACCTGGCCGGCGAAGCCGTAGATGATGCCGGACTGCATCGCCTCGACCGTGTTCTTGCCGATGACGCTACGCGGCCGGGCCACCTCGATCTTGCGGAGTTGGGCGCCCCGGACGCCGAGCGCCTCGACGGAGATCTCGATGCCGGGTGCGATGACGCCGCCGATGTACTCACCGCGCGCGCTCACCGCGTCGAACGTCGTCGCCGTACCGAAGTCGACGACGATCGCCGGACCGCCGTAGAGGTCGACGGCCGCCACCGCGTTGATGATGCGGTCGGCGCCGACCTCCTTGGGGTTGTCGGTGAGGATCGGCACGCCCGTCTTCACGCCGGGTTCGACGAGGACGGCGGGGACGTCGCCGTAGTAGCGGCGGGTGACCTCACGGAGTTCGTGGAGGACCGAGGGGACCGTCGCGCAGATGGCGATGCCGTCGATGCCGTCGCCGAGTTCGTCGCCGAGGAGCGGGTGCATGCCCATCAGGCCCTGGAGGAGGACCGCGAGCTCGTCGGCGGTGCGACGGGCGTCCGTGGAGATGCGCCAGTGTTCGACGATGTCCTCGCCGTCGAACAGGCCGAGGACGGTGTGCGTGTTGCCTACGTCGATCGTGAGGAGCATGCCCGTTCCTACTCCGCCGCTCGCAGGTCCAGGCCGATGTCCAGGATCGGTGAGGAGTGGGTGAGGGCGCCGACGGCAAGGTAGTCGACGCCTGTGTCGGCGTACGCCTTGGCGTTGGTCAGGGTCAGGCGGCCCGACGCCTCGAGGGCTGCCCGGCCGTGCACGATCGCCACCGCCTCCTCGCACTCACCCGGCGTGAAGTTGTCCAGGAGGATCAGGTCGGCGCCCGCGTCCACCACCTCGCGGAGCTGGTGGAGGGTGTCCACCTCGACCTCGATGGGCAGGTCGGGGAAGGCCTCGCGGACCGCCTTGAAGGCCGCCGCGACGCCGCCGGCGGCCACCACGTGGTTGTCCTTCACCAGGGCCGCGTCCGACAGGGACATGCGGTGGTTCACGCCGCCTCCGCAGCGCACCGCGTACTTCTCCAGGGAGCGCAGGCCCGGCGTCGTCTTGCGGGTGTCGCGGACCCGCGCCTTGGTGCCGTCGAGCACGTCCGCCCACGCGCGCGTGGCCGTCGCGATGCCGGAGAGGCGGCACAGGATGTTCAGGGCGCTGCGTTCGGCGGTCAGGAGGTCGCGGGTGCGGGTGGTGACGGAGAGGAGCTTCTGGCCCGCCTCCACCTTGTCGCCGTCCTCCACGTGGCGCTCCACCTCGAACTCGTCCTCGCAGACGATCGAGACGACCGCTTCGGCGACCCTGAGGCCCGCCACGACGCCCGCCTCGCGCGCGACGAAGTCGGCGGTCGCGGTCGACTCCTCGGGGATGGTGGCGACCGTCGTGACGTCCACGCCGTGGGCGAGGTCCTCCTGGATGGCCACGTTGGCGATGTCCTCGACCTCGACCGGGTCGAGACCGGCTTCGGCCAGGAGCTGGGCGAGCGCGGGGTCAAGGCCGCACTCCAGGTACTCCTCGCCGGCACCGCAGGCGCAGTCGTCGCCGCAGCCGCCGCTGGGGGCGAGGGGAAGGTCGGGGGTGGTCACTTCTGTCACTGCTCCTGCTGTGGCTGCCGGGTCGGGGGGAAGTCTGCGGTGTCGGTGGTGTGCACGGCCAGTGTGCGGTCGGGGTTCAGGCGTACGACGATGTGGCGACGCCAGGTCGCGTCGTCGCGGTCGGGCTCGTCCTCGCGCCAGTGGCAGCCGCGCGTCTCCTCGCGGAGCTGTGCCGCGGTGACCAGAGCCCGGGCCACGCACAGGAGGTTGGTGGCCTCCCAGGTGTCGACGCCGGGCTCGGCCGTCTTGCCGTTCTCCGTGAGGGCGTCCCGGGCCTCGGTGTGCAGTCGCTGGAGCTGGTCGGCGGCCTTGGCGAGGGAGTTCGCCGAGCGCAGGACTCCGGCGCCGTCGGCCATGATCCGCTGGATCGCGAAACGGGCCTCGGGGGCGAGCAGGGGGTGCTCGGGGGTCTCGGGGTACGGCACCGGGTGCGGCACGCGCGCGTGGAGGCCGTCGGCGGCGCGGGCGGCCGCGATGTCGGCCACGATGCGCTCGGCGTAGACGAGGCCTTCGAGGAGTGAGTTGGAGGCCAGCCGGTTGGCGCCGTGCACGCCCGTGCAGGCGACCTCGCCGCACGCGTACAGCCCGGGGACGGTCGTACGGCCGTGGGAGTCGGTGCGGACGCCGCCGGAGGCGTAGTGGGCGGCCGGGGCGATCGGGATGGGGGCGGTGACCGGGTCGATGCCGTGGGCGCGGCAGGCGGCCAGGATCGTGGGGAAGCGGTGCTCCCACATGTCGGCGCCGAAGTGGCGGGCGTCGAGGAACATGTGCTCGGCGTCCTGCTCCTGCATGCGGCGCATGATGCCCTTGGCGACGATGTCCCGGGGGGCGAGCTCGGCCAGTTCGTGCCGGCCCAGCATGAAGCGGACGCCGTCGGCGTCGACCAGGTGGGCGCCTTCGCCGCGTACCGCCTCGGAGACCAGGGGCTGCTGGCCCTCCGCGTCGGGGCCGAGGAACAGGACGGTGGGGTGGAACTGGACGAATTCGAGGTCGCTGACCTCGGCGCCGGCGCGCAGGGCCAGGGCCACTCCGTCGCCCGTGGACACGGACGGGTTCGTCGTCGCCGAGAAGACCTGGCCCATGCCGCCGGTCGCGAGGACCACCGCGGGCGCGTGGACCGCTCCTACGCCGTCGTGCTGGCCCTCGCCCATGACGTGCAGGGTGACGCCCGCGGTACGGCCCTCGGCGTCCGTCAGGAGGTCGAGGACGAGCGCGTTCTCGATCGTGCGCAGGCCACGCGCGCGTACCGCCTCGACAAGGGCGCGGGAGATCTCCGCGCCGGTCGCGTCGCCGCCGGCGTGGGCGATACGGCGGCGGTGGTGGCCGCCCTCGCGGGTGAGCTCCAGGCCGCCTTCCTCGGACTCGTCGAAGTGGGCGCCGGTCTCGATGAGGCGGCGTACGGCGTCGGGGCCCTCGGTGACGAGGATGCGGACCGCTTCCTCGTCGCACAGCCCCACGCCCGCCACCAGGGTGTCGTCGAGGTGCTGTTCGGGGGTGTCGCCCTCGCCGAGGGCCGCGGCGATGCCGCCCTGCGCCCAGCGGGTGGAGCCGTCGTCGAGGCGGGCCTTGGTGACGACGACCGTCGTCAGGCCCTCGGCCTCGCAGCGCAGGGCCGCGGTGAGGCCGGCCACGCCGGAGCCGACGACCACGACGTCCGCGGAGATGGACCACCCGGGGGCGGGAGCGTGCAGTCGTATGCCTGTGCTGGTCACGAGGCGGCTCCGAAGGTGAGGGGGATGTTGTCGATCAGCCGGGTCGTGCCGACCCGGGCGGCGACGGCGAGGACGGCCTCGCCGGTGAAGTCGTCCTCGATGTCGGTGAAGTCGGACGGGTCCACGAGCGCGAGGTAGTCCAGTTCGAGCGGCGGATCGAGGCGGGCGGCCTCGTCGAGGACCAGGCGGGCGGCGGCGCGGACGGCCGCCGGGCCGCCGGGGACGGCCTTGGCGACGGCGTGCGCGTCGGCCGCCGCGCGGGACTCCCCTATGGCGCTGAGCGCCTCGGCACGCGCACGCGTGGCGGGCACTTCGCGGGCCCGGGCGCGCAGCGCCTCCTGTGCCGCGTGCCGGTCGCGGCCTGCGAACAGCGACTGGGACAGGGCCAGTGCCGTGCGCCGCTCCTTGGGCGCGAGGTAGCGGTTGCGGCTGGACAGCGCGAGGCCGTCCTCCTCGCGCACGGTGGGGACACCGACGATCTCGACGCCGAAGTTCAGGTCGCGGACCATGCGGCGGATCAGGGCGAGCTGCTGGGCGTCCTTCTGGCCGTACAGGGCGACGTCGGGGCGGGTGAGGTGGAGCAGCTTGGCGACGACGGTGAGCATGCCGTCGAAGTGGCCGGGGCGGGAGCCGCCTTCCAGGCGCTCACCCATGGGGCCTGCGCTGATGCGGACCTGGGGTTCGCCGCCCGGGTAGACCTCGTCGGCCGAGGGGGCGAACACGGCGTCCGCGCCCGCCTGTTCGGCGATCTTGAGGTCGGCCTCCAGGGTGCGCGGGTAGCGGTCGAGGTCCTCGCCCTTGCCGAACTGCAAGGGGTTCACGAAGACGGTGACGACGACCTCGCCCTGAGGTCCGGCGATGGTGCGCGCGGTGCGGATCAGGGTGGCGTGGCCCTCGTGCAGGGCGCCCATGGTCATCACCACGGCGCGGCGGCCGGTACGCGCGCGTGCGCGCAGTTCGTCGGCCGTGCGCAGCAGGATGATCGTCATCGGGCCCCTCCCTCGGCGCCGTCGGATCCATGGGCGAGTACCCCGAGGAGGTCCTCGGCGAGCTCCGGCTTCAGCAGCCCGTGGGCGAGCGCACGGTCGGCGGTCGCGCGGGCCATCGCGAGATAGCCGGCGACGGTCTGCGGGGCGTGCCTGCGCAGCTCCGTCACGTGCGCGGCGACGGTGCCGGCGTCCCCGCGCGCGACGGGGCCGGTCAGGGCGGCGTCACCCGAGCGCAGGGCGTTGTCGAGGGCGGCGCCGAGCAGCGGGCCGAGCATCCGGTCGGGGGCCGTGACGCCCGCCTCGCGCAGCAGCTCCATGGACTGGGCGACGAGCGTGACCAGGTGGTTGGCGCCCAGCGCGAGCGCCGCGTGGTACAGCGGGCGCATGTCCTCGGCGACCCATTCCGGTTCGCCGCCCATCTCGATGACGAGGGCCTCGGCGGCCAGCCGCAGTTCCTCGGGCGCGGTGACGCCGAAGGAGCAGCCGGCCAGGCGCTGGACGTCCACCGGGGTGCCGGTGAAGGTCATCGCCGGGTGCAGGGCCAGCGGCAGCGCGCCCGCGCGCAGGGCGGGGTCGAGCACCTTCGTGCCGTAGCGCCCGGAGGTGTGTACCAGGAGCTGCCCCGGCCGGACGGCCCCGGTGTCGGCGAGGCCCTCGACCAGTCCGGGGAGGGTGTCGTCGGGGACGGTCAGCAGGACCAGTTCCGCGCGCGCGAGGACTTCGGCGGGCGGCACGAGCGGCACGTCGGGGAGCATCTGCGCGGCTCGCCGCCGGGAGGTGTCGGAGACCCCGGAGACGGCCACCGGACGGTGCCCGGCGAGCTGGAGGGACGCGGCGAGCGCGGGGCCCACGCGGCCGGCGCCGACGACGCCGACGGTGAGGCGCGCGGGGCGGTCCCTGGGGTCTGGCTGTTGGCTTGTACTCACTCGACGGCGGCCTTCCCGTTCCAGTCCGCTCTGGGTACCGGACGATTTCTCGTCATGTTAACGCGATTGGTTCGGGGGGGGTTCGGTTGTCCACAGGCTGTGGGTCATCGCACGCCCCGGACTGTGGAGAAGAGGCGGGCGGGCGCACGGAAATGCGGGTGCTCGCGTACGCCCACGCGAGGCATCATCCGGGGATGAGTGACACGGCGCCGCAGAGCGGCCACCAGCAGGATCAGGCGTCCGACGAGGAACGGCGCGGGCAGCTCCGCGAGCGGCGCATAGCCGCCCAGCGCAGCGCCCGGCGCGTGTTCGCCCGCCACGGTTTCCAGAAGTCCCTGCGCGAGCGCCTGGCCCTGCTGGACGACGCCAAGGACGTGTACGACCTGGACGAGCCGTCGGACATCTACGGCAACGGCGTCGTCGAGGTGCTGGAGAAGAAGGTCGCCGCACTGCTCGGCATGGAGGCGGCCGCCTTCTTCCCGACCGGCACGATGGCCCAGCAGGTGGCCCTGCGCTGCTGGGCGGGCCGGACCGGCAACCCGACGGTCGCCCTGCACGCGCTGAGCCACCCCGAGGTGCACGAGCGCGACGCGTTCAGCCAGGTGAGCGGTCTGCGTCCGGTGCGGGTGACGAGCGAGCCCAGGATGCCGACCGCCGCCGAGGTGCGTGACCTCGCCGAGCCCTTCGGGACGCTCATGCTCGAACTCCCCTTGCGGGACGCCGGTTGCGTGCTGCCCACGTGGGACGAGCTCACCGAGGTCGTGGAGGCGGCGCGTGAGCGGGACGCCGTGGTGCACTTCGACGGGGCCCGCCTGTGGGAGTCCACTGTCCAGCTCGGCCGTCCGCTGGAGGAGATCGCGGGCCTTGCGGACAGCGTGTACGTGTCGTTCTACAAGTCGCTCGACGCTTTCGCGGGCGCGGCCCTGGCCGGCCCGAGGACCCTGATCGAGGAGGCCAGGACCTGGCGCCACAGGTACGGCGGGCAGATCTTCCAGCAGTTCCCCACCGTACTGTCGGCGCTGGTCGGCCTGGAGAAGCAGCTGCCCCGACTGCCGGAGTACGTGGCACACGCGCGCGTGGTGGCCGCCGCGTTCCGCGAGGGCTTCGCGGCGGCCGGCCTGCCATGGGCGCGCGTGTACCCGGAGGTGCCGCACACCCACGACTTCCAGGTCTGGCTGCCGCACGAGGCCGACGTGCTCACCGAGGCGGCGGTGCGCCAGGCCGAGGAGACCGGCACCATGCTGTTCACCTCCCCCTGGGACCCGCACGGGCCCGGCCTGTCCTTCACCGAGATCCATGTACGGGCCCCCGGCCTGGAGTGGAGCGAGGAGGACGTGAAGGCGGCGGTCACACAGTTCGTGGCCCGACTGACCCCGCTGGTCAGCCGGTAGAACGCCGCCGCCCGCGCAGCAGGCGGCCCAGGCCCGTCCGGATCCGCTCCCGGGCCGGCCGCCCGGCGACGACGGCCGCCCTGAACTGCCGGTGGTCGCGCCACTCGCGGACGACCTGCCAGTCGTGGGCGCCCGGCGCCGGAGGGGCGGGCTCGCCGAGCTGCCGGGCGCGGTAGACGTCGAGGAGGTGGTGCTGCGTGACGCTCATGGTGGATCGCCTTCTCGGGACGTTGGAGACATGACGTAGGGATCGGGCTCCGCGGCTGCCCCGGTGGTCCCAGGCTGCGTCCGGGCCCGCGGTCGCGTCGCGTGGATTGACGGCCGGCGTCAATCGACGGCCGCGTTGTCTGTGGCGGGGTGCACCATGAGGGCATGAGCGTGAGCATCGACATCGCGGGGCTGCGGCCGGAGAGGGTCGTCGTGGTCCCCTCGCCCCTGGCCGAGCTCGGCACCGCGCTGCACGCGTTGGCGGAGTCGGGGCACCATCCGGGGCTGCGAGGCTGGGCCACGAGTGTCACCGCCCGGCTCGATCCGCACCTGGCCGACCGGATGTGCGAGGCCGACTTCCTGTGGCGGACGACGTTCTCGGATCTGTTCCTGCCCTACGCGGGCGTCCCGGGCGGCGCCCTGCCCGGCGCGACGCTCGCCGAGGAGCTGGACCTGCTGGACAAGCTGACGGACGAGCAGTTCGTGGACGCGGCCCTGGAGTTCACCTGCGCCCTGCCCTACGCCACGCCGAGCCGGGACGTGCTGGCCGACGCGGAGCTGCGCCGCCGCGCCCTGGACCTGGCCGCCGCGCGCGGGCCGCAGCAGTTGCGGTTCAGTCAGCGGCTGCTCGACGACCCACCGAGGATCCGTGCCTGGCTGCGGCAGTTCCTGGCGGACTGCGACGAGGCGTTCTTCGCCGACACCTGGTCCCGGCTGCGCCACCAGCTCGCCGCGGACGCCCGCCACCGGACCGAGCTCCTGCGGCACAAGGGGCTGGCCGAGGCGCTGACGTCGATCTCCGCGGCGGTGGTGCTCGACGAGGCCGCCGGACGGATCACCATCGACAAACTCCGCCAGGGCCACAGCCTGATCAGGAACGGCAGTCTGCTGCTGGTGCCGACGAGCCTGGGCTGGCCGCATCTGATGGTGCTGCACCGGCACGGCTGGCAGCCCGTGCTGCACTATCCCGTCAGCTCCCCCGAGCTGTCGTCACCGCCCTCCGTCGAGCAGCTGACCCTGCGCATGACCGCCCTGTCCCACCCGGTGCGAATGCAGCTGTGCCGCAATCTCGCCCGCAGCACCTACACCACGAGCGAGCTCGTACAGATCCACGGCATGACCGCCCCGGAGATATCCCGGCACCTGAGCGTCCTCAAGAAGGCGGGCCTGATCACCACCCGGCGCCGGGGGCGGTACGTCCTGTACCAGCTGGACGTCACCTCGGTGGCGCGGCTCGGCAGCGACTTCCTCGAAGCGCTCCTGAGATGACGGCGCTCACGGGGTGACCGTCAGTCGAACCGGATGTGCCGGATCCCGACGCCCACCTGCCGCAGCCGCGTCCGCAGCGCGCCCTCGTTGTTGGGCCGGAGTTTCAGTCCGGCCAGGACGGCGATCCGGTCCGCGGCCTTCGGCACGGTCGAGTGGTCGGTCCACAGATGCTCGGCGAACTCCGGCTCGCTCAGCCGCTCCAGGCAGTGGTCGAGCTGCTGGACGGCCCAGCTCTCCCGGCGTAGCCCGGCGTTCTTTCCGGCGACGAACTGCCCGAGATGCCCGAAGCCGCGCTCCCGCAACCGCTTCAGGACGGTCTCGCGCTCGGCGAGGAGAGTGAAGTGCCGTACGTCATGGCCGAGTTCGCGCAGCCGGCCGACGGTCTCGGCGAAGTAGCCCGAGTTCGTGACCGTCATGGGGGCGATCACGACGCCGTCGTGCTTGGCGAGGGCGAGGTCGAGGACCTCGACGACGCCCTCGCGCCAGGACCTCAGATCCTGGAAATCATCTATCAGCGGCCTCCGGCCGCGGGCCCCACGCAGCTCCGCCGGGAGCATGCGCCGCAGGCCGAAGCCGGCGTGCTCGGGATCGCAGATGACGCTGCCGGGCAGGCGCCGCTGGATCTCGTGTGCGGTCTGTGTCTTGCCGCCCCCGAAGGGGCCGTTGATCCACAGGAGCATGCGCAGACCCTAGTGGCCTCCCGTCACACGCGTGTGACGACCGCGGCTTCAGCCGTGCCCGCCGGCCCGCACCAGCCCGGTCTCGTACGCCAGGACCACCACCTGGACCCGGTCGCGCAGCCCCAGCTTGGTCAGGATGCGGCCGACGTGGGTCTTCACCGTGGCCTCGGACAGGACCAGCCGGGCCGCGATCTCGCCGTTGGACAGGCCCTGGGCGACCAGCACCATGACCTCGCGCTCGCGGTCGGTGAGCCGCTCCAGCTCCTTGTGCCGGGGCTCCGTGCCGGTGGAGGGCAGCATGGGCGCGAACCGGTCCAGCAGCCGCCGGGTCGTCGAGGGGGCCACCACGGCGTCGCCACTGTGCACGGAGCGGATGGCGGCGAGGAGTTCGCCGGGCGGCACGTCCTTGAGCATGAAGCCGGAGGCGCCCCCCTTCAGCCCGGAGAAGGCGTACTCGTCGAGGTCGAAGGTGGTGAGGATCAGCACCTTGGGGGGCTCTGGCTCGGAGCAGATGCGGCGGGTGGTCTCCACACCGTCCAGCTTCGGCATGCGCACATCCATCAGCACGACGTCGACGGGGGTCTCGCGCAGCACCTGGAGGGCCTCGACGCCGTCGCCCGCCTCCGCCACGACCTCCATGTCCGGCTGGGCGGCGAGCACCATCCGGAACCCGGTGCGCAGCAGCACCTGGTCATCGACGAGCATCACGCGGATCGTCATCGGGTCCTCTTCCGTGTCTTCCGTATCCGTCTACCGGGCCGCTTCCACAGGGCCGTTCTGCTGTTCCACCGGGCCGTTGGCACGCCTTGACAGGTGTCAACGAGGGGCCTGCGCAGGCGTCAGTGTGCTGGTTTGAGCGGCAGCAGCGCACTGATGCGGAATCCTCCGCCCGGGCGCGGTCCCGCGTCCAGGGTGCCGCCGACCATGCCGACGCGCTCGCGCATCCCGATCAGTCCGTGCCCCTCGCCGTCGGCGCCGCCGTCCTCGTACAGCTCGTGCGGGGCGCCCTTGCCGTCGTCCTCGACGAGCAGGCCGAGCCCGTCGTCGAAGTAGACCAGGCGCACACTGGCGCCCGCGTTCGGCCCGCCGTGCTTGCGGGTGTTGGTGAGCGCCTCCTGCACGATGCGGTACGCCGTGAGTTCGACGCCGCTGGGCAGCGGGCGCGGGGTGCCCTCGACCTTGAAGTCGACCGGCAGCCCGGAGCTGCGGCACTGCTGGACGAGGTCGTCGATCTGCTCGACGTCGGGCTGCGGGACGTACTCGCCGCCCTCCTGGTGCTCGCCGGTGCGCAGCACGCCGAGCAGGCGGCGCATCTCGGCGAGGGCCTGGCGGCCGGTGGAGGAGATGGTCTCCAGGGCCTTCTTGGCCTGGTCGGGGGCGGAGTCGAGGACGTAGGCGGCGCCGTCGGCCTGCACCACCATCACGGAGACGTTGTGCGCGACGACATCGTGCAGCTCGCGCGCGATCCGGGCGCGTTCGGCGGCGACCGCGACCTTGGCCTGCGCCTCGCGCTCCTTCTCGAGCCGGGTCGCGCGCTCCTCCAGCTGCTCGTAGTAGGCGCGGCGGGTGCGGATCGAGTCGCCGAGCACCCAGGCGAGGGCGAAGGGCACCGACGTGAAGATCATCAGGGCGACCGTGCCCAGGACGCTGGAATCCTGCTCCGGCCAGCGCAACTGCGCGACGGGCGCCGCGCACAGGCCGACGGCCAGTGCGAGCCGGGAGGCCCAGCGGGCGCCGGTCGCGGCCACGGTGTAGACGATCACCAGGAAGGCGAAGTTGGCGGCCGTCGTCGCCACGTCCAGCGCCAGCTGGGCCAGCCCGACCCCGATGGCCAGCAGCAGCATCTTCTCCGGCATGCGCCGGCGCAGCGCGATCACCAGGCACAGCAGGAGGACGACCGGGACGATGACCGCCTCGGAACGGATGCCCGGAAGGTCCTGCCCGCCCTCCTCCTGAACGGCCACGGTCAACACAGAGATCCCGAACAGGAAGACGGCCCAGAAGCTGTCGACCCCTGTCGGGTGCCTGCGGAGGAAGTCATAGAGGCGCTGCACGTAACCCAGCGTAGGGAAGCGAGATGCGTGCAGGGGTCAACCGGAGGGCCGATCCGCACCGGCCGCGTGTACTCCGCAAGGTGGAGGCTGCGTTCCCCTGTGCGCCTACGCCCTGTCTAGCCTGGGCCGGTGACAGCAGAGACGACGGGTGAGTGGCGCGGGTGGCGTGCGGCGGCGGAAGCCGCTCTCTACGGTCCGGACGGCTTCTACCGTCGGCCCGAGGGACCGGCCGGCCACTTCCGTACGTCCGTCCACACCTCGCCGCTCTTCGCCGGTGCCGTGGCCCGGCTGCTGTGCCGGGTCGACGAGGCGCTGGGCCGGCCCGGCTCGCTCGACTTCGTCGACATGGCGGCGGGGCGCGGCGAGCTGGTGACCGGCGTCCTGGCCGTTCTGCCCGCCGAGGTGGCGGCACGCACGCGTGCGTACGCCGTGGAGCTCGCCGACCGGCCGGGAACCCTCGATCACCGGATCGAGTGGCTGCCCGGGCCGCCGCGCGGGATCACGGGCCTGCTGTTCGCCAACGAGTGGCTGGACAACGTTCCGCTGGAGGTCGCGGAGGTGGACGCCGCGGGCGTGTGGCGCCTGGTGCTGGTACGGCGGGACGGGACCGAGCGCCTCGGGGAGCCGGTCGCCGGCGCGGAGGCGGAGTGGCTCGCGCGGTGGTGGCCGGCGGCGAGCGCTTCCGAGGGCACGCGGGCCGAGATCGGGCTGCCGCGGGACGAGGCCTGGGCCGGCGCCGTGGCGGCCCTCGACCGGGGCCTGGCCGTCGCCGTGGACTACGCCCACACGGCGGCGGCGCGGCCGCCCTTCGGCACCCTCACCGGCTTCCGCGAGGGCCGCGGGACGGTACCCGTGCCGGACGGCTCGTGCGACATCACGGCGCATGTGGCGCTGGACGCGTGCGCCCTGCCCGGCGCACGCCTGCTGTCCCAACGCGAAGCCCTGGCCGCCCTGGGCGTCACGGGCGCACGCCCCCCGCTCGCACTGGCCTCGACCCGCCCGGCCGAGTACGTACGAGCCCTGGCGACCGCGGGCGAGGCCGCCGAGCTGACCGCGACGGGCGGACTGGGCGACTTCGGGTGGCTGATGCAGCCGGTTGGAATTCCGGACGTACTGGCAAACTGAGCGGCCGGGCCCGTTGGAATTCCGAACGGACTCCTACTTGTCGATGTCGCCCACCACGAAGAACATCGACCCCAGGATCGCCACCATGTCCGCGACCAGCGTCCCCGGCAGCAGCTCGACCAGCGCCTGGATGTTGTTGTACGACGCCGAGCGCAGCTTCAGCCGGTACGGCGTCTTCTCGCCCTTGCTGACGAGGTAGTAGCCGTTGATGCCGAGCGGGTTCTCGGTCCACGCGTAGGTGTGGCCCTCGGGCGCCTTCAGCACCTTGGGCAGCCGCTGGTTGATCGGCCCGGGCGGCAGCTCGGCGAGCCGGTCCAGGCAGGCGTCGGCGAGGTCGAGGGCGTTGTGGGTCTGTTCCAGGAGGCACTCGAACCGGGCGAGGCAGTCGCCCTCCTCGCGGGTCACCACCTTCAGGACGTCCCCGAGCTCGCCGTACGCGAGGTAGGGCTCGTCCCGGCGCAGGTCGAAGTCGACGCCGGAGGCGCGCGCGATCGGCCCGCTCACGCCGTACGCGTGCACGGCCTGCGGCGTGAGGGCGCCCACGCCCCTTGTACGCCCGCGGAAGATCTCGTTGCCGAGGACCAGGTCGTCGAAACGGTCCATGCGGGAGCGCACGTCGGCGACGGCGGTACGCGCGCGTGTGGTCCACCCGGCCGGCAGGTCCTCCTTCAGGCCGCCGACCCGGTTGAACATGTAGTGCATCCGGCCGCCGGAGACCTCCTCCATGACGTGCTGGAGTTCCTCGCGCTCGGTGAAGGCGTAGAAGATCGGCGTGATCCCGCCCAGCTCCAGCGGGTACGAGCCCAGGAACATCAGGTGGTTGAGCACCCGGTTGAGCTCCGCGAGCAGCGTCCGCGTCCACACCGCCCGCTCGGGCACCTCCATGCCGAGCATGCGCTCCACGGCGAGGACGACGCCCAGCTCGTTGGAGAACGCCGACAGCCAGTCGTGGCGGTTGGCGAGCATGATGATCTGGCGGTAGTCGCGGGCCTCGAAGAGCTTCTCGGCGCCGCGGTGCATATAGCCGATCACCGGCTCCGCGTGCTGGATGCGCTCGCCGTCCAGGACGAGCTTGAGGCGCAGCACGCCGTGCGTGGACGGGTGCTGGGGGCCGATGTTGAGCACCATGTCGGTGCTCTCCGCGGCGCCGCCGATACCGACCATGGTCTCCGTCGTAGGAGTCATGGACACAGTCTCTCCTACGTACGCTGGCCTCATGGAGACGGGGAGCCCGGAGAACACGGGGACGACGGGGGACGAGCGGACGGCGGACGATCCGGGGTGGACCGGGCTGCCACCGGGGCTGCTGCGGATGCGCCGACTGCTGCTGGTGGTGTGGCTGGGGCTGCTGGCGGTGGGGCTCGGCCTGCTGCTCGGTCTGCTCGTCGGCCCGGGCTGGGCCGCCTTCGCGCTGCTGCCGCTGGCGCTGATCGCCTGGGGCTGGGTGATGCTCGGGCGCAACTGGCGTTCGTGGCGGTACGCCGAGCGCGCCGACGACCTGCTGATCAGCCGGGGCGTGCTGTGGCGCGAGGAGACGGTGGTGCCGTACGGCCGGATGCAGCTGGTCGAGGTCACCTCGGGGCCCGTCGAGCGGCACTTCGGGCTGGCCAGCGTGCAGTTGCACACGGCGGCCGCCGCGACCGACGCCACGATCCCCGGCCTCGACCCGGCGGAGGCGGAACGGCTGCGCGACCGGCTCACCGAGCTGGGCGAGGCCCGATCGGCGGGCCTGTGACGGCGCCGGGCGTCGACGACGCCGTGGGCGAGGGGCGACCTGTGACGGATCGGCGGTTGCACCCGGTGACGCCGCTCAGGCGGGCGTGGGCGCCGGTCGCCGTGCTCATCGGGTGGGCGGTGCACGACCCCGACCAGGCGCAGCGCCAGCTGACCCGGCTGACCACCACCACGATCCTGATCGCCCTCGCCGTACTCATCCCCGCCGCCGCCCTGTACGGCTTTTTGACCTGGTGGTTCACGCACTTCGCGGTGACCGACAGCGAGCTGCGGATCCGCACCGGGCTGGTGTTCCGCCGCACCGCGCACATCCGGCTGGAACGCATCCAGGCCATCGACATCACCCAGCCGCTGCTCGCGCGCGTGGCGGGCGTCTCGAAGCTCAAACTCGATGTCATAGGCACGGACAAGAAGGACGAACTCGCCTTCCTGGGCGCCGACGAGGCGCGTGCGCTGCGCGCGGAACTGCTCGCGCGCGCCGCCGGTTTCGCGCCCGAGACGGCGCACGAGGTGGGCGAGGCGCCGTCGCAGGAGCTGCTGCGGGTGCCGCCGGGCGTCCTGGCCGTCTCCCTCGTCCTGACCGGCGCCACCTGGGCCACGCTGGCCGCCGCGATCGTCGTACCGACGGTCCTCTGGCTGGTCACGGAGAGCGCCTGGTCGGTCCTCGCGACCGCGGTGCCGCTGTTGGGCGCGGCGGGTGCGAGCAGCGTGGGACGGTTCGTCGCGGAGTACGACTGGACGGTCGGCGAGTCCCCGGACGGGCTGCGCCTCGACCACGGTCTGCTCGATCGCGCGCACGAAACGGTGCCGCCGGGCCGGGTGCAGACCGTACGCGTCGTCGAGCCGCTGCTGTGGCGGCGGCGCGGCTGGGTGCGGGTGGAGCTCGACGTGGCGGGCTCGTCCAACTCGGTCCTGCTGCCGGTGGCCCCGCGCGAGATCGCCGCGTCGGTCGTCGCGCGCGTGCTGCCCGGCGCGACCGTCCCGCCGCGCGCCGCCCTGTCGCGTCCGCCGCGGCGGGCGGGCCGGTGCGTGCCGGTGTGGTGGCGCGGGTACGGCCTCGCCGTCACGGACGCGGTCTTCGCCGCCCGGACCGGCCTGCTGCGCCGCAGCCTGGCGCTCGTGCCGCACGCGAAGGTCCAGAGCGTACGGCTGTCCCAGGGGCCGTGGCAGCGGCTGTGGGGCGTCGCCGACGTCCACCTGGACACGGGGGCCGACAAGACCGTGACCGCCCGTCTGAGGGACGCCCAGGAGGCCGCGGAGCTGCTGCGGGCACAGGCGGAGAGGTCCCGCACGGGCCGCAGGGACGCACGGCCGGACCGGTGGATGGCGTAGGGCCTGTCCGGCGCGGGCCCGGTCGCGTCAGGAGACCGCGCTGCGCAGCCCCTGCACGTCGATCTGTTCCGTCTCGTCGTGCGCCGTCAGGTCGATGACCTGGCCGATGCCCCGGGCCTCCTCGTCGGCCGGCTTGAACTCCGCCTCGGACTCGGCCTTGTGGACCGCGAGGGCCTCCTGGCCGACGACGTCGGCGAGGTCCTCGTTCTGGACGGACTCCAGCGCGGAGGGCGCGGCCCCCTTCTTCGTACCGAAGAAGTCGAAGTCGCCCTCGACCGCCGGACGCCGTGCGGGCGTCGCCGGTACGACGGCCACGGCGGTCGGCGCGATGAAGTGCCCCGACGGCTGCTGGGCCGCGGGCAGGGCGGGCTGGGCGGCCGGGGTGAGGGCTCCTGCCGGGGTGACGGCGGCCGCGCGCTCGTGCCCGTCGACCGCCTCGGGCTTCCCCTGGGCGTCGTCCTCCAGTGCGGGTTCCTTCGCGGACTCGCCGGAATCGGCGGACTCGGTGGCGCGGGCCTCGGCGGCGCCCGAACCGGCCTTCACGGACTCGCCGTCGGAGCGGGCGTCGCCCTTCGGGGGGTCGTTCTTCGGCGGGTCGTCCTTCGGGAACTCGTCCTTCGCGCTCTTCGCGTCCTCGGGGGCGTTCGCGTCCTTGGGGGCGTTCGAGCCCTCCGGCTCCTTCGAGGACTCGGCGGCCTGCTCTGCGCCCTCCTGCTCGGCGCCGTCCCCCTCCGGGGCCACCGGAGCCTCGTCGTCGAACCGCGCCAGCGCCTCCTTGGCCCGCAGGAACAGCCGGGACCCCTCCGGGGAGAAGACCGCGGGAGCCACCGCCTTGTCCTCGGCGTTCTCGGGGACCTCTGCGGCGGCCTCCGCGTTCTCGGTGACCTCGGTCGTCTCGGCGGCGTCCGCCTTCTCCTCCACCGGCTCGGCGGAAGCCTTCGCGGCGACCGGAACCGGCGGCAACGCGCGCGCGGGTGTGGCCGCCTCTATCTCCAGGACCCGGCGCTCCTCCAGGACGCTCGCCCGCTCGGTCTCCGCGGTGGCGTACCGGCGCAGCAGCGACGCGTGCTCGTTGCGCAGCCCGGCGAGTTCCGTCCGCTTGGCCCGCAGCCGCTGCTCCAGCTTCACACGCAGCTCGCGCGACTCGTCGAGGTCGCTCTCCAGCTCCGCGACCCGCTCCTCGTGCCGCCACTCGTCGCTCGCACGCGCGCGCGTGAGGTCGGCGACCTGCTTGCCCGCCTGCGTGTCCCAGCGACGCATGACGACCGCGCCGACGACCGCCGTCGCCGCGGCGGCCGCGGCCAGGCCGCGCAGCACCAGGGGCTCGGTGAACACCCACGGCGCAAGGGCACAGACGATGGATACGCCTGCTATCGCCGACGGGGGCAGCAGCCTGTGCAAGGGCGGTGAATGACGGTGACGTCCACGTGGCATGGCCAGAAACTTACCGCGCGTAGGCGAATCTTGGCGCCCCGCCCCGTAAAAACACAGCCATCCCGAGTCGTTCATCCGGCATCAGGAATCAGATCTGTCACCGAATTGACCAAGAACCAAGATCAAAAAGCCTCGCGGGCCGGGTCACCTGCCGCCCAGCCGCCCGCTCATCCACTCCAGCGTCCCCGGAATCTCGCGCCGCCAGGTGTTGAAGTTGTGCCCTCCGCTTTCGAGGATGATCGACGAGATCCGCGTCAGCTTCGTGGCCTTCACGCGTTCAATGAACTTCAACGTGGCCTTGTAGTTGGATTCTCCAACCTTGCTGCTGCTGACAAGCAGTGAAGTGTCCGGAGCCGGCATGTGCTTGAGGTACCACCACAGGTTCGCGCGATTGCGCAGTTCCTTGTCGCCGTGGAAGAGATCGCCGGTGGTGGGGTCGCTCGGCGCGTTGTAGTAGGCGGAAAGGCCCGCCCCGGCGGCGTACACGCGCGGGTGGTGCATGGCGAGCTTCAGCGCGCAGTAGCCGCCCGTGGAGTCGCCGATGATGCCCCAACCGCCCTGCCCGCGGGTCACCCTGTACTGGCCGCTCACGGCATCGGGCAGGTCCTTGGCGAAGAACGTCTCGGTCTGCGGGCCGCCCGGAATGTCCACGCACTCCGTGTCCCTGGGCGGCGCCACGGTCGGCCGCAGCATCACGAGGATCATCGGCTGCATACGGCCGTCCTCGGCGAGCCGCGCGGCCGTACGCGGATAGTCGAGTTTGTCCACCAGCGCCTGGGCCGTCCCGGGATACCCGGTCAGCACGACCGCCGCCGGGAACGTACGGGTGCGGTACCTCGGCTGGAAGTACTCGGGCGGCAGATAGACGAACGCGGGCGTGGCGATGTGTGTCGTACGGCCCACGACGGCGATCTTCTGGATCTGTCCGCCCAACTGCGGCCGTTCACTGGCCGCCCCCGGAACCCGCCGGGTGTCCACGACCTTCAGCGGCCCGCCGGCCGGCGTGTGGTCCACCACCACGCCCTGGCCCTTCTCCTGCCCGAACAGGTCGGCCCAGGTGGCGTAGAAGCCGAAGGCCTGGTTGGCGGCGAGACCGACCGCCGTGAAAAGCATCAACTGTGTGGACAGGAGCAGGCCTACGCGGCCGCTCACGGCCCGCCAGCCGCGCCGGGCCAGCCGTGGCCACAGCCAGACCGTGCCGACGAACAGCCCTAGGGCGGCCAGTACCGCCAGCACCAGCACCTTGTCGCTCGTGAGACCCATCGATGGTTACCTGTTCGCGCTTTCCGCCCGGTCCCACGCTTCCCCCGCGCTGCCTCCCCCGCTCCTTCGCAAGGGCTTGCCCCGGACTTTCCTTGGCCTTTGAAACGGTTTTGGGGAGCCGAGTGAACCTCTCCCCTCGAGACACCGTCCTAGAGGGCGCAATGTCGCCGGATGCCCCAATCGGGCACCGGATCCAAGGTCTCTCGCAGAACTAATGGGATGCGATGTCTGTCAGGACAGATGTGGAAATGTCGGGTGGGGTTCCCCAACGATCAAGCCAGGCAGGGCACCTGCCGGGCCGAGTACGGCATCTGCTCCGCGGCCCGCGCCCGGAGGCCGTTCCGGTCCTCGTCGGCAGGGCCTGCGCCCTGGTGGGGCTGCTGGACATCGCCGCGGGCGTCTTCCCGCGGTTCCGGCACAGCCGTATGCACGCCATCGCCGAGGTGCTGCCGGGCTCGACGGGCCCGTTCGCGGCCGCGCTGTCGCTGAGCGCCGGTGTGCTGCTGCTCCTGCTCGCCCACGGCCTCAAGCGGGGCAAGCGGCGGGCCTGGCGGGCCGCCGTCGTCCTGCTCCCGGCCGGCGCCGTGGCGCAGTTCACGTACCGCCACTCCGTGGTGGGCGTCCTCATCTCGCTGGCGCTGCTGGCCCCCCTGCTGATCCACCGCGACCAGTTCAGGGCCCTGCCCGACCCGCGCAGCAGGTGGCGGGCGCTCGCCAACTTCATCCTCATGGGCGCCGGTTCGCTCGCCCTCGGCCTGATCATCGTCAGCGCCCACCCGAACACCCTGGTCGGCGACCCGAGCCTGGCCGACCGCATCACGCACGTCCTGTACGGCCTGTTCGGCTTCGAGGGCCCCGTCGACTACCAGGGCAACACCTCCTGGACGGTCGCCTTCTCCCTCGGCGCCCTCGGCTGGATCACCGCGGTCACCACGATCTACCTCGCCTTCCGCCCCGAACACCCCGCCGCACGCCTCACCGAGGACGACGAGGCACGCCTGCGCGCCCTGCTGGAGAAGCACGGCGCCCGCGACTCCCTCGGCCACTTCGCGCTCCGCCGCGACAAGGCCGTCGTCTTCTCCCCCAGCGGCAAGGCGGCCGTGACCTACCGCGTCGTCTCCGGCGTGATGCTCGCCAGCGGCGACCCGATCGGCGACGTCGAGGCCTGGCCCGGCGCCATCGAGCGCTTCATGGACGAGGCCCGCGCCCACTCCTGGACCCCGGCCGTCATGGGCTGCTCCGAGACCGGCGCCGAGGTGTGGACCCGCGAGACCGGGCTCGACGCCCTCGAACTGGGCGACGAGGCGGTGGTGGACGTCCCGGATTTCTCGCTCACCGGCCGCGCGATGCGCAACGTACGTCAGATGGTCAAGCGCATCGAGCGCGCCGGTTACGAGACCCGGGTACGGCGCGTCCGTGACCTCGGCGAGACCGAGCTGGAGCGCATCCGGCAGGCCGCCGACGACTGGCGCGGCACCGACACCGAGCGCGGCTTCTCCATGGCGCTCGGCCGCATCGGCGACCCCACCGACGGCGACTGCCTGATCGCCACCGCCCACAGAATTGAAGGGGCGGCGCGAAGCGCCTCAGGTAGGGCGGTGGTGGGCGACGGGTGGGCCGACGAGGAGCCGGGGCCGTACGGCGACCTCAAGGCGATCCTCCACTTCGTGCCCTGGGGCACCGACGGGGTCTCCCTGGACCTGATGCGCCGCGACCGCTCCGCCGACCCCGGCATGAACGAACTGCTCATCGTGGCCGCTCTCCAGGCCGCCCCGAAGTTCGGCATCGCGCGCGTGTCCCTCAACTTCGCCATGTTCCGCTCGGCCCTGGCCCGCGGCGAGAAGATCGGTGCCGGGCCGGTGCTGCGCGCCTGGCGAGGCCTGCTGGTCTTCCTGTCCCGCTGGTTCCAGATCGAGTCCCTGTACAAGTTCAACGCCAAGTTCCGGCCCCGCTGGGAGCCCCGCTTCGTGGTCTACCGGGCCTCCGCCGACCTGCCCCGCCTCGGCTTCGCCGCCATGCAGGCGGAAGGCTTCGTGAACCTGGCCCTGCCGCGCTTCCTGCGCCGCCGTACGACCGCCCCGCGGCCGTGCGCGCACCGGGCGGCAGAGCGGGACGTCCAGGCGGCATAGCGGCAGACGGTTCGGCAGTGCCCCAAGGGGCGCGGGACGGGGTCCGATGCGCGGCTCCACCGCGTGGGCGCGGCCAGCCACAACGGGCCCGCAGCCGCCCGCCGACCTGTTCCGGCACCTGCAGGGGAGCGCCCGGCCCTCCCGGCGGAGCGCCTACGCTGAACCTATGAGCAAGCAGAGCGGACGCGGGCGCGTCACGGGCCTTCCGCAGTGGGACCGGTGCGCGGTCATGGGAGTCGTCAACGTGACCCCCGACTCCTTCTCCGACGGCGGCCGCTGGTTCGACACGACCTCCGCCGTCAAGCACGGCCTCGCCCTGGTCGAGGAGGGTGCCGACCTGGTCGACGTCGGCGGCGAGTCCACCCGCCCCGGCGCCACCCGGGTCGACGAGGACGAGGAACTGCGCCGGGTCGTCCCCGTCGTCCGCGGCCTCGCCGCCGAGGGCGTCACCATCTCCGTCGACACCATGCGCGCCTCCGTCGCCGAGCAGGCCCTCGCCGCCGGCGCCGCCCTCGTCAACGACGTCAGCGGCGGCCTCGCCGACCCCGCGATGATCCCGGTCGTCGCGGACGCCGGCGCCCCCTTCGTCGTCATGCACTGGCGCGGCTTCCTGGAGGGCGGCAACGTCAAGGGCGCCTACGCCGACGTCGTCGCCGAGGTCGTCGACGAACTGCACGCACGCGTGGAGGCCGTCCTGGCCGGCGGCGTCGCCCCCGACCGCGTCGTCGTCGACCCCGGACTCGGCTTCTCCAAGGACGCCGAGCACGACCTCGTCCTCCTCGCCCACCTCGACCGCCTCCTCACCCTCGGCCACCCCCTGCTCGTCGCCGCCTCCCGCAAGCGGTTCCTCGGCCGTGTCCTCGCCGGACCGCAGGGCGCGCCGCCGCCCGCCCGCGAGCGCGACGCCGCCACGGCCGCCGTGTCGGCGCTCGCCGCGCACGCCGGCGCGTGGGCGGTGCGCGTGCACGAGGTGCGCGCCACGGCGGACGCCGTGCGCGTCGCCCGCGCCGTCGAAGAGGCGCGCACGCCCGAGAACACGCCCGGCGCGGACACCGCGGAAGGAGCCCGGTGAGCGCCCCCCACACCGACGTGGAGCAGGTCGAGGCCGCCAACACCGCCTTCTACGAGGCACTGGAGCGCGGCGACTTCGAGGAGCTCTCCTCGCTCTGGCTCACCCCGTCCGACCTCGGCATCGACGAGACGTACCACGACCCGGCCGACGCCGGCGTGATCTCCTGCGTGCACCCCGGCTGGCCGGTGCTCACCGGACGCGGCGAGGTCCTGCGCTCGTACGCGCTGATCATGGCGAACACCGACTACATCCAGTTCTTCCTCACCGACGTACACGTCTCCGTCACCGGCGACACCGCCCTGGTCAACTGCACCGAGAACATCCTCAGCGGCGGCCCCGCACCCGACGGCGACGGGGAGCTCGGGCCACTCGTGGGCCAGCTCGTCGTCGCCACGAACGTGTTCCGGCGCACACCCGACGGCTGGAAGCTCTGGTCGCACCACGCCTCACCGGTTCTGGCCGAAAACGACGAGGCCGAGGACGACGCCACCCCGTCCTGAGTGGGTAGGCGACCCACAGGGACGACGCGAGGGCCGACGCGCGGGAGCCACCCGCAAGGGTCCCCGCGAGACCCCGCCGGGACCAACGAGTGGTTGGAATCACGCCTGCGCGGGTAGGCGCGGCTACCAACCCATGAGGCGCCGGGTTCCCCAGGGGAAACACGCGATGAATCCTCCGGCCCCGGCCCGGACCCACGCCCCCGTGGCCCGGCCCTGTCAGTGCCCGCAGGTAGATTCGTTCGAGGCCGGTGTGCCGCCCGCACACGGCATCGACCGGCCTCACCGACGATTGCAGGAGTGATTCGCGTGGATCGTGTCGCGCTGAGCGGCCTGAAGGCCCGCGGGTACCACGGCGTGTTCCCCGAGGAGCGCGAGAAGGGCCAGACCTTCGTCGTGGACCTCGTCCTGGGCCTGGACACCCGACCGGCCGCCGCCGACGACGACCTGACGAAGACCGTGCACTACGGCGTCGTGGCGGAGGAGGTCGTGGCCGTCGTCGAGGGCGAACCGGTCAACCTCATCGAGACGCTCGCCGAGCGCATCGCCCAGGCCTGTCTGAAGCACGAAGGGGTCCAAGAGGTCGAGGTCCGCGTCCACAAGCCGAACGCGCCGATCACGGTCCCCTTCGACGACGTGACCGTCACCATCACCCGGAGCCGAGTATGACTGCACCCTTCATCAAGGGCCCCAGCGACCCGACCGTACAGCCGGTACCCGCCTCCGTCGTCGAGCAGGTCGACGCCGCCGACACCACCCTCCACAACCCGAAACGGGCCGTGATCTCCCTCGGCGCCAACCTCGGCAACCGCCTGGAGACCCTGCAGGGCGCCATCGACGCCCTGGAGGACACCCCTGGCGTGCGCGTCAAGGGCGTCTCCCCCGTGTACGAGACGGAGCCCTGGGGCGTCGAGCCGGGCACCCAGCCCTCCTACTTCAACGCGATCGTGGTCCTCAAGACCACCCTCCCCCCGTCCTCGCTGCTGGAGCGGGCGCACGCGGTCGAGGAGGCCTTCCACCGCGTACGGGACGAGCGCTGGGGCGCACGCACCCTCGACGTCGACATCGTCTCCTACGCCGACGTCGTCTCCGACGACCCCACCCTGACGCTCCCCCATCCCCGCGCCCACGAACGGGCCTTCGTCCTCGCCCCCTGGCACGACCTGGAGCCCGAGGCCCAACTGCCCGGCGTCGGCACGGTCGCCGACCTGCTCGCCGTCGTCACCCGGGACGGCGTCACCCCACGCAAGGACCTGGAACTCCAGCTCCCCGAATAGTCGTTAAGGTCAGGACGACCCCACACTCCGTGGGGACCCGGGGGAGCTGAAGGGACACCGTGAGAGAGCTGCGCATCAGGATGCTGGCCGGCGTGTTCGTCGTCGCCGGCGTCCTGTCCTGGGCGGGCGCCCGCCTGTGGAACTCGGTCGGGACCCTGCCCAGCGTCCCCCTGGCCGCCCCCATCGTCCTGGCGGTCATCGCCGTGGTCCTGCTGGCCACGGCCCTGTCGATCCGCGCCCGCCTCAAGGCCCAGCGCGAACGCCGCCCCGAGGCCAAGGGCGTCGACCCCCTGATGGCCGCCCGCGCGGTCGTCTTCGGCCACGCCAGCGCCCTGGTCGCCGCCCTCGTCGCCGGCATGTACGGCGGCACCGGCGTCTTCCTCCTGGAGTCCCTCGACATCCCGGCCCGCCGCGATCAGGCCATCTACGCCGGCTTCTCCGTCCTGGCGGGCATCGGCGTGATAGCGGCAGCGATGTTCCTGGAGCGCGTGTGCAAGCTCCCGGAGGACGACGAGCACAATGGCGCGGGGACGGCGCCGACGGTCTGACGGCGCCGAGTTCACCAGGGCTGGCGGAGAAGGTGGCCGTTCACCAGGAAATTCGGGTAGGGCTCCAGCCGATAGCTGTACAGGGTGAACGGCTTCGCGCTCCCGGCCCTGCGTAGTCGTACCTCCCGCACCTCGACCCACGTCGACTCGACGAGTCCCAGCCGATGCTTCTCAGGCTTGAACGTTCCTCGCAACGGCCAACTGTCGGCCACGACCAAGTGCGAGGCCAGCCCCTTGCCCCGAGGTGTGAACTTGGCCCCCACCACCTGTGCCAGCTCAGACAGGAACGTCTGATTGGAGCTGACCAGCAGGCGGGCGCGGTAGTTCTTCGGACGGAATCCGTCACCGTCCGTGTACCCGTCGAGAAACCCCTCGAACGTCTCTCTGTCCCGAAGAACGACCCGAGGAAAGCGCTGCCGCATGTGATGCGCGTCCCCACCCACGTATTGCCTCATCAGGTCAGCCAAGTACGAGGAGACGACACGTACTCGGAACCCCGGCGCGTCTCGTTGAAGGTAGCCGGAAGGGCGCGTGACTGCTTCCAGGCGGGCGGGCAACCCGGTTGCAGCGGTCAGACACGCTGCGAAGCGCGAGGCGAACTCCTGGTCGTTCACCACCAGCGATACGTAGTTCCTGCCGACTGTCCCGTCCGAGCAATTGGCCCCGAGCAGGTAACCGAATTCATAGCCCGGTTTGACTGTCAACCGCTCGCGGCACAGCTTGCGGGCGTGAGTCCAGGCGAGAACGGTTCCCTCAGCGTCTCTGGCATGTACCCACCCATCGGGCGTACCCAACAGCTGGTCCGGAGCCACAGTGAACGTGACGTGATCGGTCACGATCTCCGCGACCTCGCGGACCTTGACCGCCACCACCTCGGTGACGGTCGTCTGAGCCGTGCGATCCGCGTCCAACGTCCAGAGCCGAGCGCCCACCTGGACGCTTCGCGCCGGCAGGCGCCCGCCGACCGCATTCACCGTCTGCTTGCTGGGCAGCCCAAACCCCACGGGGTCCCCCCCCTTGATCAGCGATCAACTCCACTGATCAAGGACGGTATCGGGCACCACTGACAATCGGGTCAGCGCGCCAGTATCAGGCTCATTGCCTCGGCCCGGGTCGTAGCGTCCCGAAGCTGCCCACGCACCGCGGATGTCGTGGTCTTGGCACCCGGCTTACGGATCCCGCGCACCGACATGCACATGTGCTCGGCCTCGATGACGACGATCACACCCCGGGCCTCGAGAATCTTCATGAGGGAGTCGGCAACCTGCGTGGTGAGCCGTTCCTGCACCTGCAGACGGCGGGCGAACACCTCAACAAGCCGGGCAAGCTTCGACAACCCTGTGATCTTGCCACTTTCAGCCGGAATGTACCCAATGTGAGCTACACCATGGAATGGCAACATGTGATGCTCGCACAAAGATACGATTTCAATATCTTTGACCAGCACCATCTCGTCATGCCCGATATCGAACGTAGTCGTCAGGACATCCTCGGGCTGCTGCGTATGTCCCGCCAGAAGCTCCCGATAAGCCCGCGCCACCCGAGCCGGCGTCTCCTTCAACCCCTCCCGATCGGGATCCTCCCCGACCGCGATCAGCAGCTCACGCACGGCGTTCTCGGCGCGCTTCTCGTCGAACTCTCCGATGCTGCCCTCGCCGTCCAGCGTCACGGGGTCGGTCATGTGGTGCCTCGTTCCATCGCGGGTGGCGCGTGTGGGTCACGCGTCTGAACTGCGGGCATACGAAAATACCGCGCCCCCCAGGCTAAAACCTGGGGGGCGCGGCATCCATTCCGGGCCTGGTGGAGGCACCAGGGCCTGGCGTCAGCTCTCGGGTCGGTCCTCGGGGGCCGGCTCGGCCGCCGGGGCGGGGTCCGTGAGCGTGGACTTGGCGGTGGAGATCGCCGGTGTCGCGCCGTTGGCGCCGTTCGTCAGTGCGAGCTCCTTCGGGGAGAGCACCGGCGGACGGGTGGACGGCGTGCGGCGGGAGGAGCCGGTCCAGGCGGGACGCGGCGGACGCTTGACGATCGGGGCGAAGATCTCGGCGATCTCCTCCTTGCCCAGCGTCTCCTTCTCCAGCAGCTGCAGGACGAGGTTGTCGAGGACGTCGCGGTTCTCGACCAGGATCTCCCAGGCCTCGTTGTGCGCGTTCTCGATGAGCTTCTTGACTTCCTCGTCCACCAGCGCGGCGACCTCTTCCGAGTAGTCGCGCTGGTGAGCCATCTCACGGCCGAGGAACGGCTCGGTGTTGTCGCCGCCGAACTTGATGGCGCCGAGTCGCTCGGTCATGCCGTACTGCGTGACCATCGCGCGGGCCGTGGTCGTGGCCTTCTCGATGTCGTTCGCGGCGCCCGTGGTCGGGTCGTGGAAGACGAGCTCCTCGGCCGCGCGGCCGCCCAGCATGTAGGCGAGCTGGTCCAGCATCTCGTTGCGGGTCGTGGAGTACTTGTCCTCGTCCGGCAGGACCATCGTGTAGCCGAGAGCACGGCCTCTGGAGAGGATCGTGATCTTGTGGACCGGGTCGGAGTTCGGTGAGGCCGCCGCGACCAGGGCGTGTCCGCCCTCGTGGTACGCGGTGATCTTCTTCTCCTTGTCCGACATGATCCGGGTCCGCTTCTGCGGGCCCGCCACGACGCGGTCGATGGCCTCGTCCAGCATCTGGTTGTCGATGAGCTTCTTGTCCGAGCGGGCCGTGAGCAGCGCGGCCTCGTTGAGGACGTTGCTCAGGTCCGCGCCGGTGAAGCCCGGCGTGCGGCGGGCGACCGCCGACAGGTCGACGTCCGGGGCGACCGGCTTGCCCTTCTGGTGGACCTTGAGGATCTCCAGACGGCCCTGCATGTCCGGGCGGTCGACCGCGATCTGGCGGTCGAAGCGGCCGGGGCGCAGGAGGGCCGGGTCGAGGATGTCGGGGCGGTTCGTGGCGGCGATGAGGATCACGCCGCCCTTCACGTCGAAGCCGTCCATCTCGACGAGCAGCTGGTTCAGGGTCTGCTCGCGCTCGTCGTGGCCGCCGCCGAGGCCGGCGCCGCGGTGGCGGCCGACCGCGTCGATCTCGTCGACGAAGACGATCGCCGGGGCGTTCGCCTTGGCCTGCTCGAACAGGTCTCGGACTCGGGAGGCACCGACACCGACGAACATCTCGACGAAGTCGGAACCGGAGATCGAGTAGAAGGGGACGCCCGCCTCGCCGGCGACGGCGCGCGCGAGGAGCGTCTTGCCGGTGCCGGGAGGCCCGTAGAGCAGTACGCCCTTGGGGATCTTGGCACCGACGGCCTGGAACTTCGCCGGTTCCTGGAGGAACTCCTTGATCTCCTGGAGCTCCTCGACGGCCTCGTCCGAGCCGGCGACGTCCGAGAACGTCGTCTTCGGGGTGTCCTTGGTGATGAGCTTGGCCTTGGACTTCCCGAAGTTCATGACCCGGGAGCCGCCGCCCTGCATCTGGTTCATCAGGAACAGGAACACGACCACGATGAGAACGAACGGCAGCAGGGAGAGCAGGATGCCGACGAACGGGTTCTGCTTCGACGGCGAGACCGTGTAGCCGTCGGGGATCTGCTTCTGCTGGTACTTGTTCTGCAGCGTGTTGGCGATGTCGACGCCCTGGTCGCCGATGTAGCTCGCCTGGATCTTGGTGGCGCCCTCGACCTTTTCGCCGTCCTTGAGCTGCGCCTTGACGATCTGTTCGTCGCCGGTGGTCAGTTTGACCGACTCGACCTTGTTCTCATTGATCGCCTGAACGACCTGGCCGGTGTCCACCGTCTTGTAGCCGCCGGACGAGCCGACGACCTGCATCAACACGACCACGGCAAGGACGGCCAGCACGATCCACATGACCGGCCCACGGAAGTATCGCTTCACGTCCATCCATACGGAGCGGTGCCGCCCCGTCCCTCCTGCCATAGTGAGTTTGATAAGACAGTTCTTCTGACGGTACCCCAGCTTCGTCGACCGTAGCCGCACGGGAGGGCTGGCAAGCCCGTCTGCATGCTCCAACGGCGCGGGGCCCGCAGGGGTTCCCGATCTTCGTACGTGCTTGGGCCCTTCGGGTCCGGTTGCCCGGACCGGCGGGCTCAGCCTCCGTAGACGTGGGGCGCGAGCGTACCGACGAACGGGAGGTTGCGGTACTTCTCGGCGTAGTCGAGGCCGTAGCCGACGACGAACTCGTTGGGGATGTCGAAGCCGACCCACTCCACGTCGATGGCGACCTTCGCGGCGTCCGGCTTGCGCAGCAGCGTGCACACCTTCAGGGAGGCGGGCTCGCGGGAGCCGAGGTTGTTGATCAGCCAGGACAGGGTCAGGCCGGAGTCGATGATGTCCTCGACGATCAGGACGTGCCGGCCCTTGATGTCGGTGTCGAGGTCCTTGAGGATCCGCACGACCCCGGAGGACTGGGTGCCGGCGCCGTACGACGACACCGCCATCCAGTCCATGGTGACGGGGGTGGACAGCGCCCGGGCGAGGTCCGCCATGACCATCACCGCGCCCTTGAGGACGCCGACGATGAGCAGGTCCTTGCCCGCGTACTCCGCGTCGATCTTCGCGGCCAGCTCGACCAGCTTGGCGTCGATCTCTTCCTTGGTGATGAGTACCTCTTGGAGGTCGGCACCCATGTCTTTCGCGTCCACCCGCATCACTTTCGGTCGTCCCACCGGCCGGTCCGGCCGCTCACGCGACCCCGCTGGAGGGGGCCGGTGGGAGGTCCGGTTTCAGCCTTGCCGAATCACCAGTCTGCCACCCTGCCGCTGGGCGACGACTTTGCCGGGGAGATTGATGGCCCCCTGGCCGCGCCAGCCGGTGATGAGGCGGTCGACTTCCTCGATGTGGCGGGCGAACAGCGCACCGGCGGGTGCCCCGGCCTCGATGGCGGCGCGGCGCAGGATCCGGCGGCGTACGGCGGGCGGGAGCGCGTAGAGCTTGGCGCACTCCAGGAGGCCGGCCGAGTCGCGTACGGCGGCCTCGGCCTGGCGGGCCCAGGAGTCGAGGGCGTCGGCGTCGTCGCGGGAGAGCTGGGCCGTCCGGGCGAGGGCTTCGACGACGCCCTTGCCGAGTGCCTTCTCCAGGGCGGGCAGGCCCTCCTGGCGCAGCCTCGAGCGGGTGTACGCGGGGTCGGCGTTGTGGGGGTCGTCCCAGACCGGCAGGGACTGGACCATGCAGGCCTTGCGAGCGGTCTGCCGGTCGAGTCCGAGGAAGGGGCGGCGGTAACGGCCGCCGGCCCCCGAGACCGCGGCCATTCCGGACAGGGAGCGGATGCCGGAGCCTCGGGCGAGGCCGAGCAGGACGGTCTCGGCCTGGTCGTCGCGGGTGTGGCCGAGCAGGACGGCGGTGGCGCCGTGGCGAGTGGCGGCGGCGTCGAGGGCTGCGTAGCGGGCGTCGCGGGCGGCGGCCTCGGGGCCGCCCGCGCGGCCGACGGTGACGGCGACGGACTCGGCAGGTTCGAGGCCGAGTTCGCGCATGCGCAGGACGACTTCCTCGGCGCGCAGGTCGGAGCCGGGCTGCAGACCGTGGTCGACGGTGATGCCGCCGGCGCGGATGCCGAGTTTGCGGGCCTCGAAGGCGAGGGCGGAGGCGAGGGCCATGGAGTCGGCGCCGCCGGAGCACGCCACGAGCACGAGCGGGGAGGGGGGTCGCTCGTGCGGGGTGGTCTGCGGGGGTTCCTGCGGGGTGGCGCCGTGGAGCTCGTACGGGAGTGCGAGCGCCGTGTCGTGCGCGGCGGGTGCGGCACCGGGCGAGGGCGCGGACAGCACGGCGGGCGGCGCCGCGTGCGCGAGCTCGTGGGAGGTCGCACGCGGGCGGCCGGGCGCGGGGGCGTCGGCGGTGCTGCTGTGTTCGGTGAGGATGTCGTGGAGGACGCGGCGGACCGCCAGGCGTATCGCCGCGACCGCAGGATGGGGACCCATGTCCGGTTCCCTTCATGAAATTGTCGGGGGGTGAGCCCGAGGTCGGTCACTCAGAGTGTGTAGATGGTGACAGAACCGGGCCGTTCCCCGAGCATTGCACGCCTACCCATGGCTCACGGTCCCTCGGACGGGTGATTGGAGGGGCGTTCGCCTGCCGTCGGCCGGATTCGGTTCACGACGTTCGTATGAGATGCACGCCTCGGCGCGTGATTCACGACTCCGCCTTGCGGTGCACCCGCGCGATCCAGTCCGCGGGTTTGGCGATCTCCGCCTTGGTCGGGAGGGTGTTGGGGGAGGTCCACACGCGGTTGAAGCCGTCCATGCCGACCTGGTCGTGGACGGCGCGTACGAAGCGTTCGCCGTCGCGGTACTGCCGGAGTTTGGCGTCGAGGCCGAGCAGTTTGCGCAGGGCCATGTCCAGTCGGGAGGCGCCCTTGGCGCGTCGCTGCTGGAACTTCTCGCGGATCTCGGCGACGGTCGGGACGACCTGGGGGCCGACGCCGTCCATCACGAAGTCGGCGTGACCCTCCAGGAGGGACATCACGGCGGTGAGGCGGCCGAGGATCTCCCGCTGGGCCGGGGTCTGCACCAGTTCGACGAAAGAACGTCCGCCGTCGTCCTCCTCGGCCTCGGGGCGGCCGCCCGAGAGGGACTGCGCGGCCTCGCGGATTCGTTCGAGGACGGTCATGGGGTCGACGTCGGTCTCCCCCAAGAAAGACTGGATTTCGCCCTCCAGGTGGTCCCGCAGCCACGGAACGGCGCTGAACTGCGTGCGGTGCGTCTCCTCGTGGAGGCACACCCAGAGGCGGAAGTCGTGGGGCTGTACATCGAGTTCGCGTTCGACGTGCACGATGTTCGGGGCGACGAGCAGGAGTCGGCCGCCGCCGTTCTCGCCCGCCGGGAGTTCGCGGGTGGCGGGGGCGAAGGTCTCGTACTGGCCGAGGACGCGGGAGGCCAGGAAGGACAGCAGCATGCCGAGTTCGACGCCGGTGACCTTGCCGCCGACGGCGCCGAGGACCGCGCCGCCGGTGCTGGTGCTGCGGCGCTCCTGCATCTTCTCGAGCAGCGGCTTGAGGATCTGCCGGAACCCGGCGACGTTCGCCCGGACCCAGCCGGGGCGGTCGACGACGAGGACGGGGGTGTCGTGGGTGTCCTCCGTGCCCATACGAGTGAAGCCCCGGACGTGTTCCTCCGAGGCCTTGGCATGTCGGCGCAGCTCGGCGACGACGGCCCGGGCCTCGTCGCGGCTCACCTCGGGGCCCGGCCGCACGAGCCGGGTCGCGGTCGCCACCGCGAGATTCCAGTCGACCATCTCGGCACCACCGATGCTCGTCATGTGTCAACCGTACGTGAGCGTTACCACTTGGGGCAGGCCGTGGGGGTTGGTGGGGCCACGGGGTGTTTGACGGGGCTCGGGGTGTTGGTCGGCGGGGGCCGGGGCTGTTCGGGCGTCGGTCGGCGTTGCAGGGCGCCGTGTGGGTCGGTGGGGGTGACTCGATCGGCGTTGTGAGCGCCGCGATCGGGTCGGCGGAGGCCGGGGGCCGCTCGGGCGGCGACCGGCGCCACGGCTGGTGCGCGCTCGGGTCGGCAGGGGCCAGGGGCCCGTTCGAGCCACCACCGGCGCCACGGCTGGTGCGCGCTCGGGTCGGCAGGGGCCAGGGGCCTGTTCGAGCCACCACCGGCGCTGCAGGCCGTGCCCACCCGTTCCGTCCTGCGGAACGACTGCCCACGGTGGCAGCAGGCGGTGGGCGGGCCTGCGGATGGCGGACAGGCAGGCGCCATAGGGACGGCGGCAGGCCGGGGCGGACGCTCGGGCGGCGGACGGACGGCAGGCAGGTGCTGGCAGGTGGCGGGACGGGCGGCGCGGACGCCGGACGGGGGGGTGAACGCGCGGACAGGCGGGTGGTGGCGCGGGTGTTAGGCGCAGCCGCAGGACGCCAGGGCTGTCGCCGTTCTGTCGAGGGTCGCTCGGGCCGCTTCCGTGTTGGCGCCGGTGGAGAGGAAGGCGAAGGCGAGGAGGTGGCCGTCCTGGTCGACGACGGTGCCGGCCAGGGTGTTCACGCCGTTCAGGGTGCCGGTCTTCGCTCGGA
The DNA here is from genome assembly GCF_042957325.1 of Streptomyces sp. NPDC008086. Lineage (NCBI taxonomy): Bacteria > Bacillati > Actinomycetota > Actinomycetes > Kitasatosporales > Streptomycetaceae > Streptomyces > Streptomyces sp. NPDC008086. Next base: position 72,864 of record NZ_JBIBIA010000002.1, read on the forward strand.
CGAGGCCGGCCGCGCCGTCGGTGTAGCGGGTGGTGAGGGTGCCGGTGAAGCCGGCCACGGGGAGGCCGGTCAGGACGGGGCGGAGTTCGGGGTGGGCGGGGTCGGCGGCCTTGGCCAGGAGGGCGGTGAGGAGGTCGGCGGTGAGTCTGTCGTCGCGGTCGAGGCCGCTGCCGTCCTTGAAGTCGGCGCCCGCCACGGGCAGTCCGAGCTTCCGCAGCCGGTCCCCGATCGCCTTGCCCGCGCCGTCGAAGTCGGCGCGCGCGCCGCTCGCCACGGCGGTCTGGCGGGCGAGGTGCTCGGCGATGTCGTTGTCGCTGTTGGTGAGCATCCGCTCGACCAGGGCGGACATCGGCGGTGAGGTGACCTCGGCCAGCGGCTCGGCCCGGTTCGTGGCCTTCGACGGACCCGGCGCCGTCGTCTTGACCCCGCGGTCCGCGAGGAGCTCCGCGAACTGGGCCGCCGCGTCCTGGGCCGGGTCCTCCACCCGCTTCGCCGGCCCGCTGGTGGAGTCGTTCGTGCGGGCCTCGTCGACCATGAGGGCGCTGACCGGGGCGAGGTTGCCGTTGACGCCGATGGGGTGCAGTTCGGGGCCGGCGTAGAGCGTCTTGTCGTACGAGAGGGTGACCTCGCGTACGTCCCGCTTCTTCAGGGCCTTGGCCGTGCGGTCGGCGAGGTCGCGCAGGCCGGCCCAGCCGTCGGCGTCCTTGCGGGCCGTCAGCGTGGGGTCGCCGCCGCCGACCAGGACGAGTTCCCTGGTGTCGGGTTCCAGGACCGCGCGGGTGGTGAGGCGGTGGTCGGGGCCGAGCGCGGTGAGGACGGCCACGGCGGTGGCGATCTTCGTCGTGGAGGCGGGGGTGAGGGGCTGGTCGGCGGCCTCGCCGTAGAGCTGCTTGCCGGTCGCCACGTCGACGACCGCCGCCGTCCTGCGGGCACCGAGCTCCGGGTCGTCCAGGAGCGGGCCCAGGAGGCCGGCGAGGGCCTTGGCGCTCGGGGCGCCGTGCGCGGTGCCGACACCGCCGCCCAGACCGGGCAGGACGGAGGCCGCGCTGGGCGCGGGACGGGGCGTGCCGGCGGCCGTATCGGACGTATCGGAATTACGGCCGTGATCTGCGCCACCCGTGCGCTCTTGGACGGCCGCCCGGTCCCGCTCGGCCGTACGCTGACCGGTGGAGTCCCAGGGGCCGGCGGCGGTCACCACTGCGGCGGCCAGCGCCAGCCCGGCGGTGGCGGCGCCCGCGGTGTACTGCCAGGTCTTCGGCCTCGTCATCCGCGCGGCCTGTGGGGAGACGGCTCGCGCGAGCCGTGCGACCCGCGGCTTCGCGGCCGTCGCGGCGCGTGCGAGACGTGGCCGTACGGCCTCCGCGGCCCGTGCCAGACGGGGTCGTACGGCGCCCGCGACCCGCGTCACATGCGGTTTCGCGGCTCGCCACGGCCTCAGCTCTGGCACGACCACCAGCCCCTTTCGCGATCACACACCTGCGTGAGGGACACTTAACCACCAGAACTATGTGTTGATCATGGAGGAGCCACCGGTGGAGTTCGACGTCACGATCGAGATCCCGAAGGGTTCGCGGAACAAGTACGAGGTGGACCACGAGACCGGTCGGATCCGCCTGGACCGTCGACTCTTCACCTCGACCGCCTACCCGACCGACTACGGCTTCGTCGAGAACACCCTCGGCGAGGACGGCGACCCGCTGGACGCGCTGGTCATCCTGGATGAGCCGACCTTCCCGGGCTGCCTCATCAAGTGCCGCGCGATCGGCATGTTCCGGATGACGGACGAGGCCGGCGGCGACGACAAGCTGCTGTGCGTCCCGGCGACGGACCCGCGGGTGGAGCACCTGCGTGACATCCACCACGTCTCCGAGTTCGACCGCCTGGAGATCCAGCACTTCTTCGAGGTCTACAAGGACCTGGAGCCCGGCAAGTCCGTCGAGGGCGCCAACTGGGTGGGCCGCCAGGACGCCGAGATCGAGATCGAGCGGTCCTACAAGCGCTTCAAGGAGCAGGGCGGCCACTGAGCCCTCCGACTGAGCCACCGTCGGCTCCTCGCCATGTGAACAGGCTGCACGCGTGCGCGTGCAGCCTGTTCGCGTGTGTGTGCGCATACTGAGTGCGGCAGGAGGTGTCGTACAGGGAGTGCTGCGCACGTGACGGACGCGGAGGACCGCAAGCCGCAGTCGGACGAGGCGAGGATGGCTTTCACCCCGCCCGCCGGTGTGGAGGTGAGGGACAGCGAGTCGGAGACCACGTCCGAGTTCGCCCTCCCCCAGGGCCTGGGCGTGCCTCAGCCGCCGGTCCAGGAGCCCGAGGGGTCGGCGTTCAGCAGGCCGAGCGGCTACAGCGTCGAGGACGCCTCGCCGGCTTTCACGCCCGCCGGTGGCATACCGCGGGTCAGCCTGACCAAGGACCTGCCCTGGCAGGACCGGATGCGCACCATGCTGCGGATGCCGGTGGCCGAGCGGCCCGCGCCGGAGCGGATGCCCAGGGCGGAGGAGGAGGGTCCGGCCGTCCCGCGCGTGCTAGACCTGACCCTGCGTATCGGCGAGCTGCTGCTGGCGGGCGGCGAGGGCGCGGAGGACGTCGAGGCGGCGATGTTCGCGGTCTGCCGGTCCTACGGCCTGGACCGCTGCGAGCCGAACGTCACCTTCACGCTGCTGTCGATCTCGTACCAGCCGTCGCTGGTGGACGACCCGGTCTCGGCGTCCCGCACGGTGCGGCGGCGCGGCACCGACTACACGCGGCTGGCCGCCGTGTACCAGCTCGTCGACGACCTCAGCGACCCGGAGAGCCACATCTCCCTGGAGGAGGCCTACGGGCGGCTCGCGGAGATCCGACGCAACCGGCACCCGTACCCGACCTGGGTGCTGACCTCGGCGAGCGGGCTGCTCGCGGGCGCGGCCTCGGTGCTGGTCGGCGGTGATCTGATCGTGTTCGTCGCGGCCGCGCTGGGCGCGATGCTCGGCGACCGGCTGGCGTGGCTGTGCGCGGGGCGGGGGCTGCCGGAGTTCTACCAGTTCACGGTGGCCGCGATGCCGCCGGCCGCGATCGGGGTCGCGCTGACGCTGGCGCACGTCGACGTGAAGGCGTCCGCGGTGATCACCGGTGGGCTGTTCGCGCTGCTGCCCGGGCGGGCGCTGGTGGCGGGTGTGCAGGACGGACTGACCGGGTTCTACATCACCGCCTCGGCGCGGCTGCTGGAGGTCATGTACTTCTTCGTCGGCATCGTCGTCGGCGTGCTGGTGATCCTGTACTTCGGCGTCAACCTCGGTGCCAAGCTCACCCCGGACGAGGCGCTGGGGGCCTCCGACCGGCCGTACTGGCAGATCGCCGCGTCGATGCTGCTGTCGCTGACCTTCGCGGTACTGCTCCAGCAGGATCGATCCACCGTGACCGCGGTGACCCTCAACGGGGGTGTCGCGTGGGTGGTGTACGGCGCGATGCACTACGCCGGTGAGTTCTCGCCGGTCGCCTCGACGGCCGTCGCGGCGGGGCTGGTGGGGTTGTTCGGGCAGCTGATGGCCCGGTACCGGTTCGCTTCGGCGTTGCCGTACACAACCGCGGCGATCGGGCCGCTGCTGCCGGGGTCGGCGACGTATTTCGGGCTGCTGGCGATCGCGCAGAACGACGTGAACAAGGGGTTGGTGTCGTTGGCCACGGCGGCTTCGTTGGCCATGGCCATCGCCATCGGGGTGAACCTCGGGGCGGAGATCTCGCGGATGTTCCTGCGGATCGGGTCGCCGGAGAAGCGGCGGGCCGCCAAGAGGACGCGAGGTTTCTGACGCCGGGTGCCTACTGGCTCGGTCCTGCTGGATGGACGGTGGCCGCAGGTGGTTCGTGGCTTGTCGCGCAGTTCCCCGCGCCCCTTGAGGGCGTTTCAGTAACCCTGGTTGGGCGGGTACTGCTGGTTGCCGTACTGCTGCTGGCCGTAGCCCTGCGGATACTGCTGGGCGTACGGCTGCTGCTGGGGCTGCTGGTCGTAGTACTGCTGGTCGTAGCCGTACTGCTGCTGGCCCTGGTCTCCGTACTGCTGGCCCTGGTGGCCGTACTGCTGCTGGGGCTGGGGCCGGTCGTCGGACGGGATGGCGCGGAGCTGGGTCGTGGCGTCGTCCATCATCGGGTGCTGCTGGTGGGCCGGGGTCGGGGCCGCCGGGGTCTCGGTCGCGGTGCGCTTCTTCTTGGCGCGCTCGCGGAGGTACTCGATGATGATCGGGACCAAGGAGACGAAGACGATCAGGACGAGGATCGCCTCGACGTTCTTGTTGATGAACTCGATCTGGCCGAGCCAGTAGCCCGCGAGGGTGACGCCGGTGCCCCAGGCGATGCCGCCGATGACGTTGTACGTGAGGAACGTGGCGTACCTCATGCGGCCGGCGCCCGCCACGATGGGGGCGAAGGTGCGCACGATCGGCACGAAGCGGGCGAGGACGATGGCCTTCGGGCCGTACTTCTCCATGAACTCGTGCGCCTTGTCCAGGTTCTCCTGTTTGAAGAGCTTGGAGTTCGGGCGGTTGAAGAGCTTGGGGCCCAAGAACTTGCCGATCATGTAGCCCACCTGGTCGCCGATGACGGCGGCCAGCACGATCAGGGTGCACACCAGCCACAGCGGCTGGCTGATGTAGTTCCCCTCGGCCACGAACAGACCCGCCGTGAACAGCAGGGAGTCCCCGGGCAGGAAGGCGAAGAGGCCGGACTCGGCGAAGACGATCAGCAGGATGCCAGGGAGGCTGAACGTCTCGATCAGATAGTCCGGGCTGAGCCACTCGGGGCCGAGCGCAAGCGTGGTCACGGGATCGTGGCTCCTGCGGGGAGGGGGCGGGGGGTTGAAGCTGGCTGCTCAATTATCAACGCTGCACCGGCCGCCCAGGTTCCATGGACCCCCTCAGGATGCACTGTGCCCCGGCTGGGACAAAGCTGTGGTTCATGGGCATCGAAGAGTTCGGCGGCGGTCAGGGACCGCGATCCGACGTTCTGGTCGTGACCACGAACGACGTCCCCGGCCACCGCGTGACCGAGGTCGTCGGCGAGGTCTTCGGGCTGACCGTGCGCTCCCGGCACGTCGGCAGCCAGCTCGGCGCCGGGCTGAAGTCGCTGGTCGGCGGTGAGATCAAGGGGCTGACCAAGACCCTCGTGGAGACCCGCAACCAGGCCATGGACCGCCTCGTGGAGCAGGCACGCGCGCGTGGCGCGAACGGTGTGCTGGCCTTCCGCTTCGACGTGACCCAGGCGGCCGACGTGGGCACCGAGGTGTGTGCCTACGGGACTGCGGTGGTCCTGGCCCGGGAGTGACCCGTACGGGGTCCCGGGCCGGGGATCACGGGGTGTGGCGGACGGCGTTCGCCAGGATCGCGTCACGCAGGTACTCGGCGAGACCGGGGCGGATCCTGTCGTACGTCGCGGTGAACCGCGGGTCGGCGACGTACATGTCGCCCAGCGAGGTGTGCATCTCGTGCGAGCAGTCGTAGTAGGTGCCGGCGATGAAGCGGCGGTGTTCCTCCGCCGTGTCCATGGCGGGCTCGGAGTCGGCCGGTGTGCCGGCGGCCATCAGGTCGGCCATGCGCTGGTGGATCGCGCCCATCTCGTCGTTGGCGCGCTTCCAGTCCTCCTTGGTGAAGGACGCGGTGCGCCGCTGCGACTGCCGGTAGGCGTCGGTGTCGCCCCAGCGCTCCCGCACCTCGTCCTCGTACTGGTCCGGGTCGAAGTCGCCGAACACCTCGAACTTCTCCTCCGGCGTCAGATTGATCCCCATCTTGCGTGCCTCCAAGGCGTGCTCCACGGCCGCCGCCATCTTCTGGAGCCTGTCGATCCGGGCGGTCAGCAGTTCGTGCTGGCGGCGCAGGTGTGCGCGCGGGTCCGCGTCCGGGTCGTCGAGCAGGGCGGCGACCTCCTCGAGCGGGAAGCCGAGCTCGCGGTAGAACAGGATCTGCTGCAGCCGGTCGAGGTCGGCGTCGCTGTAGCGCCGGTGGCCCGCGTGGCTGCGCTCGCTGGGTACGAGCAGGCCGATGTCGTCGTAGTGGTGCAGGGTGCGCACCGTCACCGCGGCGAAACCGGCGACCTGTCCCACGGAGTAGCTCACTTCCGCTCCCTTCTGTGTTCCGCACTCCACGGTGGGTCCTCACGTCGCGTGAGGTGCAAGCCCGGCGGCCCGGACCTACCGTCGTATGCATGCCACTGCATCCTGGGAACAGCGAAGCACCGGACGACAAGGGCGGCGGACGCAGGCTCGCCGTCAACCCCTTCTACGGCGAGACGAACCCGGTCAGCGGCATGACCGAGGCCCCGCCCACGCATCGGCTGCCCGACGCGCCCCTGTCACCGTCGACGGCGTACCAGCTGGTGCACGACGAGCTGATGCTGGACGGCAACTCCCGGCTCAATCTGGCCACCTTCGTCACCACCTGGATGGAGCCGCAGGCCGGGGTGCTGATGGCGGAGTGCCGGGACAAGAACATGATCGACAAGGACGAGTACCCGCGCACCGCCGAGCTGGAACGGCGCTGTGTGGCGATGCTCGCCGACCTGTGGAACGCGCCGGACCCGGCGGCGGCCGTGGGCTGTTCGACGACCGGGTCGAGCGAGGCGTGCATGCTCGCCGGGATGGCGCTGAAGCGGCGCTGGGCCACGCGCAACGCCGACCGCTACCCAGGCGCCCGCCCGAACCTGGTGATGGGGGTCAACGTCCAGGTCTGCTGGGAGAAGTTCTGCAACTTCTGGGAGGTCGAGCCCCGCCTGGTCCCGATGGAGGGCGAGCGGTTCCATCTCGATCCGGGGGCGGCGGCCGAGCTGTGCGACGAGAACACCATCGGGGTCGTCGGGATCCTGGGCTCGACCTTCGACGGTTCGTACGAGCCGATCGCGGACCTGTGCGCCGCTCTGGACGCCCTCCAGGAGCGCACGGGGCTGGACGTCCCGGTGCATGTCGACGGCGCGTCAGGGGCCATGGTGGCGCCCTTCCTCGACGAGGACCTGGTGTGGGACTTCCGGCTGCCGAGGGTCGCCTCGATCAACACCTCGGGGCACAAGTACGGGCTGGTCTACCCGGGGGTCGGCTGGGCGCTGTGGCGGGACGGGGCGGCGCTGCCGGAGGAGCTCGTCTTCCGCGTCAACTACCTGGGCGGCGACATGCCGACCTTCGCGCTGAACTTCTCCCGGCCGGGCGCCCAGGTCGTGGCGCAGTACTACTCGTTCCTGCGGCTGGGCAGGGAGGGGTACCGGGCGGTGCAGCAGGCCTCGCGGGACGTGGCGCGCAGGGTCGCGGACGCCGTGGCGAAGCTGGGCGACTTCCGGCTGCTGACCAGGGGCGACGAGCTGCCGGTGTTCGCCTTCACGACGGCCCCGGACGTGCGGGCGTACGACGTCTTCGACGTCTCGCGGCGGCTGCGGGAGAAGGGCTGGCTGGTTCCGGCGTACACCTTCCCGCCGAACCGGGAGGATCTGTCGGTGCTGCGGGTCGTCTGCCGCAACGGCTTCTCGGAGGACCTGGGCGAGCTGTTCCTGGAGGACCTGGGCCGGGTCCTGCCGGAGCTGCGCCGGCAGCCGCACCCCTTCACCCAGGACAGGGGGGCGGCCACCGGCTTCCATCACTAGGCGGCGGGGCGGTGGCTAGCGGCTGAGGCGGGCGAAACGGCGTACCGCCAGCGGGAAGAACACCGCGAGCAGTGCCAGCGGCCAGATGATCGCCGCCCCGACGGTGTCCGCGTCCGTGCCGCCGAACAGGTCCCGTACGGCCGTCGCCGTCTGGGACATCGGGTTCCACTCGACGACCGTGCCCAGCCAGCCGGGCATCGAGCCGGGCAGGGCGAGGGCGTTGGAGAGGAAGCCGACCGGCCAGACCAGGATCTGCACCGCCTGGACCATCTCCGGCTTGCCGGCCACCAGCGCCAGGTGGATGCCGATCCACAGCATGGCGAAGCGGAAGAGCAGGAGCAGGCCCACGGCGCCCAGGAAGGCCCCGGGGCCGCCGTCGGCACGCCAGCCCAGTGCGTGTCCGACGCCCATGAGGACGAAGAGGGCGAGCGCCGACTGGAGCATGTCGGCGGCCGAACGGCCCACCAGGACCGCCCCGTTGGCCATCGGCAGGGACCGGAAGCGGTCGATGACGCCCTTGTTGAGGTCCTGGGTGACCGCGATCATCGTGCCCTCCAGCCCGAAGGCCATGGTGAGCGCGAGCATGCCGGGCAGGAGGTAGTCGATGTAGGAGCCCTGGACGCCCCGGCCGCCGCCGACGAGGTAGCCGAACATCAGCAGCAGCATCACGGGGAAGACCAGGTTGACCACGACCTGCACGGGCTGCCGTGCCCAGTGGGCGAGTTCGCGGCGGGTCATGGTCCAGGAGTCGGTCAGGGCGTGGGCGCTCATGCTCATGCGGGCTCCTTCACTCGGTGCTCGTCCCCTGTGAGGTGCAGGAACACCTCGTCGAGCGTCGGCCGGCGCAGTGCGACGTCCTCCGCCTCGATGCCTGCGGCCTCCAGGGCCCGTACGACACCGGAGAGCGCCGCCATCCGGTCGGTGACCGGGGCGCTGAGCAGGCGCCGGTCGGGGTCGACGGAGACGTCGTCCTTCGGTACGGGCAGCAGGGCGACGGCCGCGCCGAGCTGTCCGGCGTCGCGCAGGACGACGTCGATGCGGGAGCCTCCGGTCAGCGCCTTGAGCTGGTCCGCCGTGCCGTCGGCGATGACGCGGCCGGCGTCGACGACCGAGATGCGGTCGGCGAGCTGGTCGGCCTCCTCCAGATACTGGGTGGTGAGCAGGACCGTGGTGCCGCCGCCGACCAGGGAGCGGACCGCGGACCAGACCTCGGTGCGGCCGCGCGGGTCGAGGCCGGTGGTGGGTTCGTCCAGGAAGAGCACCTCCGGGTCGGTGATGAGGGACGCCGCCAGGTCCAGCCGCCGGCGCATGCCGCCGCTGTACCGCCCGACCGGCTTGCGGCCGGTGTCGGCGAGTCCGAAGCGCTCCAGCAGTTCGTCGGCGCGCACGCGCGCGTGGCGGGCGCCCAGGTGGTGGAGGCGGCCGAACATCTCCAGGTTCTGCCGACCGCCCAACTCCTCGTCCACGGCCGCGTGCTGGCCGAGCAGTCCGATCCGCAGGCGCACCTCGTACGCCTGGCGCACCACGTCCTGTCCGGCCACCTCGACCCGGCCGCTGTCCGGCCGCAGCAGGGTGGACAGGATGCGGACCAGGGTGGTCTTGCCCGCGCCGTTCGGGCCGAGCACTCCGTGCACGGTGCCGCGCGCGACCGTGAGGTCGAGCCCGTCCAGTGCGTTCTTGCCGGCTTTGCCGCCGTACTTCTTGCGTGCCCTTTCGACGGTGATCGCCGCGTCGGCCACTGAGACCCCCTCGCTAGTCAAACTTGACTACAAGCTCAAAGTAGAGCAACGCCCGGGATTGGTCAAACTTGATTAGAGGACGTCCCCTGGATGGCTCTCCCCCGTCGCGTACGGGTTCTCCTCGCCCTCGGCCAGCACGCCGACGAACGGGTCCCCCTCGTCGGCGAAGGTGTAGGCGCCGTCTTCGAGCCGCTCGATCAGCCCGCTGGTCCAGCCCCGCTCGGAGTCCGCCGTGTGGACCCACATGTTCATGATCTCGCCGATGTGACCGAGCTGCCCGGGCCCGTCCTCGGGCACGTAGTGGGCCACGACGGAGGCCCGCCACTCCTCGATCCGCCGGGTCCGCTCCTTCAACAGCGTCACAGCCTCGGCCCTCGGCAGGTCGACCATGAAGCCGAGGGCGGCCGTCTTCACGTCTCCGCGCTGGTCGTAGGTGACCAGCGCGTCGCGCAGCAGCGTGAAGTACTCCTCGGTCCCCGCGTCCGTGAGTTCGTACTCCGTGCGCGGGGGGCCGCCGGCCGTGGACGGCGCGATCTCGTGCGCGTGCAGCAGGCCCTGCTTCGCCATCTGCTTGAGCGCGTGGTAGATCGAGCCGGGCTTGGCGTTGGACCACTCGTGCGCACCCCAGTACTCCAGGTCGTTGCGCACCTGGTAGCCGTGGGCGCGGCCGTGCATACGGACCGCGCCGAGCACGAGGAGACGGATCGCTGACATGCGGTCCAGGTTATGACCTGGGGTCGGGGCGGCAGCGGCCAGGAAGCCTCAGAACGGGAATCCGCTGCGGCCGTGCTGCACGGAGATCCACTTGATCGTGGTGAACGCGTCCAGCATCGTCTCGCCGTTCAGGCGGCCGAGGCCGGAGTGCTTCTCGCCGCCGAAGGGCACGATCGGCTCGTCGTGGACCGTGCCGTCGTTCACATGGAACATGCCGGTGTCGATCTGCTTGGCGAAGTTCACGCCCCGCTCGACGTTCCCGGTGTGGACGGCGCCGCTCAGGCCGTACGGGGTGTCGTTGACGAGGCGTACGGCCTCCTCCTCGCCGTCGAACGGGATGAGGAAGGCGACCGGGCCGAAGACCTCCTGCTGGAGCAGGGGGGAGCCGGCGGGGACGCCGGTGAGGACCGAGGGCTCGACGAGGTTGTCCGTCGTCGTGCCGTGCACCAGGGCCGTCGCGCCCTCGGCGATGGCCTGCTGCACGGTGGCCGAAAGGGCGTCCGCCTGCGAGGAGTTGATCACCGGGCCGATGACGGTCTCGGGGTCGCGCGGGTCGCCCGCCTTGAGGGTCCGCACCTTGGCGACGAACTTCTCGGTGAACTCGTCCGCCACCGAGCGGTCCACGAGGACCCGGTTCGCGGCCATGCAGACCTGGCCCTGGTGGACGTAGCGGCTGAAGACCGCCGCGTCGACCGCGTAGTCGATGTCGGCGTCGTCGAGCACCACGATGGCGCTGTTGCCGCCGAGTTCGAGGACCGAGCGCTTGAAGAGGGAGGCGCAGACGGTGGCGACATGGCGGCCGACCTTGTCGGAGCCGGTGAAGGAGATGACCTTCGGGACCGGGTGCTCGATGAAGGCGTCGCCGATCTCCGCGATGTCCGTGACGACGACGTTCAGCAGGCCGGCCGGGAGGCCCGCGTCCTCGAAGATCTTCGCGACCAGGGTGCCGCCGCAGATCGGGGTGTTCTGGTGCGGCTTGAGGACCACGCCGTTGCCGAGCGCGAGGGCCGGGGCGACCGACTTGATCGAGAGGAGGAAGGGGAAGTTGAAGGGGCTGATCACGCCCACGACGCCGACCGGGACGCGGTAGACGCGGTTCTCCTTGCCGTCCGTCGGGGACGGGATGATCCTACCCTCGGGGCGCAGTGCCAGGTGGACCGCCTCGCGCAGGAACTCCTTGGCGAGGTGGAGCTCGAAGGCCGCCTTCAGCCGGGTACCGCCGAGCTCGGCGATGATCGCCTCGGTGATCTCCTGCTCGCGGTCCTCTATCAGGCGCAGCGCCTTCTCGAAGACGGCACGGCGGGCGTACGGGTTGGTGGCGCCCCACTGCTTCTGCGCGCGGGCGGCGGCCTGGTAGGCGTCGTCGACCTCGTCGACCGTGGCTATGGTGATCGACGCCAGCTTCTCGCCGTCGTACGGGTTGAAGTCGATGATGTCCCAGGAACCTGAGCCCGGGCGCCACTCACCGTCGATGTACTGCTGAGCCAGGTCGGTGAAGTAGGACGACATGTGATCCCTCAATCCCTAGCGGACACCCGCTCGACCGATCACGAACGCCTTGATCGTCTTCACGGTCTGATCACACGTCATCGTACTTGTGATTCAAGAGAGTTGAAGGAGTCCCCTGAGAAGATCCCGGCTCTCGTCCGGCCCGGGGCTGTCCTGCTGGAGCTCCTTCAGCGCCGTCTCGTACTGGGTGACGTCCTCGTGCTTGTCGAGGTAGAGCGCGCTGGTGAGCTGCTCCAGGTAGACGACGTCGGAGAGGTCGGACTCGGGGAAGCTGAGGATCGTGAAGGCGCCGGACTCGCCGGAGTGGCCGCCGAAGCTGAACGGCATGATCTGGAGCCGTACGTTGGGGCGCTGGGAGATCTCGATCAGGTGCTGGAGCTGGCCGCGCATCACCTCGCGGTCTCCGTACGGGCGGCGCAGCGCGGCCTCGTCCAGGACGATGTGGAACTCGGGGGCGCCGCTGTCGTCGAGCAGGTACTTCTGCCGCTCCAGGCGAAGCGCCACGCGCTTTTCGATGTCGGCCGCGCTCGCGCCCTTCATGCCGCGCTTGACGACCGCGCGGGCGTACGCCTGCGTCTGCAACAGGCCGTGCACGAACTGCACTTCGTACGCCCGGATGAGGCTGGCGGCGCCCTCCAGGCCGACGTAGGTGGGGAACCAGCTGGGCAGGACGTCGGAGTAACTGTGCCACCAGCCCGCCACGTTGGCCTCGCGGGCGAGGGAGAGGAGCGAGGCGCGCTCCTGCTCGTCCGTGATGCCGTAGAGCGTCAGCAGGTCCTCGACGTCTCGCGTCTTGAAGCTCACCCGGCCCAGCTCCATCCGGCTGATCTTCGACTCGGAGGCGCGGATGGAGTAACCCGCCGCCTCGCGCGTGATCCCGCGCGCTTCCCGCAGTCGCCTCAGTTGCGAGCCGAGCAGCATGCGCCGCACCACCGATCCGGGCTCTCCCGCGCTCACGTTCGCCAGCCTCCCCAACCGTCTTCAGGGCCCGCAGTCTGCCACTAAATCACTTCGAGCAGTACTCGTCCGATTACAGATATGGAAAGAAGACAAGAGTTACTGACAGGCGGGAGACCTGGAAAGCGGTTGAAGTTGGCGGAAAAAATGGCCAACAAGCGGTACGGGAGCGTCCAATTCGGTCACGTGCACGTGCATCTGCCCTTGCATCTGCCCTGCGCATCGGAAACCATGGTCCCGCGCAACCGCTGCATCGCAACGACCGCGAACTCCCGGGAGTGCCTCGCATGGGGACGAATGGATCGACCATGCTCGAGCCGTTACGGCAGGGCCTTCCGCCGCTGGATCCCGCAGCTGTCTCCAATGCCGCCTCCTGTGCGCTGCCCGCCCGCTATGAAGCGGTGCGTGAGGCGCGGAAGTTCACGCGCCGGACGCTGGAACAGTGGGAACTGGGCGATCGGTTCGACGATGTGTGTCTTGTCGTCTCCGAGTTGGTGACCAATGCCTTGCGCCATGCGTTGCCGGCGGGGGCGCAGCGGGAGTGCGATCAGGCACCGCCGCCTGTGCGACTGCATTTGATGCGGTGGACCGAGCGGCTGGTGTGTGCGGTTCGCGATCCCAGTCATGACAGTCCTGTCGCGCGCGATTCCGACGACTTCTCCGCGGAGTCCGGGCGGGGGTTGTTCCTTGTGGATTCCTTCAGCGACAGCTGGGGGTGGCAGCCGTTGGCCGGGGCGCTCAGCGGGAAGGTGGTCTGGGCGTTGTTCCGGCTTCCGGCTCGGGGGGCCGCGGCGGGGGCGTCGGGGGAATGAGCCCGCGGGGCGGCTCTCGGCGCTTGGGTCTACGCGCGTTGCTCGGTGGATCCGTGCAGGTGGGTGAGGCCGGGTGCGCGGAGCCGTGGGTCAGCCTGCGACCAAGTGGTCGAACTCGCCGTCCTTGATACCCAGGAGCATGGCCTCGATCTCGGCTCGGGTATAGACGAGCGCGGGGCCCTCCGGGAAGCGGGAGTTGCGTACGGCCACGTCTCCGCCGGGCAGGCGGGCGAATTCGACGCAGGAGCCCTGCGAGTTGCTGTGCCTGCTCTTCTGCCAGGCCACGCCGTTCAGATCCGTGGCTGCCATGCCGTTGTACACGTCGTGGTCCACAGATCGCTCCCCGGTGGTGCGGCGGTCAACTGATTCCGGATCATAGCCCTGTTTCACGTGCACGTGCATGAGCGGATGCACGTGCACGGGGGGTGTTCCTGTGGTTACTCCTGTGACGTATGGGGGCGGGTCTGGGTTCCGGGGGTGCTGGGGAGATGCCTGCGGCGGCCCCTTGGGGTTTGGTGGGGGTTCGCGTAGCGCGGTTCGGTGGGTTGGGGGTCGGGGCCGTGCCGGGGGGTGTCCGTCCTCGGTCGGGCGGCTCGGTTGCCTTGAGATGTGCTCTGCGTTGACGCCCGCCGCTGCGGGCGGACACCCCCCGACACGTCCCCTTCGCGCCGTCGGCGACCGCGGGTGCGTCCCGCCCCCGCCAGGCCTTTCGCCCCGTGGACGGCTGCGGGTCCGTCCCGCCCCCGCCATCCCTTTCGCGCCATGGGCGACTGCGGGTGCGTCTCGTCCCCGCCATCCCTTTCGCGCCGTGGACGGCTGCGGGTGCGTCTCGCCCCCGCCAGGCCTTTCGCGCCATGGGCGACTGCGGGTGCGTCTCGGACGCCCCCGACATTCCCCCTCGCGCCGCGGTCGGCTCAGGGTGCGTCCACTGCAACCCCCTAGGGGCGCGGGGAACTGCGCGACCAGCCACAACGCACCCGCAGACGACACAGCGCGGCACCGCGCCAGGCGCAGTGTCAGCGGGAGGCGTAGGGGAGGAGGGCCATTTCCCTGGCGTTCTTGATGGCCCTGGCCAGGTGGCGTTGTTGTTGGGACGTCACGCGGGTGACGCGGCGGCTGCGGATCTTGCCTCGGTCGGAGAGGAAGCGGCGGAGGAGGTCGGTGTCCTTGTAGTCGATGTAGGTGATGCCGGCCTGGTCGAGGGGGTTGGGGCGGGGCTTGGTGGGCTTGTGGGTGGGGTGGCGGGGCATGTCAGACCTCCAGGAGGGTGTCGAAGGCGGGTGGGAGTTGTTTCCAGGCGTCGCGGCCGGCCGCGTACTCGGCGTCGGTGAGGAGGCACGATTCGAGGAGTTGCTCCAGGCCGTCGCGGTCCAGGGCGGGGGACGTGAAGACCAGGTGCTGGCAGCAGTCCCCGTGCTCGGGGTGCCAGTCCAGGGCGGCCGCGGCGCGGCGGATCGGGGGGACCATGTCCCAGGCCGCGTCGGGGAGGGAGGCGAGCCAGGGGCCCGCGCTCTCCACGCACAGGGCACCGCCCGCGGCGTCCCAGTGGAGCAGGACGTCCGGTTTGTCGGCGAGCCAGAAGCGGCCCCGGCTGCGGGCCGCCGCGCAGGTCAGGTCCTCCAGGGCCGCGTAGAGGCGCTCGGGGTGGAAGGGGCGGCGGCGGTGCCAGACGACGGTGGTGACGCCGTGCGCGTCGGCCTCGGCGGGGAGCAGGGCGCAGGCGGGGTGCTGGGCCGCGTCGGCCGACTCGACGTCGAAGCCGGACAGGGCCGCGCGGGCGAGGGGGGACGGGTGGCGGGTGCGCGGTGGCGGAACGGTCAGGTCGTCGGGGGTGACGGGGACCTGGTGGGCCGTCGGGTGGAGTTGGGCGAGGAGTTCGCGGTCCTCGTCGTCGGCCTCCGGGGAGTCGGTGACGGCGAGGACGGGGGCGTACTCCAGTTGGCGGGCGAAGGTGTCGGCGACCGTGCGCTGGTCGGTCGCCGCGGCGGCGAGGCCCCGTTCGGCGAGGTCGTCGCCGTTGCCCAGGTACGGCAGGACCAGTGCCGGGTCGACCGCGGTGATCACGCCGGTGAGGGTCAGTCCCCCGGCCGTGACCACCTCGGCCATCGCCTTCGGCTCGACCGAGTCCCAGAGTTCGACGACCGCCATGCGCGTGCCGCCGGCCTCCTGGATCCTCAGCAGTTCGGGCACCAGGTCCTCGCGCAGGGCGCAGCAGGCGCAGTCGTTGACGAGGGGGGCCTCGCCGGTGCTGACGAGGCCGGTGGCGTCGCGGATCGTGCGGACGACCGTGCCGGCTGCGGCCGTCGCGAGGTCGTGGTGGAGCACGAGACTGTCGGGGACGTCGGCGAGCAGCTGGGCGACGGTCGCCCTGCGGGCGTCCGCGTGCAGGCCGGCGACGATCACGACGGAGAGCATCAGCCCTTCTTTCCGTAGCGGCGTTCGAAGCGCTCCACGCGACCGGCCGTGTCCAGGACGCGGGCCGTGCCGGTGTAGAAGGGGTGGCTCACGTTCGAGATCTCCACGTCCACGACCGGGTAGGTGTTGCCGTCCGCCCACTCGATCGTCCTGTCGGTGGGCACGGCGGCGAGCGTCGAGCGGGTGAGGAAGGCGTGGCCCGCGGCTCGGTCGCGGAAGACGACCGGGCCATAGGCGGGGTGGATTCCGTCGCGCATGATCAGCGCTCCTCTCGGAAGTCGACGTGGCGGCCCGCGACCGGGTCGTACTTGCGCAGGGTCATGCGGTCCGGGTCGTTGCGGCGGTTCTTTCGGGTCACATAGGTGAAGCCGGTGCCGGCGGTGGACCGGAGCTTGATGACCGGGCGGAGTTCGTTGCGTGCCATGCTGCTACCTTACTGAAAATGAATTCCATTAGCTGAAGCCAGCGAGGAGAGGTTCGTCACCTGTGTCCGCCCACTGCATGCTGACCGGCGCCCAGCCCGGGTTCGGCAACTCCATTTCCCACTCGCATCGGCGGACCTCCCGCCGCTTCGACCCGAACATCCAGACCAAGCGCTACTGGCTGCCCGGCGAGGGCCGGTATGTGCGGCTGCGGCTGAGCGCCAGGGGGATCAAGACCGTGGACGTCATCGGCGTCGAGGCGGCCGTGGCCCGGATCCGCGCCCGGGGGGTGAAGATCTGATGGCCAAGAAGAGCAAGATCGCGAAGAACGAGCGGCGGCAGGAGACCGTCGCGCGGTACGCCGCCCGGCGGGCCGAGCTGAAGGAGATCATCCGCCGGCCTTCGTCGACCGATGCCGAACGGCTCGACGCCCGGCGGGAGCTGAGCCGGCAGCCGCGGGACGCGAGTGCCACGCGGGTGCGCAACCGCGACCAGGTGGACGGGCGGCCGCGCGGCTATCTCCGGGCCTTCGGGCTGTCCCGGGTGTCGTTGCGGGAGCAGGCGCACGCCGGGTATCTGCCGGGGGTGCGCAAGGCGTCCTGGTAGAGGTGGCGGGCGGGTGTGCCGGTGAGTCCTGCCGACGAAGGGACTGCCTGGTAACTTGCTGCGGTCGTTTCGGCCACCGTGGCCGACTCGGCCGTATGCCGACCGCTACAGCTTGGGAGCTTCCAGTGACCTCGGCGACTTTCTCGCGTACGCGCACGATGTCGGGCCGGCGGATGCGGGTCGTGGCGGTGGCCGCGTCCCTGGTCGGCGCGCTCGCCCTGACCGCGTGCAGCGGCGACGGCGACTCCGACGCCAAGCCCACGGACGGCCCCTCGGCCGGTTCCTCCGCGACCGCCAGTGCCGACACGGGCAGCGGTACGGGCGGGTCGGCCGCGGCCTCCGACGAGCTGGAGGGCAGTTGGCTGGCCACGACCGACGGCAAGGCGGTCGTGCTGGTCGTCACCGGCGCCAAGGCCGCGCTCTTCACGACCGGCGGGACCGTGTGCAGCGGGACCGCCGGTGAGCAGGACGGGATGCGGATGATCCGTCTCAAGTGCCCGGACGCCCGCAAGGACCGGGCCGTCGGGATGGTCGACTCCGTCGGCGCGGAGCGGCTGAAGGTCACCTGGGAGGGCGGTCTCGGCGCGGAGACGTACACCAAGGCGGAGGGCGGGAAGCTGCCTACGGGGCTGCCCACGGGCGGGCTGGGTCAGTGATGTTTGATCGGTGACTGTCCGCTCCATCGGTGCGGTGACCGCCACCCGGTCGCCGACGTCTCCTCCAGAGGACCCATGCGCGCCACTTCCCTCACCGTCGCCGCCCTCGCCGCGGCCCTCCTCCTGACCGCCTGCGACGACGGGGACAAGGGCCAGGACAGCAAGGCCGACTCCGCCTGCGCCGAGTTGAGCGTGCGGTTCGGGCCCGGCAACGCCGCGCCCGCCGCCGGGGACACCGGCAACGTGCCCGTCACGATCACCAATGGCGGCGACGCCGAGTGCGTCCTGGAAGGTCTGCCCGGTGTCGAACTGGACTCGGGTGACGCCATGACCGCCGTCGCGGCCGACGAGGCTGCCGAGTCCGCCGGGGCGAAGAAGAAGACGACCCTCGTGAAGGAGGCCTCCACCTCCTTCACCCTCACCTATGTCCGGGGGGAGGGCGGTGGCACGAAAAGCCTCGGTGTGCGGCGGGTGAAGATCCATCTGCCCGGGGTCGACGGGACGCGCGACTTCAAGTGGTCGTACGGCGATGTCGCGCTGAAGAGCGACGGGCAGACGCCGGACGCCACGGTGAGCGGGTTCCAGCAGTCCGGGGACTGAGTCCCCCGCGGGTCAGCGCAGGGGGCGGCGCGGGGCCACTTGTGCCCGGTCGGCCGCCTCCGAGCCCTCGACCCAGCCCGCCTCGTCGCTGACGCCACGCAGGCGGGTCGTGGTCGTCTCGGGGAACATGCGGTCCAGCCGGTCGGTGACGGCCACCTCGCGGGAGGCCAGGACGGGGAGCAGGTCCTGGGTGACCTGGGTCCGCGCCGCCTCGGCCAGGCGGGTGCCTATGCGGTGCGCGTAGGCAGCGAGGAACGACTGCCGGAAGGTCTTCGTACGTTTGCGGCCGCCCGCCCGCTGGGCCGCCTCCGCCCTGGTCATCGCGGTCTGCGCCTGCACGAGGAGCGAGGTGTGCAGGAGCTCGACCACCTCCAGGTCGGCCTCGAAGCCGACGACCGTGGAGAAGGCGAACGGCTCGTTCCACACGGCACGGCAGTGGTTGGCGGTCGCCACCGCGTCCAGCAGGACGGCCTTCGCCTGTTCGTACGGTGGTTCGACACCGATCCGGCAGGCGCAGGGCACGTCCCTCGTGGCGTCCGGGGCGTGCGT
Organism: Streptomyces sp. NPDC008086; assembly: GCF_042957325.1. Lineage (NCBI taxonomy): Bacteria > Bacillati > Actinomycetota > Actinomycetes > Kitasatosporales > Streptomycetaceae > Streptomyces > Streptomyces sp. NPDC008086. Next base: position 91,433 of record NZ_JBIBIA010000002.1, read on the forward strand.
GCGGCTCGCGAGGAGAGCCTCGTCGATGCTGTGCCGGGCCATCAGTTCCTGTGCCTTGGCGCTGAGCGCCTCCGCCTCCTCCGGAAAGCCCGTCGCCTCCGCCTTCGCCAGCAGCGCCCGGATACGGCCGAGCATGCGGGACTCGGGCCGGGGCCGCCCCGCGGCCGACGTGACCGGCTCGTCCAAGGGCTCCAGCGCGGGCAGGCGCAGCAGCAGGCGGTACAGCTCCAGGACGGCGGTCGCGTGCGAGAAGCGGTCCGTGCGGGGCGGCGCCTCGGTGGGCAGGTCGTCGAGCTGCGCGGTCCAGCGGGGGCCGCGGGGCCGGTCGTCCGGCCGCTGCGCCCGGATCAGCGCCGCCAGCAGCCGTACGTGCACCTCGTCCAGCTCCCGCCGCACCAGCCGTACGACATCGGCGGGCTGCCAGCCCCGCCGCCAGGCCCCCGCCACGAACTCCCGCCCACGCCGATCGAGCTCCGCGTCCGCCTCGGGGGCGGCGGCGAGGAGGGAGGCGCCGGTGTCGAGGGCGTCGTCGGAGTCGGCGTAGAGGGCGTGCTGGAAGGCTCGGTCGACGGGGCTCGGGGTGTCGCTCTGACTGTGCTTGCTGCTCACTCGGTGATGGTGCCATGGGGTGGGAGGGGGTGACTGGGCGCCTGTGGCGTGGGTGGGTGGGGAAATCCCGTTGTGTGGGGGGTCGGGTGTGCCTAGTTTGCGGGGGCATGGATGGGATTCGGGTCGTGCGGTTTGATCATCCCGATGCCGTGAGGCTCTCCGGGCTGGTGCAGGCCGAGTATGTGCGGCGGTACGGCTATGACGACATGACTCCGCTGCGTCCGGGGCATTTCGATCCGCCGGGTGGGCTGTTCCTGGTCGCGTATCTCGCGGGCGAGGCCGTGGGGTGTGGGGGCTGGCGGGTGCAGGAGGCGGGGGCCGAGGGGTATGCGGTCGGAGATGCCGAGGTGAAGCGGATGTTCGTGGTGCCCGAGGCTCGGGGGCGTGGGGTCGCCCGGCGGATTCTGGGGGCACTGGAGGAGAGTGCGCGAGCTGCCGGCCGGCTGCGGATGGTGCTGGAGACGGGGACGCCGTTGCACGAGGCGATGGGACTGTACGCGGCCTGCGGGTATGTGCCCACGGCCAACTTCGGTCCTTATCGGGGGTATTCCGACAGTCGCTGCTTCGCCAAGGCACTGTGAGGCAGGTGTCAACCGAAGGTTGACAGAGGCAGGGTGTCAACTTACGGTTGACACATGTCGACGAACCCCAGCATCACGTCATCCGTACGTCTCGACGAGCTCATCGCGGCCATCAAGAAGGTCCACGACGAGCCCCTCGATCAGCTGCAGGACGCGGTGATCGCCGCCGATCACCTCGGTGAGGTGGCCGACCACCTGATCGGTCACTTCGTGGACCAGGCCCGGCGCTCAGGTGCCTCCTGGACCGACATCGGCAAGAGCATGGGCGTCACCCGGCAGGCCGCGCAGAAGCGGTTCGTGCCCAAGGAGTCGACCGACCTCGACCCGCAGCAGGGCTTCGGCCGCTACACGCCGCGTGCCCGCAACACGGTGATGGCCGCCCACAACGAGGCCGTCGCCGCGCGCAACGCCGAGGGCCGCCCGGAGCACCTCGTCCTCGGTCTGCTGGCCGAGCCGGACGGGCTGGCCGCGAAGGCGATCACGGCGCAGGGCGTCCCGCTGGACTCGGTGCGCCAGGCCGCCACCGCCGCCCTGCCGCCGGCCGCGGACAGCGTCCCCGAGCTCGTCCCCTACGGCTCCGACGCCAAGAAGGTGCTGGAGCTGACCTTCCGCGAGGCCCTGCGCCTCGGGCACAACTACATCGGCACCGAGCACATCCTGCTCGCCCTGCTGGAGTTCGAGAACGGCACCGGCGTGCTGTACGGGCTCGGGCTCACCAAGGACGCGGTGGAGGCGTACCTCGTCGAGATGCTCTCCCAGTTCCTGAACAGCGGGGTGCAGACGGTCAAGGAGGCCGACGAGGGGGCCGGAGAGGAGGGTGCGGCGCAGGACTGAGGGCGTTGTCAGACCCAGGTGCCACACTCGCTGCATGACCGACCGGTGGGCACTCGCTCCGGCCGAGGACGGTGGCGTGGAGACCGCCCCCCTCGGCCCGGACGGGCTGCCCGCGGGACCGGTGCGCCGGGAGGCGGACCTGGCTGCGGCCGTGCGGGGGCGGCCCGAGGTCACGCGGTGGGTGTGGCGGTCCACCGCCGAGGTCTATCCGCGCCTGCTCGCCACGGGGGTGCGAGTGGAGCGGTGCTACGACGTCGAGGACGCCGAGACCCTGCTGCTCGGCCACGAGGGGCGGCACGGCGAACCGAGGTCGGCCGCCGCCGCCCTCGCCCGGCTGCGCCGCCTCCCGGTGCCCCCCGACCCGCCCCAGCGGGCCGCCGAACCGGGCTCGCAGTCCCCGCTGTTCGAACCGCAGGCGGTCCATGTGCCGCTGGCCGACCTCGTCGAGGTCTACGCCGACCAGCAGCGCCGGCACGACGCCACCGCCCACCCGGAGCGGATGCGGCTGCTCACCGCGGCCGAGTCGGCGGGGATGCTGGTCGCCGCCGAGATGAACCGGGCCGGGTTGCCGTGGAGCGCCGAGGCGCACCGCCGGGTCCTGCACGATCTGCTCGGCGAGCGGTATGCCGGAGGCGGGGAGCCGCGGCGGCTGGCCGAGCTGGCGGACGAGGTGTCGGCCGCGTTCGGACGCCGGGTGCGGCCCGATCTGCCGGCCGATGTGATCAAGGCCTTCGCACAGGCCGGGATCAAGGTCAGATCGACCCGCCGCTGGGAGATCGAGTCCCTCGACCATCCGGCGGTGAAGCCGCTGGTCGAGTACAAGAAGCTGTACCGGATCTGGGTGGCCCACGGCTGGTCCTGGCTGCAGGACTGGGTGCGGGACGGGCGGTTCCGGCCGGAGTTCCTCGCGGGTGGCACGGTCACCGGGCGGTGGGTGACCAACGGCGGGGGCGGGCTGCAGATCCCGAAGGTCATCCGGCGTGCCGTGGTCGCCGACCCCGGCTGGCGGCTCGTCGTGGCCGACGCCGACCAGATGGAACCCCGGGTGCTGGCGGCGATCTCCCGTGACCCCGGGCTGATGGAGGTGGCCGGCCGGGAGACCGACCTCTACCAGTCCGTCTCCGACCGCGCCTTCTCCGGCGACCGCGCCCAGGCCAAGCTCGCCGTGCTGGGCGCCGTGTACGGCCAGACGTCCGGCGACGGACTCAAGAACCTCGCCGCGCTCAGACGCCGGTTCCCCCGGGCGGTCGCGTACGTCGACGAGGCGGCGCGGGCCGGTGAGGAGGGGCGGCTCGTGCGGACCTGGCTGGGGCGAACCTGTCCGCCGGCGGCCGGGGCGACGGACGACGCCGCCGAGGAGGCGGGCATTCCCTTGCCGGACACCGAGGACGAACCGGGCGGCGGCTCCGGTCCGCAGGAGTGGGTGCCGGGCTACGCCTCGACCAACGCCCGCGCCCGGGGCCGCTTCGCCCGGAACTTCGTCGTGCAGGGCAGCGCGGCCGACTGGGCGCTGCTGCTGCTCGCCGCGCTGCGGCGCACCTGTGCGGACATGGCGGCGGAACTGGTCTTCTTCCAGCACGACGAGGTGATCGTGCACTGTCCCGAGGAGGAGGCCGAAGCGGTCGTGAGAGCGATCCGGGAGGCGGCTGAGCTGGCGGGGCGGCTGACGTTCGGGGAGACGCCGGTGCGGTTTCCGTTCACCACGGCGGTCGTGGAGAGCTATGCCGACGCGAAGTGATCAGCGCCGGGCGGCGTCCGTGGCCGGGTCGGCCAGCAGCTGCCTCAGCTCCTCGACCACCGCCTTCTCGTCGGTGCCGTCCAGGAGATCGAGAGCCGTGCGCCATTCGGCGTACGCCTCCTGGACACGGCCGCGCTCGTGCAGCAGAAGCCCCTTCTGGTGGCGGGCCAGACCGCCCGTGTAGCGGTCGGCCCGGGCGTCGGCGCGGGCCAGGAGTTCGGCGCAGGCGTGGGTGGCGGGCTCGGTGCGGCCCAACAGGCGCAGGGCGCGGACCAGGCCGAGGCGGGTCTGGGACTCGCCGTGCCAGTCGCCGTGGCCGCCGAGGATGCGCAGGCTCTCCCCGAAGTGCTCGGCGGCTGCGGCCGGTTCGCCGAGGGTGAGGTGGGCGTAGCCGATGTTGCAGTGGGCGGAGTGCTGCACGATGACGTTGCCGATCTCGTCGCCGATCGCCAGTGAGCGGCGGTGCTGCTCTATGGCGGCGCGCGGGTCGGTGTGCTCGTACAGGTTGCCGAGGTGGCTGTAGGTCACGGCCTCGCCGTGCGGGTCGTTCAACTGCCGTGAGTACGCGAGGCTCTGACGCAGCGCCTCGCCCGACTCGGCATAGCGGCCGAGACCTTCGAGCAGCAGACCCCGGTTGTTGAGGCAGCGGCGCGTCCAGGAGACCACTTCGAGGCGCCGCCAGATCGTCAGGGCCCGGTCGTTGAGGTGGAGCGCCTCGGACTGGCGGCCGGTCAGGAAGTGCAGACCGGCGAGGTCGCCCAGCGCGTAGGCCTCGGCGGCCTCGTCCCCGAGCCGCCGTGCGACGCGGAGGGCGACCGCGCCCAGCAGCTCCATCTCGGCGACTCGGCCGCTGCGTTGGAGGCAGGGGAAGAGGAGGCGGACGAGGGTGGAGAGGAGGGGGGCGGTCGGGCCGCCGGGGGTGGTGGGGCCGTCCTGTTCGTCGTGGTCGGTGCCGCCATGGCGTTCCGCGAGCGCGACGATGTTCTCCAGTTCCAGGTCGCCCCAGGCGAAGGCGGCTTCGGGGCTGTCGAAGGGCGGCACGGTGTCGACGCTCGCCGGGTGGTCCTGCGGTTGGGTCGGGGTCGGGCGGCGGCGGTCGTCGCGGTCGAGGCCCGGTTCGACGATGGCGGTGAGGGTGCGTTCGGCCACGGCGGCGTACCAGCGCAGGGCGGTCTCGGCGGTCCCGGTGAAGTCGCCGTCGGCCTCGGCGAGTTCGCGGGCGAAGTCGCGCACCAGGTCGTGCGGGGTGTAGCGGCCGTACGCCGTCTCCTCCAGGAGGGCCACGTCGACGAGGCGGTCGAGGGCGGCCTCGGCGCGGCGCTCGTCGGTGCCGGTGAGGCGGGCCAGCAGGGGGGCGCCGTACGCGGGCAGGTCCAGGGCGCCGATGCGACGCAGGGCGCGGGCGGCGTCCCGGTCGGCCTCGCGGTCGGAGGCGGCGAGGGCGTCGTGGGCGACGGCGAGGGAGCGGCGGACGCTCAGGTCGTCGTACTCCAGGTGGTGCAACCTGCTCTCGGTGGCGGCGAGTTGGCGGGCCAGCACGTCGGGGGTGAGGGCGCTGCGGGCGGCGAGTCGGGCGGCGACGATACGCAGGGCGAGCGGGAGGCCGCCGGTGAGGGCGACGAGGGGGTGGACGGCGTCGATGGTGGCGGTCGTGTCGGTCGTGGCGGTCGTGCCGTCGGTGGCTCGGTCGGCGGTGTCGTGGCCTTCGCGGACGCCTCGGCCCGAGGCCGCCCGCAGCAGCGCCGCGCTGTCCTCGGCCGGCAGGGGCGTGAGCGGGAAGCGGTGGGCGCCGTCGAGGGCCGTCAGCGGGGAGCGGCTGGTGACGATCACCGCGCAGCCGGGGGCGGCCGGGAGGAGCGGGCGTACCTGGGCGGCGTGCGCGGCGTCGTCCAGGACGAGGAGCGTGCGGGTCGGCGCGAGCAGGGAGCGCAGCAGCGCGGCGGCCGCGTCGGGGTGTTCGGGGATGGCGCGGGGGTCGGTGCCGAGGTCACGGAGCAGTGCGGTGAGGGCCTGGCCGGAGGTGAGCGGGGGCATGCCGGGGGTGGCGCCGTGCAGGTTGACGTGGAGCTGACCATCGGGGAAACGATTCGCCAGCCCGTGGGCGGCCTCCAGCGCGAGGGCGCTCTTGCCGACACCCGCCATGCCGCTGATGACGGCCACGGCCGTGTGGGGGCGCTGCCGCGCGGGGGCGGGGGTCGGCGCCGAGGTCGGGGACGGGGTGCGGGTCGATGCCGGGGACGGGGTTGAGGTCGACGCCGGTGTGAGGGTGCGGCGCAGGTCGTGGAGTACGGCGGCGCGGCCGGTGAAGTGGGCCGGGGGTGGCGGGAGTTGGGCCGGCCGGGGCGGGTCGGTGGGGGTGGCTCGGGGTGGAGCGGGCGGGGAGGTGGAGGCTTCTCCCGGCGGGAGCGCCGGGTCCCTGGGGGCGGGGGCAGCCGGGGTGGGCGCCTCGTGGCGGGCGGGGGCGGGGTGCGGGTGACGGAGGGGGGCGTCATCGCGCGTAGCGTCGAGGTTCGCGGGGGCCTCGGGCAGGTCGCCCTCGGGGGCGACGGCGGTGTCGAAGGCGCCGGGCGCCAGGCCACCGTCGTGTCCGGCCGGGTCCTGCGTCGCCGCCCTCAGGGCATGGTCGCCCCCGGCCCGCGCGGCACCGTCGGCCGATCCCTCCGCGCCCTCGCCGCCCTCACGACCGGCGCCCCCTCCCCCGCGCAGCACCTCCACATGTGCCTCCCGCACCCCCGCCCCCGGCTCCACGCCGAGCTCCTCGATCAGACGGGTGCGCAGGGCGCGGTGGACGGTCAGGGCCTCGGCTCGGCGGCCGGTGTGGTGGAGGGCGAGCATCAGGTGACGGTGGAAGGACTCGCGCAGGGGGTGTTCGGCGGCCAGGGCGGTCAGCTCGGGTACCAGGGCGTCCAGGCGCGGTCCCGCGATGTTCAGCTCGGCGTCGTAGCGCCACTCCATGAGCAGCAGCCGTGCCTCCGCCAGACGCTGGACGAGGGCGTAGCCGCCGACCTCGGCGGGCAGGCCGGCCAGCGGCGCGCCCCGCCACAGCGCGAGCGCCCGGGTGCATTCGCGCACCGTACGCTCCCAGTCCCGTCCGACGTGGGCGACGCGGGCCGCGGCGACGCGGCTGACGAAGACGTCGACGTCCAGTTCGCCCTCGTCGACGCGCAGGACGTAGCCGGGTGGCACCGCGCGCAGCCGTTCGGGGTCGTCGAGCAGGCGGCGCAGCCGGGCCACGTGGTTGTGCAGCGAGGCCTTCGCGGAGGCGGGGGGCGCGCCGCCCCACAGCACATCCTTCAGCGACTCCACGGAGACGATCCGGCCGCCCTCCAGCAGCAGCGCCGCGAACAGGGCCCGCACCTTGGGACTGCTGATCATCCGGACAGGGAGGTCCTGGGCGTCGTAAGAGGAGGCCCCCTCGGGGGCGTCCTCGAAGACCACCGGTGGTCCCAGCAGTCCGAACCGCAGCTCGTACCGCTTCACGCCGCCACTGCCTTCCCGCGCGGCGGGCCGTACCCGTGCCCGCGATCCGCCTCTTGTACGGCGGTTTTCCGCCACCCTCTTATCGACGGTTCTCGACCGGAAGGCGTTCCATGCAGGCCGTTTCCCTCGGTCGTTCATCGACTTCACGCCAGCGGAAGTACGTCGGAACGGACCACCGTTGGCCACATGTTAGCGATCCGTTGGCGCGACCTGATGTGATCACTTCATCGGATCCGGCCCGACGGCGCGCGCGTACGACGCGCAACTCGGGGGAGTGTCGCCGCCGCGCCGGATCCCGGGACGCATGTGGGTCCCGGTCGTCGGAGGTGAACGACCGGGGCCCGCGTCCCCTCCCCCGGGCCCCCTCTCAGATGACCGGCGGCCGGCCGAGGCGGCACAGCCCCCACACCGTGCGCCAGCGCATGGCACGCCGCTCGCCCGCCGGTTCCCGCAGGCCCTCCAGGAAGCCGCCGAACCAGGCGCGCAGACCGGCCGGCGAGTTCCGGTTGCGGACGAGGGTGAGGAGCACCCACACGCCGAGGTGCACCGGGATCAGCGGGAGCGGCAGTCGGCGGCGAGTCAGCCAGACGCGGTTGCGGGCGTTCACCCGGAAGTAGATGGCGTGCCGGGCGGGCGAGGTCTTCGGGTGCTGGAGGAGCAGTTCGGGCGCGTAGAGGATGCGCCAGCCGGCGTCGGCGGCCCGCCAGGCCAGGTCGGTCTCCTCGTGGGCGAAGAAGAACTCGGCGGGCCAGTCCCCGGTCTCCGCCAGCATCGTCATGCGCAGCGCGTGTCCGCCGCCGAGGAAGCCGGTGACGTAGCCGCCCCGCATCGGGTCCGACCCGCCGATCCTCGGCACGTGCCGCTGCTGGGTCTCGCCCTGCTCGTCGGCGATGCGGAAGCCGACGATGCCGAGCCGGTCGTCGGCCGCGTACAGGTCCCGTACGCGGCGCAGCACGTCGGCGTCGACGAGGAGGCCGTCGTCGTCCAGCTCGACCACGACGTCGACGTCGCCGAAGGCGCGCAGCCGCGCGAGGGCCACGTTTCGGCCGCCCGGGCAGCCCAGGTTCTCGTCGAGCTCGATCGGCGTGACCTCGCCGGGCAGCCCCAGCCGCTCGGCGAACTCGGGGAGCGGGCAGCCGTTGCCGACGACGACGATCCGGACCGGGGCGAGGTCCTGCTTGGCCACGGACTCGAGCAGCGCGTCGACCTCGGCGGGGCGGTTCCCCATGGTCACCACGGCGACAGCGATCCTCGGTTCCGTCATACCCTGCCCTGCCCTCGTCTCGTGCCGGCCGCGATTACCGGCGCGATGCTAGTGGTTCACGGTAAGGACTTCTCAAGTTCGCCGGTTGCCGCGGTTCTCCCGGCGCCTGACGAACTTCAGGCCCGACCAGTCCGTGCCCAGTGCCGCGACCTTCACGTCGACGACCCCGAGCGGGAGGAAGAGGTCCCGCAGCGCGTTCTCGGTGATGTCGCTGACGTGGCCGGCGGCCCGCCTGGGCCAGGCGATCCAGAGCATGGCGTCATCAGCCAGGTCGTCGACCAGGCCGGGGGCCTCGGCCACGAGTTCGATGTACGACCGGTGGAACGCGACGGCGACGTCCGCCCCGTTCGGGCCTCCCTCGGCCACGTCACAGCCCTCCGGCAGTCCGGGGATGTCCCAGCCCGCGGGCGCGTGGCGGAGCCGGATCCGGTGGCCCGGCCGCACGCCGATCTTCCGCGCGAGCGGGGTGCCGGTGGCACCCGGGCCGGCGGCACTCGTACCGGAATCGGACACGGTGACCTCCTCATTTCATGCACAGGAATCCGACTTGTCCGATTCTCCCGTGACGCGCACGCTGGAACCGTGTGGTCACCAGATGCCGCTACCGCCACCATCAGCCTTCAGGGCATCGTCACGGGGTGGAGCGAGGGTGCCCGGCGGCTGCTGGGATACGTCGCGGCCGAGGTCGTGGGGCGGGCGGCGGCCGATCTGCTCGTGGACCGGGAGGCGACCGGCTTCTCCCCGGTCGGCTCCGAGGAGTGGAGCGGTACGGCGGTCCTCAGGCACCGCGACGGACACCGCGTCGAGCTGACCCTGCACGCGCATCCCTCGCTGGACGGCGGCGGCGCGACCCAGGCCTTCGTGGTCACCGCCACCACGGGAACGGCCGCCTCCGACCGCGACCGGCGGATGGTGGAGTGGGCCTTCGCCCAGTCCTCGATCGCGCTGTCCACCTACAGCGCCGCGTCGGGCTCGTGGCGGCTGAACGCGGGCGCGGAGACCGACCCGCTGGGTGAGGCACGTTCGGACGAGGGGTTCCTCAGGTGTGTGCGGCGGGTCGCCGAGGAGGCCATGCCGATGCGGTACGAGGGGTTCGCCCCGGCGCCGCCCGCCGCCGCGACCCGGCAGCGCTCCTGGATCGTCGAACTGTGGCCCGTCCGGGACCCCGTGTCGGGCGAGGTGGCCGGGGTCGGCACCGCCGCCTTCGACAGCAGCGAGCAGTACGCCGCCCGGCAGCGGCTGGCCCTGCTGAACGAGGCGGGCTCGCGGATCGGCACCACCCTGGACGTCGCCCGCACCGCCCAGGAACTCGCCGATCTGGCCGTACCCCGGCTGGCCGACTTCGTCAGCGTGGACCTGCTCGACTCGGTGGTGCGCGGGGAGGAACCGGTGCCGGGGACGGTCGACGCCGCCGTGATGCTGCGCCGGGTCGCCCACCAGTCTTCGGCCGAGGGCGGGGGCGTGCCGGAGGCGGCCATCGCCCTGGGCGGGATCGACACCTATCCGTCGTTCTCGCCGCCGGCCCGTTCCCTGACCAGCGGGCGGCCGGTGCTCAGCGGCGTGGACGACCCCGACTTCGCCCGCTGGGTCGGCGAGCACGAGGCGCGGGCGGCCGTGGTCCGCGAGCACGGCTTCCACTCGGTCATGGCGACCCCGCTGCGGGCCCGGGGCATCACCCTCGGCGTCGCTGTCTTCGTCCGCGGCAAGGGCTCCCCGCCCTTCCAGCAGGACGACCTGATCCTCGCCGAGGAACTCGCGGGCCGGGCCGCCGTCGGTGTGGACAACGCCCGCCGCTACACCCGTGAGCGCACCAACGCCCTCACCCTGCAACGCAGCCTGCTCCCCCGTGACCTGCCGAAACAGGCGGCCGTCGAGGTGGCGTACCGCTATCTGCCGGCCGGTACGGGGGCCGGCGTCGGCGGTGACTGGTTCGACGTCGTGCCCCTGTCCGGCACCCGGGTCGCCCTGGTGGTCGGTGACGTCGTCGGGCATGGCATCCACGCCTCGGCGACCATGGGGCGGCTGCGGACCGCCGTACGCACCCTCGCGGACGTGGACCTGCCCCCGGACGAGTTGCTCACCCACCTCGACGACCTGGTCACCCATCTCACCTCGGACGACGACAGCACCGTCCGCGACCTGCCGTACACCGGCGGGATCGGTGCGACGTGTCTGTACGCCGTCTACGACCCGGTCTCCCGGGTCTGCACCCTCGCCAGCGCCGGCCATGTCCCGCCGGTGCTGCTGCTGCCCGACGGCACGGTCAGCGTCATCCGGCTCACGCCAGGGCCGCTGCTCGGCGTCGGCGGGCTGCCCTTCGAGGCGACCGAGCTGGAGCTGCCGGAGGGCAGTCTGCTCGCCTTCTACACGGACGGCCTGATCGCCCGCGACCGCGACATGGGCCTCGGCCTCGAACGGCTCTGTGAGGCCATGTCCTCCCCGGTGCCCTCGCTGGAGATCACCTGCGACGCCGTGCTGCGGGCCATGCTCCCGGAGAGCCCCGCCGACGACGTGGCCCTCCTGCTGGCCCGCACCCGCGCCCTGCACGCCGACCAGGTCGCCGCCTGGGCCCTGCCGTCCGACCCGGCGATCGTGGCCGACGCCCGCGCGCAGGCCACCCGGCAGCTCGCGGCATGGGGCCTTCAGGAGGCGGCGTTCGTGACCGAGCTGGTGGTGAGCGAGCTGGTCACCAACGCCATCCGCTACGGCGACGTACCCATCGGCCTGCGGCTGATCCGGGACCGCACCCTGATCTGCGAGGTGTCCGACGCCAGCAGCACCGCCCCGCATCTGCGCCGGGCCCGCACCTACGACGAGGGCGGTCGCGGGCTGCACATGGTCGCGCAGCTCACCCAGGGCTGGGGCACCCGGCAGACACCCACCGGCAAGACGATCTGGGCCGAGCAGCCTCTCCCGGTCGGCTGACCATGCCCGAGCACGCGCGCGCCCCCACCAGGCCATCGGCCGGGGGCGAGCACGCCACGCACACCCTCGGGCTGCTCTACCCGCCGTCCGGCCGCATGGGCGACTACACCACCATGCAGCTCGCCTTCATCGGCGGCGTCGCCGAGGCAGCCGCGGCGCACGGCTACGACATGCTGCTCTCCCCAGCCGAGACGGCCGACGACGGCTCGTTCCGACGGATGGTCGGGGCGCCGCCGGAGCACGTCGAGCGGCACTGGGGCGGAGGTGCGCCGCGGCGGGACAGTGCGACACGGGGTGGCGATGCCCTGCGGGCCGAGAGTGCGCCCCGGGGCGGCGATGCGCCACGGGCCGACGATGCCCCGCGGGTGGACGGTGTGATCGTGATGGAGATCCGCCGCGAGGACAGCCGGGTCGAGCGGCTGGCCGAGGCGGGCTTCCCGTTCGTGGCCATCGGCCGCAACCACCGCTGCGACGGGGCGGGCTGGGTCGATCTGGACTTCGCCGGGCTGGCGAGCGGCTGTGTACGGCACCTCACCGATCTGGGGCACAGCCGGATCGCCTTCGTCAACCGCTCCGAGCAGCTGTTCAACGTCGGCTACGGCTTCGCCCGGCTCGGCCACGAGGGCTACACCACCGCGATGACGGACCTGGGCCACGAGCCGCGCGCCTATCTGTGCGGCGACGACCTCGCCTCGGGCGAGGAGGTCGTGGCGCGGATCCTCGCGGACGATCCGGCGACCACCTCGCTGGTCACCATGAACGAGGCGGCGCTGGAGGGCGTCTACCGCGGGCTGACCCGGCACGGCCGCAGCGTGCCGCGCGACTTCTCGGTCGTCGGGGTGGCGGCGAGCCCCTGGGCCGAGCAGGTGTCCCCGCAGCTGACCGCCGCCGAGATCCCGGCCAAGGAGATGAGCCGGGTCGCCGTCGAGCTGATGGTGGAACGACTGCGCTCCCCCGACTCCACGCCCCGGCACGTCCTGCTGAAGCCGCTGATCACCCTGCGGGCGAGCACGGGACGGTGCCTTCCGGTGCCCGGTTCGGAACCCGAGCCGGAATTCCCCGATTTCGACCTGGATTTCTGATACGTCGGGGTATGCCGAGTCACCACCTCGAACACCCCCGGGAGGGGAGCATGTCGTACCCGGTCGACCGCCGCCGGTTCCTGCGCACCGTCGGCGCGGGCGCCGCCGCCCTCTCCGGCGGCGCGGCGCTGGCCTCGTGCGGCGGCTCCGACGAGCCCAGCACCACCACCCTCACCTGGTGGGACTACTTCACGCTGGACAACTTCCAGCCCGGCATGACCCGGCTGATCAAGGACATCGAGGCCGCGGTGCCGGACGTACGGATCGAGCGGCGGACGTTCCCGTTCGCGGAGCTGGAGCGGCAGATCACCCTGAGCGCGATCTCCGGTGACCTGCCCGACATCGCGATCGTCGACAACGTCTCCATGAACACCCTCGGCGGCAGCGGTCTGCTCGCCGACCTCACCGGCCGGGTCGAGGAGTGGGGCCAGGCCGGGCAGTACTACAAGGGGCCCTGGGACGGCTGCCAGGTCGGCGGCAGGACGCTCGGCATCCCCAACCAGAGCAACTGCCTGGCCCTGTACTACAACACCGGGATGCTCCAGGACGCCGGCGTCCAACCGCCCACCACCTGGGCCGAGCTGGCCTCCGCCGCCGAGCGGCTGACCCGGGGGGACCGGTATGGCCTGGCGCTGAGCGCGATCCGCACCGAGGAGGGCGTCTTCCAGTTCCTGCCGTTCCTGTGGCAGGCGGGCGGCGACCTGGACACCTTCGCCACGTACGGCGCCACCGCCCTGTCGTTCCTGGACGACCTGGTCGCCAAGGGCTCCCTGTCCGAGCAGTGCGTGGGCTGGACCCAGCAGGACGTCAACACCCGGTTCCTCAACCAGCGGGCGGCGCTGCAGATCAACGGCCCCTGGCAGATCCCCATGCTGAAGGAGGCCGACTTCGACTGGGCCGTGGTCGCCCTGCCCCGCGACAAGGAGGCGGCCACCTGTCTGGGCGGGGAGAACTGGGTGCTGACGAAGAGCAGCGACCATCTGGACAAGGCGTGGGAGGTGCTGGAGTACACCCAGCGCCCGTCGGTGCTGACGCCGTACCTCGTCTCCTTCGGCAACCTGCCCGCCCGCAAGGACCTCGCCGACCGGGGCACCTGGGCCTCCGACCCGGCGCTGCGGCTCTTCCTGAGCCAGCTGCCGCTGGCCCGGCCACGCCAGTACGGCCCGCACTACGCCGACGCCTCGCAGGCCGTCGCGGAGGCGGAGCAGGCCGTACTGACCGGGTCGGCGGCCCCCTCGGCCGCGGCACGGACGGCGGCCGGGAAGATCGACAAGGCGCTGGGCGAGCGGTGAGAGGGCGTCAGGCCCTCGCGCTGGAGCTCCGCCGAAGAAGGACCGGGCTCCCGCCGGCCGGCCCCGGTCCGGTACGCGGCCCCTCCGCCCGCCGACGCCGCACCGGATACCTCTTCTGTCTCCCGGGCCTGGCCTTCCTCGCCCTGTTCCTGGCCTACCCGCTCTTCTACAACCTCTGGACGTCCGTGCACGACGTCCGGCTGAGCGGCCTGCTCGGCGGGGCCGAGCGCTTCAACGGCCTCGACAACTACCGGGTGGTCCTCGACGACCCGGGGTTCTGGCACTCCGTACGCCTGTCGCTGCTGTTCACGCTGGGCTCGCTGGCCTGCCAGTTCACCCTCGGCTTCGCCCTGGCCCTGCTCTTCGCCCGCCCGTTCCCGCTGAACGGCCTGCTGCGCGCCCTGCTCCTGATGGCCTGGCTGCTGCCGCCCATCGTCAGCGGCACCCTCTTCCGCTGGCTGCTGGACGCGGAGTCCGGCGCGTACAACGCGCTGCTCAGGGCCGTCGGACTGGACGCCCTCGCCCACGACTGGCTGACCGACCCGTCCACCTCGCTGGCCGGCGTGATCCTCGCCAACATCTGGGTCGGCGTGCCCTTCAACATGCTGCTGCTCCTGGTCGGCCTGCACACCATCGACCCCGAGCTCCACGAGGCCGCGGCCCTCGACGGAGCGAACGCCTGGCAGCGCTTGCGCCGTATCACCCTGCCCCTGATGCGCCCGGTCTCCGTGACCGTCCTCCTGCTCGGACTGCTCTACACCTTCAAGGTCTTCGACCTGATCTTCGTGATGACGGGCGGCGGCCCGGTCGACGCCACACGCGTGCTGTCCCTCTACGTCTACGAGGTCTTCTTCCGCTTCTTCCGGTTCGGCGAGGGCGCGGCCGCCGGACTGCTGCTGCTCGTCGTGCCGCTGCTCACGGGCGTCCTGTACGTACGACGGCTGCGGCGCGAGGACGCGGTGGGAGGTTCCACGTGAAACCTCCCCGCCACCCGTGGCTGCTCACCGCGCTCGCCACGCTGATCACTGCGGCCTTCCTCCTGCCGGTGTACTGGATGGCCAAGACCAGCCTGACCCTCCCGGACCGCATCCTCGCCCCGACCCCGCAGTGGCTGCCCACCCCGCTCACCGCCGAGAACTACCGGACGGCCCTGGACTACGCGGGCCTGACCCGGGCCCTCCTCAACAGCTTGGTGATCTCCAGCGGCGTGGTGGCCCTCACCCTCGTCCTCGGCGTCCCGCTCGCCTACGCGCTCGCCCGCGTCCGGCCGCGCGGCTCGGGCGCGATGGTGCTGGCCCTGCTGGTCGCCCAACTGCCGCCCGCCATCGTGCTGGCGGCACCCCTGTTCATCCTGGAGCGCCGGGCCGGTCTCGACGACAGCTACCTCGGTCTGATCGCCGCCGACACGACCCTCACCCTGCCCTTCGCCGTGATCGTGCTGCGCCCGGTGCTGCGGTCCTTCCCGCCGGAGCTGGAGGAGGCCGCGCTGGTCGACGGCTGCGGGCTGCCCGGCGTGCTGCTGCGGGTCGTCCTGCCGGTCATGGCGCCGAGCCTGGTCGCGACGGCCGGGCTGTGCTTCCTGATCGGCTGGGGCGAGTTCCTGTTCGGTCTCACGCTGGCCGCGGGCCCGGACGTCCAGCCCGTCACCGTCCTGCTGAACGCGTTCGTCGGGCAGCACGGCACGGCGTGGGGCGCCCTGATGGCCACCGCCACGCTCATCAGCGTCCCGGTGGTCTGTGTGTTCGCCCTCTTCCAGCGTTTCATCGTGGGCGGGTTGACGGCGGGCAGCGGACGCGGGTGAGGCGCCGTGGCCGGCCGGTGCCTCAGACCCGCAGCGGGTTCGCGCGCACGGCCGCCATCAGATACCAGGCGGTCGCCCCGAGGTGCCGGTAGGGGTAGTAGCCGAACCCGAACCCGGTGTCGAGCGGGCTGCTGGCCGACACGACCCCGGCCCGCTCGGGCAGCGCCCGTCCGCCGACGGTCTGACCGCCCCCGAGCAGATCCTGGGCCCGCTCGATGGAGTCGAGCAGCCGCCGCGCCCGCGCCTCGTCCCCGCGCCCGTGCCGCTCCCGCAGGGCGAGCGCGAGATGAGCCGTCCCCTCGAACCACACGCCGTTGCGGTCGGGCTTGGGCTGCGAGTCGGCGATCGGGGCGTCCTCGTTCGCGACGAGACCGGCCGAGCTGAACGTGACACCTTCGTACGACTGCCCCGCCGGCACCGTGCTGTTGCGCCGCTCGGCGTGGTCGAGGACGGCCAGCTCGCGCGCGGCCCAGTCCAGCGAACGGGCATGGGCGCGAGCGTCGAGAGCCAGATAGGTCCAGGTCTGGGTGTCCGCGGGAATCGGCGACTTGTTGACGGTCACCCCGTCATTGGTCCCGGTGTAGAAGAACCCGCCGTCCGCGTCCCACATGCGGCTGAGGAAGGCCCGGGCACGAGCCCGCCGCTCCAGCCAGACCTGGTCCCCCGTCAGCCGGGCCAGCCGCCCGAACAGGCAGACGAGGTCGGTGTTGTGCTCGGTGGAGGTGAAGGGCAGCTTCTGGTTGGCCCCGTCGACCCCGAACTTGTACCCGCCGAGCGGTTCTTCGGTACGCCCGTTCCGCTCGATCCACTCCCCGATCCGCACCGCCCCGGCGAGGAACCGCCGCTCCCCGGTCCGCCCCGCCAGCGCGCTGAGGGCGATCCCGGCCCAGGCCATGTCCCCCACGGCCGTGCCCGTGAACCCGAACTGCGTCCCCACGTTGGCGCTGCCGTCCGCCCGCACGAACCCGTCCGGCTGGAGCGAGCCGTCGTAGAAGGTGTACGGCCCGACGTTGTACGCCTGCCGCAGCCGGCCGTCGTCGTGCGCCGGGTCGTGCTCCTGCGCGTACAGCAGCGCGTCCCCGAGCGCCACGGCCCGGGCCCGACCGTCGGCGGTGCGGGCGGCGAGGTGGGCGAGGATCGCGAGGGCGTTGTCGTACGTGAAGGCGGTGCTGAACAGGCCGGCCTGGTCGGCGTAGCTCTGGGCGAGGCGGACGGGGCCGTGGTCGGGGTAGGCGTCCATGGCGGCGGCGAGGAAGGCGTGGCCGCGGCGCTGTGCGGAGGCCGCGCGCGAATGTCCGGCGCCGGATCCAGCCGACCCGGCGTGCGCCGACCCCACCCCGGCCACGGTGAGCACGGCGGCACCGAGCCCGGCCCCCAGCAAGCCACGGCGACTGACCGCCGGGCCTCGTCCTCGTCCCGGTCCGTCGGTCGCATGGTTCACGCCGGTCACACGGTTCACGCCGGTCATGCCGTTCATGGGTCTCCCTCGCCGGGCCTTGAGAGCGCTCTCACAAATGCGGAGTCATTCTGCTGGGCGGGGCGGGGTGGGTCAATGTCCGTGCGATGTCGGGCAGTTGACGGTCATGGAGGTGCGAGGACGTCCTTGAAGCTCCGGAAGGCGCCCCGCCCGCCGACGGCGATCCACAGCCGGTCGGCAAGGGCAGCGTCGTCGAGCCGAGGCATGTGGAGGAACTGCTGCCGGTCGGGCAGCGGGAGACCGTTGCGATGTCCCGCTGCCCGAGCGTGATCACGGGTCAGGTGCGGGGGCGGTGGGGAGCACTTGCCCACCGAGCCACGGTGCACGATGGTCGCCGCCTGGGAACCTATGCACCCGGCCTTCGGCGGGAAAACTGACCTGTACTGCCACAGAGGGGACCTCAGCTGCCGGACTGGAGACCGCTACCGCTCGGAGGAATCTCCGGAAACCGCAACATGATCGAGCGACTTATTCGCCGGACTAAGTCGATATGATGCCTTCATGGCTCATGTTTCTGCGGCAGAGCGCCGTCCTCAGCTGATCAAGGCCGCCATCGACCTCATGACGAGGGAGGGTGTGGCTGCCGGAAGCACCCGTGCCATCGCGGCCGAACTGGGAGTGGCCCAGGCAACGGTGCACTACACCTTCGGCACCAAGGAAGATCTGTACCGGGCCGTCATGGAACAGCTCACCCATGATCTGATCGCACAGGTCGAACGGGCGGCGCCCGCGGACGCCGGCTTCGAGGAGACGGTCGCGGTACTCGCCGCCGCCCTGTGGCAGACCGTGCGCGAGCAGCCGACCGCCCACCAGCTGCTCACCGAACTGTCCATGCTCGCGCTCCGGACGCCATCGCTGCAGGAGGCCCTCGAGGGCCACTACGGCAAGGTGACGGCCGTGACGACGAGGCTGGTGACCGAGGCGGCCGAGCGCACCGGTCACCAGCTCGCCCAGCCGGCGGAGACCCTCGCCCGGTTCTTCCTGGCCGGCTTCGACGGCCTCTCGATGCAGCACCTCTCCCTGCCCGACGAGGAGGCCGAGCTCGCCTGTCTGCAGGCCCTGGTCTCCGCTGTCGTCGCTCTCGCCGGAGGCCGAATGGAGCTCGTGACCCTGCCGACGAACTGACGGCGGGGTGGAACAGGCCCCCGTTGCCGAGGCGACCGGTCCTCAACGCCCGGACGGCCGCGAGGTCGGGACGACGTCTTCAGACCGGACGATGATGCCGACCTGGAACATCCGCCTGCGGCCGAAGAGGTCGCCGGCCTTGCCACCGAACAGCAGCAGGCCGCCGAAGGCGAGCGCGTAGGCGTTGACGATCCAGGCCAGGTTCGCGTCGGACACCTCCAGATCGGTCTGGATGCTGGGCAACGCGATGTTGGTGATGGTGTCGTCGAGAACGACCATGAGCTGGGCCGCGGCGATCACGAAGAGCGCCAGGCCGAGGTGCCGACCGCGGGGCGAAGCCCCGGACGTATCGGTACCCGGCTGCGCGGGGACGGTGGACGTGCTGTCGGCAGACAAGGGGAACTCCAGATGGCGAAGGGGGCGCGGAAAACAGACTTCACCCGAACAACGAAGAAACCTGGAAGGCCGACCGTCACGGCGAGGCCGGGCCTTGACGTCGGTGACGGTGGCCGTGTCGTTGTAAGTACCCACACCGCACCGTGTTCGAGGGAGTGGAGGGCCGGGCTGAGTGGCTGCCGGGCGGAAACACCGCCCCTTGATGTCCGCTGTCGAAGAGATCCACGCACGGCGGATCGGCAGTTCGGTGGCAGGCTTTCGTACGCCGTCCAGACAGCCCCCGCACGAGAGGGTGCCGACGCAGCTCACTTCCACCACGGCAACCGCCGCAGCCGGGACCGGTCGACTGCGGTTCGGCGTGGCGCCTGGTTGGGCAAAACGGCGGACTGATGCTGGACAGGCAGCCGACCCCGAACTCACCATGCCGCTCAGCTACAGCCTGGCCCGGCGGCAAGGGTCCTACAGCGCCCGAGCACGGATGGGGTTCGCGTCGCCAAGTGGCCAGTCGCCCCTCGAACGACACCAGTTGCCGGCATCGGGCGCCTGCGGCTGTGGCCACCGCCGACCACCTGACGGGCCGGGCACGGCAGTACCTGCGTGGCGAGCTCGGGAAGGTCAGGGGTTCCAGACGCCCTGCTGGGCGGCGGCCCTGACGTAGTCGGAAAAGTCCCGCGGAGACCGGCCCAACGAACGCTGCACACCATCGCTGAGTGTGGCGAGGCCGCCGGAACGGACGTACTCGTACAGACCGACCGACAGGTGCACCCACTCCTCGGGCACTCCCTGAGCGCGCTGCTCGTCCGCGTACGCCTCCGGGGTCAGCGACACGTAGCGAAGGTCGCGGCCGGTGGCCCGAGCGATTTCCTCGACCGCATCCCGGAAGGACATCAACCGAGGGCCGCTGAGCTCGTAGTACCACCCGGCGTGCCCGGCCTCGGTGAGCGCGGCGACCGCCACCTCGGCGATGTCCTCGGCATCGACGAACGCCTCCTTGCCGTCCCCGGCCGGCAGCCGTACCTCACCACCCAACACGGGGTGGCGCAGGAAATCTTCGCTGAAGTTCTGGAAGAACCACCGCGGCCGCAGCACAGTCCACTCCAGGCCCGCGTGTTCCAGCGCCCGCTCTGCGGCACGTACGGACTCGCGGTCCGGGCCCCCGCCCTCGGGCATGGACAGCAGCACCGCGCGCTGGACCCCGGCCGCCGCGGCCCGCCGGGCGAACGTGCCAAGAGTCTCCGCGGCCTGCGGGCTGCCGAGGTCGGAGACGACCAGGTACATCGCGGTCACACCCCGCATGACCGGCTCCCACGTGCTCCGGTCCGTCCAGTCGAGGGGCGGCGTACCGGTGCGAGAGGCCGCGCGGACTGCCACGCCACGCTCCTGAAGCAGCCGCACAACTCGGCGGCCGGTCTTGCCCGTAGCGCCGGTCACCAGGATCGTCTCGTCGTTCATGGATTCAACTGAACCAGTCACCGTTGGCCCCGGCCATGCCGTGCAGGCTCAGGTCCATACTCGTTCGTCTACGCTGACCGGCATGGATGGCCCCCTGGGACTGACCAGCACGGATCCGCTGACGGATCTCCTGAACGGGGTACGGACCAGTGGCGCGATCTTCAACCAGTCCTCCCTGAGCGGCTCCTGGGCGATGCGCTTCGAGGACGGCTCACCGCTGGCCCTCGCGGTCCTCCTGCACGGTTCCGCCTGGATCACCCCACAGGGCGGCGCCCCGGTCCGGCTCGGTCCCGGTGATGTCGCCGTGCTGTGCGGGGGCGCACCGTATGTGATCGCGAATGCCCCGGCCACCGAACCCGACATGATGATCCGTCCTGACGGCCGCTGCACGCCCGCGCAGGGCGAGGAACTGGTCGACGCGCAAGTTCCGGATGCCGGCACCTGGGACACGGCAGGGGCGGACAGCACGCTCCTGCTGAGCGGCCTGTACACCGTGGACTGCGGCACTCCGGGCCGGCTGCTCGCCGCCCTGCCGCCCCTGGCCGTCATCGAGGCGAACGTGGGCGCCTGCCCCGTCAGCCCGACGACCTTCGAGGAGATCACCCGCGAGGAGCCCGGGCAGCAGATCCTCCTGGACCGGACGCTGGACCTGATGCTCATCACCGCCCTGCGCGCCTGGTTCACCCGCCCCGGCGCTCAGGCCCCCACCTGGTACCGGGCCCACAGCGACCCCGCGGTCGGCCCCGCCCTGCGCCTGCTGCAAACCAACCCCGCACACCCCTGGACACTGCCTGCCCTGGCAGCCGAGGCAGGCGCGTCACGAGCGAACCTGGCCCGGCGCTTCACCGCCCTGGTCGGACAGCCGCCCATGACCTACCTACGGGAAAGGCGCCTGGCCCTGGCCGCCGACCTGTTGCGCGCCCCCGGGGCGACACTCACCGAGGTAGCGGACCGCGTCGGCTTCTCCAACGCCTTCTCCCTCAGCGCCGCGTTCAAGAGGGAGCACGGCGTCAGCCCGAGCGAGTACCGGACAGATACCGCGCGCACGAAGCCCTGACAGCATCGGCGGACCCGCTTTGTGGCTCCCGACACCATGCGCCGAAGCTCCTCCCAGGCGCCGTTTCGGACGGGCCACCGGACGCCCGAACCTCCTCAACGTCGCCATCGGCCGAGCCAGTCGCCGCGTGTTCGTGATCAGCAGCCGCGAAGTCCGGCAAGACCGCCGCTGCATGCCCGGGCCCGGGCCGGGCCGGCATCTCGCCTGGCGCGATACCGACACGCGTCTGCTCTCAAGCTGAGTACCGCGGACTCGACCTTGGCACCGGAATTCCCGTGAGTCAGTCGCCCAGTTGCGCGGCGAGCTGCGCCTCGATGGCCGGGTACAGCAGGGCCCGGTCGTCGTGCAGCGTGGACTTCACGTTGCGGCTCATCTCGTCGACGATGGCCTCGGGCCGACCTGCCTCCAGCAGGTCCAGGGCGCTGCGGGCCACGTCGGTCGCGGGGTCTTGGGGACGTCGAAGCCGGCCTGCATGTCGGTGTCGACCGGCCCGACGTGGACGGCGACGACTTCGGTCCCCTGCGTCTTGAGCTGCTGCCTGGCGGCGTTGGTGTAGCTCCACGCGGCTGCCTTCGACGCGCCGTACGTTGCGGCTACGGGGTACGCCGCCCACGAGGCGACCGAGAGCATGTTGACGAAGGCACCGCCGCCGTGGGCCGCCACGACCGGGGCGAACGCTTGCGTCATGGAGATGAGCCCGAAGTAGTTCACCTCAAGCTCGCTGCGCGCGATATCGAGCGACGCGGAGAGGGGGAGGTTGCTGTTGGCGACACCGGCGTTGTTCACGACGATCGAGTTACGGTCCAGGGCGACATGCTTGCCCGTCCCGCCGAGCATCCGCCGCGGCGGCACGGCTCGTTGACGGTGCGCCTCGGAAGGTCCGCCGGTAGGCCAGTGGTGTGACGCCGATAGCGGCGTGCAGGTGTTCGCGCAGCGAGGTGCCGCCGGCGAAGCCGACCTGGCCGGCGACCTCGTCGACCGGCAGGTCGGTGGATTCCAGCAACTGCCGGGCCCGGTCGACGCGTTGCTGGATGAGCCAGCGTCCGGGGCTCAAGCCGACTTCTTCTTTGAAGCGGCGGGCGAAGGTGCGCTGGCTCATGTTCGACTGCTCTGCAAGGTCGCTCAGCGTCAGCGGCTTGTGCAGGTTCTGCAGCGCCCACTGCCGGGCGGCGGACGTGTCGTTCGCCGTTGCGTCGGGGACCGGGTGTTCGATGTACTGCGCCTGGCCTCCGTCGCGCCACGGGGGGACGACGCAGGTGCGGGCCACACGGTTGGCGATCTCGCTGCCGTGGTCCTTGCGGACAAGGTGCAGGCAGACATCGATGCCGGCAGCGGCACCGGCCGAGGTCAGCACGTCGCCTTCGTCGACGAACAGGACGTTCGGGTCGAGTTCCACCTGCGGGTACCACTCCCGGAAGAGGCCTGTGGCGTGCCAGTGCGTGGTGGCCCGGTGCCCGTCGAGCAGCCCCGCCGCGGCCAGCACGAAGGCGCCGGTGCAGGTCGACACGATCCGGGTGCCGGGGGCCACGTACGCGAGGACTTGCGCCAGGTCGACCGACGTCTGACGGCGGGGGTTGCCGGTGTGGAACGGCGCGATGATGACGGTGTCGGCGGTGCGCAACGCCTCCGGGCCATGATCGACGCTGATGGAGAAGTCCGCGTTGGTGCGCACCGGGTGACCGTCGATGCTGCAGGTCACGACCTCGTAGCGGCCGTCCGCGGCGCCGAAGACGCGGTGGGGAATGCCCAGGTCGAACGGGTACACCCCGTGCGAGGCGAGGACAACGACGCGGTGCACCTTGATCATGGCAGGATCCCGTCGAAAATTGGCGATCGTGCCATTGTAGGGGCCCGTGACGGCGGCCAGGCTGGGCCCATGACGGACACCGAGACCATGCGAGCCATCAGCCAGGACACCTACGGCGCCCCCGACGTACTGCAGGAGACCCTGCTGCCCAAACCGGCGCCAGGGGTGAGCGAGATCCTGGTAGCCGTCCACGCGGCCGGGGTCAACCCGACCGACTGGGGGAACCGTGCCCAGTCCGCGACCATCGCCCGGCTGCCGCTGGTGCTCGGCTGGGACGTCTCCGGCGTCGTCGAGGCCGTCGGCGTGGGCGTCACCCTGTTCAAGCCCGGCGACGAGGTCTTCGGCATGCTGCCCTACCCGGGCGGAGTCGGCTCGCACGCCGAGTACGTGACCGGGCCGGCCCGCGTCTTCACGCACAAGCCCGCCGGCATCGACCACGTCCAGGCGGGTGCGCTGCCGCTGGCCGCGCTGACCGCCTACCAGGCACTGGTCGACACCGCCGGCGTCCGGACCGGGCAGCGAGTCCTGATCCACGCGGCGGCCGGCGGCGTCGGTCACCTCGCCGTGCAGATCGCCAAGGCCCGCGGCGCGTACGTGATCGGCACCGCCAGCGCCGCCAAACACGACTTCCTGCGATCCCTCGGTGCCGACGAGGTCATCGATTACCACAGCGTCGACTTCACCGAGGTGCTCAGCGACATCGACGTGGTCCTCGACCCGATCTCCCGTGACCCCGCCGCCCGCGCCCGATCCGTGGCCGTGCTGCGCCCGGGCGGCACCCTCGTCTCGATCCTTCCGGTACCCGTCGACGCCGGCGAACTGGCGGCGATCGCCGAGCGGGGGATCCGCTACGAGTCGCTGCTGGTCGAGGCCGACCACGCCGGCATGCAGGCCATCGCCGCCCTCGTCGAGACCGGCGCACTGCGCGCCCACATCGACGCCACCTTCCCGCTCGCCGAGGCCGCGAAGGCGCACACGCTCGGCGAGACCGGCCGCACCACCGGCAAGATCGTGCTGACTGTCCGAGACAGCAAGGCACAACTTGCCAAGCAACTGCTGCATGACGTGTTCGTCCTCGGCGACACGGCCATCGTCGATCGGGTCGTGCGGCCCGATTCCTACATCCAGCACAACCCCCTGGCGCCCGACGGAGCCGACGCCCTCAAGAACTTCAGCGGCGCCATGCGACAGCAGTTCCCGCAGGCCGCCTTCGAGCCCCGCCGGATCATCACCGACGGCGATCTGGTGCTGCTGCACTCCCGCTACGTCATGGTGCCGGGCACCGAGGGTCTGGCCGTGTTCGACCTGTTCCGCTTCCAGGACGGCAAGATCGCCGAGCACTGGGACGTCATTCAGGAAGTGCCGGCCAGCACTGCCAACGGCAACGACATGTTCGCCACGCTCAGCGAGCCGCAGACCGACGCGGTCGGGCAGCGCTGGTTCACCGCCTACCACAAGGAACTGGTCACCGCGTTCGTCGACCAGCTGCTGGTCCGCAAGGACCTGACCGCCATCGACGCCTACGTCGGCGCCGACTACCACGAACACAGCCCGACCATCTCCGACGGCGCGGCCGGCCTCAAGGCCGACCTGGGCAGCTACTTCGACAAGTTCCCGCAGTCGAGTGTCACACCGAAACGCGTCATCGCCGAAGGCGACCTGGTCGCCGTGCACAGCCACTACGTCGACACGCCGGGCGAGCGTGGCCGGTCGGTCATCGACCTCTTCCGGGTCCGCGATGCCAGGATCGTCGAGCACTGGAGCTCCGAACAGGCCGTGCCCGAGACCGCCGCCAACGACAACACGATGTTCTGACAGCCGCCGGGGGCGGGGCGAATCGTGTCCAGCCCCCACAAGAGCGACCGGCATCAGGCCATCAGCGCGGCGATCTCCGAACCGTCGATCCCGTCGCTCTTGAACCGACGCCCAGCCGACTCGATGATCCGCCGCCGCGTCTCCTGCTTGCGCTCTCGCCCGTATCGGGCCCCGCACTCTCTTTCACTCGTCCAGCTGGCCGCCGCCTCCGGGCCCCCATTGAGCGTGCGACCAGGATTTAATTCTCGCTGACCTCTTGCCGACCGGCTCGCCTCACTCTTGGCAAGGAAAAACCCCAGGTCACGGCGAGTGAGTCCCAGGGTTTCTCGGAGCCGCCTTCGGGATTCGAACCCGAGACCTACGCATTACGAGTGCGTTGCTCTGGCCATCTGAGCTAAGGCGGCGCGCTGTCCGCACTATGGTGCGATCAGCAACGTCGGTAAGTCTACACAGTTTCGGAGGCGCTCCGTACCAACCCCTCCCGGGCCCTCCCGGGCGCACTCCCAGCCCTCCCGGGCCCCGCCCCGGCGCCCCGGAGCGAGGTGCTCCGGGGCAGTTCAGAGCGGCTGTCGGCGGCCGCATTCAGGGCCCGCTGGCAGCGGCGGCCGTCAGGACCCGCAGTCCGTCACAACCCTCAGCACCGCTTGTCCCGAGTCGGCGGCGTCCCCCGCAGGAGATACGTGTTGATCGTCCGGTCGATACACGTGCTCCCGCGCCCGTACGCCGTGTGGCCGTCGCCGTCGTAGGTGAGGAGGCGGGCGGAGGTGAGCTGGCGCGAGAGGGCCTGGGCCCAGCGGTAGGGGGTCGCCGGGTCGCGGGTGGTGCCGACCACGACGATCGGGGCCGCGCCCGCCGCCTCGATGCGGTGCGGCTCGCCGGTGGGCGCCACGGGCCAGTACGCGCAGTTCAGGGTGGCCCAGGCGAGGCCCTCGCCGAAGACGGGGGAGGCCTTCTCGAAGGCGGGGAGGGACTTGCGGACCTCGTCGGGTGTGGCGAAGGCCGGCGGCAGGTCCAGGCAGTTCACCGCCGCGTTGGCGAACATCAGGTTCGCGTAGCGGCCCTCGCCGTCGCGCTCGTAGTAGCTGTCGGAGAGGGCGAGGAGGCCCGCCCCGTCGTTCTCCCGCATCGCCGCGGACAGCGCGTCACGCAGATGCTGCCAGGCGCCCTCGTCGTACATCGCCGCGATCACGCCGGTGGTGGCGAGGGATTCGCCGAGCTCGCGGCCGTCCGCGTCACCGGTCGGGATGGGGCGTGCGTCCAGCTTCCGGAAGAAGGCCGCGAGCTTCCCGCCGACGTCGCTCACCTTCGTGCCCAGCGGGCAGTCCCGGTGGTGCACGCAGTCCCGGGCGAACGCCTGGAACGCCGTCTCGAAGCCCGCCGTCTGGTCGAGGTTCAACCGGCGGGCGGGCAGGGACGGGTCCATCCCGCCGTCCAGGACCAGCCGGCCCACCCGGCCCGGGAAGAGTCCGGCGTACGTCGCCCCGAGCAGGGTGCCGTACGAGGCGCCCACGTACGTCAGCTTCTCGTCCCCGAGCACCGCGCGCAGGATGTCCATGTCCCGGGCCGCCTCGGTGGTGGAGACGTGCCGGAGCAGGCCCGCCGCGTCCGCGCCGCAGCCCTCCGCGAACTTCTTGTACGCGTCGACGAGCCGCCCCGTCTCCTTGGCGTCGTCGGGCGTGAAGTCCGTCTGCGTGTACGCGTCCATCGCCCGGCCGTCGAGGCATTCGACGGGCTGGCTGCGCGCCACGCCGCGCGGGTCGACCGCGACCATGTCGTACTGGGCGCGCACCTCGGCCGGGTAGCCGATCCCCGCGTACTGCTGGAGGTAGCCGATCGCCGAGCCGCCGGGGCCGCCCGGGTTCACGAGCAGCGAACCGAGCCGCTTGCCCGGACCCGTCGCCTTCTTGCGGGCCACGGCGAGGCGGGCGTCCCCGGCGTCCGGCTTCGTGTAGTCGAGCGGTGCCTTCATGGTGGCGCACTGGAAGCCGGGCACCCCGCAGCTGCGCCAGGTCAGCTTCTGCGCGTAGTACGGCGCGAGCGCGGTCGGCGTCGCCCGTGGCAGCGCGGCCAGTGCCGCCCCGGCCGCCGGGGCCCCCGACTTCGTCGCGCCGGCCGTCGTCACACCGCCGGAGGTGCAGGCGGAGACGAGCAGCGCGGCGGCGGTGAGGAGGGCGCCGATCGTGCCGGTTCGCCGGACGTTCGATCGATGGTTGCGTGGGCCCTGTCCACGACGGTTGCGAGGGCCCTGCCCACTGGGACTCGGGGCTGGGCCTACTGGAGAGCTGCGCCTGGTGTACATCAGGCGAGCGTAACTCTGCGCAGCCGTCTGGATGCTGTGCGTGCACGCCACGGCTCGTACGTGTTACATGGTCAACCTCCTGTTGATCATCTGTGGACGACTCCCGCGCCCCGGATCCCGTCCGGCTCAGCCCGGCTCAGCCTGCCCTCTCAGCCCGCCCGCTCAGCCCGCTCTCAGCGCCATGGTCATCGCCTCCACCGCCAGCAGCGGCGCCACATTGCGGTCGAGGGCGTCACGGCAGGCGGCGACGGCCTCGATCCGGCGCAGGGTGGACTCCGGGACGCTGTCGCGGGCCAGACGCTCCAGGGCGTCCTCGGCGTCGGTGTTGGCGAGAGCCACTCGGGAGCCCAGTTGGAGGGCGAGGACGTCGCGGTAGAAGGCGGTGAGGTCGGTCAGCGCGAGGTCGAGGCTGTCGCGCTGCGTCCGCGTACGGCGCCGTTTCTGCTTGTCCTCCAGATCCTTCATCACGCCCGCCGTGCCGCGCGGCATCCGGCCGCCCTGGGCCGCGCCCAGCGCCGCCTTCAGCTCCTCGGTCTCCTTGACGTCGATCTCCTCGGCGAGCTGCTTGGCGTCCTCGGCCGCGGCGTCCACGAGCTCCTGCGCGGCCCTGAGGCAGCCGCCGATGTCGCCGAGCCGGAGGGGCAGCTTGAGGACGGCGGCCCGGCGCTCGCGGGCGGCCGGGTCGGTGGCCAGGCGGCGGGCCCGGTCGACGTGGCCCTGGGTGGCGCGGGCCGCGGCGGCGGCGACCTCGGGCTCGATGCCCTCGCGCCGTACGAGCATGTCGGCGACGGCGTCGACGGAGGGCGTGCTCAGGTTCAGGTGGCGGCAGCGGGAGCGGATGGTCGGCAGGACGTCCTCGATGGAGGGGGCGCAGAGCAGCCAGACCGTGCGGGGAGCGGGCTCCTCGACCGCCTTCAGGACGGCGTTGGCCGACTTCTCGTTCAGCCGTTCGGCGTCCTCGACGAGGATGATCTGCCAGCGGCCGTTCGCCGGCGAGGTGAACGACTTGCGGACCGTGTCCCGCATGTCGTCGGCGAGGATCTGGCTGCCGACGGCGGCCACGGTGGTGACGTCGGCGTGCGTGCCGACGAGCGCCGTATGGCACCCGTCGCAGAACCCGCATCCGGGGGCGCCGCCCAGCGCCCGGTCGGGGCTGACGCACTGGAGCGCGGCGGCGAAGGCCCGCGCCGTCTGGTTCCGGCCCGCGCCGGGCGGGCCGGTGAACAGCCAGGCGTGGGTCATCTTGGACGCCTCGGGGGGCGGCGCGTCGGCGGCAGCGGCGGTGACGAGGGCATCGGCGTCCCGCGCGGCGGCATCCAACTGCTCGCTCACCCTGGCCTGCCCCACCAGGTCGTCCCACACGCTCATGGGTCCCGCCGCCCTTCGTTCACATTTCGCGGTGCGGGATCCATTGTGCGGGGCAGCACTGACAACGAGTGCCGGACCGGGCGACGGGCGTCGCAACGGGCACGGGTGGCAGGACCGGCGGTACGCGTTCCGGAGCAGGTGGCACGGAGGCCGGAGCAGGTGACACGAAGGCCGGAGCAAGCGGCACGGAAGCCGGAGCAGGTGACACGAAGGCCGGAGCAAGCGGCACGGAAGCCGGAGCAAGCGGCAGCACCGACGCCGAAGCGTGCGGCACGGCGGCAGGAGCAGGCAGAGCCGACGAGCGGCCCTGCCGAGCCGGGCCTCAACGCCTGCGGCCCCGACCCCGGCCCCCGTCCTCGTCGTACTCGTCCTCGTGCGGGCCCAGCAGTTCGTCGGCCAGCGTGGGCAGATCGTCCAGCGGGGTCTCCTCGGCCCAGTCGGACCGAGCCCTGCGCCGCGGCGTCCCCGTCTCGTCGACCTGGGGCATCTCGCGCGTACGGTCCTCGGCGCGGGCGTCCTCGCGGAAGTACCCAGGCGGAACCTGATCCGCCCGGTCACCATCCGTCCGGCCCCGATCCGTCCGGTCCTCGCCCGACACGGCGGGCAGCACCGCCGTCTCGTCGGCGGCCCCCGGAGTGACCGGCGGCAGCACGGCGGTCTCGTCGGCGGCCCCCGGCACCACCGGCGGCAACACCGCCGTGTCGTCCGCGGCCCCGGGCACCGGCGGCTGCGGCAGCTTCGTCGTCACCTCGGATTCCGACACCCCGGCAGCACGGCCACCACGAGCACGGTCGCCTCCGGAGGCGCTGTCCCCGGAAGAGGGCGCACCGCCCGTCTCCCGCGGCTCCTCGTCGCGTACGGGCCGCAGCACGGTCGTCTCGTCCGACGCCCCCGCGCCCGCCCCGCCCGGCACGCTCCCCGGCGTCACCACCGGCGTGGGAACGGTCATCGCGTCCCCGGGAGTGGTCGTGGCGCCGGGCGCCGACGGCCTCGGGCCGGCCTGGGCCTGCGCGGCCGCCTGCTCCGCGAGCCGTCGTGCCTCCTCGGCGCGCAGCAGAGCCTCCTCGGCCTTGCGCTGCTTCTCCAGGCGGAGCGCCTCCGCCTCGGCACGCAGTCGGGCCTCCTCCTCGGCCTGCTTGCGGCGGCGGTCGTCTTCGGCCTTGCGGCGCGCTTCCTCCTCGGCGCGCGCCTTCTCCTCCGCGAGGAGCCGCTGCCGCTCCTCCTCGGCCCGCCGGTGTGCTTCCTCGGCCCGCAGCCGGGCCTCCTCCGCCTGCCGTTCGGCCTCGCGCCGCTGCGCCTCCTCCAGCTCGCGCCGCTTGCGCTCCTCCTCCTCGGCGCGCAGCCGGGCGAGCTGCTCCTGGCGCTCACGCTCCAGGCGCTCCTCCTCGGCCTTGCGGGCGGCCTCTTCCTCGGCCTTGCGGCGGGCCTCCTCCTCGGCCTGGCGCCGAGCCTCTTCCTGGGCCTGGATCTCGGCCTCGGACAGCGGCAGCATCTGGTCGAGCCGGTGCCGGACGACCGTGGTCACCGCCTCGGGCTCCTGCCCCGCGTCCACCACCAGGTAGCGCCCGGGGTCGGCCGCGGCCAGCGCCAGGAAACCGGAGCGCACGCGCGCGTGGAACTCCGCCGGCTCCGACTCGAGCCGGTCCGGCGCCTCGGTGAACCGCTCGCGGGCGATCTCCGGCGAGACGTCCAGCAGCACGGTCAGGTGGGGTGCCAGTCCGTTCGTCGCCCAGCGGTTGATCCGGGCGATCTCCGTCGGGGACAGGTCGCGGCCCGCCCCCTGGTAGGCGACCGAGGAGTCGACGTAGCGGTCCGAGATGACGACGGCGCCGCGCTCCAGAGCGGGCCGGACCACCGTGTCGACGTGCTCCGCGCGGTCCGCCGCGTACAGCAGTGCCTCCGCTCGGTGCGACAGGCCCGCGCTCGACACGTCCAGCAGGATCGACCGCAGCCGCTTGCCGACCGGCGTCGCGCCCGGCTCGCGCGTGACGACGACCTCGTGGCCCTTGCTGCGGATCCACTCGGCGAGCGCCTCGGCCTGGGTGGACTTCCCGGCGCCGTCGCCGCCCTCCAGGGCGATGAAGAAGCCGGACGTCGCGGGCACCTGATCCGGGTCGTCCCCGCCGAGCACCGCGTCCCGCAGGTCCTGGCGCAGCGGCACACCGGAACGGTCGTCGACCTTGGCCAGCACCAGTGCGGCAACCGGGAGCAGCAGCGCCCCGGCCAGCATCAGCGTGAACGCCGCGCCGCCGTGCGCGAAGACGAACTTGCCGCTCTCCAGGCGGTGCGGCCCGATCAGCGCGGCCACCAGCGGCGCGATCACGGCGCCGAGCGCCACACACACGCGTACGACCGCGTGCAGGTGCTCCGTGGTGCGCGGGCGCCGGAATTCCTCGGCCTCCTGGTCGAGCAGGGTGTGCCCGGTGTTGGCGGCCATTCCCGCGCCGATCCCGGCCAGGGCGATGATCAGCAGCACGGTGGTGACGTCCGGGACGAGTCCCGCGGCCAGCAGGGCGATGCCGGTGAAGGCGATCGCCAGGGCCAGCAGCCGGCGCCGCGACAGGGAGGGCAGTACGGACGGCGCCGTACGGATGCCGACGACCACACCGCCGGTCAGCGCGAGCACCAGCAGGCCGTACAGCACCGGGCCGCCGCCCAGGTCCTTGGCGTGCAGCACGGCCACCGCGACACCGGCGGACACGGCCCCGGCGACGGCCGCGCACGCCGTCACCAGCAGCGGGATCGCACCGGTACGTCCCTTGTCGACGCCCGAGCCGGTCTTCGGCCGGCGCAGCCCCTCCAGCGGCGACCGCGCGCGCGGGGTACGGGTGTCGGGCAGCTCCAGGAAGGTCAGCACGGACAGGGAGGCGGCGAACAGGCCGGCCGCGACATAGGAGGCGAGGGCCGCCTGGTGCTGGTCGAACCAGTCGAGTCCGGTACCGAGCAGGTTGTTGAGCAGCGCGGCGGCGACGAGCGCGGCGGCGGCCAGGGGGATCGCCACGAAGCCCGTACGCAGGGACAGGCGGCGCAGGGCGTCCATGTGGTCCGGCAGCGGTCGCACGGTCGCGCCCTCGGGCGGCGGGGGCGGCAGCAGCGCAGGCGCCGCGCTCTCCCGGCACACCGTCCAGAAGCGCTCGGCCACGCCGGAGACGAAGCCGGTGACCAGCAGGACGGCCAGCGCGTTGTCCGGCGTCCAGTCGATCCACAGGGGCGCGACGATCAGCAGGGCGGCTCGCAGACCGTCCGCGCCGACCATGGTCCAGCGCCGGTCGAGCGGGCCGTCCTGGGAGGTGAGCGATGTCAGCGGGCCGAGGAGTACGGCGCCGAAGAGCAGTGTCGCGAGGATGCGCACGCCGAAGACGGTCGCCACTGCGAACGCCACGCCCCGGTATCCACCGCCGAACGACCCTTCGGCGATCGCCGCCTGAAGGGCCAGCAGGACCAGCACCAGGAGGGCGAGGATGTCGCCGACACCGCCCACCAACTGCGCGCTCCACAGCCGCTTGAGCTGCGGTCGGCGCAGCAGGGCGCGGACGGCACGCTCGCGGGAGTCCGCGACCAGGGCGTCGTCGGGGGCGGGGTGGTGGGCCGTTGGCTGCTCGGCTCGCGTCATGCTTTCAGCCTATCGGGACGCACTGACAGCCCGGCGCGCACGCCCGAACGTACGCACGCCTCGACACCAAACTGATGCCGAGGCGTTCGTTTTGCGAACCGAAAGTGAAGAACCGCGCCCCCAACCGGACCCCGAAAGAGCCCGGTTGGACGACTCGGCGCAGGAAGAGGCCGACTCAGTCCTCGCTCGCCGACTTCGAAGCCGCCGTCTTCTTCGCGGTGGTCTTCTTCGCCGTCGTCTTCTTCGCGGCCGTCGTCTTCGCCGCGGTCTTCTTGGCGGCCGTCTTCTTGGCCGGGGCGGCCTTCTTGGCGGTCGTCTTCTTCGCGGGGGCCTTCTTCGCCGTCTTCTTGGCGGGGCCCTTGGCCCGCTTCTCGGCGAGCAGCTCGAAGCCGCGCTCCGGGGTGATCGTCTCGACGCTGTCACCGGAGCGCAGGGTCGCGTTGGTCTCCCCGTCGGTCACGTACGGCCCGAAGCGACCGTCCTTGACGACGACCGGCTTCTCGCTCACCGGGTCGGTGCCCAGCTCCTTCAGCGGCGGCTTGGCGGCCGCGCGGCCACGCTGCTTGGGCTGGGCGTAGATCGCCTGGGCCTCCTCCAGCGTGATCGTGAAGAGCTGCTCCTCGGTCTGCAGCGACCGCGAGTCCGTGCCCTTCTTCAGATACGGGCCGTAGCGGCCGTTCTGCGCGGTGATCTCCACGCCCTCCGCGTCCTTGCCGACGACGCGGGGCAGCGACATCAGCTTGAGGGCGTCCTCGAGGGTCACTGTGTCGAGCGACATCGACTTGAACAGCGAGGCCGTGCGCGGCTTGACCGCGTTCTTGCCGGTCTTCGGGGTGCCCTCGGGGAGCACCTCGGTGACGTACGGGCCGTAGCGGCCGTCCTTGGCGACGATCGCGTGGCCGGTCTGCGGGTCGGTGCCCAGCTCGAAGTCACCGCTCGGCTTGGCCAGCAGTTCCTCGGCCATCTCCACGGACAGCTCGTCCGGCGCGAGGTCCTCGGGGATGTCGGCGCGCTGGTGCTGCTCGGTGTCCTTCTCGCCGCGCTCGATGTACGGGCCGTAGCGGCCGACCCGCAGCACGATGTCGTTGCCCACCGGGAACGACGACACCTCGCGCGCGTCGATCGCGCCCAGGTCGGTCACCAGCTCCTTGAGGCCACCGAGGTGGTCCCCGTCGCCGTTGCCGGCGTCGGCCGCGCCGCCCTCGCCTGTGCCCTCGCCGAAGTAGAACCGCTTCAGCCACGGCACGGACTGGGCCTCGCCGCGGGCGATGCGGTCGAGGTCGTCCTCCATCTTGGCGGTGAAGTCGTAGTCGACGAGCCGCCCGAAGTGCTTCTCCAGGAGGTTGACCACGGCGAAGGAGAGGAAGGACGGCACGAGTGCCGTGCCCTTCTTGAACACATAGCCGCGGTCGAGGATCGTGCCGATGATCGACGCGTACGTCGAAGGGCGGCCGATCTCGCGCTCTTCGAGCTCCTTGACGAGGCTGGCCTCGGTGTAGCGGGCCGGGGGCTTGGTGGCGTGCCCGTCGACCGTGATCTCCTCGGCCGTCAGGCTGTCGCCCTCGGCGACCTGGGGCAGCCGGCGCTCGCGGTCGTCCAGCTCGGCGTTCGGGTCGTCGGCGCCCTCGACGTAGGCCTTCAGGAAGCCGTGGAAGGTGATCGTCTTGCCGGACGCGCTGAACTCGACGTCCCGGCCGTCGGCCGCGGTGCCACCGATCTTGACGGTGACCGAGTTACCGGTCGCGTCCTTCATCTGGGAGGCGACGGTCCGCTTCCAGATCAGCTCGTACAGCTTGAACTGGTCGCCGGTCAGTCCGGTCTCGGCGGGGGTGCGGAAGCGGTCGCCGGAGGGGCGGATCGCCTCGTGCGCCTCCTGCGCGTTCTTGACCTTGCCGGCGTAGGTGCGCGGGGCGGACGGCAGGTAGTCGGCGCCGTACAGCTGCGTGACCTGGGCGCGGGCGGCCGCGACGGCGGTGTCGCTCAGCGTCGTGGAGTCCGTACGCATGTACGTGATGTAGCCGTTCTCGTACAGCTTCTGCGCGACCTGCATGGTGGCCTTCGCGCCGAAGCCGAGCTTGCGGCTGGCCTCCTGCTGCAGCGTCGTCGTCCGGAACGGGGCGTACGGCGAGCGGCGGTAGGGCTTGGACTCGACGGAACGGACAGCGAACCGCGTCTGCTCCAGGGCGGCGGCGAGGGCGCGGGCGTTGGCCTCGTCGAGGTGGAGGGTGTTCGCGCTCTTGAGTTGTCCCAGGGAGTCGAAGTCGCGGCCCTGCGCGACTCGCCTGCCGTCGACGGTCTGCAGGCGGGCGACCAGCGACGACGGGTCCGACGAGTCCCCCGCGCGGCCGGTCGCGAAGGTGCCCGTCAGGTCCCAGTACTCAGCAGAACGAAACGCGATGCGCTCGCGTTCCCGCTCCACGACGAGTCGTGTGGCGACGGACTGGACACGGCCGGCCGACAGGCGCGGCATGACCTTCTTCCACAGGACCGGCGAGACCTCGTAGCCGTAGAGGCGGTCGAGGATGCGGCGGGTCTCCTGGGCGTCGACGAGCTTCTGGTTGAGCTGTCGCGGGTTGGCCACGGCGGCCTGGATCGCGGCCTTGGTGATCTCGTGGAAGACCATCCGCTTGACCGGGACCTTGGGCTTGAGCACTTCCTGGAGGTGCCACGCGATGGCCTCGCCCTCGCGGTCCTCATCGGTGGCGAGGTAGAGCTCGTCGGAATCCTTCAGCAGGTCCTTGAGCTTCTTGACCTGGGCCCTTTTGTCGGCGTTGACGACATAGATCGGCTCGAAGTCGTGCTCGACGTCGACGCCGAGGCGGCGGACCTCGCCGGTGTACTTCTCGGGCACCTCCGCGGCGCCGTTGGGAAGGTCGCGGATGTGCCCGACGCTCGCTTCGACTACGTAGCCGGGGCCCAGGTAGCCCTTGATCGTCTTCGCCTTGGCAGGCGACTCGACGATGACGAGTCGGCGGCCGCCCTGTGCGGTCTCGCTGGTCGGGGACAACTTCGCTCTTCTCTCCGGTCGACGCTTGGGCCTTCCCAGGGTCAAACGGCTCCGGGGAGGTGCAGGTGCGGTCCCGCGCCGGCCGCTGCGGCGGCTGGGTGCACAGCCGACGCGTGCTCTCGGTGCCGGATGAAGGCTCTCGTAGCTGAGCTACCAGGGCCTTCGGCCGGTGCGGCGAGAGTGCGTGCCGGGCGGCGCGAGGTCGTGCCTGCACCTCCCCGGGGTCGCTTGGGCCCGGGGTCGGGTGGTGGTGACGCTGCGGAGTGTGACGGTACATCCCGCCCCGTTGTCAAACGGGAAAAGCCCGCAACGGCCACTCGAACGGTAACCCGACTTCCGCCATTCCTGCCGCCCGGAGTGCCCACCGGCCTTTTCGAGCCTTTCCGGAAGAGGCCCTGCCAAATATCGGCCGCGCAGCTCGCGGGCGGTTCTCAGAGTCGGTTGAAGCACCACGTTCCGAGGATCAGCGCGATCACCGAGACAAGGCCCGCGACGGTCGCCGATGCGACGGGACTCACACCCTGGGCGACGGGCAGACGCTGCCGGAGCCGCACCGCGGTCCACGTCAGCAGCCCGCCTCCGAACAGGGCGAACACGACCCCGGCGAAGATCGCCGGTCCACTTTCCATGGTTCCGCTTGCCCCTTTTCTCCCGTCCGCGAGCGCCCAGCCCGGGGAGGCTGTCACGCGCGGGCGGCGCACAGGCGAACCCCGGGTGAACGCGGGACCGACTCGAGGCCGACGCGGGGCCGGCGCCGGACCGACTCGGCTGTGGAATCCCGGGTCCGAGGTCCAGGCGGTCACAGCAGTCCCACATGGCTCGACGGCCTCACGGACCTCCGTAGCCGAACCACGCCACATCCAGCGCCGGAGATCGTCTGAATTTGTCGCCCTTCAGCTCGGCGACGTACTCGAGCCCGGTCACGCGACACATTTCTTTCCGACGGAAGCATGATCCTCAGCGGCGGAACCCCGGCAAAGTCACCGTGCCGGTTCGAGGAACCCCTGCTCCACCAGCAGCCGAATCTGCGCGGGCGTACGGTCGCGCAGCACCACCGGATCCTCGCCCATCAGCTGGGCGATCGCGTCCAGGATGCGACCCGCGCTCAGCGTGCCGTCGCAGACGCCCGCGAAGCCCGCGCCGACCGTGTCCACCTGGGTGGCCCGGCGCATGCCGCGATGCTGACGCAGCACCACATGCTCGGGGTCCTCGGCGCCCGGCAGCCCGACCTGCTCCTGGACGACCTCGCCGACGAGCCTGAAGTGGTCCTCCAGCAGCGCCGCGTCGTCGCGGGCACGCAGATAGTCGAGCCGGCCGAAGTGCGCCAGGACGGTGTCGCCGAGCGGCTGCTCGACCGGGTGCGGCCACTCCTCCACCGTGATCGAGGGCACGGCGGCCGACGCCTTGCGCAGGGTGATCCACCCGAAGCCCACGGCCTTGACCTTGCGCGCCTCGAACTCGTCGAGCCACGCGTCGTACCGCGCCTGGTACTCGGCCACGTCGCCGCGGTGGTCACCGGCGTCCCGGAGCCACAACTCGGCGTACTGCGTGACGTCCTGGACCTCGCGCTGCACGATCCACGCGTCGCACCCGCGCGGCACCCATGACCGCAGCCTGTCCTGCCAGTCCTCCCCTTCCACGTGCTGCCAGTTGGCGAGGAACTGCGCGAACCCGCCCTCGTTCAGCCGCTCCCCAGCCCCTTGAACGATCGAGCGGCACAGATCGTCCCCGCCCATCCCGCCGTCGCGGTACGTCAGCCGGGCGCCCGGCGAGATGACGAAAGGCGGGTTCGAGACGATCAGGTCGTACGTCTCGCCGTTCCTGAGCGGCTCGAACAGCGACCCCTCCCGCAGGTCCGCGGCGGGGGCGCCGGACAGCGCGAGGGTGAGCGCGGTGATGTGCAGGGCACGCGGGTTGAGGTCGGTCGCCGTCACGCGCGTGGCGTGCTGCGCGGCGTGCAGCGCCTGGATGCCGGAACCGGTGCCGAGGTCGAGGGCGGCGGCGACGGGCGTACGGACGGTGATGCCGGCGAGGGTCGTGGAGGCGCCGCCGACGCCGAGGACGACCCCTTCGTCCTTGCTGCCGATGCCGCCCGCTCCGCCGACCGCGCAGCCGAGGTCGGACACGATGAACCAGTCCTCGCCGTCGGGCCCGCCGTACGGCCGGACGTCCACGGTCGCGGCGATGTCGTCGGAGTCCCGGCCGGCCCGGACCAGCCACCCGCTCTCCAGGCAGGCGTCGACGGGCAGAACGTCCGCCACGCGCGCGTGCGGCACGGGTTGCTGCAGCAGGAAGAGGCGTACGAGCGCCTGGAGCGGGGCGTCTCCCCGGGTCGCCCGGAGCGCGGGCACGGTCTCGCTCCGGGCGAGCGCCGCGTACGCGGGCGCACCGAGGAGTTCGAGCAACCCGTCCGCGGTGAAGGAGGCCGCTAGCAGGGCCTCCCGCAGCCGGGCGGCGACATCGGGGCGGTCGGAGGCGGGCAGGGCAGACAGGCTGGAGTCACTCACGCCCTCATTGTGACCCGCGCCCGCCCCGAAGGCGGGTCAGCTGTCGGTGGCCGACGTGGAGGCGGCCGCCTGCTTGCAGCCCTCCTGCTTGAGCAGCGCCTGCTTGGTGTCGCCGCTCGACTCCAGCTTCTTCAGCGCGTCCAGCGCGCTCTTGCGCTGGCTCACGACGTCCTTCATGTCCTTGCCGACGTCGCTCAGCCCGGAGGCGAACTTCGCCTGGTCCTTGGTGTTGAGCCCGTCCATCTGCTTCTTCAGGTCGGCGTAGCTCGCGGAGAGCGCGGTGAGCTTCTTGATGGCGTCCTGCTGCTTCTGCGCGCCGTCCTCGACCCCGGGGGGCGCTCCGGCGCTGTCGAGGAGGGTCGCGCGCGCCTTGAAGCCTTCGGCGAGGTCCTCGAACGCCTTGGCGTCGACCTTCTGGAGCTCCGCGGGCGGGCTGTCCTTGGCGGCCTTGGTGATCGCGGCGTCGGCCGCGGCGATCTTCGCGTTCTGCGTCGGCGCCGTGTCACAGATCTTCTTGGCCCAGGCGTCCAGCTCCGGGTTGCCCTCGTCGCTCGTGCATCCCGTCAGCGCCAGCACCAGCACCGCACCGCCGGACAGTGCGGCCGTGAGCTTCTTGTTCACCGGTTCGGTCCCTTCCGTGGCTCTCGGCCAACGGACCTTACACGCCGTACGGAAGACAGCGATGCACCAAATGCAGCAATAGTGACGTTATAGAACTCTTTACACCATGTGAGAGAAGGGTCACGGCTGGGGCGTGAACACGTACGAGGCGGGCGGGCGGCACGTCAACGCGCGCCGCCCGCCCGCCTCTTGAGCTGGGCCGTCCTGAGACCGCCTACGAAACCACCGCGGGATCGGCTGGTTTGGCCACCCTGTCGGCGTTGCCTTCGTCACCCATGGCGATGCCTCGCCGCTTGGAGACGTAGACCGCGCCGACGATCACGAGGAGCGACAGTACGGCGATCGTGACCCGAACGCCGACGTTCTTGTCCTCGCCGTAGCTGAACTGGATGACCGCGGGCGCGATGAGCAGCGCCACCAGGTTCATGACCTTCAGCAGCGGGTTGATCGCGGGACCGGCGGTGTCCTTGAAGGGGTCGCCGACCGTGTCGCCGATCACCGTGGCGGCGTGGGCCTCGCTGCCCTTGCCGCCGTGGTGGCCGTCCTCGACGAGCTTCTTGGCGTTGTCCCAGGCCCCGCCGGAGTTGGCCAGGAACACCGCCATCAGCGTGCCGGCGCCGATCGCGCCCGCGAGGAACGCGCCGAGGGCGCCGACGCCGAGCGTGAACCCGATGCAGATGGGCGCCATCACGGCGAGCAGACCGGGCGTGGCGAGCTCGCGCAGGGCGTCCCGGGTGCAGATGTCGACGACCTTGCCGTACTCCGGCTTCTCCGTGTAGTCCATGATCCCGGGCCGCTCACGGAACTGCCGCCGTACCTCGTAGACCACGGAACCGGCCGACCGCGACACGGCGTTGATGGCGAGTCCGGAGAAGAGGAAGACGACCGCGGCGCCCGCGATGAGACCGACGAGGTTGTTGGGCTGCGAGATGTCCATCATCAGGTTCATCGGCGCGCCTTCGCCGCTGAGTTTCTCGCCCACGTCCCGTGCGCCGGTGGTGATGGCGTCGCGGTACGACCCGAAGAGTGCCGCCGCCGCGAGGACGGCGGTGGCGATGGCGATGCCCTTGGTGATGGCCTTGGTGGTGTTGCCGACCGCGTCCAGGTTGGTGAGCACCTGGGCGCCCGCGCCCTCGACGTCGCCGGACATCTCGGCGATGCCCTGCGCGTTGTCGGAGACCGGCCCGAAGGTGTCCATGGCGACGATCACACCGACCGTGGTGAGCAGACCGGTGCCGGCCAGCGCCACCGCGAACAGCGCCAGCATGATCGACGTACCGCCGAGCAGGAACGCCCCGTACACGCCGAGCCCGATCAGCAGGGCGGTGTAGACGGCCGATTCGAGACCGACGGAGATGCCCGCCAGGACGACGGTGGCGGGACCGGTGAGCGAGGTCTTGCCGATGTCCATGACCGGACGGCGGTTGGTCTCGGTGAAGTAGCCGGTCAGCTGCTGGATCACGGCGGCCAGCACGATGCCGATCGCCACGGCGACGAGCGCGAGGATCCGCGGGTCGCCGTCCTTGGCCGCGATGGTGGCGTCGGTGACGCCCTCCAGGTCGGCGTACGACGACGGCAGGTAGGCGAACACGGCGATGGCGACCAGCACGATGGAGATCACCGCGGAGATGAAGAACCCGCGGTTGATCGCGGTCATGCCGCTGCGGTCGGTGCGGCGCGGGGCCACCGCGAAGATGCCGATCATCGCGGTGATCACGCCGATCGCGGGCACGATCAGCGGGAAGGCGAGCCCGGAGTCACCGAACGCCGCCGAGCCGAGGATCAGCGCGGCGACCAGGGTCACGGCGTACGACTCGAAGAGGTCGGCCGCCATGCCCGCGCAGTCGCCGACGTTGTCGCCCACGTTGTCGGCGATGGTCGCGGCATTGCGCGGATCGTCCTCCGGAATGCCCTGCTCGACCTTTCCGACCAGGTCGGCGCCGACGTCGGCGGCCTTGGTGAAGATGCCGCCGCCGACACGCATGAACATCGCGATCAGCGCGGCACCTAGTCCGAATCCTTCGAGCACCTTCGGCGCGTCGGCCGCGTACACCAGCACCACACAGGAGGCGCCCAGCAGACCGAGCCCCACCGTGAACATGCCGACGACGCCGCCCGTGCGGAAAGCGATCTTCATGGCTTTGTGTGAGACGGCGGTGAGATCCTTTTCCGGTTCACCTTCCGCCGGGGTCGCTTCCCGTGCGGCCGCGGCTACGCGCACATTGCTGCGTACGGCGAGCCACATGCCGATATAGCCGGTGGCCGCCGAGAACCCGGCGCCGATCAAGAAGAACACCGATCGGCCGATGCGCTGATTCCAGTCGTCCGCGGGCAGCAGCATGAGCAGGAAGAACACGACGACGGCGAATACGCCGAGCGTGCGCAACTGCCGGGCCAGATAGGCGTTGGCGCCTTCCTGGACCGCGGACGCGATCTTCTTCATGCTGTCGGTGCCCTCGCCGGCCGCGAGTACCTGGCGCACCAGGACACCGGCGACCACGAGCGCTGCCAGTGCGACAACGCCGATGACCGTGATGATGATCCGGTTGTCGTCGGTGAGCACCGCGGCCGCGAGGGTTGTGGGGTGGTCGAGCTGATGAGGGGTAGAAAGCCCCGCCATTCGTCCTCCTTGACGCTTGGGCTGAGCTCAAGATGTGGACGGATTCTAGGTACCGGAACCTGATCAAAACAGAGCGCGGCAAACGGAATTAGCCTTCACATGCCGTTCAGCAAATGATCGACATCACGCCACTGAACCCGAAAGTGCTAATGCCTCAAAACCATTGACGCCCACATTTACTTGATCAAATTATCGGCGGATTGATCGTGAATTCCTTCACGAATTCGGCGAGGGCGACGACAGGGGCGACGACAAAAACGCGAAGGGGCCCTGCTGAGCAGGGCCCCTTCGCGTCGAGCCTGGTTCGGGTTCGGGTTCGGCGGTTCGTCAGGCGAGCACCGCGGCCGGCGGTGTGGTCGGCCAGGTCATACGGATCAACCCGCCGTGCTCCCCTGCGGAGACCTCCACGTCGTCGACGAGGCCGCTGATGACCGCGAGGCCCATCTCGTCCTCCTCGGCCTCCACTTCGGCGTCGTCGCCCGCGGCACCGTTCGCCCGCTCACCGGGAACGGAGCGCGGCGCCTCGTCGCCGACCTCGATGGAGAACTGTTTCTCCTCCTCGATCAGCGACACCTTCACCGGCGCCGTGATGCCGACGCTCTGATGCAGTCCGACGGCACGGGTGCAGGCCTCGCCGACGGCGAGCCTGACCTCGTCCAGGACGGCCTCGTCCACTCCGGCCCTGCGCGCCACCGCTGCCGCCACCAGACGGGCGGTCCTGACGTGCTCGGGCAGCGCGCTGAAGCGGAGTTCAACGGTGGCCATGCATCCCCCTCCGAACTACGGGCGTGCTGTCCGGAGGACCGGGCTGCCGAAAGCCCGGTCCCCCTTCTCCTTCAACTTCTGCCGCCCCGGACCCGCCCTGCGGCGGGCCCGGGTCCGGTGGTCAGTCGGTCGCCGCCACCGCTTCCTCGACCGAGGTGTGGATCGGGAACACCTTGGTGAGGCCGGTGATACGGAAGATCTTGAGAATGCGCTCCTGGTTGCAGACCAGGCGCAGGGAGCCCTCATGGGCACGCACACGCTTCAGGCCGCCGACCAGCACGCCGAGCCCGGTGGAGTCGAGGAAGTCGACGCCCTCCATGTCGACGACGAGGTGGAAACTCCCGTCGTTCACCAGCTCGACCAGCTGCTCGCGCAGCTTGGGCGCGGTATATACGTCGATTTCGCCACCGACCTCGACGACCGTACGATCGCCGACGGTACGGGTCGACAGGGACAGGTCCACGGATCCTCCAGCACCTTGCTAATCGAGCGGTCGCCCCTCGGGACACCTCGGCTTACAGCCCCTTGGACGGTTCGCCAGCCGCGATGGCATTCAATCACTTACCGGCAGGCGTGCACGACGCCTTGGTCCCATTGTCCGTCACGCCAGTGACACACTCGGTGCCGATGGCCAAGAATCACCGATCCGATCGATCCCCGACGGGCCCCGTTTCCCGGGTGGACCCGGGCACGGTGCTGGGCCGACTCGCCTCGGGTCCGAGCCGAGCTGCGCGCATCACTCATACGGAGCATGTGCCCCCGAGGGCGGGTCGCCATGCAGTCTGGCCCGACCGGATCCGTGCGGAGGTCATCGCCGCGGTGCAGACCGCGGGAATCGAACATCCCTGGGCCCACCAGGCACGCGCCGCCGAGCACGCCCTGGACGGCGACTCGGTGGTCGTCGCCACGGGCACGGCGTCCGGCAAGTCGCTGGCCTACCTCGTGCCGGTCCTCTCGACGCTTCTGGAAGGCTCCGAGGCGCCGAACGGTCGCGGCGCCACCGCCCTCTACCTGGCCCCGACCAAGGCCCTTGCGGCGGACCAGTGCCGCTCGGTGAAGGAACTTTCACATCCCCTGGGCAATTCCGTGCGGCCGGCCGTGTACGACGGCGATACTCCGTTCGAGGAACGCGAGTGGATCCGCCAGTACGCCAACTACGTCCTCACCAACCCCGACATGCTGCACCGGGGCATACTCCCGTCCCACCCCCGCTGGTCCTCCTTCCTGAAATCGCTGAAGTACGTCGTCATCGACGAGTGCCACACCTACCGCGGCGTCTTCGGCTCCCACGTCGCCCAGGTACTGCGCCGTCTGCGCCGCCTCTGCGCCCGCTACGGCGCCTCTCCCGTCTTCCTGCTGGCCTCCGCGACCTCGGCCGAGCCCTCGGTGGCCGCCCGCCGTCTCACCGGCCTCCCGGTGGTCGAGGTCGCCGACGACGCCTCCCCGCGCGGCGAACTGGTCTTCGCCCTCTGGGAGCCCCCGCTCACCGAGCTCCAGGGCGAGAAGGGCGCACCCGTCCGGCGTACGGCCACCGCCGAGACGGCCGACCTGCTGACCGACCTGGCCGTGCAGGGCATCCGCTCGGTCGCCTTCGTCCGCTCCCGGCGCGGCGCCGAGCTGATCTCGGTCATCGCCCAGGAACGCCTCGCCGAGGTCGACCGCTCCCTCGCCCGGCGTGTCGCGGCCTACCGAGGCGGCTACCTCCCCGAGGAACGCCGCGCCCTGGAACAGGCCCTCCACTCCGGCGAACTCCTCGGTCTCGCCGCCACCACCGCCCTGGAACTCGGCATCGACGTCTCCGGCCTGGACGCCGTACTGATCGCCGGCTATCCGGGCACCCGCGCGTCCCTGTGGCAGCAGGCGGGCCGGGCCGGCCGCTCGGGGCAGGGCGCGCTGGCCGTCCTGGTCGCCCGCGACGACCCGCTGGACACCTACCTCGTCCACCATCCCGAGGCCCTGTTCGACCGTCCGGTGGAGTCGACGGTCCTCGACCCCGACAACCCGTACGTCCTCGCCCCGCACCTGTGCGCGGCGGCCGCGGAGATCCCGCTGACCGACGAGGACCTGGCGCTGTTCGGCCCCGAGGCCGCGGGGCTGCTGCCGCAACTGGAGGCCGCGAAGCTGCTGCGCCGGCGTACGAAGGCCTGGCACTGGACGCGCCGGGAGCGGGCCGCCGACCTGACCGACATCCGCGGCGAGGGCGGCCGTCCCGTCCAGGTCGTCGAGGCCGGGACGGGCCGGCTGCTCGGCACGGTCGACGCGGGCGCGGCGCACGGCTCGGTGCACGAGGGCGCGGTCCATCTGCACCAGGGCCGCACCTACCTCGTGCGCTCCCTCGACCTGGAGGACTCGGTCGCCCTGGTCGAGGAGGCCGCCCCGCCGTACTCGACGGTGGCCCGGGACACGACGGCCATCTCCGTCCTGGAGACGGACATCGAGATCCCGTGGGGCGACGGCCGCCTGTGCTACGGCTCCGTCGAGGTCACCAACCAGGTGGTCTCCTTCCTGCGGCGCCGGCTGATCACCGGCGAAGTCCTGGGCGAGACGAAACTCGACCTCCCTCCTCGTACGCTGCGCACCCGCGCGGTGTGGTGGACGGTCACCGAGGACCAGTTGGACGAGGCCCGGATCAACCCGGAGATCCTCGGCGGCGCCCTGCACGCCGCCGAGCACGCCTCGATCGGCCTGCTGCCCCTCTTCGCGACCTGCGACCGCTGGGACATCGGCGGCGTGTCGATCCCGCTGCACCCCGACACGCTGCTCCCGACGGTGTTCGTCTACGACGGCCACCCCGGCGGCGCGGGCTTCGCCGAGCGCGCCTTCCACACGGCCCGCACCTGGCTCACGGCCACCCGCGAGGCCATCGCCTCCTGCGAGTGCGACGCCGGCTGCCCGTCCTGC
Source organism: Streptomyces sp. NPDC008086 (assembly GCF_042957325.1). Taxonomy (NCBI): domain Bacteria; kingdom Bacillati; phylum Actinomycetota; class Actinomycetes; order Kitasatosporales; family Streptomycetaceae; genus Streptomyces; species Streptomyces sp. NPDC008086. The sequence continues at coordinate 135,869 of NZ_JBIBIA010000002.1, forward strand.
ATCCAGTCCCCCAAGTGCGGCAACGGCAACGATCCGCTGCACAAGCGGGGGGCGGTGCGGTTGCTGACGGTGCTGTTGCGCGGGGCGCCGCAGGAGGAGGCGGGGGGAGACGGCGGCCGGCCTGAACGAGGAAGGGGAGCCCGAGCTCGTCCAGGAACCTGAGCGGCGGGAGCCGGCGACGGGGGCCGCGCAACCGGTCAAGGGATCGGCGGCAAACGGTTCGGCACCGCTGGGCCGAACGGCGGACTCCCCGTCGTCGGGGCGTCCTGCCCCGTAGGGCCGGAGGCAGGAGGCCCGGTCGGCGTGATCGGCCCCGCTTACCCCGCTGGCACTGCTGGCCCTGCTGGCCTTGGTGGGGGCCCCGCTGGCCCCGGTGGGGGTCCCGCTGGCACCGCAGGTCCCGGTGGCCCCGCCCGCGCCCTGACCTCCGCTGCGAACGGCCCCCGGCCCGACGCCGCCGTCACGTCCGACACCTCCCCGACCAACGCGCATCGCACGAGCCGCACCCCCTGGGCCCCGGCCACCCGTTCCGCACGGTCGCAGGCCGCCGCGGCGCCCTCCGCCCAGTGGTCGGCCGCCGCGAGCGCCGCCAGATCCGCTCCGCCGGCCGCCCGGTGCCGGGTCGTGACGGCGTGGCCCAAGGCGAGTACGACGCCGAAGACGACACAGAGCACGGCGATGGCACCGACGCTCCAGACCGTGGCGGAACCCCGGTCGGAACGCAGGCCGGCACCAGGACCTCGGGCGGCGTCTCGGCCGGCGGAACGCCCCGTTGAGGAACCTCCTCTCATGTCCGCTCCCCCACCGTCTCCTCCGCCGCCGCCACGGCCTCCTCGCGTACCTCGAAGGGAAGGCCGCTCAGCACCGGAGGCTCGGCCACGACGACCACGCGCACCTCGTCCGCCTTCCGGTCCACCGTGACCGTCGCACCACGCGGTGCCGCCTCGCGGGTCACCCTGATCACCGCCTCGGCCGGATCCTGCCGGGCCGCCGCTCGGGCCCCGGTCCGGGCCGCGTCCACGCACTGGATCTGTGCGGCCACCACGAGCAGCCCCCACACCAGCGCCATCGCGAACATCACCAGCACGGGCAGCACGACGGCCGACTCCGCCGTCACGAACCCCCGGTCCGACGGACGGCCTGACCACCGGGCGGCGCCCCGCCCCCGCGCCCGCTCACATTTCCGCATTGAGCGCCCGCTTCACGATGTCCTGAAGCTCCGCGCTGACCTGCCCGCTCGTCACGACCTTGTAGAGCACCACGGCGAACGCCACCGCCGCGACGATCCCCATCGCGTACTCCGACGTCACCATCCCCGCGTCGCTCCGTGCCGCCCGCGCCCTGCACACCAGGGCACGCATCCGCGCCCGTACTGCCTTGTACATCTCAACCCCCGTAAAGTTCGGTTCTGTTACTCCAGCTGCTGACCGGCGACGCTTGCCGCCCCTCAGTCCGTCAGGTCTCCGTCAGGTCCGTCAGGCCGCCACTCCGTCCCGCGTCACCCCTCACCTGTCACCTGTCACCTGTCACCTGTCACCGACCACCCCCTCCCAGCACTCCGCCCGCCAGCCCGATCACCACTGGCGCCACGCCGACCGCGATGAACGCGGGCAGGAAGCACAGCCCCACCGGGGCGGAGACCATGACCGCCGCCCGTCTGGCCCGTTCCGTCGCGGTGCGCGTCCAGTCGGCGCGAGCCTCCGCGGCGAGCCGCGCGGCAGGCCCGGCAGCGGGGAGCCCCGACACATCGGCCCGCTCCAGCAACCGCGCCAGCGCCCCGGCCCGTGGCAACGACGCCAGCCGCTGCCATGCCTCACCCGGCTCACCACCGAGCCGCACCTCCGCGGCGCCTCGCGCCAGCCCCTCTCCAACGGGACCGCCCAGAGCCTCACCGACGGCCTGGGCCGCGATCACCGGAGCGGCTCCCGCGGCGATGCAGGCCGCCAACAGATCCGCCGCGAGCGGAAGTTGCCGCGCGACCTCACCGGCATCGAGCTCCTCCACCGGGCCGCCGGCCTCCTGTCTACGCCGCCACAACCACAGCCCACCCGCGGCGACCGAACCCACCGCCATCCCGGCCACCCCGCCGACCAGCGCCCAACCGGCGCCCACGACAGCCGCCATGGGGAGCACTCGCCGCACGCCGTGCCGGACGTCGTACCTTCGGCGTCGGCGGGTCGACTCCACATCCCCTGCCGTCATCAACTCGGCGAGCCGTCGCCGTGCTCCGCGCTCCCGCCGGGCCACGATCGACCAGTGCAACAGCCACCCGACGGCCAGCACCGCTCCCAGCGCCATCCCCAGCCTGTGGAAAACGTCCGCGCTCATCCCGTCACCTCCCTCTCACGCCCCGAACGACCCAAGCGGCTCAGCTCAAACAACCCAAACAACCCAAACGGTCCATGCGGCCCGAATCCCTCATGCCGCCTCCGCTCCCCGCACGATCCGCATGGCCCACCACATCCCCAGCCCTTCCAAGGCCCCACCGACGATCAGGCATCCGAACCCGGCCCCGGTGTGCAGCAGCACATGCAGTGGCTCAGCCCCCATGGCGGCGCCGAGCAGCAGTCCGAGGACCGGCAGACCGGCGAGCATCACCACCGTCGACCGCGCCCCGGCCAACTGGGCTCTCAGGTCGGCGCGCTGGTCCCGCTCGGACCGCAACGCCCCTTCCAACCGGTCGAGGCCGGCCGCGAGCCCCGCGCCCTGGTCCACGGCCACCCGCCAGCACGCCGCCAGTCCCAGCAGCCCCTCGGCGCCCGGCTGCCGGCCCGCCGCGGCGAGCGCCCCCGGCACGTCTCCGCCGAACCGAGCCGCCGCCAGCACCGCGGCCTGCGCCGCACCGAGCCCGCCCGAGTCCCGCGCCGCCCACTGCAACGCCTCACCCGGCTGTCGTCCGGCCCGCACCTCCCCGGCCAGCGCCCCGCACAGCACGATCACCGCGCCCCCGCGACGTTCGCGTGCCCGCCGCGCCTCCCGGGCCAGCAGCACCCGCCGCAGCAACGGCACCCCGACCGCCCCCGCGACGACCGGCAGCACCGACGACCCCAGCACGGCCAGCACCACACCGATCACCGGCGCCCACCACTCGGCCCGCAGCCGTCGCCGCAGTCGCCGCAGTTCCCCGGCCAGCCGCCAGTCGGGCGGTCCGGCGCCCACCGCCCCGCCTCCCGCGAGCAGCAACTGCGCCCGTCTGGCCCCGGAGTTCGGCCCACCCAGCAGCCAGACGGCCGCCCCTAGGCACATCACGGCCGCGCCCACCGACATCTCACCCATGCGGATCACCCGCCCCTTTCACGCCCCGGCCCTCATCGCCTTCGTCTCCCTCGCCCCGAAGCAGCCCCCGCAGCCGCTCCCACCCGCGCCCGCGAACGAACCCCTCGTCGCCCCACCGCAGCGCCGGCACCGTCCGCACCCACCCCGACGGGCCCCGCTCCAGCACATGCACCTCGGCGATCCGCCGCCGCCCGGTCCGGTCGCGCACGAGATGCACCACGACCGACAGGGCGGCCGCCAACTGGCTGTGCAGCGCGGCCCTATCCAGCCCGGCCGCCGTGCCGAGCGCCTCCAGCCGAGCCGGGACGTCGGCCGCCGCGTTGGCGTGGACGGTGCCGCAGCCGCCTTCGTGGCCCGTGTTCAACGCGGCCAGCAGATGGACCACTTCGGCTCCGCGCACCTCGCCCACGACCAACCGGTCCGGGCGCATCCGCAGCGCCTGCCGCACCAGGTCCTCGAGGGTGACGAGCCCGGCGCCCTCCTGGTTGGCGGGTCTGCTCTCCAGCCGTACGACGTGCGGGTGTTCCGGCCTGAGCTCCGCCGAGTCCTCCGCGAGCACGATCCGCTCGCCCGCTCCGACCAGCCCGAGCAACGCGCTCAGCAGCGTCGTCTTGCCGCTGCCCGTCCCGCCGCTGATGAGGAACGACAACCGCGCGTCGACCAGCGCCCGCAGCACCCGGTCCCCGCCCGGCGGCACCGTGCCCGCGGCGACCAGCTCGTCGAGCGTGAACGCCCGCGGCCGTACGACCCGCAGCGACAGGCAGGCGCAGCCGACGGCGACGGGTGGCAGCACCGCGTGCAGCCGGGTCCCGTCGGGCAGCCGGGCGTCCACCCAGGGCCGTGCGTCGTCCAGGCGCCGCCCGGCCACCGCGGCGAGGCGTTGCGCGAGGCGCCGTACGGCCGCCGCGTCCGGGAAGGACACGGAGGTCAGCTCCAGGCCACCGCCCCGGTCCACCCAGACCCGGTCCGGCGCCGACACCAACACGTCCGTCACCGATGGGTCGGCGAGCAGCGGCTCCAACGGGCCGCTCCCGACCAGCTCGGACCGCAACTGCTCGGCTGCCCCGAGGACTTCGGCGTCCCCCAGCACCCGGCCCTGCTCCCGCAGCGCCTGCGCCACACGCGCGGGTGTCGGCTCACCACCGCTGTCCGCCAGCCACTGACGCACCCCGTCCAGCAGCCCCGACGGCATCGCCGCCCCGGCCACCGTCCCGCTCGACGCCCACGCCCCGGCCGAGGAGCCGACCCGATCGGCCGAATCCCGCCGTGCGGTGGCCGTACTCACCGCGCTCTTCGGCACCCGCCGCACCACCAGGGCGCCCGTATCTCCCTCCGACACCCGCGGCCCCACACCAGCGCTCACCGAACCGCCCAGGGCCCGCCGCTCGACAGCGCCACTCCCCGAACCGTCCGACACCCGCCGCCCCGCGCCGGCGCTCACCGAACCCTCCGACACCCGCCGCCCGACAGCATCACTCCCCGACTTCTCCACCGCCCATCGCGGCGCAGCCCTACGCCCTCTCCCGCGCAACCTGCCATCCGTCCCACCGCCCGCTCTCCCATCCGAGCCAACCGCCGACCTGCCGTCCCCCGCACCGCCCGACCGCCACCGCTCAGGAGCCGCCCGCACCGAACCACCCGTGCCACCGCTCACCCAGTCGAGCCCCGGAGCCGTACTCACGCCCCCGTTCGCCCCGTCGCTCACGCCCCCGTTCGCCCCGTCGCTCATGCCGCCCTCGCCTCGAGCAAGGCGCCCTCCCAGAACTCCCGGCAGAACCGCGCCAGGGGCCCCCGTCCCGCCGCCCCCGGCGGTTCCTTGCTCTCGTGCGGCCGTAACAGGCCTGCCTCCAGGGGCACCTCGCCCACCAGCGGCAGCTCCAGCAGCCGGGCCACCTCGCGGTCGTCGAGGCCGGGTGCGTACGGTCCACGTACCGCCACCCGTAGGTCCCGCAGGACCAACTGCACCGCGGAGGCGACCTGTCGGGCCGCCGCGACGGCGCGCAGTTCGGCGGGGACGACGAGGATGCCGACGTCGAGCTGGGCGAGGGCCTCCGCCACCCCGTCGTCGATTCGGCGGGGCAGGTCGACCACGACGGTGCCGCCCCGGCGCCGGGCCGCGGCGAGCACCGCGCGCATCGCCTGTGGGGGGACGGCGACGCAATCCCCGCGATCCCAGCTCAGGACCCGCAGGGAGTGCAGTCGCGGCAGTGACTCCTCCAGGGCGCCGCTGCCGAGCCGCCCACGCGAGCCGGCGAACGCGGGCCAGCGCAGCCCGTCGGCCGCCTCGCCGCCGAGGAGTACGTCGAGTCCGCCGCCCAGCGGATCGCCGTCCACGAGCAGGGTGCGCAGCCCCTCCCGCGCTGCGGTCACGGCGAGGGCACACGCGAGCGTGGAGGCTCCGGCCCCGCCTCGGCCGCCGATGACGCCGACGGTGAGGGCGGGCCGGCCGACGCCCTCGGCGACGTCGGCGATGCGGTCGACCAGCCATTGCTCGCCGTCGGGCAGCATCAGCACGTGGTCGGCGCCGATCTCGACGGCCCGGCGCCAGACCCCGGAGTCGTCCTGGTCGCGGCCGACGAGCACCACTCCGCGTCTGCGGGCGACCCCGCGCACACGGCGTGCGGCATCGTCGCCGACGAGGACGAGCGGCGCGGCCTCCCAGCTACCCCTGGGTCCGGGCACCCCGTGGTGGACCTCGGGTGTGGCGCCGGCCGCCGCGCACAGGCGCAGCAGGTCGTCGAGCAGGTCAGCGTCTTCCGTGACGATCAACGGCTTGCCCGGCCGCCCGGAGGCGGCGGGCGGCGGATCGTGTGTGACGACTGCGGTCACGGTTTTCGTCCCCCTTCGCTGCATCACTCGCGCGGCCCTGTGGCCCCGCGATTCCCAAACATGTGAAGAACCGGCAACCGGCCTCCATATGAACGGCCGATACGAACCGGCCAAACACGCCCGACTAACCAGAACCGGCCATGAAGTCGGCCCTCGGCGGTGCGCGTTGGAATCACGGTGCAGCGATCCCGGAAATCGTGTGGATCTTGGTCGATAACTGTGGACAACTCGGCGGTTGTGAATATCGCCGTCACCCATACCGGTGAGCCCCGCACCGACCCCTGTGCGACTTCCGCAGAGCAGCGCGACGACTACGCACCGTCACGGATCATGGGCGCGCGGAAGAGACGGCCGCAGCCGTCTGCTCGCGACCACGGGGCCGCGCTTGGAAGAGGAAAACCCACCCGGACATGCGACGACCCCCGCCGGGGGGGAGAGCGGGGGTCGTCTCCACGGCCGACTCGGGGGGGGAGGAGTCGGACCGGGTTAGCACGGTCGCGAACGATCCGTGACTTCCATGGTGTACCCGAGAGCCCTCTCAGGCAAACCCACGCGCCCACCTTACGCCGAATGGGCTGCGCCTATGCTCAGGGTCGTGGAAAACCACTCCTTGCCCCGCACAGCCGCCTTCTTTGACCTGGACAAGACGGTCATTGCGAAGTCGAGCACGCTCACGTTCAGCAAGTCCTTCTACCAAGGCGGTCTGATCAACCGCCGGGCCGCCTTGCGGACCGCATATGCCCAGTTCGTCTTCCGACTGGGCGGTATGGACCATGACCAGATGGAGCGCACGCGCGAGTACCTCTCCGCGCTCGTCCGCGGCTGGAACGTCCAGCAGGTCAAGGAGATCGTCGCCGAGACGCTGCACGACCTGATCGACCCGATCATCTACGACGAGGCCGCCTCCCTCATCGAGGAGCACCACACGGCCGGCCGCGACGTGGTCATCGTGTCCACGTCGGGCGCCGAGGTGGTCGAGCCGATCGGCGAGCTGCTCGGCGCCGACCGCGTGGTGGCGACCCGTATGGTCGTGGGCGAGGACGGCTGCTTCACCGGCGAGGTGGAGTACTACGCGTACGGGCCGACGAAGGCCGAAGCGATCAAGGAGCTGGCGGCGTCCGAGGGTTACGACCTCTCCCGCTGCTACGCCTACAGCGACTCGGGCACCGACCTGCCGATGCTTCAGTCGGTCGGCAACCCGCACGCCGTGAACCCCGATCGCGCGCTGCGCCGCGAGGCACTCGCGCGCGGGTGGCCGATTCTCGACTTCCATCGCCCGGTCCGGCTCAAGCAGCGGCTTCCGTCCTTCTCCGTACCGCCGCGGCCCGCCCTGGTCGCGGCGGCCGCCATAGGAGCGGCCGCGGCCACCGCGGGCCTCGTCTGGTACGCCAGCCGGCGCCGATCGGCGCTCGCCTGAACCACGCCCATGGGATTCGACGGGCCGCGCCGATCGGATTCGCCGGGACGGGGACCGGCATACAGATGACCGTTTGTCTCCGATATGCGACCAAAAGTAAAGAACTGCAGCCAGGCCTTCCGCTTGGTTGGGTCCTGGAGTACAAAGGACTCAACGGCCCGCGAGACCAAGGACATCCGAGAGGATCACCTTTAATACGCATTTGGCCCCACGGACCGAGCATGAACACCAGGCACCCACGCGACGTCGACCCGTCGATTACGGGCCAGCCGCACCAGGTGACGGGCAAAGTTCCCGACCTGATGGGCAACATATCGAGGACGCTTGGTACCCCGGTGAACATGCCAGCGGCGGTACGAGTCCTCGTACCGCCGCAACTTGTAGGAGCCACTCCACTCGCAGAGCCCCCATAAGGGGGCTTTTTCGCGCCCTATGGCTTTCGAACCGCTCGACGACGCCCCACGCGCGCGTGCGTCATGCCGCGCCGCGCTGCAGCGCCTCGCAGACGGCCGTCGACTCGCGTGCCCCGAGCTCGACCGCCTTGCCGCAGTGGGCGATCCAGGCGGCCATGCCTTCGGGGGTCCCGGAGACATAACCCTCCAGCGCCGCCAGATAGGCCGCGCGCCCCAGTTCGGCATGCCCGACCTCGGCCGCACAGACGGACTTCGGGTCCAGGCCGCTGCCGACCAGGACGACACGCTCGGCCGTGCGCGCGATCAGGCCGTTGTGCGAGGTGAAGGGGCGCAGCGCGAGGAGCTCGCCGTGCACGACGGCGGCCGTCACCAGCGCCGGCGCCGAACCGCCGGCGATGATCAGCTCGGACAGCCCCTCCAGCCGACCGTGCACCTCCGCCGCGCTCGGCAGCGGCAGCTCGACCAGCGGCTCGGCGACCGGCTCACCCTCCTGGCGCGGCCGTCCGACCTGGTCGTCCTTGCCGGCCGCCGCCACCAGGTGCAGCCGAGCCAGCACCCGCAGGGGCGACTGCCGCCAGATGGACAGCAGTTGGCCCGCCTCGGCTGTCAGCCGCAGGGACGCGCCCATGACGCGCGCCTCGTCGTCACCGCTGAAGTCGGTACGCCGACGCACCTCTTCGAGCGCCCAGTCCGCTCCGGACAGCGCGGCCGAGCCGCGCGCGCCACGCAGAGCCGCCTCGGCGGTGATCTCGTTGCTGCGGCGCCGCATGATCCGGTGCCCGTACACCCGGTCCACGGCCTTGCGCACGGACTCCACGGACTCGGGGACTCCGGGCAGTGAACCGAGGGCCGCGAGCGGATCGGCGGCCGCGCCTGTCGTACTCATGAGTACGACAGTACGCACCTTGGGCGCGTACCCCACGATCGAGTGGCCTTCTTCACGCACAGCTGCCACATACAGCTACCGCGCGACTACGCTTCGTGAACATGAAAATTGCTTTCGTCGGAAAGGGCGGCAGCGGCAAGACCACCCTGTCCTCCCTGTTCATCCGCCACCTCGCGGCCACCGGCGCGCCGGTCGTCGCCGTCGACGCCGACATCAACCAGCACCTGGGTGCCGCACTGGGCCTCGACGACACGGAGGCCGCCGCGCTGCCCGCGATGGGCGAGCGGCTGTCGCTCATCAAGGACTACCTGCGCGGCTCCAATCCGCGGATCGACTCCGCCCGGACGATGATCAAGACGACGCCGCCCGGCGAGGGGTCACGGCTGCTGCGGGTGTGCGAGAGCAATCCGGTGTACGACGCCTGCGCCCGGCCGGTGGAACTCGACGGCGGCGCCGTCCGTTTGATGGTCACCGGCCCCTTCACCGACTCCGACCTGGGGGTCGCCTGCTACCACTCCAAGACGGGAGCGGTGGAGCTGTTCCTTAACCACCTGGTGGACGGCCCCGACGAGTACGTCGTGGTCGACATGACGGCGGGTTCGGACTCCTTCGCCTCCGGCATGTTCACCCGCTTCGACATCACGTTCCTCGTCGCCGAGCCGACCCGGAAGGGGGTCTCCGTCTATCGCCAGTACAAGGAGTACGCCCGCGACTTCGGCGTCATCCTGAAGGTCGTCGGCAACAAGGTGCAGGGCCAGGACGACCTCGACTTCCTGCGCGACGAGGTCGGGGACGACCTGCTGGTGACCATCGGGCACTCGGACTGGGTGCGCGCCATGGAGAAGGGCCGCCCGCCGCGGTTCGAGCTCCTGGAGGACGCCAACCAGCTCGCCCTGCGCCGGCTGCGCACGGCCGCGGACGCGACGTACGAACTGCGGGACTGGGAGCGCTACACCCGCCAGATGGTGCACTTCCACCTGAAGAACGCCGGGGCCTGGGGAAACGAGCGCACCGGGGCCGATCTGGCCGCGCAGATCGACCCCGGGTTCGTACTGGGTGAGAGGGCCATCGCCTGCCCGGACGACAACTCCCGTCTGACTCCTACTGCTTGACGGCCGGCGCCCCGGGCACCCCCTTCGGAGCCGGGGCCGGGCTCGCCGACAGGAAGGACGCCCATCCCTCCTTCGGGGCCTCGCCGACGTCCAGAGTGCGCAGCTTCTTCAAGGTCGCCGGGTCCTGCGCGTCCAACCAGTCGGCGAGCTGGCGGAAGGACACGCAGCGCACGTCGGGCTTGTTGCAGACCGCTTCGACGACCTCCTCGACGGCGCGCATGTAGGTGCCGCCGTTCCAGGACTCGAAGTGGTTGCCGATGATCAGGGGCGCACGGTTGCCGTCGTAGGCCCGCCGGAAGCCCGCGAGCAGACCGTCCCGCATCTGGTCGCCCCAGAAGTCGTGCTTGTCGGGATCCCCCTGGGTCGCGGTACCCGACTGGTTGACCATGAAGTTGTAGTCCATGGTCAGCTGCTCGTAGGAGTGCCCGGGGAAGGGCACGAGCTGCATCGACAGATCCCACAGGCCCCCCTTCTTCGCGGGCCACAGCTGGTTGTTGACGCCGCTGGAGTCATAGCGGAAGCCCAGCTCGCGCGCGGCCTTCATGAAGTTCTTCCGGCCCTCGAGGCAGGGGGTGCGGGCGCCGATGAGTTCCTTGTCGTAGTCGAACGGCAGCGGGGCCGCCCGCGTCATGCCGGTGGTGCTCTTCCAGGTCTTCACGAACCTCTTGGCCTGGTTGATCTCGTCCTTCCACTCCTCCACCGACCATTCGCCGACTCCGCCGCCGCTGCCGCAGAAATGGCCGTTGAAGTGCGTTCCGATCTCGTTGCCCTCGAGCCACGCGAGGCGCAGTTGCCGCACGGTGGCGGCGATGCCCTCCTCGTCGTTGAAGCCGATGTCGGAGCGGCCCGGGGAGTGCTGGGGCGGCCGGTACAGATCGCGTTTGTGGTTCGGCAGCATGTACACGCCGCTGAGGAAGTACGTCATCGTCGCGTTGTTCGCCTTGGCGACCGCACGAAAATGGGAGAACAGCTTCTGGCTGTCCTCCCCTGCGCCGTCCCACGAGAACACCACGAACTGCGGTGGCTTCTGACCTGGCTTCAGGCGCTCGGGTCTGGGCAGACGCGGCTGCGCCCCGGTGTAGGCGGTGGATCCGTCGCCGATCAACCGCACCACGCTCTGCGGCGCCGGTGCCGCCGGCTTCGCCTTCTCCGGCCCGGGCACCCCCTGCCGGGCATCGTCGCCGGTCGAGCAGCCGGCGAGCGAAGCGGCACAGACCACGACGACCGCGGTTCCCGCGGCGATCCGGTGTGCCGGGGCAATCCTGTGCGCGGGGGCGGTCCGCCGCGTCTCGGCGGACCTGTGCCTCACGGCGGCCCTTTGCCTCACGGCGGTCCCGTGTGTCGCGTCGGTCATGCGGGGGGCGGCGTTCCTGCGGGTGGCGGCCATGTTCCGTCCACCTTCTTCCTTCTCTCGGGAGCCGACAGCGCCGCCAAGGTCGCATGGGACTGAGAAGGAATTAGTACGACAAGCCGACTAATCAACCACTTCACCCTTCAGGGGGATTTATTAGTCCATTTGCTCGGAAAAACTATTCCTTCACTTTACTCTGCATTACGGTCTGTTTACCGACTGTTGATGCATCCCGCCGCTGCATGCCGTGACCACACGGCCGCGACCCGACCCCTCGCCCGAGAGCGGGGGACCACCAGATCCGCGACCGCGCTGCCCCGGAGGAGACGGGAAACCATGTCAGCCTTCGTTCCCACCCGAGCCGACGAACCGAGTCGAGAGAAGCGCATCCACGAACCCCACAGCCCACCCCCCGCCCGACCCCGCCGACGCCGACCCCGCATCGAGGGCGCCGATCTGTCGGCGTCGATCGCGGTCTTCCTGATCGCCCTCCCACTGTCCCTGGGCATCGCCCTCGCCACCGGCGCACCCCTCCAGGCCGGCCTCGTCGCGGCCGCCGTCGGAGGACTCGTCGTCGGCTACCTCGGCGGCACCCCGCTCCAGGTCAGCGGCCCCGCCGCCGGCCTCACGGTCGTCACCGCCGAGCTCATCCACCGCTACGGATGGCGTACGACCTGCGCCATCACCGTCCTGGCGGGAATCGCCCAACTAGGCCTCGGCTTCGTACGCGTGGCGCGCGGCGCGCTCGCCGTCAGCCCCGCCATCGTGCACGGCATGCTCGCCGGAATCGGCGTCACCATCGCCGTGGCCCAACTGCACATCGTCCTCGGCGGCACCCCGCACAGCTCGGTCCTGGACAACATGCGCGAGCTGCCCACCCAGCTGGCCGGCGTGCACCCGGCCGCCCTGTCGGTCAGCCTGCTGACCCTGGCCCTGCTGCTGGTCTGGCCCCGGCTGCCCGGCCGCCCCGGCGTGCTCCTGCGCAAGGTGCCGGCCCCGCTCGTCGCCGTCGCCGGAGCCAGCACCACCGCGTCCCTCGCCGGGCTCAGCCTGCCCAAGGTCGACCTGCCCTCGTGGAGCAGCCACGCGCTGGCCACGTTGCCCGAGGGCCCGGTGCTCGGCCTCGTCGCCGCCGTCCTGACGATCACGCTGGTGTGCAGCGTGCAGTCGCTGCTCGGCGCGGTCGCCGTGGACAAGCTGGTCGCCACCCGACCCGAGCTGTCCGCCCGCGTCGGACGGTCCGACCTGGACCGCGAGCTGCTCGGCCAGGGCGCCGCCAACGTCGTCTCCGGCATGCTCGGCGGGCTGCCCGTGGCCGGGGTCGCCGTGCGCAGTTCGGCGAATGTGCAAGCCGGTGCCGTCAGCCGGAACTCCACGATGCTGCACGGCGTTCTGGTAGTAGTCGCCGCGCTGCTGATGGTCCCGATCCTGGAGCTCATCCCGCTCGCCTCGCTCGCCGCCCTGGTGATGGCCGTCGGCATCCAGATGGTGTCCCTGCACCACATCCGCACGGTGACCCGCCACCGAGAAGTGCTGGTGTACGCCATCACGACCCTCGGCGTGGTGTTCTTCGGCGTCCTGGAAGGCGTGACGCTGGGGATCGCCATGGCCGTCGCCGTCGCCCTGCACCGCCTCACCCGCACCCGGATCACCCATGACGAGAAGGAAGGAGTCCATCACGTACGCGTACGAGGGCAGTTGACGTTCCTCGCGGTGCCACGGCTCAGCCGGGCCCTGCATCTCGTACCCCAGGGCGCCCACGCCGTCGTGGAGTTGGACGGTTCGTTCATGGACCACGCGGCGTACGAGTCACTGCAGGACTGGCAGAACACGCAGACCGCGCACGGCGGCACCGTCGAGTTGATCGGTCGCCGGGCCGGGGTCAGGATCGGCGAGCCGACAGGCCCGGCCGGCCTCCACCTCGACGCGGAGACGGCCAAGGCCGACGCGGCCGACTGCCGTTGCCACCCCTGGACACCCTGGCGCAATCACCAGTGCGAGATCCCGGAGTCCGTCGCATCCGGCGACGGTCGCCCCGGGGCCACGTCCGCGACCGGGTCCGACGGCACCGCCACGGCCGGCAAAGCCAGGGCTCTGAGCGGCGCTGCCCACACTGCCGCAGCCACCGGCACCTCCGACAACACCAGCGAGCTCGACACGTCCGAAGGCTCCGGCGGGATCGGCGACACCGAAGGACCCACCGGGCCCGGCCGGCCCGGCGAGGGCTCTGCCGACGGGTCCGGCGGCAGCGGCAGCGGCAGCGGCAGCGGCAGCGGCAGCGGCAGCGGCAGCGGCAGCGGCAGCGGCAGCGGCAGCGGCAGCGGCACCAGCCTCACCGACGGAAGCCGGCCGAGCGGCCACCAACTCGCCCGGGGCATCAGCGCGTTCCAGCGCAACACCGCCCCCCTGGTGCGGGGTGAGCTGGCGCGGCTGGCGCGCGAGGGACAGCAGCCCTCCCAGTTGTTCCTCACCTGCGCGGACTCCCGGGTGGTCACCTCGATGATCACCTCCAGTGGTCCCGGTGACCTGTTCGTGGTGCGTAACGTGGGCAACCTCGTGCCGCTGCCCGGCCAGGAGAGCGGGGACGACTCGGTGGCGGCCGCGATCGAGTACGCGGTCGACGTCCTGGAGGTGCGGTCCATCACGGTGTGCGGGCACTCCGGGTGCGGGGCGATGCAGGCACTGCTCGGCTCCGAGCCGGACGGCACGCAGACCCCGCTCAAAAGGTGGTTGCGGCACGCGCAGCCGAGCCTGGAGCGGCTGTCCGACGAGAGCCGGCCGTGGGCCAGACTCGCCGGGCGCGCACCGGCCGACGCGGTCGAGCAGCTCTGTCTGACCAACGTGGTCCAGCAGCTGGAGCATCTGCGTGCCCATGAGTCGGTGGCCCGGGCCCTGCGGGAGGGGGCGCTGGAGTTGCACGGGATGTACTTCCACGTGGGCGAGGCGCAGTCGTATCTCCTCGCCGAGGAGGGCGGGGACGACGACGTGTTCGATCATGTGGGGGTGGCGGATCTGTCGGCATGACGCCGGGAGAGTGAGCGCGGCCCCGTTCGGTGCGGGGCCGCGTTTCTCGTGGGGCAGGTCTTCAGAACCCGTGTCCAGGGAGCCCGTGCCTTGGCAGCCCGCCTTTTGGGTGGCGGCGTCTTGGGGCGGTGTTCCCGTCCGGGCCGCTGTCGCCGCGCGGGCGGCGTCGCGCCTGGCAGGGGATGGAATGTGAAAGGGGTTACAGAGCTGAACCGCGTCCATCCGGCGTCCGTGGGAACGGATGACCGCGGCGCCGAAAGCACCTCCGGGCCACCCCCGGGCCAACCCCTGCCGACAGGTCTAAACCAATTTTCCGTCGACCCTTGTCATCGGACCCCCGGGTCTGATGAGCTGTGGCCTGGGACACAACGGACACCCTGGGAAAGGGAGATGTCGTGAGCAACGAAAGCCTGGCCAACCTGTTGCGCGAGGAGCGCAGGTTCGCGCCGCCCGCCGACCTGGCCGCGAACGCCAACGTCACCGCGGAGGCGTATGAACAGGCCAAGGCTGACAGGCTCGGCTTCTGGGCCGAGCAGGCCCGTCGGCTGACCTGGGCCAAGGAGCCGACGGAGACACTGGACTGGTCGAACCCGCCGTTCGCCAAGTGGTTCAAGGACGGCGAGCTCAACGTCGCGTACAACTGCGTGGACCGGCATGTGGAGGCCGGGCACGGCGACCGCGTCGCCATCCACTTCGAGGGCGAGCCCGGCGACAGCCGCGCGATCACCTACGCCGAGCTCAAGGACGAGGTCTCCAAGGCCGCCAACGCCCTGCTGGAGCTGGGCGTTCAGAAGGGCGACCGGGTCGCCGTCTACATGCCGATGATCCCCGAGACGGCGGTCGCGATGCTGGCCTGCGCCCGTATCGGCGCCGCCCACTCCGTCGTCTTCGGCGGCTTCTCGGCGGACGCCCTCGCCACCCGGATCCAGGACGCGGACGCCAAGGTCGTCATCACCTCCGACGGCGGTTACCGGCGCGGCAAGCCGTCCGCGCTCAAGCCGGCCGTGGACGAGGCGATCGGCAAGGTGGACAACGTCGAGCACGTGCTCGTCGTACGGCGCACCGGCCAGGACGTCGACTGGGACGACAGCCGCGACGTGTGGTGGCACGAGATCGTCGACCGGCAGTCGGCCGAGCACACCCCCGAGGCCTTCAACGCCGAGCAGCCGCTGTTCATCCTCTACACGTCCGGGACGACGGGTAAGCCGAAGGGCATCCTGCACACCTCCGGCGGCTACCTCACCCAGACCGCCTACACCCACAACGCCGTCTTCGACCTCAAGCCGGAGACCGACGTCTACTGGTGCACGGCCGACGTCGGCTGGGTCACCGGCCACTCGTACATCGTGTACGGGCCGCTGGCGAACGGCGCGACGCAGGTGATGTACGAGGGCACGCCGGACACGCCGCACCAGGGCCGGTTCTGGGAGATCGTGCAGAAGTACGGGGTGACGATCCTGTACACGGCGCCGACCGCCATCCGTACGTTCATGAAGTGGGGCGACGACATCCCCGCGAAGTTCGACCTCAGCAGCCTGAGGGTGCTGGGCTCGGTGGGCGAGCCGATCAACCCCGAGGCGTGGATCTGGTACCGCAAGCACATCGGCGCCGACGTCACGCCGGTCGTGGACACGTGGTGGCAGACCGAGACCGGCGCGATGATGATCACGCCGCTGCCGGGTGTCACCGCGACCAAGCCCGGTTCCGCGCAGACCCCGCTGCCCGGCATCTCCGCGACCGTCGTCGACGACGAGGCGAACGAGGTCCCGAACGGCGGTGGCGGCTACCTGGTCCTGACCGAGCCGTGGCCGTCGATGCTGCGCACCATCTGGGGCGACGACCAGCGGTTCATCGACACGTACTGGTCGCGGTTCGAGGGCAAGTACTTCGCCGGTGACGGGGCGAAGAAGGACGACGACGGCGACATCTGGCTGCTGGGCCGCGTCGACGACGTCATGCTCGTCTCGGGCCACAACATCTCCACCACTGAGGTCGAGTCCGCCCTGGTCTCCCACCCGTCCGTCGCCGAGGCGGCGGTCGTCGGTGCCGCCGACGAGACGACCGGGCAGGCCATCGTCGCGTTCGTCATCCTGCGCGGCACGGCGAACGCCGAGGACGAGAACCTCATCGCCGACCTGCGAGGCCACGTCGGCGCCACCCTCGGCCCGATCGCCAAGCCGAAGCGGATCCTGCCGGTTGCCGAGCTGCCGAAGACCCGCTCCGGCAAGATCATGCGCCGTCTCCTGCGCGACGTCGCCGAGAACCGCCAGCTCGGCGACGTGACGACGCTGACCGACTCGACCGTCATGGACCTCATCCAGGCCAAGCTCCCCGCCGCGCCCAGCGAGGACTGAGCAGGGCTCGAAGCCGACGACGGCTGACGACTGAGTACGGCCACCGAGGGCACCCGGCGACAAGCGCGCCGGGTGCCCTTCGCGTACGTACCGTGGACCTCAAGAGGCTCGACGGGTGCACCACGGCGCACCCTTAGGTAAGCTAACCAAAGCAATCTCGATCTCAGGTGCGCCGGGAAGTCTGGTCGGCATGTGCTCCGTCCTGCCCACCGACCGGAGGTCTCCCCCGTGACCGCGCCCCGCAGCACCACCCCCGTCCGCAAGGCCTTCGGACGGCTGTCCCTCCCCGAGCGGAACTTCGTCGCGGGGGCGCTGCGCACCGAGACCGTCGGCGGTGTGCTGCTGCTCGTCGCCGCGATCACCGCGCTGGTCTGGGCGAACGTCCCCGCACTGCACGACAGCTACGAGAGCGTCAGCCACTACCACCTCGGCCCCGAGGCCCTCGGCCTGAGCCTCTCCGTCGAGCACTGGGCCGCCGACGGACTCCTCGCGATCTTCTTCTTCGTCGCCGGGATCGAACTCAAGCGCGAGCTGGTCGCCGGCGACCTCAAGGACCCCAAGGCGGCCGCACTGCCGGTCGTGGCCGCCCTGTGCGGCATGGCCGTACCCGCGCTCGTCTACACCCTGACCAATGCCACCGGCCACGGCTCCTCGGCCGGCTGGGCGGTCCCGACCGCCACGGACATCGCCTTCGCGCTCGCCGTGCTCGCCGTCATCGGCACCTCCCTGCCGAGCGCCCTGCGTGCCTTCCTGCTCACCCTCGCCGTCGTCGACGACCTCTTCGCGATCCTGATCATCGCGATCTTCTTCACCTCACAGATCGACTTCGCCGCGCTGGGCGGCGCCGTCGCCGGCCTCGCGGTCTTCTGGCTGCTGCTGAGGAAGGGCGTACACGGGTGGTACGTGTACGTCCCGCTCGCCCTGGTCATCTGGGCGCTGATGTACAACAGCGGCGTCCACGCCACCATCGCGGGTGTCGCGATGGGCCTGATGCTGCGCTGCACCCGGCGCGAGGACGAGGAGCGCTCGCCCGGCGAGCACATCGAGCATCTCGTACGCCCCCTGTCGGCGGGGCTGGCCGTGCCGCTGTTCGCGCTGTTCAGCGCCGGTGTGGTCGTCTCCGGCGGCGCGATCGGCGATGTCTTCACCCAGCCGGAGACGCTCGGCGTGGTCCTCGGCCTGGTCGTCGGAAAGACGGTCGGCATCTTCGGCGGCACCTGGCTGACGGCACGTTTCACCAGGGCATCGCTCAGCGACGACCTGGAGTGGGCGGACGTGTTCGCCGTCGCGACCCTCGCCGGCATCGGCTTCACCGTCTCGCTGCTCATCGGCGAGCTCGCCTTCGCGGGCGACGCGGCGCTGACCGACGAGGTCAAGGCGGCCGTCCTCGTGGGCTCGCTCACCGCGGCGTTGCTGGCGACGGTGCTGCTGAAGATACGGAACGCCAAGTACCGCCGGCTGTGGGAGGCCGAGGAGCGCGACGAGGACGCGGACGGCATTCCGGACATCTACGAGGAGGACGAGCCGGAGTACCACCTGCGGATGGCCGCCATCCACGAGCGCAAGGCCGCCGAGCACCGCCGTATCGCCGAGGAGAAGGCCGCCGCACGCCACAGGCTTGCCGAAGTGGCGGGCGGGGCAGGCGAGGAGGAGCATCGTCGGGCATGATCTGACGGGACGGTACAAAGACGGAACCGTACGCAGTCAGGCAGAAGACGGAACCGTATCTACGAGGGAGACCGCGATGAGCGCACCCGACGGCAGCCCGGTCGGCGCCGAACGCAGCATCGGCCAGCTGTTCGCGTCGGCGACGACCGAGATGTCGGCGCTGGTGCACGACGAGATCGCACTGGCGAAGGCTCAGCTCAAGCAGGACGTCAAGCGCGGCGCGACGAGCGGCGGTGCGTTCACGGCGGCCGGCGCGGTGCTGCTGTTCTCCCTGCCGATGCTGAACTTCGCCCTCGCGTACGGGATCAGGACCTGGAGCGACTGGAACCTCGCGATCTGCTTCGTGCTGTCCTTCGCGGCGAACGTCCTCGTCGCCGTCGTCCTCGCGCTGATCGGGGTCGCGTTCGCGAAGAAGGCCAAGAAGAGCAAGGGCCCGCAGAAGGTCGCCGCCTCGATGAAGGAGACGGCCGGCGTCCTGCAGAACGCCAAGCCGCACCCGCGTCCGGCCCCGGCGACGGCTCCGGAGCTGGAGGACCGGGCGCCCGCGGCCATCGAGGCTGTGGCACGCTCGTCCTCATGACGGATCCCGCCACCCCCTCGGCGCAACCTGCCTCGGCCGTACGACTGGACGTCCCCGGCGGGAAAGAGGTGACCCACCGGGACGTGGCCGCCAACGGTGCGCGCTTCCACATCGCGGAGATGGGCGACGGCCCCCTGGTGCTGCTCCTGCACGGCTTCCCCCAGTTCTGGTGGACCTGGCGGCACCAGCTCGTCGCCCTCTCCGACGCCGGGTTCCGGGCCGTGGCGATGGACCTCAGGGGCGTCGGCGGCAGCGACCGGACGCCCCGCGGTTACGACCCCGCCAACCTCGCGCTCGACATCACCGGAGTGATCCGCTCACTCGGCGAGCCCGACGCGGCCCTGGTCGGCCACGACCTGGGCGGATACCTGGCGTGGACGGCGGCCGTGATGCGCCCCAAGCTGGTACGGCGCCTCGCGGTCGCGTCCATGCCGCACCCCCGGCGCTGGCGTTCGGCGATGCTCTCGGACGTCAAGCAGACGAGTGCGAGTTCCTACATCTGGGGGTTCCAGCGCCCCTGGATCCCCGAACGGCAGCTGACCGCCGACGGCGGCGCGCTCGTCGCCCGGCTGATCCGGGACTGGTCCGGCCCCCGCCTGCCCGACGACGAGGCGGTGGAGACGTACCGCCGTGCGATCTGCATCCCGTCGACGGCGCACTGCTCCATCGAGCCGTACCGCTGGATGGTCCGCTCGCTGGCCCGTCCCGACGGCATCCAGTTCAACCGCCGCATGAAGCGGCCGGTGCGCGTGCCGACCCTCCATCTGCACGGGTCACTCGACCCCGTGATGCGCACCCGCAGCGCGGCCGGTTCGGGCGAGTACGTCGAAGCGCCGTACCGCTGGCGCCTGTTCGACGGGCTCGGGCACTTCCCGCACGAGGAAGACCCGGTCGCTTTCTCCACCGAACTGATCAACTGGCTGAAAGACCCCGAACCCGATCGGTGACCGCGCCGATGCGCCCGGTATCCGGATCTGAACACGTGTCCTACGAACAGCCAATTGCCCGGCGCATAGGCCAATTGGGGGCCGTGGGGGCGGTTATCGACCTTGGGGCGGGGGCAGACGTCGGGGTATGGGCTGGACGCACGACTACAGTGACGCAGCACGCAATCGACGCTCGGCCGGAGGCCTGAGCTCCCACCAGCGAGGCAGCGCCCCGCAGATGCCGGGCTCGGACCTCCGGGTGGGCATTCCGCGCATCCTGCGCCGCCGGGCCCGCTGGGTCTCGGTACGGCTACGCCACCCGCGCGGCTGAGCTCGACCGACCGTCAGAGCGCGCAGCTGTCGCTGTCCACCTGCTGGTTGGCGGTACGCCCCTTGACGATGTCCTCCTGGATCTCGTCCGCGGTGAGCGCGTAGCCGGTGTTGGCGTCGTCGAGGGACTTGGCGAAGACCACGCCGTACACCTTGCCCTCGGGCGTGAGCAGCGGGCCGCCGGAGTTGCCCTGGCGGACGGTCGCGTACAGCGAGTACACGTCGCGGCGCACGGTGCCGCGGTGGTAGATGTCCGGCCCGTTGGCCGGCAGCCGCCCACGCACCCGCGCGGCCCGTACGTCGTACGCCCCGTTCTCCGGGAAGCCCGCGATGATCGCGCCGTCGCCGCTCTCGGCGTCGGTGGCCGTGAACTGCAGGGCGGGCGCGCGCATGTCCGGGACGTCGAGCACGGCGATGTCGCGCTCCCAGTCGTAGAGGACGACGGTCGCGTCGTACTTCCTGCCCTCGCCGCCGATCTGGACGGTGGGTTCGTCGACGCCGCCGACGACATGCGCGTTGGTCATGACGCGACGGTCGGCGAAGACGAAGCCGGTGCCCTCCAGGACCTTGCCGCAACTCGGCGCCGTACCCATGACCTTGACGATGGATCGCTGGGCGCGGGTGGCCACCGGGCTGTTGGCCAGGGCCGGGTCGGGCGGCTGGACCTCGTTGATCGGCTCGCTCGCGAACGGGCTGAAGACCTGCGGGAAACCGTTCTGCGCGAGCACGGAGGAGAAGTCCGCGAACCAGGTGTCGGCCTGGTCGGGCAGCGCCCGCGAGACGCCGAGCAGCACCTTGGAGTTACGGACCTCCTTGCCGAGCGTCGGCAGCGTCGTCCCCGCGAGGGCGGAGCCGATCAGCCAGGCGACGAGGAGCATCGCGACGACGTTGACGAGGGCGCCGCCGGTGGCGTCCAGGGCGCGGGCCGGGGACCAGGTGATGTACCGGCGCAGCTTGTTGCCGAGATGGGTGGTCAGCGCCTGACCGACCGACGCACAGACGATGACCACCACGACAGCGACCACGGCGGCGGTCGTGCTCACCTCGGCGTTGTCGGTCAACGCGTCCCAGATGACCGGGAGGAGGTACACGGCCACGAGGCCGCCGCCCAGAAAGCCGATCACCGACAGGATGCCGACGACGAAGCCCTGGCGGTAGCCCACGATCGCGAACCACACGGCGGCGACCAGCAGCAGGATGTCCAGCACATTCACGGCAGACACCCTGTCATGACCGCCAGTCGAGCGGGACCTGCTTCCCCCGGTCCCAGGGCCGCTCCCAGCCCGAGAAATGGAGCAGACGGTCGATGATCCCGGCGGTAAAGCCCCACACGAGCGCCGATTCGACCAGAAATGCCGGGCCTCGATGGCCGCTGGGGTGGACCGTCGTGGCGCGGTTGTCCGGGTTCGTGAGATCCGCCACGGGGACGGTGAACACGCGCGCCGTCTCGTTCGGATCGACGACGTCGACCGGGCTCGGCTCGCGCCACCAGCCCAGCACGGGCGACACGACGAAGCCGCTGACCGGGATGTACAGCTTCGGCAGGACGCCGAAGAGCTGGACGCCGCTCGGATCGAGCCCGGTCTCCTCCTCGGCCTCCCGCAGCGCGGCCCGCAACGGCCCGTCGCCCTGCGGATCGCCGTCCTCGGGGTCGAGGGCACCCCCCGGGAACGACGGCTGACCGGCATGGGAACGCAGCGAACTGGCCCGCTCCATCAGCAGCAGCTCGGGACCGTAGGCACCCTCACCGAAAAGGACCAGTACGGCGGACTGCCGCCCCGCGCCGTCCGCCGGCGGCAGGAACCGGCTCAGCTGCACCGGCTCGACCGTCTCGACCACCCGCACCACCGGGTTCAGCCAGTCCGGGAGCCCGTCCTTGCTCAGCATCACCGGCCCGTCCTGCGTCCCACTCGCCCGCGTCATCGCCACCCCCGTCGTCCTGCCCAGCCCAACGCCCGACGCCCTCTGGATCGTTCCGCCCCGGCCGCTGCGATCATCCGGCCCCCAGCGGCGGGGCCGCCTTGCCACCCGCGTCCAGGTAGGACTTCGGCGGATTCAGCCGCTGCCCGGGGAAGCCGCCCTTCTCGTACTTGAGGAGCTTCTTCGCCTTCTCCGGGTCCGTCTCGCCCTCGCCGTACGCCGGGCAGAGCGGCGCGATGGGGCAGGCGCCGCAGGCGGGCTTGCGGGCGTGGCAGATACGGCGGCCGTGCCAGATCACATGGTGCGAGAGGTCCG
The DNA here is from genome assembly GCF_042957325.1 of Streptomyces sp. NPDC008086. Classification (NCBI taxonomy): domain Bacteria; kingdom Bacillati; phylum Actinomycetota; class Actinomycetes; order Kitasatosporales; family Streptomycetaceae; genus Streptomyces; species Streptomyces sp. NPDC008086. The sequence goes on from NZ_JBIBIA010000002.1 coordinate 158,270, forward strand.
TCCAGTCGCCCTTCGGGAACAGGGCGCCGATCTCGGCCTCGATCTTGTCGGGGTCCGTCTGCGCGGTCCACTGCCAGCGCCGCACGAGCCGCTGGAAGTGCGTGTCCACGGTGATCCCGGGCCGGCCGAAGGCGTTGCCGAGCACGACGAAGGCCGTCTTGCGCCCGACGCCGGGCAGCTTGACCAGGTCCTCCAGCCGCCCCGGAACCTCGCCGCCGTGGTTCTCGACCAGCGCCTTCGACAGCCCCATGACCGACTTGGTCTTGGCCCGGAAGAAACCGCACGGACGGAGGATCTCCTCGACCTCCTCCGGATCGGCGACGGCCAGGTCCTCGGGGGTCGGGTACTTGGCGAAGAGCGCCGGGGTCGTCTGGTTGACCCGCAGATCGGTGGTCTGCGCGGACAGCACCGTGGCGACCAGCAGCTGGAACGAGTTGTCGAAGTCCAGTTCGGGGTGGGCGTACGGATAGACCTCGGCGAGCTCGCGATTGATCCGCCGGGCACGTCTGACGAGGGCGGTGCGGGACTCACCCGCAGGAGGCTTGGCGGCGACGGTCTTGACGGCAGACGCGCCCTTCACCGCGACGGCGGCCTTCTCCGGCGCGATGACGGGCTTCTTCTTGATCGCCTTCTTCGCACTCGCCTTCTTCACCGCCGATTTCCCGCCACCAGCAGCCACCGCACCGACCTCACTCTTCGCCGCTTTCGTCCCTTTCCTGCCACCACCAGGGTCCTGTTCGCCCACAGCGGAATCCCGACGTACAACCACCCGCCCAGCCCCCTTGGCCTGTGCTCTCACCGGCGATTTGGACACTCGGCCAGCCTAAAGCCCGACACTGACATCCGCCCCGGACCCTGAAGATCGGCCCCCAATTGGACCCCTGCCGCTTACCTCGGGACATGTGTGCGGCATCCTTGTGACAGATCACACTGTTTGGACCGTCCGGCAAAATGGGGAGCACGGTCCCCTGGTACGCAGGGGAAAGATCCCCTGAGCAGGTCGACAAGGAGAGAACTCGTGGACGACCCTCTGCGGCGCAATCCGCTCTTCGCGGCTCTCGACGACGAGCAGTCCGCGGAACTGCGCGCCTCCATGAGTGAGGTGACCCTCGCCCGTGGCGACTCTCTGTTCCACGAGGGCGACCCCGGCGACCGGCTCTACGTGGTCACCGAGGGCAAGGTCAAGCTCCACCGCACGTCTCCCGACGGCCGCGAGAACATGCTCGCCGTCGTCGGCCCCGGAGAGCTCATCGGCGAGCTGTCCCTGTTCGACCCGGGCCCGCGCACGGCGACCGCCACCGCGCTGACCGAGGTCAAGCTGCTCGGCCTCGGCCACGGCGACCTCCAGCCCTGGCTGAACGCCCGCCCCGAGGTGGCCACCGCCCTCCTGCGCGCCGTGGCCCGCCGGCTGCGCCGCACCAACGACGCGATGTCCGACCTCGTCTTCTCGGACGTCCCCGGCCGCGTGGCCCGCGCACTCCTGGACCTCTCCCGCCGCTTCGGCGTGCAGTCCGAAGAGGGCATCCACGTGGTCCACGACCTCACCCAGGAAGAGCTGGCCCAGCTGGTCGGCGCCTCCCGCGAGACGGTCAACAAGGCCCTGGCGGACTTCGCCCAGCGCGGCTGGCTCCGCCTGGAGGCCCGCGCGGTGATCCTCCTCGACGTAGAACGCCTGGCCAAGCGCTCACGCTAGCCACAATCACCCCCCGGGGGCCCCACCTCACCAAGAGGCGGGGCCCCGCTTCTGTCTGTCGAGCGGGCCACCCCCACGGCGCGCCAGCCGCGTACGGCGGCAAGGGACCTGCCGGGGGGTGTCCGCCCGCAGCGGCGGGCATCAACGCACAGCACTTCTCAAGACAACCGATCCGCCCGACCGAGGACGGACACCCCCCGGCACGTCCCCGACCCCTCTCCGCACCCAAGGCGCTACCTGAACCCCCACCGAACCGCAACGGGCCGCCGCAGGCACCCCGCCCCCACCACCCGCACACCCAGACCACCCCTCGAACATCCACGCACCACGAGATAGCCTCCGCCCATGGCAAACGGGCAGTGGTACCCACCGGAATGGCCGGACCGCATCCGCGCACTGGCGGACGGAAGCCTCACCCCCGTAGCCCCGAAACGAGCGGCCACAGTCATGCTGCTCAAGGACGCCGACCCCGGCACCACCACCGCCCCCGGCCCCGCGGTCCACATGCTGCGCCGCCGAGCGAGCATGGCCTTCGCGGCCGGCGCCTACGCCTACCCCGGCGGCGGCGTGGACCCGCGCGACGAGCACCCGATCCGCTGGGCGGGCCCCACGCGCGCGTGGTGGTCGGAACGGCTGGGCGTCGACGAGGCCACAGCCCAGGCGATCGTCTGCGCGGCCGTGCGCGAGACGTACGAGGAGGCAGGGGTCCTGCTGGCCGGCCCCACCCCCGACTCCGTCGTGGGCGACACCACCGGCGAGGACTGGGAGGCGGACCGCGCCGCCCTCGTCACCCGCGACCTGTCGTTCGCCGAGTTCCTGGACCGCCGCGGCCTGGCGCTGCGCTCGGACCTCCTGGGCGCCTGGACCCGCTGGATCACCCCGGAGTTCGAACCCCGCCGCTACGACACGTGGTTCTTCGTCGCCACCCTCCCGAAGGGCCAGCGCACCCGCAACGCCTCCACGGAGGCCGACCGCACGGTGTGGATCCGCCCCGCGGACGCCGCCGCCTCGTACGACAAGGGCGAGCTGCTGATGATGCCGCCCACCATCGCGACGCTCCGTCAGCTGACCCCGTACGACAGCGCAGCCCAGGCCCTCGCGGCCGCCCCCGCCCGCGACCTCACCCCCGTCCTGGCCCAGGCCCGCCTGGAGGACGGCGAGATCGTGCTCTCCTGGCCCGGCCACGACGAGTTCACCAAGCACATCCCGACCGACGGAGCCCCGGCATGACGGACGCAGCAGCCCTCCCCGGCCAGCCGCGAGGCGCGGTCCTCTCCGGCCCGGCCACCCCCCGCGCCGTCAACGTCCTCGCCCCCAACCCCTCCGCGATGACCCTGGACGGCACCAACACCTGGCTCCTGTCCGAGCCGGACTCGGACCTGGCGGTGGTCGTCGACCCCGGCCCGCTGGACGAGGGTCACCTGCGCAACGTCGTCGCGACGGCCGAGCAGGCCGGCAAGCGCATCGCCCTCACCCTGCTCACCCACGGCCACCCGGACCATGCCGAGGGCGCCGTACGCTTCGCCGAACTGACCGGCACACGCGTGCGTGCCCTCGACCCGGCGCTGCGCCTCGGCGACGAGGGACTGGCCGCCGGGGACGTGATCGGCGTCGGCGGACTGGAACTACGCGTCGTACCGACGCCCGGCCACACCGCCGACTCGCTCTGCTTCCACGTCCCGGCGGACCGCGCCGTGGTCACCGGTGACACGATCCTGGGCCGCGGCACGACGGTCGTGGCGCATCCCGACGGCCGCCTCGGCGACTACCTGGACTCGCTGCGGCGGCTCAGGTCCCTCACGGTCGACGACGGCGTCCACACCGTCCTGCCGGGCCACGGCCCCGTCCTGGAGGACGCCCAGGGCGCCGTCGAGTTCTACCTCGCCCACCGCGCCCACCGCCTTGCCCAGGTCGAGACGGCCGTGGAGGACGGTTACGGCTCACCGGCCGATGTGGTCGCCCACGTGTACGCGGACGTGGACCGCTCCCTGTGGCCGGCGGCGGAGCTGTCGGTCCGGGCGCAGCTGGACTACCTGGAGGAACACGGGCTCATCTAGCGCCGGTCAGACACGACTGCGGCCGTCGGCACCAGACGACCGGCACCAGACGACCGCACTGCCGAGGGCCTACGCCCCCGTCAGCTCCACCTGGACCTCGACCTCCACCGGCGCGTCCAACGGCAGCACGGCGACGCCCACCGCGCTGCGCGCGTGCACGCCCTTGTCGCCGAGGACCTCCGCGAGGAGCTCGCTGGCGCCGTTGAGGACACCCGGCTGCCCCGTGAAGTCGGAGGCCGACGCCACGAAGCCCACGACCTTCACCACGCGCGCGATGCGGTCAAGGTCGCCCGCCACCGACTTCACGGCGGCGAGGGCGTTGAGGGCGCAGATCCGGGCAAGGTCCTTGGCCTCCTCGGCGGTGACCTCGGCGCCCACCTTGCCGATGACCGGAAGCTTGCCCTCCACCATCGGCAGCTGCCCGGCGGTGTACACGTACACGCCCGACCGCACGGCCGGCTGGTACGCGGCCAGCGGAGGGACGACCTCCGGAAGCGTCAGGCCCAGCTCGGCGAGCTTCGCCTCGACGGCGCTCACGCCTGCTTCTCCCGCTTCAGGTAGGCCACGAGCTGCTCGGGGTTGTTCGGCCCGGGCACGACCTGGACGAGCTCCCAGCCGTCCTCGCCCCAGGTGTCCAGAATCTGCTTCGTGGCGTGGACGAGCAGCGGCACGGTTGCGTATTCCCACTTGGTCATGTGGCCGACTTTATCCGTTGCCCGCGGGGGGCCATGCGGCCGACCACGTCCAAGTTATCCACAGGCTGCCGCGTGACTCGTGCCGCGACTGGTTAGGCTCGAAGACGTGAGCAGGCTCCAGGTCGTCAGCGGCAAGGGCGGGACCGGAAAGACCACGGTCGCCGCCGCGCTCGCGCTCGCCCTCGCCACGGAGGGGAAGCGGACGCTTCTCGTCGAGGTCGAGGGCAGGCAGGGCATCGCGCAGCTCTTCGAGACAGAGGCGCTGCCTTACGAGGAGCGGAAGATCGCCGTCGCTCCAGGGGGCGGGGAGGTGTACGCCCTCGCCATCGACCCCGAACTGGCCCTTCTGGACTACCTCCAGATGTTCTACAAGATGGGCGGTGCGGGCCGGGCCCTGAAGAAGCTCGGCGCCATCGACTTCGCCACCACCATCGCCCCGGGCCTGCGTGACGTACTCCTCACCGGAAAAGCCTGTGAGGCCGTGCGCAGGAAGGACAAGGCCGGCCGGTTCGTCTACGACTACGTCGTCATGGACGCGCCGCCCACCGGCCGCATCACCCGCTTCCTGAACGTCAACGACGAGGTCGCCGGCCTCGCCAGGATCGGGCCGATACACAATCAGGCGCAGGCCGTGATGCGGGTGCTGAAGTCGTCCGAGACGGCCGTGCACCTGGTGACGCTGCTGGAGGAGATGCCCGTCCAGGAGACCGCGGACGGGATCGCCGAGCTGCGGTCGGCGCGGCTGCCGGTGGGCCGGATCATCGTGAACATGGTCCGGCCGGAGGTGTTGGACGCGGCCGATCTGGAACTCGTACGCAGTGTGCCGCGCGCCGCCGTCGCCAAGTCGCTGTCCTCGGCGGGGCTCGGCGGAGCGCGGCGCGGCGGGAACGCGGAGCGGCTGGTGGACCCGCTACTGACCCAGGCCGACGAGTACGCCGAGCGGTACACGCTGGAGCACGAGCAGCGGGCGGTCCTGACGGAGTTGGGGCTGCCGGTGCACGAACTGCCGCTGCTCGCCGAGGGCATGGACCTGGCGGGCCTGTACGAACTCGCGGGCGAGCTGCGGGAACAGGGCCTCACATGAGTCCGTTCACAAGTCGGGAGCCGTACGCGGTACGTCGGAAGCAGGGGATGTCATGAGTCGTCCGGAAGCGGCCAAGGCGCAGGACGCGACCCGCCACCACGCCCCGCACCTCTCCCCCTCGCGCGTCCTCGACCTCGACCCGCTGCTCGACGACCCGGAGACCCGCATCGTGGTGTGCTGCGGCTCGGGCGGCGTCGGCAAGACCACGACCGCGGCGGCGCTGGGGCTGCGGGCGGCCGAGCGCGGGCGCAAGGTCGTCGTGCTGACCATCGACCCGGCCCGTCGCCTCGCCCAGTCCATGGGCATCGACTCGCTGGACAACACCCCGCGCCGGGTGAAGGGCGTCGAGGGTGACGGCGAGCTGCACGCGATGATGCTCGACATGAAGCGCACCTTCGACGAGATCGTCGAGGCGCACGCGGACGGCGAGCGGGCGGCCGCGATCCTGGGCAACCCCTTCTACCAGTCGCTCTCGGCGGGCTTCGCGGGCACGCAGGAGTACATGGCGATGGAGAAGCTGGGCCAGCTGCGGGCCAAGGACGAGTGGGACCTGATCGTCGTCGACACGCCCCCGTCCCGCTCGGCGCTGGACTTCCTGGACGCGCCCAAGCGGCTCGGCTCGTTCCTGGACGGCAAGCTGATCCGCGTCCTGCTGGCCCCGGCGAAGGTGGGTGGGCGCGCGGGGATGAAGTTCCTGAACGTCGGCATGTCGATGATGACGGGCGCGCTCGGCAAGCTGCTCGGCGGGCAGCTGCTGAAGGACGTACAGACCTTCGTGGCCGCCATGGACTCGATGTTCGGCGGCTTCCGCACGCGCGCGGACGCCACGTACAAGCTGCTTCAGGCGCCCGGCACGGCGTTCCTGGTGGTGGCGGCACCGGAGCGGGACGCGCTGCGGGAGGCAGCGTACTTCGTGGAGCGGCTGGCCGCCGAGGACATGCCGCTGGCCGGTCTGGTGCTCAACCGTGTCCACGGCAGCGGCGCCGACCGGCTGTCCGCCGAGCGGGCGCTCGCCGCCGCGGAAAATCTTGAAGAGCCCCGCATTGTGGATCAGGAGGGCGGGAAAGCTGGACTTCGTAACTCCCCCGACACGTACGACAGTTCAGAATCGGCCGCTTCCGAGGCACCGGCTCCCGACGCAGGCTCCCCCGCCGCCACGGACCCCGAGCGCACCGCGGCCACCGACGGGCCGAAGTCCGTCACCCCACATGTGGAGCGGTCCGTCGACCAACTCACCGCAGGCCTGCTGAGGCTGCACGCCGAGCGGATGCGGCTGCTCTCCCGCGAGCAGCGCACGCGTGACCGCTTCACCGCGCTGCACCCCGAGGTGGCCGTCGCAGAAGTGGCCGCGCTGCCCGGCGATGTGCATGACCTCACGGGACTGCGGGACATCGGCGACCGGCTCGCGGCCCATCGGCCGGAGCTGCCCGACACCGCGATCGACGTCTGAGGTCGACGTCTGAGGCCGGAAGGAGTCCGAGGGAGTCCCGCGGGCCCCGCCCAGGGAGGCCCGGGAGTCCTGACCCCTCAGCTCACCGCCGCGTAGTTCTCGTACACCTCGTCGTCGTCGAGCGGCAGGATGCCCGCCCCCCGCTCGTACTCCGTGCGCGCCGTCTCCAGCAGCCGGCGCCAGGAGGTCACGGTGGGCCGCCTGCGCAGCAGTGCGCGGCGCTCGCGCTCCGTCATTCCTCCCCACACGCCGAACTCGACGCGGTTGTCCAGCGCGTCCGCCAGGCACTCCGTGCGCACCGGGCAGCCGGTGCACACCGCCTTGGCCCTGTTCTGCGCTGCTCCCTGAACGAACAGTTCATCCGGATCGGTAGTGCGGCAGGCCGCCTGCGCACTCCAGTCGACTACCCAGCCCATACCGGCGCCGTCCTCTCCCGAATCGAGGCTCCCCCACGGCGGCAGCGGCATATTCACCGCCGCCAGTTGAGGACGTTACGGAAGGTGGGCACAGCGCAACACCCCCTTCGGGCCCAATCTTGAATGGCCCGAACGGACTATGCGTAAGCGGCAGATCACCCGGGGGAGTGAGCTGGCGACATACATGACCTTCCCGGCAAACCGGGACAGTTCTGTTGAGTCACAACGGACGCCGGATGACACACAAGGCGGATTCGGACACGCGCCCACCAAAAAAGTGGGGAACCTCCGCAACGATTCGGGGTCGCCGGACGTATTGATACGTGGCCGCACTGCTGTGACAGTTGAGAGCAGCTTAGGCCAAGGCCTGCACGCCTGTCCGGCGAATGGGCTGCATCCATGAGGGAGCTCTGCCCGCGCACGGTCGGCCCTCGGTTCGCTCATCTCTACGGTTTAGGCTGCCCCCATGCCAAAGAAGCGCTCGGGCGGTGGTCTGTCGCCAACGCAACAGGCCGCCAAGTTCCTCGGTGTCAGTGTGCTCGCGGGAGCCGTGCTGGCCGGTATCGCACTGCCCGCCGTAGGCGCGCTGGGACTCGCGGCCAAGGGTTCGGTCGAGAGTTTCGACGAACTGCCGGCCAACCTCAAGACGCCACCGCTGAGCCAGCGCACCACGATCCTCGACGCCAAGGGCGGCACGCTCGCCACGGTCTACTCACGCGACCGTACGGTGGTCGACCTCAAGGACATCTCGCCGTACATGCAGAAGGCGATCGTCGCGATCGAGGACGCCCGCTTCTACCAGCACGGCGCGGTCGACCTGAAGGGCATCCTCCGTGCCCTCAACCGCAACGCGCAGAGCGGCGGGGTCAGTGAGGGCGCTTCGACGCTGACGCAGCAGTACGTGAAGAACGTCTTCGTCGAGGAGGCCGGCGACGACGCGACGAAGGTCCAGCAGGCCACCCAGCAGACCCTCGGCCGCAAGATCAAGGAGCTGAAGTACGCGATCCAGGTCGAGGAGGAGCTCGGCAAGAAGAAGATCCTCGAGAACTACCTGAACATCACGTTCTTCGGACAGCAGGCGTACGGCGTCGAGGCCGCCGCCCAGCGCTACTTCTCCAAGTCCGCCAAGGCCCTCAAGCTGCAGGAAGCCGCGCTGCTCGCCGGCATCGTCCAGTCGCCCAGCCGCTACGACCCGGTCAACGACGAGGCCGAGGCCACCAAGCGGCGCAACATCGTCCTGCAGCGCATGGCCGACCTCGGCGACGTCTCCCAGGCGGAGGCGGACAAGGCCAAGGACGCGCCGCTGGGCCTGAAGGTCAGCAAGCCCAAGAACGGCTGCATCACCGCGGTCAAGGGCGCCAGTTTCTTCTGCAAGTACGTCGAGCAGGTCTTCCTCGGCGACCCGGTCTTCGGCAAGAACCGCGAGGCCCGCGCCAAGATCTGGAACCAGGGCGGCCTGACCATCACGACGACCCTCGACCCGCAGTCCCAGGAATCGGTCCAGGCCTCGCTCAAGGAGCACGTCTACCAGGACGACAAGGTCGCCGCCGCGACCACCCTGGTCGAGCCCGGCACCGGCAAGATCCTCGGCATGGGCCAGTCGAAGCCGTACGGCTTCGGCAAGAACGAGACCGAGCTCAACTACTCCGTCGACAAGGCGTACGGCGGCTCGAACTTCGGCTTCCCGACCGGTTCGACGTTCAAGCCGTTCGTCGCGGCGGCCGCGCTGGAGGAGGGCCGGCCGCCGACGCAGGAGTACTCGTCGCCGTACCAGATGGAGTACCCGAGCCCCGTCCAGAGGTGTGACAGCTCGCCGTGGACGAACCTGAAGGGCGAGCCGGTGGAGAACGAGAGCGAGTCGGAGCGCGGCCCCTACCGTCTGAAGAAGGCGATGGAGCTGTCGGTCAACACCTACTTCGTGCAGATGGTCGCCGACATCGGCCTGTGCCCGGTGGTCAACATCACCGACAAGCTGCAGGTCCGGCAGGGCAACGGGGACAAGCTCCCGGAAACCCCCGCCATCACCCTCGGCTCGGTGGGCCTCTCCCCGCTGACCATGGCGAGCGCGTACGCCGCCTTCGCCTCCCGGGGCATGTACTGCACGCCGATCGCCATCGAGTCGATCTCGCAGAAGGTCGGCGGCCAGCAGAAGTCCCTGGAGGTCCCGAAGTCGACCTGCTCGCGCGCCATGTCCGAGCAGACCGCGGACACCATCAACAACCTGCTCCAGGGCGTGGTCGACTCCGGTACCGGCAAGGAGGCCGGTCTCACCGACCGCGACAGCGCCGGCAAGACCGGTACGACGGACGAGCGCCGCAACGCCTGGTTCGTCGGCTACACGCCGAACCTCTCGGGCGCCGTCTGGGTCGGCAGCGCCACCCAGAAGGTCAAGATGCGCAACATCTACATCGGCGGCGTGTACAACGACCTGGTCTACGGCGGCCGCGTCCCCGGCCCGATCTGGCGCGACGCCATGATCGGCGCCCTCGACGGCAAGCCCGTGGAGAACTTCAAGCGCGTGCACATCCCGGACGACGAGGACAAGGGCCGGGGTGACGACGACGGCGACGACAACGGCAACGACGACGGGAACAACGGCGACGACGGCGGCCTCATCGGCGGTCTGATCGGCGGCGGGGACACCGGCGGGAACAACGGCGGCGCCGACGGCGGCAGCTTCCCGACGCCGACCTTCTCGATCCCCGAGGGCTGGTGGCAGGGTCAGTCGAACGGGAACGGCAACGGGGGCCGCGGCTGAGCCGGCGAAGCGGCCCGGTCCGCCCGGTCCGCCCGGCCCGACGGCCGGGGTGACATGGAAAACGGCCCCTGTCCCCCTCGTACGAACGAAGGGGGCAGGGGCCGCTGCCGTTTCCGCGGGACCGCTCGGCGGATGGGCCGCTGGCCGATGGCCCGCCGGGCGGATGGGCCGTTGGCGGATGGCCCGCCAAGCCCGCTACCTGAGCGTCAGCCCGCGAGCAGCTTCTTGACGGCCGCGGCGACCCGGCCACCCTCGGCGAGCCCGGCGACCTTCGGGTTCACGATCTTCATGACGGCACCCATGGCCCGCGGGCCCTCGGCGCCGGCCGCCCTGGCCTCCTCGACGGCCTGGGCGACGATGTCGTTCAGCTCGTCGTCGCTGAGCTGCTTCGGCAGGTACGTGGCGAGGACCTCGCCCTCCGCCTTCTCCCGCTCGGCCTGCTCGGCACGCCCACCCTGCGCGAACGCCTCGGCCGCCTCACGGCGCTTCTTCGCCTCGCGGGTGATCACCTTCTGCACCTCGTCGTCGGAGAGCTCGCGCTTCTCCTTGCCCGCGACCTCCTCCTTGGTGATCGCGGCGAGCGTCAGCCGGAGCGTCGAGGAGCGGAGCTCGTCGCGCTCCTTGATCGCGGCGTTGAGGTCTTCCTGAAGCTTCGACTTGAGCGTGGTCATGGGGTGATTGTCGCAGGTGTGGGGAGCGGAACGCCCGTTGATTTCAAGGGGGGTGCGGGGAGTGCGCCGACGCTGCCCGGTACGTGGCCCTCCCCCGGTCTGACACGATGGTCGTATGCGTGCGCGATACGGAGTACCCCTGGGAATCACGGCGGTTGGCGCCGCCGGTCTGCTGTACTCGGCGGGTTTCGAGGCCCGTTCCTTCCGTCTGCGACGGGTAACGATCCCCGTGCTGCCCGCGGGGATGCGTCCGCTGCGTGTGCTCCAGGTCTCCGACATCCACATGGTCGGCGGCCAGCGCAAGAAGCAGCGCTGGCTGCGCTCGCTGGCCGGTCTGCGCCCCGACTTCGTGATCAACACCGGCGACAACCTGTCCGACCCGGAGGGTGTGCCGGAGGTGCTGGACGCGCTGGGTCCGTTGATGGAGTTCCCGGGCGCGTACGTCTTCGGTTCCAATGACTACTACGGCCCCAAGCTGCGCAACCCCGCCCGCTACCTGCTGGAGAAGACCCAGGGCCGCCACGGCCTGAACGGCAACCCGCCGGCGGTCGGCGCGATCCACAACCCGTGGGAGGAGCTGCGGGACGGTTTCGACGCGGCGGGCTGGCTGAATCTGACGAACACGCGGGGGACGCTCAAGGTCGAGGGCGTCTCCGTGGAGCTCACCGGCCTGGACGACCCGCACATCAAGAGGGACCGCTACCAGCAGGTGGCGGGCGGCCCGTCCGGCGCCGCGGACTTCGCGATGGGCGTGGTGCACGCGCCGTACCTGCGCGTCCTGGACGCGTACACGGCCGACGACTACCCCCTGGTCCTGGCCGGCCACACCCACGGCGGCCAGCTCTGCATCCCCTTCTACGGCGCCCTGGTCACCAACTGCGACCTGGACACGGACCGGGTGAAGGGCCTGTCCACGCACACGGCGGAGGGCCGTACCTCCTACTTGCACGTCTCGGCAGGCTGCGGCACGAACCGCTATACGCCGTTCCGGTTCGCGTGCCCGCCGGAGGCTACGTTGCTGACGTTGGTGGGGCGGGAGTAGGAGAGCGGGGGGAGCCGACGCGGTCCCGGGACGGGACGTAACCCTGTCCCCCTCCCCCTTAACCCAGACAGACCACCCATATCGCCCGTTTCGCCCACCCTGCTTAGCGTGAGGGCATGACCGCCCCGATACCCAGGGACATCCCGGACCTCCCCGCGATACCGGGCATCCCCGTGCTGCTGCCCTCCCACGTCCCCGCCTCGGCGGTGGTACCCCCCGTACGCCGCCCCCTGGCCGCCACGTACCGTCTGCTGGTCGCCCTGATCGCGGCGGGAGCGGTGTCGGTCGAACTGGCCCTCGGCAGCCCTCTGCGCACCTTGAGCCACTTCGCGATCCAGAGCAACATCCTGCTGGCCGTCGTCCTCGCCCTCTCGGCCCGCCGCGCCGGGACCGCCCGCCGGCCCCTCCCGTCCGCGCTGACGGGCGCCACGCTGCTCTACGTGATCGTCACGGGCCTCACCTACCACGTGCTCCTGGCCAACGAGGCGAGCCCCTACATGCTGTCCGGCGTCCTCACCGGCGAGGCCGCCGGCCCCACGGGCTGGCACGCGATCACGACCCAGGTCCTGCACACGGCGACGCCCATCGCGGCCCTGCTGGACTGGCTGCTCCTGACGGCCCCGGGCCGACTGCACCTCCGTCCGGCGGCGACCTGGATGATCTACCCGCTCACCTACCTGACGTTCACCCTGGTCCGCGGCGAACTGCTCCTCCCCGGCACGCCGGGCCGCTACCTCTACCCCTTCCTCGACGTGGCCCACCACGGCTACCGCAGCATCCTGGCGAACGCCCTCCTCATCGGCCTCACCAGCTACGCCCTGGCCATCCTCCTCGTGGCCCTCGACCACGCCCGCCCCAACCCACTCCGCCACCGCCTGCGCCACCGCGCCAAAACCGGATTTCGTCTCCAGCCACCGGTGGGCTAAAGTAAACGACGTCGCCGCGACAAGCAGTGACATCGGGGTGTAGCGCAGCTTGGCAGCGCGCTTCGTTCGGGACGAAGAGGTCGTGGGTTCAAATCCCGCCACCCCGACAGTGAAGTACCAGGTCAGGGGCCTGATCCAGTGAATGGATCAGGCCCCTGAGTGGTTTCTGGACCGGCCCTTCTGTTGCCCGCAGCCCATCAGCGGCCGAGCGCGTTCTCCAACTGCTTCTTGCTCATCGAGGACCTGCCCTGGATGTCACGCTTCTTGGCCTCCTGGTACAGCTGGTCCTTGGTCGGTCCCTGCGAGCCGCTGTGCGAGCGCTGGCCACCGCGCTGGGACGCCGACTTCGGGTCACGGATCGAGGTCTTGCTCGCGGACTTCGACTCGCCCGACCTGGCGCGTTCCTTGTTGACCGTGCGTGCGGCGATCTCCTTGGCCCGCTTCGTGGACTCCCCGCGGTCCTGGGCGCTCTTCTTGACATGTTCGTACTGGCGCTCCCGCTTGGAGCTCGATCCAGCCGGCATGGTGCCTCTCCTTCCGCGCACGGCGCTCATACGGTGTCGTGCCTGATCACTCGTACGTCGTTCGGTCGACGAGTTCCCCCGAGGGCCCTTCCGAAGCGCGCGACCGGCGTGCCGACGGGCTGAAACAGCGGTGGGGTGAAGGTCCTGGAGGACCTTCACCCCACCGCCTGGGAGAGGATGGATCGCACCGCGCCTCAGGCGACCGGGGCGTCCACGGCCGGGGCGTCCTCGACCGGGGCCTCGTCCACCGGGGCGTCGTCGGCCGGGGCGTCGTCAGCCGGGGCCTCCTCGACCGGGGCCTCGTCGACCGGGGCGTCCTCCGCCGGGGCCTCCTCGACCGGGGCGTCCTCCGCCGGGGCCTCGTCAGCCGGGGCGTCCTCCGCGGGCTCCTCCTCCACGGGGGCTTCGTCGGCGGGCTCGTCCTCAGCGGGGGCGTCCTCCGCCGGGGCCTCGTCAGCCGGCTCGTCCTCCGCCGGGGCCTCGTCAGCCGGCTCCTCCTCAGCCGGGGCCTCCTCCGCCGGCTCCTCCTCCTTGTTCTCGTCCTCCTTGTTCTCGTCCTCCTTGTTCTCGTCCTCCTTGTTCTCGTCCTCCTTGTTCTCCTCGTCCTTGTTCTTGTCCTCGTCCTTCTTGTCCTCGTCCTTCTTGTCCTCCTTCTCCATCTCCTCGACCTTCTTCTCGTCCTTGAACTGGTTGTTGTTGTTGATGTTGATATTGATGTTGATGATGTTGATGTTGTTCTGGACGAAGAAGTTGCCCTTGTTGTGACTCTCGACGAAGTAACGGGGGTGGCCGTCCTTCATCGCGTAGAAGCAGTCGTGGTGGTCGTCCCAGTAGAACTTGATTTCCTTCCACCAGCACGAGTACTTCCCGTCCTTGTCCTCCTTGAAGTGCTCCTTGTAGTACTTCTTGTCCCAGCAGTACTTCTTCTTGTCCTTCTTCTTGTCCTTCTTGCCCTTCCCCTTGTGCTTGTCCTTGCCCTTACCCTTCTGCTCCAGGGTCTTTGTCACGCCCGTGTCGGGCATCGTGGTCGCCGATGCCGCGCTGGCCGGGAGGATCACGGCGCCGCCGATCACTACGGCGGATGCGGTCAGGGTTGCCAGGCCCAGGGCTCGCTTGCCAACGACGCCGTCACGCTTGCGGGTAATGCGGTTCATGGTTTTCTCCTCGTGAAGTGAAAGGCGCTTTTCTCGCGCCCCGGGGCCTCGGTCTCTTTGCGGTGTTTCCGGTGAGGCCCGCACTTCAATGAAGCCGGAATTCCGGAGCTGGGTCATGTTCCGAAGGCTCGGGACTTGACGGAGGAGGAAAAGGTGCGTAAAAGGTGGCCTCGCTCAGCACGTCACCTCGGCGATCGAGCTGGACGGCGCGCACGGGCGCTGCGTCGCGCCGATCACACACTTCGGAATCGTCGGAACCGACGCGCACACGGCGTGGAAACAGCTCGCGGCATCGCTGCCGGGCGGCTAGGCGGCGCGGGAGACAACCTCTGGCGGGCTTACCGCGTCGTCCGGCACCGGTCCCTCCCCTCGTGGGGACCGGTGCCGGACGGCGGCGAGGTGTCGATCCGTGCTGTCCCGTGCGGACGGGTCAGCGCGGATCGAGCGGGACTCGGGCGGCGCCGGGTGCGGGTGACGGTTGCGGAAGGTGAACCCGCGGAAGGTGTCCGAGAACATGCGGCGCCATGAGTGGTCTCTCCGGGCTCTGGGCTGGTGGCCTGCCTGGGTGACGCGCGGGAGGTGCGCACTGCCGTCGTGATCCTGCCAGTGAAGGGCTGGCAGGAGGAGCATCCGGTCTCCGGAGGCCACTCTTACCGCAGGTCAGCCGTATAAAGTGAGTTTTCCGGTCCGGATGTCCAGGTGCGGCGGAGTAAGGAGTGGAGGCCTTGAGTTCCGACTCGGCGGCGCGCACAGCCTTCGCGGAACGGCTTGCGCTGCTGTACAAGGAGGCCGGCAACCCTCCCCTCAAGAGCGTGGCCGAGGCGGTCGTCCGACTTCAGCGGATGGACGAGCGGGGGCGACCCGTACGGGTGTCCGCGCAGCGGATCAGTGACTGGCGGCGGGCCAGGAACGTGCCCGCGCAGTTCGCCGCGCTGTCGGCCGTCCTGCAGGTCCTGATCCCGCAGGCCCGCCGCGCCCGGCCGGCGCCCGTCTCCGCCGGACTGTACGACCTGGGCCAGTGGCAGCGCCTGTGGGAGCGGGCGACGTCCGGGGAAGACGAGGAGCAGACCCCGGTCGAGGCCTCTGCCGTGGCGGGCGGGGTGTGTCCGTATCGGGGGCTGGCCTCGTACCGGCAGGAGGACGCCCGCTGGTTCTTCGGCCGGGAGCGCAGCACCGACACCCTGGTCGCCCAGCTCCGTGCCGTGGAGAAGTCCGGCGGCCTCGTGATGCTCGTCGGCGCCTCGGGCGCCGGGAAGTCCTCCCTGCTGAACGCCGGTCTGGTACCCGCCCTGCGGAACGGCGCGCTGGGCCGGGAGAACGGCGGCCCGGCCGGCCCGGTGGTGCAGCTGGTGCCGGGCGCCGATCCGCTGGGCGAACTGACCCGCCGCGTACCGGAACTCGCGGAGGTCGTCTCCACCTCCGGGCCGAGAGCGTCGGAGGGCTCAGGGGGCGCCGGGGAGTCGGGCGAGCCGGACGCCGCGAGCGGTCCCGAGGGGCCGGGCGGCCTCCACGGGACGTACGAGACCCGCGCCGACGCCCCCGACCTCGCGCACGCCACCCGCACGGCCGTCCTCGCCTGGGCCCGGCGCGAGGCCTCCCCCGCCACCGCTCCGGCCACCCCGCCGGTCCTGATCGTCGACCAGTTCGAGGAGACCTTCACCCTCTGCCCCGACGAAGCCGACCGCCGTACCTTCATCCAGCTCCTCCACGCCGCCTGCACCCCCGCTGAGCCCGGCGACCTCCCGCCCGTCCTCGTCGTCCTCGGCATCCGTGCCGACTTCTACGAGCAGTGCCTGGCCCACGCCGAGCTGGCAGACGCCTTGCAGCACCGGCACATGGTCCTCGGCCCGCTGACCACGCCGGAACTGCGGGAGGCGGTGACCGGGCCGGCGAAGGCGGTCGGGCTGGAGCTGGAGCCGGGACTGGCGGAGCTGATCGTGCGGGAGGTGAGCGCCGACGGGCCGCGCGGGACGCATGACGCGGGGGTGCTGCCGCTGCTGTCGCACGCGCTGCTCGCCACCTGGCAGCGGCGCAAGGCCGGGCGGCTGACGCTGGCCGGGTATCGCGCGGCCGGCGGGATCCAGGGTGCCGTCGCCGCCACCGCCGAGCGCGCCTGGTCCGGCCTCGACCCGGCGGCCCGGACCGCGGCGCGGCTGCTGCTGCTCCGGCTGGTCCGGCTCGGCGAGGACACCCAGGCGACCCGGCGGCGCGGGACGCGTCGGCAGCTGGCGGCGGAGTCGACGGACCCCGGCAAGACTGAGGAGTCCCTCGAGGCGCTGGTGCGGGCCCGGCTGGTGACGCTGGACGCGGAGACCGTGGAGATCACCCACGAGGCGCTGCTGCACGCCTGGCCCCGGCTGCGGGACTGGATCGACGAGGACCGGCAGGGCAACCTGCTGCGCCAGCGGCTGGAGGAGGACGGCCGGGCCTGGGAGGGCTCGAACCGCGACTCGTCGCTGCTGTACCGGGGGTCCCGGCTGGAGCAGGCCCACGGCTGGGCGCGCTCGGCCGGGGACATCTTCCTGACCCGGAGCGCGGTGGAGTTCCTCGCCGCCTCGGTCCGGTTGCGCCGGCGCACGGTGTGGATCATGCGCAGCGCGGTCGCGGCGCTCGTCGCGTTGGCGATGCTGGCCGTGGGTGCGGCGGTGGTCGCCTGGCAGCAGCGGGACGACGCCATGTTCGCGCAGGTCCTCGCCGAGGCCGACCGGTTCCAGTACACCGACCCGTCGTTGTCCGCCCAGCTCGACCTGGTCGCCCACCGGCTGCGCCCGGACGACGAGGACGCCACCAGCCGGCTGATCTCGATCGTGAACGCGCCGCTGGCCACACCCCTGCTCGGCCACACCGGAGCCGTGTACCTGACCACGTTCAGTCCGAACGGCAAGCTCCTGGCCACCGCCAGCTACGACCGGACCGTACGGCTGTGGGACGTGTCCGACCCGGAACGCCCCCAGCCGCTGGGCAAGCCGCTGGCCGGGCACAGGAGCTGGGTGAGCAGCGCCGTCTTCAGCCCGGACGGCCGTACCCTGGCCAGCGCCTCGGACGACGGCACGGTACGGCTGTGGGACGTGCGGGACCCGAGCCGGCCGCGGCCCCTCGCCTCACCCCTGACCGGGCACGACGGCACGATCTACCTGGTCGCCTTCAGCCCGGACGGCCGTACGCTCGCCTCCGTCAGCGAAGACCGCACCGTACGCCTGTGGGACGTGGCCGATCCGCGGCGGCCGAAGGCGCTCGCCACGCTGACCGGCGCGGAGGCCGCCGTGCGGTCCGTGGCGTTCAGCCCGGACGGTGACACGCTGGCGGCCGGGGGCGACGACAAGACGATCCGGCTCTGGGACGTGTCCGAACCGGGCCGGCCGCAGGCGCTTTCCACGCTGACCGGACACACCGCCCTGGTGCACTCCGTCGCGTTCAGCCCGGACGGCCGCACCCTCGCCAGCGGCAGCGCGGACGACACGATCCGGCTCTGGGACGTGACCGACCCGCGCCACGGCAGCCAACTCGGCGCCCCGCTGACCGGGCACACCGGACCGATCTGGTCGGTGGCCTTCAACCCGGCCGGCACGATGCTCGCCGCCGCCAGTGCCGACAGCACCGCGAGCCTGTGGAACGTCAGCGACCGCGCGTACCCCTCGCAGGTCGGCGAGCCCCTCGCGGGCGCCAGCGGGGAGATGTACGCACTCGGGTTCAGCCCCGACGGCCACACTCTGGCCACCGGCAGCGGCGACAGCAAGGTGCGGCTGTGGTCGATCCCGACGTCGGACATGATCGGCGGCAACGGGGCGTTCCGCCCGGACGGCAAGGTGCTCGCGACGGCCGCGCGCGACGGACGGATCCGGCTGTGGGACGTACGGCATCCGGCCCGGCCGGTGGCGCTGAGCAAGCCGTTCCTGCCCGGGGACACCGGTCAGCGCTCCCAGGTGTTCTCGCCCGACGGCAAGACGCTCGCGGTGACCACGGGCGAGCAGAGCGTGCGGCTGTGGAACGTCGCCGACCCCGCCCACCCGGCTCCCTACGACTCCCCGATCACGTTGCGCACCCGTTTCATGGGCCCCGACGCGCTGGCGTACAGCCCGGACGGGCGCACCCTGGCCACCGCCTACGACGAGCGCACCATCCGGCTGTGGGACGTCAGCGACCCCGCCCATGTCGTGCCGCTCGGCCCGCCCGTCACCGGGCACGGCGGCTACATCAACTCGCTCGCCTTCAGCCCGGACGGCCGCACCCTCGCCAGTGGCAGCGCGGACGCCACGATCCGGCTGTGGAAGGTGACCGACCCCCGCCGTCCCACCCTGCTCG
The DNA here is from genome assembly GCF_042957325.1 of Streptomyces sp. NPDC008086. Classification (NCBI taxonomy): domain Bacteria; kingdom Bacillati; phylum Actinomycetota; class Actinomycetes; order Kitasatosporales; family Streptomycetaceae; genus Streptomyces; species Streptomyces sp. NPDC008086. The sequence continues at coordinate 177,042 of NZ_JBIBIA010000002.1, forward strand.
GCACCCCGCTCACCGGTCACACCGGGCCGGTCAACGCGCTCGCCTACAGCCCGGACGGCCACACGCTGGCCAGCAGCAGCGACGACGACACCGTACGGCTGTGGGACGTCACCGACCCGAGCGCGGCGGCCCCGCACGGCGACCCGCTCAGCGGGCACACCGAGGCGGTCGTCTCCCTGACGTTCAGCAAGGGCGGGCGCTATCTGGCCAGTGGCGGCAACGACAACACGGTCCGGCTGTGGAACGTCGCCGACCCGTCCGGTGCCTCGCCCATCGGGCAGGCGATGAGCCCCAACGCCAAGACGGGCAACTTCTTGTCGTTCAGTCCCACGAGCCACATGCTCGGCGTCTCCAGCGGCACGGACACCGTCCGGCTGTGGAACCTGGACGTCGATCAGGCGGTCCGCCGTGTCTGCGGGACGACAGAGGGCGTGCTGACCCGGGAGAAGTGGCACGAGTACCTGCCCCGGCTGTCGTACGAGCCGCCGTGCGCCGAATAGCCCCGCACGGCGCGTGACCAGGCCGGGACGCTGTGATACGACAGGGGCTCGGCGGACAGCGGTTTCCGTGATCCCGATCACAACCCCTCCTCACAGCGGATCAGGCGGCTCCCGTGAGGCAGGCAGCCTTGTTACTGTGGGTGCAGCCCGATCGCTGGTGCATCCCCCGTCGCCAGCGATCGGGCCTTCTCATGCCCCCGGCCAGGAGTCGTGGGCGGCCGTGGGGAGTCGTACGCTGATCCTGTCCGACCCCGGACAACAAGCCGGTGACCGCCAGTGCCGAAGGCGTACGAAGTGATCACGGACGAACTGCGCAGCCCCCGCAGTGCGCTGCTCCGCGACAACCACCGGCACCAGTGGGAGAAGGACCGGGCCCGCCGCCCCCTCACCACGCGGGCCGCGACCGGGGCCACGGAACACGACTCGGGCCTGCGGGTCGGGGACCTCGTCTTCCACGCCCGCTACCGCGAGGTCCCCGCGCCCCCGCGACTCGCGGCCGTCTTCGGCGTACCGGAGGGCATCGTGCTGCTGGAGCGCACCTACCGGACGCGGTGCGCAGCCGAGAGCGCCCCGTTCAGCCTGGTGACGTCCTATCTGGTGCGGGAGATGATCGCCGCCAACCCCGAGCTGCTGGACGACGCCAACGAGCCCTGGCCGGGCGGCACCCAGAACCAGCTGTACACGGTCGGCATCGAGGTGGGCCGGGTCGAGGAACGGGTCACCGCGCGCCCGCCGACGCCGCGCGAGAGGCGGGAGCTGGAGCTGCCGCCGGGGACGTCGGTGATCCTGCTGCGCAAGACGTCGTACGACATCACGGACCGCGTCGTGGACCTCTCCGAGGTCACGCTGCCCGGCGACCGCGCCGAGCTGCTGTTCACCACGTCCCTGGAAAGGTGGTGAGCGCGTTCGTGACCCGGCGCATCACCGTAGTGACCGCTGTCCACGGCCCGTCGGCGGTGTTCCTGCCCGACGCCCACAAGTCGCTGCGCGAACAGCGGCTGCCGGCGGGCTGGGAGTGGCAGTGGGTGATCCAGGAGGACGGGCAGACGGACGCGGTGCGCCCCTACGTCCCCGACGACACGCGGGTGACCTTCCGTCAGGGCCGTCCCGGGGGCCCGGGCGTGGCGCGCACCATCGCGCTCGCGCACACCGAGGGCGAGTACGTGAAGATCCTGGACGCCGACGACCAGCTGACCCCGGGCGCGCTCGCCCGCGACCTCGCGGTCCTGGAGGCCGACCCCGCCGTCGGCTGGACCACCTCCCGGGTCCTGGACCTCCTGCCGGACGGCTCGACGGTGGGTTTCCCCGGCGACCCCGACGACGGGCCGGTCGAACCGGGCGCCGTCCTGGACTTCTGGACGGCGAACGACTTCCGCGCACCGGTCCATCCGGCGACCCTGTGCGTCCGCCGCGACCTGCTGCTCGCCCTCGGCGGCTGGATGGCCCTGCCCGCCTCCGAGGACACCGGTCTGCTGCTCGCGCTGAACTCCGTGAGCCGGGGCTGGTTCTCGGCGGAGGCGGGCCTGCTCTACCGCAAGTGGGACGGCCAGATGACCGGGCAGCCGGCCCACGTCGACCCGGCGGAGCGACGCGCCCGGATGGCCGTGGTGGAGGCGAGGGCCCGGGCGCTGACCTCCTTCGGGTGGCGCTGCCCGCCCGCCACCCGCTGAGGGCTCCTCCAGGCCCTCCTCAACGCCCCTGGTCGAAGGGCAGGTCGAGCATCCGGATCGCGTTCCCGCGCAGCAGCTTGTAGGCCACCTCGTCGGAGAGCCCGCCGACGTGCTCCTCGGCCACCCGCTTGGTCTCCGGCCAGGTCGAGTCGACGTGCGGATAGTCCGTCTCGAAGGTCGCGTTGTCCACGCCGACCGTCTCGATCGCCTCGATCCCGTGCTTGTCGCGGAAGAAGCAGCAGAAGATCTGCCGGTAGTAGTACGTCGACGGCGGTTCCGGGATCAGGTCCTTCACGCCGCCCCAGGCCCGGTGCTCCTCCCAGACGTCGTCCGCGCGCTCCAGGGCGTACGGGATCCAGCCCATCTGGCCTTCGCTGTAGGCGAGTTTCAGCCGGGGGAACTTCACGAGCACCCCGGAGAACAGGAAGTCCATCATCGACGCCATGGCGTTGTTGAAGGACAGGGACGCCTGGACGGCGGGTGGGGCGTCGGGTGAGGCGGCCGGCATCTGCGAGCTGCTGCCGATGTGCATGTTGACGACCGTGCCGGTCTCCTCGCAGGCCGCGAAGAACGGGTCCCAGTAGCCGGAGTGGATCGACGGCAGCCCGAGATAGGTGGGGATCTCGCTGAACGTCACCGCCCGCACCCCGCGCGCCGCGTTGCGGTGGATCTCCGCCACCGCGAGGTCGATGTCCCACAGGGGGATCAGACACAGCGGGATCAGCCGGCCGCCGCTGTCGCCGCACCACTCCTCGACCATCCAGTCGTTGTAGGCCCGCACACAGGCCAGCCCGACCTCCTTGTCCTTGGCCTCGGCGAAGGTCTGCCCGCAAAAGCGCGGGAAGGTCGGGAAGCAGAGCGAGGCCTCGACATGGTTGACGTCCATGTCCGCCAGCCGCGCCTTCGGATCCCAGCAGCCGCGCCGCATCTGCTCACGCGTGATCCCGTCGAGCGTCATCTCGTCCCGGGAGAACCCGACGGCCGCGATGATGCGCTTGTACGGGAAGAGGTCCCCCTCGTACTCCCACCAGTCGGTGATCTGACCGTCCGGGTCCGTGGTGAACCGGTACTTCCCGCCGACGTAGGCGAGTTCCCCGATCCCGGCGGTGAGGGGCTTCGGACCCCGGTCCCGGTACTTGGCCGGGAGCCAGGTCTCGAAGAGGTGCGCGGGCTCGATCACGTGATCGTCCACGCTGATGACCCTGGGCAGGTCCTTGGTGCCGCTCTCGGTACTGGCCACGCCACGCCTCCCGAATCTGACGGTCCATCAGATTCAGGGTAGGGGGCGTCCCCGGGGGCGGCAAGAGAGTGTCCTCGTCAGCTGTTCCAGCTCTCGTCGTACGGATCCGTCGGCTCCGGCACCGGCTCGGCCTCCGTGACCTCGATGAACGGGATCGGGCCGCCGTTGACCGGGTCCTCGGCGCGGCGCGGGGTGTAGGTGCCGGTGACCCGGAGCCAGGTGTCCGGTTGGAGGACCGGTGGGACCTGGCCGGTGAGGGCGACCTTGACCGGCTGGGCGTCGGCGGCGCAGCAGTTGAGGGCCATGCGGACGAGGTAGGGAGTGCCGTCGCGGTCCAGGGCCAGGAAGCCGGTGAGCCGGACGTGGCGGCCCCGCAGGGTGCGGCCGTGGTCGTAGACGGCACGGCCCGCGTAGTCGACGACGCTGAGCGGCAGGGGGTCGGCGGCCGGGAGGTCGGGGTAGGCGAGGGGCTCCTGGAGGGCCGTACCGGTGCGGGTGGCGCTGTAGGAGCCGAGGGCGGGCGGGGCGACGAGGATCAGGGCGAGGAGGGGGAGGACGAGGAGCCGGGCGACTCGGGGTTCGGGGTGGGTGTGGGCCGGGAGGTCTGAGTGGGCCCGGGATTCGGAGTGGGCGTGGCCCGGCTCCTCCCCGCCCCGCTTGTGCCGTCGCGCCTGCTTCCGCTCGTACCAGAGCGTCGCCACCGCCGCCGCGACCAGTACCGCGCCCGCCGCCAGCACCAACGGGCGCAGACCCTGTTTGACGTAGCGCAGATAGAGGTCCGTGCTGCCCGCGTGCAGCAGGGACGCGCCGAGCAGGAACAGGACTGCCGACTGCGCCTGGCGGTTCACAGGATCACCCATCCGGTCAGGACCGACACCGCCACGGCGAGCGTGAAGGTGGCCGGGGCGAAGCGCAGGGCGAAGGAACGGCCGAAGGTGCCCGCCTGCATCGCGAAGAGTTTGAGGTCGATCATCGGGCCGACGACGAGGAAGGTGAGCCGGGCCGTGAGCGAGAACTGGGACAGCGACGCCGCCACGAACGCGTCCGCCTCCGAGCAGATCGACAGCACCACCGCGAGGACCGCGAGGGCGAGGACCGACAGCACCGGGTTGTCCGCCGCGGCACGCAGCCAGCTCTCGGGGGTGACCGCCTTGAGGGTCGCCGCCGCCATCGCGCCGACCACCAGGAAGCCGCCGGCGTGCATCACGTCGTGCCGGACGGAGTTCCAGAACGCCTCGCCCTTGCCCTGCCCGTCGTGGGACGGGTGGGAGGGCGGCTTCAGCCAGTCGGAGCGGCCGAGGCGCAGCCACAGCCAGCCCATCGCGCAGGCCACCAGGAGACTCGCGACCAGTCGGGCGAGGACCATCTCCGGGTTTCCGGGGAAGGCGACGGCCGTCGCCGTCAGCACGATCGGGTTGATCGCGGGGGCGGACAGCAGGAACGCCAGCGCCGCGGCGGGCGTCACCCCGCGCCGGACCAGCGCCCCGGCCACCGGCACCGACGCACACTCACAGCCGGGCAGCACCGCGCCCGCCGCCGAGGCGACCGGGACGGCGAGCGCGGGGCGGCCGGGCAGGGCGCGAGCGAAGAAGGACGGCGGCACGAACACCGCGATGGCCGCCGAGAGCAGCACGCCCAGCACCAGGAAGGGCAGCGCCTGCACCATCACCGCGACGAACACCGTCGTCCAGCTCTGCATGACCGGTGCGGACAGCGCCCGGCGGATCGGGCTCTGGAGCAGCACCAGGACGACCATGAGCATGGTGAGGAGGAGCGGGGAGTCGAGGTGCCGGCCCTCCTGCCCGGCTCGCTCGGTCTCCGGCCCGGCCCCCTCGGTCTTCTGCGGGGCCGCTTTGGTGATCGCCACGGGCGAGGTACCTCCGGTGGTGCGGTAGGGCGCTGGTTTCCCTCCCCTCCGGTACGGGCGGCCGGGCGGGAGTGTTCAGTCGAGGAGGTTCGGGGGAGGTTCGGGCACGGCGGGCCGCCGGTGGAACCACCCGTCACTATGAGGCAGTCTTTCCCCTCGTGGGGAGCGTTCCGAGTCAGCGGCCGGGCAGTGACACGGCCGCGCACATGGTCGTGTGCGGCGACGACGGGCTGGCGCACCGGCTGGCCGCCGAGTTGCGCGGGGTGTACGGCGAACAGGTCACGCTCGTCGTGCCGCCCGCCGAGCGCACGGTACGGCCACCCGTGGTGGGCCGGGCCCGGGCCGCGTCGGCGGCGCTGCTCGGTGCGGTGACCGCGGCCGTCAGTCGCGCGAACGGCGGGACCGGCGGGACCAGCACGGGCACAGGCACCGGCACCGGCACCGGCACCGGCGGAGGCGAACCCGCCGGGAACGTCCGGGTGGTGGAGGCCGGCGAGGCCACCGAAGCCGCCCTCGCCGACGCCGGTGTCGCACGGGCCGCCGCGCTCGCCCTCGTCTACGACGACGACGAGACCAACATCCGCGCCGCCCTCACCGCCCGCCGCCTCAACCCCGCCTGCGGCTCGTCCTGCGCCTGTACAACCGCCGGCTGGGCCAGCACATCGAGGAACTCCTCGACCAGGCGGCCGCGTTGGCGACCGGCGCGGGGGAGGCCGGTCTGGACGCCTCCACGACCGTGCTGTCGGACGCCGACACCGCCGCTCCCGCACTGGCCGCGACGGCCGTCGTCGGCACCACCAAGGTGGTCCAGACGGACGGCCTGCTGCTGCGCGCGGTCGAACGCCCGCCCCTGCGCCCCGGGCAGTCGCCCGGGGCCGGGCTGACCACGCTCGCGCTGCTGTCCACGACCAGCAACGACCCGGCCGGCGCCGACGGTTCGGAGGGCAGCGGCGAGCACGGGCCGCTGCTGCTGCCGGACGCGGAGGCCGTCCAGGAGGCGAGCGGCCGTGGCACCGTCGTCCTGGAGCAGGTGTCCTACGCGGGGCCGTCCCTGCCGTCGGGACGCGGCGCCGTACCGTCCTTCGCCTCGCTGTTCTCCCGGCGGCTGCGCTGGTCGCTGGCCGGACTCGTGGGCTGTGTCGCGGCACTCGCCGTCGCGCTGACGGTGGTGACCGGCGAACACCCGCTGTACGCCACCTACATGACCCTCCTCGACCTCTTCGCCATCAACGAACCCGCACTCCACCAGCCCCTGGCCCGCCAGATCCTCCAGCTCCTGTCCGGACTGACCGGACTGCTGCTGCTCCCCGTGCTGCTGGCCGCCGTACTGGAGGCCCTCGGCACCTTCCGCACCGCCTCCGCCCTGCGCAAACCGCCGCGCGGCCTCGGCGGCCATGTCGTCCTGCTCGGCCTCGGCAAGATCGGCACCCGGGTGCTGACCCGGCTGCGGGAACTGCACATCCCCGTGGTGTGCGTCGAGTCCGACCCCGAGGCCCGCGGGATGGCGACCGCGCGGCGCCTGCGGGTGCCGGTGGTGCTCGGCGACGTCACCCAGGAAGGCGTCCTGGAGGCGGCCAAGATCCACCGGGCGCACGCGCTGCTGGCGGTGACCAGCGCGGACACCACGAACCTCGAGGCCGCCCTGTACGCCCGCTCCGTCCGCCCCGACCTACGGGTGGTCCTGCGTCTGTACGACGACGACTTCGCCACCGCCGTCTACCGCACCCTGCGCGCCGCGCACCCGCACGCCCTGACCCGCAGCCGCAGCGTGACGCACCTCGCCGCGCCCGCCTTCGCCGGGGCGATGATGGGCCGCCAGATCCTCGGCGCGATCCCCGTCGAACGCCGCGTGCTGCTGTTCGCGGCGGTCGAGGTGGCCGGCCAGCCGCAGCTGGAGGACAGGACCGTCGGCCAGGCCTTCCGGCCGGGCGCCTGGCGTGTCCTGGCCCTGGACCGGGGCTCCCGCGCCGAGCGCCGTGAGGAACCCGCCGTCGAGGAGGCCTACGAGGACGGCCGGGCGGGCGGCGCGTCGGGCTGGGTGTGGGACCTGCCCGACTCATACGTCCTGCAGAAGGAGGACCGCGTGGTCCTGGCGGCGACCCGCCGGGGGTTGGCGGAACTCCTGGGCAGACGGTCACGGGAGCGCGAGGGCGCGTAGCGTGCCGTGATCCGCCCTGCTGTGAACCGGCGTGGGCCGCCCTGCTACGAACCGCCGCCGATCCTCACCGACCCCTCCTCGTCGACACGGATCGCGACGTCGCTCCACTCGAAGTCGTAGTCACCGTCGGTGCACGAGTAACTGAGGCTCTGGCAGTAGTAGCCGGTGTCCCGGCCGGGCTCGGCGGTGAACATCTCCGGGAGCCTGTCGCAGCGCGGCTCCTTCGGGGCCGAGAGGCTGTCCGGCCCGTTCTTCCCGGCCTCCCAGGCGAACCAGTCGTAGACCTCCTGGGCGAGCACCACGGTTCTCAACGGCTGGGCGGTGTACTGGTAGTCGATCCCGTAAGGCGCGCCCAGGCCCTGCGGGACGGCGTTGGTGATCTTCACCTGCCAGGGCACCTCGACGTCCTCGTAGGTGACGGTGCAGCGCGTGGTGGCCCCCACCTCGAGGGCGAGCTCGCCGCCCTCGCACCGGCCGGGCCCGACCTCGCCCAGTTCGCCCACCATGTCGAGCGTCTTCTGCCGGAGGTCGTACAGCGCCTGCGCGGTGGGGCCGGCGTCCCGGTCGGGACGCGGGGGCAGCGCGGCCGTCACCTCCCGTCCGGCCAGCCCGGGATGACGCTCGCTGGGCCGGATCCGCACCTGCCGCTTCTCGCCCTCGACCGGGAAGCTCTTCGGCCTGTTCTCCCAGCCGCAGCCGGGCACGTCCTCGCCGCAGCCGCTCATCAGCACCACGGCCGCCACCACGGCCGGGACCACCGCACGCCTCATCCTCCGGACCTCCCCCGCGCCGGGCGTTCGTGCGACGAGGCAACAACTGCGCGCCGCCGCACGACCGTATCCGTCCTACCTCGGGACCCCACCCGCCAAGTGCCGCTCCGCGAAGTCCAGTTCCAGTCTCACCTGCTTGATCCGCTCGTCCACCACCAGCGAACCGTGCCCCGCGTCGTACCGGTACACCTCGTGGACCGCGCCGCGCGCCTCCAGGCGCTTCACGTAGTTGTCGACCTGGCGGATCGGGCAGCGCGGGTCGTTCACGCCCGCCGAGATGTAGACCGGGGCCTTCACCTGGTCGACGTAGGTCAGCGGGGACGACGCCTCGAAGCGCTCCGGGACCTCCTCGGGGGTGCCGCCGAGGAGGGTGCGGTCCATGGCCTTCAGCGCCTCCATCTCGTCGTGGTACGCGGTGACGTAGTCGGCGACCGGGACCGCCGCGATGCCCAGCGTCCACGCGTCCGGCTGGGTGCCGAGGCCGAGCAGGGTGAGATAGCCGCCCCAGGAACCGCCGGTCAGGATCAGCCGGGACGGGTCGGCCAGGCCGGACGTCACCGCCCATTCCCGGACCGCCGCGATGTCCTCCAGCTCGATCAGGCCGACCCGGTGCTTGAGCGCGTCCGTCCACGCGCGCCCGTAGCCCGTCGAGCCGCGGTAGTTGACCCGCACCACCGCGTACCCGTGGTCCACCCAGGCCGCCGGGCCGGCCGCGAAGGAGTCGCTGTCGTGCCAGGTCGGGCCGCCGTGGATGTCGAACACGGTCGGCAGCGGGCCCTCGGCGCCGGCCGGCCGCTGCACCAGCGCGTGGATGCGGCCGCCCGGGCCCTCCACCCACACGTCCTCCACCGCGACCGAGCCGGGGGACTTCAGGCCGGGCGGATCCAGCACCACCCGCCCCGTCGTCGAGCGCACCGCCGACGGCTCCGCCGCCGACGACCACAGGTACTCCACGCTGCCGTCCGGGCGGGCCGTAGCCCCCGACACGGACCCGGGCGGGGTCGGGACGCGCACCAGCTCGCGCCGCGCCAGGTCGTAGCGGAACAGCTCGCTGCGGGCCTCGAAGCTGTGGGCGATCAGCAGCCCTGTCCCGTCCGGATACCACTCCGCGCTGACGTCACCCGGCAGCTCCAGCGCGAGGTCCGTCTCCTCCCCCGTCGCCACGTCCCACACCAGCGGCTCCCAGCGGCCGCGCCGCTGATGCCCGATGAGCAGCCGCGCGTCACCCGTCACCGGGGCGAAGCCGAGGACCTCCAGGCCCAGTTCCTCGGTGCCGCCCTTGGTGTCGTCGAGCTCGGCGACCGCGCTGCCGTCGAGGCGCAGGACGCGCAGCGCCGAGTGCATCGCGTCGCCGTGCTCGGTGTGCTCGACGGCGATCAGCGTGCCGTCGTGCGAGAGGTCGCCGACCCCTGCGGACTCGCGGTGCCGGTAGATCTCCGCCGGGGGCTCGCCGACGCGGGCCACATGGATCGTCGTGCCGTCCTCGTCCGTCGAGCGGCCCACGATCGCCGTACGGCCGTCCCGGCCCAGGGCGAGGCCGGCCGGGTAGGAGGGGTCGAGGCCGGGCGCCGCGAGCTCGTCCTCGCCGCCGGTGAAGGGCTGGCGGCGCCACACGCCGAACTCGTCGCCGTCCTTGTCGTCGAACCACCAGATCCACGCGCCGTCCGGGGAGAGCACGCCGTCCGTCGTGCCGTTCTGCCGGTCGGTCACCTGGCGCTGCTCGCCCGTCGCGCGGTCCCAGGCGTACAGCTCGTACGTCCCTGTGGCGTTCGACACGAACAAGGAGCGGTCCGGGGCGTCCTCCGCCCAGTCGGGCAGTGACACCCGGGGCGCCCGGAAGCGCTTCTCCCAGTCCGGCATGTCCTTGTCCGCGATGGCCTTGTCCTGCATGTGGTGATCCCCCGAATCGGGCCCGTGGCTCTCAGTCATGGCCCCATAGTGCCTGGCCCCGCCGACAATCCGCTGGCGAGGCCCCCAGCCTGTGGATAACTCCGCGGCCATGCGTTCTCCGCCCCCGCCGCCCCTACCCGTCCCATCCCTCGGGGCTCCGCCCCCAGACCCCCGCCATCGGCCCTCCGGGCCTCGTCCTCAAACGCCGGACGGGCTGGAGGTGCCTGGGCCGGCGCAGCCCCTGCGGGTGGGTGGGGGCTCGGGACGGCGGAGGCTCGTCCTCGAACGCCGGACGGGCTGGAAGCGCCTGGGCCGGCGTAGCACCCAGCACGTGAGTAAGGGCTCGGGACGGGGACGCCTCGTCCTCAAACGCCGGACGGGCTGGAGGTGCCTGGGCCGGCGCAGCTGCCGGCGGCCAGGCTCCGTCTCCACGACCCCGCAGCCCAGCCCTCCGCAGGAGCCCCGTACCGTTGAGGGCGTGTACCGGTTTCTGCTGACGCCCCGTTGGTGGGGGATCAACGTCTTCGTGCTGCTCGCCATCCCGTTCTGCGTGTTCATGGGGTCGTGGCAGCTGAGCCGGTTCGAGGCGCGGGTGCAGGATCATCGCACCGCCGGTGAGCTGGCCGAGAAGGCCGAGCACGAGGCGGCCCGGCCGCTCGCCGAGCTGCTGCCGGTGGACAAGGCGACCTCCGGCAGGCAGGTCACCGCGAGCGGACGGTACGGCAAGCAGTTGCTCGTGCCGGGCCGGGAGCTGGACGACCGGCAGGGCTACTACGTCCTGACGCTGCTGCACACCGACGCGGGCAAGGCCCTGCCGGTGGTGCGGGGCTGGCTGCCGGGCGACGCCGACCGCGCCGAGGCGCCCGCCGCACCGACCGGCGAGGTCACCGTCACCGGCGCGCTCCAGGCATCCGAGGTGCCCGGTGAGAACGGCGTGCCGGCCCGCGGCGGACTGCCCTCCGGCCAGACGGGGGCGATCAGCGCGGCGACGCTGGTGAACCTGGTGCCGTACGACGTGTACGACGCCTGGATCACCCTCGACAAGGCCGACTCGGGCATGAAGCCGGTCCCGGCGGCCGCCGCCAGCGACACCGGCCTCGACCTGAAGGCGTTCCAGAACCTCGGCTACACCGGCGAGTGGTTCGTCTTCGCCGGCTTCGTGGTCTTCATGTGGTTCCGTCTGCTCCGCCGCGAGGTGGAGTCCCTGCGGGACGCGGAGCTGGGGCTGCTGCCGGACGGGGAGCCCAGCGAGGATCCGGCGGCGCAGGAGAAGGCCAACGCCTGAGCGCGGGTCAGGGCAGGGGCCTCGGCGCGGCGCCGGGCGCCGCCGGGCGCGCCCTCACACCGTCTGGAGCACGCCCGTCCAGTACACGACGCCCGCGCACGCGTTGGACACGACCACCGAGGTCGTGGGCGCTCCCGCCTCCGGGGTGAGGGAGATGGTGACGCTGCCGTCGGCGGTGGTGTCCTCCGTCATCAGCTGGGTGGAGGTACCGGTGTCGCCGCCCGTGGAGGTGCCCTCCGTGGTGCCGGTGGTGTTCTCGGTCGGGGTCGGGGTGGGTGACGGGTCGGGGCCGCCCGTGCCGCCGCCGTTGTTCGTGCCCGTGGTGGGGCAGGTCTCCGACGGGACCCAGGCGAACTTGACCTGGTAGGAGGCGCCGGGCTTGAGGACGAGGGCGGTGAGTTCCTGGGACGGGTCGGGCAGGCTGACCGCCGCGTCCCCGGCGGCATGCCGGGCCTGGGAGATCTTCGAGCCGTCCGCCGCTCCGCCCGCGGTCAGGGCCACCGAACCGGGGCCGCTCACCGTGCAGTCGGCGGTGGAGACGTTGCTGAAGGTGAACGTGCCGTAGACCGTACCGGAGGAGTCCGGGAGGTCGGTGGTGCCACCGGAGGTGCCGAGCTGCTCGGCGGTGCAGACGGCGACGCCGGCCGGGGTCGCCAAGGGGTCGGTGGGACTTCCGGAGCCGGCACCCGGACCGGTGCCGGTACCGGTGCCCTTGCCCTCGTCCTTCTCGTTCCCCTTGCCCTTGTCCTCGGCCTTGCCCGAGGTGCCGCCGGAGGTGCTCTCGCCGCCCTCCGTCTCCTTGCCCTGCCCGGAGCCGCCCTGCGCCTGCTCGCCATGGCCGGCGTTCGACGAGTTGACGTTGGAGCCGGTGGAGTTGGAGACGTGCACCAGGGCGGGGACGGCGGTGCCGACGAACAGCACCGCGGCCGCCGCGCCGACGAGCGCCTGCCGTTTGCGCGCCCGCCGTGCGGGGACCGCCCGCCGCAGATGGTCCAGCGTGCCCTCGCGCGGCTCGATCTCCTCGACCGCGTGGTGCAGTATGCGGCGCAGTGCCAGCTCGTCCGAGTCGAACCCCTCGGGGCCCTGGTCGTCGGGGCCGTGGTTCACAGTTCCGTTCCCAGCGTGCGATTGCTTCGGCTGTTGCTTGTCCGGCCGCTCGTCATGGTCCCCGCTCATGCCGGCGCCTCCATGGCGACCCGCAGCGCGGCGATGCCACGCGAGCCGTACGCCTTCACCGAGCCCAGTGAGATGCCGAGCGTCTCGGCGACCTGGGCCTCGGTCATGTCCGCGAAGTACCGGAGGACCAGGACCTCGCGCTGACGGCGCTGGAGACCCTTCATCGCCTTGATGAGGGAGTCCCGCTCCAGCTGGTCGTACGCCCCCTCCTCCGCGCTCGCCATGTCGGGCATCGGCTTGGACAGCAGCTTCAGGCCGAGTATGCGGCGGCGCAGGGCGGAGCGGGAGAGATTGACGACGGTCTGGCGGAGGTACGCCAGCGTCTTCTCCGGGTCCCGGACGCGCTTGCGCGCGGAGTGGACGCGGATGAACGCCTCCTGGACGACGTCCTCGCAGGAGGCGGTGTCGTCGAGGAGGAGCGCCGCGAGACCCAGCAGCGAGCGGTAGTGGGCCCGGTAGGTCTCGGTGAGGTGGTCGACGGTCGTGCCGGCCGCCGCGGCGTTGTCGGCCTCGGCACCGTCACGCTGACTGGGTATGCGGGCGGGCCGCGCTGCGGGCATGGGCGCGATCACCGGCATGCCGCCGGGCGCACCGGGCATGCGGGGTCGGACGGGCCGGCGGGGCGGCCGTAGGGCCGTGCCGCGGGCTGCCGCAGTGAAGTCGAGTACCTCTGCCACGCCTGTTGGACACGCGTCCCCCCGAGAGGGTTGTACGTGCCGGACGTCACTTTTGCGTCAGTCGCGACAGTCGGCCCTCCGGCCACCGCGACTGTGACTCTCTCGCCAGGCAGCACAGCTGACCGTGCGTCAAACGCCCACATGCCTACCCGCTCTTCCCTTATGTCCCAGATGGCCAGAGCGTCCCCACGCTCTGCCCATTCGGCGTCCCCACGCCAGAAAAACGCGTCCTCACGTCCCCTGAAGGCGACCGCAAAGACGCTCCCCGCCCTGCAAGCGGTTGCAGAGCGGGGAGGAAAATCTTCAACTGCCGACGGTGTCCGGTTCAAGTGGTCCGGACCATCGATCGGCTCACACTTTTCACACAGATCCTACAAACGAATCCGTCCGTGCCCAGGGGATTTCCGGCACCCCCGGGCCCTCACCGCAACTCCGCCGCCACCAGCTCCGCGATCTGCGCGGTGTTGAGGGCGGCGCCCTTGCGCAGGTTGTCGCCGCAGACGAAGAGTTCGAGCGCCGTCGGATCGTCCAGCGCGCGCCGCACCCGGCCGACCCAGGTCGGGTCCGTGCCCACCACGTCGGCGGGCGTCGGGAACTCGCCGGCGTCCGGGTCGTCGTACAACACGACCCCCGGCGCGGTGGCCAGGATCTCGCGCGCCTTGGCGACCGTGACCTCGCCCTCGAAGCGGGCGTGCACGGTCAGCGAGTGCCCGGTCAGCACCGGCACCCGGACACAGGTCACCGCGACCGGCAGCTGGGGCAGCCCGAGGATCTTGCGGGACTCGTCCCGCACCTTCATCTCCTCCGACGACCAGCCGTCCTCGCGCAGCGACCCGGCCCACGGCACCACGTTCAGCGCGACGGGCTCCGGGAACGGCCCGGTGTCGTCGCCCACGGCACGCCGTACGTCACCGGGGTAGGTGCCCAGTTCCGTACCGGCGACCAGGGACATCTGCCGGCGCAGCGTCTCCACGCCGGCCCGCCCGGCCCCGCTCACCGCCTGGTACGAGGAGACCACCAGGGAGCGCAGCCCGAACTCGGCGTGCAGCGCGCCCAGCGCCACGATCATCGACAGTGTCGTGCAGTTGGGGTTGGCGACGATCCCGCGCGGCCGCATCCGGACCGCGTGCGGATTGACCTCGGGGACGACGAGGGGCACCTCCCGGTCCATACGGAAGGCGCCCGAGTTGTCCACCACCACCGCGCCCTTGGCTGCGGCGATCGGCGCCCAGCGGGCGGCCACCTCGTCGGGCACGTCGAACATCGCGACGTCGACCCCGGCGAAGGCCTCCTCGGTGAGCGCCACCACCTCGACCTCCTCCCCGCGCACGGCCAGCTTGCGGCCGGCCGAGCGCGGGGAGGCGATCAGACGGATCTCACCCCAGATGTCCGCGCGCTGGGACAGGATCTGGAGCATGACCGAGCCGACGGCTCCGGTCGCACCCACGACCGCGAGCGTCGGGCGGTGAGTCATCGCCCGGTGCCTCCGTAGACCACGGCCTCGTCGCTGTCGGAGTCGAGGCCGAAGGCGGAGTGCACGGCGCGGACGGCCTCGTTGACGTCGTCGGCGCGGGTGACGACGGAGATGCGGATCTCGGAGGTCGAGATCAGCTCGATGTTCACGCCCGCGTCGGACAGGGCCTTGAAGAAGTCGGCCGTGACGCCCGGGTTGGTCTTCATACCGGCGCCGACCAGGGAGATCTTGCCGATCTGGTCGTCGTAGCGCAGCGAGTCGAAGCCGATGCCGCCCTTGTTCTTCTCCAGGGCGTCGATGGCCTTGCGGCCCTCGGACTTCGGCAGCGTGAAGGAGATGTCCGTCAGACCGGTGGACGCGGCGGACACGTTCTGCACGATCATGTCGATGTTGATCTCGGCGTCGGAGATCGCGCGGAAGATCGCGGCGGCCTCGCCCGGCTTGTCCGGCACACCGACGACCGTGACCTTGGCCTCGGAGGTGTCGTGCGCGACACCGGAGATGATGGCCTGCTCCACCTGCTTGTCCCCTTGCTCGATCGGCTCGCTGCTGACCCAGGTGCCCTGCAGTCCGCTGAAGCTGGACCGGACGTGGATCGGGATGTTGTAACGACGGGCGTACTCCACACAGCGGTGGAGCAGCACCTTCGAGCCGGACGCCGCCAGCTCCAGCATGTCCTCGAAGGCGATCCAGTCGATCTTCTTCGCCTTCTTGACCACGCGCGGGTCGGCGGTGAACACGCCGTCGACGTCGGTGTAGATCTCGCACACCTCGGCGTCGAGGGCGGCGGCCAGCGCTACGGCGGTGGTGTCCGACCCGCCGCGCCCCAGGGTGGTGATGTCCTTCGAGTCCTGGCTCACGCCCTGGAACCCGGCGACGATGGCGATGTTGCCCTCGTCGACGGAGGTGCGGATCCGGCCCGGGGTGACATCGATGATCCGGGCTTTGTTGTGGACCGAGTCGGTGATGACACCTGCCTGGCTGCCGGTGAACGACTGGGCCGAGTGGCCCAGGTTTTTGATCGCCATGGCCAGCAGGGCCATGGAGATCCGCTCTCCCGCGGTCAGCAGCATGTCGAGCTCGCGCCCGGCAGGCATCGGGGAAACCTGCTCGGCGAGATCGATCAGCTCGTCCGTCGTGTCGCCCATCGCGGAAACCACGGCGACCACCTGGTGGCCGTTCTTCTTGGCTTCCACGATCCGCTTGGCGACGCGCTTGATGCCCTCGGCATCGGCTACGGAGGAGCCTCCGTACTTCTGCACGACAAGGCCCACGTGCGCTCCTCGCTCAGTCCGTGTGTGTCGGCTCAGTTTACCGAGCGTCCGAAAACGACCTTGGGGTTCCCAGATGGTGAGATTCGGGCGCTCGGGGTGGTGTCTGCCCGGTCGGGGGTGGGGCAATCGGTTTAGTGGTGCAGGTCACTCGGGTCGACGCAGGCCGAACCCGCCCCGGCGCGGCCCGCGTGCCCCGCCGCGCGAAATCGGCCATTGACGCTCTCCGTAGTCGACCGCTAACTTCGCGTCGTCGTCGCCACACCAGGAGCACAAGGCTCCATCGGGACTCGCGACGCGAAGGATTCTCCTCCTTTGACGACTGTGACCGCTTCAGAGATCCAGCACGTCACGCGAGCCGGTACGGATTCCCCGGCCGGCCTTTTCACGATCCAGCCCTTCACGCCCCACTGCGAGGTCATCCGGGTCGCCGGCGACCACGCCGTCATCGGCGTCTCACCGGGCAACAGCTACTTCTCCGCCCCCCGCGTCCACGACCTCGCACGCTGGGGCCTCGCCCTCTTCGAGCGGGTCGACTTCGTCTACACGGACCTGTACGTGGCCGAGATGTACGCGGCGTCCGGCTATCCGCCCGACGACGCGCGCCGCAAGGCGGTGAAGAACCTGCGCGGCGTCCGGGCCAAGGTGCTGGGCGCCGTCCAGGCCGTCGACCCGGCCGGCACCCGCCTGCGCGCCCACGCCATGTCCGACTTCCGCGGCAACCCGGCCTACCGCGAGATCCACGACCGTCTCCAGGCCCGCCTCGCCACCGACGACGAGTTCCGCACGACCTGCGAGAAGCTCGTCGACTCCTTCCTCGCCGGCAAGTCCCAACGCGCGAGCGCCGCCCAGCGCGAGGTGTGCCTCGCCTACGTCTGCGCCGAGGCCCCCCTCTTCCTGGACACCCCCGCCATCCTCGGCGTCCCGTCCTCCCTCAACTGCTACCACCAGCTCCTGCCGATGGCCGAGTTGCTCTACTCCCGCGGCGCCGGTCTGCGCGCCTCCCGCAACCAGGGCCACGCCATCGTGACGCCGGCCGCGGGAACCGACACGGAGGGACCGGACACCGATGTCCACTGACACGCTCACGCCCATCGACTTCCCGTTCTCCTGGCGCGGCGACCAACTCCCGGGTGAGGTCGAGGAGTTGCGCACCCGCACCCCGGTGCGCCGGGTCCGTACCATCGCCGGCGACGAGGCCTGGCTCGTGTCGTCGTACGACCTGTGCAAGCAGGTCCTGGAGGACCCGCGCTTCAGCCTGAAGGACACCTCGGCCCCGGGTGTGCCCCGCCAGTACGCGCTGACGATCCCGCCCGAGGTCGTCAACAACATGGGGAACATCACCGGCGCCGGACTGCGCAAGGCCGTCCTGAAGGCGCTGAACCCGAAGAGCCCGGGCCTCGCGGAGTGGATGCGCTCCTACGCCGCCGAACTCGTCGACGGGCTGCTCCGCGAGGGCGCCCCGGCGGACCTGCGCGGCGGCTTCGCCGACCCGTACTCGGCGGGCATGCACTGCCGGATCCTCGGCATCCCGCAGCAGGACGCGCCCGGCCTGATGCGGAGCCTGGACATCGCGTTCATGAACTCGGCCTGTCCCGTCGCGGGCGCCCGGCTCAACTGGGACCGGGACATCGCATACATGGCCGAGCGGCTCGACGACCCGGCGACGACGGGCCTCATGGCCGAGTTGGCCGCCCTGCGCGCGGACCCCGAGTACGGCCATCTCACCGACGAGATGCTCGCGACGGTCGGGGTGACGATGTTCGGGGCGGGCGTCATCTCCACCTCGGGCTTCCTGACCATGGCGCTGGTCTCCCTCATCCAGCACCCGGACCTCCAGGCCGAGCTGACCGCGGACCCCGGAAAGATCCCGGCCGCCGTGGACGAGCTCCTGCGGATCAACCTCTCCATCGGGGACGGCCTGCCGAGGCTGGCGACGCAGGACGTGCTCCTCGGAGAGGTGGAGGTGAAGGCGGGCGACCTGGTCCTGGTCCTCGTCGAGGGCGCCAACTTCGACCCGGAGGCCTTCCCGGACCCCCACACCGTCGACCTCGCCCGTGAGAACGCCACCGCCCACCTCTCCTTCGGCGGCGGCCGTCACTACTGCCCCGCCACCGCCCTCGGCCGCAAGCACGCCGAGATCGCCCTGGAGACCCTGTTGGAGCGGCTGCCCGGGCTGCGGCTCGCGGTGCCGATCGAGCAGCTGGTGTGGCGGACCGGCTTCATGAAGCGGATCCCGGAGCGGCTTCCGGTCATGTGGTAGCCGGGTCAGCAGGCAAGCGGCGGTCGATTTAGCCGCATATCGCCTGTTCACAGGCTCGGCGTCCGGTCGCCTTAAAGTTCAACCACTATGGTTCGCCTGTGCGCGTACTTCTGGTGGAAGACGACGAACCGGTCGCCGAGTCGCTCCGGCGCGGACTGCTGCGCTACGGCTTCGAGGTGGCCTGGGTCACCACGGGCGCCGCGGCGCTCAGCCACGCCGAGCCCTACGACGTCGTACTGCTCGATCTCGGCCTGCCCGACACCGACGGTCTCGACGTCTGCAAGACGCTGCGGGAGCGCGGTGACGTGCCGATCATCGTGATCAGCGCGCGCAGCGACGAGACGGACCGGGTGGTCGGGCTGGAGCTCGGCGCCGACGACTACGTCTCCAAGCCGTTCGGGGTCCGCGAGGTCATCGCGCGGATACGAGCGGTCATGCGCCGCATGCAACCCCGTACGGCCCCCGCCGCCGAGGCCGGCCCCGACCGCTACGGCGACCGCCTCACCATCGACCGCAAGGCGGCCCGCGTCCGGCTGAACGGCGAGGAGGTGGCCCTCGCGCCCAAGGAGTACGACCTGCTGGCCTTCCTCACCGAGGAGCCCGGGGCGCTGATGTCGCGCGAGCAGATCATGGAGGCGGTCTGGGACGCCAACTGGTTCGGCCCGACGAAGACGCTGGACGTCCACGTGGCGGCGCTGCGGCGGAAGCTGGCCGGGGCGATCACCATCGAGGCTGTGCGCGGGGTCGGGTTCCGGCTGGAGATCGTCAAGGGTGACCGGGCCGGCACGGGCGACAGCGGTGGCGGCCCGTCATGATCCGCCAGCTCACCCGCAGTTACGTCGCGCTGGTCGCCGGCGCCATCGCCGTGTTCACCGTGCCTGTGGCCTTCTCGCTCACCGACCAGTTGCGGACCGACACGGCCGCTTCCGTCCGGCGCGAGGCCGAGACCATGGCCCTGCTGCTCGGCAACGGGAACCCTCCGTCGTGTGCGGCCCTGCAGGAGATGGCAGACGCGTTCGAGGGCGAGACACCCGGCGAGGTCGAGGTGACCGAGGGCTGCGAAACGAATCTGCGCAGCCCGCAGCAGGACGCGGACCTGGCCAGGACACTGAGGACGGGCGAGCCCACGACCGACTGGGGCTCGTCCTTCATCTGGGGCCCGGAGCTGACGATCACGGTGGCCGCCCGGGAGAGCATGAGGGACCACGACGGCCGTAACCAGGGCCCGGTCACCGGCGCCGTACGCATCGTGTACCAGACCAACGAACTGACCAAGCGGCTGTGGACGATCTGGGGTTTCCGCGCCGGCCTCGCGGTGGTCGTCCTCGCGGTCGCCGCCGTCGTCGGCGCGGGCGTGGCCCGTCGGCTCACCCGCCCGCTGCGCCAGCTCAACGACACCGCGAGCCGGTTCAGCGACGGCGACCTGACGGCCCGCTCCCCCGTGACGGGCCCGCGGGAGACACAGACCCTCGCCCGTACGCTCAACCAGGCGGGCGAGCGCCTGGACACGCTGATCGCCGCGCAGCGCATCTTCGTGGCCGACGCCTCGCATCAACTCCGTACCCCTCTCACCGCGTTGCGGCTGTCGCTGGACAACATCGCCGACGGCGTGGACGACGAGTTCGTCAAGGAGGACGTGGCGCAGGCGACGGCCGAGGTGGTCCGGATGAGCCGCCTGGTCAACGGCCTGCTGGTGCTGGCGCGGGCCGAGGCGAAGGTGACGGTCGCGGAGCCGCTGCCGCTGCTGGACATCGTGCGGGAGAGGCTGGACGTGTGGAGGCCGGCCGCCGACGAGCGTGGAGTCACCATCACGCTCAGGGGGAGTGCCGACGGCCGGCTGCTTGTGCTGACCAGCCCCGGTCAACTGGAGCAGGTGCTGGACAACGTGTTCTCGAACGCCCTGGAGGTGTCACCGGACGGCGGCACGATCACCGTCCGGGTGGAGCCGAGGGGCGAGGAGGTGACCCTGTCGGTGAACGACCAGGGACCCGGTATGTCGGACGCGGAGAAGTCCCGCGCCTTCGACCGCTTCTGGCGCGGCCAGGGCCTGACCGGGAAGGGCGGCTCCGGCCTCGGCCTCGCCGTCGTCAAGCAGCTCGTGACCGACGACGGCGGGACGGTGGCCCTGGGGGACGCTCCCGGGGGCGGGCTGTCCGTGCGGATCAGCCTTCGGGCATCAACGAGGAGTGGTGGTTGACGATCTTCCACTCGCCGTCCCGCTTCTCCCACTCGTAGGTGTAGCGGGCCTTGGCGACGCTCTTCTCGCCGGTGTCGTGGTCGGTGAGCGCGAACTGGTAGGTACCCGCGTCCAGCACGGAGTCCGAGTCGAGGACGTTGATGTGCGTATCGATCTTCTTGCCGACCGGCTTGTTCGCCAGGAAGTGCTCGAAGTAGTCGACGCGGCTCTCGCGGTCGGCCCGGACCTGGTTGGAGAGGGTGGGCAGCAGGACCGCGTCGTCCCAGTAGAGGTCGGCGACCGTCTCCGGGTCCCGGGTCTGCAGCGCCGCGTTCCACTCGTCGAACAGGGCGGCCGCCTGCTTCTTGGTGGGCTTCTTCGCCGACTTCTCCGGCCCGGCGACGGCGCCGCCCGCGGCGAAGGTGCCGACGGCGACGAGAGCGGCTGCGGTGACGACGGCCACGCGCTTGCTTATGGAACGACGGGTCATCGCGAACTCCCGGTGCTGTGCGATCGGTTGGGTCGTCCCCCTCCGCTTTCCGTGTTCTCTGCGGTGGAGGTGACTCCAGATTCGCGTGGCACCGGTTAGGGCCCGTACAAGGCGGATCCAGGGCGGGGCCAGCACGTCCCCAATTCACGCCGGGCGACCGGTCGACTACGCCCCGTCCGGCGTCCCCGCCTTCCTGCGCAGCCCGTCGAGCCGCTCCCGCGCCGACAGCCCCTGGGCGTCCACGACGTCGTCCGGAACGGGACGCCTGTGCAGATACTCCTCGGTCACCCGGATCGCCCCGGCGAGGTCGCCCGCCGTCTCGCGGACCTCGCCGAGCGTCCACATGAGGTGCAGGGCCGCCTCGCCGGCGTCGCCCTGGGCCCGTACGGCCTTCTCCAGCAGCCGCTCGATCTCGGTGACCGCCGTCCTGGCGGAACGCCTGGGCTTCGCCAGCGCCTTCAGCCGCCATCCCTCGGCGATGACCGCGTGGGCCCGCAGGGCCTCCGCCGAGCCCTCCCCGAGGGTGCGCTCGGCGTGCTGGGCACTGACCCTGGCCTGGGAAAGTCCGCCGCCCAGATCCCCTCGTTGCAGCTTCAACCGGGCCAGAGCCGTACCCGTCTCGATCGTCTCCGGCGCCTTGCGTCCGAACACGACCATGCTCGCGGTCAGGTTCTTGGACAGCAGCCGTGCCGCACGGTCGTGGTCACCCGCCGCCCAGCAGCGCTCCGCGAGCCGACGACGGACGGCCGGCGTGATACGGCTCTGCGGTCTGAGCGCTCCTTCGGCGCGTTCCAGCGCCCGTTCGTACATCCCGACGGCCTCGTCGTGCGACGGCGCGTGATCGCCGAAGTACATGGGCACCAGAGCCCAGATCTCCGGCGGCACTCTGCCCATGTCGAAGTACCCGACCAGGTTCGCCACATGCCCGATCCAGACGACGTCGTCCTCACAGGGCAGTCCCTGCACCACCAGCAGCCGGGCGGCCTCGTCGTAGGCCTCCTCGGCCCCTTCCCCCGCCCGCGCCACCGCCTGCACCAGCCGGTGCACCGAGACGGTCCCGTCCTCGCGCAGGCTGACCATGCTGTGCGCGGCGAGCCGCCGCAGTGCCTCCGTGACGTCCGCCGCGTCGGCCAGCGGGTCGAGGTACGTCCGGGGGATCCCGTCCGGCGCCCACCACGCGATGACGCGCAGGATGCGCTCCGCGACCGGCGTGTCCGCCAGCCGGTCCATGGTCACCCGCCACACCCGGGCGACGGTCTGCGCGCCGTCCGCGCCCTCGGCGCCGCTCGCGAAGACCCGCTCGGGACTGCGCGCGAGCAACTCCGCGTAGGCGGCCGGCGTGATCCGCGCCTCGGCGCAGTACGCCGCCGCCTGTTCCACGGCCAGCGGCAGACATCCCAGCTCGGCGCAGAGTTCCTCGACGCCCTCGGCCGGGCCGCCGTGGATCCGCTCGAACAGCTCGACCGCCTGGGACAGTTCCAGCACGTCGAGCGAGAGCGGCTCGGCGATTCCGTGCCACCCCGAGGCCCGCCGCGTGGTGATCAGGAAGCGGCCGCCGGTCGTCCGCCCCAGCAGCTGCCGTACGTCCGCCGGGTCGGTGACGTTGTCCAGCACCAGCAGCCAGCCCTCGTGCTCCGCGAGCCACCGCACGGCCCGTTCGCAGCGCGCCTGCGGCGACAGCGCGTCCCGTAGGGCGGGCTGGAGTGCCACGGCCAGGTCGGCCAGCCCGGCCCGGACGTCGTCCGGCGTCTCGGCGGTGATCCACCACACGGGGTTGTACGCCCCCGTCCGCCCCGTGGCCCACTTCGCCGCCAGCGTCGACTTCCCGATGCCGCCGAGGCCGTGCACGGCCTGCACGACGACACCGCCCGCTTCCTCGAACGCGGCGTCCAGCCGGGCGAGTTCCCGCTCCCGGCCGATGAACAGGCCGGCCCGCTCGGGCAGGTTGACCAGGTTCGGCGGAGCCTTTGGCGGCAGCTCCAGCGCCTGCGGCGGCAGCGTCAGGGACGTCTCCACGTAGTGCGCGACGACGCCGTCCCCGGTGAGCGCCTGCCGGATCGCGCCGGCCGTGGCGATCGCACGCTCACCGGAGGCCTCCGTGCCCCCGCTCACGCGTCGTCCCCCGTCGACACCGAACCGATGTCACCCCCGGCCGCGACGGACCGCTCCCCGGCGGCGGTGACGGGACCGCTCGCCGGCCGGGACGGCGGGGCGGGCATCGTCGGCGCCGGCCCGGCCGTGGCGCCGTCGCCCGTCGCCACGGCCCCGATACTCCCGCCCGCGGCGACCGACCGCGCACCGCTCGCCGTCACGGAGGACGCGGGAGGCGCGGGAGGGGTGGCAGGGGTCGCCGCTCCGAGGAGGGCGTACAGCGTCACCGCCAGCCCGATCAGCCCCGCCGCTCCCCCGGCCACGCTCGCCCAGGGGTCCGCGGCGTCGACGTTCAGCACCCCGCCGACGATCAGTCCCACGGCCCCTGCGACGCAGAGCCCGACTCCCGTCCACACCAACGCCTTCGACCGAGTCGCCATGAGCCCATCATGAAGCAGTTCAGCCGTACCGGGTGAGGGGCTCCCCGGAAACCCCACATCACACCCGTCCACCGAACAACGCCGCCAGCCCGTGGTCCAGTTCGGCCCCCACGGTCTCCTCGCCGGGCGCGATCACGGTGTAGGTGCGGGCCAGGAAGCGGACCAGGTCCGAGGTGGCGAACCGCAGCACGGCCGGCCCGACCGGCGAGTGGTACTCCACGTACGTGTGCGCCGCCCCGCACGGCCGCACCCGCACCGTCCCCAGCCCGGCGGGCCCCCGCAGCCCCTCGCCCAGCAGCACCCGGGCGAACGTCCAGGTCGTGCCCTCGCCGTCGAGCGTGACATGGGGCGGGAAGTCGATGTGCACGGCCAGCGGGTCGGCCGAGGTGTACCGGAGGGTGGCCGGTATCGCGATGTCCTTGTCCGCGGCGGTGACCAGCCGGATGCCGGTCGGCTGCTCCAGGGTGACGTGCATGGGCGGGCTCCGATTTCGAGAGGGCGGGGGCACCGGCCCTAGGGGCGGCCGTGGTGCGGATGTGCCTGTGAGACCGGCCAGAACGCCCGCGCATTACGCCACTTCAGAAGCCCTCTTCTGTAACCCGCGTCACCTTCCGCCCCTCCCGCACCCCCCGAGCGACCCGCACGGCTACGGTCCCGGGATGGAGATCCTGCGCTATGTGGCCTTCAGCAGTGACCCCGCCGGAGGCAACCCGGCAGGCGTGGTGCTCGACGCGACCGGGGTCGACGACGCCACGATGCTCGCGACGGCCGCCGACCTCGGCTACTCGGAGTCGGCGTTCGTCGTCCCGGCCGGCGAGGACGGCACCCTGGGCATCCGGTACTTCAGCCCGCTCGCCGAGGTGCCGTTCTGCGGCCACGCGACGATCGCCACGGCCGTCGCCTACGCGGAACGGCACGGCACGGGCCGGCTGCTGCTGCGCACCCAGGCCGGCCCGGTCACCGTCACCACCGACCGGACCGCGCAGGGCGCCGTGGTGGCCACCCTGGTGAGCGTCGCGCCGAGCACGACGCCGCTCGGCGAGGCCGACCTGGCCGAACTGCTGGCGATCCTGGGCTGGTCCGCGGACGACCTGGACCCGGCGCTGCCGCCGCGGGTCGCCTTCGCCGGGGCCCGGCACCCGGTCCTCGCCGCCTCGACGCGGGAGCGACTGGCCGACCTGGACTACGACATGGCCGCGCTCGGCGCCCTCATGGCCCGCGAGGACTGGACCACCGTCGACCTGGTCTGGCGGGAGTCCGCCACGGTGTTCCACGCCCGCAACCCGTTCCCGCCCGGCGGCGTGGTCGAGGACCCGGCCACGGGAGCGGCGGCGGCCGCGTTCGGCGGCTATCTGCGGGAGCTGCGACTCCTCACCCCGCCCGCCACCCTGACGATCCATCAGGGCGCGGACATGGGCAGGCCGAGCACGATCACGGTGACGGTACCGGCGGAGCCGGACACGGGCATCGGAGTGACCGGCACGGCCGTACGTATCTGACAGGTCCGACGAGCGGAGGGACCGACGGGCCGACGGGCCCGCGCTACCGCCGCTGGGCGGGCCGCATACCCAGCGGGCCGCCGATCTCCTCCGCCATGACCTTGCCCGCCTCGAACTCCAGCGTCTCGTCGCCCATCATGCCCTGGTCCGTGTCCAGGCCGTCCAGCTCCTCCAGGGGCTGGTTCAGGCGGATGTGGGCCAGGACCGAGTGCAGGGCGCGCAGGGTCGCGGAGGCCGTCGTGCCCCAGTTGGAGAAGTACGAGAACTGCCACCACCACAGGGCCTCCGTGGTGCGGCCGGCGCGGTAGTGGGCCATGCCGTGGCGGAGGTCGGCCATGACATCGGCCAGGTCGTCGGAGATCCGGGCCGGGACCGGGGCCTTGCGGGGCTCGTAGGGGTCGAAGACCTCCGAGTAGACGTCCACCGGGTCCAGCAGGCGGGCGAGGTTCTCACGGAGTTCGTCGACGTCGAGCTCCGGGCCCAGATCGGGCTCGTAGCGCTCGTCGGGGACGATGTCCTCGTGCGCGCCCAACCTTCCTCCGGCCAGGAGGAGTTGGGAGACCTCCAGGAGGAGGAAGGGCACGGTCGAGCCCGGCTCGTCGCCCTTCGCGACCTCCGTGACGGCGACCAGGAAGCTCTCGATCTGGTCCGAGATCTGGACCGCGAAGTCGTCCGGGTCCGGCTCGGCCGCGTGCAGCGTGGCGTCAGACATCTAGGAGTCGTCTCCCCTCGAAGGCGCGGCCGAGGGTGACCTCGTCCGCGTATTCCAGGTCGCCACCCACCGGGAGGCCGCTGGCCAGGCGGGTGACCTTCAGGCCCATGGGCTTGATCATGCGTGCGAGGTACGTGGCCGTGGCCTCGCCCTCCAGGTTCGGGTCGGTGGCCAGGATCAGCTCCGTGACCGTCCCGTCGGCCAACCGCGCGAGAAGTTCTCGTATCCGCAGGTCGTCCGGTCCGACACCCTCGATCGGGCTGATCGCGCCGCCGAGGACGTGGTAACGGCCGCGGAACTCACGGGTCCGCTCGATCGCCACGACGTCCTTCGGCTCCTCGACCACACAGATGACGGCCGGGTCGCGGCGCGTGTCCCGGCAGATGTTGCACAGTTCCTCCTGCGCCACATTGCCGCACGTCGCGCAGAAGCGGACCTTCGCCTTGACCTCCATCAGGGCCTGGGCGAGACGCCGTACGTCCGTCGGTTCCGCCTGCAGGATGTGGAAGGCGATCCGCTGCGCGCTCTTGGGACCGACGCCGGGCAGCCGACCCAGCTCGTCGATGAGGTCCTGGACCACGCCTTCGTACAACGGACTGCCGTCCTTCCTGGGGTTCCTTACGGTACGTACGGTAGTTGGCGGCGGCCCCTCTTAGAAAGACAAGCGGGGAACGCCCGGAACGTCAGAACGGCAGACCGGGGATGCCGCTGCCGCCGCCCAGGCCCTGGGCCAGCGGGCCCAGCTTCTGCTGCTGGAGCGTCTGCGCGTTCTCGTTGGCCGCCTGTACGGCCGCGATGACCAGGTCGGCGAGGGTCTCGACCGTCTCTTCAGCGGTTGCGGCCTCCGGGTCCACCGCCTTCGGGTCGATCTTCAGTGCGCGGAGTTCGCCGGAGCCCGTCACGGTGGCCTTCACCAGGCCGCCGCCCGCCTGGCCCTCGACCTCCGTCTGAGCCAGTTCCTCCTGCGCCCTCGCCAGGTCCTGCTGCATCTTCTGGGCCTGCTGGAGCAGCTGCTGCATGTTGGGCTGGCCACCACCGGGGATCACGATCAGCTCCTTGCGTATGACGGGTTCTGCACGGGGTTTCCGCTCGGCTTTGCCGTTCAGCACGAGCCTACGTGGTCGGCGTGGCCGTCGCCCCAGCACTCTTTCGAGTGAGAGGAACTGGAGTCCTATATCTGACCAAGACCTGCTCAAGACCCTCTTCTGGGCGGAAAAGAGGCGAAAGGCATTTCTTCGCCACCCATTGGGCGGTAGGAAGGGTCCGGCGCGTCAGCCTCAGGTGTGGCGGGACGTTCCGTGCGCCGCGGGGGTCGTACCCGGGTCGCACGCGAGGTCACGCACCGTGATCAGTAGGGAGTGCCGGGTGGGTCAACCGGAGATGCAGCCCGACAGGTCGCCGCAGGACAGGCGGGGCGGTGAAGGGACGGCCGGGCTGGGGCCGGGCGATCTGCGGGGGCGGTCGTTTCCGCTCGGGGACTGGGGGGAGCCCGCGGTGCGGCTGCACGAGCTGTACCGGTGGGTGGAGCGGGGGGCGCTGGACACCGCGGCGTGGTATCTCGCGGAGCGGGTGTGGAAGCGGCGGGGGGCGTGGGCGCTGCGGGGTGGGGTGGCGGTGGGGGCCGTGGTGGGGGCCGCGTTGCCGCTGCTGGATCTGACGGGGGTCGCGCGCGGGGCGGCGCCGTGGGGGTATTTGGCGTTGCTGGTGGCGGTGGCGTGTGTGGCGGTCGACCGGTGCTTCGGGGTGACGTCCGGGTGGATGAGGGATGTCGCCACGGCGCAGGCGGTGCAGCGGCGGCTGCAGATGCTGCAGTTCGACTGGGCGACGGAGAGTGTGCGGGAGGTGTTGGGGCCGGCCGAGGGGACGGCGAGTGAGGCGGCTGAGCGGTGTCTCGGGGTGTTGCGGCGGTTCTCGGAGGACGTGGCGGAGTTGGTGCGGGCGGAGACGGCGGACTGGATGGTGGAGTTCCGGACGGGGTCCGCGCCCCTGGGGATCCAGTCGGCCGTGGGTGGTGCGGGGCGGCAGGACGTGGGGGTGGGGTCGGGGCGGTTCGGGGTGGCGCCGGGGGGTGGGGCGCGGCCGAACATGCCGCGACAGCGGCCGCCGGAGCCTCGCTGAGGGGTTTCTCGCCCCCGCCGCCCCTACCCGTCCCATCCCTGGGTGCTGCGCCCCCAGACCCCCCTGATCGGCCCTCGGGCCTCGTCCTCAAACGCCGGACGGGCTGAGGATGCCTGGGCCGGCGTAGCACCCTGCGGGTGGGTGGGGGTTCGGGACGGCAAGACCTCGTCCTCGAACGCCGGACGGGCTGGGGCACCTAGGGGCGCGGGGAACTGCGCGACCAGCCCCCGCCGGGCCCTGGTCGCGCAGCCGTCGTCAGCCTTCGCGGCGGCTGCGGTGGGTGGTTTTGTCTTGCGGCGCCGGGCGGGCTGGGGGCGCCTGGGGTCACTGTCTCGTGTACGTCAGCTTCTCCCCGCTGCTGGTGTTCACCCGCTCCAGTCGGCCGTCCGGGAGGAGGGTGATCTCGGTGGGCTCGCCGGGGGAGCAGGAGGTGGCGGGGTCGGCTGTGGTCACGGTGGAGGGGCCGATCTGCAACGGGCCGTCCGTGGCGGGGGCTTCGGTGAGCGCGGCGGTGAACTCGCAGTGGTAGGTGCCGGTTCCGGCCGGGCCGTCGGCTACGAGGGTGAGCACCGTGTCGCCCACCTCGCCCTGCCGGATGGTCAGTCGGCGGGAGTTCTCGCCGGTGGCGTTGTCGATGGAGGCGGTCCAGGTGCCCAGGTAGCGGGTCGGGACCGCGCCGTCCGGGGGTGCCGAGTCGGTCGGGTCCGGGGGCGCGGAGGTGGCCGGGTCGGTCGTGGAGTGGGTCGTGGTGGTGGGGCCGGGCGTCGGAGCGCCATGCGCGTCGTCGTCCCCGCCGCCGTTCATGAGGGCGTACACCGAACCGCCGGCCCCGAGCGCGACGACCAGCGCGACGAGGACCAGCGCCACCGTGGAACGGCCGCTGCGTCGCGGCTCTTCGGGCGGCGGCGCGGGGAGGTACGGCAGGGGTGGGCCGTAGGGCGGGGTCGGGTGGTACGGCGGAGTCGGGCCGGCCTGCGGATAGCCGTACCCCGGCTGCTGGGGATGGGGACGCGGGTGCTGCTGCGGGGAGCCGTAGGCCGGGTGGGCCGGGGGCGGCGGCGGGGTCGGGCCGGGGCGGCTGGGCGCCGAGATGGTCGGGAGGTGGTCGGGCGAGGGCGGTGGGGCGGCCGGGGCGTGTTCGGGGGAGGCCGCGGGGGTCGGCTCGGCGGCACCCGGCACGCCGACGCCAGCGCCAGCGCCAGCGCCAGCGCCAAGGCCAACGCCGGCGGAGCCCGGCCGTACCCCGGGCGCGCCGTCACGCGCCGGGACCTGCGCTCCCCCGACCACTGCCGGACCTGCCGGAGCCTCCGGACCTGCCGGACCTTTCGAACCTGTCGGACCTGTCGGATCCTCGGGACCCTTCGGGCCTTCCGGATCCTCCGTGTCCAGCAACCGCACGGCGTGCCGGCCCAGCTGTGCCACCAGCGCGCTCGGCAGCCACGGGTCCCGGGACCGGCCGCCGGAGACGGTGTCCTCGGCGCCCGTGCGCTCCAGGATGCGGTCCAGCGTCGGCCGGGCGCCGGGGTCCTTGCGCAGACAGTCCCGCACCAGGTCGGCGACCCCCTCGGGCACGCCCTCCAGATCGGGCTCCTCCTGGGCGATCCGGAACATCACGGCGTGCGCGCCGCTGTCGACGGAGCCGAAGGGCAGCGTGCCGGTCGCGGCGTAGGCGAGCACCGAGCCCAGGCAGAACACGTCGCACGCGGGCGTGATCCGGTCCCCGCGGACCTGCTCGGGCGCCATGAACCCCGGTGACCCGACGAGCGCGCCGGTGCGGGTGAGCCCGGTCTCGTCCACGGTCTCCAGGGCGCGGGCGATCCCGAAGTCGATGACGCGCGGGCCGTCGATGGTGACCAGCACGTTGGACGGCTTGAGGTCCCGGTGCACGATCCCCGCGGCGTGGATGTCCTTGAGCGCGTGCGCGAGGCCCGCCGCCAGGATCCGGACCGACCGCTCGGGCAACGCCCCGTGGTCCCGCCCGACGACCTGCTGGAGGCTGGGCCCGGCGACATAGCCGGTGGCGACCCAGGGCACGTCGGCCTCGGTGTCCGCGTCGAGCACCGGTGCCGTCCAGAACCCGCCGACCTGCCGCGCGGCCTGCACCTCCTGCCGGAACCGGGCGCGGAACTCCTCCTGCGCGGCCAACTCCCGCCGTACGAGTTTCACCGCGACGGTACGGCCCCGGTCCGACCGGGCGAGATAGACGTCCCCCATGCCGCCCGCGCCCAGCCGCGCCAGCAGCCGATACGCCCCGATCTGCTGTGGATCACCCGGTCCCAGCTGCTCCATGCCACGCCCCCAACCCCGCCGACGCACGCCCCCGCTTACGCAACGGCCCCACGATAGTGCGGCATATGGGGAGGTGAGCGGGTGGGCGTCTACGGTTCCGTAACAGGAGCGGCGATCTGGTCGAGGGCCTTCGACAACCGTTCCAGAATCCGTACGGCATCGGCGAGTTCCGCCTCCCCGACGGCCTCGGCCAGCCGGTCGGCGAGGGCCGCGTGGCCGGGGTTGATCCGCGAGATCGCCGCGCGTCCCTGTTCCGTGGGCGCGAGGAGCTTGGCGCGGCGGTGGGCGGGGTTGGGCCGGTACTCGGCGAGTCCCTTGTCCACCAGCAGGTCGGCGATGCGCTGCACGCTCTGCCGGGTGATGCCCATGGCGCGGGCGATCCCGGCGACGGGAAGAGGCTCGCCGAGCACCGCGCCGAGCACCTGCCACCAGGCCGCCGTCAGCCCGGCGGGCCTGGCCAACTCCTCGGCGACCGCGAGGAACTGGCCGTTGAGCCGGAAGACCCCGAGCGCGCTGCGGCTGAGCAGATCCTGTCGCTCCCGGCTCACAGGACACCGGCCTTCTCGAGTACGGCGTACGCCTCGGCGTCGGAGTCGTGGTACAGGCGGTACCAGGCGTCGACGGCCTCGTCGTCGTACACCTTCAGCAGCCGCAGGATCTCCCGGGCGAAGGCGACGGGTTCGGTGGGGCCGGCGGTGACGAGCCCGCCGTCGGTGACGGCGTCGGCCTCGACGTACCGATCGCCGCCGGCGTATCCGGTCGCGGCCAGGTAGAAGGAGACCGCGCTGGTGTGGTCCCGGTCGTCGAGCAAGCCTTCGCGCGCCACCCCGGCCGTCGCCCCGCAGATCGCGGCCACCGGCACCCCGGCATCCAGGAAGGCGCGGGCGGTGCGGGCGTAGGGGGCGAGTTCGTCACCAGCGTCCCAGAGGTCGGCGCCGGGGAGGATCAGCAGGGACGCGTCGGACGGCCGTACGTCGGCCAGGGCCAGGTCGGGCTGGATGCGCAGGCCCCCGATGGTGGTGACGGGTTCGCGGGTCGGGCCGACGGTACGGATCTCGAATCCGGCGCGGGCCAGCTGGGCGGTGGCGTGGCCGGGTTCCCAGTCGGCGAGGGTGTCGTAGACGGCGAGATGGACGGGCTTGCGGGGGTTCATGGCTCCTCCTGAGGACTGGGCCTGACGTCCCACGCCGGGGCGATTGACAACATGCTGTCATCAAGACAGCAAACTGTCAATCTCCTCCCCACCCCCACGCTCGACACACCAGCCAATTAACACCAAAGGCGCATAACAGGACATCCTCTCGCCGTCACCGTCGTTGTGTCGGGCATGAAGATCATCGCTGCCGCCGCGCTCGCCGGCGCGGCCCTCCTCGCCGCCGCCCTCCCCGCCGCCGCGGACGACGGGCCCCTCGACCTCGGCGTCTTCCAGGGCGTCAACGACACCAAGGGCTCGAACTCCACGGGCGGTACGGCCTGGGGCCAGACGGACAGCGAGACGGACCGAACCGTCCCGCGCTCGGCTCTGGGCATGCTGGTGGAGAGGCTGGTCTAGCGGTGGCACCGCGCACGGGTCGACAACCTGTCGCGGAAAGCCACCGACCGCAGACATGACGCCGATATCGCGTCGCGGCGCCGGTTCCTACGCTCGGCTGCATGACCCCTCAGCCTGATCCAGAGACCGGCGCCGCCGTGAAGGCCGCGGACCGTGCGCATGTGTTCCACTCCTGGTCCGCGCAGGAACTCATCGACCCGCTCGCCGTCGCCGGTGCGGAGGGGTCGTACTTCTGGGACTACGACGGCAAGCGCTACCTCGACTTCACCAGCGGGCTCGTCTACACCAACATCGGCTACCAGCACCCGAAGGTCGTCGCCGCGATACAGGAGCAGGCCGCACACCTGACCACCTTCGCGCCCGCCTTCGCCATCGAGGCCCGGTCCGAGGCGGCCCGGCTGATCGCCGAGCGGACGCCGGGCGACCTGGACAAGATCTTCTTCACCAACGGCGGCGCGGACGCCGTGGAGCACGCGGTGCGGATGGCCCGGCTGCACACGGGCCGTCCGAAGGTGCTGTCGGCGTACCGCTCGTACCACGGCGGCACCCAGCAGGCCGTGAACATCACCGGTGACCCGCGACGCTGGGCCTCCGACAGCGCCTCGGCCGGGGTCGTGCGCTTCTGGGCGCCGTTCCTCTACCGCTCCCGTTTCCACGCCGAGACCGAGGAGCAGGAGTGCGCGCGGGCGCTGGAGCATCTGGAGACGACGATCGTCTTCGAGGGGCCGTCGACGATCGCCGCGATCATCCTGGAGACGGTTCCGGGAACGGCGGGGATCATGCTGCCCCCGCCCGGTTACCTGGCTGGGGTCCGCGAACTCTGCGACAAGTACGGGATCGTGTTCGTCCTGGACGAGGTCATGGCGGGGTTCGGGCGGACCGGGGAGTGGTTCGCGGCGGACCTGTACGACGTCACGCCCGACCTTCTGACCTTCGCGAAGGGTGTGAACTCCGGGTATGTGCCGCTGGGCGGCGTCGCCATCTCCGGGGCCATCGCCGAGACCTTCGCCAGGCGGCCGTACCCCGGTGGTCTGACGTACTCCGGGCACCCGCTGGCCTGCGCTGCCGCCGTCGCGACGATCAACGTCATGGCCGAGGAGGGCGTCGTCGAGAACGCCGCCCGGCTGGGAGCGGAGGTGGTGGGGCCCGGGTTGCGGGAGCTGGCCGAGCGGCATCCCTGTGTGGGCGAGGTGCGGGGCGTCGGGATGTTCTGGGCCGTGGAGCTGGTCAGGAACCGGGAGACCCGCGAACCGCTGGTGCCCTACAACGCCGCGGGTGAGGCCAACGCTGCCATGGCGGCATTCGGCTCCGCCGTGAAGGCCGGAGGCGTCTGGCCGTTCATCAACATGAACCGGACCCATGTCGTGCCGCCGTGCAACGTGAGCGAGGGCGAGCTGAAGGAGGGGCTGGCCGTACTGGACGCCGCACTGACGGTGGCTGACGAGCACACGACCTAACCCTCACGCGCGGCCCGGTGGGGGCTGGTCGCGCAGTTCCCCGCGGCCCGGCGGGGGCTGGTCGCGCAGTTCCCCGCGCCCCTAGGTGGCCCAGCCCGCCCGGCACTGGAAGACAAGGCCACCGAACGGCTGCACGGCCGCGGCCCGGTGGGGGCTGGTCGCGCAGTTCCCCGCGCCCCTAGGTCTCCCAGGCCGTCCGGCGTTCGAGGACGAGGTCTTGCCTGTCCTGAGCCCCCACCCACCCGAGGGGACTCCGCCCGCCCAGGCACCTCCAGCCCGTCCGGCGTTTGAGGACGAGGCCCGGAGGGCCGACAGCGGGGGTCTGGGGGCGCAGCCCCCAGGGATGGGACGGGTAGGGGCGGCGGGGGCGAGGGAAAGGTTGGGTGGAATCCGAACGCGTAAGGTGGCGTGCTCGTAGACATACAGGTGTACGCCCACCACATCGCGACGACGGGAGACGCCCCGACCATGCCCGGCCAAGGCGGCAACGGCTCCGTAACCCGGAGCACCCTGCGGCAGCAGATCGCGGACGCCCTCCGCGACGAGGTGCTGGCCGGCCGCCTACAGGCAGGACGCGAGTTCACCGTCAAGGAGATCGCCGAACAGTACGGCGTCTCCGCCACCCCCGTCCGCGAGGCCCTCGTCGACCTCTCCGCACAGGGCCTCCTGGAAGCCGACCAGCACCGCGGCTTCCGCGTCCACGAGTACTCCGTCGAGGACTTCCGCGGCATCGTCGAGGCCCGCGGCCTGGTCACCAACGGCATGTTCCAGGTCCTGGCCACCGACACCGCCCGCCACCGCGACCCCGACGACCCCCAGGTCCACGCCGCCGTGGTCGGGGTACGCCGCCGCGCCGAGGAGGCCCAGCGCGCCGCCACCGCCGGCGACCTCACCGTCCTGATCGGCTACGACCTGCGTTTCTGGCGCGAATTGGGCGCCCTCTTCGGCAACCCCTACCTCTCCGACTTCCTGCACCGGCTGCGCGTGCAGTCCTGGGTCTGCGCCGTCCAGCACCTGCGCCACATCGACGACCTCCGCGGCCACCTGTGGTGCGGGCACACCGACCTGGTCGACGCCCTGATGCGCCGGGACCTGCCCAAGGCCCGCTCGATCATCGCCGACCACGACGCGGGCTCCCTGGCCCTGATCGAGCGACTGGCAGCCGAATGATCCGCGAACGGGAGCTGCCGACGGCCCCCGAACGCCCGCAGGCCCGCACCGAGCCCCCCGGACCTGTCCACCCGAGGACAACACCACGGCGACCGACCCCCGTTCGGCCCCGGGGGCCACGATCGGCACCCGGCAGCAGCGGCCGCGCGAACTCCTGGGCCGCGCCGGACGCCCTGCGGGAGACCGTGGAGAAGCTGGTGGGCCGCCCGGGGAGGTGAGTGGACGGAGCGTGGGTATGGGACCTGCACGAGCGGGGACTTGTCCGAGGGTCCGCACGAGACGGGGCCTAGGGGGGTCCGCCCCCGGGCCCCACCGATTACCCTTCCCTGACCGACGTACTACGCGACTGTGCGAGGAGCCCTCTTTTGGCCTGTGACCTGTGGCTGGTACCGCTTGTCGACGTGTTGTGCCACACCCCCGACAACCCTTTCGCCGAGGAACTCGCGCAATACAACAAGGTGCTGGCCGAGGCGGGGCTGCCGCCGGTGCCGGTGTACCAGTACATGCCGGGCCTGTCCGGGGACGTCGCACCGGTCGCCGGCTTCGACTACGACGCGCTGCACTTCCTGCGCCGCGCGTACCTGCTCCAGGTCTGCGGCCTCCCGGTGACCCCGGTCGACGAACTGGGCGGCGACTACGAACAGCTCCTGGAGATGTTCGAGACCACGGCCAAGCAGTCCCACCTGGTCTGGCACTACGACCACGCGGGCGCCTACGTCCCCGTGGACTTCCCGGGCCCGCTCTCCAACGACGAACTCCTCGCGGGCGGTGGCCCGTTGGGCTCCTCCCAGGCGCTGCTGCGCGAGTTGGAGTTCGTGGCCCCGGTCATCGGCATCGACCCGGCCAACCCCCCGGCCGCCCCCCAGGCCCCGCTCGCCCCGACGGCCTTGGAGGAACCGGCGGTACCGGCCCCCTACGACGCCAGCCCGTTCGCCCGTGAACGACATGTGTGGCTGGGGTTGCACGCGGCGGCGACACGGAGCCTGGCACAGGGTTCGATGATCGTCTTCAGCTGAGCCACTGCCTCACTGCCCCACTGACCTACTTCAGCTGGGACAGCCCCTTCTGCACGTCGTCGAGGTTCATCACCGGCGTGTAGTCCACCTGAGCGCCGAACGTCTCGAAGAGCGGTTCGGTGAGCGGCGGCATGAGGGCGGAGTCCTGCATGTCGAAGACCAGGAACATCGTGCGGACCCCGTTGGTCGCGGTGAAGTAGGAGGCCTCCGGCTTGAACGCCTCCATGAGCTCCTGCATCACCTGCGGCATCTTGCCGCCGCGGATGACGTCGTTGGTCTTCTCCGTGTCGAGCCGGGCCTGGAGCAGCACACGCATAGCACTCACCTTCCTGGGGGTTTTCCACGGTATGCGTGCTATGCGCGCTTTGCCCGTCGACCTGCTCCCGCCGAGGCAGGAGTCAGCTCTGCTCGACGATGCGGATGGTCCGGATGCCCGTACCCCGATAGCGGGTCGGCGTCCTGGTCAGGACCGGGCGACCGCGCGGCCACTCGACGGTGGGCAGGGCGAGGTGCAGAACGTGGGCTCCGCTCCAGTCCGGCTCGCCCTTGCCCTCGTCCGCCGAGTCCGCCGTCCGTAGACACTTGCCCACAGCGGCGGCGGCCGGGAAGTCCAGCCCCTCGATGTTGATCGACGGCAGCGCGCCGAGGTGCTCGGCGACACCGGCCCGTTCGCGTTCTGCCGCCGCGAGGCTGAGGGCCGGGATGTACACACGCAGGGCGGGGTCCTTCTCGGCCTCGACGACGAGCCGCGATGCCATGCTGTTCCCGGCACCGAGTGCGAGGGCGGCCGTGTCGTCGAAGACGACGGCCCGCGGCAGCGGGTACCGCTCCTCGTTCGTCACTGGACCTCCCCGATACGCCCGGCCTCAAGGTCGGCCCACAGCGTCTCGCCGGCCTTCTCGTCCTCCTCGGTGTACGGGCGCCCCAGGAAGTGCTCCTCCACGTACGCCCTGGTCTCCTCGTACTGCTTCCGCAGCTCTTCCTTGGTGGGCGTGGCCCCGGCCAGCTCCGCCACAAAGTCCCGCATGCTCATCCCGCGCTCCCGAGCCAGCTCCTGAAGGCGGTCTCGGACAGCGGGGTCGACCTTGATCGTGGTGTCAGCCATGAGGAGAGTATACCGGCGGTATACCACCTCAGGGCGTTCGAGTGTCAGGGTCATCGCATTCCTTCCAGTTGTGTTGACCCGGCCTACGGCTGTACGGCCGGGAGTCCCTGGTTCACCTACGCGGGCACCGCTCGCCCCGTCAGCAACCCCCGGACCAGTTCACCGCCGCGCCGCACGGCCGACCGCCAGGACCAGGCACCGGCCCCGCGGAGCTCGACCTCGACCACCGTGACGGGAGGGGCGATCGGCGCAGGCGGACACCCGCGCCTCAGACACGCCTCGACATGCGCCGCCGCCGAGTACACCGGCCCCGGCCACTCGTACGCCAGCGCCGCCCGCACCCGCGCGACACCGGCCCCCCGCGCCCACCACTCCTCCACGAGCGGCGCGAGCCGCATCGCCTCGGGGCCGTCGAGCGTGAGCCGGGGATCGATGTCCCGGAGCGAGATGAGCAGGTGCGCGGCACGCACGGTCATCCGGCTCGGCGCGTGCCGATCCCCGGTTTCCTCGATTTCCTCGACTTCTTCGAATTCACCCGTGGGGGTTAAGGCCTCGCACGGCGAGTCGAACACCTCGTAGGCGACGGTGCGTTGACCGGCCCGGGCACCCTCCCGCACCACCCGCCGCACATACCGCAGTTCCTCCAGCTCACGCAGGGCGGCGGCGGTCCGACCCCGCCCGGTTCGGATGCTCACGCGGGCACCGTTCGGGAGGGTCCATAGGTACGTCAGTACGTCCACCGCGGGCCAGGAGATGCTCCGGTCGCGGAGAAGGGCGGCAGAGAAGCCTGAAAAGACGCGCGCAGGCGTCGTACGATGAGTACGCATCCGGAGGGTTCGCTCCTGGTGTCGAGCCCCCGGGTGTTGGCGCACCGCGGGGGCATTTCGTTTTGCTGCCGTGACTCTATGGCCACGCAAAGCGCGGATTGCAAGCCGAAACCACCTTTTCCCAGGCGGAAGTTCGCGTTCTTCACCCCTGCGAGTGAAGGACGGTGCACAGCAGGCGCGTGTGCACCAGGCGGTCGGGGGTCGTCGGGCGGTAGC
Organism: Streptomyces sp. NPDC008086; assembly: GCF_042957325.1. Lineage (NCBI taxonomy): Bacteria > Bacillati > Actinomycetota > Actinomycetes > Kitasatosporales > Streptomycetaceae > Streptomyces > Streptomyces sp. NPDC008086. The sequence goes on from NZ_JBIBIA010000002.1 coordinate 214,441, forward strand.
GCCAACTCAAGGGCCAGGTCAGGCCGTCGAGCGCGGGCACCGGGATGTACGAGATGCGGCTCGGACCGGCGGTGAAGCGGGTGACGTGGTCGGGCCAGGCGCGGTGGGACGTACTGCCGACGGGCACGAGGAAGTAGACCCCGCGCCGGCCCGTCGCCGACTCCACGATCGGCCCCGGATCACCGCCGGTCATCCGCGCGAGCCAGTCGGCGACATCCCGGCCCTCCTCGCCGTCGACTCTGATCGCGTCGAACTGGACGCCCGCCTTGCGAAGTTGAACGCCGGTCGCCGGGACCCAGGTCAGGTCGGTTTGCGTATTCACAGGGCCAGTTTGGGGGTGTGCGGCTAGCTTGATCCATGACTCTGAGTCGCCGGTTGAACACGGTTGAGTGGCGGCGCCCGTGAGTTGTGACCGGTTGAGTTCGGTTGAGTTCGGAGGTGACCGCAATGGCGCGGGCGGAGAACAAGTCGGAGGCGGGCGGTACGGCACATCTGGTCGCCGCCCTGGCAAAGGCGTTGCGTGAGCAACAGGGGCTGACACAGCCCCAGTTGGGCGACCGGCTCGGGTACACGGCGGCGGCGGTGAGCGCCATGGAGACGTGTGCGCAACCCGCGAGTGATCAGATGCTGGTGAAGTTGGAGGAGGAGATCGGGGGTGGGTTAGGGGTCTTCGAAAAGGCGCGCAGGTGGATGCTGTTGGAGAAGTACCCGGTTCGGTTCCGGGGGTTCTCGGAGCTGGAGGCCGGGGCGGTCACGCTGTGCTCGTACGAGACGCTCGTGGTCGACGGCCTGTTCCAGACCGAGGATTACGCTCGGGCGCTGATCGGAGGTGGTTATCCCCCGGTCTCGGAGCAGAAGCGCGAGGAACTGGTTGAGGCACGACTGGCCCGCAGGGCGATCTTCGACCGGGACCCGGCCCCGATGATCGAGTTGATCCTCGAAGAGACCGTGCTACGGCGACCGTTCGGCAGTTGGGAGATCCTGCGCGGACAATTGCGCTCGCTCGCCGAGGACGCCCGGAGAGACAATGTATGCGTACAGGTGCTGCCTCTGGAGCGTGGGCTGCGCGGGACGTACGCCGGTGACCGGGGAGGCATGCACCTCGTGGAGACCGAGGACCACCAGCACGTTGTGTACCTGGAGGTCGAGGACCAAGGCATCCTGATCAGCGAACCTGCGGAGGTGTCCCAACTAGCGCACCGCTATGCAAGGATCCGTGCACAGGCCCTGAGTCCCGACGACTCACTGAGCCTCATCGAGCAGTTGGCAGGAGAGAAACGATGACCCGCACCGAGCCCCTGCGGTGGTTCAAGTCCAGCTATAGCGACAGCGGTGGCGGCGCCTGCATCGAAGTCGCCTACACCTGGCGCAAGTCCTCGTACAGCGACGGCGGCGGCGGCCAGTGCCTCGAAGTCGCCCCCTGCCCCCACGCCACGGCCACCGCCATCCACATCCGCGACTCCAAAAACCCCGACGGCCCCAACCTCACCGTCTCCGGCAAGGCCTGGGCCGCGTTCATCGCGCTACCGGTCGGCTAGAACACCCACCGAACACCCACCTCCGCCGACTGGGTCACGTCGTGCTGCGGACGCTCAAGCTGGGCGTCAGGACGATGGGGGGCGGCAGTTCGCCCGCGAGGAGTTGGCCGACCTGGTGGATGGCCAGTTCGCCCAGCCGTCGCTTGTCGAGGTGGAGGGTGGTCAGGGGCGGGTCGACCAGGTCGACGACGCTCAGCCCGTCGTAGCCGACCAGTGCGCAGTCGTCCGGCACTCGGACGCCGAGCCGGCGGGCGGCCCGGAGCGCGCCGATCGCCACCAGATCGTTGAAGGCGACCACGGCGGTGAGGTCCGGGCGCGCGGCGTGCAACGCCTCGAAGGCGGCGGCGCCCCCGGCCGGTGACTGCTCACCCATGACGATCCAGTCCTCGTCGACGGGCAGCGCGTGTTCGGCGGCGACTTCGAGGAAGGTGCGGCGCCGGACCAACGGGGCGCTCAGGCACTCGCAGTCGATCATGCCGATCCGGCGATGGCCACGGTCGACGAGGTGCTGCAGCCCGGCCCGAATTCCGGCCGCGGTGTCGATGTGGACCAAGGCGTGGTTCGACGAGTCCAGCCCGCGATCGACTATGACCAGCGGCATGGTGCCCACGTACGGCTCGAGCTGTTCGTCGGGATGGCTGATGTAGCCGACGAGAGCATCGACCTGTTGGCCGAGTGAGCGGACCAGGGCCAGTTCCCGGGACCGGTCGTTCTCGGTGCTGGCCACGAGCACCTGCCAGTCGCGTTCGTCCGCGGCCGCGATCACTCCGGCCACGAACTCCGGGAAGAACGGGTTGACCACGTCGGGGACGATGAGGCCGACGGAAACGACGTCCGGGCGGGCGAGCCCCCGACCGAACCGGCTGGGCCGGTACCGCAGCTGCCTCGCGACATCGAGCACGCGCTGCTGAGTCGCCGGGTCGATCTCCCCCTTGCCGTTGATCGCCCGGGAGACGGTCTGGTGGGACACGCCTGCCGCCTGGGCAACGTCACGGAGCGTGACGCGCTTGACGGTTCCCACACCTCGCGCCCGCTGATCTTCCGTTTCCCGCTGTCCGGCCACGCTGCCCACTCACTTCTGTCCCTGTGCCGCCCGGTGTCCAAGTCAACCAGGTTCACCGGCCTGCCGTGCCATCGCCGTCCGACGGCGGGCGTTGACGGAATCCGCTCCCCTGGGCAAGAATCTCGTTACCGGTCACGTTAACGGTAACGGGACAGCGAAGGAGAGCACAGTGGCTTCATCGAGGGGCCCCTCACCGCACGAACCCCACCCCCTGTTCCGCGGCGTGTTCCGCGGCTGGCACGCGAAGGCCGGCGTCTTCTCGGCGCTGCCGGACGCACCCGTGGAGCCGGACGACCCGCAGCCCTGGTGGCGCCGGCTGAGAGTTCGGCAGCAGAAGCCGAGCAGCCGTGGATCACTTCTGGTTGTTTCCGCCATTGCCGGAAATCGCGTGACCCCCTACAAAAGAAAGCCATGAGCGGCTGCGGCCGCGACGGGTCACCAATGTCCCGATATGCCTCAAATGCTATAGGGCGACCCATGACCGCCGGAATGGCGTGAGAACTCTGGTAACATCAGGTTCCATCTATACTTGGAATCAGAATTCTGGGCTTTGGGCGCCCCAGCTGGAGGCAGGGAAGTGGAAAAGGATCACCTTGACAAGGTATTGACGATCCCAAACGCTTTGAGTGCCCTGCGGGTTGCCGGAGTTCCGGTGTTCTTGTGGCTCGTTCTCCAGCCCTACTTCGGAAATCCGAGTCGCGACGGATGGGCAATCGCCCTGCTGGTGGTCAGTGGTGTCACTGATTACCTTGACGGGAAACTGGCTCGCCGATGGAACCAGATCACCCGCCTCGGCCAGGTTCTGGATCCGGCAGCCGACCGGCTCTATACGATTTCCACGCTGCTCGCGCTGGTCTTGCGGGACATCGTCCCTTGGTGGTTCCTGGCCCTGCTTCTCGCGCGTGACGTATTCATGGCCCTCAATATCGCCACCCTGCGGCGGATCGGATACGGACCGCTCAAGGTCAATTTCATCGGCAAGGCGGCCACCTTCAACCTCATGTACGCATTCCCCCTGCTCCTGTTGGCCGACGAAGGGGACGCGTTGGCTCAGTTTGCGAGCGTTTTCGGATGGGCGCTGGCGATTTGGGGAGCCGGGTTGTACTGGTGGTCTGCGGCTCTTTACACGACTCAGGTGCGCAGACTGAGCTTGGCCGCCGTCCGGTAGGTACACACAGAACTGCGCCGCGTCCGGAGGTCGGACGCGGCGCAGTTTCCATGACCACGGGTCTACAGGAACGAGTTGATCTCGATCGTCTCGTCCCGGCCCGGCCCGACGCCGATCGCGGAGATCGGCGCGCCGGACATCTCCTCCAGCGCCTTGACGTACGCCTGGGCGTTCTTCGGGAGGTCGGAGAAGGACTTGGCCTTGCTGATGTCCTCGCTCCAGCCCGGCAGCATCTCGTAGACCGGCTTCGCGTGGTGGAAGTCGGTCTGGGAGTACGGGAGCTCCTCGACGCGCTTGCCGTCGATCTCGTACGCCACGCAGACCGGGATCTGCTCCCAGCCGGTCAGGACGTCCAGCTTGGTGAGGAAGAAGTCGGTCAGGCCGTTCACGCGGGTCGCGTAGCGGGCGATGACCGCGTCGAACCAGCCGCAGCGCCGGTCACGGCCGGTGGTGACGCCCCGCTCGCCGCCGATGCGGCGCAGCGCCTCGCCGTCCTCGTCGAAGAGCTCGGTCGGGAAGGGACCGGAGCCGACGCGGGTCGTGTAGGCCTTGAGGATGCCGATGACCCGGCTGATCTTCGTCGGGCCGACGCCGGCGCCCGTGCAGGCACCGCCCGCGGTCGGGTTCGAGGAGGTGACGAACGGGTACGTCCCGTGGTCGATGTCGAGGAGGGTGCCCTGGCCGCCCTCGAAGAGGACCACCTTGTCGTCCTCGAGGGCCTGGTTGAGGATCAGGACCGTGTCGGCGACGAACGGCTTGATCTTCTCGGCGTAGCCCAGCAGCTCCTCGACCACCTGGTCGACGGCGATGGCACGCCGGTTGTACAGCTTGGTGAGCAGCTGGTTCTTGACGTCGAGGGCCGCCTCGACCTTCTGGGTGAGGATCGACTCGTCGTACAGGTCCTGCACACGGATCCCGACGCGGTTGATCTTGTCGGCGTAGGTCGGGCCGATGCCGCGACCGGTGGTGCCGATCTTCCGCTTGCCGAGGAAGCGTTCCGTCACCTTGTCCACCGTCACGTTGTACGGCGTGATGATGTGCGCGTTTCCGCTGATGAGGAGCTTGGACGTGTCGACGCCGCGCTCGTTCAGACCGCTCAGCTCGGAGAGCAGGACCGACGGGTCGACGACGACACCGTTGCCGATGACCGGGGTACACCCCGGGGACAGGATTCCGGAAGGGAGCAGGTGGAGGGCGTACTTCTGATCACCCACGACTACCGTGTGGCCGGCGTTGTTGCCGCCCTGGTAGCGCACCACATAGTCGACGGATCCGCCTAGCAGGTCCGTCGCCTTTCCCTTGCCTTCGTCACCCCACTGAGCACCGAGCAGCACAAGTGCGGGCACGCGCGTACACCCCTTCCGGGCGGGGCATGTCCAAGGTCAGGGGTGTACACGGAGGGTCTTGGCCGTGTACACCACGACAGGTCGCGACCGTCGTTGGCCGTGAACCGTCGGACCGGATGGCCCCGGAATAGACGAAGCCCCTGGCGCAATAGCGCAAGGGGCTCTTGCACAAAGATGCTACCCGAGGAAGCGAGGCATGGCCGAGGTGGCGACTTTCGCGATGTCCGATCAGCTGCTGGTGGTGATCGATCCGGTTGCCCGGCGGACGGACGGGGAGTCCGTCAGGATCGCGAAAGACGTGCTCAGCGCGGGTGCGGCCACGAAGGTGTGCCTGCCGGACGATCCCGACGAGTTCGCCCGCGCACTGACCCGCAGGGGTGCGCGGCGGCCCGTGGTCGTGGGCGACGACCGGGCGCTGACCCGTGCCGTGACGTTGCTGCACCGGCAGCGGGAGCTGGCCGGATGCGTGCTGTCGGTGGTGCCGGTCGGCGCCGCGCTGTCGCTGGCCGAATCCCTCGGGGTGCCGACGGGGGCGGTGGCGGCGGCCCGGGCCGTCCTGGACGGCGCTGAGCGGCGCCTGGACCTGCTCGTGGACGACAGCGACGGCGTGGTCCTCGGCGGGCTGCGGATCCCGCCGATACGGGACCCCGCCGCGTCGGCAGGGGCCACCGCGGTGGGGGCGGGTGCGGGACGACCCTGGCTGCGGACCTGCCAGTCCCTCGTACGGACCCTGGTGCCGGCCCGGGGCGACTCCCCGCCCCCGTCCGGCCCGTCCCGGCTCCGTGTCGAGGTCGACGGCACGACCCTGGTGGACCTCGACCAGCCGGTGGAGGCGGTGTCGGTGGCACCGGGCGCCGACGGGGTGGCCGAGGTGGAGGTGCGTCCGCTCTCGGTGGGGGCGGAGGCGTCGCCCTTGCTGGCCGCGGGCCGGACGGTGACCGTGTCGGGGGCGCATTTCCGGTACCGGGCGGACACGGAGGTGTCGGGGCCGGTGCGGACGCGGACGTGGGTGGTGCGGGAGGGGGCTTGGGGGCTTACGGTGCCGGCGGGGTGAGCGGTCAGGCCCCTTCCTGCTCTCCGGGTTCTTCTTCGTCCTCCTCCGGGGCCTGGAAGCCTTCGGTGTCGAGCGGGCAATCGAAGGGCTCCGGGAAGTAGAGCTTCTCGCCGAACGGCTTGGTGAGGTGTCCCTGGTATCCCTGCGGCGACGGCGACCAGTAGACGGTGGCCTGGCCTTCCTGCATGTCGAGAAGGAGGTAGATGGGGATGCCTGCCTTGCCGTAGACGTCGACCTTGTCAGTCAGGTCGTCGTTTCGGGTCGAAGGGGAAGTGAGCTCAGCGACGAACGAGAGGGCTTGCCCATCGAGGCGGTGGCTGGTGGTGCGGCGGGCACGTCGGTGAGCAGCGTGGATGTCGGGGCCACAAGCGCTTTCAAGGCCGGGGAACGAGTACAACAGGGGACCCCAAGTGATGCGGTGCTCCTCGGGGAGATGGGGGCGCAGCTGATCGCAGACCAGGTCCATCACATCCGCGTAATAGCCCTTCGACCACGGCGACACGACGATTCTTCCCCTGATGATCTCGGCCTTGTAGCCGTCGGGCACGTGCAGCTCGTCAAGGAGGTCCAGAAGCTCCTCGAAGTCGCTGCCGCTTATCACCGGTCGCTCTGCCATGAGTGTCATGATGCGCCCTCCACCTGGATACGGACCAGCCGCAACTCAGCGTAGTCATTCCACTACACCGGCGCAGTCGATCACCGGAATCGGAGATCAGCCCTGCCCGAACGTCTTCTCCCGGTGCACCCGCCAGCGCTCCATCATCGACGCGACCTCGACCTCGACGAACTCGAAGAAGGCGAGCGTCTCGGCCAGGCGGCGGCCTGCCGGGGTGTCCGCGCCGAGGCTGTTGACTCCCTCGCGCAGGGCCGCCTCCCATCGCTTCAGGACGGCTTCGCGGTTCGTGAGGGCCTCGTACCACTGGTCGCCGTGGACCCGGTAGCGCTCCCGGCGTGAGCCGGGCTCCCGCTCGCGGGACACCATGTGCGTCTGGGCGAGGTAGCGCACCGCGCCAGAGACGGCCGCGGGGCTGATCTGGAGCTGTTCGCTCAGTTCGGCGGAGGTCAGCACGCCCTTGTCGGAGGCGAGGAGGGCGGAGAAGACGCGGGCGGCCATGCGCTGCATGCCGGCCTCGACGAGCTGTGCCGCGAAGGACTCCACGAACTTCGACACGGACTCGGCGTCCCGGCCGGCTCCGGCTGATTCCGTCATGCGCGTGTCCGTGTGCCCATCCATGCGCCCATCCTATCGGGGTTTCATACGCTTCCTTAGCTTCACAAATTTCTGAAAGAAGCGTACGTTCTGAAGCATGACGAAGGCAATCACCGTCTCCGGACTGCACAAGTCGTTCGGCAGGACGCACGCGCTCGACGGCCTCGACCTGGAGGTCGAGACGGGCGAGGTCCACGGTTTCCTCGGCCCCAACGGCGCCGGCAAGTCCACCACCATCCGCGTCCTGCTCGGCCTGCTGCGCGCCGACTCGGGCGGCGCGCAGGTGCTCGGCCGCGACCCCTGGGCCGACGCGGTGGAGGTGCACCGGCGCATCGCCTACGTACCCGGTGACGTGACCCTGTGGCGCAACCTCTCCGGCGGCGAGGTCATCGACCTCTACGGCCGGCTGCGCGGCGGCCTCGACCAGCAGCGGCGGGCGGACCTGGTCGAACGCTTCGAACTGGACCCCACGAAGAAGGGCCGCACCTACTCCAAGGGCAACCGGCAGAAGGTCGCCCTCGTCGCCGCGTTCGCCTCCGACGTCGACCTGCTGATCCTCGACGAACCGACCTCCGGCCTGGACCCGTTGATGGAGGAGGTCTTCCAGCGCTGCGTCGAGGAGGAGCGCGAGCGCGGCCGCACGGTCCTGCTCTCCTCGCACATCCTCAGCGAGGTCGAGGAACTCTGCGACCGGGTCAGCATCATCCGCAAGGGCCGTACCGTCGAAAGCGGTTCGCTCGCCGACCTGCGCCATCTGACGCGGACGAGCGTCACGGCCGAACTCGTCGGCCCGCCCAACGGACTGTCACGTCTGCCGGGCGTCCACGACCTCGCCGTCCAGGGCCGGCGCGTCCGCCTCCAGGTCGACACCGACAAACTCGACGCCGTACTGCGCTCGCTCAGCGAGTCCGGCGTCCGGTCGCTGACCTCGACGCCGCCGACGCTGGAGGAACTGTTCCTGCGGCACTACCAGGACGACCTGCCGGAAGAGGTGGCCGCACGATGACCGCCACCGCCTTCGACGTACGGCCGACGGGCTCGCGCCAACTGGCGGGCACCGGAACGCTGTTGCGCTTCGCACTGCGCCGCGACCGGCTGATGATCCCGGTCTGGGTGGGCGTGAACGCCCTCATGATCCTCTCCATGCCGAACACCCTGGAGAACCTCTACGACAGCCCCGCCGACCGCGCCGGCCTCGTCCAGGACACCGCCACCAACGCCTCCTTCCGCGCCCTGATCGGCCCGGTCTTCGACGACTCCATCGGCGCGCTGACGGCCTGGCGGGTCGGCGTGTACGCGGGCGCCCTCGCGGCCGTACTGAGCATGCTCCTCGTCGTACGGCACACCCGGGACGAGGAGGAGAGCGGCCGTCAGGAGCTGGTGGCGTCCGGGATGGTGGGCCGCAGGGCCTCCCTGACGGCGGCCCTGCTGACGGCGGCCGTCGCGAACGCCGTACTGGCGCTGCTGGTCACGGCCGGGCTCGCCGGCCAGGGCGCCGCCGGGGCACTGGCCCTCGGACTCGGGCTCGCCGGGGTCGGCATGGTCTTCGCCACGCTGGCCGCGATCGTCGCCCAGTTCACGGAGAGCGCGCGGCTGGCGCGAGGGCTGACGGCGGGGCTGGTGGGCGCCGCGTTCGTACTGCGCGCGGCGGGCGACTCGACGTCGGACGACGGTTCGTCGGCGCTGACGTGGGTGTCGCCGTTGGGCTGGCTGGAGAACCTGCGGCCGTTCGCGGGCGAGCGGTGGTGGGTGCTGCTGCTGTTCGCGGGGGCCGCTCTGACGCAGGGTGCGGTGGCGTACGAGCTCGCCGGGCGCCGGGACGTCGGCATGAGCTTCCTGCCCGCACGCCCCGGTCCCGCCGACGGCCGCCTCGCCACTGCCGCGGGGCTGGCCTGGCGGCTGCAGCGCGGGAGCGTGCTCGGCTGGTCGATCGGCTTCTTCCTCGCCGGGGTCGTCTACGGCGGGCTGACCGACGGGGTGGCCGATCTGGTCGGGGACAACGACAACGCTCGGGAGATCTTCGAGCGGATGGGCGGACAGGCCGGCATCACGGACGCGTTCCTGGCGTCGATGGTGGGGATGCTGGGGCTCATCGCCGCGCTGTATGTGGTGGCGTCGGTGCTGCGGCTGCACGGCGAGGAGACCTCGGGGCGGGCGGAGCCTTTGCTGGCCAACGCCGTCGGCCGACTGCGCTGGGCCGCGGGCCACCTGGTGATCGCCTTCGCCGGGTCCGCACTGATCATGCTGCTCGCCGGTCTGGGCTTCGCGGCCGGCTACGGCAAGCAGGTCGGCCCGATCCTGGGTGCCTGCCTGGTGCAGCTCCCGGCGGTGTGGGTCGTCGGCGGGCTGACGGTCCTGCTGTACGGGGTGCTGCCGCGGGCGGCGACGGCGGCGTGGGGAGTGGCCGGGGCGGTGCTGCTGATCGGCTGGGTGGGGCCCGCGCTGGACGTTCCACAGGCGGTGCTGGACCTGTCGCCGTTCGGACATCTGCCGAAGCTGCCGGGCGGGGGGATGGAGTGGGGGGCGGTGCTGGTGCTGCTGGCGCTGGCGGCCGCGCTCACCGCCTCAGGGCTGGCGGGGTTGCGGCGGCGGGACATGACGACTTGAGGTAGCGGCTCAGTCGACGTACTGCTTGAGTTCCTCAGTGTCGAGTTCGATGCCGACGGGATCTGGGAGGGTGACCTTGCCGCCAAGCCTGACCACGTGGATGTCCCGGTACCCATCCTCCACGTCCGGATCGCTGTGCACGAGGATGGACAAGTTGTCCCGGTCGATCAGCAGATAGACCGGGATACCTGCCTCGGCGTACGCCCGAGGCTTCTCGATCCGGTCGCGCTTATGGGTGTCCGAGTCGTAGGACGTGATTTCGACCGCCATCAGCACGCCCCGGGGGTCCGCCCACTCCCCCTGGCCCACGAAATGATCAACAGGGGCGAGCACCCCATCAGGCCGGGCCCGACCCTTGCGGTAGGCCTCCACCTTGATCCCTTGCAAAGGGTTGAGGTCCAAGTCGGGCCGAGCACGCATGCACTGACGGATTAGCCACATGGTGATCGTGTTGTGGTTGCCGTTTGTCACTTTCTTGAGCCCGATCCGTCCGTCGACGAACTCGAACCTGACGGTCTCGTCCTCCCTCTCGGCGAACTCGGCGATCCGCTCGAACATGTCCACCGACAACTGAGACGACGCACGCTCTGCCATAACCGTCATGGTGCCTCCCTTCGCAGGCAGGCACCAGCTTGACGAGCCGCCGACGACCATCGATCAGGATTCGCTCGGCGATCATCCGACTGAGTGATCACCCCACCTCGACACGCAACCCCTCCAACCCCCGAATCACAAAGTGCGGCTTCCGCGCCGGCTCCGCGGCAAGTCGCAGCGTCGGCGCCTGTTCCAGCAGCGCCGTCATCGACGCCGCCAGCTCGATCCGGGCCAGCGGCGCCCCGATGCAGTAGTGGATGCCGGCGCTGAAGGAGATGTGCGGGTTCTCCTCGCGGGTGAGGTCGAGGCGGGCGGGGTCCGCGAAGACCTCGGGGTCGTGGTTCGCGGAGCCGAACAGCATCGCGATCTCCGCGCCCCGCGGGATCACCGTGCCGTCGATCTCGATCTCGTCCAGGACCCAGCGTTCGAAGAGCTGCAGCGGGGTGTCGTAGCGCATCAGCTCCTCGATCGCCGACGGGATCAGGGAGTGGTCCGCGCGCAGGGCCGCGAGCTGGCCGGGGTTGCGGAACAGGGCCCACCAGCCGTTGACCGTGGCGTTCACCGTGGCCTCGTGTCCGGCGTTGAGGAGGAGGACGGCCGTGGAGATCATCTCCTGCTCGGTGAGGCGGTCGCCCTCGTCGTGCGCCTGGATCAGGCCCGAGATCAGGTCGTCCCCCGGCTCCTTGCGACGGGCCGCGATCAGCTCGCGGAGGTACTCCGAGAACTCGACCGAGGCCCGGACCGCCTTCGTGGCCGTCTCCTGCGACGGGTTCAGCTCGTACATTCCGCAGATGTCCGCCGACCAGGGCCGCAGCGGCGCCCGGTCCGACTCGGGGATGCCCAGCATCTCGGCGATCACCGCGACCGGCAGCGGCTCGGCCACGTCCGTCAGCAGGTCGCCGCCGCCCGCCTCGACCAGCCCGGCCACCAGCTCGCCCGCCAACTGCCGCACATACGGCCTCAGCCGCTCCACCGTGCGCGGCGTGAACGCCTTCGACACCAGCCGTCGGATCCTGGTGTGGTCCGGCGGCTCCAGATCGAGCATCCCGTGGTCGTTGAGGACATGGAACGGCTCGTGCTCCGCCGGCGGCGCCGTCCGCCCGAAGTCCTCATGGGTGAACCGGTGCTGGTACGTCCGGCCCAGGCGGCGGTCGCGCAGCAGCGCCGACACGTCCGCGTGGTGCGGGACCAGCCACTGGTTCGTTGGCTCGTAGTAGTGCACCCGGCCCCGGGCACGCAGTTCGGCGTAGGCGGGGTACGGGTCGGCCAGGAACGCCGGGTCCCACGGGTCGAAGACGAGGGCGGAAGGAGCTGCCATGTCCGGACGTTAGCCCGGGCTCCCCCTGTCTGACCAGGGGTTCGGGCGGCAGGGGCGTGCCGTTCAGCCCGGTGTGACCAGCCGTGCCTCGTACGCGAACACCGCCGCCTGCGTACGGTCCCGCAGGCCCAACTTGACCAGGATCCGGCTGACGTGGGTCTTGATCGTCGACTCGGCGACCACCAGCCGCTCGGCTATCTCCGAGTTCGACAGGCCCTGTGCGATCAGCACGAGCACCTCGGTCTCCCGCTCGGTCAGGTCGCCGTACGCCGCGTGCGCGGAGGACATCAGGCGCGGGGAGTCGGACAGCTTGGAGAACTCCGTGATCAGCCGCCGGGTGACGGAGGGCGCGAGGAGGGCCTCGCCGGCCGCCACCACCCTGACCCCGTCGGCGAGCTGGCGGGCCGAGGCGTCCTTCAGCAGGAAGCCGGAGGCGCCCGCGCGCAGCGCCTGGTACACGTACTCGTCGAGGTCGAAGGTGGTCAGCACCAGCACCTTGGACGTGCTGTCGGCGGCGACGATCTCGCGGGTCGCCTCGATGCCGTTCAGCTCCGGCATGCGGATGTCCATCAGCACGATGTCGGGGGAGAGCTCACGGACCCGGTCCACCGCCTCCCGGCCGTTGACCGCCTCGCCGACGACCTCGATGTCCGGCATCGCGTTCAGCAGGACCGAGAAGCCTTCGCGCACCATCATCTGGTCGTCCGCGATCAGCACGCGGATGCTCATGAGCCGTCCTCTGTCGTCGTGGCGACCGGCAGGAACACGGCCACCTCGTAGCCGCCGTCCTTCGTCCGGCCCGCCGTCATCTCACCGGCCAGCATGGTGACGCGTTCGCGCATCCCGGTGATGCCGTGCCCCGCACCCGGTGAGGGCTTCACCAGGGACGGCGCGGGCGGCGGGCCGTTGACTATGCGCAGTCCGAGGCCGCCGAGCACGTACCCGATCTCCACCCGGGCGCTCGCGCCGGGCGCGTGCCGCAGGCTGTTGCTGAGTGCCTCCTGCACGATCCGGTACGCCGACAGCTCCACGCCCGGCGGCAGCTCGCGGACGGCGCCGGTCGTCGTCTTCTCGACGGTCAGTCCCGCGTCCCGCACGTTCGCCAGGAGCGCGTCCAGGTCGGCCAGGGTGGGCTGCGGGGCGTCCGGCGCCTCGTAGTCCTCGGCTCGGACGACGCCCAGGATGCGGCGCAGTTCGGTGAGCGCCGCCACCGCGTTCTCCCGGATGGTGACGAAGGCCCGCTCCAGCTCCGGCGGTGGGTTCTCCACCCGGTAGGGGGCGGCCTCCGCCTGGATGGCGACGACCGACATGTGGTGGGCGACGACGTCGTGCAGCTCCCGCGCGATCGTCGTGCGCTCCTCCAGCAGGGTCCGCTTGGAGCGCTCCTGCGCGGTCACGGTCAGCTGGGCGGTGACCTCCTGCCGGGCGTCGCGGCGTATGTGCCACAGGGCGACGACGAGGAGGACCATCGTGGAGATGACCATCATGGGGCCGGTGTTCGTGCCGTAGTAGCCGCCGCCGAGACCGGCGTCCGCCATGAGGCCGTACGCCCCCGTCACCCCCCACATCCATGCCGCCGTGCGGGGCCTGGTGCGGATGGCGACGACCGTCAGCACGGTCAGATGGCAGGCGAGGCTGCCCGGCATCCACGGCCACTCGCCCGCGCCGCCGATCACGGCGACGACCGGGGTGGCGGCCATGGACAGCCAGAACGCTCCGACGGGCCGTGCCATGGTCAGCAGGATCGGGATCGCGCAGAGCGGTCCCACCAGCAGGGCCGGCCCGTTGGTGTCGACACTGCCGATGAACATGGTGAGCATGGCCACCGCGGTGATCACGGCGTGCGGTGTCCAGGCCGCGTACTCGCGCAGACGGCTGGGCAGCCGGCGGGTCAGCGGGCCGTCCACCCGCATCCGCCGCAGCGGACGGTAGGCGAAGGCGTCGTGGAACAGGTCCTGCCGCAGCCCTTGCAGGGCGTCCGCGGCCAGCCGGAACTCCGGGCTGCGCGGCTTGGGCCCGTCCCCCGGCGGCGGTGTCTGCAGGTGAGTCGTCTCGGTCACGTACAGAAAGGTAGGCGCAAGGCGGTGTCGCGGTCGTCCCCAGTGAGAGGGGTCACCGCAGGTCCATCTCAGGTACTACGGGTATCGCCGCTGGTGGCACCCGGATGTGGCGTTCGGAACGGGACGGCCGGGACGCGGCGGCGAGGACGGGACGGCGGGGCCCGCGCTCAGCGTCCCGAGGGCCGCACCAGACCCGACTCGAACGCGAACACCGCCGCCTGCGTCCGGTCCCGCAGCCCCAGCTTCACCAGGATCCGGCCCACATGGGTCTTCACGGTCTGCTCGGCCACGACCAGGCGCTCGGCGATCTCCGCGTTCGACAGGCCCTGCGCGATCAGCGCGAGCACCTCCGTCTCGCGTTCGGTCAGCTCACCGACCCGCTGCTTCAGCGGGGCCCGGGGCCGCTTGTCCAGGCGGGAGAACTCGGTGATCAGACGGCGGGTGATGCCCGGCGCGAGGAGGGCGTCACCGGCCGCCACGACCCGGACCGCCTCGGCCAGCTGGTCGGCGGAGGCGTCCTTCAGCAGAAACCCCGAGGCGCCCGCGCGCAGCGCCTCGTACACGTACTCGTCGAGGTCGAAGGTGGTCAGCACCAGCACCCTGATCTGCGGTGTCGCCGTGGTGATGCGGCGGGTGGCCTCGATGCCGCCGAGCTCGGGCATCCGGATGTCCATCAGGACGACGTCGGGGGTGAGCTCGGCGACCTTCTCGACCGCGTCCAGGCCGTCGACCGCCTGGCCGACCACGTCGATGTCGGGCTTGGTGTTGAGCAGCACGGTGAATCCCTGCCGGACCATCTGCTGGTCGTCGGCGATGAGTACGCGGATGGGGCTGCTCGTCATGGGGTCGGTTCTCCTGTCAGGGGTGGACGGTCGGCGGGGCGTCGCCCCGCGGGAGGAAGGCCGACACCGCGAAACCGCCCTGCTCGGTGGGGGCCGCGGTGAGCCGGCCACCCAGCATCGTCGCTCGCTCGCGCATGCCCAGCAGACCGTGTCCCGCCCCGGGGGACGGCGGCACGGCCCGTTGCGGACGGGAGTTGACGACGCCCAGACTCAGCCCGTGGAAGTCGTGGGAGATCTCGACCCGCACCTCCGATCCGGGGGCGTGCCGCAGCGCGTTGCTGAGCGCCTCCTGGACGATCCGGTAGGCGGACAGCTCCACTCCCGTGGGGTAGGGGGCAGCCTCGCCGCTGACGTCGGTGACGACGTCCAGTCCGGCGGCACGGGTGTTCTCGATGAGGGCGTCGAGCCGGTCGAGCATGGGCTGGGGGGCGTCGGGGGCGGCTCCGGTGCCGGGCTCGCCGAGGCCGTAGGGGTCCTCGCGGTTCTCTGAGCGCAGGACGCCCAGCACATGGCGCAGTTCGGTGAGCGCGTCCAGGGCGTTCTGCCGGATGCCCGCGAGGTTCTCCTTCAGCTCCTCGGAGGGGTTCTCCACCAGATGCGGGGCGACCTGGGCCTGGATGGAGATCACCGACATGTGGTGGGCGACCACGTCGTGCAGTTCGCGGGCGATGTTGGCGCGCTCCTCCAGCAGGGTGCGCCGGGCCCGCTCCTCGGCGGTGATCGTGGCCTGCCGGCCGAGTTCGGCCTTGGCCTCCCTGCGACCGCGCAGCGCCATGCCGAGCGCCGCGGCGACCGCGAACAGCAGGATGGCGAGCACCGCAGTGCCCTGCTGCTCCGGCGCGCCCACGATGTTGTGCAGCACGTAGGTGACCAGCAGGGACACGGCGAGCGCCTCGGCCGCCACCCGCGCGGGCACGCGCAGGGCGAGCAGCAGCAGTACGACGAGGTGCGCGATGAGCCCGGCCGCCGTCCACGGCCAGGTGAAATCATGCGCGTCCCCCGCCAGCAGCCGCTGGCGCACCATGAGGGCGCCGAGCAGGGTGGCCGCCAGCGACAGCCACCAGGCCGGGATCGGCCGCCGCAGGGCGAGCACCACCGCGCCGCCCTGGGCGATCGCGATCGGGAAGGCCAGCCCGAAGGCCAGCCGCCCGTTGTCCTGGAGCTGTGCCGTGTCGCCGATGGTGATGCCGAGCGCGGCCAGGCACAGGACGGCGTGCGGCAGCAGGCGCAACCGGCCGGAGCGGGGCAGCGGGTCGGCCTCGAGGGTCCACAGGTCGTCGCGCAGTACGCGCAGCCAGCGCCGCACTCGGCTCGCGAACGAGCGCTGGGTCCCCGTCTCCGTCACGTGTCCAACCCTAGGCATGGTGGTGTTCCTTCATGTCACTGCCGCGAGCGGCCGGGCGGGACCGGACGATCCTGGACCGGCGGCCGGTGCAGCGGCGGGGGCCCTGTTCATAGCCGCGGAACGCCGTCCAGCACAGGGCCAGGGCCAGGGTGAACAGGGGCAGCCAGGCCAGGCGGGCCGCCACCCAGCCCAGGTCGTCGGGGGCGGTGTGCAGGCCGGGGAGGTGGCCCGTCGGCAGGAGGGTGGCCGTGGTGGCCATCAGGGCCGTCTGGTGCCAGAGGAAGACCGTCATCGCGGACAGGTCGAGCAGGGCCACCGCCGCCCAGGCCAGCGGACGGCTCATCGCGCGGCGCAGGGGTTCGCGCAGCAGCAGGGCGAGGCCGCACTGGGCCAGCCCGAAGGCCACGGCGGCCAGCGTCGGCGGGTTGAGGTTGGAGATGCCCGCGCCGGGGACGCCGAGCATCGACGCCGGATAGCCCGCCCAGACGACCAGCGCGGCCGTCGTCGCCGCGCCGCCCGTCAGCAGTATCCAGCCCGCACGACGGCGCTCCAGCTCACCGCGGGTCCAGGCCGCGCCCAGGGTGTACGGCACCAGCCAGCCGGCCGCCACGTTCACCCAGCCGAGCCAGGCCGGGGCGCCCAGTCCGAAGCGGAGGAGGTCCACATGGAGGACGACGGCCAGGGGCCACAGAGGGTTGAGCCGGAGCAGGAGCGGCGTCGCCGCCGTCAGCGCCGCGAAGACCAGCAGGAACCACAGGGGGGACAGAGCCAGTCCGGCCAGGGTGTGGATCGTGTCGACGTCCGTGCCCGACAGGAACAGCAGAGCCGACACCGCTGTCCACAGGGTGAGGACGGCCGCCACGGGTTTGAACAGGCGGGACAGCCGGCACCTCAGCCACCGCCCGTACGTTGTCCCGCGCGCCCGGGCCGAGGTGTAGCCGCGGGTCGCGACATGGCCGCCGACCAGGAAGAACACGGCGAGCGTCTGGAAGACCCAGGAGATCGGGGCCAGCCAGGGCAGGTGCCGCAGCGGGCTCGCGGTGTGCAGGCCGGTGCCGTCACCGTCCGCCACCAGCGCCGTGACCAGCCAGTGGCCGAGGACCACGCCGAGAATGGCGAAGGCCCGCAGGGCGTCGACGGCCCGGTCCCGTCGGGCGGGGGTGGCGGCGTCGACGCGGGCGGCGCCCCGCCGGACGCCCGTCAACAGGGACGACGGGGATGACAGGGACGGCGGGGACGCTGTGGACGCCGTGGACTCAGACATGGGGTGCCTCCGGAGTCTGGCCGAGGACGATGCGGGTCAGGTTCGCCAGGGAGGTCGAACCCGGCCGGAAGTAGTCGCTGTGACCGCCCGTGCCCGCCGCGAAGACCCGGGCGCCGAAGGACGGGGAGACCGGGTCGGTGCCGAAACCGACCGTCGTGCCGAGCAGGTCGAGCCTGATGTGCGGGACCTCCGCCACCCAGTCGTCGCTGCCGCGGGCCGCCCAGACGCGGGCCGGGGTGCGCAGGGCAGCGGCGGTGTCGGCGCCGGTGCCGGGGCTGCCGACCAGGGCGATGTCGTCCACGGCGAGGTGGGGGGCGGCGCGCCCGCAGACCACCGAGCCGTAGGAGTGGCACAGCAGGGAGACGCGCGCCTGCTTGCCGGCCGTCACCGCACGCAGCTGCCGTACGAACTCCCGTAGCCTCGGGGCCGCTTCCTCAGCCCGGCCCGGCGTCGTGACCGTGGTGCTGACCGTGGCCGGTGTCTCGTAGCCGAGCCAGGCCACCACCGCGGTGCGCGTGCCCCGCGGGGCCTGCCGGGTGAGCCGCTCGTGCAGGGCGCGGGCGGCGTCGCGGAAACGGTCGTATGTGTCGATGGAGGTGTCGGATCCGGGCACCAGCACGGCGACACGGTCGGCCCGCGCCAGGTCACCGAAGACCTCCGTCGCCATGCCTGCGCCACGGCCGTCGAAGGAGAGGAAGTGCCGGGCCGGGTCGGCCATCGCACGGTCCGCGGCGGCGCGTTCACGGTCACCGTGCGCCGCGGCCATACGGGACGCCTCGGCGGCGTTGGCCCGATTCGCGGCGTACGCCTCGTCCAGCGTCGCCGCTGTCACCGGGGTGGCCAGGGCGGCCGGGACCGGAGCGGGTATCTCCGGGCGCGAGGCCCCGGACAGCGGGACGACCACGGCACCGGTGATCAGCGCGGCGAGGAGGGCCCGTCGCAGTCTGTGGGGCCGGCGGCCCTTGTCCGACGCGTTCGCCTCGGCGGCTTCCGCAGTGCGCCCCATGGTCGACTTCCCTTCCCGTCCGCCCGGCCATCGGGCTTGTCTGGAGGGGAAGTTACGGATCGGCCTCGGTCGTCCGCGTCACGCCAGGGAGCTCACCTGCGACGTAGCTCTCAGGTATTACGGGTATGAAGGGGCCTACCCCTTCCGGGAGGCTTCCGGGACCTTCCGGGAGACACTCACCGTCTCACCACGCCAACTGCGCGATCTCCTCCACCACCACCGCGCACGCGTCCGCCGCCGGATCGATCAGCGGGAAGTGGCCGACCTCTTCCAGCAGCGTCAGCCCGACCATCTCCCCCGCCTTCGCCGCCGCGTCCGCGTAGGACTCTGCGACCGCCTGCGGGA
Source organism: Streptomyces sp. NPDC008086 (assembly GCF_042957325.1). Classification (NCBI taxonomy): domain Bacteria; kingdom Bacillati; phylum Actinomycetota; class Actinomycetes; order Kitasatosporales; family Streptomycetaceae; genus Streptomyces; species Streptomyces sp. NPDC008086. Next base: position 233,201 of record NZ_JBIBIA010000002.1, read on the forward strand.
CGACGTCGTCAGCGCGGCCCTGGACGAGGGTGGTCGCGATGCCGGTCGGGAGCAGGAGCGCGGGATCGGCGTAGGGCTGCCGCTCGGCGAACTCCACTGCCCCGCCGAGGAGTTGCCGCGCGGCGCCCCCGCAGACGTCCAGCTTGACGGCGACCGTGAAGTCGGCGATCGGGGCCAGGGCGACCACGCCGCGCAGGGGCGCGGGTCGGTCGGTGCGCCAGGAGGAGTCGGCGGGCAGGACATGGCGGGCCGCGGCCCAGAGGGCCAGGTGGCCGCCGGCGGAGTGGCCGGTGAGGACGGTGCGGCGCGGGTCGGCCTGTGGGAGCGTCTCCCGTACGAGCGCGGGCAGCGCGTCCAGCGCGGCGGCGATGTCGTCGAAGGTGTCCGGCCACCGCCCGGCGACCGGCCCGCCGACGGCACCCGCATCACCCGAGCCGTCCCCGGCCTCCGCCCCCCGCCGGTACTCCACGTTGGCCACCGCGAACCCCCGCCGCGCGAGGAAGTCCGCGAACGGCGTGACATGCCGCCGGTCGTACGGCGTCCGCCAAGCCCCGCCGTGCAGGACGACGACCAGCGGGACCTGGTCGCCGGGAGTGGACTCACCGCGTGGCGCGTAGAAGTCGATCACCTGGTCGGGATGGTCACCGTAGGTGGCGATGGCGTCGGGGTCGACGGGCGGGTGCGAGAAGACGGACTCCTCTTCGGCGGCGGCCCGGGCTGCTGCGACGTCGTCCGGCATGCTCCAACCTCTCAGCGACGAAACGGTTTTGGACGGAAGCGGGGGTGGCGGACCAGGTGGGAATTCGGCCGTTGGCGGGGACGGTATCAGGCGGGTGACGTGCGTGGACACGCGGATGTCACGCTGGGTGAGGGGTAAACGGTTCTGTCGTTTCGTTACGCTGTCCTCGCGGCCGCGCCGCAGCCCGTCCCCGCACCAAGGAGGCCGATATGTCCGCCGAACCCGGCACCGTACGTCCCGGAGGGCGCACCGCGCGTGTCCGTGCGGCCGTGCTGCGGACGGCCGGGGACATCCTGGTGGAACAGGGTTTCGACGGCCTCGATCTCGCCGACGTGGCCCGCCGCGCCGAGGTCGGCAAGACGACCGTGTACCGCCGCTGGGGCTCGGTGACCGGGCTGGTGGCCGACCTGCTCGCCGACATGGCCGAACAGTCGCTGCCGCGCGAGGAGACCGGGTCCGTCCTGGGGGACCTGCGGGCCAACGCCGCTCTGGTGCAGCGGACGTTGGCCGATCCCCGCCAGGGCGCCCTGTTCCGCGCCGTCATCGCCGCCGCGACCTGCGACGAACGTACGGCGCAGGCGCTCCGCCGGTTCTACGAGGTGCGGGTGGCCGAGTGGGCGCCGTGCGTCGAACAGGGCGTCGCGCGGGGCGAGTTGCCGGTCGGGACGGACGCCGAGGAGGTCGTACGGGCGGTGTCGGCGCCCCTCTACTACCAGTTGCTGACGACCGGCGTGGTCCCCGACACCCCCGCCGCGGAGCGCGCCGCGCGGGCCGCGCACGCGGCTGCGGTGGCAGGGGCGTACGTCGTTTGACGCACCGCCCCGGCCTCCGCCACCGACGGCCGCACGAGGGCTACGGCACCCGTGCGGCCACCACCCGCGCCAGCACCCGAGCCGCCCGCTCCACGTCCGCGAACCCGACGTACAGCGGCGTGAACCCGAAGCGCAGCACGTCCGGGCGGCGGAAGTCGCCCACCACACCACGCTCGACCAGCGCCTTCATCACGTCCCCGGCGCCCTCGCACCTGAGCGCCACCTGGCTGCCGCGCTCCCCGTGGGCCACCGGAGTCACCGACTCCACGCGCCCCTCGGGGACATAGGCCGCGACGCACTCCAGGAAGAAGTCCGTCAGCGCGAGCGACTTGGCCCGTACCGCCTCGATCGACACCCCGTCCCAGACCTCCAGCGCGGCCTCCAGGGCCAGCATGGAGAGGATGTCCGGCGTGCCGACGCGACCGCGCGGCGCGCCGTCGGCCGGGGTGAAGTCGCCGCGCATGCCGAACGGGTCGGCGTGCGAGTTCCAGCCGGGCAGCGGCGAGTCGAAGCGGTCCTGGAGGTCCCGGCGTACGTACAGGTACGCCGGTGAACCCGGCCCGCCGTTCAGGTACTTGTACGTGCAGCCGACCGCCAGGTCGACCCCGTGCTCGTCCAGGCCGACCGGCAGCGCGCCCGCGCTGTGGCAGAGGTCCCAGACGGCGTACGCCCCCGCCGCGTGCACCGCGGCCGTGAGGGAGGGCAGGTCGTGCAGCCTGCCGGTGCGGTAGTCGACGTGGTTCAGCAGGACGGCGGCCGTACGGTCGCTCAGCGCGGCCGGCACCTCGGCGGGCGTCACGGGGCGCAGCGTACGGCCGGTCAGGCGCGCCGCCGACTCGGCGATGTACCCGTCCGTGGGGAAGGTGGTCGCGTCGACGAGGATCTCGTCCCGGCCGGGACCGGAGGCCTCCACGGATTCGGCCATCCGGACGGCCGCCACAAGTGCCTTGAAGACGTTGACACTTGTCGAGTCGCCGACCACGATCTGGCCCGGCGCCGCGCCGACCAGCGGGGCGATCCGGTCGCCGATCCGCTCGGGCGCGGTCCACCAGCCGCTCTCGTCCCAGGACCGGATCCGCAGCCGGCCCCACTGCCGCAGGACAACGTCCTCGACCCGGCCCGGCACGTTCGCCGGGAGGGCGCCCAGCGAGTTGCCGTCGAGGTAGACGAACTCGTCGAGCACGAACTCCGCGCGCTTGGCGGCGAGTTCGTCCGACGCGTCCAGCTTCTCCGCCTTGACGGCGAGTTCCGCGAACACCGGCCCGGAGCCTGCCTTGACCCCTTCCGCGACCTGTGCCCCGACCCCTTCTCCGAACTCAGACATGGGACCTCGCCGTCCACAGCTCCGGGAAGACGTTCTTCCGCGCCCGCTTCTCCAGCCAGGCCACCCCGGCCGAGCCGCCCGTGCCGGACTTGGCGCCCATCGCGCGCCGGGTGGCGACCAGGTGGTCGTTGCGCCAGCGCCAGACCAGTTCGGCGACGTCGGTCAACGCCTCGCCGAGGCGGGTGAGTTCGGAGTTCTGGTCACCGGAGTAGATGTCGGTCCACACGGCCTCCACCGCGTCCGACGGCTCGTACCGCTGGGAGACGTCGCGCGTCAGCACGCTCCGCGGGACCGGGCAGCCGCGCCGGGCGAGGAAGCGCAGCACCTCGTCGTAGAGGCTCGGCTCGTGCAGGGCCTTCTCCAGTTCCGCGTGGACGCGCGGGGCGCCGCGGTGCGGGACCAGCATGGACGCGGACTTCTCGGCGAGCAGGAACTCCATCCGGCGGTACATCGCGGACTGGAAGCCGGAGCCCTCGCCGAGGGCGCTGCGGTACGCGTTGAACTGGGCCGGCGTGAGCTGGCCGAGGGGCTTCCAGGAGGCGTTCAGGGCGTCCAGTTCCCGTACGGAACGCTTCAGGGCGTCGATCGCCACGGCCGGCCGGTCCTCGCGCAGCGCCCGCGCCGCGGTCTCCCACTCGTGGACGATGACCGTGAACCACAGCTCCATCACCTGGGTCGTGACCAGGAAGACCATCTCTCCGGGGTCGTCGGAGAGGGTGTGCTGGAGGTGGGTGAGCACGTCCGCCTTGACGTAGTCCTCGTACGGCGTCGTACCCGCGAAGTCGAGATTGGGAGCCTCGAACTCCTGAGGCTGGGACATCGCTGTCTCCTGTGTAACTCCGGGTAGCGGTCCGCCCTGCCGTTATCGACAAAGGGGCCCCGGTCCCCACCCGGCATCCTCAGGTATCTCCCCCCGCATCGCAAGGCCCGCCTGGGTCACACGGCGGGCCTCACGTGGGGGCTGTCTGTCGCGCCGGGCGGGGCCTAGCCCAGGGTCTGGGCCGCCGTCGGCGAGGAGTCCTTCAGGAACTGCGTGCAGCGCTCGTACTCCTGCTGCTCGCCGATGGAGCCGGCGGCGCGGGCGAGGGCGTGCAGGGCGCGCAGGAAGCCGCGGTTCGGCTCGTGCTCCCAGGGGACCGGGCCGTGGCCCTTCCAGCCGCTGCGGCGCAGGGCGTCCAGGCCGCGGTGGTAGCCCGTGCGGGCGTATGCGTACGACTCCACGACGCTGCCGCGCTCGAACGCCTCGTCGGCCAGCTGGGCCCAGGCCAGGGAGGAGGTGGGGTACTTCGCGGCGACGTCCGCGGGGGCCGTGCCGCCGGCGAGGAGCTCGCGCGGCTCCGGGTCGTCGGGGAGGTGGGTCGGGGGCGGGCCCCCGAGAAGGTTTTCGTGAATGGCCATGGCCCAAGTGTGGGCCATGGCCCCGGCACCGCGCACAGTCCCTCGCCCCCGCCGCCCCTACCCGTCCCATCCCCAGGGGCTCCGCCCCTTCGACCCCGGCCGGTCGTCCTTCGGGTGCGGGCCGGGGGGGGCTGGTCGCGCCCACGCGGCGGAGCCGCATATCGACACAGCCCCGCGCCCCTTTCTGGGGCTCCGCCCCAGAACCCGCTCCTCAAACGCCGGAGGGGCTGGATTTGCCGGGCCTGGATCTTTCAGCCCGTCCGGCGTTCGAGGACGAGGCCCGGAGGGCCGACAGCGGGGGTCTGGGGGCGCAGCCCCCAGGGATGGGACGGGTAGGGCGGCGGGGGCGAGGGGAACCGGCTAGGCGGGGCCGTCCTCCTCCACGGTCAACCGCCCCCTCCCCCGCACCCCCTCCAACGGCGGAGCCGTGATCGAGCCGTGGTGGAGGCATTCCGGTTTGCGGCAGTCCGGCGGGAGGGGACGCACCGTCGCGAAGGCGACCACGGCACCGACCACGAGGGTCCCCGCACACCACACCATCGCCCGCCCGAACGAGTCGTCGAAGGCGCCCGGCGACCGATACGCCTCCTCCCCCATCCCGGCGAGCAACGGCAGCGCGGCCACCGCGACCAGCCCCGCCGCCCGGGCCGCCGCGTTGTTGACCCCGCTGGCCAGCCCCGCACGGGCGGTGTCGACGGAGGCGAGCACGGTGGCTGTCAGAGGAGCCACCAGGGTGACCATGCCGAGCCCGAGAACGAGCAGGGCGGGAAGGACGTCGAGGAGGTACGAGGCGTCGGGACCGACCCGCAGCATCAGCAGCATCCCGGCCGCACACAGCAGCGGCCCCACCGTCAGCGGGATCCGGGGCCCGATCCGGTCGGCTAGGGCACCCGAACGGGCCGAGAACAGCAGCATCAGCGCGGTCGTCGGCAGCAGGGCCGTACCGGCGCCGAGCGCGGAGTAGCCGACGACGACCTGGAGCTGGAGGGCGGCGAGGAAGAAGAAGCCGCCGAAGGCCGCGTAGACGCAGAGGGTGACGAGGTTGACCGCCGTGAACTGCCGGGACCTGAAGATGTCCAGCGGCATCATCGGGTCGGGACGACGGTGCTCGACGTACACGAACGCGACCCCGGCCACCACACCCCCCACCGCGGCGAGGGCCACGACCAGCGAACCCGACCGGGCCTCGATCAGCGCGTACGTCACCAGGGCGAGCGACAGCGCGCCGAGGGCCGCGCCGAGCACGTCGAAGCGGGCCCCGTGGGCACGGCCGTCCCCCGACTCCGGGACATGCCGCACGGCGACGGGTACGCACACCAGCGCCACCGGGACATTGAGCAGGAACACCCAGCGCCAGCCCGGCCCGTCCACCAGCCAGCCGCCCACGAACGGGCCCACCGCGGCGCCGATGCCCCCGAAACCGGACCACAGGCCGACGGCCCGCCCCCGGTCGTCGGGGTGGAAGGACGCCTGGATGAGCGCCAGCGAGCCCGGCGTGAGCAGCGCCCCGCCGATGCCCTGGAGCGCCCTGGCCGCGATGAGGACCCCGGCGTTCGGGGCGATCCCGCACAGCAGTGAGGCCACGGCGAACCACACCACGCCCACCACGAAGATCCGACGCCGCCCGTACCGGTCCCCCAGCGAGCCGCCGAGCAGGATCAGCCCGGCCAGCGTGAGCATGTACGCGTTGACCGTCCACTGGAGCGCCGCGAGGTCGGCGTCCAGGTCCTCGCCGATACGCGGGAGGGCGACGTTGACGACGGTCGAGTCCAGCATCGCCATGCTGGACCCGAGGACGGTGGTGAGCAGGATCCACTTGCCCTGCGGTGAGGCCAGCCGGACGTCGGGCATGCCCCCAGGTATACAGCGAGCCCGCCGCCGTAGACAGGCGACGGGCTCACCGAACACGTACGGTGAATGCGTACGGTTACTTGATCTTCGTGCCCGTGGAGCGCAGGTTGCCGCAGGCCTCGGTCACACGCGCGGCCATGGACGCCTCGGCGAGCTTGCCCCAGGTGCGCGGGTCGTAGGTCTTCTTGTTGCCGACCTCGCCGTCGACCTTGAGGACGCCGTCGTAGTTCTGGAACATGTGGGCCGCCACCGGACGCGTGAAGGCGTACTGGGTGTCGGTGTCGATGTTCATCTTGACGACGCCATTCTCCAGCGCGGTCGCGATCTCCTCGGCGGTGGAGCCGGAGCCGCCGTGGAAGACGAAGTCGAACGGGGACGCCTTGCCGTACTTGGCGGCGACGCCCTCGTTGAGCTCCTTCAGCAGCTCGGGGCGCAGGACGACGTTGCCCGGCTTGTAGACGCCGTGGACGTTGCCGAAGGACGCGGCGAGCAGGTAGCGGCCCTTCTCGCCCAGGCCGAGGGCCTCGACGGTGCGGATGGCGTCGTCGACGGTCGTGTACAGCGAGTCGTTGATCTCGTGCGAGACGCCGTCCTCCTCGCCGCCGGTCGGGGTGATCTCGACCTCGAGGATGATCCGCGCGGCGCGGGCGCGCTCCAGCAGCTCCTGCGCGATGGAGAGGTTGTCGGCGAGGGTCTCGGCCGAGCCGTCCCACATGTGCGACTGGAAGAGGGGGTTCTCCCCGCGCGCGACGCGCTCCTCGGACACGGCGAGCAGCGGGCGTACGTACCCGTCGAGCTTGTCCTTCGGGCAGTGGTCGGTGTGCAGGGCGACGGTGATGTCGTACTTCTTGGCGACGATGTGCGCGAACTCGGCGAGGGCGACGGCGCCGGTGACCATGTCCTTGCTGTGCTGGCCGCCGAGGAACTCCGCACCACCCGTGGAGATCTGGATGATGCCGTCGCTCTCCGCCTCCGCGAAGCCGCGCAGGGCCGCGTGCAGGGTCTGGGAGGAGGTCACGTTGATGGCCGGGTAGGCGAACTTGCCTGCCTTCGCCCGGTCGAGCATCTCGTTGTAGACCTCGGGGGTTGCGATGGGCATCTGTCCGCTCCTTGGAGTGTGCGGGTTGACGTACTGCGTACGGCGTTCTTCTTACGGCCCTGACCTAGACCTTGGGGGGGTTGTGACGTCGTCGTCGGGGCCATCTTTCCAGACGAACCGGGATGCTCCGAGTGTCGTCTCAGTCCAGGCCCAGCTCGTCCTTGGAGAACGCGAACAGGTACGGCACTCCGGCGCCCTCCTGGATCTTCTCCGCGGCACCGGTGGCCCGGTCGACGATCGTCGCCACGGCCACGACCTCGGCACCGGCCTCGCGCACGGCCTCGACGGCGGTGAGCGGCGAACCCCCGGTGGTGGAGGTGTCCTCGACGACGAGCACGCGCCGCCCGGCGATGTCCGGCCCCTCGACCCGGCGCTGCATGCCGTGCGCCTTCGCGGCCTTGCGCACCACGAAGGCGTCCAGCCGCCTGCCCCGCGCGGCGGCGGCGTGCAGCATCGCGGCGGCGACGGGGTCGGCGCCCATGGTCAGCCCGCCCACCGCGTCGAACTCCAGCTCCGCCGTCAGATCGAGCAGCACCTGCCCGACGAGCGGAGCGGCCTCCCCGTCAAGGGTGACGCGCCGGAGATCGACGTAGTAGTCGGCCTCCAGCCCCGACGACAGCGTCACCTTCCCATGCACCACGGCCTTGTTCTTGATCTGTTCCAGCAGCTCGCCACGTACGTCAGTCATGCCGCCCAGCTTAGAGGCGCCGCCAGCTCCAGACGGTCGTGGCCTCGAGCGGCTCCAGGGGCGTGACCAGGCGGGGCATGGTGTTGAGCCCGTTGGGCGGCCCGGTCTGCGGCTCGACGCACACGGCGGCCTCCTGCTCGTCGTACACGACCACCCACTCCTCCCGGCTGCTCACCCTCAGCTCCAGCTGCCCCGGCCAGGTGAGCGTGACGTCGACCCCGTCCGGCATCCCGAAACAGTCGTCCCAGGGCCCGGGGAGCGGCGCGATCCGCTCCCCCGTGGGCAGGTGGTCCTCCCCCCGCTCCTCCTGCCACCCGGGCGTGAAGTCGACCCGGACGTCCTGCGCCCCTTCCCCGCCGAGGTTCCGGTTGAACCAGGGGTGCCAGCCGATCTGCGCCGGGAAGGACGTCTCGTACGTCTCGACGGCCATGGTCAGGCTGAGATTGTCCTCCGTGAGCCGCACGACCTGCGTGACCCGGCCGGCGTAGGGCCACGGCTCGACCAGGTCGTACGTGATGACGGCCTCGTCACCGGTGACCCGGGCGACCTTCCAGACGCCGTCGCGCACGGTGCCGTGGATGGCGTGCGGCGGCGCGTTCAACGGCATCTGCCGCACCGCGGCGCCGTCCAGGAACCGCCCGTCCCGAATCCGCCCGCACCAGGGAACCATCGGAAAGCACCCGAACCGCTCTCCCTGCCGCAGCAACTCCCGTCCCGCGACCCGAAGTCCCCCGACCCGCCCACCGTTACCCGGCAGCACGTCCACCTCCGCGTCACCCGCGGTCAGCGTGATGTGTTCGTTACTCACGGCACGACCCTACTGGGCCGATCATCGCCCCCGCCGCCCCTACCCGTCCCATCCCCAGGGGCTCCGCCCCTTCGCCCCCCCCGGGGTCGTTCCTCGGGTGCGGGCCGGTGGGGGCTGGTCGCGCCCACGCGGCGGAGCCGCATATCGGCACAGCCCCGCGCCCCTGAAGGCCTTCAGCCCGTCCGGCGTTTGCGGACGAGGCCCGCAGGGCCGGTCAGGGGGTCTGGGAGCGCAGCCCCCAGGGATGGGACGGGTAGGGGCGGCGGGGGCGGAGAAGTCACCGGCGACGGCGCATCACCCGGCTCACCACGATCGCCGAGGCCAACACCACCGCGGCCGCCGGCGCAGCCCACCGCAACGCCGAACTCGGCACAACCGTCTGCGGCGCGGGAACCGGCGCATACCGCCCCCGCGGCGGCGCATGGTCCACTTCCTCCGCGCTCCGCCCGATCATCGTCCGCCGAGCATGAGCCGCCTCAGCGACAGCAGGCTCCGCGTCACCGGCATCCGCCGGCACCGCGGCATCCTCCGCATCCGGCGTCGTCTCGAAGTCACTGGTGACCCGCGTCTCGAACTCCCCCGGCGCCAAGCCCTCGTCAGCGGTCTCGTCGACAACCTCCCCGGCAGTCCCGTCGGCAGCCCTGTCGGCAGTCCCGTCGGCAGGACTCCCGTCCTCGACGTCACCGTCGTGCTCCTGACCCGCCACGCCCCCCAACTGCTCCCCGAACCGGTTCAGCAGCCGCCCCACAGCCGCCGACACCGCGTCGGCCGAGAACTCCGCGACCCGCCCGTCCGCCGACGCCGACCCCTCGAACCGCACCGTCGCCCCCGAGCCGCCCTCCTCGGCCTCCCGCACCCACACCGTGAGCGCGAGCTTCACCGACCCGGTACCGCGCGCCTCGGTCGCGTCGCCCTCGACGACGTACGACCCGTCCTCCCGCGCGGACACCCGAGCGGCACCCCGATAGGTGATGGTGTGACCGCCGACCCGCACCTTCAGCCGCCCGGCGACGGGCTCGGCACCGGCGTCCTGCTGGAGCCCGGGGACGGCCCGGGCGACCCGTACGGGATCGGCCAGCACCTCCCTGAGCCGCTCGGCCGCAACCGGAACGAACACCTCATGCTCCATGAGGCCCGAGCCTACCCAGCATGGCGAGAAGCGCACCCGAAACATCCGGGGATTCTCACCGACCGCCCCCCCAGCAGCCCGGCTACCCCGAGTACCGCGGATGCACCAGCGTCGAAGCCGCCAGCCCCCCGACCCGCGTCCCCTCCGCCGCCCGCGCCCCCGTCACCAGCCCCTCCCGCGTCAACGTCCCCAGCCGCGGCGCTCCCTCCCCCGCCTCGAGCCGCAGCACCGGCCGCTCCCCCCGGCCGGCCAGGATGAATCCCCAGTCCTCCGGCGTCCGCGTCGGCCCCGCCGAACGGTCGGGCCCCGCCGTGAAGCCGTAGCCGCGCCCTCCCTGACTCCCGCCCGTGCCTCTGACGCTGTACCGGGCGGTGCGCAGCCCCGCGGCGCGCAGCGTGGCGTCGACGGTCCAGAAGACGCGGGGCCGGGAGGAGACCGGCCCGGCGTGCACGGCGAGGCGGCCGGCCGGGGTCAGGGCGCGGCGGGCGAGGCCGTAGAGCTCCTGCGAGTACAGCTTGGTGCTGGCCGTGATGCCGGGGTCGGGCAGGTCGGAGAGGACGACGTCGTACGTCGCCCGTGGTGCCGCGCGCAGCCACTGGAAGGCGTCGCCGGTCATGACGTGGACGCGTTCGTCGTCGTAGGCATGGCCGTTGAGGGTGGCCAGGGGCGGGTCCCGGCGGGCGAGGCGCACCACCTCCGGGTCGACCTCGACGACGTCGACGCGGTGCACCCCGGGGTGGCGCAGGACCTCGCGCAGCGCCAGTCCGTCGCCGCCGCCGAGGATCAGCACGCGACTGTGCTCGCCGCTCATCGCGGGGTGGACCAGCGCCTCGTGGTAGCGGCGTTCGTCGCGGCCGCTGACCCGTAGCCGCCCGTCGAGGAAGAGGTCGAGGGGGCGGCCGTGGGTGCCGCCGGTGATGACGACCTCCTGGAGGTCGGTCTGGACCGCCACGCGTACGTCCCGGCCGTACACGGCGTGCCGGGCGGCTCGTTCGAAGTCGTCGACGAGGACGGCGGCGGAGGCGAGGACGCCGAGGACGGTGATGTTGGCGATGACCAGGAGCCAGCGGGCGCGGCGGGTGAGGTCGCGCCGGAACAGGCCGAGGACGAGCGCGCCGCCGGCGATCGCGTTGACGGCGCCGGTAATCAGGGCCGAGGTCAACTGGCCCAGCAGGGGCAGGAGCAGGAAGGGGAAGGCGAGGCCGCCGACGAGGGCGCCGACGTAGTCCGCGGCGAACAGGTCGGCCACCGCGCCGCCCGCGTCCTGCCGCCGGATGCGCTGGATCAGCTCCATCAGCAGGGGGATCTCGGCGCCGATCAGCAGGCCGATGGTGAGGGAGAAGGCGACGAGGAGACAGCGGGGGCCGTTGGCCCACAGGCCGCCCCAGTCGCCGGTCCAGGCGAAGACGGCGTACAGGGCGAGCGCGCTGCAGCCGCCGACCAGGGCGAGGACGGCCTCGATGGCGCCGAAGCCGGCCGCCGCGTAGGGGCGCAGCCGTTTGGCGACGAGGGAGCCGATGCCCATCGCGAAGACCATGACGGACAGCACGACGGAGGCCTGGGTGACCGAGTCACCGATCAAGTACGCGGCGAGGGCGACGAGTTCGAGTTCGTAGACGAGTCCGCAGGCGGCGCAGACGAAGACGCCCGCGAGGACCAGGAACCGTCCCGTGCCCGGCCGGACCGGGAGCCGCGCGGGGCCGGCCCAGGGTGGCGGGGCACCGGGCGGGGCGGGCGCGTGCGGTTCGATCACGTTGCCGACGGTACGTTACGCCTGGGGCACGCTGGGTCACCCACACGTGTGGTGTTGACGCGGGGAACGTTTGCCTCAGGAGCGCAGAGATCCCGCCCGGCGGCGTGGTGTGGCGACGACCGTCCGTACCCCCACCCTGGTCCGGGTGGCCACCAACTGGCCGTCCTGCGGGTACGCGTGCCAGGTCCGCCAGTGCACCTGTCCCTCGTGATGGTGGGCGAGCATCGCGGTGAAGGCGTGCGGGCTGCCGGGGAAGACCCCGGCGAGGCCGTGCGGGTGGTCGGCGACGAGGGCCAGCAACTCCTGTGCGCGGGCTGCGAACTGACCCGGCAGCAGCATCTCCACGCGGGCCGCGAACTCGTACTCCCAGTCACCCACCCGCTTGGCCACCCCGAGCGGCAGGGGTGTGCTGCTGCCGGGCATACAGGCCACCGTCTCCGAGCAGATGCCGCGCTCCTCCTCCAGAAGCACCTGGTGGGACGCGCCGAGCAGTCGCAACTGAAGCTTCGCGCCGGTCAGTTCGAGGTCGAGCGCGGCCAGCGCGGGCAGCGGTTCCCGCCCCAGGGCCCAGGCGAGGTCGGCCGCGCGCGTGTCGCTGTAGGCGGTGTTCAGGGTCGTGAGCATGGGTCGGCTCCGCAAGCACGCAAAGAAGAGGAGGAAGGTGTCGGTCTCCGGCGGCGCACCCGGCCGACACCGGGTGGGACGGCCCGGTCGGCCCGGCCGGCTGGTCAGAAGGGGTGTCCGCGGGACTCCGAAAGGCTGCGTTGGAGAATTTCACTGAATCATGAACTGTGGCGCCGCCACAGCGTTTTTACCCAAGTTCGTGGGCTTTCCATCCCTCAGAGGGCTTATCAGCTCAACTGTTCAACTCCGGCGTGCGCCGGGGCGCACAAAGCGGGGCCGGTCCCAGGTACCGGCCCCGCTCCCTCCGGATGCGGTTCCCCCTGCTCGGGGAGCTCAGCTGCCCCGTGTCAGCTGCCTCCGCCACCGCATCCGCCTCCGCCCCCGCAGGACGACCCGCCTCCGCAGGACGAGCCCCCACCGCAGGACGAGCTGCTCCCGCAGGACGAGCCCCCACCGCCGGCCCACCAGCTGCCGCCGGACGATCCGCCGCTGTCGTGCGAGTGCGCCCGGCCGCGGCGCGAGTGGCTGACCGGGCCCGCGCTGCGGCGGGCGACGGACACGACGATCACGACGAAAAACAGTGCGACCAGCGCCCCCACGATGACTGTGGCCATGGCGTCAGCCTCCTTCCGTTCCCCCGATGCGGCCCGAGACGTCCCCCCGTGGGCGCCTCCCGCTCGGTGCGTGGGAGGGAGATGCCCCGCCGTCTCACGGGCCAAAGCAGAGTTGAGGAACTCCAGAGCTTGGGCGCAGGATGACCGGCATGACCTCCACCTCCCGCCCCCTGCTCAACCGCCGTCTCGCCGAGTTCGGGACGACGATCTTCGCCGAGATGTCCGCGCTGGCCCTGAGCACCGGGTCCATCAACCTGGGGCAGGGCTTCCCCGACACCGACGGGCCCGAGGAGGTCCGTGAGGCGGCCGTGCGGGCCCTGCGGGACGGGCGTGGCAACCAGTACCCGCCGGGTCCCGGCGTCCCCGAGCTGCGTGCCGCGATCGCCGCGCACCAGGAGCGGCGCTACGGGCTGTCGTACGACGTCGACACCGAGGTCCTGGTCACCGCGGGCGCCACCGAGGCCATCGCGGCGACCCTGCTGGCGCTGCTGGAGCCGGGCGACGAGGTCATCGCCCTGGAGCCGTACTACGACTCCTACGCGGCCTGCATCGCCATGGCGGGCGGCACGCGCGTGCCGGTCACGCTGCGCCCGCACGAGGGGAGCTTCCGCCTCGACCTCGACGAGCTGCGCGACGCCGTCACCGACCGCACCCGGCTGCTGCTGATCAACACCCCGCACAACCCGACCGGCACGGTCCTCACCCGTGCGGAGCTGGCCGCGATCGCCGAGCTGGCCGTCGAGCGGGATCTGCTGGTCGTGACCGACGAGGTGTACGAGCACCTGGTCTTCGACGACGCCGAGCATCTGCCGCTGGCCGGCTTCCCGGGGATGCGGGAGCGGACGGTGACGATCGGGTCGGCGGGCAAGACGTTCTCGTTCACCGGCTGGAAGGTCGGCTGGGTGACCGCGGCGTCCGGCCTGGTCACGGCGGTGCGGTCGGCGAAGCAGTTCCTGACGTACGTCTCCTCGGGGCCGTTCCAGTACGCGGTCGCCGAGGCGCTCGCCCTGCCCGACAGCTACTTCACGGCGTTCCGGGAGGACATGCTGGCCAAGCGTGACCTGCTGGCGGCGGGTCTGACGGAGGCGGGCTTCGAGGTCTTCCGGCCCGCGGGCACCTACTTCATCACCACCGACATCCGCCCCCTCGGCGAGAGCGACGGCTTCGCCTTCTGCCGCGCGCTGCCGGAGCGGGCCGGGGTGGTCGCCATCCCCAACGCGGTCTTCTACGACCACCGGGACGCGGGGGCGCCGTTCGTGCGGTTCGCGTTCTGCAAGCGGACGGAGGTCCTTCAGGAGGCGGTGAAGCGGCTCAAGTCCCTGGCGGGCTGAGCCAGCGGACCGCAACAGGGCCGTTTCGTCCACAGGCTGTGGACGAAACGGCCCTGTGCTGTCGCGGCTGGCGCGCCGCGCTACTCGTCGTCTTCCTCGGGCTTGTCCGCCTCGTTGATCTCCTGCTCCAGGCCGAGCTGCTCGACGAGCCACTTGTCGAACTCGATGGCGGCCCGCACCCAGCTGACCGTCGACGAGACGAAGTGCTCCAGGCTCACGCCGGTGCCGATCAGCATCTGTGCCTCGCCGATCAGGCGGACGGTGCCGTCGTCGTGCGTGTGGCTGTAGACCTTGGGCCACAGGGTCCGGCGGTTCCAGTCGTCGATCGACTCGAGCAGCTGCGGCTTCTCGTCGATCTTGTGGGGCCGGTCGTAGAACGTCCGCACCGAGAAGACCTGCTGGTCGCCCTCGCCGCGGAACATGAAGTACGTACGGAACTGCTCCCACGGCGCCGCGAGGTCACCCTCGTCGTCGACGACGTACTTCAGCTCCATCTGGTCCAGGAGCTGCTTCACGAGGTCCTGATCCGGGACGACGGGGCCGGCCGGCTGTTGCGGCTGCGGCTGCTGGCCCCCGAAGTTCGGAATCGAGGACGGGTCGATGGTCACCGTGATTTTCCCTTCGTACGGATTCAGTCATCCTCCCCCATGCGGGGTGGGGGGTGGCAACCCCAGTCGGCCCTGTCAGCCCTGGGCTGACACGATCCGGTCACCTGCGGATGACGGTGCCATGACCGGCGCGCGGCACGATCGCGACATGCGGATGAGGAGAGAACTGCGGTGGCTGCTGTGGGGCCTGTGGCTGGTGTGTCTGGGGGTCGCCCTCTGGTTCGTCGTGGTGGTGATCATGCTGTGGGCGGACGGGACGCCGCTCGACCGGCTCCAGAACTGACACCGTCCCGCCGCCCCGGCCGGGTACCCCGGATCACAGCGTCTTCCCGCTCGCCGGCCCGACGATCAGACCGTCGCCGAACGCGTCCACCCGGACCGTGTCGCCGTCCTTGACCTCGCCGGCCAGGATCTCCTTGGCCAGACGGTCGCCGATGGCGGTCTGGACGAGGCGGCGCAGGGGGCGGGCGCCGTAGGCCGGGTCGTTGCCCTCGTCGGCGAGCCAGGCCAGGGCCTCGTCGGTGACCTCCAGGGTGAGGCGCCGCTCGGCGAGACGCTTGGCCAGCCGGTCGATCTGGAGCCGCGCGATCCGGCCGAGCTCGTCCTTGCTGAGGGCCGAGAAGACGACCAGGTCGTCGAGCCGGTTGAGGAACTCCGGCTTGAAGGAGGTGCGGACCACCTCCAGCACCTGTTCCTTCTTCTCGGCCTCGCTGGTGACCGGGTCGACCAGGAACTGGCTGCCCAGGTTGGACGTCAGCACCAGGATGGCGTTGCGGAAGTCGACCGTACGGCCCTGACCGTCCGTCAGCCGCCCGTCGTCCAGCACCTGGAGCAGGATGTCGAAGACCTCGGGGTGCGCCTTCTCCACCTCGTCGAGCAGGACGACGCTGTACGGCCTGCGCCGCACCGCCTCCGTGAGCTGGCCGCCCTCCTCGTAGCCGACGTAGCCGGGGGGCGCGCCGACCAGCCGGGCCACGCTGTGCTTCTCGCCGTACTCGGACATGTCGATGCGGACCATCGCCCGCTCGTCGTCGAAGAGGAAGTCGGCGAGGGCCTTGGCGAGTTCGGTCTTGCCGACGCCGGTCGGGCCGAGGAAGAGGAAGGAGCCGGTGGGGCGGTCGGGGTCGGCGATGCCGGCGCGGGTGCGGCGTACGGCGTCGGAGACGGCCTGCACCGCCTCCGACTGGCCGATGAGCCGCTTGCCCAGCTCGTCCTCCATGCGCAGCAGCTTCTGCGTCTCGCCCTCCAGCAGGCGGCCCGCGGGGATGCCGGTCCAGGCGGCCACGGTGTCGGCGATGTCGTCCGAGCCGACCTCCTCCTTGACCATGGTGTCCTTCGCGGCCTCCTCCTCGGCCTGCGAGGCGGCCTCCAGGTCGCGCTCCAGGGTGGGGATCTCGCCGTAGAGCAGCTTGCTGGCGGTGTCGAAGTCGCCGTCGCGCTGGGCGCGTTCGGCCTGGCCGCGCACGTCGTCGAGCCGTTCCTTCAGCTCACCGACGCGGTTGAGGGACTCCTTCTCCTTCTCCCAGCGGGCGGTCAGGCCCCGCAGCTCCTCCTCCTTGTCGGCGAGGTCGCGGCGCAGCTTCTCCAGGCGCTCGCGGGAGGCCGGGTCGGTCTCCTTGCCGATGGCCAGCTCCTCCATCTTCAGCCGGTCGACCGACCGCTGGAGTTCGTCGATCTCGACGGGCGAGGAGTCGATCTCCATGCGGAGCCGGGAGGCGGCCTCGTCGACGAGGTCGATGGCCTTGTCGGGGAGGAAGCGGGAGGTGATGTACCGGTCGGAGAGGGTGGCCGCGGCGACCAGCGCGCTGTCGGCGATCTGCACCTTGTGGTGGGCCTCGTAGCGCCCCTTGAGCCCGCGGAGGATGGCGATGGTGTCCTCTACGGTCGGCTCGGCGACCAGGACCTGCTGGAAGCGCCGCTCCAGGGCGGGGTCCTTCTCGATCCGCTCGCGGTACTCGTCGAGGGTGGTGGCGCCGACCATGCGCAGCTCGCCGCGCGCGAGCATCGGCTTGAGCATGTTCCCGGCGTCCATGGCGGAGTCGCCGCCCGCGCCGGCGCCCACGACGGTGTGCAGCTCGTCGATGAAGGTGATGATCTGCCCGTCGGAGTCCTTGATCTCCGCGAGCACGGTCTTCAGCCGCTCCTCGAACTCACCGCGGTACTTGGCGCCGGCGACCATGGCGCCCAGGTCGAGCGCGACGAGCCGCTTGTCCTTGAGGGACTCGGGCACGTCCCCCTTGACGATGCGCTGGGCGAGCCCTTCGACGACGGCGGTCTTGCCGACGCCCGGCTCGCCGATGAGGACCGGGTTGTTCTTGGTGCGGCGGGAGAGCACCTGCACGACCCGCCGGATCTCCTGGTCCCGCCCGATGACGGGATCGAGCTTGCCCTCCCGCGCGGCCGCGGTGAAGTCCGTCCCGAACTTCTCCAGCGCCTTGTACTGCCCCTCGGGGTCGGCGGTGGTCACCCGGCGCGCGCCGCGTGCCTTCTGGAAGGCGTCCAGCAGCTTCTTCGAGGTGGCCCCCTGCTGGGCGAGCACCTCACCGGCGCGTCCGCCCTTGGCCGCGATGCCGATGAGCAGGTGCTCGGTGGAGAGGTACTCGTCCCCGAGCTCCTTGGCCCGCGCCTGGGCGTCCGCGATCACGGCGAGCAGCTCGCGGTTGGGCTGCGGGGGCGCGACGGTGGACCCGGTCACGCTGGGCAGCGCGGCCAGCGCCTTCTCCGCGCCGGCCCGGACGGAGGCCTGGTCGGCGTCGACGGCCGCCAGCAGATCGATGACGTTCTCGTTGTCCTGCCCCTGGAGCAGAGCGAGGAGCAGATGGGCGGGGGTGAGGTCCGCGTGGCCCTCGGTCAGGGCCCGGTTGCTGGCCGCGTTGATCGCGTCCCGGCTCCTGTTGGTCAGCTCGGCGTCCACGTTGGCGTTCTCCTCCTGGCGTCAGCGTCTCCCAGTACTGACTGAGTCAGCGTACACAAAGTTGAGTCTATTCCGCTCAAGTCAGCTCCAGGGTAGTCGTGGGAGGCGTACGGCGGCCAGGGGGTGCTGTGCAGGCCCCTCAAGCACCCCCTAGGGTTCCGGGGCATGGCCGCACACCCCCAGGACCCGGGCGCGCCGGACGCGCCGTACCTCACCTTCTGGCAGGAGAAGCACGTCTGCACCCTGACGACCCTGCGCCCGGACGGCACCCCGCACGTCGTACCCGTCGGCGTCACATACGACCCGGAGGCCCGACTGGCTCGGGTGATCACGAGCAAGTCGAGCGCGAAGGTACGCCATGTACTGGCCGCCGGCCCCGACGGGGCCCGGGTCGCGGTCTGCCAGATGGAAGGCCGCCGCTGGGCGACCCTGGAGGGCCGCGCGACCATCCGGACCGAGCCGGAACAGGTCGCGGACGCGGAGCGACGGTACGCGGAGCGGTACGGACGCACCCCGAGGCCGAACCCCGAGCGGGTGGTCATCGAGATCGCGCTGACCCGGGCGATGGGACGGGGGTGACATGAAGGGGGCTGACGCCGAGGGGACGCGGCCGGATCCGGGGCAACCGTCCCCCGGACGGCCGAATACCGGGCAACCGGTTTTGGCCACGGCCGCAAAGGGTGGATACGGGGAAATGTCCGCGCAAAACTGCAGCGGCGTCACCGTGTTCAGGTCACGGTGACGCCGCTGCGGGGGGAAGCGCCTGAGCGATCTGTTACGACGGGGGAATCGCGTCAGGCACTGCGGGGGGTGGCTGAGACTGTCCTTGGGGCCGGGGCCTCCGGTTCCACCAGGCGGTGGTCGCGCTGATCGAGGTTGACGAAGATCATTCCGTACCGGATGGCACACCGAACGGGCTGCGGCGCCCCCCGAGGCCGCCGCAGACACCGGTACGCCCGGACGTCCTCGTCGTCGTCCCGCGTGACGACGACCGGCTCGCCGAAGACGGTCACCATCAGCGAGTCACCGGGGTGGGGGATCGCGGTGACCAGGTCGATGAAGTGCCAGCCGGAGCGGTAGGCGGTGGCCATTTCTCTTCGGAAGGAGCGGTCGTCGGGTGGGGTGGTCACGTCAGCTCCATGCGCTGTCATCGTTGACTACGGCGCCGTTGCTTGTCGTCGCACCCTCGGCCGTCAACGACCAAGCACTATCCGCTCGAACGTCACCCTTCGCACCGGAGAGGCCACTCAGCGATCCGAAGGCCACAACGGCGGAGAAGGCGGCGACAAGCACCGAGCGAAGCATTCTCTTACGCATAGTCGGCTTCGTCCTCACTTGAAGGTCCCCTCTTCCCCCGTCGAGATAAGACGATGGCTCATTCAGGCACGTCATGGCCACACAATCGATGCATCATGTTCCTGCACGTTCAGGACCCTGGGGGGTGGAGATTTGGGAATGAATCGGACTAAAGCGATACATCCCCACGCTGCTACGGAGCTGTGTGAGGAAGGTCGCCGTCTCTATGCGAACGCCCTCCGCACGGGACATATCGCGCGCACGGACGTGGAGCCCGCCCCCTGTCTCATGGAGTTCGCCCTCCTGCAGCCCGATCCCGATGACGCGAACCTGCTGCGTCCGGTTCCGCCATCGGTCGCTCTGGCCCAGCGGCTCAATCCCATAGAACGCGAGATCACGGAACGCAGGCAGTTGTCGATCGAGCTGGCCACTGCTTTCGAGCCGTTCATGGCCCTCAGCGCCCAGGTGACGGCGTCCACGCATTCGATCACCGTTCTGGAGGGGCTCGACCGCATCAACGAAGCACTCGGCCTGGCGACGGCGCAGTGCCAGAACGAGATGCTCACGGTCCAGCCGGCCCATCGCCATCCGGAGCGCAGGCTCGTGGAAGCCCTGGAGCGCGACAGGCCGCTGATCGAACGGGGCGTACGCATCCGGACCCTCTATCAGCACACAGCCAGGTACAGCCCCGAGAGGCTCGCCTGGGTAGATCAGTTCACCGACGGCAAGGTGGAGTACCGCACCATCGACGAGCTCGTCGAGCGCCTCATCATCTGTGACGAGACCGTCGCCTTCATCCCCATACGGGACGACCGGCAGGTGGCCCTGGAACTGCGGCACCCCGGGCTCGTCACTTACTTGATCAAGGTGTTCGAGTTCATGTGGAGCCGTGCCGTCCCCTTGACTGCCGGCGCGCCCTACGAAACCGCGCCCGACGGCATCACGGACATCCAACACTCCATCGCCAAACTCCTGGTGGAAGGTCATGTCGACGAAGCCATCGCGCGCCGCCTGGGCATGAACGTCCGTACCTGCCGAGCCCACATAGCCAAGCTGGCTCTGGCCCTGGGCAGCGGCAGCCGCGCGCAACTCGGCTACCTCATAGCCCAGTCGGGGATCTTGGAAAAGGATCACACGCCGACATGAGGGGACAGCCACACGTGCCCGAGGGGCACACCCATGGACTGGAGGAACTGTGCGAGGCAGGTAAGAACCTCTACGCCCAGGCTCTGCGTGAAGGGCGCGTGCGTACGAAGGATGCCAACGACGTCTCGTGCCTTGCTGACCTCGGGTTGGTGCAACCCATGGTCGAGGACCTGGATTGGTCGGAGCCTGTATCGCCCGCTCTCGCCCAGCATCGGCTGCTGCAAGCTTCCGCGCAAAGGATTGCGAACGAGCGACAGCGAGAGGAGAAGCTGGCGGAGATCTTCGCCCCTCTCATGCGGTTCGACGGCCAAAGGTCGTTGGATGTGAACAGCCCGGCGATCAGAGTACTCACCAAGGAGCAGATCAACCCGACCATCAATGAGGCCATGGCCACGTCAGGGGAAATGCTCTGCATCCAGCCCAACCTTCCTGACGGCGACCCCCGTGCCCAGGCAGCTCGCGCCATCGCTATGGACCGGGACCAGGCCTTGCTCGACCGCGGCGGCCGCATCCGCACCCTCTACCAGCACACGCAACGTCACGTGCCGTACGTCGTCGCCCGCTACGAACAGCTCGAAGGCGACCTCGAGGCCCGCACCCTCAACGAGGTCACCGACCGCCTCATCGTCCTCGACAGGTGCGTCGCCTTCATCCCGGTCAGCAACGCCCCCGCAGTCGCGCTGGAGATCCGCCACCCTGCTCTGGTCTCATTCTTCGTCACCGTCTTCGACCGTCTGTGGCGCCTGGCCACACCCATGTACCCCGAAGCAGTCCAGCCACCATCTCTGAACGGCGTCACCCCTCGTCAGCGAGCCATCGCCGGCCTCCTCGTCGAAGGCCACACCGACGCCGCCATCGCCGACCGCCTCGGTCTGAACATCCGCACCGCCCGCGCCCACATCGCCAAACTCGCCGCCACCCTCGGCAGCGACAGCCGCGCCCAGCTCGGCTACCTCATCGGACAGTCCGGGATCCTTGATCAGGCAGGGTGAGTGACGGCTGCTGGGGGACGTCGGCGGGGCGGGGTGGTCTGTCCAGGCCTGCCTGGGCGATGCGGACGCCCAGTTGCGTACGGCTGGCCGCGCCCAGGGTCTCCGAGAGTCGGGCGATGTGGGCCCGGCAGGTGCGGACGCTTATGCCGAGCCGTTCCGCGATCACCGCGTCCTGGTGGCCCTCCGCCAGCAGCGCGGCGATGGACTGCTCGCGGTGGGAGATGCCTTCGATACCGGTGTCGGGGAGGGGAGCCGTGAGCGGGATCGCGAGGCGCCAGAAGCGTTCGAACACCGTCAGCAGGTAGTGGACGAGTGCCGGGTGGCGCAGTTCCAGCGCCATCGTGCGGTCCGCGTTCGCGGGGACGAAGGCGACCGTGCGGTCGAAGACGATCAGCCGGTCGATGACCTCGTCCAGCGTGCGCGCCTCCACCGAATCACCCATCAGCTCCAGGTAGTTGAGCAGGCCCTGGCCGTGGCGCGCCACGTGCGTGTACAGGTCGCGCATCCGCACCCCGCGTCCGCGCAGTTCCAGGGCCCGGTGCAGGCCCTCCGTCAGCTCGTGCTCCGGGCGGATGCCGCCGGGCTGCACGGTCAGCACCTCCGTGACGCACGCCTGGGTCGCCTCGTCCAGCGCCGCCTGGATGCGGGCGGAACCGTCCAGCACCCGGATCGCCGCGCCCTCCGCGCCGGCGGCCGTCCGCAGCGCGCCGAGCCCCGCGTACCACTCGAACGCGGCCACCGCCGACCCCATCCGCCGCTGGCTCGCGCTGACCTCGTCGTACACGCCGCGCAGCAGTCGCGTCATGACCTCCTGCGGGGAGGTCGGGACCAGCCAGTCCATGTCGTCGGGGTCGGGGTGCAGCAGTGCCAGTTCCAGCAGACAGGGCACCGGCTCGGCATCGTCACGCGCCACTCGGCCCCGCCGTACGGCCCGGGAATACACGCGATCCCCGGCCTCGCACAGCCGGTCGGCGCCATGTGGATGCTCGTCCCTTCCGCGCTCAGCCATCTCTCACCCCCGGCTACCGTCCCTGTGCTGCACCCGATCCGTCGTTACCCCTGTACGGCACACCCACAGCACCAACGGCCAACTGCCCGACTTCCGCAGCGCAACTATGCGCAGAGGGGCCCACCCTCGCAACACGACACGGGGTCCGGGTCCGCACGGTACGCACAACTCGGCGAGCCAAAAGAGGTCAGATATGCAGGCTTATGCACCTTTTAACCCCCCTCCGCTTTAGGCATGTTCATCATCATGAGGCTACCTGTCCGTGTGCACGACATGCATTGCGGATCAAGTGGTGGCACGCAGAAGCTCCACGAGCAAGCCGCACGTTCCTTGCAGTAAAGGCACGGGGGAGGGGGAACACGATCCCAGGCGCGCAGTCGACCCATACCGCCAGAACGCTGTTCCGTTCCGCGCCGGCGCGACTCTGTCAGCTGTCAGGTTGCGGCCGCGCAGAACGTGATCAGCGCTGCACTTGAAAACCGGGCAGCTCTCTCGTCATGGTTCCGCCAGTTGGCCGGCCAGGGACTCGCGTGAAAGTACCCCCGGAGGCCCCCCTTCCGCGTGCCACCTCCCGGAAATCCTCCAGTGATCACGCCGTTACACACCCCACTTACCGTCAGGCCATGGCGGACATATTTGACGCGTACGCGTTGGCCGACGCGTGGGACGAGATGTTTGAACGGCCGGGTGAGGTCAGGGCCGCCTATGAGCCAGTGCTGGCTGCACTTCAGCCGATCGAGCCGAGTGAACTGCGCTTCCGGGCCGACCAGATGGCCCGGGCGTTCACCGACAGGGGCGTGACGTACGCCTTCGCGGGCGAGGAGCGGCCCTGGCCGCTGGACCTGGTGCCCAGGATCCTCGACGCACTCGAATGGGATCTCATACGACGCGGGGTGCGGCAGCGGGTGCGCGCCCTTGAGGCGTACCTCGCCGACGCCTACGGGCCCGCCCGTGCCTTCGAGGACGGCGTCGTGCCCTGGCGGCTGCTGCTCAACTCCCCCCACTTCCACAGAGCGGCCCATGGGGTCGAGCCACCGGGCGGGGTGCGGATTCATGTCGCCGGGATCGACCTCGTACGGGACGAGGCCGGGGACTTCCGGGTACTTGAAGACAATGTGCGGGTGCCCAGCGGCGTCTCGTACGTCATCGAGAACCGGCGTGCCATGACCCGGATCTTCCCCTCCCTCTTCGCCGAGCAGCATGTGCTGCCCGTCGACGGGTACGCCCAGCGGCTGCTCGCGGCCCTGCGCGCCGCCGCGCCCGACGGGGCCGACGATCCGCGTGTCGTCGTCCTCACCCCCGGGCCCAGCAACGCCGCCTACTTCGAGCACGCCCTGCTGGCCCGGCTGATGGGTGTGCAGCTCGTCGAGGGGCACGACCTCGTGTGCCGCAACAACCGGGTGTGGATGCGGACGACGCGCGGAGAGGTGCCGGTTCATGTCGTATACCGGCGGCTCGACGACGACTTCCTCGATCCCCTCCACTTCCGCCCGGACTCGGTGATCGGCTGCCCGGGCATCATGGGCGCCGCCATGGCGGGCACCGTCACACTCGCGAATGCCGTGGGGAACGGGATCGCCGACGACAAGCTCCTCTACACATACGTCCCGGACCTCATCCGGTACTACCTCGGCGAGGAGCCGATCCTCCCGAACGTCGAGTCCTACCGGCCTGACGAGCCGGGGCAGTTGGATGCCGTCCTCGACCAGATCGAGCAGCTCGTCATCAAGCCCGTCGACGGCGCCGGCGGCCAGGGCATCGTCATCGGACCCAGGGCCGACCGCGAGACGATCGAACGCACTCGCAAAGCCGTCATCGCCGACCCGCGCGGCTTCATCGCCCAGCGGCCCGTCGCCCTGTCCACCTCCCCCACCCTCGCGGGCGAGCGCATGGCACCGCGCCACATCGATCTGCGGCCCTTCGCCGTCAACGACGGCAACGATGTCTGGGTGCTGCCCGGCGGCCTCACCCGCGTCGCCCTCCAGGAGGGCAACCTGATCGTCAACTCCAGCCAGGGCGGCGGCTCCAAGGACACCTGGGTGCTGGCCGAGGGGCCGACCGAGTCGCCCGAACCGCTGAGCGCCGGCGATCCGCTCGCCGTCGCGCCGCGTCAGCTCGGACCCGACGGCACCCCCACCGTCGTACAGGAAGGGGCGCAGCAGCAGTGAACGACGTGATCCTCTCCCGTATCGCCGAGGCCCTGACCTGGACCGGACGGTACGTCGAGCGCGCCGACGCCACCGGCCGCATCCTCGACGCCTACCTCCACCGCATGCTGGAGGACCCCTGGCGCGACGAGGACCTGGCCTGCCGGTCGTTGTACGCGATCCTCGGCATGGAGGCCGGCGCCGCGGCCGTCGATATGCAGCAGGTCCTCGACCAGCTGGCGTTCGACGCCCGCTCGACGGGCTCGATCGAGGGCGCCCTCGGCGCTGCCCGGCTGAACGCGCGCAGCGCCCGCGAGGCGGTGTCGTCGGAGATGTGGGAGTGCCTCAACTCCACCTGGCACGCCCTCGCCGACCAGCGGCTCGCGGCCCGGCGGACAGGCCCGTACGCGTATCTGGAGCTGGTGCGCAGGCGAGCGGCGCTGTTCTTCGGGCTCGCCGACTCCACCATGAGCCGGGACGACAGTTGGCGGTTCGTGGTGCTCGGCCGCAGTCTGGAACGGGTGGACATGACCGTACGGTTGCTGTCGGTGCGGGTGCTGGACGCCGCGCACGCACCCGACTGGACGACCCTGCTGAGCGCGTCCGGCGCGGACGAGGCGTACGCTCGCGTGTACGGCGGTTTCGGTGACACGCCAAGGGTGGCGGAGTTCCTGCTGCTGGACCGCGACTTCCCGCGTTCGGCGCTGCACGCGCTGACCACCGCGGAGGAGTGTCTCACGGCGCTGGGCCGCCCCCGCCAGGACCCGGCGCGCCGCCCGATCGGCCGGATGCGCACCCGCCTCGAATACCTGGACACACACGCCCTGGAGGACCAACTGCCCCTGCTCCTGCAGGGCTTGCAGCAGGCCTGCCTGGCCTCGATGGACGCGGTGGCCGACCGGTTCTTCCCGTACCAGGGGCCCGTCGAGTGGGCCCAGGAAGGAGCGTGAGATGACCGCCCAGGTGACTCGCCGTCTCCGTATCAAGCACACCACGCGCGTCTCGTACGCTCAGCCTGCCGCATCCTCGCACAACGAGGTCCGGATGACCCCGCTGACGCTGCCCGGCCAGACCACCCTGGACGCCCGGGTCACCGTCAGCCCGGCGGCCACCACCTGGGCGTACTGGGACTACTGGGGCACCCAGGTCACCGGTTTCGACCTGATGGACCCGCACGCCGACCTGACCATCACGGCCTCCAGCCTGGTGGAGACCCATCCGCCGGGTCCGCTCCCGCAGGCGCCCACCTGGCGGGTCCTGGCCGAGGAGGTGGCGTCCTCCCGGCTGCTGGAGTTCGCCGGCCCGACCTCCCGTACGGACGTCCCCGACCCGCTCCTCGAAAGGGCGCGGGAAGCGGCGGCGGGTCTCGATCCGCACGAGACCGCCCTCGCGGTGTCGACGCTGGTCGCCGACCGGGTGGCGTACCTCCCCGGCACCACGAGCGTGAACACGTCCGCCGCCGAGGCCTGGGAGCAGTGCGCGGGCGTCTGCCAGGACATCACCCACCTCACGATCGCGCTGCTGCGGGGAGTGGGACTGCCCGCGCGCTACGTCTCCGGCTACCTCCACCCCGAGCGGGAGGCGGAGCTGCACCTGCCCGTCGCGGGGCAGAGCCATGCCTGGATCGAGTACTGGGCGGGCGACTGGTGCGGCTACGACCCCACCAACCGGACGCGGGCCGACGAGTCCCATGTCGTGGTCGGCCGCGGCCGGGACTATGACGACGTCACACCGCACAAGGGGATCTACCGGGGGGTGCCGGGCGGTCCGCCGGAGGTGACGGTGGAGTTCACGCGGGTGGCTTGAACGGTCCAGGGCCCGCCGCTCTCGCGAGAGCGGCGGGCCCTGCTTGCTCCCTTGCCTGCTCCCTACTTGCTGAGGCCGATCTGCGAGCACGCCACCTTGTACTTGGTCGTGCAGATCTCCGACAGCTTGTAGATCCCGTCGGCGACGACGGTCTGCTTGATGTTCTTCTGGGTCAGCGCGACCACGGGGACCAGCAGCGCCGGGACGCCCTTGTCGGTCGGGCTGTCGACCTGGTCCTGGGTGAGGGAGTCGAACTGGATGTCGTGTCCCTGGACCTTGGCCACGGCCATCTCCGCGGCGCTCTCGGCCTCCTGGGGGTACGACTTGTACACGCTCATGTACTGCTCGCCGGCCACGATCCGCTGGACCGCGTCGAGTTCGGCGTCCTGACCGGTGATCGGCGGCAGCTCGGTGACGCCCGCGGCCTCCAGGGCCTTGATGATGCCGCCGGCCATGCCGTCGTTGGCGGAATAGACGCCCTTGATGTTGTTGACGCCGACGTCCTCGATGGCCTGGGCCATGTTGGCCTCGGCATTCTCCGGCTTCCAGTCCTTGGTGTCGTAGGACTTGGCTATGCCGACCGTGCCCTTGAGCTCGGAGAGCGCGCCGGCCTTGAACTGCTTGGCGTTCGGGTCGGTGGGCGAGCCGTTCATCATCACGATCTTGTCGGACGAGTCGACGGACGAGCCGCCCATGGCCTCCAGCAGCGAGCGGCCCTGGACCTCGCCGACCAGTTCGTTGTCGAAGGAGACGTAGGCGTCGATCGGACCCTCGGCCAGCCGGTCGTAGGCGATGACCGGAATCCCGGCGTCCTTGGCCTTCTTGACGCCGGAGGCGATGGCGTGCGCGTCGACGGCGTCCAGCAGGATCACGTCGACCTGGTCGTTGATCATCTGCTGGAGCTGGCTCGCCTGCTTCGTGGCGTCCGCGTCGGCGTTCTTGTAGACGACCCGGCCCTGCTTGTCGGTGAGCTCCAGGACCTTGTTCCGGATGATGGGGAAGTCGAACTTGTCGTAGCGCGTGTTCGCCGTCTCCGGCAGCAGCAGCCCCACGGTGATGTCGTCGCCCTTGGTCGGGCTCGCCTCACTGCTGCCCCCGGTGACGCCCAGTGCCCCGCACGCGGCCAGCGAGAGGGTCATCGTGGACGCGGCGGCCACCGCGGTGGCGGTACGGCGCAGGGGGCGCAAGGGACGCATACAGGAGCTCACTTCTGGTGCCTTCGGGACACGGGCGCGCCATTGCGCCCAGATGTCTGAAAAGACAACGCGCCGACAACCCCCACCGTCAAGCGGAACTACTTAACGAGTGCGCAACACCACGCTCCGCTGCAATGTAAAGACATGACGGAACGTCTCCAAACGCCCGCTACAACCCCTCCACCAAAAATCGATCAAGGAACCGGTTGAGAACTGCACAACCAACGTCATACCTCGCGAGTCGTGATCACGACAGCTCGCTCAGCGCTGTCCCGTACTCGACCAGAGGATCGAATGAACCCAGCCAGACGCACGACCGCCGCGGCCGCGACGACGGTCGTGCTCGCCACCGCGGGCACGCTGCTCACGACGGCCCCCTCCGCGTCCGCCGCCGTGACCTGTGCCGCGCCCGTCTTCAAACGGCAGTTCTACGCGAACACCACCTTTTCGGGCACCGCGAAGAGGACGGACTGCGACACCGCGATCGACCAGAACTGGGGCACGGGCGCCCCGGCCTCGGGCCTGCCGAAGGACAACTTCTCCGTCCGCTGGACCGTGACCCGGGACTTCGGCTCCGGCGGCCCGTTCTCCTTCGCCGCCTCCGCCCAGGACGGCATCCGCGTCTACCTCGACGGCAGCCGCAAGGTCGACCTGTGGAAGAACGTGTCGACGACCGCCAAGAAGACGGTCAACGTCACCGTCCCCGCCGGCAAGCACACCCTGCGCGTCGACTTCGCCAACTGGACCGGGACCGCGAACGTCAAGTTCGCCTACACCCCCCGCACCTCGGCGACCGTCGACAAGGTCAGGCCGCTCATCCCGACCGGCACCACGGTCGCGTACGACAAGGCCACCGGCCGGGCGAAGCTCACCTGGGCGAAGAACAAGGAGATGGACCTCGCCGGGTACCGCGTCTACCGCCGCCTCAAGGGCGCCGCGTACGGCGTCACCCCGCTGGTGACGACCGCCTCCACCACCCACACCGACGCCACGCTGCCGGTGACCGGGGCCGCGTACTACTACGAGGTCCGCGCCTACGACAAGGCGGGCAACGAGTCGGCCGGTACGGCGGACCAGCTCGTCACCACCGCCGACCGCACCGCTCCCGCCGTGCCCGCCGCACCGACCACCGCCTCCGAGGAGGAGGGGCTGCGGGTCGGCTGGAGCGCGGTCGAGGGCGCGGCGTCGTACCGGGTGTACCGGGCGTCGAGCACGAGCGGCACGTACACGCGGGTGGGCAGCACCGCCCAGGTCTCCCATTTGGACACCTCGGCCGTGGAGGACACGACCTACTACTACCGGGTGACCGCCCTGGACGCGGCCGGCAACGAGTCCGCCCGGTCCGTCGCCGTCAGCGGCAAGCGCCGGGACATCACCCCGCCGTCCGCCGTCACCGGGGTGACCGTCACGCCGACCGAGTACGGCTTCCGGGTGCGCTGGGACGCCAACCCGACCGCCGACCTGGCGAGCTACGCGGTCCGCCGGGGCGAGCTCCTCGGCGACGAGGAGGAGAAGGTCTGCTCCCTGTACCCCGGCTTCCACGTGTCGGCGGACACCACCTCGTACGACTACGCCGTCCTCCCCGACGGCGAGGAGAGCTGCTTCATCGTCGACGCCATCGACGACGCCGGGAACTCCTCCTTCCGGTGGACCGGCGAGGCCCAGATCGTGGTCGCGACGGAGCTGGACACGACTCCGGCCGTCGCGACGCCGGACGGCTCTTTGCTGACGCTGGAGGCGACTCCGGCCGAGGGTGCCGAGGGCAACCGGCTGACCTGGAGCGGGCTCGGCGAGGACGCGCCCGAGGCCGCGGGCGGCTACCGCCTCTACCGCTGGAACCCGGACAGCTCCGCCTACGAGAAGATCGCCGACACCGGCGCCGGCGGGTTCGAGTACTTCGACACCGGAGCCGAGCGCGGCACCACGTCGTACTACTGGGTGACCGCGGTGGCGACGGACGGCACGGAGTCGCTCCCCGCGGCGGACTGGGCGGTCACCGCACCCGCGGCCTGACCCACCCGCCGCGGCCGTACAACCAAACGGTGTAGCTGCTGGTCCTGTTCGGCGACGGTTGATCACCGCCGTCGCCGAACAGGACTGAAGGACCGCATGAACCCAGTCAGACGTACGACCGCGGCCACCGCGACCGCCGTCGTGCTCGCCACCACGGGCGGCCTGCTCACGGCCCTCGCCACGCCCGCGTCCGCCGCCGTGACCTGCACGTCGCCGGTCTTCAAGCGGCAGTTCTTCGCGAACACCGCCTTCTCCGGTACTCCCAAGAAGACCGACTGCGACAACGCCATCGACCAGAGCTGGAGCGGCGCCCCGGTCTCCGGACTGCCGAGGGACAACTTCGGCGTCCGCTGGACGGTCACCCGGGACTTCGGCTCCGGCGGCCCGTTCTCGCTGGCCGCCTCCGGGCTGGACGGCGTCCGCGTCTACGTCGACGGCAGCCGCAAGGTCGACCTGTGGAAGAACACCTCCACGACCGTGTCCAAGACGGTCAACGTCACCATCCCGTCCGGCAAGCACACCCTGCGCGTCGACTACGTCAACTGGACCGGCAGCGCCCGGGTCAAGTTCGGCTACACGCCCCGCACGTCGGCGACCGTCGACAAGGTCAAGCCGCTCACCCCGGCCGGCACCTCGGTGACGTACGACAAGGCCACCGGCCGGGCGAAGCTCACCTGGGCGAAGAACAAGGAGATGGACCTCGCCGGGTACCAGGTCTACCGCCGCCTCAAGGGCGCCGCGTATCCGGGCAAGCCGCTCGCGACGGCCACCTCCGCCGCCACCTCGTACACGGACACCCCGCCGGCGACCGGCGAGACGTACTACTACGAGGTCCGCGCCCAGGACAAGGCCGGCAACGTCTCCGGCGGCAGCACCGACCAGCCCGTCACCACCGTCGACCGCACCGGCCCGGCCGCGCCCACGGGGCTCACCGCGCACGGCGACCTGTGGGGCATGATGATCGAGTGGGACGCCGCGCCGGAGGCGGTCTCCTACGAGCTCTTCGAGAAGGACCAGGCCACCGGCTCCCTGACCCTGCTCAAGCAGCAGACCGGGACCTCCTTCGTCCACCACGTGGGTCACGACGAGACGAAGCACACCTACCTGGTCCGGGCCCTGGACACGGCCGGGAACGCGGGCGCGTACTCGACGCCCGTCACCTCCGACGGCATCGACCGCACGCCGCCGGACGCACCGCAGAACCTGCGGGCGACGGCCACCTACGACGCGGTGCGGCTGCACTGGACCATGCCGGAGGGCCGCCTCTCCGACGAGATCAACAACGACGCCTACTTCACGGTGCTGCGCTCGCCCGGCACCACGCTGGGCGCGGACGCGGTGGCCGTGCCCTGCGACGTGAACACGACGCTCAACAGCGCCGCCGGCGAGTACTCCTTCGGGTGCGCCGACGAGGAGTTCGAATTCGGCACCACCTACACCTACGCCGTCGCCATCAACGACTGGCAGGACAACCGTTCCGCGCCCTCCAACCCGGTCACCGTCACCACCTCCGACCGCACCGCCCCACTCCCCCTCACCGGCCTGACGGCCACGCCCCGCGCCGACGGCACGGAGCTGCGCTGGAACACCCCGGCCGACGACGACATCGCCTCCTACCGCGCGCTGCGCGGGGTACGGCAGGACGACGGCACCGTGAAGTGGATCGGCGAGCTGGCGCACTGCGTGGACAACGCCGAGGACCCGCTGGCCATGCTCTGCATCGACATCCCGGACGGCGAGACCTACGTCTACACGGTCATCGCCGAGGACGTGTGGGGCAACGAACTCTCCGCGACCGACCCGTCGATCCCCGTCGTCACCGCCACGGAGCTGAACATCGTCCCGGCCGAGCCGATCGGCAAGGACTTCGAGGCGGGCGGCCCGCTGTACGGCGGCGGAGGCTGGACGGTCGCCGAGGCGGCGAAGCCGATCGAGTGGCACTGCTCCGGCGACGTCTGCGCCCAGGTCACCGAGTACCGGGTGAGCCGCTGGAACCCCGGGACCCAGACCTACGACCTGCTGGGCACGGTCTCCCCGACCACGGCCTACTACCAGACCTACAACGACACCACCCAGCCGCTGGGTTCCGTCTCCTACTACCGCGTCGTCGGGGTCCTCGCGGACGGCACGGAGACGGCCGCCGCGCATCCGTGGAAGATCCGCCCGGACCTCCTCTGAGGCGTCGCAGGCCCGGCCCAGGCCTGGCTACCGCATCGCCCCGACGATCTCCTCCAGATCTCTCACCGCCGCGTGGACGCCCTCGGTGAGCAGGACGGCCGTGGGATTGAGGAGGATCTCGTCGACGCCGGCCGCGTGGTAGGTCGCGAGGGTCGCGGCGATCTCGCTCGGGGTGCCGGTGACGACGACGTCGGCGCGCAGTAGTTCGGCCGCGGGGTCGGGTGCGTCGAGGTCGACGCCCGCGCGGCGCAGCATGTCGGCGTAGTGCGGGGCGCGCAGATGGGTGCCCGCGGCGGCCTCCGCCAGGCGGCGCGGGTCGCGGCCGGGGCGGCTCACGGCCACGTGGACCGCCGTGGCGATGCGGGGGCGCGTGGCGCGGCCCGCCTCGGCGGCACCGGCGGCCAACCGGGGTGCGAGGGTGCGGCGTACGTAGTCCGGCGGGGTCATCCAGGTGATCGCCACGTCCGCGGTCGCACCGGCCGTACGGGCCATGCCGGGCCTGAGCACCCCGGCGCCCACCTCCACCGGCGCGTGCGGGCCGACCGGCGGCAGGGTGGCGTGGAGTCGGTGGTACGGGCCGTCGTGCGCCACGCTCTCGCCGGCCAGCAGGGCCCGTACGGAGGTGACGTACTCCCCGACCGCCGTGCGCGGGCTGCGGTACGGCTCGGGGGCGAGACCGCTCGCGAACTCCGGGGTGCCGATGCCGTATCCGGCGACGACCGGCTGCCCGGTGAGCAGCGCCAGGGAACGCGCCTGGAGCGCGGCCTCGTACGGGTGCCGCAGCGGCATCAGGGTGACCGCCGTGCCCACCGGCACGGTGTGGCCCATGCCCGCGAGGTGGGCCAGCACCTGGTGCGGTTCCGCCCGGAAGGACTGGCACAGCCAGAGGCGACGGGCGCCGGTGCGTGCCACCAACTCGGCGAAGGGTGCGACCAGTTCAGGGTGGTCGGGCTGGAGGGGGTAGAGGACGGCCGGGGGTGCGGGTGCGGGTGCGGTCACGGTGTGAGTCCTTCGGGCGCCGGTGCGGGGTCGGCGGTGTGGTCGAGGGTGGCCACCAACGTGCGGGCCGGGGCCAGGAACCGCGCGGCCGCCTGCGCGATGTGGGCGTCCGTCACCTCGGCCAGCGCGTCCGGGTAGCGGGTCAGCCAGTCCAGGTCCAGGCCGCCCGCAGCGAAGCCCGCGAGGGCGCTGGCCTCCTCCGCCCGGGTGGCGAGGGCGAAACGGGTGAACCCGGCCGCGTACCGGCGGGCGCGGTACGCCTCCCGGGGCGTGGGCCCGGCCTCGGCCAGCTCGGCGAGACAGCCGGTGACCTCCTCGGCGAGCCGGTGCCCGGTGCCGGGGGCGCCGGCGCAGTCGATCTCCAGCCAGCAGCCGGCGCGGTTCTGCCGGATCCGGGCGTCGACGGCGTACGCAAGCCCGTGCCGCTCGCGCAGCCGCCGGGTGAGCCGCGAGGAGGCGTGGCCGCCGAGGACGATCTGGGCCAGGTGCAGCGCGGTGTGCGCGGGGTCGGGGGCGGGGACGGCCGGGCCGGCGGTGAGCAGCAGTGCCTGGTCGGTGGACGGGTCGTGCAGGGCGAGCCGTCCCGGGGTGGGTTCACGGCGTGGGAAGGGCGGCAGGTGCAGTCCGGACGGACCGCCGGACCACGCGCCCAACTCCTCGCGCACCCGCGTCAGTACGCGCTGCGGGGACTCGCCGCCCAGCACCAGGAGCACGGCTCCCCGGGGGACGATCACCCGGTGGTGCAGGTCGAGCAGGTCGACCTCCTCCCGTGCTGCGGTGCCGGGGGCGTCGTCGACCAGGGGGTGCGGGCCGCCGAAGGCATGGCGGAGCTGGGCCCGGCGCAGACGGGTGCGGGGGCCGGGGGGCGGCTGTGCCGCGGGGCCGGTCACCACGGGCGCGGTCGGCCCGTACGCCGGGCGCAGCAGCAGCTCGGCCAGCAGCTCCAGCGCGCCCGGCAGCTCCTCCCCCGGCACGCTCACCGACAGCACCAGCTGCTCGGCGGTCACCACGGTGCTGAACTCCGCCCCGAGGTCGGCCGCCCGGTCGGCCACGGCCTGCCGGTCGCGGAGGGTCGTGGCGGTGCCGAGACGGGCCGCGAGCAGGTCCTGCGCGGGGCGCAGTGCGGGTTCGGTGCGGGCGTACGGCAGGACGAGCCGCAGCTCGGCGAGCGGGGCGCCCGGCACGTGCACGAGGGCGGTGTCCAGGCCGTTCGGCAGGACCGTGCGGAGGGTCTCGCGGGCGGCGGGCCGCCGTGGCGCCGGGCGGGGCGGCGAGGCGACCGTCATGGGGCGACTCCCTCCAGGGTGTGGACGGTTCGGGGTGCGGCGAGCAGGGCGCGGGCGGCGGACGACACGTCGGCGGCGGTGACGGCGGCCAGGTGGCGGGGCAGGGCGTCGGGTCCCGCACCCTCGCTGTCCCCCGGGAAGAGCAGCGCGGCCCGGCCGTGGGTGACCGCGCGGGCGGTGAGCGAGTCGGCCTGGCGGTGACAGGCGGCGCGCAACACGGTCACCGCGCGGCGCAGTTCGGGCCCGTTCGGCGGTGCGGCCGCCACCGCGGCGAGGGCGTCCAGCCACCGGCCGACGGCTTCCTCGGTGCCGATGCCGGGTGCCCGGCCGAGCAGGACGAGCGCGAGGTCGGGGGCGGCCGAGGCGAGCCACTGCCCCTGGTAGCCGCACATCACGCTCGCCGCGTCCACGGCCCCGCGCTCGGCGACCAGCCGCCGCAGCCGCTCGCGGCGCAGGAGCTCGCAGAGGACGACCTGGGCGAGGTACGGGCCGAGCCCCTGGCGTGGATCGGCCAGGGCGTGTCCGACGGCGACGCCGTTCCTTCCGTACGGGATGGCGGGCCGGGGTTCGTCCCCGCCGAGCTCCCGCCGTACGACCTGATCGGACGCATCGGCCGGCCCGGGATCCCGAGCCTCTCGGTCGCACGCCTCTCGGCCCCACGCCCCGAACTCCCGCTCCACCAGCTCCCCCACCAGCCCGGCGTCCACGTCCCCGACCACGGACAGCACGGCCCGCTCGGGGCGGTAGTGGCGGCGGAAGAACGTCTCCGCCTCCCCGACCGTGGCGTCGCGCAGGTCCGTCGTGGTGCCGTAGGCGTCCCGGGCGCCGGGGTGGAGGGCGGTGAGGACGGTGTCCCACAGGCGGCTGCCGGACCCGGCGGCGCGGATCTCCTCGCCGATGACGGCCACCTCGGAGCGCACGGTCGCGGGCGACGGCTCGAAGCGCAGCAGCCGGCGGGCCTCGTGGGCGAGGATGTCGGGCAGCGCGTCGGCGGGCACCACGGTGTGGAAGACGGTGTGGTCGCGGTGGGTCTCGGCGTTGCACATGCCGCCCACCTCCTGGACGAGGGCGACGAAGGAGTCGTCGTCCCCGCCGGACGCGGACCCGGACGCGGATCCGGACGACTGGTTGCGCGGGAACATCAGGTGCTCCACGAGGTGGGCCATGCCGTGCCGGCCGGCTGGATCGTCGCCGCCGCCGGCGGCCACGGTCAGGGCCACGGCCACGAGCCCGCGTCC
Organism: Streptomyces sp. NPDC008086; assembly: GCF_042957325.1. Classification (NCBI taxonomy): domain Bacteria; kingdom Bacillati; phylum Actinomycetota; class Actinomycetes; order Kitasatosporales; family Streptomycetaceae; genus Streptomyces; species Streptomyces sp. NPDC008086. Next base: position 268,199 of record NZ_JBIBIA010000002.1, read on the forward strand.
GGGGGTCTCCTCGGTGACCAGCCGCAGGCCGCCGTCCAGCCGGAGGCTCACGGCAGCGGCCGGTACACGGAGACGCACATCTTGCGGCTGTCGCCCCCGTCGAAGGGCTGCTCGCGCCAGCCGGAGTAGCGGGCGGACAGCTCCAGGCGAGCGATCCCGGCGAGCAGGTCCAGCTCGCTCGGCCACAGGTAACGCATCACCGTGGTCGCGGACTTGGGCGGCTCGCCGTCGAGGAAGAGGGTGTTGTGCACCATCATGTTCTGCGAGGCGGGCAGCACCCCGATCGACTCGATCATGGCGCCGCGCCCCGCGATCGGGTACGTGCTGATCTCGTTCTTCTTCTGTACGTGGTAGTCGCTGGGGTCGAACGTCTCGATCACGACGTGTCCGTCCGGCGCGGTGTGCCGGGCCACGGCGTGCACGAGGGCGATCTGCTCGTCCGGGGTGACCGCGCAGCACAGGGAGTTGAAGGGCGCGAGGACGACGTCGAACGTGCGGCCCAGGTCGAGGGCGGCGAAGTCGGCGTGCACGGGGGTGATCCGGCCCCCGGGGTCCTTCTCGGCGAGCCGGGCGAGCATGCCCTCGGAGGAGTCGACGCCGTGCACCCGGAAGCCCTTGTCGGTGAGCGGCAGCGCCACCCGGCCGGTGCCGACGCCGAGTTCGAGCACGCTCGCCCCGGGCGCGGTGAGGGTGAGGAGGAAGTCGGCGATGTCCTCCAGGTCCGGGGTGGAGGGGTAGATCTCGTCGTACACCTCGGCGAGCGCGTCGCTGTAGGCGGTGGTCAGGGCGGTGCCGAGCCCGCCGGACACGGCGTCCGCCGGGGTGTCGGCCGGGGCCTCGGTGGTCGTCGTGGTCATCGTGCGTCTCCCGGGCGGGTGTCGAGGTTGTTCTGGGGGTGCAGCGGGTCGATTCCGGCCTCGTGGAAGGCCCGTACGACGAACTCGGCGGGCGCGTGCGGGCCGTCGGCCAGGGCGTGCGCGATGAGTCCGGAGGCGAGGGCGAAGGCGCGGTGCTGGCCGAAGCTCATGCCGTTCTGGCCGGGGCGCGGGTCCTCGGGGTCCCAGGCGGCGGCCACCCCGGGCGCGAGTTCCTCGGTGAACACCGAGGTGGCGGGGCCGGTCAGGGTGCCGGCGTGCGGGGCCACGGCCGCCGCGACCGCGCGCTCGCCGGGGAGGTGGTCGCCGTGCAGGTACACGACGACGGCGTCGCGGCGCGGGAAGTCCTGCGGGTCGGAGAGCACCTTCGCGTGGTAGCGGGCGCCCGCCGTCTCCAGCGCGTCGAGCGCCGCGCCCCACAGCACGACGGCCGCGTCCGCGTCCCGCGCGTGCAGGAAGAGCCGGCGTACGGCACCGGCGGGGCGGGGCAGCGGGCGGGAGCCCATGACGTAGAAGAACCCGGGGGACAGCGCGGGCCGCGCGGCCTCCAGCGCGAGTTCGACGTACGCGCCGGGCGCGGGCGGCGTGGCCGGGGCGAGCAGCCGGTCGGCCGGGACGCGCACGGTGACCTCCGCGAGGCGTACGACGAGCTGGTCGCCGTCCGGCCGCGACAGCACCTCGACGAGGCGGCCCCGGGTGGGCGTGGTCCGGTGCGGCACGGCCGCGGCGAGCCGCTCCTCCAGGGCGGGGTCGCGCAGGGTGCGCCGGGGCGGCGGCCCGTCGGGCAGGGCACCGCCCTGGTGCCGGCCCGCGTGGAGTTCCTCGTACAGCGCGTTGGTGAGCCGCCCACGCAGGTCACGCGGGCTGTCGGCGCTCACCGTGCGCCCGGCGACGGTGGCCTCGCGGGCGCCCCGCGCGACGGCGACGGCGTCGAGCGCGGCGGCCAGCCGGGGCGCGAGGCCCCGGTACCGGACGTCGGGGGACGCGTCCGGTACCGGGGGGTCCAGGAGGGGGTGGGGCGGGGGGACGGCGAGGGTCATCGGGGGGTGCTCCCGTTCCGGGCGGTCTCGACGCGCACGTCGCGCGGCGCGTGCGAGTCCTGTGTGTCGCGGTTCCTGAGTGGCGCGGGCGGGCCATGGGGGTCGGTGGAGCCATGAGGCGGGCGCGGGCCGTCCGGCGCCGCCTCTTCCCTCGGGCCTGTGTGCCGCCCCGGGCGGTACGGGTGGGTGCGGGCGGCCGACGTGCCGCTCGGCTGGGGCGACGCGGGCAGGTTACGAGGGCCGGCCGACCCGCGCGGCGTGTGCGCGTCGCTCGCGGGCGTCAGGCCGAGGGTGTGTGCCGCGGCTTCCGGGCCGAGGAGGACCGTGCGGCCGATGCCGGCGGCCGCGCGGGCGACCGGGTTGAGGGTGGCGTGGGACTCGGCCGTGGCGATCAGCCGGTCGAACATGTGCCACCCGGCGTACGCGGCGGCCCGTCCGGGCAGCCCGGCGTCGGGGGTACGGAACTCCAGATAGCCCTGCCAGAAGGCGCTGATCCGGGGCAGATGGCGGCGCAGACTGGCCGAGCCGCGCGCCACGATCTCCTCGTGCGACAGCCCGAACCCGGGGGTGCCGCCCTCCTGTTGGGGCGTGCCCTCGCCCGTCGGCGCGAACACGGAGTAGGTGGCGTGGAAGAGCCACTCCCCGGCGAACGCGCCCACGTCCCGCGCGGGGTCGGCGAGCCGGAACTCCTCCCAGTCGCACAGGTAGAGGTCCCCGGCGCCCTCCCGCGCCCGGATGAACTGGTCGAAGCGCAGGTCGCAGTGGGTCGGCGCGTGCGGCACCGTCTTCTCCAGGTCCCGCAGCCGGTGCAGCGCCGCGACGACCTCGGTGTCGTCCTGGACCAGCTGCCAGGCGGCGATCTGCGCCATGCTGCGCTCCTGGACGGCGCTCCACGGCAGGGCCTTCAGCCAGGCCAGCGGCGGCAGCGGTGCCTCGCTGGTGTCCACGTCCTCGGCGGGGCCGAGCCCGTGCAGGGCGCCGACGGCCCGCCCGGCCGCACGGCACAGCTCGTCGTCGAAGTCGCCGTCCAGCGCCAGTTCGGCCCCGGAACGGGCCCCCGGCACCAGTCGGTGCACGGTCACCCCGGCCGCGCGGTCCGCGCCGAGCAGCGCGGGCGACCGCAGCGGCGACCCCGACGGCAATCGCCGCTCGGCCAACTCCTCGAAGCTAAGGGCGCGTTGGAGTTCGGGGCAGTCGCCGTCCGGCGTCAGGGCGACCGTCTTGACGAAGACCTGCTCGCCGGTCGTGGTCGGCCCGGCCCAGTTGTCGTTGCGGCCGCCGAACGCGGTGACCGCCGCCGCGTCGAGGCGGCCGAGGCCTAGCCGCTCCAGCAGCGCGTTCACGGCGGGCACGGTCTCCAGCTCGGTGGGCCGGTAGCGCTGCCGCGTGGGCGGCCGTTCGGTCGTCGTGGTGGTCATGGTGTGGCTCCCCCGGGGACCGCGCGGCGGCCCTCCTCGTCGATCAGGTCAGCGATGAAGGCGGTGTAGTCGATGAGTTCGTCGCTCCAGCCGCGGTACGCGGCGAAGTCCCGCATGTGCAGGGCGATCCGCAGCACCGCCGCCCGGGCCGCCAGCTCCCGGTCCGCGCCGGGCCCGTACGCGTCGAGCAGCACGCCGGGCAGATCGGGACCCTGGCCGCCGTCCCCGAACACCGGTACCGCCCAGGCCAGTTCCGCCAGGTCGCCCAGCAGCCAGCCCAGGTCCAGCTCGGGCCGGCCGGCCCCCAGGTCCTCGCCGGTCAGCAGCGCCACCGGACCCCGGTGCAGGGGCGGGACCAGCGCGCCGAGGGAGGCGAAGCCGTGCACGAGGACCGTCTCGCCGGGGGCGGCCAGTTCGGCGCTCCAGGCGCGGAGCCGTTCCAGCCGGGCGGTCCCCCAGGCGCGTACGACGTGCTCACGCAGCCGGCGTACGGCGGCGGGCTCGGGCGCCTGCGGGTCCCGGCCCTCGACGAAGGACCGCAGGCGTGCGAGCACGGGCGGGACGTCGGTGGTGGGCGCGTCCGTCGTGTGCAGCGCACGCAGCGCGGCGCCGGCGGCGGCCAGCGCGTGCGCGACCAGCAGCCGCGCCTGCGGGCGCGCGTCCCGTAGCCAGGCGGCGGCCGAGTACGGCCCGTCGGCGAGATGGGCGAGGCCGTCGCCCACGAGGCGCGCGGTGGCGAGACAGGCACCCCGGGGCACGTACGGCACGAGCGGCGCGGTCAGTGGTCCGGCACGGTCCGCGCCCGGCCCGTGCCACCACTCGTAGCGCCCGTCGGCGGTACGCGTGACGCGGGTGACCTGGAGACCGGTGCCGTACTCCGCGACCGGCTGGGCGGACGCCGGCGCAGGGGTGACCGGCTGTCCGACGGCCGCCGTCACTCCTCCTCCCCCCGCTGTGTCCGCGCGTACGCGCCCACGCACAGCCCCATCAGCTCCGAGAGCGGGACCGAGCCGCCGTCCTCGCGTTCGCCGGTGCTCGCGCTGACCGCGGGCACGGTCGGCGCGACGACGACACCGGGGCGGGCCCGCAGGGCGTCGAGGTGCGCCTGCACGACGGGGCTCAGCTGGGCGCGGGGCGGCAGCGAGGGGGCCACGCCGACCAGGGCGGCGGTGGACTGCAGGGCGCACAGCAGCGGGGTGTCGGTGAGCCCGAGGGCGTACCGGCTCAGGAAGTGCATCGTCGCCGGGTGGACGAGGACGAGATCGGGCCAGGCCGCCAGTTCCACATGCGGGGCGGTGCCGGGTTCCGCGTCGTTCCAGTCGTCGGTGACCACCCTGTTCCCACAGAGTGTGGATATCGCGTCCGCCGAGACGAACCGGCGGGCGGAACGGGTCAGCACGACCCTTTTCTCCATCTCCGGAAACGTGTTGTTCAGCCAGTTGGTCCAGAAGGGCAGGAATGCCACGCTGAGCGCTCCGGTGCCCACGAGGAGCACTCGGCGGAATCCGGGATCCGCGACACCGGTGGGGTCCGGGACCTCCATGAGCGTCCTCCTGGGAAAGCTCGGAAAGTGGTGTGGTTGCCCGGGGAGGGACCGGACCGGCTGGCCGGCGCCGGCCCCTCCCCGCGGGTCACTGCTCGGGGAACCCGATCAGCACTTGTTTTCGATGGTCTTGGCGGTCAGCGAGCCCAGGGCCGCGGCGCACTGCTGCGAGGAGCGGGCCGTGATGATGGTCGCGCGGATCGCCCACGGGATGGTCGGGCTGAACGCGGGCGCGGCGTCCTTGCCGTCGTACAGGCCCAGCTCCTCGGCGGAGGTGTAGGCGGTGTAGCCCTCGAACAGGTCCATCTCGTTCTGCGTGGACTGCATGAGTCTCTCCCTTTGGTGAATAACCGAAGTGGATTACGGCCGTTGGGTTTCCGGCCGCTTTCCGTCCGCCGCTGTTCGCTGCGGACAGGAGAAATATGACCTACCGAAAAGACCGTCCGCTATTGGCAGTTGCGGCATGACCGCCGTAGGCAATACCTCTCCAGGCAATACCGCCCGAGGCAATACCTCTCCAGGCATGACCTGCCCGGCATGGCCGAAAACGGCATTGCCGCATCCGCCAATACCGCCGCCCCCGCCCGTACGCGTAAAAAGACCAGGGTGAACTCACCTGACTCATCAACCAACCAGGCCCCGCGGCCCGCGCCCCGGCCGCCGCTGCGGGCCCTGCTCGCCCACGCGCGCCCGCACCGGCGCGTCCTCGTGCTGGTCCTGGCGCTGACCCTCGCGGGCAGCGCGGCGGGGCTGGCCCAGCCGATGGTCGTCGAGTCGGCGCTCACGGCGCTCATGACCGGCGGCGGCCTCGGCGACGAGATCCTCCTCATGCTCGGCCTGCTGGCCGTGTCGATCGCCCTCACCTGGAGCCAGGCCCTGGTGAGCGAGCGCACGGCCGAGAAGGTCGTCCTCCAGGTCCGCAAGGGCCTGATCCACCGTCTGATCCGGTTGCGTACCGCCGAGCTGGACCAGACCGAGCCCGGCGGCCTGACGACCCGGGTGACCTCCGACAGCACGCTCGTGCAGCACGCGGCGACCAGCGGGCTCATCCAGCTGCTCGACGGGGGCATCCATCTGCTCGCCACCATCGTCCTGATGGGCATGACCAGTCTGCCGCTGCTCGGCATCACCTCCGGCGTCCTGCTGGTGGTCGGTGTCGCCATGGGCGTGGTGATGCCGCGGATCCGCCGGGTGACCACGCGGGCGCAGACGTCGGTCGGCGAGATCGGCGCCGCGCTGGACCGCTCGCTCGGTGCCGCCCGCACGGTCAAGGCCAACGGCGGCGAGGCGACGGAGACCGCGCGGGCCGTGGCCGCCGCCGAGGACGCCTACCGGGCGGGTCTGGCAGGCGCCCGCTACCAGGCCACGATCGCGGTGCTCTCGGCGCTGGTGGTGCAGGCCTCGTTCCTCGCGGTCATCGGCTTCGGCGGCGCCCTGGTCGCGACCGGGGCGCTGGACCTGGCCGCGCTGATCGCGTTCCTGCTCTACCTGTTCAACCTCGGCGGCCCGGTGCTCTCCCTGGTCGGCGGCACGGCCTCCCTCCAGCAGGGCCTCGGCGCGCTCGCCCGGATCGAGGAGGTGGAGCGCATGGAGATCGAGACGGACGTGGACGAGACCCCCGCCCGCCCGACCGGCCCGGCGCCCCGCGTCACCCTGGAGAACGTCACGTTCGCCTACCAGGGCCGCGCCACCACCCTCGACGACGTCAGCCTCACCGCCCCGGCCGGCGCCGTCACCGCGCTCGTCGGCCCGTCCGGCAGCGGCAAGACGACCGTCTTCTCCCTGCTCCAGCGCTTCTACGACGTGGACGGCGGCCGCATCCTGCTCGACGGCACCGACATCGCCGGCCTCAGCCGCGCCGAGGTGCGCCGCCGGATCGCGTACGTGGAGCAGGACACCCCCATGCTGGCCGGCACCCTGCGCGAGAACCTGCTGTACGCCGCTCCCGACGCCACCGGCGAGGAGGTCGACCGGGTCCTGCGGGACACCCTGCTCGACTCCCTCGTGGCCCGGCTCCCGGAGGGCCTCGACACCCATGTCGGCGCCCGTGGCCTCGCCCTGTCCGGCGGCGAACGCCAGCGGCTGGCCATCGCCCGCGCCCTGCTGCGCCGCCCGCAGGTGCTGCTGCTCGACGAGGCGACGGCCCACCTCGACGGGCTGAGCGAGACCGCGCTGCGGCACACCGTGGAGCGTGCCGCCGAACACTGCACGGTCCTGCTGATCGCCCACCGGCTCTCCACGGTGACCTCCGCCGACCACATGGTGCTGCTGGCCGGCGGCCGGGTACGCGACCATGGTCGGCACGGGGAACTCCTGGGCAGGGACGAGCTCTACCGGGACCTCGCGGCCACCCAGCTGACGACGACGAACTGACCACCCGTCAGAAACAGAGAAGCAAAGGAAGATCCCATGCCGAAGGACCCGGCACCCGCACCCGCCTCCGCGGCCACCGACGCGAACGACCCCCACGCGTACGACGAGTACGACGACCACGACGAGTACGAGGACGACGAGTACGAGCCGAAGCCCGTCGTCGAGACCGTCGCGGAGGAAGAGCGGTTCGGCACGATAACGGTCCGGCTCGACATGGAGGCGGGCGAGGTCACCGTCGAGGGCGAGTCGGTCCCCCGGGTCGAACTGCTGCGCGCGCCGGAGACGGAGGCCGACGACCACATCCCGATCGGCACCCGGGACGCGGACCGGCTCACGCTGACCGTGGACGGCGAGGAGGCCGTCATCGATCCCGCCAAGGGCCGGCTGACCCGCCGCTCCTACCGCGTCGACGTCCGCCACGCGGACCACACCTGGCGCCTGGTCCCCGACTCCATCCCGGGCAGCCGTCTGCTGCGGGACGACGAGCACATCGGTGACTTCTCCTCCGACGGCGACGGACGCGTGCTCGCCGAGTGGCGCGAGGGCGTCGAGCCGGAGGCCCTGGACGTGGTCGTCGGCTACGCCCTCGCCGCCGCCTTCGGCACGGGCGCCCAGCCCATGTGGATGCTCGCGGTGGAGGCGGCGAGCGAGATGCTGCCCGGCTGACCACGCCGGGGAACGACCGAGGGCCCCTCCGGCTTCCGCCGGAGGGGCCCTTCACATACGGCAGTTGTCACACGCGGTGGCCGCCCGCGTCCCCCCTGATGTCATCGGCGTACAGATGGGAGACGATCGCCGCCTCGAACCGCGACTTGAGGTCGAGCTTGCGCACGATGCTGGTGGTGTGGGCCCGTACCGTGCGCTCCGCGATGCCCAGCCGGCGGGCGAGCCAGCGGTTCTGCTCCCCCGTGGCGAGCAGGAGCAGGACCTCCCGCTCGCGGTCGGTCAGCGCGGAGAAGTCCAGCGCGTCCTCCCGTACGACAACAGTCATGTGTTTCCCCCAGTCGGTGTTCGGTTGTGTCGGTCCGTGTCCGACGCGTTCCAGACTGCCAAGCGCCGGCGCGCCGGACAGGGCGCGTCCGCAGCAGCTTGCTGCACGGCGCCGACACGATCCTGCCGACGGCGCGCCGCCTCGAACCGACGCGTCCTTGACCAACGCGTTACCCTGTGTCCGAATCAAAAAGGTGGATTCCGCATCGTCGCGGCCTGACCAGCCATACGCGGTGATGCCCGCCACCGACCCTGGTCGCAACGGGGAACACGGGGGAAGGATGAACAGCGCGGGCGGCATGGGCCTGTTGGGCATCTCCGCGATGGAGGAACGCGTCTACCGGCATTTCCTGAGGAATCCGGACACACCGACGGAGGACATCCATCTGCTCCTCCACACACCGCAGGACGACGTCCGCGCCGCCCTGGACCGGCTCACCGAACTGGGGCTGCTGCGCCGCGCGGAGCACGGGGACGCGCCGGCCGGCAGTCTGACGGCGACGGACCCGGAGATCGCGGTCGGCCTGCTCACCGACCGAAGACTGAGCGAGCTGCACCATGAGTTGCAGCAGGTGACCAGGCCCCGTCACCTGGTGGCGGAGCTCCGGGCGGAACAGGGCGCCCACCTGCCGTCGGGCGGCGGTGCGGAGCGCATGACGAACCTCGCCCAGATCCGCAACCGCATCGACGACCTCGCCTTCTTCGCCCGCGAGGAGATCCTCTCCGTCGAGCCCTACAAAGCGCTCACCCCGGAGAACATCGAGCACGCTCGCCCGCTGGACAAGCGCTGTCTGCGCCGGGGCGTGCACATCCGCAGCGTCGTCCTCAAGGAAGCCCTGGACGACCCGCCGACCGCGGCCTACCTGCGCGAACTCTCCGCCCAGGGCGCCAGCATCCGAGCCGCCTCCGACATCGCCGAACGCATCCTCGTCTACGACCGCCACACCGCCCTGGTCCCGGCCGACCCCGCGGACACCTCACGCGGCGCCCTCGTCGCCCAGGAGTCGGGCCTGGTCGCCAGCATCCTCTCCCTCTTCGACAAGATCTGGAACCAGTCCACCGACCTCGCCCACCTCCTCGCCGAGCCACCCCCCGACGCGGCCCCCCTCTCCCCCATGGAACTGAAGGTCCTCCAATCCATGTGCCAAGTCACCAAGGACGAGATCGGCGCCCGCCAACTGGGCATCTCCCTACGCACCTACCGCCGCCACGTAGCCGACCTCCTCCGCCACCTCAACGCCACCAACCGCCCCCACGCGGCCCTACTGGCCCGCGAACGAGGCTGGATCTGACCACGGGCCATGAGTCGGCCGCTTCTCGACGCCGGCCCAGGCCTTTTCAGCCCGTCCGGCGTTTGAGGACGAGGCCCGCAGGGCCGACAGCGGGGGTCTGGGGGCGCAGCCCCCAGGGAGGGGACGGGTAGGGGCGGCGGGGGCGAGGAACGCGCGTCAGCCGTCCTCCGCGCGCCACGCCCCCAGCGCCGGATCCCCCAGCACTTCCCCCCACCACACCTTCACCGCGTCATCCGCCGAACCCGACGGGGGCCGGATCCGCAGATGGATCCGGCCCCCGTCCTCATCGAGCCGCCAGTCATGGCCCCAGCCCTCGGGCAACTTCCCGATCACCCTGATCACCGCGGTCACGGCAGCCGCGTCCCCACCCGCTCTACGGACCAGCACCCGGTCCTGGAACTCCACAGCCCTCATCCACTCCGCTCACGTTCACTGCCACCCGTTCACGGCCACCAGAACCGACGGCCCACCCCGCCCCACGACGGTCACCCCCGCACTCACCGGCAACGCAACCAGCAACGCCACCGCGAGCACCGAAAGCCCTCTCCTGCGGACGCCTTTCGTCGCCGTCATGTCCGTGGCCCCCGCGTTCCCCGTGTTCCCCCTGTTGTCCATGCCCACGACTCTGCCAGCGCGCACCGCCCCCCTCCAGAGCGACCGCTGTCAGGATCCTGCAGGACAAGGACCGCTTCCTGTCACCACCCAACGCGCAGGGCCCGGAGGTTCATCAGAACCTCCGGGCCCACCCACGAACGACCACGCGTCAGTCGGACTGCTGCTTCCGCTTCGGCGGCCGCCACACCACCAACGCACTGGTCTGCTGCACTTCCTGATACGGCACCAGATCCCGCCGGTACGACGCATGCACCGCCGCCTCCCGCTGCTGCATCGCCGCCGCGGCCCCCTCGACGGCCGACTGCAACTCGGCCACCCGGGACTGCAGCGCCGCTACCTGGTTCTCCAGTTCGATGATCCGCTTGATGCCGGCCAGGTTGATGCCCTCGTCCTGCGACAACTGCTGGACGGTGCGCAGCAGTTCGATGTCACGGGCCGAGTAGCGCCGCCCCCGTCCGGCGGTGCGGTCGGGAGAGACCAGCCCCAGACGGTCGTACTGGCGCAGGGTCTGCGGGTGCAGGCCGGACAGCTGGGCCGCCACCGAGATGACGTAGACCGGGGTCTCCTCGGTCAGTTCATACGGGTTGCGTCGACGACCGTCCATCTGACTCATGCTCCCTTCGCGGCCTGGAACAGCTCCGCCCGCGGGTCCTCGCCCGCGGTCGCCTCGCGATACGCCTCCAGTGCGTCACGAGCCTTCCCCGTCAGGTCCTTGGGAACACTCACCTCGACGGTGACCAGTAGGTCGCCGCGGGTGCCGTCCTTGCGGACCGCGCCCTTGCCCCGCGCCCGCATGGTGCGGCCGTTGGGCGTGCCGGGCGGCAGTTTCAGGGTGACCGGCGGTCCGCCCAGGGTGGGGACCCTGACCTCGCCGCCGAGGGCCGCCTCCGTGAAGGTCACGGGGACGGTCACCGTGAGGTTGTCCTCCTTGCGGCCGAACACCGGGTGCGCGTCGACGTGCACGGTGACGTACAGGTCACCGGCCGGACCGCCGCGCTCCCCGGGCGCCCCCTTGCCGCGCAACCGGATGCGCTGCCCGTCCGACACTCCGGCCGGGATGCGGACCTGCATGGTCCGGGACGACTTCGCCCGGCCGCTGCCCTTGCAGTCCGGGCACGGGTGCTCGGCGATCAGGCCGCGCCCCTTGCAGTCGGGGCAGGGGTCGGTCAGCGAGAAGCCGCCGCCCGAGCCCCGCGCCACCTGGCCGGTGCCGACGCAGGTCGGGCACACCCGCGGTGTGCCGTTCTTGTCGCCGGTGCCGGCGCAGGCCTTGCAGGGCGACTGGGAGGACATGCGCAGCGGGACCGTCGCACCCTCGATCGCCTCGGTGAAGCTGAGGTTGACCTCGGTGTCGATGTCCTGGCCGCGCCGGGGCTGGGTACGGGTCGTCCCCGTGCCGCCGCGGTTGAACAGGCCCCCGAAGACGTCACCGAGTCCGCCGCCGAAGCCGCCGGCTCCCCCTTGGCCGCCCTGGGCGCCGCCTCCGAAGAGGTCGCCCAGGTCGAAGTTGAAGGAACCACCGCCCGCGCCGCCCGGCCCCGGGCGGAAGCCGCCGTTGCCGAAGAGGGCGCGCGCCTCGTCGTACTCCTTGCGCTTCTTGGGGTCGCCGAGGACGTCGTTCGCCTCGGAGATCTCCTTGAAGCGCTCCTCCGCCTTGGCGTTGCCCTTGTTGGCGTCCGGGTGGTACTCGCGGGCGAGCTTGCGGTACGCCTTCTTGATCTCGGCCTCGGTGGCGTCCTTGGGGACGCCGAGGACCTTGTAGAAGTCCTTCTCGATGAAGTCCTTGGTGCTCATCCTCGACGTCCCTCCTCTCTCGTCGTCAGTTCAACGTCAGCCCTCGTCCGGGCCACCGCTCTCCTTGTCGTCGGCCGCCTCGGTCGCCTCGTCGGCCTTGACGGTCTGCGCGCCCGGCTGGGGCTCGGCGACGGCCACCCGCGCGGGGCGGATGGTGCGCTCGCCGATGCGATACCCCGGCTGGAGGATCGCGACGCAGGTCGTCTCGGTGACGTCCGGCGCGTACGAATGCATCAGGGCCTCGTGGATCGTCGGGTCGAAGGGCTCGCCCTCCTTGCCGAACTGCTGAAGGCCCATCTTGGCCGCGACGGTCTCCACCGACTCCCCGACGGACTTGAATCCGCCGACGAGTTCGCCGTGTTCCCGTGCGCGGCCGATGTCGTCGAGCACGGGCAGGAGCTCGGTCAGGAGGTTCGCGATGGCGATCTCCTTGACCGCGATCCGGTCACGCTCGACGCGGCGGCGGTAGTTCTGGTACTCGGCCTGGAGCCGCTGGAGGTCCGCCGTGCGCTCACCGAGCGCGGTGCGCACCTGGTCCAGCTGGGCCACCAGACCCGCGTCTGCTGCTCCGTCCCCGGCCGGGGCCGCCCCCTCCGCGTTCGAGGAGGGCGCGGCCTTCGACTCGGCGCCGTCGGGGGTCGCGCCGGAGGGGACGTCGGGCTTCTCCTCGAAGCCCGGGGTCTCCTCCGTCATTACGCGACACCGTCCTTGCGCTCGTCGTCCACGATCTCGGCGTCCACGACGTCGTCGTCGGCGGCCTTGCCACCCGGGGCGGCGCCCTCGGGACCGCCCGCGGCCTGCGCGCCCTGAGCGTCGGCGTACATGGCCTGGCCGACCTTCTGGGAGACGGCGGCGACCTTCTCGGTGGCGGTGCGGATCTCGGCGGTGTCCTCGCCCTTGAGCGCGGTCTTCAGCTCCTCGACGGCGGCCTCGACCTCGGTCTTGACCTCGCCGGGGACCTTGTCCTCGTTGTCCTTGAGGAACTTCTCCGTCTGGTAGACGAGCTGCTCGCCCTGGTTGCGGGTCTCGGCGGCCTCGCGGCGGCGGTGGTCCTCGTCCGCGTACTGCTCGGCCTCCTGGCGCATCCGGTCGACCTCGTCCTTCGGCAGCGAGGAGCCGCCGGTGACGGTCATCTTCTGCTCCTTGCCCGTGCCCAGGTCCTTGGCGGTCACGTGCATGATGCCGTTGGCGTCGATGTCGAAGGACACCTCGATCTGCGGCACGCCGCGCGGGGCCGGCGGCAGACCGGTCAGCTCGAACATCCCGAGCTTCTTGTTGTACGCCGCGATCTCGCGCTCGCCCTGGTAGACCTGGATCTGCACGGACGGCTGGTTGTCCTCGGCCGTGGTGAAGATCTCGGACCGCTTGGTCGGGATCGTGGTGTTGCGCTCGATGAGCTTGGTCATGATGCCGCCCTTGGTCTCGATACCGAGGGACAGCGGGGTCACGTCGAGGAGCAGGACGTCCTTGACCTCACCCTTGAGGACACCGGCCTGGAGCGAGGCGCCGATGGCGACGACCTCGTCCGGGTTCACGCCCTTGTTGGCGTCCTTGCCGCCGGTCAGCTCGCGCACGAGCTCGGCGACGGCGGGCATACGGGTGGAGCCACCGACGAGGACGACGTGGTCGATCTCGTTGATGGAAACGCCGGCGTCCTTCATGACGTTGAAGAACGGCGTCTTGCAGCGCTCCAGCAGGTCCGCGGTCAGCTGCTGGAACTGGGCCCGGGTGAGCTTCTCGTCCAGGTGCAGCGGGCCCTCGGCGGAAGCCGTGATGTAGGGCAGGTTGATCGAGGTCTCGGTGGACGAGGACAGCTCGATCTTGGCCTTCTCGGCGGCCTCGCGGAGGCGCTGGAGGGCCATCTTGTCCTTGGCGAGGTCCACGCCGTGACCGGACTTGAACTGCTGCACCAGGTAGTCGACGACGCGCTGGTCCCAGTCGTCACCACCGAGGTGGTTGTCACCGTTGGTGGCCTTCACCTCGACGACGCCGTCGCCGATCTCCAGCAGGGACACGTCGAAGGTGCCGCCACCGAGGTCGAAGACGAGGATCGTCTGGTCGTCCTTGTCGAGGCCGTACGCGAGCGCGGCCGCGGTGGGCTCGTTCACGATGCGCAGGACGTTCAGACCGGCGATCTCGCCGGCCTCCTTCGTCGCCTGGCGCTCGGAGTCGTTGAAGTACGCCGGGACGGTGATGACCGCGTCGGTCACCTTCTCGCCCAGGTAGGACTCGGCGTCCCGCTTCAGCTTCTGGAGGATGAAGGCGGAGATCTGCTGCGGGTTGAAGGGCTTCCCGTCGAGCTCCATCTTCCAGTCGGTGCCCATGTGACGCTTCACGGACCGGATGGTCCGGTCCACGTTGGTCACCGCCTGACGCTTGGCGACCTCGCCGACGAGCACCTCACCGTTCTTGGCGAAGGCGACGACGGAAGGCGTGGTCCTGGCGCCCTCGGCGTTGGTGATGACGGTGGGCTCGCCGCCCTCCAGAACGCTGACGACGGAGTTAGTCGTGCCCAGGTCGATGCCGACCGCACGTGCCATGGTGAATTCCTCCAGCTGACTTGAGTGGAACGGACTCAAGTGTGCATGACGGCTTCCACTCGGTCAACAGAGCTGAGTCGACCCCGCTCAACTCTTATCCGTTCCTTACACGCAACCGGGCTCCCACCTGCGACGACGTGGCCTGAGCGGGCGGACGAACCGTACTCCCCACGGGAAAAGAGGGTTGACGGCGAGGGCCGTAGGGCTTGATGTGCAGCAGGGCGAACACGGCGAGGAGAGCGACGCCCCCCACCCACAACACCCGGGCCTCGGCCATCCATCCCATGTGCACGAGGACACCGACCAGCACCGCGGCGAAGGCCCCGAGGCCCAGGAGGACAGTGACGCCCTGCGGGGTGAGCCCGATCCGGCGCAGCCGGTGGGCGACATGGTCGGGCCCGCGCCGCAGCAGCGGCCGTCCGGCCAGCCGGCGGGACAGCGCCACGAGGAGGACGTCGGCCGTGGCGAGGGCGGTGAGGGAGTAGAGCACGCCGATGCTCGACACGGGGTCGTGCCCGGCCCGGGTCATCACGGCCGACGACGCCAGCACGAACCCGACGAACAGCGACCCGCTGGCCCCGAGCCCGATCCGCGCGGGGTGCCAGTTCTGCATCAGGAAGCCGGTCAACGCGGCGGCCAGCACGCTCAGCAGCACGGCGAGCTCGTCCATCACCTCGGCCGCCGCGCAGACGCCGACCCCGAAGGCGGTGACGACCCCCACGGTGCCGACCAGGGCGTCCGCGTGGTCGAGCGCCTTGAAGCCGACGGTGACGAGGACGATCCAGCCGACGGCCGGCAGCCCCAGCAGGAAGCCCGTGTCGCCGTACGGCACCACACAGGCCGCCGCCACGGCCGTACCGCCGACCAGGAACCGCGCCTTGACCCGCCGCACGTCCGCGACCAGCCCGAGTACGGCGACGGCGCCCGCGGCGATCAGCAGACGGCAGATCTCCGAGCCCAGCGGCGCGAACCGGGTCCACTCACCGGCGGCGGCCACCAGGCATGTCACCAGCGCCACGGCCACCCCGCCGAGCAGGGGCAGCGGCCGCTGGCGTCGGCGGTCGAGGATGCCGAAGCGCAGGGCGGGCAGCCGGAGGAGCGCCGCGAGGGCGGCGGCGAGGAGGAGGGCGGTCGTGGCGGCGGCGATCCCGTAAAGCACGGGGATAGGTTAGTGCTGTATATACCATTTCGGGATGAATAACACGATTCGTTCTTAAGGCAACCCTCAGCGACTCAGATCACCTCGCACCTGGCTACAGTGCGATGGAGGATGCGGGTAGTCTCAGAGGACTGCATAAGTTACCGCTTAGTAATGTCGCCTCGCAGGCCCGAGGAGCCCCGAAATGCAACTCGCCGCGATCATCGTGTCGCTGGTCCTGATCGTGGTCGGCGTGGCACTGTTCGGCCGCGCCCTCCTGCAGATCTTCAACTTCCTGCGGCTCGGCCAGAACGTGCCCGCCGGGTCCCGGACCAATGACCCCTACCAGCGCACCGTGACCCTGGTGAAGGAGTTCCTGGGGCACACCCGGATGAACCGCTGGGGCATCGTCGGCATCGCGCACTGGTTCGTCGCGATCGGCTTCTACACACTGCTGCTGACGATCGTCAACGCCTTCGGCCAGCTCTTCAAGGCCGACTGGATCCTCCCGGTCATCGGCGACTGGGCGCCGTACAACATCTACGTCGAGTTCATCGGCACCATGACCGTGGTCGGCATCGCCACCCTCGTCGTCATCCGGCAGCTGTCCCGGCCGGGCCGCGCGGGCCGCAAGTCCCGTTTCGCGGGCTCGAACACCGGCCAGGCCTACTTCGTCGAGACGATCATCCTGATCGTCGGTGTCTGCATCTTCATGCTGCACGCCCTGGAGGGCGCACAGCACCACGTGGACGGCTACGAGGCCTCGTTCTTCATCTCGTACCCGGTGGTGCACTGGCTGGAGGGCATGGACGTCTCCACGCTCCAGAACCTCACCTACTTCTTCGCCGCCCTGAAGATCGCCGCCTCGTTCATCTGGATGATCGTGGTCTCGCTGAAGACCGACATGGGCGTGGCCTGGCACCGCTTCCTGGGCTTCCCGAACATCTGGTTCAAGCGCAACGCCACCGGTGAGACCTCGCTCGGCGCCCTGCTCCCCATGACCTCCGGCGGCAAGCCGATCGACTTCACCGACCCCGGTGAGGACGACGTCTTCGGTGTCTCCCAGGTCGAGCAGTTCTCCTGGAAGGGCCTGCTGGACTTCTCCACGTGCACCGAGTGCGGCCGCTGCCAGTCGCAGTGCCCCGCCTGGAACACGGGCAAGCCGCTCTCCCCGAAGCTGCTGATCATGTCGCTGCGCGACCACGCGCACGCCAAGGCGCCGTACCTGCTGGCCGGTGGCGGCAAGACCATGGAGGGCGAGGAGAAGGCGTCCGAGGAGCAGCTCAAGGACGTCCCCGCGGCCGCCCTCGCGGAGGCCGAGCGCCCGCTGATCGGCACGGCCGAGGAGAACGGCGTCATCGACCCGGACGTCCTGTGGTCCTGCACCACCTGCGGCGCCTGCGTCGAGCAGTGCCCGGTCGACATCGAGCACATCGACCACATCGTCGACATGCGCCGCTACCAGGTGATGATCGAGAGCGCGTTCCCGTCCGAGGCGGGCACGATGCTCAAGAACCTGGAGAAGAAGGGCAACCCCTGGGGCCTGGCGAAGAAGCAGCGCCTGGAGTGGCTGAAGGAAGTCGACTTCGAGGTGCCGGTCGTCGGCAAGGACATCGAGGACCTCACCGAGGTCGAGTACCTGTACTGGGTCGGCTGCGCCGGCGCCCTGGAGGACCGGGCCAAGAAGACCACCAAGGCCTTCGCCGAGCTCCTGCACATGGCGGGCGTCAAGTTCGCCATCATGGGCGGCGACGAGAAGTGCACCGGTGACTCCGCCCGCCGCCTCGGCAACGAGCCCCTGTTCCAGGAGCTCGGCATGGAGAACGTCATGGCGCTGAACATGGCGTTCGGCGAGGAGATGGACGAGGACGGCAAGGTCACACCGGAGTCGGCGAAGCCGAAGTCCGCCAAGAAGATCGTCGCGACCTGCCCGCACTGCCTCAACACGATCGGCAACGAGTACCCGCAGATCGGCGGCGACTACGAGGTCATCCACCACACCCAGCTGCTCCAGCACCTCGTCGACGAGGGCAAGCTGGTCCCGGTGACCCCGGTCGAGGGCATCATCACCTACCACGACCCCTGCTACCTGGGCCGGCACAACAAGATCTACACCCCGCCGCGCGAGATCATCGCCAGCGTCCCGGGCCTCAGGAACGAGGAGATGCACCGCCACAAGGAGCGCGGCTTCTGCTGCGGCGCCGGTGGCGCGCGGATGTGGATGGAGGAGCGGATCGGCAAGCGCATCAACAACGAGCGCGTGGATGAAGCTCTGTCCCTCAACCCCGACATCATCTCCACGGCGTGCCCGTTCTGCCTCGTCATGCTCACGGACTCCGTGAACGGCAAGAAGGCTGAATCTGACAGCGGCTCCGCCGCGGGCGGCAAGGCCAAGGAGTCCATCCAGGTCGTCGACGTCGCCCAGCTGCTGCTGGAGTCCGTCAAGACCCCGGTCGACCCCGAGGACACGGCCGCGACGGAGAGCGAGCCGGAGCCCGAGCCGGTGAAGTAGCCGGGCCGGTGAGGCAACCGGACCCGACAGCACCACGGCGCCCCCTGTTCCGTACGGGACAGGGGGCGCCGTGTTGGGGCAGGCTGTAGACAGGAACTGATCGGAAAGGACCTCCGACGTGATCATCTTCGGCACCAAGGGCTACCTCTACCAGCTGGCGATACTGACGCTGGTGTGCGGCCAGTGCGGCAATCCCTCCGCGCACACCCTGCGCAAGCGCGTCACCAAGTTCACGCTGTTCTTCGTGCCGCTGTTCCCCGTCTCGACCAAGTACGCGACCCAGTGCACCTTCTGCGGCGCGGAACAGAAGGTGACCGGGGAGCAGGCGGAGCAGCTCCAGGCGCAGGCCCTCTCCGGCGGACAGGGCGGTCAGCAGCAGTACGGCCGGCCGCAGCAGCCTTACCAGTCCTGATCCGCCGCCAGGCAGCTACGACTTCGGCTGCTTGGGCCCGTTGATCGCGTCGGCGGCGTGCCGGGGGCCGGGCCGCGAGGAGAACTGGCCGACGAGTTCACGGAAACAGACCAGGGCGGTGATCGGCGGAATTCCGACGACGACCATCGCCAGCAGGGAATCCGCCGACTGACCGATGCACAGCGCCACCGCGGTACCGGACGAGATCAGCATGACGGCCCAGGAACGGCGGGCGGTGCGGCGCTGGACGGATGCCCGCAGAATGGACAGGCCCGCGAGCAGCCACGGCCCGTAGACCGTCAGGGGCCACCAATGGGCCAGCTTCGGCGACACCACGAGCAGCGCGATGGAGCGCAGCTGATCGTAGGAATACGAAATGGACCAGGTGAGCATCGTCACCGCGCACAGGGTGATGAGTGTGACCAAGACCGAGACGGTGAGGAACCTCGGGTTTCGGGTGAGCGTGTGCGCGCCGGGCTGCGGGCGCTTGCGGTGGACCGGGCGGGGCAGCGGCTGCCTGTCCTTGTCCTGCCGGGGCGGAACGGGTTCCGGGGTCTGCGTGGCCCCCAGCATCTGTGCCAGCTCCTGGTCCAGGTCCCAGCTCTCCGGCGACATCACCGGGTCCTGCGCCTGCCAGAGGTTCTGCATGTCGAGCTGCTGCGTGTAATGAGCCTGTTCGTCTACCGCGTCATAGTCGGCCCTCATTGCTAGAACTGTTCCCCTTCCAGCGCCGCCCGAAGATATTCGCGCTCCATACGACTGATGGTTTTCAGAAAGTCCTCGAGCAGATCCGAGCAGTGCGTGATGCTTTGCGCAGTGGTCTGATCAGCTGTCCGACACGAACGGAGCGGATCCTCAGCTGCATGTTTTTCCTGCCAAGTCACGCCCACCTAACGAGCGCCACGCGGGGCAGGACATCTGGCATTCGGGGGAATATGCGTCAACGGTGATTATCTGGAATATCCAATGACAGGGCCCCGCCGCCGAAATTCAGAATATGTATCGCGCGGTCCTATCGAGGGACTTACGATTACCCGCCCCGCTGCACCCTGCGGTCGCCCGTTCGAACCGCGCGCGCGGCGAGGGCGGGGCCGACGGCGAGGAGGAGGGCGAGGGCCGCGTAGCCGTACGTGAGCGTGGCCAGGGAGGCGACGGCGGCGACCAGGAGCGGGCCGCCCGCGTCGCCGAGTTCACGGCCGAGCTCGGCGGAGCCCATGGTCTGGCCGAGCCGTTCGGCGGGGGTGGCGGCGGCCAGGGAGGCGAAGCCGAGCGGGGTGATCAGGCCGGTGCCGACGCCGATCAGGGCGGCGGCGGCCAGGACGCCCGTCAGACCGGGCAGCATCGCGGCGGCCAGCCCCGCGGCCGTGGTCAGCAGCCCGGCGGTGAGGCCGGTGCGGGCGGTGAGGCGGCCCTCGTCCAGGGCCCGCCCGGCCCTCGGCTGGACGACGGCCGCGCAGGCCGCCAGCACCGAGACCGCGGCGCCGGTCGCGACCGTGCCGAGTCCGGCGGCGGCACCCGAGACCGGCAGGAAGCCGACGCCGACGGAGAGCGCGGCGGTCGCGGCCGCCAGGGCCGTCGTGGGCCGCAGGAACGCCGGGTCGGCCAGGCGCCGGGCCAGGTCCAGCACCGCGTCCTCGGAGTGCCCCCCGAGGTTGGCGGCGATCCCGTGCGCGCCGAAGGCGGTGGTGAACCCGGCGGCGTAGAGAGGCCACATCTGGGAGGCGGGGGCCGCCGGCCGGGCGGACGGGTCCGGGGGCGTGGTCACACGGGGGAATGTAGCGGCCGTCACAGCGGGTATCGAGGGTGCCCGGGGCAGCCCTACGGCCGGTCGCCCGGCGGAAGGCCACCGGCCGCTGACGTCCGCGCCGCCCCACCCGATAGCGTGGCGATCATGGCGGACTGGAGCCTTCGGGCGGCGGCGATGGCGGACGTCGAGGCGATGGCCGAGGTGCGGGCCGTGGTGTTGCGGGCGGACCTGGAGCGGCTCGGGCGGTACGACGAGCAGCGGGTGCGGCAGCGGCTGCGGGACGGATTCGACGCGGCCCACACCTGGGTGATCGAGGTGGGCGGCGCGTTCGCCGGCTGTGTGGCGCTGCGGCCGGACGGGGACATCCGGTGGCTGGAGCACTTCTATCTCGCCCCACGGGTGCAGGGCCGGGGCATCGGCTCGGCCGTACTGCGCGAGCTGCTGGAGCGGAGCGACCGCGACGGAGTCCCCGTCCGTCTGAACGTGCTGCGGGGCAGTGCCGCCCGGCGGCTGTACGAGCGGCACGGGTTCACGGTCGAGTCGGAGGACCCGGTCGACGTGTTCATGGTGCGCGGCGCCGCCGCGAGGTAGCCGTCCCGGGGACGGCGGAGGTCAGTCGTCGACGAACGTGACCGTCTCGTCGAGCGGCGCGCGGCCCGTGCGCGGGGCGTTCGCGTTCACGTCCTCGAAGCCGATCGACATGCCGCAGAACAGGATGAGCTCGTCCGGGGGCGAGAGGATCTCGGCGACGGAGCGGTGGTACTTGGCCCACGCCATCTGGGTGCAACTGTGCAGGCCCTCGCCCCGCAGCAGCAGCATGACCGTCTGCAGGTACATGCCGACGTCGGACCACTGGGCCGGCCCCAGGTCACGGTCGATGTAGCAGAACAGCGCGGTCGGCGCACCGAAGCAGTCCCAGTTCGCGGACGCGGCCCGCTGGCGTGCCTCGACGTCCTCGCGCGGGATGCCGAGAGCGCCGTAGCGCTGCTCGCCGAAGGCGGACCGGCGTTCGCGGTAGGGGGACTTCAGGTCGGGCGGGTACTGCTGGTACTGCGGCTCGTCCCAGGGGTCGCCCGTGGCCAGGCGCTCACCGGCGCACTTCTTCAGCGCGGCCAGCGGCTCGCCGGTCAGTACGTAGGCGTGCCACGGCTGGAGGTTCGACGCCGACGGCGCCCAGGCCGCGGTGGACAGGACCCGCTCCAGCACCTCCCTCGGGACCGGCCGGTCGGTGAACTCGCGTACGGCCCGTCGGCTCGTGACCGCTTCGAAGACGTCCAAGGTCGTCTGCCTCCCGTTCCATCGTCGTTGCATTCGCGACGGTATCATTCAATACCGTCTCGTGCTTAACTATGGTCGAGTACAAGCCCTCACGTCGTACGACCCTCCTGGAGAAAGCCCATGGCCACGCTGCTGCACATCGACTCGTCCGTGCTCCCCGGCGAGGCGTCCTCGTCCCGTTCGGTCGCGGCCGCCTTCCGCAAGACCTGGGAGGAGCAGCACCCCGACGGCACGGTGATCCACCGCGACCTCGCCGCCGACCCCGTCCCGCACATCACCGCCGCCGCCTGGGCCGCCGGCTACGCCGCCCCGGCCGAGCGCACCCCGGAGCAGTCCGCCGCGTTCGCCGTGCGCGAGGCGCTCATCGAGGAACTGGAGCAGGCGGACGCCATCCTGATCGGCGCCCCCATGCACAACTTCTCGATCCCCTCGACCCTCAAGGCCTGGGTGGACAACGTGCTGCTGCTCGGCCGTACCGCGGGCGAGAACCCCTCCGCCAAGGGCACGCCGACCGTGGTCGTCGCCAGCCGCGGCGGCTCCTACGCGCCGGGCACCCCGCGCGAGGGCTTCGAGTACGTGCGGAACTACCTGGAGGCCGTGCTCGAACGCACCCTCGGCCTCGACCTCGACTTCATCGTCCCCGAGCTCACCCTGGCCCCCCGCAATCCGGCCATGTCGGAGCTGATCCCCCTCTACGAGGTCTCGCGCAAGCGCGCCTTCGAGGAGGCGGCCGTCAAGGCCAAGGAACTCGCGGAGCGCCTCGCGGCCTGACCCCCGGACCGGACGCCGTGTGACGTCTCACCCCCGGAGGTCACACGGCGTCCTCATCCCCCGCCGGATGGGCGAACCGGGTCAGCAGATCCGCCAACTGCTCGGCCTCGCCGGGCCCCAGCCCGGAGACCAGGCGGCCGGCCTGCGGCTCCGCCGCCACATGCGCCGTGTCGAAGAGCTCCATGCCCTGCGGCGTGATCTCCACCGCCCGCACCCGCCGGTCGCCCGGCACGGCCTTGCGGACAGCGAGCCCCTTGCGCTCCAGGTCGTCCACGACCCGCATGACCCCCGCCTTGTCGGTCCCCGTCGCGGCGGCCAGGTCCCGCTGCACCGTGGGCCCGCGGTTGACCAGCACGATCAGCACCGAGAAGTGCCGCAGCTCGATGCCGAGCGGCCGCAGCGCCTCGGTCATCACGGTCTGCGCGCGCCAATGCGCCCGGCGCAGCAGCAGACCGAGAGCGAAGGGCGAGCGGTCACCCGGGCGGTCGGTCGCGCGCGGGGTGGTGGCTGCGGCTGCGTGCGGGTCGTCGGCGGTCATGGGGCCACAGTACCGCCATCCGATCATTCGATACGGTATCAATCGCAACTAAACCGGACAGTCGCCGCACGGCCCCCACAGGACTGGCCCCCGCTGACTCACACATGGCTCGCACGGGACTATCGCCCCCACTCGAACACGTGCATCATGACCCAGTTGTTGACCCTGGTGCTGACGAGGTGAGCGGTGCGCGCGCGAAGAAGCGGGAAGTGTACGGCGGCCCTGTCCGGCGCCCTCGGCCTCGCCCTCGCGGTCGCCGCCTGCGGCCCCAAGCAGCACGACGACGCCGGGCCGGCCCGGGACACGCCCGTCCAGGTGGCCGACGCCCCCGCCCAACTCCCCGTCCCGCACGGCAAGGGCAGCAGGACCCCCGTCGACTTCAACGGCGACGGCCACCGCGACCTCGTCCTCAACGACCTGGTCAAGGCACAGGCGCACGCCGACGACGCGGGCATCGGCATCGTGTACGGCGGCGAGCGCGGACTCACCCCGGGCGCACGGCAGTTGCTCAGCCCGCGGCGGCAGGCCGCGCCGACCAAGGGCCAACTCCCGGCCGTCTTCGACGCGGAGGCGACCTGCGACCTGGACGGCGACGGCTTCACCGACCTGGTCGTCTCCACCGACCCGCCCTACGACGGCCAGGGGCAGCCCCCGGTACCGCTGCAGATCCTCTACGGCTCCCCCAGCGGCCTCACCGGCAAGGCGGTCAAGCTGACGATCCCGGCCCGCGCCCGCGTCGGCAACGACTGGCCCGACCAGCCGGTGTGCGGCGACTTCGACGGCGACGACGCCCAGGACCTGGTCGTCCACGCCTCGGGCGGCGCGCTCAGCTTCCTGCGGGGCCCGTTCACCCGCGAGGGCAGCCCCCGCACCGCCCCCGCCCCCATCCGGTCCCCCGGCAACGCCCCCACCGGCCCGGCGGCCGACGTCGACCACGACGGATACGACGACCTGGTGGTCCGTACGGCGCAGGGCACCGGCAGGTCCGCGATCGTCCTCGGCGGCCCCACCGGCCCCACCCGCACCGGCGCCACCCTCCCCGCCGGCATCGACGTGGCCCTCGGCGCCTTCGGCAAGGGCAGGGCGGACCTGGACGCGGCGATCGGCACCATGGGCGGAACGTCCCTGCGCTACGACCTCCCGGCCGCTGCCGCCCGCGGCACCCTCGCCACCCCCGGTTCGGTGCTCGACGCCGCCGACTTCGACGGCGACGGCCTGAGCGAACTCGTCAGCAGCGGCAGCCAGTTGCGCATCCTCCACGGCCGTACGGCCGGACTGGCCACGACCGGCATGGTCACCGTACGGCCACCCGCCCAGGGCACCACGCGCGTCGTCACGGTCGGCGACTTCGACGGGGACGGGCGGGCGGACCTGGTGGTGCGGACGTACGTCGGCGAGACGAAGGACACGGTGGCCGTGTACCCGGGCACGAAGGAGGGCCTGGTGGCGGCGGAGCCGTCGGTGCGGTTCTCCAGTTCGGAGTTCCTGGTGCGGTAGCCGGGCCGGTGTCCCCCGTCAGTCGGCCACCCGGGCGCCGATCGCGCCGGCGCGGCGGCGGGCCTCGGGGCTGAGGCCCTTGCGGCGGGCGTCGGTGCGGTGGTCGTACGCGGTGGGCTGGGAGAGGCAGTCCAGTCCGCGCAGGCCGGGCTTGGCCACGACGCAGACGAACCGCGGGTCGCCCGCGTACCAGAGTTCGTCGTCGTAGCCCTTCAGTGCCTCATGGGTCCAGGGCCGGAACAACACCGCGGCGAGCTTCAGCGACACCGTCTTCTCCGGGTGGTCGGGGTCGGGCAGCACGAAGACCGCCTTGCCCTTGTCGACCCGGACCGCACCCGGCTGCCGACGCCACGGGTAGACGGCGAGGACGCGCCGCATCCGCATGCCCCTGGCGAGCCGGCCGAGGGCCCGGACCTCCAGGACCGTGAGGACGAGCAGGACGAGCACCATGGGCACCACGGCCGCCACCGGCAGCACGACCGTGGCGTACAGCGCGCCCCACCAAAGGGCCATCCAGAGGATGAACTTGGCCAGGTTCCCCGCCGTCCAGCGGCGCACCGCGGTTCGGGTACCGGGCGTGTCCCAGGCCACCGGGCCGTCGAAGCCCTGCCCGTCGAGGTGCGTGGTCATGTGTCCGTCCCGGGTCGGCCCGAGTGGGAGGCGATGTCGTCCACGACGCTGCCCGCGCCGAACGGGTCCCGATCATGCCAGGAAACGGTAAAGAGCCCAGGTACGGTCACGGGATCCACACGTCTGCCGACGGGCGCGGCCCGGACAGCGCCCGGGAACATTGCGGCACCGCCCCTCGTTGCCCACAGGCCGACTGCCCCACGATCCGAGGAGTGCCTTGCCGGACACGTCGTCCAACGCATCCGTCACCACCCTGCCCCCGCTCCCGCCGCTCCCCGCCCAGGCCGACCATCTGATCTCCCTCGGCGTGCACGAACTCGCCGGGATACCGGCCGCCGAACTGCGCGCCTTCGCCGAGGGATCCCACGCCGACGACGGCGACGCCCTGCTCGCCGTCCACCCGGACCGCCTCCCCGCGTCCGCCCTCGCCCCCCTCCTCCGTCGCGACGGCAAGCCCGGTTTCGTCGTCGTCGACATGCCCGACGTCGACGACTTCGCCCCGGACGCCGTCGAGCTGCCCGGCCCGCCCCTCTACGTCGTCACCGGCATCGACCGCGGCGACCGCATGGCCAACTGGAGCCCCGAGGAGGCCCTCCCGGCCCTCGCCGCGGAGAACCGCACCCCCCTGCTGCTCACCGAGGGCATCCACTGGGTGCTCCAGCAGCCTGAGGCCCTGGAGCGCAACCGCTGCTTCATGACGATCGGCTCCCGGCTGCGCAAGGCCAACGGCACGCCGGACGCCCGTACTCCGGCGATCTGGATCAGCAACGGCACGGGACGCGACGGCCGCGAGCGGCGCGACGCCCCGAAGGTGGGCTGGTGCTGGTGGGGCAACCGGCATACGTGGCTGGGCTTCGCGTCCGCGACGGGACGCTCCCGCTAGGCGAGTTGCCCGAGCGACGTACGACCATCCGCTCACCGACGTACAACCATCCGCACATCTCAGAGGTCTCCTGCACCGCGATCACCCCGTCAAGCCCGGGAGAACACCGGGCCGACGGGAGTGGTCGCCCCTATCGGCAGGCATCCGCATCCCGCAGGAGAACCGCATGCGCAAGAACGTCCGTACAGTCTTGGCGACCGCGGCCGCCGGCGCGCTCACGGGCGGTCTGCTCGTCGTCGCCGCCGGTCCCGCGGCGGCCGCCTCCGGCCTGGAGGGCGACTTCAACGGCGACGGGTACCAGGACGTGGCGGTCTCCGCCCCGCGCGCCGCCGTGGCCGGCCACACGGGGGCCGGTTCGGTGACCGTCCTGTACGGCTCCCCGACCGGCGCGGGCGCCACCAAGATCCAGACTGTCTCCCAGAACAGCGCGGGCGTCCCGGGCGGCGCCGAGGCGGGCGACGGCTTCGGTTCGCACACGACGGCCGGCGACTTCAACGGCGACGGCTACGCCGACCTGGCCGTGGGCGTGCCCGGCGAGGACGTCGGCTCGGACGCGGGCGGCGGCACCGCGGTCATCCTGTGGGGCGGCTCCACCGGCCTGTCGGGCGGCACCACGGTCTCCGACCCCGCCCCCAGCAGCCACGACTCCTTCGGCGCCCCGCTCGCCGCCGGCGACTACAACGGCGACGGCCGTGCCGACCTCGCCATCGGCTCGGACCAGAACACCGTGGACATCTACCGCGGCGGCTTCACCAAGTCCGGTGCCACCGGCGGCCGTTACAAGGTCACCACGCCGGTGCTGAAGGTGCCGGGCAACGACATCTTCAACCTCACGCCGGGCGACGTGAACAACGACGGCCGCACCGACCTGCTCGTCGACGGCTACGAGGGCGAGACCAGCGGCGACTACTCCTTCAACGCCAACTACTACCTGCCCGGCTCCACCGGCGGTGTGACCACCTCCGGCGCCCGCAAGCTGCCCGCCGGGCTCATCTCCGACATCGGTGACATCGACGACGACGGCTACGGCGACATCGTCATCGGCAACCACTGGGACGCCGCCTCCGCCAGCGCGGGGGCCGCGAAGGGCGGTGCCGTCCAGGTCGTCTGGGGCACGTCGACCGGGCCCACCGGCGGCACCGGAACCCTGGAGCAGAACAGCTCCGGCATCCCCGGTACCAGCGAGACGGGCGACGCCTTCGGCTGGGAGCTCTCCCTCGGGGACATCAACGGCGACGGCTACGACGACCTCGCCATCGGCTCGCCGGGCGAGGACCTGAACGGCGTCGCCGACGCCGGCATGGTCTCCGTCCTCTACGGCTCGACGTCCGGCTTCCAGGGCGCCGCCGCCCAGTCCCTGGCCCAGGACACGCCCGGCGTGCCCGGCGGCAACGAGGCCGGCGACGGCTTCGGCGGCGAGCTGCTGCTCACCGACGCCACCGGCGACGGCAAGGCCGACCTGACGGTCGGCCTGCCCTGGGAGAACAGCAGCGACGGCTACGTCGTGGCCTTCGCCTCCGACGGCTCGAAGATCAACACGTCCGGCCGGGGCATCGGTCTGACCGCCGCCAAGGTGTCGACGTCGGGCACTCCGCTGTTCGGCAGCCAGATGGCGGGCTGACCGAGGGCGGGCTGATCCACCCCACGCCGAACCCTGACCTGTTCCCTGAGCCGTGCCGGTGGCTTCCCTTAGGGGATGTCACAGCTCGGCCGCAAAGCCGGGCCCGAACCGCAGGGCCCGGCACGCGGAACTCGGGGACCAGGTACGTTCGAAGACGTGGCTGGATTCAGGATCGGACGGGGCAGCCGGAACAACGGCACCCCGCAAACGCGCCCCCAACAACCTCCGTACGGGCAGCAGGCGCCTCAGGGGCCGTCGTACGGCTATCCCCCGCCGCCGCAGCAGCCGTACGGCGGCTCGGGCGGCGGCGGTGGCGGCTGGCCGCAGGCGAACGGCGGCGGCCAGGGCGGCCACGGCGGCTACCGCGCCCAGGGCGGTCACGGCGAGCCGGAGTACTTCGGTGACGGCGGCTACCCGAACGGCCCCGGCGGCACCCCTGACCCGTACGCGGCGAACAATCCGGGCCACACCACGGCGTTCTCGGTGGGCGAGGATCCCTACACCCAGGGTGAGACCTACCACGCGGGCTCGGCCCCGGCCGCCCCGGTCGGCCCCCGCCTGCACTGGAAGGCCCTGCTGCGGGGCATCGTCCTCTCCCCCGGCCAGACGTTCCTCCAGATGCGGGACTACTCGATGTGGGGCCCCGCCCTCGTCGTGACGTTCCTCTACGGTCTGCTCGCGGTCTTCGGCTTCGACGGCGCGCGCAACGACGCGATCAACGCGACCCTGTCGAACGCGGTCCCGATCGTCCTGACCACGGCCGTGGCGATGGTCATCTCGTCCTTCGTCCTGGGCGTCGTCACCCACACCCTGGCCCGCCAGCTCGGCGGCGACGGCGCCTGGCAGCCCACGGTCGGCCTCTCCATGCTGATCATGTCCCTCACGGACGCCCCCCGTCTGGTCTTCGCGATGTTCGCGGGCGGCGACGCGACGTTCGTGCAGGCCCTCGGCTGGGCGACCTGGGTGGCGGCGGGCACGCTGCTCACCCTGATGGTGTCCAAGTCCCACGACCTGCCGTGGCCGAAGGCCCTGGGCGCGAGCGCGATCCAGCTGATCGCTCTGCTGTCGATCGTGAAGCTCGGCACGTTCTAGCGAAACAGGCAGGTGCAGGGCCCTCGGCGTACGCGCCGGGGGCCTTCTCCATGCGCCACGCACCGGCGCTGTCGGCCCTGCCTGGCCGCCCTCCCCGTTTGCCCTGCCTGTTCGCTTTGCCTGTTCGCCCTGCCTGCTCGCCCTGCCTGTTCGCTTTGCGCTTCTGATGTTGAAACTTTGTGTGTAGATACGTTGACCTGTGTTCGGATCGTCTTCTAGCTTGCGGGAACCATCGAGCCCGCCGAAGGGGATGTCGTGCCACGAAAGAACCACCGCCGGACAGCCTGCCTCGCCACGTTGCTGGCCTGCGCCACGGCATTCGGGAGCGCACTCGTCGCCTCCCCCGCCTCGGCGTCCCCCGCACCCGCCCACGGCAAGCCGGCCGTCCCGCCCGTCAGCGCCTTCCGCGGCGTCAACTGGGCGG
Source organism: Streptomyces sp. NPDC008086 (assembly GCF_042957325.1). Taxonomy (NCBI): domain Bacteria; kingdom Bacillati; phylum Actinomycetota; class Actinomycetes; order Kitasatosporales; family Streptomycetaceae; genus Streptomyces; species Streptomyces sp. NPDC008086. Next base: position 297,222 of record NZ_JBIBIA010000002.1, read on the forward strand.
ACCCGCGCGACAACTACGCCGATGACGCGGTCGTACCGTCGGGCCTGTCCACCACGGACGGTTACGCCACCACCTACGCCAAGTCCAAGGCGATCATCGGCGGCTTCGCCAAGCTGGGCGCCAACACGGTACGGCTGCCGGTCAACCCGACCTCCGTCAACGGCCCCTTCTGGAAGTCGTACAAGGGAGCGATCGACGCCGCCTCCGACAAGGGGTTCAAGGTCATCCTGGGCTACTGGGAGGCCGACAACGCCAAGGACGGCAAGATCGACGACCAGGCCGCCTGGGACAAGATGTGGGCGCGGATCACCTCCGCCTACGCCCGCGACTCCAAGGTGTACTTCGAGCCGATGAACGAGCCGTTCGGCTACACCGCCCAGGAGTGGACCGACACCGCCGCGAAGTGGGTGAACAGCCACCGCAACGTGCCCCGCGACCGGATGCTGATCGGCGGGTACAAGTACAGCGAGGACGTCAAGCCCGTGTGCGCCGACCCGCGCCTCAAGGGCACCCGGCTCGCCCTGCACAACTACGGGTTCTGGCACACCGACTGGACCAGCGTCGAGCAGTGGAAGGCGGACTTCAAGGAGCGCATCGGCGACTGCGCCTCACGCACGATCCTCGACGAGTTCGGCGCTTCCATGACCACCGGCCTGGACTACAACGGCCCGGTCAACGGCTCCAACGAGGTCGCCTACATCCAGGCGGCCACGGACACCATCCGGGAACTGGGCCTCGGCTCGGTCTACTGGCCGGGCCTGCGCAACGGCGACACCTACTCGCTCACGACCCTCCAGGGCACGGGCACCGACCTGAGCCTGAGCCTGAACAACCAGAGCGGCCTGGACCGCCTGCACTGGGCCTGGCGGCAGTAACCGGGCCCGGGGTCACATCACCTCTCCCGTCGTCCCGGCCGGCTTGGAAGGCTGGGACGGCGGGGACGGCGGGGACGGCGGGGACACCTACTACTTGCAAGGCTGCCGACCTGCCTGGGATCAGACGGCTTCCTTGTTGAGCTTGGCCGCGTCCCCGGACCTGTGGACCGGAGGCAGGACACTCCACGGGAAGTTGATCCAGTCGTCGGTGCGCTTCCACACGTACTCGCACTTCACGAGCGAGTGGGACTTCTCATAGACGACGGCCGACCGCACCTCGGCGACATGCTCCACACAGAAGTCGTGGACGAGCTTCAGCGTCTTGCCGGTGTCGGCGACGTCGTCGGCGATCAGCACCTTCTTGTCGGTGAAGTCGATCGCGTTGGGGACGGGGGCGAGCATGACGGGCATGTCCAGGGTGGTCCCCACGCCCGTGTAGAACTCCACGTTCACGAGATGCAGGTTCTTGCAGTCGAGCGCGTAGGCGAGCCCACCGGCGACGAACACGCCACCGCGGGCGATGCTGAGCACGATGTCCGGCTCGTACCCGTCGTCGGCGATGGTCTGCGCGAGCTCACGGACGGCGACGCCGAACCGCTCGTAGGTCAGGTTCTCCCGTACGCCGCTCATACCTGGGTCCGGTGGAAGTTCTTGAACGACCGCGAGGCGGTGGGCCCGCGCTGCCCCTGGTACCGGGACCCGTACCGCTCACTGCCGTACGGGAACTCGGCGGGCGAGCTCAGCCGGAACATGCACAGCTGGCCGATCTTCATGCCGGGCCAGAGCTTGATCGGGAGCGTGGCGAGGTTGGACAGCTCAAGGGTCACATGCCCGCTGAACCCCGGGTCGATGAACCCGGCGGTGGAGTGGGTGACGAGCCCGAGCCGCCCGAGCGAGGACTTCCCTTCGAGCCGGGAAGCGAGATCGTCGGGCAGAGTGATGACCTCGTACGTCGACGCGAGCACGAACTCCCCGGGATGCAGGATGAACGGCTCGTCGCCCTCCGGCTCCACCAGCCGCGTGAGGTCCGCCTGCTCGACGGAGGGGTCGATGTGCGGGTACCGGTGGTTCTCGAACACCCGGAAGTAACGGTCCAGCCGCACATCGATGCTCGACGGCTGCACCATGGATTCGTCGTAGGGATCGATCCGTACCCGCCCGGCATCGATCTCGGCCCGGATGTCCTTGTCTGAGAGAAGCACGCCCCGAGGATACGCAAGGCGCGTGGAACGACCACAATCCCGGCCCCCACGCGCCTGTGCTGCGTAGTGCTGCTGGTACTGCCGGTGCTGCTGGTACTGCCCGTACGGCTGTTACCACCGGCACTGCCGTTACCGCCGGGCCCGCTGTCCCGCCGGTACTGCTATCGCCCTACCGCTTCCCCAACGCCACCGGCACCGGCACCACACTGCGGAGCCGGGCACAGCGGGGGCAGCGGAGGAGCCGCCCGGGGCCGAGGCGCTCGGCCTGCTGCATCGGGAACGAAGCGGTGCTGAACACGTGCCCATCGGCACAACGGACGACGGTGCGCTCCATCAAGTCCTAGAGTCCCTTCCCCAAGAGCCGCGTCGGGCTGCTGCCTGCCTGACGACGGGAGGCCACATTACGGGATCAAAGGGACGGCCCTCCAGGCGGCACTCCGACCCCGCCCTGACCCTCTCCGACCCCTCCACCGTACGCCCCAACTCCGGTACCCCGCAGTCACATCCACCCCCTGAAACGCCCTCAGACCCCACGGCGTCAGCGCCGGGGGCCGGTGATGAGGTACAGTGACCAGGCAATCGGACACCGGCTCCGGATGATCTCGGAACGGGCGTCTTACGCGGGTGTAGTTTAATGGTAGAACATCAGCTTCCCAAGCTGAGAGCGCGAGTTCGATTCTCGTCACCCGCTCTTCTTCAAGCCCCAGGTCAACGACCCGGGGCTTGTTTCATAGGGGTGTCGTTGCTGCGGTTTGCGAGTACTCCCGCACCCCGAGATGGGGCACGCAGAGGGCTCGCACGCCTTGAGAGGGCGCCCCCATCACGTCGCAGCATGGCTCTGCCCTTTACTTTCACACAGATGAGCCGGAGGCGAGCCCTCAGCCCGCTGTTCCCAGGCGGCGGCGGACGCCCGTCCTGCAAGTGCTTCGTCGTGGGCGGCACACAAGCCCCTTGCGGGAACGGGTACTTGCCCGTCGAGGGTCCTGCGTCAGAGCGGGAGGTCGTCGGGGAGTACCCGGAACGCCTTGTAACGGCCCAACGGACGTACGGCCCGGAAGTCTCGTCGGTCGAGGGTGAGAATCGCGTCCGTGTCGTAGTCGGCGGCAAGCGCCACGTTCACCGCGTCGGCGAGGTCGAGGTCCAGCGCGCGGTAGCGGACACGGACAGACTGGGCGGCGCCCAGGTGGTCCTCCGTGATCTCCGGCACGACGACACGACCACGACTCATCCAGCGCCGCAGGTCGTCGACCGCGCTGAGGGCGGCCTCCCTGCCCAGCTCACGCGTCGCCACGTGATCCAGTTCGGCCAGCAGGAGCGGGGACATGACCAGCAGGCCCGCCGCCATGATCGCCTCGTTCGCCGCCCGGTGCTCCGGATGAGCCGAGTCCAGGGCTGCCAGAAGGCCGGACGTATCGGCGATGACAATGATCACGCGGCGGATCCGGAACCCGAGTCGGTCTCACGCCGGACGGCCTCGGCGACCGTGTCCCGTACCTCCGACTTGGACAGCGTGCGCCCCGGCCCCTCGAAGGTGCGTGAGAACAGCGGCTCTTCCCAGACCCGGTTCGCCATGGCCGCAAGGTGGATGCCCTGGCGGATGATCTCGGCCTCGCTTATACCTCGGCGCTTGGCGGCCTCCTTGATGATCGCCAGGTCCTCGGGGTCCGCGTAGACGTTCGTGCGCTTCATGGACATGTACCAAGCGTAGTCCATGTACCGGATTGATGTATCAGCGGCGGTTGCCAGGGTGTCGACCGGGCTCGCCCCTTAGAGCTCCGAGCTCTCGCGGCGGCAATCGACGGCGCACCAGTACGCGGCGCACGACACGATCTCGTACGGGTCGCGTCCGTCCCCCGGCTGGCCCGCCGCGAGATCATGGCCCGGCGGTATCCACTGTCGGCCTACCTCGTTCGCGACAGCGTGCAGACCGACCAAGGAGTACGGCCGGGACGGAAGGTGATCCCTAGTCAGTGCCGCCGGGCGCCGTCCCGTCCTGGCCCAGGATGAGGACCTGGGGGCTCTCCTGCGACCTGTCATTCCTCGGCATCTCCATGCCGCCATTCTCTCGCACGCATGCTTTCCCACACGGTGTGCCCCTGGACGAGGTGATCCCCCCTCGTCCAGGGGCACGTTCCGGCAACGGAGGCTCAGTGCGCGGCGCGGCGGGCCAGCGCCCCGCGCGAGCGGGTCACCAGAGCGGCCAGCAGGGCGGCGCCGAGGGGCACGGCCACCAGGAGGGCGGCGAGCGTCTCCCAGGGGACGATGATCGGCACGTGCGGCGGGGCGTCACCGGCGCCGCCCCAGCCGTTGTCGAGAGCCTCCTGGTAGAAGCGCATCTGCTCGCGCTCCTCGGTGAGCCGCAGCCCGACCGCGGGCAGGACACCGGCCGCCGAGCCGAGGACCACACCCATCGCGGCGACCACACCGCACTGGAAGCCGCTGAGCATGCGGCGCACCCGAGGCGGGGCTCCGACCGCGGCGAGCGTCTTGAGATCGGCCTCCGCGTCGGCCTGGGCGAGACCGGTGGCGATGCCGGCCGCACCGATGGTGACCAGGCCGGCGAAGACGGTCAGCGCGAGCAGGACGAGCCCGTTCTCGTCGACCCAGCCCTGCTCCACGGTCAGCTCGACGTTGCTGCCGAGCTTGGCGATCTCGGCGTCGAGCTTCTGCCGCTCCTCGGTGCTGGGGATCCGGTCGGTGCTGAAGAAGGCGCCGAGGGGGACGGTGGTCAGTCCGGCGGCCTTGGCGGCGGCGGGGCTGAGCACGCTCTGCACTCCGTAGGAGTCGGGCGAGCCGGGCACCTGGTAGGCGGGGAAGGACTTCAGCTCGCCCGGGACCGGCTTGTTCTGCTCGGCGGCGCGGTCGGCGGCCTTCGGGTCGGTGATCAGCTTGATGCCGACGGCACCGTTCCTGTCGACCTGGGGCTTGTGGAAGCTGACGAGCTTTCCGTCGGCGAGGGCCTTGGCCGCGCCCGGGTCGTCGATGCCGAGGACCTTCAGGAGCGGGGCGTCGGCGATGAGGAGACCGCCCTCGACGTAGATGCCGTTGCCGTCGGGCGAGAGGCAGCGCCAGTCCTTGGCGAGCGCGCGCCGCTGCTCCTTGGTGTACTTCTCCGCCGGGTCGGAGCCGTCGGGGGTGCTGACCCACAGCGGGCACTCGTTGGCCGGCGGGGTGACGACCTCGAAGCGGCCACAGCCCTCGCCCTCGTCAAACGGGGCGCAGCCGGGCTTGCCGACGGCGATCCGGAACACGTCGGCGCGGACGTCGACGGGCAGCGTCCGCTGCACGGCGTCGCGGACCTCGGGGACGTCCCGGCCGCCCTCCTCGGTGACGAGCGCGGCGACCGCCCCGTGCGGCAGGCTGGCCCGGTACTCGGCCAGACTCTGGGCGTCGCGGCTCGCGGCGTACGTCGAGACGGCGACGGTGCCCGCGACGGCGGCCAGGACGGCGGCGACAGCGGGTGCCGTACGGCCCCGGTTGCGGACGGCGTCCCGCAGGGCGAGGCGCGGCGAGAGCGGCAGCCAGCGGCTGGCCCGGCCGAACAGGCCGACCAGGGCGGGCGTCATGGCGACCACACCCAGCTCGGCGATGGCCGAGCCACCCGCGACCAGGACGAACTGGTCGGAGACGACCGAGCCGTACAGGGCGATGGCCGCGCCGAGCAGGACGGCGCCGAAGCCGATCAGTGGCAGCACGCGGTTGCTGCGGCGCACGCCGCGACGGCCGGTGAGGGAGGCCAGGACGGTCTGCCGGGAGGCGGTGACGGCCGGGACGATCGCGGAGAGCAGGCCGGTGAGGATGGCGAGCGCGGCGATGGCGAGCAGTTCCAGCGGCCTGACGGTGAAGCCGCCGAACCGCTGCCCCATGTAGTCCTCGAGGAGCGGCCGGAGGGCGAAGGTCAGGATCAGGGCGAGGACCATGCCCACCAGGGCCGCCGCGACGCCGATGACGAGGCCGCCGCTCAGCACGATGGCCCGGATGTGGCTGCGGGCACCGCCGTTGGCGCCGACCAGGCCCAGCTGGCGGCGGGAACGACGGGCACCGACGGCGAAGGCGGGACCGGCGAGCAGGCAGATCTCCAGCATCGCCAGGCCGACGACCGTGCCCACGGCGGCGAGCGCGGCGGCGTCGGCGCCCCCGCCGCTCTCGTAGTTGGCCCAGTCTTCCTTCTGGTAGAGCGGCACCTCGGAGTCGGCGGGCGGGTCGAGGGCCACGGCGCGCGAGGTGACCAGGACACCCTTGGCGTTGATCGCCTGGACCGTGTTCCACGTGAAACCACCGGACTTCTTCACCAGGTAGGTGGTGGAGACGTCGGGCTTCGGCAGTCCGGCCTTCTCGACCGCCTTGGCGTACGGCGCGAGGAAGGCCCCCGGCAGGGCGTTGACCTGCTGTGCCGTGAGATCGCTGGGCAGCTCGTACGAGCCGCTGATCACATAGGTGCGGTCGAAGCCGCGGGCGGTGAGGGTGGAGCCGACGGACAGCCCGCTGCTCTCCAGGAACCGGGTGGTCGCGGCGATCTCGTCGTTCTTCTCGGGGAAGCGGCCCTCCTGCAGCCGCATGATGCCCCGGGCGACGGGATCGACGGCGGCCAGCTCACGGACCTCGGCCTGGAGCAGACCGTGCCTGGTGGTCAGCTTGGCGCTGCCCCTGCTGTCGGTCAGCACCGTCGAACCGGCCGGGATGGTCTTGGTGACATCGGTCGGGCCGTCGGGCCAGGACTCGCCCGGCGAGTCGTAGTCCCCGGCCGGGGTGTGCTGCTCGCCCTCGGGGTCCTGCAGGATGGCCACGCCGGCCGTTCGGGCGTCGGAGAAGCGAGCGTCGGCGGCACCCAGGGTGCGCTCCATCCGCTGCGCGGGGGTGAGTTCGGCGCTGCGCAGGGTCAGGTCCAGGGCGCTCACGCCCAGGATCGGCAGCGCGATCATGGCGAGGACGAGGAAGCTGCGGCCCTTGGAGCGCCAGGCGTCACGGCGGGCGATGCGGACCGCGGCCCGCCAGGAGTGGAACCAGGTCATCACCGCTGGGCCGCCCGGCCGGTCAGGAGCGAGTCGGCGTCGCCGCGTACGGTCTGGTCGACGACGGCGCCGTCCCGCAGGAAGACGACCCGGTCGGCCCAGGCGGCGAATCGCGGCTCGTGGGTGACCATGACTCCGGAGGCTCCGGCGTCGCAGCGGGAGCGCAGCAAGGCCAGCACGGACTCGCCGGTCTCGGAGTCGAGGGCGCCGGTGGGCTCGTCGGCGAGGACGAGCCGGCGGTCGCCGACGAGGGCTCGGGCGATGGCCACGCGCTGCTGCTGGCCGCCGGACATCTCGTCGGGGAACCGGTCGGCGAGATGGCCGAGGTCCATCTCGGCGAGGGCGGCGAGGGCCTCGGTGCGGGCCTTGCGGGCCGATATGCCGTCCAGTTCGCGGGGCAGGGCCACGTTCTCGGCGGCGGTGAGGGCCGGGATGAGGTTGTAGTCCTGGAAGACGTAGCCGATGCTGCGGCGGCGCAGGGCGGCGAGCCCCTTGATGCCGAGGGCGGTGATGTCGGTGCCCTCGACGTAGACCTGCCCGGAGGTGGGGGTGTCGAGGCCGCCGGCGATGGTGAGCAGGGTGGACTTGCCGGAGCCCGACGGGCCCATGACGGCGACGAGTTCACCGGGGTGGACGTCGAGGTCGATGCCGCGCAGGGCGTGCACCTCGGTGGCGCCGGAGCCGTGGACGCGGGTCAGGTTCCGCAGACTCAGCGCGGGCTGCTGCTGTGTGGACATGGTTCCCCCTCGGGCGTACGCCGGCGAGCGGCCGGACGTCGGTGCGACGGACGGTCGTTGGCAGCGCCGTGCGTGCGGTATGGGTCTGGTCGGGTGGTTCGGAGTCTTCAGGTGGTGCGGGTGGATCCGGTGGTACGGGTGGATCCGGTGGTACGGGTGGATCCGGTGGGTCGAGTGGACCCGGTGGACTCGGTCGGCCCTGTGGGTCCGGTCGTTCGGGTGCTCAGGGCCGGTCGTGAAGGGCGGACGTCACGGGCGGTGGCGTGCGGCCTCCTCTGCCTCGGCCCCCGCCCGCGCTCCCATCCCCGCCGCCCCCGCTATCGCCCCCGACGAGGCCGGCTCCGGCCCCGCCGCCGGGGCGGTCGACGAGAGACGGATCAGCCGGGACTCGCAGTGGTCGAGCCAGCGCGCCTCGGCCTCGATCTGGAAGATCAGCTGCTCCAGGACGAGGAGCCAGGCGATGTCGTCCCGCTCTTGAGCCCCGTTCTTCTCCACGGCGGTGAGGGCCTGCGCCTTCAGCCGGGTGTAGTCCTGCATGGCCTTCACGGTGTGCCGGCGCTGGGACTGGATGACGTCACGGATGTCGACCCCGGGCGCCCCGACGGCCATGGCCAGCTTGATGGCCAGCTCGTCTCGGGCCGGGCTGGTGCGGTCGACGGGGTTCTCGAACCAGCTGCGCAGTTCGACGCGACCGCTGTCGGTGATCGCGTAGAGCGAGTGGCCGGCCTCGTCCTCGCCGTCCTGCACGACCATGCCGTCGCGTTCAAGCCGGCTGAGCGTCGTGTAGACCTGACCCACGTTGAGCGACCAGGTGGAACCGGTGCGGGACTCGAACTCCGTACGGAGCTGTGAGCCGTAGCGCGGTCCGCGTTCGAGGAGGGCGAGAAGCCCGTGACGGATGGACATACTGAGTATGTATACCGAGTAAGTCCGCGTGGACAAGCGTCCTGAGGGGGACGCCGGAGGTCCGACTCAAGGGGGACCCGGGCCGTCCCGAGCCGCTCAGCGGCGGCGCATCCGCACCCCGAGGAAGCCGATGCCGAGGCACACCAGAGCCAGCCCCACGCCCAGCGTGAGCACGGGAATCCGCCGGTCGGAGAGGTCGAGGGGGGCCTCGGTGCCGGTCCGGTGAGCGGCCGTCGGCAGCTCCGCAGGCGAGCTCTCGGCGGCCGGGGCGTCCGTCTCGGGTACCACCTCGACCCCCTCGTCCGACTCCTCGGCGGGCTCCTCCTCTGTTGCCGTTTTAGTACGAGCGGGCTCCACCGGGCTCGTGGAGAACGGCGAGCCGGAGGGGTCGGGGCGCTGGGTGGTGCCGCGGGAGCTGGAGAGCGGTGACGTACTGCGAGGTGACGCTCGACTTCACCGAAGCCGTGATCACGCACGACACCCTGCGGATCGACGTGGGCATGGCGGGGAAGACTCTTACGCTGGTCACGCGGCCGGGCATCGTGGTCGATACCGATGGTCTGCAGTTGGTACACAGCTGGGTCAAGTACCGTCAGGCTCCGACGAATCCCGATACGCCGGTCACTCTGCGAGTGGAACTGGTCGGCCTGAGGGCCCACGGCAGCGTGGTGGTGCGGCCCCCGCGTCGGACATTCGGACAGTGGCTGCAGCGCAGGCTCACGTCCCTGCCTGCAGGAAACTGACTCCAGCATGGTGAACCGCCGACGGCGGAGGTCACGACGTGTCCACCGGAACTCGACCTGGGCGCGAACTACGAGGTCGCCGTCACGGGCACATCCGGTTCCGACGGCGGCCTGGGGCCCGCCGCTCTCGGCAGGCTCAGCACCATCGTGAGGCCACCGCCCGGGGTGTCCTCGGCGTGCAGCGTGCCGCCAATGGCCTCGGCGAAGCCGCGGGCGACCGCGAGGCCGAGGCCGACTCCGGCGCCGCGTGGGGAGTCGCCGTAGCGCTGGAAGGGTTCGAAGATTCGGTCCTTGGCCTCGTCGGGGACACCGGGGCCGCGGTCGACCACACGTACTTCCACGCGGTTCGCGATGTTGCTCGCAGAGACCAACACCGGGGTGTCCGCGGGGCTGTACTTCACCGCGTTCTCGACGATGTTGGCGACGGACCGTTCCAGGAGGCCCCGGTCGACGGCGACCATCGGGAGCGTCTCCGGGATGTCGAGGTCGACGCTGTCCTCTGGCACGCCGCCGAGTGCCATCGGAATCACCTCGTCCACGTCGGTCTCGCGGATGATCGGGGTCACGGTGCCGGTCTGCAGGCGGGACATGTCGAGGAGGTTGCCGACGAGGTGATCGAGGCGGTCGGCGCCCTCCTCGATGGCCTCCAGCAGCTCCGCCTGGTCCTCGTCCGACCATTCGACGTCGTCGGAGCGCAGGGAGGTGACCGCGGCCTTGATGCCGGCGAGCGGGGTGCGCAGGTCGTGGCTGACGGCGGCGAGCAGGGCGGTGCGGATGCGGTTGCCCTCGGCCAGCTCCTTGGCCTGGCCGGCCTCCTGCTGGAGGCGCTGACGGTCCAGGACCACGGCGGCCTGCGCGGCGAAGGCCGCGAGGACCCGGCGGTCCTCGGCCGGTGGTACCCGCCCGGTCAGCGCCAGGGCCATGTGGTCGCCGACCGGTACGTCGACGTCGGCCTCGTCGGGGGTGGCGCAGGGCCGCGGGCCCACGCTGCCGGCGCAGGTCCAGGGCGCCACATCGCTCTCGCGTTCCAGCAGGGCCGCCGACTCCATGCTGAAGGTCTCGCGGACCCGTTCCAGCAACTCCTCCAGGCTGGTCTCGCCGCGCAGGACGTTGCCGGCCAGGAAGGAAAGGATCTCCGACTCGGCGCGCAGCCTCGCCGCCTGATGCGTGCGGCGGGCGGCGAGATCGACGACTGAGGCGACGGACACCGCGACTCCTACGAAGATCGCGATGGCGACGATGTTCTTCGGGTCGGCGATGGTGAGGGTGTGGACGGGTGTCGTGAAGTACCAGTTCAGGAGCAGGGAACCGGCCGCCGCCGAGGCCAGAGCCGGGAGGAGCCCGCCCAGCAGGGCCGCCGCCACCGTCATCGTCAGGAAGATCAGCATGTCGTTGGCGAGCCCGACGTCCGGGAAGACGCTGCTCAGCAGCCAGGTCAGCAGGACCGGGCCGCCGAGGCCGACCAGCCAGCCCCAGATCAGCCGGGACCGGCCGAGGCGAGCGCCCCGGTTGACCGGGAGTCCGCGCCCCTTGCCCGCCTCGTCGTGGGTGATCAGGTGGACGTCTAGGTCGGGGCCCGAATCGCGGGCGACCGTGGCGCCGACGCCCGGTCCGAAGACGTACTGCCAGCTCTTGCGGCGGGAGACGCCGAGGACGATCTGGGTGGCGTTGACTCCGCGGGAGAAGTCCAGCAGCGCGTCCGGTATGTCCTCGCCGACGACCTGGTGGAAGGTGCCGCCGAGGTCCTCGACGAGGGTGCGCTGGACGGCCAGCTCCTTGGGGGAGGCCGAGGTCAGGCCGTCGCTGCGGGAGATGTAGACGGCGAGCACCTCGCCCCCGGCGCCCTTCTCCGCTAGCCGCGCGGCCCGGCGGATGAGCGTCCGGCCTTCCGGACCGCCGGTCAGGCCGACCACGATTCGCTCCCGTGAGCCCCAGATGGTGGAGACCCTGTGCTCGCTGCGGTACTCGGTGAGGTAGGCGTCGACCCGGTCGGCGACCCACAGCAGCGCCAGCTCGCGCAGGGCGGTGAGGTTGCCGGGGCGGAAGTAGTTCGACAGGGCCGCGTCGACCTTGTCCGGCTTGTAGATGTTGCCGTGCGCCATACGGCGGCGCAGGGCCTCCGGGGACATGTCGACCAGCTCGATCTGGTCGGCCCGGCGTACGACCTCGTCGGGCACCGTCTCCCGCTGCCGTACGCCCGTGATCGACTCGACGACGTCGCCGAGCGACTCCAGGTGCTGGATGTTCACCGTGGAGATGACGTTGATCCCGGCGGCCAGCAGTTCCTCCACGTCCTGCCAGCGCTTTTCGTTGCGCGAGCCGGGGACGTTGGTGTGGGCGAGTTCGTCGACCAGCGCCACCTGCGGGCTGCGGGCGAGGACCGCGTCCACGTCCATCTCCGTGAAGACGGTGCCCCGATACTCCAGTTCCCTGCGCTCGATCTCCTCCAGACCGTGCAGCATCACCTCGGTACGCGGCCGTTTGTGGTGCTCGACGAAGGCGACCACGCAGTCGGTGCCCCGCTCCACGCGGCGGTGCGCCTCGGACAGCATGGCGTAGGTCTTGCCGACGCCGGGGGCCGCGCCGAGGTAGATCCGGAGCTTGCCGCGTGCCATGTTCACCCTTCGAAGCGGTAGCCCATGCCGGGCTCGGTGATGAGATAGCGGGGGTGGGCGGGATCTGTCTCCAGTTTGCGCCGCAGCTGGGCCATGTAGACCCGCAGGTAGTTGGTCTTGTTGCTCTGGGAGACGCCCCAGACCTCCTGGAGCAGGTGCTTCTGCGTGATCAGCCGCCCGGGGTTGGTGACCAGGATCTCCAGCAGATGCCATTCGGTGGGTGTGAGGCGTACGTCGTGGCCGCCCCTGTTCACCTTCTTGGCCAGCAGGTCGATGGTGAACTCGTCCGTCTCGACGAAGGTCGCCCCGGAGGCCAGCGGTACCTCCTCGGTACGGCGGACGGCCGCCCGGAGCCGGGCGAGCAGTTCGTTCATGCTGAAGGGCTTGGTGATGTAGTCGTCGGCGCCGGCGTCGAGCGCGGCGACCTTCTCCTCGGACGCCTGGCGGGCGGAGAGCACCATGATCGGCACACGTGTCCAGGCCCGCAGGCCCTTGATGACGTCGACACCGTCCATGTCGGGCAGCCCGAGGTCGAGCACGACCACGTCGGGCTGCCGCGCCGCGGCGAGCCGGAGTGCGGTGGCACCGTCGGGGGCCGCGTCGACCCCGTACTGGCGTGCCTGGAGATTGATGAGGAGAGCCCGTACGAGCTGGGGATCGTCCTCCACCACCAGCACCCGAGTCATGGGTGTATGCCTTTCCTGTCGTACGTCGGGCTTGGATGCCGGAAGCGGTGCAACCGGCTTCATGACGACGGGAGTTGGCGGAACAAGGATCTCTCCCGGACCGCCAACTCCCCTGTGGATCGGGTAACGCCATCAGCTCTTGGCCACGAGTTCCTTGAGCGCGATGTTCAGCTCCAGGACGTTCACCCGGGGCTCGCCCATGAAGCCGAGGGTGCGGCCCTCGGTGTGGTCCTCGACCAGCTTCTCGACCTGGGCTGCGGACAGGCCGTTCTTCTCGGCGACCCGGTGGACCTGGATCTCCGCGTAGGCCGGGGAGATGTTCGGGTCGAGGCCGGAGCCGGAGGAGGTGACGGCGTCGGCGGGGACGTCGGACGGCTTGACCTTGTGGTCGGCGGTCGAGTTGTCCTTCACGACAGCAGCCTTGGCGTCCTTCACCCACTGGATGAGCTCTTCGTTGTCGCCGGACCGGTTGGTCGCGCCCGACAGGATGAGCTTGTACTGGGTGTTGACGCTGTTGCTGCCGAGGCCATTCTGCGGACGGCCCTGGAACCACTTCAGGTCGGGCGTGGGGGTGTCCTCGCCCTCCTTGAGCGGCAGGTTGTAGGACTGCCCGATCAGGGACGAGCCGACGACCTTGCCGTCCGACTTGATCTCAGAACCGTTCGCCTTGTCGTTGAACAGCCCCTGCGCGATGCCGGTGACGACCAGCGGGTAGATGACGCCCGTCACCAGGGTGAGCACGAGGAGGGCGCGCAGGCCCGCCCCGAGCAACCGGGCGGTGTTGGTTACCGAGTTGTTCATGGCCTTCAGCCGATCCCGGGGATGAGAGAGATGAGCAGGTCGATGAGCTTGATGCCGATGAACGGGGCGATCAGACCGCCCAGCCCGTAGATGGTGAGGTTCCGCCGCAGCATCTTGTCGGCGCTGACCGGCCGGTACTGCACGCCCTTCAGGGACAGCGGCACCAGAGCGATGATGATCAGCGCGTTGAAGATGACCGCGGACAGGATCGCGGAGTCCGGCGAGGACAGGCCCATGATGTTGAGCTTGTCCAGGCCCGGGTAGACGGCCGCGAACAGCGCCGGGATGATCGCGAAGTACTTCGCGACGTCGTTGGCGATGGAGAACGTGGTCAGCGCACCGCGGGTGATCAGCAGCTGCTTGCCGATCTCGACGATCTCGATCAGCTTGGTCGGGTTGGAGTCGAGGTCGACCATGTTGCCGGCCTCCTTGGCGGCCGACGTACCGGTGTTCATCGCCACGCCGACGTCCGCCTGGGCGAGCGCGGGCGCGTCGTTCGTGCCGTCACCGGTCATCGCGACGAGCTTGCCGCCCGCCTGCTCCCGCTTGATGAGCGCCATCTTGTCCTCGGGAGTCGCCTCCGCGAGGAAGTCGTCGACGCCCGCCTCGTCGGCGATCGCCTTGGCGGTCAGCGGGTTGTCACCGGTGATCATGACGGTCTTGATGCCCATGCGGCGCAGTTCCTCGAACCGCTCGCGCATGCCGTCCTTGACGACGTCCTTGAGGTGGATGACGCCGAGGATGCGGGCGCCTCGGTCGTCCTCCACGGCCACGAGCAGCGGGGTGCCGCCGGCCTCGGAGATCCGGTTGGAGACCGTGTCGGCGTCGTCCGCGACCGTGCCGCCCTGCTCCCGCACCCAGGCGATGACCGAACCGGACGCCCCCTTGCGGATCTTGCGTCCGTCGACGTCCACGCCGGACATCCGGGTCTGGGCGGTGAAGGAGATCCACTCGGCGCCGACCAGCTCGCCCTGGTGGCGTTCGCGCAGACCGTACTTCTCCTTCGCCAGGACGACGATCGAACGCCCCTCGGGCGTCTCGTCGGCCAGTGAGGAGAGCTGGGCGGCGTCGGCCACCTCGGCCTCGGTGGTGCCGCTCACCGGCACGAACTCCGATGCCTGGCGGTTGCCGAGCGTGATGGTGCCGGTCTTGTCGAGCAGCAGCGTGGAGACGTCACCGGCGGCCTCGACCGCACGGCCGGACATCGCCAGGACGTTGCGCTGGACCAGGCGGTCCATGCCCGCGATGCCGATCGCGGAGAGCAGGGCGCCGATCGTCGTGGGGATGAGGCAGACGAGCAGGGCGACGAGCACGACCATCGTCAGGTGGGTGCCGGCGTAGTCCGCGAACGGCGGCAGCGTGGCCACCGCCAGCAGGAAGACGATCGTCAGCGAGGCGAGCAGGATGTTCAGCGCGATCTCGTTCGGCGTCTTCTGCCGGGCCGCGCCCTCGACGAGGTTGATCATCCGGTCGATGAAGGTCTCACCGGGCTTCGTCGTGATCTTGATGACGATGCGGTCGGAGAGGACCTTCGTGCCGCCGGTGACGGCCGAGCGGTCGCCGCCGGACTCCCGGATGACCGGGGCCGACTCACCGGTGATCGCCGACTCGTCGACGGACGCGACCCCCTCGACGACGTCGCCGTCGCCCGGGATGATGTCGCCGGCCTCGCAGACGACCAGGTCACCGATCTTGAGCTCGGTGCCCGCGACCTGCTCCTCGCCACCGTCCTTGAGGAGTCGGCGTGCCACGGTGTCGGTCTTGGCCTTGCGCAGGGTGTCGGCCTGGGCCTTGCCGCGGCCCTCGGCGACGGCCTCCGCCAGGTTGGCGAAGATCACCGTCAGCCACAGCCAGGCACTGATCACCCAGCCGAACCAGTCGCCCGGGTCCTTGAAGGAGAAGATCGTCGTGAGGACCGAGCCGACGAGGACCACGAACATCACCGGTGACTTGATCATCACCCGCGGGTCGAGCTTGCGGAAGGCATCCGGCAGCGACTTGACCAGTTGCTTCGGGTCGAAGAGGCCCGCGCCCACGCGGCCCTCGGCAGGCTTGTGCCCGGTGGGTACGTCGCTGTGCGGCGCACGGGTCGGAGTGGCTGTGGACATCGAGTCCTCTTGGTTCTCAATACGGGTGGTCATGACGCCAGCCCCTCGGCCAGCGGTCCCAGCGCGAGCGCCGGGAAGTAGGTCAGACCGGTGATGATGATGATCGTGCCGACCAGCAGACCCGTGTAGAGGGGCTTGTCGGTGCGCAGGGTGCCCGCGGTCTCCGGGACCGGCTTCTGCTCGGCGAGCGAGCCGGCCAGCGCCAGCACGAACACCATCGGCAGGAAGCGGCCGAGCAGCATGCACAGGCCGAGCGTCGAGTTGAACCACTGCGTGTCCGCGTTCAGACCGGCGAAGGCCGAGCCGTTGTTGTTGGAGGCGGACGTATAGGCGTAAAGGATCTCGGAGAATCCGTGCGCCCCGGAGTTGGTCATCGAGTTGCCCGGCGTGGGCAGGGCCATGGCAGCCGCGGTGAAGACGAGCACCAGCGCCGGCGTGATCAGGATGTAGCAGGCCGCCAGCTTGATCTCACGGGTGCTGATCTTCTTGCCCAGGTACTCGGGCGTACGGCCGACCATCAGACCGGCGATGAACACCGCGATGATCGCCATGATCAGCATGCCGTAGAGACCGGAACCCACACCACCCGGCGCGATCTCGCCCAGCATCATGCCGAGCATGGTGATGCCACCGCCGAGACCGGTGAAGGAGGAGTGGAAGGAGTCCACCGCACCGGTCGAGGTGAGCGTCGTCGAGGTCGCGAAGATCGCCGACGAGCCGACGCCGAAGCGGACCTCCTTGCCCTCGTACGCCCCGCCCGCGATGTCGAACGCCGGGCCGTGGTGGGCGAACTCGGTCCACATCATCAGCGCGACGAAGCCGACCCAGATGGTCGCCATCGTGGCGAGGATCGCGTAGCCCTGCTTCACGCTCCCGACCATCACGCCGAACGTGCGGGTCAGGGCGAAGGGGATGACGAGGATCAGGAAGATCTCGAAGAGGTTCGTGAACGGGGTGGGGTTCTCGAAGGGGTGGGCGCTGTTGGCGTTGAAGTAACCGCCGCCGTTGGTGCCGAGTTCCTTGATGGCCTCCTGCGAGGCGACGGCGCCGCCGTTCCACTGCTGCGAGCCGCCCATGAACTGGCCGACCTCGTGGATGCCGGAGAAGTTCTGGATGGCGCCGCAGGCGACCAGGACGACCGCGGCGATCGCGGCGCCCGGCACCAGGATGCGTACGACACCACGCACCAGGTCGGACCAGAAGTTCCCCAGCTCACCCGTGCGCGAGCGGGCGAAGCCGCGGACCAACGCGACAGCGACGGCGATGCCGACGGCCGCGGAGACGAAGTTCTGCACGGCCAGACCGGCGGTCTGCACGACGTGGCCCATGGCCTGCTCGCCGTAGTACGACTGCCAGTTGGTGTTGGTGACGAAGGAGACGGCGGTGTTGAACGCCTGGTCCGGGTCGATGGCCGCGAAGCCCAGCGAACCGGGCAGCACACCCTGGAGCCGCTGCAGCAGGTAGAGGAACAGGACGCCGACGACGGAGAAGGCGAGCACGCCGCGCAGGTACGCGGTCCAGCGCATCTCGGTGTCGGGGTTGGCACCGATGCCCTTGTAGATCCACTTCTCGACCCGCCAGTGCTTGTCGGAGGAGTAGACCCTGGCCATGTAGTTGCCGAGGGGGACGTAGGCGAGCGCCAGCGCGCCTATCAGGGCCAGCAGCTGGAGCACGCCGGCGAGTACGGGACCCATGTCTTGTCTCAGAACCTCTCCGGGAAGATCAGGGCGAGGACGAGATAGCCCAGCAGGGCGACGGCCACGACTAGGCCGACGATGTTCTCGGCGGTCACAGCTTGGTCACCCCCTTGGCGACGAAGGCCACCAACGCGAACACAGCGATCGTGGTGACGACGAAGGCCACGTCGGCCATCGCGAGCTCCTAGATGAGGTTCGGGAACAACGGACCTCTAGAGGAAAGCGCCTCTCTGGCCGGATTCGGTCGTCCGTTGACGGCTCTCTTACGGCGGCGGCCAGAGCATTGACGGGACTTTTACGGCTCGGAGCCTCGGAGCCTCCCGCTCACAGCAGCCGGAAGCGCAGTCGGCAGATCACCGCGTCCGTCTCCCGCCGTACGGCATGGGCGACGACCGCGCCCCGCTGGTTCTGCAGCAGCCGCTGCCACAGCCGCTCCGGCTCGGTCTCCGGGATGAGGACGGTGACCCGGGTGGCCGGTTCCGCCGCCGCGACCTCACGGACGTACGCGGCGATGGGGCGGCCCAGGCTGCGGCGCTCGCAGGCCAGCCGGACCAGGGGGACGCCGGGGTCCCACTCCGCCCAGGAGTGTTCCAGGGCATGCAGGGCGGCCCGGTCCTCGGCGTCGGGGTAGCAGACGGTGACGGCACGGACCTCGTCGCCCAGGGAGGCCGCCGCAGTGAGGGCTTCGGAGGTGAGCCGTGAGATCGAGGAGACGGGCACGATCACGACCGAGCGGTCGCGGTGCGGGTGCTCGGGGACGCGGCCGAGGCCGAGGCGCTCGCCGATCCGGGTGTACGCGCGGTGCACGGCGACGAACGCCGCCACGAGCAGCGGCAGCGCCACCACGACCAGCCAGGCGCCCTCCTCGAACTTGGTCGCGGTGACGACGACGGCCGAGATGCCGGTCAGCAGCCCGCCGAAGCCGTTGAGCAGGGCCCTTCCCTGCCATCCCGGCCGGCGGTCGAGGCGCCAGTGCCGGACCATGCCGACCTGGGCGATGGTGAACCCGACGAACACGCCGATGGCGAAGAGCGGCACGAGCGTGTTGGTGTCGCCGCCGGAGAACACCAGCAGCGCCGCCGAGACCACGGCCAGGGCGAGCACGCCGTGCCGGTGAACCTGGCGGTCGGCCTTCAGCGCGAACACATGCGGCAGGTAGTTGTCCCGGGCCAGCAGTTTCAGCAGCACCGGCAGTCCGCCGAAGGAGGTGTTGGCCGACAGGGCCAGCAGGATCATCGTCGCGAACTGGACGACGTAGAACGCCCAGTTGTGGCCGAAGGAGGCGTCCGCGAGCTGGGCGAGCACCGTGACGCCCTCGACGGGCTGGAGGTGGAAGCGGGAGATCAGCACCGACAGCCCGATCAGCATCACGCCGAGGACCGCGCCGAGAGCGACCTCGGCCCGTTGGGCCCGCTTGACGCGCGGGACGCGGAAGGAGGGGACGGCGTTCGCGATGGCCTCCACGCCGGTGAGGGCGCTGCACCCGGAGGCGAATGCTTTCAGCAGGAGCAGGGCGCCCACGGTGGTCGCGTTGCCGGCCAGGACCGACGCGTGACCGGCCGCGGCGGCCGAACTCACGGGCTCGGACCGGAACAGACCGACGACGATCAGCACAAGAATCGAGCCGACGAACACCACGGTCGGCACGATGAACACCTTCGCCGACTCCACGATGCCCCGCAGGTTCACGGCCGTGATCAACGCCAGCACCACCAGGCACAGGACCAGCCGGTCGCCGTACAGGCCCGGAAAGGCGGAGGTCAGCGCTGCCACGCCGGCCGTGACGGCGACGGCCACGTTCAGGACGTAGTCCAGGACGAGCGAGGCGGCCGCCACCAGGCTCGTACGCGCACCCAGATGAGCCTTGGCGACCGCGTACGAGCCGCCGCCGTCGGGGAAGGCCGCGATCACCTGTCGGTACGAGGCGACCAGCACCGCCAGCAGGGCGGCGATGGCGAGCGTCACCGGCAGGGTGAACCCGAGGCCGCGCGCACCGGCGGCGGCCAGGACGAGAACGATCGCCTCGGGCCCGTACGCCACCGACGCCATCGCGTCCAGGGACAGGGCGGCCAGGCCCGTGACAGCGGTCAGCCGGTGGCGTTCGCCGGTATCGGGGGGCTCTTCGTCGGCGGGGGTCGCGCCCGGCTGGACGGTCAGGACGGACATCGGTGCGTGCTCCTTCTTCCTTCGGCCGCGCGCGAGGGGTGACGCGGGCGCGGTGCACTCAGGGTGTGTCCGGTCCCGGCCGCGGCCGACCGCTCCTTGCGTTTTCTTCGCGCTGAACAGGCCGACTTTGATGAGGTCTTGACGGGGTTGTGACCCAGGCGACAGAGCCATCAGAGTCGCGTCAAAGGTGAGGTGCTCCTGCTCCCCGCATCCATAAGGTCACCGCATGGCACCCCGTAACGACGCGCGTGAACGCAAGGGCGCGGCGCACGACCTCCGCTGGGCGCGGGATGTACGGGACTCGGTCCGCTGCGGCGGGGTGCTGCTCGCCCTGCTCCTCCTCCTCGACTGGGGCACGGGCCGCTTCACGTACTGGCGCTGCACTCTGTGGCTCGCCCTGGCACTACTGCTCTTCCTCGTGCTGTACCCCGCCCGAGTCTCCGCCGGCGACGGCTGGCTCGCTTCGCGCCGACTGCTGCGCGAACACCGCGTTTGTACCGATCAGCTGGTGTCCGTCCGGTACCTGGAGGGCATGTCGGAGCGACTCGTGCTGCGGGACTCGGCCGGCGGCCGGGTGGAGATCGACCCCGAAGTCCTCCTGAGAAACCCGCAGTTGTGGTTCCTTGTGGACGCGGGCGCCCAGAAGTCGGCGGGCGGCGGCACACTGCTGTGCGGGGCGACCGCGTTGCACCGACTCTCCCGGCGCATCGACAGGGAGACCGCCCACGCGGTCTTCAAAGCCTCCGGCCTGGAATAGCGGGCTCAGCCACGCGGTTTGACCGGCGCGGCGGACTCAGCCCCGCCCCACCGGCCCCGCCGTGTCCAGCGCCGCTCCCGTCTGGTCGGCCAGAGTCACCGCCACGAGCCGGGCCTGGAGCGGTGGTACCGGCCCGGGGCCGGGACTGAGCAGGAAACGACCGAGATAGTGACCGTTGCCGTACGCCCGCAGCTCGATGTCGTCCTGCGCCCACCCACGCCCTGCACTCACGCTCCCGTCCTTGAGCAGGCGCGGTGGCCGCCCCATCAGCGTCCCGTACTCGAAACGGCAGGCGCGCAGCCCGAGCAGTTCGACGAGTTCTCCCCGGACATGGTCGACCACGGTGTTCGCCGAGTTGGGCGACTGGGCGAGGCCGGCCGTCCGGTGGATCCGCGTCAGGTGGGCCGCGTCGGTGACCGTGATGATCTCCAAGCGGCGGGCACGGGCGGCGAGTTGGGACACGAGCAAGCCGACGACCAGCAGCAGCACGGCCGTCTCGATGTCCTCCGACGCACTGATGGTGAAGGTCTGGTACGGCCGGGTGAGGAAGAAGTCGTACCAAGCCGCAGCCGAAAGCGCCGCCACGACGCCCGCCGTACGGCTGCCCAGCGCGGCGACCGCGACGACCACCACGACGAGGATCAACGCCGCGTTCGTGTGCGACAGGTGCGTACGAATCGGCACGAGTGCGAGCGCGGCCAGGAAGGGGGTGACCAGGCCGGCCGCCAGGGCGAGCCGGTCACGCAGCGGCCAGGAGCCCACTGTGACGCGGATCCGGTCCCTGCCGTGCGGCCTCCGCCATGTGCCGATTCCGATTCCGGTGGTCATCGGGTACCTCCTAAGCTCCGCGCACCCCACGGTGCGGGTTCTCCGTCGGCTGCGGCTTCCGGTGATGGCGCTGCGGCATTCGTCGTACGTCGCGCCCGGGCCTCATCAGGCGCCTCCTGCCGGGTGCGCCTGCTCCGCCGGACGCGGCGTCCCCTGTGCCACGCCGGCCTGCTCCGCGAAGGGCAGCGACACGACCATGGTCAGGCCGCCGCCCGGAGTGTCCTCCGGGGTGAGAGTGCCGTTCATCGCCTCGGTCAGGCCCCGGGCGAGGGCTAGGCCGAGGCCGAGGCCGGTGGTGTTGTCGGTGTCGCCGAGCCGTTGGAACGGCTCGAAGATCCGGTCCCGGCCCGTCGGCGGGAGGCCGGGGCCGCGGTCCACAACCCGCAGTTCGACCCGGCCCGCCAGGACACTGGCGGTGACCAGCACCTTCTGGCCGGGCGGTGTGTGCCGGGCGGCGTTGCCGACGAGGTTGGCGACGACCCGCTCCAGCAGCGGCGGGTCGGCGAGCACCGCCGGGATCTCCTCCATGTCGCTCGCCTCGGCCGCGGGCACGTCCGCCAGCGCCATCGGGAGGACCTCCTCCAGGGCGGTGGCCCGCAGGTTCAGGGTGAGGGCCCCGGCCTCCAGGCGGCTGAGGTCGAGGAGGTTCTCCACCAGGCGACTGAGCTTGGCCATCGACTCGTCGGCGGTGGCGAGGAGTTCCTCCTGGTCCGCGGGCGAGAAATCCACGTCCCTGCTCCGCAGGGACGTCACGGCCGCCCAGCCCGCGGCGAGCGGTGTACGCAGGTCGTGGCCGACGGCCCGCAGCAGCGCCGTACGCATCCGGTCCGCGGCCTTCACGGGCTCCACCTCGGCCGCCGCCTCGGCGAGCCGGGCACGCTCGACGGCCGACCCCACGTGCGCGGCGAACGCGGCGAGCACCCGCCGCTCGGAGGAAGACGGGGTGCGTCCGCGCAACACCAGATACGCGCCGGGGCCGGCGGGGACGGCCGTGACCTCCCCGGCGTCAGGCGGTTCGTCGACGAGTTCCGCCGAGTCCATGCCGAAGGTCTCCCGGGTCCTCTCCAGCAGGGACGGGATCGTCGTGCCGCCGCGCACGATGCTGCCGGCCAGCGACGACATGGTCTCGGCCTCGGCGGTGGCGCGGGCGGAACGGCGGGACAGGCGCAGGGAGCGGTCGACGACGGCGGCCACGGTGGCCGCCACGACGGCGAACACGCTCAGGGCGAGCAGCGCGTTCGGGTCCTCCAGCGTGAAGGAGCCGATGGGCGGGACGAACCAGTAGTTCAGGAGCAGGGACGCCGTCAGCGACGCGATCAGCGCCGACACGACTCCGCCTATGCAGGCCACGCCGACCACGGTGAGCAGGAACAGAAGCGCCTCACTGGTCAGGTTCAGCGGCCCGCGCAGCTGCGCGAGGGCGGCGGTCAGCAGTACCGGCAGTACGAGCCCCGCCACCGGCCCCGCGATGCGCCGGGCCCTGGACAGGGTGCGCCGCCGGGACGGCAGCAGAGTGCCGCGTCCGGCCCGCTCGTGGGTGACCCGGTGCACGTCGATGTCACCGGACATCTCCGTCACGGTCTCCCCCGTGCCGGGTCCGGTCAGGAACCGCTCCAGACGGCCCCTGCGGCTGGTGCCCAGCACCAGCTGGGTGGCGTTCTCGGCCCGCGCGAACTCCACCAGCGCGGTCGCGACATCGTCGCCGACGACCGAGTGGTAGCTGCCGCCCAGGTCCTCCACCAGCCTGCGCTGCCGGGCCAGCGAGGCGTGCGAGACCCCGGCCGCGAGTCCGTCGCTGCGGGCCACGTGCACGGCCAGCAGATCGCCTCCGGCCGACCGGGCGGCGATACGGGCGGCCCGCCGGATGATCGTGTCGCCCTCCGGACCGCCGGTCAGCGCCACGACGACCCGCTCCCGGGTCTCCCACACGCCGCCGATGGAGTGCTCGGCGCGGTAGGTCTGCAGGGCCTCGTCGACCCGGTCGGCCACCCACAGCAGGGCGAGCTGACGCAACGCGGTCAGATTGCCCGGCCGGAAGTAGTTGGCGAGGGCGGCGTCGACCTTCTCGGGCGCGTAGATGTTGCCGTGCGCCATACGGCGGCGCAGCCCCTCCGGGGGCATGTCCACCAGCTCGACCTGATGGGCGCGCCGTACGACCTCGTCGGGCACCGTCTCGTGCTGCGGCACGTGTGTGATCTTCTCGACGACGTCGTTGAGGGAGGCCAGGTGCTGGATGTTCAGCGCGGTGATGACGTCGATGCCTGCGGCGAGCAGTGCCTCGATGTCCTGCCATCGCTTGGCATTGCGGCCCTCGCCGGGAACGTTGCTGTGCGCGAACTCGTCGACGATCGCCACCTGTGGGCGGCGGGCCAGCACCGCGGCGAGGTCCATCTCCTCGAACCGCCTGCCGCGGTAGGAGCAGCGGGCGCGGGGGACCGTTTCCAGGCCGTCGAGCATCGCCTCCGTGTGCCGTCGGCCGTGGCACTCGGCGAACGCCACCACCACGTCCGCCCCACGGGCGGCTCGCCGCCGTCCCTCGTCGAGCATCCGGTAGGTCTTGCCCACTCCCGGGGCCGCCCCCAGGTAGACCTTCAGTCGTCCGGACCGTACGTCACTCATCGCCGTCGACGCGCTCCGCTCACTGGTTCAACTCCCTGAAGGAGGTGGGTTACTTCTCCCTACGGAAGCGCTTCCGAGGACGGAGCGGGACGCGTGTTAGCGCTTTCTTGGCGCCCGTGCCGGGGACCTTGACACTGTCTTGACATCCCTTGGGCGGATAGGGTGAAAGCGGTGTGCCGGGAAGTCTGGTCGGCGGGGAGCCACGGCGGCTCCGTCAAGCCCCAGGGGGACGGCATGCGTGGCGTAGGCATTGTTCTGGCACTGGTCATCCTGGCCACGGTCGTGGCGACCTTCGCCCGCCGGTGGCGCATTCCCGCACCGTCCTTGCTGGTCGTGGCGGGCCTCGCGGTAGCGCTGCTGCCGGGCACCCCGGAGATCGAGATCAGCCCCGAGGTCATCGGGTTGATCGTCCTGCCACCGCTGCTGTACGCCAGCGCGGAGGATTTGTCCTGGCGTGAGCTGAAGGCCGTGTGGAAGCCGGTCGGCGTCCTCTCCATCGGCCTGGTGCTGGCCTCGGCGGCGGCGGTCGGCTGGGTGGCGTCGCTGGTGACTCCACTGTCGTGGCAGATGGCATTCGTACTGGGCGCGGTCCTGGCCAGCACCGACCCGGTGGCGGTCACCGCGCTCGGCAGACGGCTCGCGCTGCCGCCCAAGGTGCAGGTCCTGGTGCAGGCCGAGAGCCTGTTCAACGACGCGACCTCGCTGGTCCTCTTCCGCGTCGCGGTGAGCGTCGCAGTGGCCACAGCGGCGGCCGACTGGGGCGCGGCGGGCGGCGAGTTCGTCGTGCTGGCGGGCGGCGGGACGGTCATCGGCGCCGCCGTGGCCGGTGTGGTGGCCCTCATCCGCCGCCGCACCGAGGACCCGGTCCTGGAGACGGTGATCGCCCTGGTCACCCCGTACGCCGCGTACGTCCTCGCGGAGGCCGCCCACACGTCAGGGGTCACCTCGGTCGTGGTCGCCGGAGTGGTGCTCGGCGGCCGGGACGACCGGCTCACCAACGCCCGCATACGGCTCCAACTGCACGCGGTCTACGGCACCGTGGTGTTCCTCCTGGAAAGCGTGGTCTTCTCGCTCATCGGCCTCGCATTGCCGGGGCAGGTGCGGGCGCTGTCCGACGCCGACCGGGCCTGGCCTCTGTACGCCCTCGCCGTCGCCGGCACCCTGATCGCCGTACGGCTGCTGTGGCTGGCTCCGCTGTCGGCGGTGGTCCAGCGCAGGGGCGGCATCCAGCGGATGAACTGGCGGGTGCCGGTGGTGCTGACCTGGGCGGGCACCCGGGGTGTGGTGCCGCTGGCGGCGGCCCTGTCCATCCCGGTGGCCACGGAGGCGGGCAAGCCGCTGGCCGACCGTCCGCTCGTCCTCGTACTGACCACGTCGGTCGTGGTCGCAACCCTCGTCGTGCAGGGCTTCACCCTGGCCCCCGTCGTACGCCGCTCCGGCATCGCCCTGGAGCCCGACCACACCGAGCGCGAGGAGACCTCCGCCCGCTGCAGCCTGGCCGCCGCGGGCATCCGGCGTCTTGAGGAACTCTCGGAGCTGGAGGCCGTCCCCGACGTCGTCCTCGACCGCCTCCGTCGCGGTCTCACCGCCCGCCTCGACGACACCCGCGACCGCCTCGCCGAAACCAACGGCACGGGCGCTCCCGCCGAGTCGACCGACCTGATCTACCGTCAACTGCGCCGCGACCTGATCGCCGTGGAGGCCGAGGAACTGCAACGCCTCTACGACGACCACACGATCAGCGACACCACCCGCCGACGCCTCCAGCGCACCCTCGACCTGGAGGAAGCACGGCTCGCGGACGCCTGAGCGGGGCTCGGCGGAAGTCGGCCGCCTTGGTCGCAGCCGCGGTCCCAGCACGGTCAGGACCGTCCCGGCGAGTCTGCTTGCTCGGGCGTGCCCCGGGCCCGGATCGCCCGTCCGCGATCCCCCTCTTCTCCGTGGCCCGGGGCACCGCCCTGCGAGGCGATCGCCGGTGGTCGTGGCGGTGCGCAGAGCCCTGGTCGAAAGCCCCGCGTTGTGCCGACCGTGAAGTCACGGTGCCTCCGGCACGACGCCACGGACGGTCGCCCGTCCCCCGTGCCGATCAGTCTGCGACCGGATCGGGCCGCCAACGGCCGGCGTTGACACTCCCCTGATGGTTTCCCTGACCTGTTTGACGGGACTTTGACGACCTCCGCGCCCGGCCCGTATGAGTCCCGCAAATTCCTTGCCGGAAAGCCTGGTTCGGGCCGCTGCCGCAGCTAGATTCCCTGTCGGCCGTCGCCGAGGCCGCTGGCGTCAACAGCCTCACGGCTGCCGGAGTCCACGCTCCGCAGCGGCTCGGGGCGGCCCGGTGCCCGTCCGTCCGAACGGCGCGCACCCGCGCACCACGCCTGTCGTCGTCCCATCGCCGGCGTCCGTGCGCCCGCCGTGCGGTGCCGGGGCCCCGGCACCGCACGGGCCGGCGGCCACCGTCCCTGCCCGCCACCGAGACACGAAGGTCTCCATGTTGCCCGCCGCTCCAGAGCAGGCTCCACCGTCCCGTCCCCAGCGCACCGCCCGGCCCGGAACGGAGGGAGGAACGGGGCGCCGTCGCGCCCCGAGCGGGCTGTTCGAACCCGCGCAGCTCGTCCGCTCCTTCCCCGAGGCACTGCGCAAGCTGCACCCGCGGATCCTGGTCAGGAACCCGGTGCTCTTCGTCGTCTCCGTCGGCGCCGTCCTCACCACGCTGTCCGCGCTGCTGCACCCGGCCGTCTTCACCTGGGTGATCAGCCTCTGGCTGTGGCTGACGGTGATCTTCGCCAACCTCGCCGAGGCGGTCGCCGAGGGCCGCGGCAAGGCCCAGGCCGAGTCGCTGCGCAGGGCGCGCACGGACACGGTGGCGCTGCGGCTTCTGCACTGGCGCTACGGCACCGATCCACGCACCGCCCGCACCGAGGCCGTCGCCGCCACCGACCTCAAGCCACTCGACGTCGTCCTGGTCGAGGCGGGCGAGATGATCCCGGCCGACGGCGATGTCATCGACGGCGTCGCGGCGGTGGACGAGTCCGCGGTCACCGGCGAGTCGGCCCCCGTCATCCGGGAGGCGGGCGGCGACCGCAGCGGTGTCACCGGCGGTACGACCGTCCTGTCCGACCGCGTCCTCGTCCGGGTCAGCGCCCGGCCCGGGCACAGCTTCCTGGACCGGATGATCGCCCTGGTCGAGGGCGCGGCCCGGCAGAAGACCCCGAACGAGATCGCCCTGAACATCCTGCTGGCCGCCCTCACGATCGTCTTCGTCCTGATCGTGGTCACCCTGCAGCCCATGGCCGCGTACGCGAACGCGGCCCAGTCGACGACCGTGCTGGTGGCGCTGCTCGTCACCCTCATCCCGACCACGATCGGCGCCCTGCTCTCCGCGATCGGCATCGCCGGCATGGACCGCCTGGTGCAGCGCAACGTGCTCGCCATGTCGGGCCGCGCGGTCGAGGCCGCCGGTGACGTCAACACGCTGCTGCTGGACAAGACCGGCACCATCACCCTCGGCAACCGCGAGGCCGCCGCCTTCGTCCCCTTGCCCGGCATCGACGCACGACAGCTCGCCGACGCCGCCCAGCTGTCGTCACTGGCCGACGAGACGCCGGAGGGCCGCTCCGTCGTCGCCTTGGCGAAGAGGGAGTTCGGGCTGCGGGAGCCCGCCGAGGGCGAGTTGACGAACGCCCGCTGGGTCTCCTTCAGCGCGCAGACCCGGATG
The DNA here is from genome assembly GCF_042957325.1 of Streptomyces sp. NPDC008086. Taxonomy (NCBI): domain Bacteria; kingdom Bacillati; phylum Actinomycetota; class Actinomycetes; order Kitasatosporales; family Streptomycetaceae; genus Streptomyces; species Streptomyces sp. NPDC008086. The sequence continues at coordinate 324,689 of NZ_JBIBIA010000002.1, forward strand.
AGCGGCGTCGACCTGCGCTGGAACAACGGCGCGGTGTGCGCGATCCGCAAGGGCGCCGCCCAGCAGGTGATCGAGTGGGTGCAGATGTACGGAGGCCAGGTCCCCTCCGCGGCACGGAACTTCGCGGACGCGGTGGCCACGTCCGGCGGAACCCCGCTGCTGGTGGCGGTGCACGACTGGGACGGGCCCCGGGTACTCGGACTGATCCACCTGAAGGACGTGGTCAAGGACGGCATCCGCGAACGCTTCGCCGAACTGCGCCGCATGGGCATCCGCACGGTCATGGTCACCGGCGACAACCCGCTGACGGCGAAGGCGATCGCCCAGGAGGCGGGCTTGGACGACTACCTGGCCGAGGCGACACCCGAGGACAAGCTCGCGCTGATCAAGCGGGAGCAGGCCGGCGGCAAGCTGGTCGCGATGACCGGCGACGGCACGAACGACGCCCCGGCCCTGGCGCAGGCGGACGTCGGCGTGGCGATGAACACCGGTACGTCGGCCGCCAAGGAGGCCGGCAACATGGTCGACCTCGACTCCAACCCGACCAAGCTGATCGAGATCGTCGAGATCGGCAAGCAACTCCTCATCACCCGGGGCGCGTTGACGACGTTCTCGATCACCAACGACGTCGCCAAGTACTTCGCGATCATCCCGGCGATGTTCACGAGCGCCTACCCGGGCCTGGACGCGCTGAACATCATGGGCCTGCACAGCCCGACCTCCGCGATCACCTCGGCGATCATCTTCAACGCCCTGATCATCGTGGCGTTGACCCCGCTCGCCCTTCGCGGCGTGCGCTACACCCCGTCCTCCGCACACGACCTGCTGCGCCGCAACCTGCTCCTGTACGGCCTCGGCGGACTGGTGCTGCCCTTCCTCGGCATCAAGCTGATCGACCTGCTGATCTCCGGGGTGCCCGGCCTTGGCTGAATCGCGCCCGGTGGCCTGGCTCGCCCGTCAAGGTCCCGTAAGCGCACGTCAGGGGCCCGTCAGAGAACGGGATTCCGGCTTGTCGGTGCCGTGCCGAACGGCTTCCATGGAGTACGTGAACAGCGCCTGGCTCCTCTTCGACCGGCCGCCGAGTCCCGCTCGGCCTTCGAGTCGTGCGCCGCGCTGTCCGGAAGAGCCCGCGTCCCGCTGACGCGCTCTCCGCGACCCGAGGGGCGCCGTGATCCCCATCCGGCGCCCTTCGCCTTTCCTTCCTCACCGCATGTCCACCGCCCCGCCGGGGCCACTGGGCATGCCCGCAACCCTGGATGGGATCATGCCCGAGTCCACCCTTTCCTCCCTTTCCGGCCGCACCGTCCTGGTCACCGGCGCCACCTCCGGCATCGGCTACGAGACTGCCCGGCACCTCGTCGAGCGAGGCGCCACGGTGCTGCTGCACGGCCGCACCACCGAGGAGGCCCTCGCGGCCGCCGACCGCCTCGCGGCGACAGCGGCTCTCGATGCCCCGCAACTGCGCGCGTACGGAGCGGACTTCGCCCACCTCGACGAGGTCGAGACCCTCGCCGCCAAGGTCGTCGCCGAGCACCCGCACCTGGACGTGCTGGTCAACAACGCGGGCATGGCGGCGCCCGAGCGGCACACTGTCACCGCCGACGGCAACGAGATCGCCTTCCAGGTCAACTTCCTCGCCCACTACCTGCTGACCTGTCTGCTGGAGCCGGCACTGACCAGCGACCCGGGCGGCCGTGTGGTCAACGTGTCGTCGGCGCTGCACCGCACGGGGTCGATCTCGTGGGCCGACCCCAACCGCGCCCGCCGCTACTCCCGGCTCGCCGCCTACGCCCAGTCCCAGCTCGCCCTCACGGTGTTCGCGGCCGACCCGCGCGTCACCGCCGTCTCCGTACACCCCGGCGTCTGCGACACCGCCCTGCTCCCGCTCTACGCCCACGAGGGCACCTCGCCCGCCGAGGGCGCCGACCACGTGGTCCGGCTGTGCGACCCGGCGGTCGAGATCGTCAACGGCGCCTACTACGACCGTGCCGAACGCGTCGACCCGGCCCCGGCCGCCAAGGAGGACCGCACGGTGAAGCGCCTCAACAAGCTGGCTGACCTGTTGGTCGGCCGCACCGCTTGAACGTCGATTCACAGCAAGGGAGTTGATACGCATGTCGAAGCGCGCCCGCAAGAAGAAGGACCGCCGCAAGAAGAAGGCCAACCACGGCAGCAAGGCCGGCCAGCGCTGACCGGGCACGGCGGGGGGGGGGGGGGGGGGGGGGGGGGGGGGGGGCCCCCGCCCCCCCCCCCCCCCCCCCCCCCCCCCCCGCCCACACCCCTCTACCTCCCCGAGGCACCAATGATCGAAATCCTCCCTCGTGACCTGCCCGCTTCCAGCCGGTGGTTCCCCACGGATTACCCGGGCCCCGCCGCCATCGGCGAGCACGTGCTGACCACGGGCAACGGCCGCTGGTGGGCCGACCGCGCCGTCGAGCCGCGCGCCGTCGCCGCATCCTGCGCCGGTCACGTCGTCCTGCGCGGCGTGCCCGACGCGCTGGCACCGGAGACGCTGGCGCCCCTGGCCGACAGCCGCATCGACGCGCCGTCCCGCTTTCTGCCGGCGCTGTACTCCGCCTTCACACGCCTCACCCCTTGGGAGCGCATGATCTGGACCCTCCAGGCCGAACCGCTGCCTCCCAGGCTCCCGATGAGCGTGACCGTAAGGCGCTTGGAGGCCACGGACACCGAGGCAGTGCACGCGCTGGGGCCGGACGCGTCCTGGCTCTCGGCGAGCTGGGGCGGACCGCGCGGTCTCGCCGCCGGAGGACACGCTTGGGCGGCCGTCAGCCGGACCGGCCGGATCCTGGCGGTGGCATGTACTTACTTCCGCGGCACCCGCTACGAGGACGTGGCGGTCTACACCGTCGCCGACCGCAGACGCCACCACCTCGCCCTCGCCTGCGTCACCTCGCTCTGCGCGGACATCGCGGCACGAGGTCACCTCCCCAGCTGGAACTGCTCGGTCCACAACCGCGCCAGCCGCCTCCTCGCCTGGACGGCGGGCTTCCGCCTGGTCCACGAATACGTCCACTACGCGGTCGGGAGCCCCGTCGTCCGCGATCGCCGACTCAGCGCATAGGAACCATCCGAGGCAGGCAGAGAACCGACATGCCCAGAACCCCGCTGTTCGTCCTCCACATCCTCGACGGCCGCCACGAGATGACCGTCACCCGGCTCAAACGCGCGGACGACGCTTTCACCCTGCACTACACGATCACGCCCCCGCTGCCCGATTCCGGCAGCGAGCCACCCCTCGTCCCGGTCCTGGAAGCCCGGGACGATCTGGGCAACACCTACGACGACCGCGGCGGCGCCTACGGCACGGCCCCCGACGGCAGCCACACCGACGGATCGCTCACGGCATACCCGGCCCTGGCTCCGGACGCGCACACGCTGCGAGCGCGGGTCATCTTCATACAAGGCGGCCAGGAAGCCGCGTACGACATGACACTGGGCATTCGCCGCTGACATCAGGGATGAGTCGGCGACTCGTCAGCAACGCGTCAAGATCTGCGGCATGGCGCTGCCCCGCGCCTACCGTCGACGGTATGGAACACCTGGGTGACCACCGCTGGTTCGCCGACCTGCGCGGCGCGGTCGTGTGCGCGGGCTCGTTCCTGGGCCTTCTGTTGCTGGTGGACGAGGCAGCCGAGACGTTCACTGCGGCGCGCGGGGCGTTGTGGAGTTGCCTCGCCCTGTTGCTGCTCCTCGTGCTGTTCCCGCCACGGGTCACCGCGGGCGAGGGCTGGCTGACCGTACGCGGCGTCCTGCGCACGCGCCGGGTACGGACGGACCGCCTCGTCGCCGCGTACACCCCGGGGCGCACGGGCCGACGCCTGGTGTTCCTGGACGCGTACGGCAGCCGCGTCGAACTCGACGCCCAGGTCCTGGTCGCCAACCCGCCGTTGTGGCACCACCTCGACACGGACATCCGTGTAGCGGCGGCGCGGGGTCATCTGTCCGAGCACCCCGCCGCCCTGCGGGATCTGTCGGAGCGCATCGACCGTGAAACGGCCTGGACGGTCTTCAAGATCTCCGGGCTGACGGACGGCGTGGACGAGCAGCCCTCCACCCACTGAAGGCCGTACCTTTTACGCCATCTGTACGCATTCCGTGAAATCCTAACGGCTCTTTGACGGCCCGCCTGCCGTACGCCCTCCCCCGCGAACCTCCTCCGGTGCCTAACCTCGCGCCCGTGCCCAACGTGCCCGAGATCCTCAAACGCCTGGTGATCGGCCGGGCCATGCGCAGCGAAGAGCTGCACGAGACGCTGCTGCCCAAGCGGCTCGCCCTGCCGATCTTCGCCTCCGACCCGTTGTCCTCGGTGGCGTACGCGACCCAGGAGATCCTGCTGGTCCTCTCCCTCGGCGGACTGGCCTACTGGCACTTCACCCCGTGGATCGCGACGGCGGTCGTGATCCTGCTGGCCGTCGTCGTGCTCTCCTACCGGCAGGTGGTCCGCACCTACCCCAGCGGCGGCGGCTCGTACGAGGTGGCCTCCACCAACCTCGGTCCGTCCGCCGGCCTCGTGGTGGCCGCCTCCCTGCTCGTCGACTACGTCATGACGGTGGCCGTGTCGGTCGCATCGGGAGTCGACAACATCATCTCGGCCGTACCCGAACTCGCCGACTACCGCGTGCTGATGGCGCTGGGCTTCGTCGCCCTGCTGACCGCCATGAACCTGAGGGGTGTGCGCGAGTCGGGCCGGGCCTTCGCCACCCCGACGTACCTCTTCGTCGGCGGCGTGATGATCATGATCGCGACGGGGCTGTTCCGCTACCTGGTCGGGGACGCGCCCGTCGCCGAATCCGCCCACTACGGCATCGAAGCCGAACCCGGTGAGACAAACCTGGCCGGGCTCGCCCTGGTGCTGCTGGCACTTCGGGCCTTCTCCCAGGGCTGCACCGCGCTGACCGGCGTGGAGGCGATCTCCAACGGCGTCCCGGCCTTCCGCAAGCCGAAGCCGAAGAACGCGGCGACCACCATGGCGGTCATGGGCGCCATCTCCATCACCATGTTCGCCGGCGTCACCACGCTCGCGCTGATCTCCAAGGTCCGTGTCGCCGAGGACGCCTGCCGGCTGACCGGCATCGACGGCAGCTGCGAGAGCTACACCCAGCGCACCGTCATCGCCCAGATCGCCGCCGCCGTCTTCGGCGGCGAGCACTCGATCGGCTTCTACTACATCCAGGCCGCCACCGCGCTCATCCTGATCCTGGCCGCGAACACCGCCTTCAACGGGTTCCCGCTGCTCGGCTCGATCCTCGCCCAGCACCGCTATCTGCCCCGACAGTTGCACAACCGCGGCGACCGGCTCGCCTTCTCCAACGGCATCCTCGCCCTCGCGATTGTCGCCGGCCTGTTGCTCTGGGGCTACGACGCCAACGTCACCAACCTGATCCACCTGTACATCCTGGGTGTCTTCACCTCGTTCACGCTCTCTCAGACCGGCATGGTCCGGCACTGGAACCGCGAACTGCACACCGAGACCGACCCGGCCCTGCGCCGCCGGCACAAGCTCGCCCGGGTCACCAACGCCACCGGCGGGGTGGTCACGGGCCTGGTCCTGCTGATCGTGCTGGCCACCAAGTTCACGCAGGGCGCGTGGCTGGCGGTGCTGGCCGCGGCGGTGCTGTGGGTGACGATGCGCGCCATCCGCCGCCACTACGACGCCACGGCCGCCGAGCTCGCCGTGACCGACCCGCGCAGCGAACTCGTCGCGCCCAGCCGGGTGTTCGCCATCGTCCTGGTCTCCACGATCCACAAGCCGACCCTGCGCGCCCTGTCCTACGCCCGCGCCTTCCGCCCCGGCCATCTGGAAGCCCTGACGGTCTCCGTCGACCGGGATGAGGCGGCGGCGTTGCGCGAACGCTGGGAGGAGTACGGCATCGAGACCCCTCTGAAGATCATCGACTCGCCGTACCGCGAAGTGACCCGGCCGGTCGTGGACTACGTGCGGTCCATCCACCGGGAGAGCCCGCGTGACATCGTCGCCGTCTTCATCCCCGAGTACGTCGTCGGCCACTGGTGGGAGAACCTCCTGCACAACCAGTCCGCACTGTGGCTCAAGAGCCGCCTGCTGTTCACGCCTGGCGTGATGGTCACGAGCGTGCCGTGGCAGCTCACGTCGTCGGTGCGGGCCGACCGACCGGCGGCACGGGCGCCGGGCGCAGTGCGGCGAGGCGAGCCCCCGAGCCCGGTGTCCCGTCACGACGGCGAGTCGGGGTCCCGGCAGCGGTAGGCGGGAATGCGGCGACAGGGCCTAGCGGCCTCCCGTGTCCCGCCGTCGGCGGGTCGGGTGCGGCTGCATGCCGGTCATCAGGATGTCCAGACCGCGCCGGGTCGTGGCCAGCGCGACGCGGTCGCCGGCCCGCAGGACGCGGCCGTGCGCGGGACGCCAGTCGAACTCCGGCCGCTCGCCCTGGCGGTCGAGCCGTAGCCCGGCGAGCGTGTCCGGCGTGTCGGGCTCCTGCTGTTCACCGGCGAATCCGACCGCCAGCACACGCCACTCTTTCTTCCGGAACGCCTCGTGGACGGAGCGCCCTTCGAGCTCGGGGTGCCCGGCGACGTCCACGACGGTGAACAGCAGCGAACCGCGTTCGACAGGCATGACGCCCACCACATGGCGGCCCATCATCGCGGCGGCGAAGGACGGCGCGGCAAGCGCGGAGACACTGCGGCTGCGGGTGAGCGCGTCGGGATAGGAGGCGCGCAGGGTGCGCTGGACGGTGGCGGCGAAGTCGTCGTCGTACAGCCGCATCACCACCCGCACCGCCGCCGGTGTCCGTCCATCAGCGCCCCCGGCCGATCGCAGCCCGGGAGGAGCCGTCAGGGCAGGCGGGGCAGTTCGTTCCGCGCGGAGTGCTTGGTGGCGGACATGTCGGCGGGGACCGTGGCTCAGGACCCGCAGGCCCTCGGCGAACCGCTCGCGGTGTTCGGTCGGGAGGGGTGCCAGGAAGTGGCGCCGGATGTTCTCAGCCGGGACGCCCGTACGGTCGTCTGCTCGCCGAGAGGCGTCAGGCGCACCAGCCGACCGCGCCGGTCGCCGGGGTGTCGGCCCGCTCGACCAGTCCGGCCGCCTCCACCCGGTCCACCAAACGGGTGGCGCCGCCAGTGGTCAACACCTGCTCCTGCGCGATGGCGCCCGCATGGACAGCCCGGGCACACCGAGTTGGGGGACTGCTGCGCCGTCCCCCAACCCCGGCCGCAGGGAGGAAGGTTCGAGTTGTCCCGACACCGCTGCTACCCCTCCGAGACCTACGACGAGCGCTGCAGCGACGGTGGCGGTTCCGGCACGGCCTCTGCATCTGCGAGATGGGCCGACAAGGCCAGTCACCACCCGCTCCGGCAAACAACCCCAGGTCACCAACCGGGGGTTGTTTGCCGTCCAGACCGGCAGGTGGCGCGCGCAGGACATTCGCACCACAACGCTGCTACTTGTTCCGGTCGGCACCCGCGGATCCCGAGCGCCGATTACGTGGCGCCGCCCGCCCCGGTAGCCGCGAGGTCTTCACGGGTCGCATGCCATGACCTTGCCGCGCGCAGCCCCAGGAACAGCAGCAGTCCGAACGGTGACAGCAGGATCGTAAGAACCAGCAGCGGCCCCATCAGCAGGGCGGAGATCCCCAGTCGCCGGGCCTCCCGGTACATCCACTGCCCGATCAGCAGATCCCAGGCGATGACCTGCGCCCAGATGGCCCCCGCGCCGCCCGCGAGGGCCGTCAGATCGCGGAAGGTGTCGAGATCCGGGCTGCGGACCGCGACCCAGAGCTCAGGGAACACCGGGACCGCCAGTGCGAGATAGACCATCAGTACGGGCACCACGGTCCACGGTGACCCGGCGATACGGACAGTCGGACCCCACCCCGGCGCGAAGATCATGAGCAGCCATACGGGTGCGGCGAGCCAGAAGGAGAGCTCGAAGAGGAATCCGGTCATGCCACGAGATCCTTCGAAGCGAGGGCGTCTTCCGCGTCATGCGCTTCGCGTGGAGAGGGGGGCGAGGCCCTCAGGGATCCGTACGCCCCGAGAGTGACGACCACCAGGCTCACTCCGGCCACCCCCAGCGTCGCGCCGTCCGGGTGGATCAGCGACTGACCCCGCAACGCCTGCCAGAGAACCAGCGCGAAGACGGCGGCATACGTTGCCGAAGCGAGCAGCACCAGGCGCAGCCGTATCCGGTCGTCGGCGAGGCGGGCGAAGCGCGGCGCGAGGGCGACCAGCACCATGACCAGCAGTGGCAGGAGTTGCAGCGCGTGCATCCCGACGAAGTGCGGGATCCGTAGATCGCCTCCGGTCGTCGACCAGCCGGTCAGCGGCATCGACGGACCGCCGTCCGGCACGCCCACGCTGTGCGCGCCGACCACCTTGGAGACGCCACGCCTCTGCCCTGGCGCGGGTTGGGTCATCAGGAAGCCGACGCCGGCCCCGGCCAGCGCGAGGACGATGCCGGAGCGCATCGCCCAGGCGGACGCGCGGTCGGCGATTCGGGCGCGGAGCAGCAGCACGGCGACGGCGAGGGTGCCGAGCCACAGGATGACGACCGTGACGGCCATCGCGTTGAACAGCGCCTCGTCGAAGGGCGTTTCGTGGTTGAAGTGGCTGCGCTTCCCGCGTACCACCTGCCCGATGATGATCACCATCTCGACGAGGCTCGCCAGCGCAACGACCGTCCCCGCCCACCAGCCGACGCGTCGTCCACTGGGGAGGAGCGACAGCATCCAGGCCAGGGAAAGACAGTACGCCACGAACGAGACCGAGAACTTGAACGGCTTGAACCAGATCGGCGCACCCACCAGGACACGGTCGTCGACGGCGAGTCCCACGGCGGACATGACCGCCATCAGTGCCATCGTCGCCGCGAACAGTACCAGCGGCCGATGCCATGACCGCCATGGCGCCGACGGCGACCATAACGGCACAGGCCGGGAAGACGTACGTGAAGAAGACATGACTACCCCCTAGGAACGGATAGCAGCACTATCCGCTATCCGATAGCCCCACTATCTATGATGAGAGACGGGTCAGCAAGGGCCGGCCCGGCCTCAGGGCGAAGGTCAAGGAGTGAACCGGCAGTGCGCATTGGGGAGTTGAGTCGCAAGACCGGGGTATCGGTGCCGACGATCAAGTACTACGTCCGTGAGGGCCTGCTGCCTCCGGGCGAGCTGACCAGCCCGAACCAGGCGAGTTACGGCGAGGCGCACGAGCGTCGGTTGCAGCTGATCCGAGCCCTGCTCGATGTGGGCGGCATGAAGGTTGCCGAAATCGCGGACGTACTGGCGGCCCTCGACGATTCGGAGCGTCCCCTGCACAAAGTGCTCGGCGCTGCCGCGGACCACCTCGGCAGCGAGGGCACCGAGCACGACGACGCCGCGTCGGCAGCCGCACGGGCCGTCGTCGCCGACCTCATCTCCCGGCGTGGCTGGCGGACGCATGAGTCAAACCCTGCCGCCATCGACCTGTGCAAGGCCCTTGCCGCCATGAACCGGTTGGGCCACGGGGCGTTCGTCGAGGTGCTCGACGACTACGCCGACGCGGCCGAGCAGGTCGCCCACGCCGACCTCCAGTACGTGGACCGGCGCGTGGCGGTCGAGGACATGGTCGAAGCCGTGGTGGTCGGGACCGTACTGGGTGAGGCGTTGTTCAGCGCACTGCGGAGGTTGGCACATGTGAACGCCTCCGCAAAGCTGTACGGCACGGATGGACCACAGGAGCGGAAGACGAGCTGAGCCGACCACAGTTGGCGAATCGCGCCATGCAGGGCGCCGCGATCCCCCGAATCGGCCGGCTTGAGCACAGCGCGCTCTTCACAGGGCCGGGCGGCGTCGGACCGCACGACGTCCGACGCGGATACGGCGGAACAAACGCCTCCCGCGGTCAAACCGCTGACGTGGACCGGAGGCGGCTCCTGCGCGGCAGGGTCCGTGATAGTCCGGATGGCAACTCCGGAAGGAAGCGGCCTGCCCGATATGGGCGTTCCCTCTATCGGTGCCCCACCGTGCTGCGGAATTACTGGAGGGCCAGTGACAGCAGTGGCCGGTGGCCGTGGAGGAAGGACAGAGCGGCTGATGGGGCTGGGCCGTGGAGGCAGGGTAGGTCGAGTGAGGGCCGCGCCCCGATTCGCAGGGGTACACGGCAGGTTGTCCCGTCGGGCAGTTGCTGGATGAGGTGGGCGCGGGCCGAAAGGCGACAGGGCAGGGTGGGTGCGGCGCGGACAGGGTGGGCGTCGGCAGGGATCAGTTCGGCGTGTGTGATGCCGTTGTCCTGACGCAGCGCCGGGTCGGCGCGGCCATCGGCACCTTCCTGCTGCCGATCTGCATCGGCCACCCCTCGGTCAAGCCGCGGATCGCGCTCCTCGATCCCGAGCTGACGCTGGGCCTGCCCGCCCGGATCACGGCCGCCACCGGCATCGACGCCCTCGTGCACGGTATCGAGTCGCTGGCCTCGCGCGGTGCGAACCCGGTGTCGGTGGCGTATGCGACCCAGGCGGTGGCCATGGTCGGGCGCTGGCTGCCGGCCGCCCACCGCAACGGCTCGGATCTTCAGGCCCGCGCGCAGCTGATGCTCGGCGCCCACCTGGCGGGCCAGGCGCTGACCATCTCCGGCCTCGGCCTGGTCCACGGCATCGGCCACGCCCTGACCGCCCACACCGGCACCCCGCACGGTGTCGCGCTCGCCGCCGTCCTGGAGGAGGTCCTGGAGTTCAGTGCCCCGGCCGCCCCGGACGCCTACGAGCAGACCGCCCGCGCGCTGCGCCTCGCCGCGCCGGCCGACGGCGACTGGACCCGCGCCGCGATCGACGCCGTCCGCGAGATATCCGGCGCCCTCGCGGACGCCGTGACGCGCAACGCACCACGCCGTCCCACGCAGGAGGAGATCTCCGGGATTCTCGAAGCGGTGCTCTAGTAGCGAATCCGGCAGGTCCGCCGCCGTTCGGTGCGCCCGGCGGCCGCACCGGAGTGCCCGCTTCCAGCAGTCGTACGGGCGTCGACGACCTCCGTTCCGCCGGTCCCATGCAGCACATGAGCACCAGAAGCTCACACGATCCTCTTGTCGGATCGTTGAACGATCCCCTACTGTCCGGGCCACCCCGCCTGTTCCCATGGCCCGCTCGGGCTCCCTCGCGCGGAAGAAGGCCGACGCATGATCGTTCTCCTCGGCGTGCTCGTGGTGATCCTCGGATTCGTCACGCGCCGCAACCCCGTTCTCGTGGTAGGGGTCGCCGGTGTGGTCACCGGGCTCCTCGCCAGGATGAATCCACTGGAGGTGCTCGCCACCTTCGGCAAGAGCTTCGCCGACAGCCGCTCCGTGACGATGTTCGCGGCGGTGCTCCCCGTCATCGGTCTGCTGGAGCGGTACGGGCTGCGCGAGCAGGCCCGCAGCCTCATCGGCAGGCTGAAGCGGCTCACGCCGGGCCGCTTCCTCACCGCCTACCTGCTGATCCGCCAGTTGACCGCCGCGGTCGGACTCACCGCCATCGGCGGCCACGCCCCCGCCGTCCGGCCACTGATCGCGCCGATGGCCGAGGCCGCGGCCGAGCGCAGTTCCGGCCGCTCGCTGCCCGACAAAGTCCGCGAGAAGGTGCGCTCCCACTCGGCGGGCGCCGACAACGTCGGACTGTTCTTCGGTGAGGACTGTTTCATCGCCATCGGCTCGATCCTGCTGATCACCGCTTTCGTGAACACCACCTACGGCGTGCACTTGGAGCCGGTCGACCTCGCCCTGTGGGCGATCCCCACCGCCGTTCTTGCGTTCGCCGTCCACGGCTACCGGCTGATGCGCCTCGACAAGCAACTGGAACGCGACCTGGCGGCCATCGAATCGGCGCCCGAGCCGGTTCCCGCCGGGGCCAAGGAGGAGGCCAAGTGATCAAGATCGAGTGGTTCTTCTGGCTCCTCGGCCTCATCACGGTCGTCAACGCCGGTCAGATGGCGGTCGACCGCAGCAACCCCAAGCGCCTGACGTCAGCCGCCTTCTGGGGCCTGCTCGGGGTGTCCTTCTGGTACGGGACCGGGGTCGCCGCCGGGAGCCTGCCCGCCGAGCCGCTCGGTGCCGCGGTCCTCGCCATGATCGGCCTCGCCGGGTTCAACCTGCTGGCGGGCGGCGTGCCGCGGACCACCGGCTCCGAGGAACGCGTCGCGTCCGCCGCCCGCCTCGGCAAGAAGCTCTTTCTGCCCGCCCTCGTCATCCCCGCTGTCGCCATCGTCTGCGTGTCCGTGCTGAAGGGCGTCACCATCGGTGGCACACCGCTGCTGGAGCCCAAGTCCGAGACGCTGATCGGTCTCGTTCTCGGCTGTGTCGCCGCCCTCGTCGTCGCCATGCTCGTCACCGGCGAGAAGAAGCTCTCGGTTCCCCTGCACTCCGGACGTTCCCTGATGGAGGTCATGGGCGCCGCCCTGCTGCTGCCTCAGCTCCTCGCCGTGCTCGGCTCACTCTTCGCGGCGGCCGGTGTCGGCGAGCAGGTCGGCCGGATCACGAACGCGATCCTCCCGGAGGGCCAGCGGCTCGTCGCCGTCGTCGCCTACTGCCTCGGCATGGCCCTGTTCACGATCGTCATGGGGAACGCCTTCGCCGCGTTCCCGGTGATGACCGCGGCCGTCGGCTGGCCCGTGCTCGTCGAGCAGATGAACGGAAACCCCGCCGCGGTCCTCGCGATCGGCATGCTCGCCGGGTTCTGCGGCACGCTCTGCACTCCGATGGCCGCCAACTTCAACGTCGTCCCCGCAACACTCCTCGAACTCAAGGACCAGTACGGGGTGATCAAGGCGCAGATCCCGACGGCCGGCACACTGCTCGGCTGCAACATCGTGATCATGTCCGCCTTCGCGTTCTGACGAGGGTGCCGCGATCGCGCCCGCCTGGTTTCCTCCCTCGCCTTTCTCTCCCCAAGCGCGTCCCGGAAGGTCCCACCCTGTGACTCGTGTACTCCTCACCGGCTTCGCGCCGTTCGGTGGGCAGCAGGTCAACCCCTCATGGCAGGCGGTGAAGTTGCTCGCGGAGGCGCCACCATCGGGCGTCGACGCGACCGCCGTGGAGCTGCCCTGTGTCTTCCGGGAGGTCAACACCCGGCTACGCCAGGCAATCGAGCGGACCGAACCGGAACTCGTGGTGTGCGTCGGCCAGGCGGGCGGGCGTACCGGACTGACCGTGGAGCGTGTCTGCGTCAACGTCGCCGACGCCCGCATCCCCGACAACGCCGGGGCACAGCCCATCGACGAGCCCGTCGTCGAGGGCGGGCCCGCCGCGTACTTCTCGTCCCTGCCGCTCAAGGCCTGCGTCGCGGCCGTGCGCGAGGCGGGGATCCCCGCGACCGTGTCCAACACCGCGGGGACGTTCGTGTGCAACCACGTCGCCTATGGACTCGCCCACCTCATAGCCACCCGCTTCCCCGCCGTCCGCGGCGGCTTCGTACACGTACCGTGGGCGCCGGAGCAGGTCCTCGACCGGGCCGAGCCCTCCTTGCCCGTGTCGACGGTGGCCGCAGGGCTGCGCGCGCTCGTCGTGGCCGCGGCGCGCACGACCGTCGACCTGCGGGTCGCCGAAGGCGCCACGCACTGACGCGAGGCCCTCGGGGCGTTCACCGGGCCGCCCTGGTGAACGCCCCGGCCGACGTCTCGCCATCTCACAGCCGTCCGAGACGGCCGGCGCTGAGCGCCAGGATCACCAGGGCCGCGTCCTCGGGGCGTCTTGGGTCCCGGCCGGTGAGTTCGGCGAAGCGGGTGAGGCGCTGCTGGACGGTGTTGCGGTGGCAGTACAGAGCGGCGGCGGTGTCCGCGACGGATCCGCCGCCCGACAGGTGAACCCGGACGGTCTCCAGCAGCCGTTCGGCCTCCGCGGGCGGAACTCCGTTGCGCAGCCCGCCGAGCACGTCGGCCGCCAGATCGCCACCGAGGTCGCCGGCCCGGTGGACCAGGACGTCGAGCCAGCTGTCCGCCAGCCGGCGCGGCCCCGCCGCATGGTCGGGCAGGACCCGCGCCGTGGCGGTCGCCAGCGACACGGCATGCGGCACCTCGGTCAGTCCGGTCACCACGGGGGAGACACCGCACGGCGTCCCGTCCAGCCGTGCCAGCACCGCTTCCGCCGTCACCCGCGGGCCCAGTTGGACGACCAGGACCAGGTCCGAGGCGACCGCCTGCTGTTGCAGCGGTACACCGAGGGTGCGCAGGGTGTGGGCGGCCCGGCGCAACGGCGCCTCGCCGCCTCCGGGCGCGACGGCGCACAGGAACCGCCCCGCCGCCTGGAACCCCAGAGCCAGCGCCGCGTCCCGCACCAGGGTCGGGTGACGACCGCCGCTGTCCAGCAGACGGGTGAACCACAGTCGCCGCTCGTCCTCCGTGCGCCGCCCCATCTCCAGGATTGTGCGCTGGTAGGCGGTCATGATGCCGGTGACATGGCCCTCCACCGCCTCCCACACGTGGTAGGCGGAGGTGACGAGTTCCGCTCTGCCCTCGTCGCCCGCACGGCGCACCAGGGCACCCCAGACGACCCGGAAGTCCACGCGGGCGGCCGCCAGCAGCGCGTCGAGCGGAACCCCCTGCCGGGCCCGTTCCTCGCCGACCCGCTCGGAGACGCCGGCCAGGTGGTCCGGCACCGGCAACCGGGCCACGGTCCGCAGCAGGAGTTCGAACGCCTGCCTCGCGCTGTCACGGAAGTCCTGCTCGGACACCAGGTCCGAATAGGGGGCGCGGACCGGCTCGACGTACCCGGCCCACTCGCCGACCAGGCTGTCGACGTCCTCCAGGCACTGGCGCGCCAGGGCGACGACGTAGGAATCGGGCGGGGGTGCGGTCGGGTGCGGCGGGTGCATGTGCTCCATGGTCGTCTCGTCCTCACCGGGGTTCAACGCCGGTGGCCGGTGCCCCGCGGCTGGATCAGCGTGCCTGCCCCCGTACGCGTACGACCTTCCGGTTGACGAACTCGCTCATCCCGTAGGAGCCCAGCTCACGGCCTACGCCGGAGAGCTTGACCCCTCCGAAGGGGAGGTCCTCCTGGGTGCCGGAGGGGCCGTTGATGGAGACCATGCCGACGTCGAGTGCGTCGGCGACGGCCTTCGCGGTGGCCAGGTCGCCGCTGAAAACGACGCTGCCGAGGCCGTAGGGCGTGTCGTTGGCGAGGCGGATCGCCGCAGCGATGTCGGCGACCCGGTGGACCACCGCGACCGGGCCGAAGATCTCCTCGTGGTAGGCGCGCATGCCGGGGATGACACCGGTGAGGATCGTCGGTTCGACGAAGGCGCCCCTGCGGGCCGAACGCACGCCCCCGGTCACGACCGTCGCCCCCTGCTGTGCCGCGTCGCGCACCTGGGCGATCACGGTGCGGGCGGCTTCCTCGGAGGCGAGAGGGCCGATGAGGACCCCCTCCTCGGTCGGATCGCCCACGGTCAGAGCCTCTACTGCCTCGGTGAAGTCCGCGAGGAAGCGGTCGTACAGCGGGTCGACGACGATGAACCGCTTCGAAGCCGTGCACGCCTGGCCCGCGTTGCTCATCCGGCCTTCCACGGCCGCGTCGACCGCTCGTTCGAGGTCGGCGTCCGGAAGGACGATGAAGGGGTCGGATCCGCCGAGTTCGAGGACGTACTTCTTCAGGTGGCGGCCCGCCACCTCGCCCACGGCACGCCCGGCGCGCTCCGAGCCGGTGAGCGACACGCCCTGGACGCGAGGGTCCGCGACGATCCCGGCGACCTGCCGGTTGGTGGCGAACAGGTTGACGTACGCGCCCGTCGGCAGTCCGGCCTCCCTCATCATGTCCTCGATCGCCCGCGCCGACTCGGGGCAGCTCGGGGCGGGCTTGAGGATGACGGTGTTCCCGAGGACGAGGTTGGGGGCCGCGAACCGGGCGACCTGGTAGTACGGGTAGTTCCAGGGCATGACGCCGAGCAGCGCTCCGAGCGGCTCGGAGCGTACGACCACGTCGTCACCGCCGCGGATGTCGAGGCGCTGGTCCGCGGCGAAGGCAGGGCCCTGTTCGGCGTAGTACGCGAAGATCGCCGCCGTCAGGTCCACCTCGGCCAGGGCCTCGCGGGTCGTCTTGCCCATCTCGCGGCTGATGATCGCTGCCAGGTCCTCGCGGCGGTGTCCGAAAGCGCGGGACACGGCGAGGACCGTGTCGGCCCGCTCCTTGATGGGGCGTCGCCGCCATTGGGGGAACTCGGCCGCGGCGGCGGCGATCGCTCGCTCGACCGTCGTGTCGCTCGCGGTCGGATAGCGGCGCACGAGGGTGTTCGTGGCCGGATCGACAATCCTGTACTCGGTCATGTGCCTTGTTCCTTCGCGTACTCGGCCGGGCGGGAGTGCTTGCGGCCGGGGCCCCGTCGCCGGTCAGTCGAGGTGGAGGAGGGTGGACAGGTCCTCACCCGCCCGGATCCGCCGCAGGAGCTCCGGCTCGGCGGTGTCCGAGGCGTCCGCCCGGTCCACCACGGCGGCCAGGGAGGCACGCGGCAGTGCGATGACGCCGTTGGCGTCACCGAGCACGATGTCCCCCGGTGCGACGAGGACACCGCCGATGTCGACGGGGACCTGGCGGCGCCCTCCGCCGCCGTCCCGTCGCTTGGTGGTCAGGCAACTGGTGCCCCGGGCATGGACGGGCAGGCCCGAGTCGGCGTCCGCGAGGGCGTCCACGTCGGTGACCACTCCGTCGACGACGACGCCCGCCGCCCCGCGCGCTCTCGCCGCGGCTGCCGTGACCGCGCCGATGGCGGCGTGGTCGTGGTCCCCTGCCATGTCGACGACCAGGACCTCTCCGGGGCGCAGGGCGACGATCGCGCGGTTGACGGCCGTGGCGTCCGGGGCGTCGAGGGCGAGTGTGGCGGCGGTGCCGACCATCCGCCCGGCCTGCCCGAGCCGCCGGATCGCCGGGCTGACGAAACCCTCTTCGAGCAGGTGGCCGAGAGTCGGGAGGTCGATGCTGCGCAGGCGCTCCAGCAGGGCCTCGCATGACTCCGCGGCCCGGTCCCCAGCGTCGGCGTTCACTGTTCGGCTCCTGCCCTGACTACCGCGACGCAGTCGATCTCCAGGGACACGCCCCACAGGCCCACGCACACCGTGGTCCGCGCCGGCCTGCGCCCTCGGAAGAACCGCTCGTACACCTGGTTGTAGGGCGCGAGCTGGTCCGGGGATCCGAGGTAGGTGTTGACCTTGAGGACGTGGTCCAGGTCGGAGCCCGCCGCGACGAGGACTGCTTCCAGGTTGCGCAGGGTCACCCGTACCTCGTCCTCGAAGGAGCCGTGGGCCTCTCCCGGGGCGGCGGGTATCTGACCGGTGGTGAAGACGAATCCACCCGCGGAGGTCGCCTGGACGTAGGGGCCGACGGCGAGCGGCACGCCCGGTACCGAGTCGATGCGCGTGATGTCGCTCATGCGTCGGCCCCGATCGGGTGCGCGGCCTTCCCGGACACCTTGCCCGGCTCGTCGATGTCCCCGAACCGGGTCTCGGCCAGCAGGAACAGGGCCAGCAGGGACAGGACCGCGGCACCGAGGACGTAGCCGGCGATGGCGGAACTGCTTCCGGTGCCCGCCAGCAGCCACGCGGTGACGGCCGGGGTCGCCGCCGATCCCAGCAGACCGGACAGCATGTAGGCGACGGAGAGGCCCGAGTAGCGGACCCGGGCGCCGAAGAGCTCCGCGAGAAAGGTCGCGATCGGGCCGTAGTTGGCGGAGAACGCGAGCATCATCAGCGCGTACGCCACGAAGAGCAGCGGAACGGACCGGGTGTCAAGCATCCAGAAGAACGGGAAGGCGAGTACGGCCTCCGCCGCGATGCCCGCGTAGATGACGGGCTTGCGGCCCACCCGGTCGGACAGCCGCCCGAAGTAGGGGATCGCCGCGAACGCGATGCCGCAGGACGCCATGACCGCCCACAGCATCAGGTCCTTCGAGTGCCCGAGGTCCCGCGTCCCGTAGCTCACCCCGGAAGCGACCATCAGGGTGAACGTCGACCCAGTGGACAGCGTCGCCACACCGCCGAGAAGCACCTGTCGCCAGTACCGGCGCATCAGCGCGACGAAGGGCATCCGGGCCTTCGCCCCCTCCTTGCGGACCGCCTGGAAGGAAGGCGTCTCCTCGATGTGCAGCCGGATGTAGATCCCGACGCCGACCAGGACCGCCGAGGCCAGGAACGGGATACGCCATCCCCAGGAGAGCAGGGCGGCCGTGCTGGTGTTCGCCGCCACCAGCAGGAACGCGCCGTTGGCGAGCAGCGTCCCGATCGGCACACCGACCTGGACCATGGAGCCGAAGAAGCCGCGTCGGCGGGCGGGTGCGTGCTCGACCGTCATCAGGACGGCCCCGCCCCACTCACCGCCGAGCGCGAGGCCCTGGACCACCCGGAGGCCGAGCAGGATCAGGGGCGCGGCCGCGCCGATGGCGGCGTAACCGGGAACCAGGCCGATCGCGAAAGTGGCCACGCCCATGGTGATCAGCGAGACCAACAGCATGGACTTCCGGCCGAGACGATCCCCGAAATGCCCGAAGAGCACGGCACCCACCATGCGCGCCACGTAGGCGGAGGCGAACGTCAGGAAAGCCAGGATCGTGCCGAGGGCACCATCGAAATCGGGGAAGAAAACCTCGTCGAAAACCAGCGCGGAAGCGGTGCCGAAAAGAAACAGGTCGTACCACTCGACCGTGGTGCCTATCACGCTGGCGGTGGAGATCCTGCGCATCTTCGCGGTGTCGAGCCGGCTGCCGACGGTCGGCGGGGGGACGGGACTGGTCATGGGGACTCCGGTCCGGGCAAGAGGGGGCGTCGGGCATCTGGGGGGTGTGATCGGCCCACGGTGCATGGGCAACCTCGCCGGCCACAAGAAGCAGAAGCACAGTCCGCCGGGCCGACGAGTGTGCAGATGACCATTGCGGCACGTGGAACACGCCAGATGAGCCGGTTTTCAGGAGCGTCAGCACTGTTCGCTGTTCATCTGCACACCGTCGCCCCTCGATCACGTGGCCTACGACTCGTGTTTTCAGAACGCTTCCGAAGAAACGATGCAGAGGCACCCGAGGCCGCGACAGAAGGAAACTCCCCATGGCGAATGCCGAAGCCTCCGAGCGCCCCCTCTCCGCGGGCCACCTGATCGTCGCGCAGCTCGAGCGCGAGGGGGTACGACGCGTGTACGGCGTTCCGGGGGAGTCGTTCCTCGACGTCCTCGACGGTCTGCACGACTCGCCGATCTCCACGGTGGTGACCAGACACGAGGGCGGTGCGGGCTTCATGGCGCTGGCCGAGGGCCGGCTGACAGGGCTTCCCGGGGTGGCGATGGTGACCCGGGGTCCGGGCGCCGCCAACGCCTTCATCGCCGTCCACACCGCCTACCAGGACGCGACGCCGATGATCCTCTTCGTCGGTCTGATCCCGGTGCCCGATCGTGGCCGTGAGGCGTTCCAGGAGTTCGATCTCGCCGGGTGGTTCGCCGACACGGCGAAGAAGGTCGTCACGCTGGACGATCCCACCGCGGCCGCCCGCGTCGTCTCCGAGAGCGTCCACCTGGCCCGCAGCGGCCGGCCGGGCCCGGTGGTGATCGGCCTGCCCGAGGACGTCCTCACCCGGCCGGCGGGCCCCTCCCAGCCACTTCGCCCGCTCGCGCTCCCTGGACCGCGCCCCGCCGCCACGGAGCTGGCGGAGCTGACAGGCCGCCTCGAACGGGCCCGGCGGCCGCTCGTCGTCGTCGGGGGCGAGGGATGGACCGCGCACACCGGCCGCGAGCTCACCCGCTGGGCCGCGCAGCACTCGATCCCCGTCCTCGCCGACTTCCGCGCCTACGACGCCGTCCCCCACGATCCCGACGACAGCGGCGCCTACGTCGGCTCGCTCGGCTACGGCCGCGCAGACCACGCCGCCCGGCTGCTGGACGAGGCGGACCTCATGGTCCTGCTGGGTGCCCCACGCGGTGACGTACTCAGCGACGGGTACACACGCGGCCTGGAAACGGAGACCGTCCTGGTGCTCCCCGGCGACGCCCGAGGTCACTGCGGCCGCATCGACCAGTTCATCCCGGCCCACGCACCGTCCCTCGTCCTCGATCTCGTGGCCGCGCCCGCGGTGCTGGACGCCGATGCCGTGTGGTTCAAGGCGGCCCGGATGGCGCACGCCCGCTTCCGCACCCCGGCCACTGGGCCGGCCGTGGACGACGCCCATGTCGACCTGACCGCGGTCATGGGCGTGCTGGCGCAGGAGCTCACCGAGGACGCCGTCGTCACCTACGGCGCCGGCAACCACGCCCTGTGGCCGGCCCGTTACCTGCCGCACCGGGCCCCGGCCTCACTCGTCGCACCCCGCAACGGCGCCATGGGCATGGGCATCCCGGCCGCCGTCGCCGCCTCGCTGGTCTTCCCCGGACGCGAGGTGGTGTCCGTCGCGGGAGACGGATGCTTCCTCATGAACGGCCAGGAACTGGCCACCGCGGTGGGGTACGGGGCCGCCTTCGTCGCCCTGGTGGTCGACAACGGCTGCTACGCGACGATCAGGGAGCACCAGGAGGCCGCGTACCCGGGCCGCCCGTCGGGCACCCGGCTGACCAACCCGGACTTCGCCGCCTGGGCCCGCTCCTACGGTGCGTACGGCGAGACCGTGGCCTCGACCCGCGACTTCCGTGCGGCGTTCCGCCGCGCCCGCGCCAGCGGGCTCCCCGCCGTGCTCCACCTGCTCCAGGACCCCGCCGTGCGCGCTCCGTCCACCGCCGGCTGAGCGACTGAACCGCCTTCCCACCGACCCCCGACCAGGGCCGAGCCCGCACCTGCGCCCCCGCGTCCGCGACGACCGAGCCCACCCCACCCCGACCGAGAGGACCCGACCATGCGCGACCCCCACACCTCCTCCACGGCCCTGGCCCCCCACGACACCACCCTGCTGGAGGATTTCGCGACCCTCTCGGCGTTCGGTGCCACCCCGGGCGGCGGTGTCGACCGCCAGGCCGCCACCGTCGCCGACGGGGAGCAGCGGGCCTGGTTCCACCGGTGGCTCACCGCCCATGGCGCCGACGTCCGCCACGACCGGGTGGGCAACCAGTTCGGCCTGTTCACCGTCGTTCCCGGAGCCCCGTACGTCCTCACCGGCTCGCATCTGGACAGCCAGCCGCTCGGCGGCCGCTACGACGGGGCCTACGGCGTCCTCGCCTCGGCGCACGCGGCGTACCGGGCCGTGCAAAGGTGGGGCGCGCAGGACGCCTGCCCGAAGTACAACGTGGCGGTGGTCAACTGGTTCAACGAGGAGGGCTCCCGCTTCAAGCCGAGCATGATGGGCAGTTCGGTGTTCACGGGGAAGCTGAGCGCCGAGACCGCACTGGCGACGACCGACCCCTACGGCACCACGGTCCGGACCGCACTTCACGAGCTCGGAACGGTCGGCGACTACGCCGGGCCGGACGTCGCGGCCTATGCCGAGATCCACATCGAGCAGGGCCGTGAGCTGGAGGACCAGGGGATCACCATCGGGCTGGTGGATGCCACCTGGGCGGCGCGGAAGTACCAGGTGGTGGTCCGTGGCGAGCAGTCCCACACCGGGTCCACGGTCATGGCGGACCGGCACGACGCGCTGTTCGGCGCCTCGCTCCTCGTGGTGGCCGTGCGCGAACTGGCCGAACGGAGCACGGACGTCCCGCTGCACACCTCGGTGAGCGAGATGACCGTCGAACCCAACTCGCCCGTCGTGGTCGCGCGTGAGGTGCGCCTGCATGTCGACCTGCGCTCCCCCGACGAGGCACACCTTGACGCGGCCGCCAGGCAACTGGCCGAGTCCATCCCGGGTATCGAGGAACGCGCGTCGGTCACCGTCGAGCGGGTACGGACGCACGGGTGGGGCGTGGCGTCGTTCCCGGCAGCCGGCGTCGAGCTCGCGGCCCGCGCCGCCGACGACCTGGGACTGAGCCACCGGACCATGATGACCATCGCGGGCCACGACTCGGTGAACATGAAGGACGTCGCGCCCTCGGTCATGCTGTTCGTGCCCAGCGTGGAGGGGATCTCCCACAACGAGGGCGAGTTCACGGACGACCGGGACATCCGCGCCGGCACCGACCTGCTGACCGAGGTGGTTCACCGGCTCATGTCTGGTGCCCTGGACGACGTACGGTGAACTCGGTTCCGGCGGCTGTCCGTTCGGCCTGCTCACCGCGCGGCCACGCCCTTGCGCCGGCGTACCGGCCGGCCGCTTGCCGGTCGGGCACGCCGAGCTTGTCCAGCACGGCCGGGCGTGGTGCTCGACGGTGCGTCTCGACAGGAACAGCACCCTCGGCGATCTCGGTGTTGCGCAGTCCGTCGGCGAGCGGGGTGAGCACGTCCTGCTCGCGGGCCAAATCACCGTCAACAGTGGCGCGGTCCCGCCCACTCGGGCGCTGCACGAGACCACATACGCCCAGCTCAGAAGCTATTCGCCTCGGCAAGCGCCGTCGCTTCCCAAGCTGAGAGCGCGAGTTCGATTCTCGTCACCCGCTCCATGATGAACCCCCAGGTCAGCGACCCGGGGGTTCTCTGTTGTCCAGGCCGATGGGCGGGGCCGCGATTTCCGCGGTGAGCCGGAGTTGGTCGGCCGCCCGGTGGGCCGGGCGCCCCGTGCAAGCACCCCGTCACCCTCGCCATGGCCGGCGTCTCCCACTGGCCAGAGGAACGGCAAGCACTGGCCTGGCCGAACTGCTCGTCGACGGCGAGGAGTTGATGAGGAGTTGCAGCACGTCCGGCAACGGGCGGTGACCAGGCGAACACGATGGTCTCCCGCATGAGTCCATCGGCCCACTCACCGCTCGTCGACCGTTCCCCTTGGAGGGGGGCGGCGGTCCGATCTCGTCGACAAGGCCCGCCGCGATGCCGTGGTGCGGAGCGTCGCGGCAGCGGTGGAGCGGCTGCGAGCCAAGGGCTGAGTCCGGGGTCAGCAGCCGCGTACGTCCTTCGTCAGCACCCCTTGCTCGGTCGCGAGCGTGTGGTCGTAGCACGCGCCGGGAGCCCGGAGCCGGTAGCGCTCGCTGGTCGTGGCCACCGCGTGCCGGTCCTCGCGGGCGACGCCGAGCGTGAAGGTGGCGTCTCCCTTGTAGGTGTCGTCGATGCGGGTGGCGCCGAGGTGCGCCCGGTCGGCGACGGACATGATCACGCGCAGTCGGTTGGTGCTGTCGATGGTGGCGCGGCCGTCGAGCGTGTAGGTGCGGTCGGTGCGGGAGACGTGCCCGTCGGTGGTCACGGTCTGGTCGTCGGTCCACGTGCCGGTCTGGTCGTCGGTGTTCTCGTCCGGCGTCCACTGGTGGTCGATCGCGCTCGTGACCGTTCGCTCGACCGTCGTCGTGACCCGGCCGTGGGAGGTGTCCAGGTAGCCGGTGACCTTCAACCGGTCCTTGCCGTCGGTCGCCAGGTGGCGCAGCGAACCGTCGGTGTAGGTGTTGCTCACCGCAGGATCCGCCTTCTTGTACGACGTCACGGCCCCCGTCACCACCGACTTGTGTGCGTCCTGCCACACCAGGATGTTCGTCGGCGCGCTCCACCCCGTCTGGCCGCTCGGCACCCCGACCACCGACACGTCGACCTTGTGCGCTCTGCCGTCGTTGAGCAGGCCAGCGAACGGAGTCAGGTCGAACTCCAGCGGCCGTACGTCGAAGGCGTGCGGGGCGGGGATCACCGACCACAGATAGGGCGACCAGCCACCGGTCCACACGTTCGGATACGGCGAGGCGATTCCGGCGATCTTCCCGTCGATGCTCACCTGCACCTCGCGGTACGGACCGTCGTCCCCGCCCTGGCAGGAGTACGACGCGGACGGCGTGACCACCGAGTACCAGAACTCCTCACAGCCGCCGCCCGAGCCGGTGGCGTACACCTCGGCGAGAATCCGCGTGGAGTTGCGTGGAGTGGTCAGCGAGGCGCCGGTCGTCACGCTGTCGCCGTCGCTGAGGGGGATGACCCGGTCGGGGGCGGAGGGTGTGCGGCCGGGCTCGGGAGCGTAGAAGGTGAGGGTCACCTTGACGTCGAGCACGCCGGTGTAGGTGTCGTTGACAACGTTGCCTATGAGCATGTCGACCGACTGTGCGCTGCTCAGCGTCTTCTCGTACTCGGTCACGTCCTTCTCGACGGACCAGTTGATCCCGTCCTGCGAGGGCTCGGGCGTCGATGTACGGAAGACCTGCACACCTCCGATGTCCAGATGACCGAGCCGGTCGTATTGCCGTCCCTTCACGCTCCCGTCCATCCGCAGGACGACCTTGGACCAGCGGCCGGGGGTGCCGCAGCCGGTGGGCGGCGTGTAGGTGCCGGTGTAGGGGGTGAAGTCCTTGAACTGCGCCTGGGCGATCGTGACCGAACACGACTTGGTGTGCGGCGTCGAGATGGCCGGGGCGGCGGTCACCGGGTCGTGGTAGTCGGTCCCGAACTCCGTCGGCACCGTGTCCGCGGCGGCCGTTCCCAGGGACAGGCCGAGTGCGGCGAGCGCGCCGGTCAGCACGGTGGCCGTCCGTCTCGGACGGATCAGGGATCTCATGGGTTTCCTGTGTCGCATACGGCGCAGTGAACAGGCGGGTGCCAGCCCCGGCCAAGAGGAGATGGAAAGGTGTTGACCAATTCCTGTCCGTTCACCGACCAAGCAGCCACACACCCGTGACTCAGTCACCGGGGAAGCCCGGCTCCCGAGGGTCACCTCGTGGGTCCCCTCCCGACGGAGTTCGCAGAGCCGGCGCCGCCGGCGGCATCCCCGCCCACGGCAACCAGCGCACCGCCTGGGACGCCGGCTTCCTCCCGGGTAACCAGGGCCGTCCTCAAGGTGACCATGGCCGGGCAGAGTCGGTCGCACGTGCCGCCGAATCACTCGCCCGCACCCCCACCCGAGCGGTCCACCTCCCTGATGGGGTTACGCACGCCGTCGCGGAACGCGCCGAGCCCGGCCTCGAAGTCGACCGCTGAGCCGACGAACAACGTCGACTCGTCGGGTGCCACGTAGATCTTGCCGCCGCCGCGAACGGCGTGGACGAGGCAGATACCCAGTCCGTCCGGCAATTCCACGATGTTCACGACCGGATCGGTCGTGAACTCCGCGAGCAGGCGGAGCCCCACCGCGACGAGCCGATCGGTACCGCCGGTGACTGCGGCCGCGCCGTCGGCGGCCGCAGTCGACAAGGGCCGGCGCATCTGGGCATGTGCCGACTCGGTCGGTTCGATCAGGTAGCCCGCGCGGGCGGCCGCCTCAAGGAAAGCGTCGAGGTCGGATGACTCGCGCAAAAGCGCACCGAGCTCCCCCTCGGCTTCAGCCAGCTGGAAGCTGGCGGTCGCGAACGGATGCGTCACCGGGGAGTGTCCCGCAGGGAGCGGCGGAGCGGAGGTGCTGACCGGGAACCCCGGCTCACCGCGGATCTCCAGCGCCACCCGCCCGCCCCGCAGCAGCCGGTAGCTGCGCGTCACCGCGGACCGCCGCTCACGGCCTGCCCTCCGCTCCGCTGAGCTGCTCGAGGCATGCGAGCGTCAGCAGATCGTCCTTGAGGCACGCCGTCGCGGAACCCTTCGGGGTCATCACGAGGTGCCGCCATGACCCGGGAGGCTGTCCCTGTCGGGCACGGGGACACCCGCCAAAGTGAACGGGTCGAGGAGAGCGCGGTACTGAGCCTCGGTCAGTTTCACGCGCTTGTGCACCGCCCGTGCGGCAATGACGCAAGCCGACTTGCTGTTCGAGTGAAGGCTTGCGCGGACCTGCTCCAGCTCGACGGCACGGGGGAGCAACGCCGATCTGACGGCGTGGTCGATCCAGGCGTGCTCCGAGGCGGACACTCGCGCCACCCGGCTGCCCTCGCGGCCGCCCCGAGGCCACCGCTCCATGAAAGCCTCGTACAGCGCCGCGAGCGCGGCAGCCGGTAGGGCCGTGGCGGACGCGACGAAGCGGGCGGTCGTGGGCTCCACGGGAATACCTCCTGAATCGTGTGAACGCGGCCAGGGTACGGTCTGGGTCGGACAGCGTCCCGATGGGCCAAGCGAGCGCGGAGCGGGATCGGGATAGCGGAGCAGTACCACGTGAGTGGACCTATGAGAGCAGCCCCTTGGCGAGTACGACGCCCTCGCGGCATCGCGACCCGATATGAGAAGACAGCCACCTCCTACGAAGCGGCGGTCACCTGGTGTCAGGTGTCAGGGCTCCCCTTGACAGCTGCGCAGAGGAAACACAAGTCCCTTGCGTGAGCGGGTTCTTGAGCGCCGAGGAGCCTGCGTCAGAGCGGGAGGTCGTCGGGGAGCACCCGGAACGTCTTGTGGCGGCCCGGCGGGCGTACGGCCCGGAAGTCTCATCGGTCGAGGGTGGGGATTGCGTCCGTGTCGTAGTCGGCGGCGAATGCCACGTTCACCGCGTCGGCGAGGTCGAGGTCCAGCGCGCGGTAGCGGACGCGGACAGACAGTAGAGGCTGCGGCCACGGCGGCGTCCCGCTCCTGTGGGTGGATCCGGCGCGGGAGCTGGTGGTCTGTCCGCGGTGGAAGACGGGGGGCGGCGCTGCTCGCGCAGGTGTCGGAGGCGGTACGACTCAGGTGTGTCGTACCGCCGCCATGGGGCGGAGCTTCATGTCATGACCGCATGCAGCCCCCCGTCGACATGCAGGATCTCGCCAGTGGTGGCCGGCAGCCAGTCCGACAGGAGCACCGCGCAGGCCTTCGCTGTCGGCTCCGGGTCGTGGACGTCCCAGGCGAGCGGCGGGCGGGTACGCCAGATCTGCTCCATGCGGTCCACTCCGGGGATCGAGCGCGCGGCCAGGGTACGGACCATGCCCGCCGCGACCAGGTTGACGCGGATGCGTCGTTCGCCGAGGTACAGCGCCAGATAGCGGGTGACGGACTCGAGCGCGGCCTTGGAGACGCCCATCCAGTCGTAGCCGGGCCAGGCCAGGGCCGCGTCGAAGTCGAGGCCCACCACGGACGAGCCTTCCTCCATCTGTGGAAGGCATGCCGTCACCAGGGCCTTGAGGGAGTACGCCGACACTTCGAGCGCCGTCGCCGCGTCCTGCCACGACGTGTCGAGGAAGGCGCCGCCGAGCGCGGACCGGGGGGCGAACGCGATCGAGTGCACGATGCCGTCAAGACCGCCCAGGTGGCCGGCGACCGCGTCCTGCAGCGCGTCGAGATCCCCGGGCTCAGTGACGTCGAGGCGGAGCACTGGCGCGGGCATCGGCAGGCGCTCCGCCATCGCCTCCGTGATGGGCAGGGCCCGCCCGAAGGAGGTCAGGACCACCCTGGCTCCTTCCTGCTGTGCGATCCGCGCCACGTGGAAGGCGATCGAGGTGTCGGAGAGCACCCCGGTGATCAGCAGCCGCTTCCCGGCGAGCAGCCCGCCCGTCGGCCGGCCGGGGTCGGTCGAGGTGCCCTCGGCCCGGGTGTCCGGTGTCGACGTGCTCATACGCCCATCCCGAGGCCGCCGCTGACGGGGATGAACGCGCCGGTGATGTACGACGCGTCCGCACCGGCGAGGAAGCGCACCACGTTCGCCACCTCCTCAGGAGTGCCGGGGCGGCCGAGCGCCGTCATGGAGAGGTACTCGGCACGCCTCTTCGGGCTGACGCCGGCCACCATGTCGGTGTCGATGAAGCCGGGAGCCACCACATTGGCCGTGATGCCGCGCCGCCCCAGCTCCCGGGCGAGCGAGCGGGCCAGGCCGGTGAGGCCCGTCTTGGAGGCCGCGTAGTTGGCCTGCCCCGGCGAGCCGAGCATCCCGGAGAAGGAGGAGATGAAGACGAGCCGGCCCCACCGGCCTTCCAGCATGCCGGGGATGGCCCGCCGCGCCGACCGGAAGGCACCCACCAGATTGGTGTCGAGGAGTGCCAGGAAATCCTCGTCGGTGGTCTGGAGGGCCAGCTTGTCGCGCATGATCCCGGCGTTAGCCACCAGGACCTGCACGGGGCCGTGCTCGGCCTCGATCTTCTCGTACGCGGTGTCCAGCGACCCGGGATCGGTGACGTCGCAGCGCACGCCGAAGAAGCCCGCGGGAGGCTCGCCCGACCGGTGCCCGACGGCGACCCGGTCGCCCTGTGCGGCGAAGGTGCGGGCGATGGCCAGACCGATGCCGCGGTTGGCCCCGGTGACGAAGACGGACCGGCCTTCGGTCATCATGTGCCTGCTTTCTGGAGGACCAGGACGGCGTTCTGCCCGCCGAACCCGAAGGAGTGGCTGGTCGCGGTCTCGACGCGCTGCTCGCGCGGCGCCCCGCTGACGACGTCGATGTCGATCTCGGGGTCGAGCTTGTCGAGGTTGGCGGTGGGCGGTACGAGACCGTGCTCGAGGGTCAGGGCCGTGTACGCCACCTCGATGGCGCCCGCGGCACCGAGCGCGTGCCCCGTGACGCCCTTGGTGGAGGTCACCGACGGTCGGCCGACCAGGACCCGGTTGATGAGCCGGGCCTCCATCAGGTCGTTCAACTTGGTCGATGTGCCATGCGCGTTGACGTGGTCGACGGCCTCGGGGGCGACGTCCGCGTCGGTGAGCGCCGAGCGCAGGGCGCGTTCCACGCCCGCGCCCGTCGGGTCCGGCGCGGAGGCATGGTGCCCATCGGCGCTGGCCCCGTAGCCCGCGACCAGCGCGCGGGCCGTGCCGCCTCGCGCTGTCGCGTCTCGCTCACGCTCCAGGACCAGCACGGAAGCCGCCTCCGCGGCCACGAAGCCGCCACGGTCCGCGTCGAAGGGGCGCGACGCCCCTGCCGGGTCCTCGGTGCGCCGGGAGAGCGCGCCCATGCGGTGGTAGGCGGCCATCGGGGTCGGGCTGAGCGGTGCCTCGGAGGCGCCGGCGAGCACGATGTCGCACATGCCGGACTGCAGCATCTGCCGTGCGGTGCCGATCGCCGTGACCCCGGAGGCGCAGGCCGTGGCGACGACGAGGTTCGGGCCGAGCGCCCGGCAGTGCATGGCGAGGTATCCGGAGATCATGTTGACCGGCCAGTTCACCATCACCAACGGTGAGACCTGGTCGGCGCCCTCCTGGTGGTACGCGGTGTGGGCATCCTCGTAGGAGGCGGTGCCGCCCAGCGCGTTGCCCATGACCACGCCGACCCGGGCGCCGTCCCACCGGTCCGGGTCGAGGCCCGCGTCGGACAGCGCCTCCTTGGCGGCCACCAGGGCGAGTTGGCTGACCCGGTCCAGGCGCCAGGCCGTGGAGCGGCCAAGCAGGGCGCCCGCGTCGAAGCCGGGGACCCGGCAGGAGATGTCCACCGGGAGTCCGGCGAGCGCCGGGTCGCGCTGCGCGGTGGGGCGGCCCGACAGCAGCCGCTCCCAGTTCGCCGCCACCCCGATGCCGGCCGGGGTGACGAGGCCGATGCCCGTGATCGCGACGCGTTCGTCCCGTCCTGCGCCCTCGGCCATCAGGCGTTCCCCGCCGCCGTGTTCACCAGCTCGAAGAGGTCCGAGACGGTGCCGCTGCTGTTGAGGTCCTCGGTGGGTATCACCACGCCGAGCTGCTTCTGCAGGGTCAGCGCGACCTCGATGAGCGCGAGCGAGTCCAGTTCGATGTCCTCCAGAACGGTGTCGGGCTTGATGTCCTCGCGCAGGACGCCGAACTTCTCTTCCAGGACCTGGGAGAGGATCTCGAAGGTGGGGGGCGTGAAGGTGCTCATCGCGATGGTGCCTTTCAGGTGTGGGAACCGGGCGCGGATACGCCCGGGTGCGTGACGTGAACGTGCTGGTGGCAACGCGGACTTCGAACAGCGCCCCGCACGAACGTGCCGGTGGTTACGCGGACTTCAGCGCGGGCCAGGTCAGTGCCGTGGCCCCCCAGGTGGCGCCGCCTCCGAAGGCGGCCAGAACGACACGGGCACCGGGGGCGAGATCTCCCGTGCCGTGCGCGTGTGCCAGGGCGAGCGGGATGGAGGCCGCCGCCGTGTTGCCGACCCGGTCCAGATGGATCACGAGCCGCTCCACGGGGACGTCCAGTTGCTCCGCGACGGCGTGCAGGATGCGCAGGTTGGCCTGGTGGCCGACCAGCCGGTCGACGTCGTCCGGCTGCCATCCGGTGTGAGCGAGGGCGGCGCGCGCCGATTCGGTCATCCGGGTCACCGCGTGCCCGAACACCTCCCGGCCGCGCATGGAGAAGTAGCGGTCGGCCGGATCGGTGTCGGGATGAGGGTGGGGCTGCTCGGAGCCGCCGGCCCGCACCGTGATCAGGTCGGCGAGAGAGCCGTCGCTGCCGAGGACGATCCGGCCGAGGGCGCCAGGCTCGCCGGGTTCACCCGCGCGCAGCACCACGGCGCCCGCGCCGTCGCCGAACACCACGGCACTGGACCGGTCCTGCGGGTCGATGAGGGTGCTGAAGGCCTCGGCGCCGATGACGAGGACCTGTTCGGCGGCCCCGGACGCGATCATTCCGGCGGCGGTGGTGAGCGCGTACAGGAATCCCGTGCAGACGGCGGAGACGTCGAAGGCCGGGCGTCCGGTGAGGCCGAGACGGCGGGCCACCTCGGGGGCGGTGGCCGGACAGGGGCGGTCGGGTGTGGTGGTGGCGAGCACCACCGCGTCGACGTCCGCCGTGCCCGCCGACTGCAGGGCCCGCGCTCCGGCCTCGGCGGCGAGGCGGGAGGTGGGCATGCCGGCCGAGACGAAGTGCCGGGTGCGGATGCCGGTGCGGGTGCGTATCCACTCGTCCGAGGTGTCCATGCGGGCGGCGAGGTCGTCGTTGCCGACCACGTCGGGCGGCAGCCACGCGCCGATGCCACTGATCACGGCGGCTCTCACGCGCGGCCTCCCGTGGCGAGGACGGCCGGGTCGGCGCCTTCCGTGTCGGCGCCTGCCGTGCCCGCGGTGACCAGCGCCTCCACCCTGGCCGTGGCGCCCGCTGCTTCCGTGAAATCCACGGCGTGCCAGCCGGCTTGCTCGGCGCCCGCGCAATTGACCGCGAGATCGTCGACGAGCACGCACTGGTCGCCGGGCACCCCGGCCCGCTCCGCGGCCATGCGGAAGATCTCCCGCTCGGGCTTGCGGCAGCCGGACTCGTACGACAGCACCACCGCGTCGAAGAGTCCCTCGGGCGGCACCGCCAGCCGCCAATGCCGGTCCCAGGCGGGCGGCATGTTGGACAGCAGCCCGACGAACACTCCTTGTCGGCGCAGGCGGTGCAAGGTGTCCAGCCAGGGCTGGTTGACCGCGCGGTCGGCGAACCAGCGCGCGGGGTAGTCGCTGAGGTCGACGTGGACGCCGCTGTGCGTCGCGAGGGCCTCCTCCATCCGGCGTTCCCAGGTCTCCTGGGTGAGCAGCGGGGTGTCGAGCGGTGCCATGACGTCGTCACCGGCCCCGCAGTCGCGGGCCACCTGCCGCATGGCGGCGAGCAACGTGGCCGAGGGCACCCCGAGCCGGGCGCAGAACGGCTCCAACGTCTCTGCCACCGGCGGGGTCAGCACGCCGCCGTAGTCGGTCCAGACCGCGCGCACAGGCCCGGTCGTGAGCGCCATCAGAGCTCCTCCGCGACGCCGACGGCTATCTCGCTGACGACGGTGCCGTCCTGCCGGAAGCGCACGGCGACCTCGTCGCAGGTGCGGCGTACGGCGGCGACCCGGACCGGGGCGTCGAGTTCGGCGAACCGGGCGAACCTCGACTGGTAGCCGGTGATCCGCACACCGGTGCCCGCCGCGAGGAGCGCGGCCTGCCGGGCGGCCTCCATGAGGATCATCGCCGTGTAGTGGTCCTGCGGGTGGTCGAAGTGCGTACGGTGCCCGGACGGCACCGCCACCACGGCGGACACGCCACCAGCCACATGGCGGGCGTCGGCAAGCGCCACGTTGGCGGGATCGCGACGGGCCACGTCGGCGGGCGGCACGGGCGTGCCGGGCGGTACGGCGGGCAGCGAACCGGACAGCGGCGGCGCCGACCTGCGGTGGTAGCGGCGGACGATCTCCGCCTCCTCTGCCGGCGAGTAGCGGGCGGAGATGTCGCAGCGACCGAGAACTGCGTCACCGAGCGAGAGCTCCAGGACGTACCGCGCGGCCCGCACCGTCCCTGAGCGGACCTGACTGCGGGTGACAGCGGCCTTGATGTTCAGCTCGCGGGGCCGGTCGTGCGGCGGGAGAGGGGTGTCGCCGGTGAGGGCGAGCGACCATTCGGTGACGTGGAAGGCGCTGTCCCTGGCGACGCCGAGGCCGCGGTGGGCGATGCAAGTGGCGAACTGCCGGCAGCACTCCAGGAGGA
Organism: Streptomyces sp. NPDC008086; assembly: GCF_042957325.1. Lineage (NCBI taxonomy): Bacteria > Bacillati > Actinomycetota > Actinomycetes > Kitasatosporales > Streptomycetaceae > Streptomyces > Streptomyces sp. NPDC008086. The sequence goes on from NZ_JBIBIA010000002.1 coordinate 356,780, forward strand.
GCATGCTGTCGGGGCCGTCGGCGGCCGGGCCCGTGTGGTCGCCGAAGTAGTAGTGCGCGGGCGGCAGTTGTGCCGCGGCGAGGTAGGTGTCCGCGGACAGGTCGGCGTAGTCGGTGAGGAAGACCTCGCTGACCGCCCAGCGGTGGACGTCGCCGCGATCGACCGTACGTCGGTAGGAGAGGGTCGGAGCGGAGGTGACCGCGTCCGGGGCGAGGGCGCTCTGGGGGAGGGGCATCGGGTGCTGCTCCTTGGGCAGTGGCCGGGCTCGTGGCTCACATTCTTCGAACGCCGAACAGCCGTGAGCCAGGGCCTTCTGCCACCTGTGCGGCTCATACCCTTGAAATCGGTACCAGTTACCCGGGGTTCAAACACCCGCTCTGCCCCGCTTTACACCCGTTGACAGACCCCCGCGCCTTGTCGACGACGCTTCAGCGGCGGGGCCGAACGGCTGCCGGCGACCGGAGCCGCCACCGGAATCCTTCAGGGTGGTGCAGGACTCAGGGGTATCACGCACACCACGTCCCACCCTCTGATTTCGTGCACGATGGTCATCCGGCGCGCACCGGCCGCACGAGCCGACGTGGCGCCCGCTTCTCCCCCACCCCTCACCCGCACGCTCCTACCCCCGCACGCCCGTTTCCCGAACGCAGGAGGTGTGACGCTCACCGTGGAAAGCGAAGCACTGGTCGTCGGCGCAGGGCCGACCGGCCTGATGATGGCCACCGAGTTGCTCCGCCGCGGGATCGAGACCAGAATCGTCGATCGCGCGGCCCGAAGGAACCCCCATGCGAAGGCGATTATCCTCCAGCCGCGCGCGCTGGAGGTGATGGCCCGCCTCGGCCTGGAAGAACGCGTCCGTGACGCGGCCCTGCCGGTCGTCGCCGCCAACTACTACACCCGCGGCCGCCGCGTCGCCCGTATCAACTTCCGTGGTCTGAAGGGCAGTCGCTTCGGAACTCCCCTCTCCCTCCCGCAGAACGAGACCGAGGGACTGCTGCTCGAAGCGCTCCACGAGGCGGGTGGGCGGGTCGAGTACGGCCATCGGCTGACGGCCCTCGCGCAGGACGCCGATGGAGTGGAGGCCGACCTGTCGGGGACCGTCCACCGCACGGGCCGGCTGCTCGGCTGCGACGGCGCGCACAGCGCGGTCCGCGAGCAGCTCGGCGTCGCTTTCACCGGGTCGACCTACCCCCAGTCGTTCGTCCTCGTCGACGGGGAGTGGGAGACCCCGCTCGCGCCTGCCGAGGCGCACTACTTCATGGGCCCCACGGGCGTACTGGTCGTCGTCGGTCTCCCCGGTGGCCTCATACGTGTCTTCGGCAGCGCCCCCGAAGGCGCCACCGAGGCGAACGTAGAGGAGACCGTGCGGGCGATCGCCGCCGAGCGCAGCCCGGTTCCCCTGCAGCTGGCCTCCGTCACCGGCTCGGGCCACTTCCAGGTCCACCGCAAGATGGCCGACCGGTTCCGCGAGGGGCGGGTGCTGCTCGCGGGCGACGCCGCGCATGTGCACAGCCCGGCCGGCGGACAGGGCCTGAACACCAGCATCCAGGACGCCCACGAAGCGGCCTGGCGCCTCGCCGACGTGATGCGTGGCCGGCTGCCGGAGACCGCGCTCGGGGCGTGGGAGCGAGAACGCATGCATGTCGCGCGCGCCGTGGTCACCGACACCGACCGGCAGACCCGGCTGTGGACCTGGGGCGGCTGGCGCGAGCGGGCCCGCGACCTCGCGGCGTCGGCCGCTGAGCGCAGCGGTGTCCTCGACCGCGTCCTGCCGTCCCGCTTCGCGCAGATGGACCTGCGCTATCCCGCCGAGGGCCCCGCACTCGGGCCGCTCGGCCCAGGAACACGGCTGCCGGACATCCCCCTTCCGTCCGGCGGCCGCACCCACGATCTGCTGCGCGACGGGCGGCACGCGCTGCTCGTCCTCGCGGGTCGTACCCCCTTCCCCGAGCGGGACGTGCCCGTATGCACGCACCTGGACGCGCGGACCGCGCGTGCCCTGGGCGCACGTCGGCCGGGAGCCGTGCTCGTACGTCCCGACGGCGTCGTCGCCGCGGCCGCCGCCCTCGCCGACACCGCCGCCCTGCGCCGCCTCGAACAGCTCCTGCCCGCCCGCCAGGGCGCTCCCGGGACCACCACCTCGCCCCATCACCCGTAGCCCACGAGGAGAAGGCATGACCATCACCACACCGCATACCCTGGACCGCGTCCTGCTCGGCGGTCGACTGGAGGTGTCCGCGATCGGCCTCGGCTGCATGGGCATGGCCGAGTTCTACGGCGACCGCGACGAAGCCGAGTCGATCCGCACCATCCATGGAGCCCTGGACCGGGGCATGGACTTCCTCGACACCGCGGACATGTACGGCGCCGGCCTGAGCGAGGAGATCGTCGGCCGTGCGCTGGCCGGCGGACACCGCGACCGGGTCACGCTCGCCACCAAGTGCGGGCTGATCCGGACCCCCGACGGCGTACGGGTCGACGGGAGTCCCCGGCACATCGCCGAGGCCATCGACGCCAGCCTCAAGCGTCTGGGCACCGATCACATCGACCTGTACTACCTGCACCGGGTCGACCCCCAGGTGCCCGTGGAGGAGTCGGTCGGCGCCATGGCGGAACTGGTCGCCGCCGGAAAGGTACGGCACCTGGGGCTCTCCGAGGCCGGTTCGAAGACGATCCGCGCGGCGCACGCCGTGCACCCCATCACGGCGGTGCAGACCGAGTACTCCCTCGCCAGCCGCAACCCGGAGCGCTCGGTGCTGCCCACGGTGCGGGAACTCGGCATCGGCTTCGTCGCCTACAGCCCCTTCAGCCGCGGGCTGCTCTCCGGCGAGCTCTCCGGGGCCGAGCTGGCCCCGGACGACATGCGGCGCGGTCTGCCCCGGTTCTCAGAGGACAATCTCGACGTCAACCAGCAGCTGGTCGCCAGGATAGGCGAGCTGGCATCCCGACTGGGCTGCTCACCGGCACAGTTCGCGCTCGCGTGGCTGGTCGCGCAGGGGGTCGTACCGATCCCGGGCGCTCAGAAGCGTACGCACATGAACGAGAACGCCTCCGCGGGAGCCGTCACTCCTACCCCCGAAGTGCTGCGGGAGGTCGACGAGATCGCGCCGCCCGGTGCCTTCGCGGGCGAGCGCTTCCCCGAGCACCTGCTCGCCATGGTCCAGGAGGACTGAGAACACCGGACGGGCCCGGGTGCGATCAGCGCACCCGGGCCCGCCCGGTGTGTCCGCCTTCTGTCACCAGGACGTGCCGCTCGCCCGCTCCGCGGGAGCGATGAGCTGGTCGGTGAGGGAGGTGAGCCGCTGCTGGGTGCCGGCGCTGTAGGCGAGACGGTGCGCCTTGGCCCGGCGGCTCTCGTTGTAGTACTGGCCGCTCACGCCCCGGGCCCCCTCGTCGAGGGCGTGCAACACGGCGGCAGTCCCCTCGGCCACCGAGGACCAGGGACGCACGCCGGCCTCGATGACCATCGTGGTGTCCATGTAGTTCGCGGGGTGCACGCAGTTGACCCTGATGCCCTCGCGGGCGTACTCCTCCGCGATCGTGAACGTGAAGGCGGCCAGCGCGAACTTGCTGCGGGTGTACGCCTCCATGCCGTCGTAGCGCCGGGTGAACTGGACGTCGTCCGGGTCGAAGGGGCTCTGCCCGATCGACCCGATGTTGAGCACCTGTGCCGTACCCGCCGCACGCAGCGGCGAGCGCAGCGCGCGGGTGAGGACCACCGGCGCCAGGTAGTTGACGGCGAACCTCAGTTCGTAGCCGTCCCGGCTCAGCTCGCGGTGGCGTGCGTCACGCCCCGCGCCCACTCCCGCGTTGTTCACGAGCAGCCCCAGCGAGGGGTGCGCCGCGGCCACCCGCCGGCCGAGCTCGGCGGCCTCCTCCAGCGAGGCGAGGTCCGCGACATACGGATAGGCCGTACCGCCCGCCGCGCGCAACTCATCGACGACGGCGGTGCATTTGTTCTCGTCCCTGCCGTGCACCAGGACGATCCAGCCCCGGTCGGCGAGGGCCCGCGCGAGGCTCCGGCCGAGACCGGAGGTGGCCCCGGTGACCAGGGCGGGGGCGCTCGGCGACGGTCGTTCTGCTGGGCCCTTGTGTCGGCTCATGAGTTCGGTCCTTCCTCCGGCGCGCCGGGCGTGCGGAGTTCGATGGCGACCATGACGAGAGTCCGGTCGGAGAGGTTGTGGACGTAGTGCCGCATCGGCAGGGACTCGCCGCGGTTGTGCACCACCTGTCCCGTCTCCAGCGACACGGCTTTGATCAACTCGCCGTTCTCGTCCAGGGATTCACCGTGCGCCCCGGAGAGCACGACGGTCACCCACGGGTGGCGGTGGGTGTGGGCGGGCCGCCGCTCGCCGGGGGGTACGGTCTCCACCCAGCACTTGACATGGTCCTCGTCGATGAGCAGCTCAGCCCCCAACTCCTCCCAGGGCTCAGGCGGCATCCCGCGCCTCCGTTCCCTCGCCGGAGGGGCGGGGCGCGGCGATCCCCGAGAGCAGGCGCCGCGGGTTGTCGACGAGGAGGGTGTGCACCGTCGCCTCGTCGACACCCGGCTCCTTCAGGAGAAGCGGCAGTACGCGCTCGAAGAGATGGACGTAGCTCCAGCCCGGATACGTACGTTCCCGCTGCTCGGCCGTCAGATAGTCGATGTGCACCGGGTGGTCCTGCGAGACGAGCAACTGGGCCGTGTGGCCTGCCCGGACGAGCGCGGCCAGGGTGGCGTTGCGCTGCTCGTCGGGGGCGAAGGGTGTCATGCCGTAGCGGTCGTAGCCCAGGACGCATCCGGTGTCCGCGAGGGCACGCAGGCCCCTGAGGTCGGCCGAGTCCCCTGCGTGCGCGACGACCACGGAGCCCGCTGCCACGCCCTCCTTCTCCAGGAGCCGCACGAGGTGGACGCCGTTGCCCTCGAACGGGTCACAGTGCACCACCACCGGCACGCCGGTGTGCCGGTGCACCTCGGCGACGACGGCGGCCATCCGGTGCGCGGACGCGTCCGGCGGGGTGCGCTCGCAGGCGAACTTCACCAGGCCGGCCCGGACTCCGCTGTCCGCGATGCCGGTGGTGACATCCCGCAGGAGCAGCTCGATCAGCGGGTCGTCCGCCTCGATGGCGGCGCCGGGGCCCCGGAAGCGGGCGAAGAGCGGTATGCCGTCGACGCTGTAGACACCGGTGGCGACCACGATGTTCACCGCGGTGCGCTCGGCGACGGCACGCACCAGGCCGATGTCGCGCCCCTGTCCGAGCACCGTCATGTCCACCAGGGTCCGCACCCCGGCCGCGTACGCCTGCTCCAATTGACGCACGGCCTCGCGCACTCCGGCCTCACGGTCCCACAAGTGGGGGAAGTTCGACTGGAATTCGGAACTCAGCACGAAAAGATGCTCGTGCGCGAGCGTGACACCCAGGTCCGCCGCGGCGACCGGCCCGCGCACCGTCGGCACCGGGTCGTGTGGGAGGGGACTTTCCGTACGCACAGAGAACCGCCTCGGAATATCGGAACAACCGCCATTGCGCCGGGCAGGTCGATGCACCCGACAACAGCCCATGGTGGCCCTCCCGCGAAGGCCTAACCAGGTGGTGTTCCAACTAGCATGAAACTCCGTCTCCCTGCCTCTGGCGCGAGCTGACAGCGTCGATTCCGGCCGGGCGGTCATCTCCGGGCCGGCCGACACGCATCCCGTTCGCTCGTCACCAGGAGACAACTTTGTCCGCTTCCCCCTCTTCCCTCTCCGGCGCCCGTGTCGTGGTGATCGGCGGCTCGTCCGGCATCGGCAAGGCGGTGGCCCGGCAGGCCGCCGCCGCGGGTGCACAGGTCGTCGTCGGCTCCCGTTCACCGGACAAGCTGGAGCAGACCGCCAAGGAGATCGACGGCATCACCACCGGTGTCGTGGACGTGACCGACGAGGGAAGCGTCGCCGCCTTCTTCGCGGGCATCGACTCCCTCGACCACCTCGTCGTCTGCCCCGGCGACATGGCCGTCGGATCCGTCTACGACGTGTCCCTCGACTCGGTGCGCGCCGCCCTCGACACCAAGATCGTCGGCCAGCTGCTGAGTGTTCGGCACGCCGGCAAGAAGATCTCGGGCCAGGGCTCGATCGTGCTGATCGCCGGTGCGGCCGGCTTCAAGTCGTACGCCGACATGAGCGCGACCGCCGCCGCCAACGCGGGCATCGGCGGCATGGGCCGCTCCCTCGCCGTCGAGCTCGCCCCGGTGCGCGTCAACGTCGTCGTGGGTGGTCTGATCGACACCCCGCTCTGGTCCTTCCTGCCCGAAGACGCCCGTGCGGGGCTCTTCGAGCAGACCGCGCAGAGCACCCCGGTGGGCCGCGTCGGACAGCCCGACGACGTCGCGGCGACGGTGCTCCACCTGCTGGAGAACACCTTCGTGACCGGCGCGGTGCTGCACGTCGATGGCGGCGGCACGCTGTGAGCGATGCGGCGCACGGCGGCGCGACGGGCCTGGCGGGGCCCGCTGCGCCGCCGCGGCCGCGGGTCGGCCGGATCACCGTGCTGCTGCTCGCGGCCGCCTGCGGTCTGTGCGTGGCCAACCTGTACTACCTTCAGCCGATCCTGCCCGAGCTCGCGGCCTCGCTGCACCGCACGCCCGGCTCGCTCACCTCGTCCGTCTCGGCCACCCAGTTCGGTTACGCCCTCGGCCTGTTCGCGCTGGTGCCGCTGGGCGACGCCGTCGACCGCAGACGGCTCCTCACCGTCCTGGTGACCACGGCGGCCGCGGTGCTCGCGGTGATTCCCTGGGCCGACGGCGCGCTCCTCGTCGGCCTGTTCTTCCTGCTCGGCCTGGTGAGCGTCGCCGCCATGGTGATCGTGCCGCAGGCCGCGGGCATGGCACCGCCCGAACGACGCGGGCAGGTGGTGGGCACCGTGATGACCGGCGTCATCCTCGGCGCGCTGCTGTGCCGGACCTTCGCCGGAGTGGTGGCCGACCTCGTCGACTGGCGGGCCGTGTTCTGGGGCGCGGCGGCCCTGATGCTCGGGGTGGTCGTGGTCCTGCGGCGCATCCTGCCCCCGCAGCCCCCCGTGACGCTCCTGACCGCGCGCGGGTACGCCCAGCTCATCGGCTCGCTGTTCTCCCTGGTCCGGGCACGGCCGGTGATCGTGGAGCGCTGCCTGTACGGCGCTCTGGGGTTCGCCGCCTTCACCGTGCTGTGGACCGCCGTGCCGCTCCGCCTGATCCAGGGGCCCTACCACTACGGCTCCGCCGCGATCGGCGCGATGGGGCTGCTCGGTGCGGGCGGCGCCCTCGGCGCCAACCTGGCGGGCAGGTTCGCCGACCGGGGACGTCAACGGGTCTTCACTGCCGCCGCGTTCGCCCTCATCGCCGTGTCGTTCGCCGTGGTGTCGGTCCTGTCGTCCTCACTGCTCATGCTCGGCACGGCGATTCTCCTGATCGACTTCGCGGTCCAGGCCGCACACATCTCCAACCAGACGACGGTCTTCGCCCAGGTCGGCGACGAGATGCGCAGCCGCGTCACGACCGTCTACATGACCTGCTACTTCCTCGGCGGTGCGGCGGGCTCCGCGCTGACGGGCCCCCTCTGGGCGCACGGCGGCTGGCCGGCCACCGCCCTGCTCGGCTGCGCCGCGGGCACCTGCGCCCTGCTCCTGCTCCTCGGCCACGCGGCGGTGCGCCGCGCAGCGACCTCACGAAAGGCGACGGCCGCCACCGATGACTGACATATCCGATCCCGTCCTTGCCGTGCCCGGCCGCCCGGCACAGGGGGTGCCGGCGATCACCCCGGCCGACCCCCGCTACCCCTCCCTCACCACGCGGTCACGCAACACGCGCTTCACCGGCCGGCCGGACCGGGTCCATGTGCCGCGTACCGCCGAAGAGGTACGCCGGGCTGTCACCGCCGCCGTGCGCGTTGGGTCGCGGCTCGCGGTGCGCGGCGGCGGCCACGGCCTGGAGGGCCTGGTGGACGACCCGGCGGTGCGCACCCTCGTGGACCTGTCCGAGCTCAACGACGTCACGTACGACCAGGACCGGGCGGCTTTCGGCATCGGCGCGGGCGCGCTGCTCGGCTCCGTCTACCGCTCCCTGTACCTCAACTGGGGCGTGGCCGTGCCCGGCGGCACCTGCCCCTCGGTCGGGCTCGGCGGCTACGTCCAGGGCGGAGGTTTCGGCGCGCTGTGCCGACGGCACGGGCTGATCGTCGACCACCTGGAGGCGGTGGAGGTCGTCGTCGCCGACGGCACGGGTGAGGCGCGCACCGTGGTCGCCTCCCGGGCCTCCTCCGACCCGCACCACGAACTCTGGTGGGCGCACACCGGCGCGGGCGGCGGCAACTTCGGAGTGGTGACGCGCTATTGGTTCCGCTCCCCGGAAGCAGCCTCGGACGCCCCGCAGGATGTGCTGCCCCGCCCCCCGAAGACGGTTCTCTTCGCTTCCGCGGAGTGGCCCTGGGAGTCGCTGAGCGAGCGGGACTTCGCCAGGCTCGTCCGCAACCACGGCGACTGGCACAGCACGGAGGACGGCACGGACCCGACGTACGAGAGTCTGTACAGCGCGTTGTACCTCAACCAGCACGCGGTCGGCCGGATCACTCTCAGCGCGCAGCTGGACGGCTCGACTCCCGACGCCCGGAACCGGCTCGAGGAGTACATCGCCGCCGTGGGCAGCGGGGTACGGACCCCGTGCCGGATCACCTACACGGCCATGCCCTGGCTGAGGGCCACCCAGCGGGACGTGGAGAACAGGGGAGAGCTGACACGCTCCAAGAGCAAGGGCGCCTATCTGCGCCGGCCGTATTCCGCCGCGCAGACCGAACTGCTCTTCCGGCGCCTCTCCGACCCGGACTACGACGGTCATACCACGGTGGTGCTGTTCTCCTACGGCCGGAAGGTCAACACGGTGGACCCCGCGGCGACCGCCGTCGCCCAACGGGATTCGGTCCTCAAGAGCTATCTCGGCACGTACTGGACCGATCCTGCCGACGACGAGCGGCACATTCGCAGACTCCGTGAGCTCTACCGGGATTTGTACGTGGAGACGGGCGGAGTGCCCATCTCCGACGCACGTACCGACGGCTCGTACATCAACTATCCGGACGTGGATCTGGCCGATCCGCGCTGGAATAGCTCAGGCGTTCCCTGGCACACGCTGTACTTCAAAGGGAATTACCCCCGGCTCCAGCGGGCCAAGGCCGTCTGGGATCCGCGGGATGTCTTCCGGCACGCTCTGTCGGTACGAGCGTCCGATTGAGCCTCCGACCGAGCGGAGCCGCACCCTGATCCGCTCCTCGACCAGATCGCGGAAGCGGGCGATCAATCGGCTGTCCAGTACGGGCTGGTAGACGACGAGGGTGGCGTCCACGCCCGCGAGCCGCAGCTTTACATAACCGAGTTCGATCCGCCCCAGAGTCGGGTGGTCGAAGCAGCGTACGGACGGCACGGACGGAGCGAGGTCGAGCCGCTCCCACAGTTCCTGGAATTCCGGGTGCTCGACGCGCAGGTCTTCGATCATCTTCGCATATGCGGGATGGGCGAGTTGATCGGCGGCCTGGGCACGGAAAAGCGCTGCCGCCTCTAGGGCGTCCTGCTCCCAGTTCGGGTACATTTCCCGGGCCCGCTCATCGAACATCATCATGAGGGTGTTGCGGCGACTGTGTCCCAAGGATTCGAAATAGGGAAACAGTGCACAGAATCCCTGATTCCACGCCAGCACATCGAACCGGTGATTCACAATGAATGCAGGCAGCGGATCCTGGAATTCAAGGAAGGTTAAATACTGCTCCGGAATGTGCTCCCGAGAGCAGGGCGCCCGTCCCGCCGGCGGTAACTCACCGGCCAGCCGGAACAGATGCCCGGTCTCCGTCGCATCGAGCTGCAAGGCCCGCGCGAGACCGTTGAGGACCTGGCTCGACACCCTGATCCTGCGGGCCTGTTCGAGCCACGTGTACCACGTCACGCTCACCCCGGCGAGCTGCGCGAGCTCCTCTCTGCGCAGGCCCGGCGTACGGCGGCGCCCGTACGAATTCTTGATGCCGACAGCTTCCGGCGCAACCCGTTCGCGTCGGTTGCGAAGGAAGGCGGCGAGCTCTTTTCTCTGCTGTTCGGTGATTGCCATAATGCGCTCCCCTTCAGCATCATTGACCCCGTCGGATTACCATGGGCACGCCGATAGTACACCCTTCAGTCATTGAATGGGCGCAACGGACACCGAACGCAACGGCAGCAAATATGCCACTTTTGCGGACTTTTTTCGAAGACTTTTGACTTGCCGCTACCGTGCGCCTCCGCCTTAACGCTCCGGACATCTTCGAATCTCGCGGAGCGCGATCCATGTTCGAAATGTAAGACGAGATTTTACGAACGCATGAACAGGGGCGAGACATGTGAACTGTGCCCGGGTACCCGTTCAGCGCGGACCAGGACGTCGTGGCTTGTGCTTTGCCCGAGCTGACAGAGGTCGAACGGCGTGGAGCTCGTGGAGCAGGAAGCCGGAGCCGGTGATCCCGATCATGCGGGCCAGGGTCGGCGGCGGGTAGTGCGGTCGCAGGGTCGTTCCGGCATCGGTGGCCGGCCCTGATGCCGTGAGGAAGGCGTTGAGTCCGCCGGCGTCGCAGAAGGTGACCGCCGTGAGATCGACGTCGGTGGTGCGGATGCCGTCGCGCAGACATGCGGCGAGTGCGGTGCGCACGAGCGGGGCGGTGGCCAGGTCGATCTCTCCGGCGAGGGTGACCAGCGCGCGGGTGGCCTGGTCGTGCTGGTGGGCGTTCAGTTGTGAAAGGGGCATGGCTCCTCGGTTCGACGTACGAAGTAGCCGTCGGACGGTGCCACGTGGCTCGGCCTGGTTCCATTCGGGTTCGGCCCTCGTGGCGTGCCGTCGATACGGGGTGGGGCGTGCGCTGTGACGGGTGAACGGCCGGTCCGGCAGCCTGGGTTGGCGAGCACGGTGACGGGTGACGGATCGATCGTCCGGGATGCGCCACGGGCCGGAGGGAAGGTCCGCGTCCAGCGGGGGGCATCGTGCTGCGGCCGGGGGCTTGGGCTGCGGGCGGTGCTGTCAGTTCGGGCGGCGCCGTTGGTTCGGCCGGCCGGCCCGGTGGGACCCGTCGTCGTGACGGTCACGGCGGCCTGCGGTGCCGCTCCCTCTCGCCCGGCCGCGGGCCTTCCGCGGAGCCGACAGGGCCGGGCCCGGGACAGGCATCCCGGAACGGCCGTAATGGAAGGCGGCCATGCGGTCACTGTGCTGCGCGTTGAGCAGATGGATGAGCAGCACCCCGAAGGCGATCATCGCCAGGACCACGATCACGGTCACGAACGTCTCCACGGTCCTCACCTCCCCGTCGGCTGATGCGGCGTCACGGCGGTCACGGCGGTCACGGCCGGGATCCGTGGACGTGCGGCCGGATCGCGGGCCGCATGTCCTCCTTCGGAGTCCCAGACCGCTTCCAGGGACCGGTCGGCCTCGTACACCGTCCGCCGGCGCGCCGCCTCCTCCATCAACCGGCTCGCGGTCGAGGTGCCCAGTGGGTCGCTCGCGGCGGCCATCAGCCAGGCGGCCGAGACGGGAGTCGTCTGTGGCGGGACCACCAGGAGGTTCCAGCGGCCCGTACGGTACGAGAGCAACAGCAGCTCGTGCGGGTCCTGCTCGGCCAGGAACCAGCCCACCTTCACGACGTGCCCGGCGACGGGCACCTTGCGCGGAACGACCGGCCAGTGGGTGGGATTCACCGTGACCCGGGTGATCCGCCCCCACGACGAATCCAGTACGGCGGCCAGGGAGGGGAGTTCGGCCCCGAGATCGCGGGAGCGGGGCCACCATGCGCCGTCCAGAAGCGCCGGTGCGGGGCCTGTGGGAGCCAGCGACAGACGCAGAGCGGACGAGGAGAACGAACGGTCATCGGCTTCGGCTGTCGGCGGGAGGGAAACGGTCGCAGTCATGACGCGGACCCTGCCCCGGGCCGACCGCAACCGGCCCGGCGTATTCGATCGCCGAAAACGACACGAGCCTGGAAGCCGGTGCGCGAAATATCCTCGGTGATTTCAGCCTACTCCCCGGACAGGCCCAACGGTTCGTACGGCCAGCGGAGAAACGGTCCCTTGTGCCCCGCCCGGAACCTTCGCCCCGAAGGCACCAGTCCGAACCGGCCGCCAGGCGGTGGCAAGGGATGATCGGCGTTCGTCGCGCAGCCCCCCGCGACGGGGCACCTGGGCAAACATGCCATCCCACTGCGCCTGCGCAGGGCCGGACACTGCGGTGGACGAGCGCGGGACATCCGCCGCCGCTCCTCCTGACCCGGAGGGCAGGCGCAGTACCTCGAAGCTGGACAGGGCTGGTCCTCGGCGCCCCCATGGGCACCGGCGAGGGCCGGCCGAACGCCACACAGCCCCTGCCCCCGGGCTCCACCCTGCTGCTCTACACCGACGGCCTGATCGAGATCCCCGGCAGCGACTTCGGCACCGGCCTGGACCGGCTACGCCGCCATGCCCTGACGCTCGCCCACGCGCCACTGGACACGCTGTGCGACCGGCTGCTCGCCCGTATGCCGCCCCGCAGCACCGACCACGTGGCTCTGCTCGCCCTGCGTCTGCCGACGCAGTGACGAACGACGGGTGTTCAGGCTCCGAGGATCAGCACACGGAAAGGCCCCGGTGGGAACGCTGACGTCCGGGGTGCGTCGCCTTCGACGTACCGCCACCCCCAGGACCGCAACGCCTCGGCGGTCCTGCTGTCGGAGCGGCTCACCAGCATGACGCCGAGCGCGGCGCCATGGTCGGTGAGCAGCCGCTTCTGGAGGCGCCGGGCAAGGTTCCAGGGACGGTCCTGGTTCTCTCTGCGCACCTGGGGCGGAACGAGTATCACGGAGATCACGAAGAGGTGTCCGCAGGCGGCGGCGCGCAGCAGGCTCCCGGGCAGATATCCGTCCAGGCCCTCCCACCAGGGCCCGTCGCCGCGTACGGGGAAGCCGTACGCGCATCCGGTCAGCTCGGTGGACTCCGCGATCACCAACTCGAATCCCGGTCGGCGCACGTCTGCCGCCAGCCGGCGCAGAAAGGCGCTGCGGGCCTGGTTCCACGCCCAGGGGCCACCGCCCGAGGTCGTTGCGTACAGGTCACCCAACTCTCCTACGCGGTCCTCGATCTGACCTCGGGTCAGCTCACGGACACGTTCACCCGCGCGTGGGGACGAGCCTCGCTCCGGCCCCGGCCGACGCTGCTTGCGGGTACCTCGCCGGTCCGGGCCGACGTGCCCCCCGAGGAGTTCGGTGCTCGTCGACGGAACCGGCACGTTCACGGTCATAGGGCTGGCCCTGCCCCGGGCACGGACGAACCCGGGCCCGGTGTCGTCGCTCGCCGAGGGCGGCAACCGTGTCGGAGCCGGTGCGCGAGGAACTCTCGGTGTCCTCCACCGTACTCCCGGCTGCGATGCCCCGCGGTGGACCGTGGCCGGACGGTGCCCAGAGCGGTGGGCCGGGTGCGGCGGCGCCGTCCGCTGCCGCCGGCCGGGATCGCAGGGAGCCACGGAGTACGGTGGACGTACTGAGGGCATGTCGCACACCGGCTCCCGCGCCGGTCTCGTCCTCGGCGAGACACACTCGCCGGAAGACCCGCTGCACCGCGGGCTCTCCCGAGACAGGTCGGCATGATGGCCTCGGCCCCTGAACCCTTCACGGCTCGCCCACAGCGCTCCTCGGCGCCCCTTTCCTCCCCTCCCTCGCGGCCTTCTCGCCCCTCCCGCCTTCGCCCGAGCGGGCAGCCCGGCGCCGCGCGGGGTCTCCCCGCCACCGGCTCTCAGCCGGAGCCCGACCCGCGCGGGACCGTCCTGCGGTTCTTCACGACCGGCGCCGTCGCCCCTTGGCACAGCGGTCCGCTGTATTCGGTTGACTGACCGGCAGGACGCGAACGCGCCGGACACCGCCCTCGGCATGGCTGCGTTCCTCGTGCACCGGCTCCCACACGGTTGCCGCCCCCGGACCACGCACAAGAGACCGGCCGCCACGAGGCGTTGAGGCAGAGTCGCCCGGCTCACTGGAGCGGCACGTACACAGGGGACGGAGGCGACATCCATCCGGGACTCGACCGCCGCGCCCGACCCGAACCAACCGCTCCCAAGCACCTGAAGGAACCCTCATGACCACCACAGCGCCACGGCCCTCGCCCACCAGCCCTCACCTCCGTCTGCGCCTCGCACCCGCCGGCACCCTGCCGCGCCGCCTCGACGGCGTGTGGTGGCCCCGTTCCGACGACCTCCTGGCGGAGCTTCCGCAGTTGCTCGCCGGACTGCCCCGCGCCTGGGGTCACATCGCGGGCATCACTGTGAACGGAGCGGCCTGGTCCGCGGCACCGGGCCGGATGCTCGTGTGCAACAAGGTCGTACGACTGCGCAAGGCCGTCGCACGACATTCGCCGAACACCGTGGTCCTGCTCGCTCCCGGCCAGGGCCGCTGGGACCTCCTGGTCGTGCCGCCCGACACCACCGAGGAGGATGCCGAGCCGCTCATGACCGGTGCGCTGAGCTCCCCCGCCTGACGTCGGCGGGCTCGCCGGTCTCCCCTCGCCACCGCGCAGGACGCCCGGCGACGGATGCTTCCCGCGGGGCCCGTGCGACGGGCGTCGACAGGCCAGGCGTCGGCGCCTCCGCACAAGGCGCCCTCACCGACACCTGCAACCGCTCCCGGACACCCGCGGCGGACCGGTGGCACTCCGCCGCGCCGGGCAGCCCCACCCGCCTGTATCTCGCCGCCACCAGTCCGGACAATGCCCGGCGATCAGCTCCGGGATGAATCTGCCGTTCGCCTGCATGACGGTGAGGCGCACGGCGAACCGCGGCAACCCGGCCGCCGGATCTGCCGGCTCGGCAGGGGAGAGGCACTCGTCCGGCTCTTCCGGCCCGCGATCCCGTGGTCGGCTCGATGGTGACGATGAGGGTGTCCCTCAGGGCGCCGCGCTCCCGGTCCCGGTGTCGATGAGGATCTGTTCCGCCCCGGTGACGTTGTCGGGCCGGACAGCCTGGGCCATGGCGGCGTGCGCGGCCTCGGGTGTCGCGTTCGGCGGAATCACCAGCAACGAGAAGACGTCCTCTGCCCCCCGAGTGATCAGAACAGTGTCGTCACCGACGGCGAAGGAGTCGATGTGCACCACACGGTCGTCGACGACGATCCGCGTCGGGAGCCCTTCCCAGGCCACGGCATCCAGCCCTACTCGGGTGACGGGACCGAGGTGTTCGGTGAGGGCCGTCACGAGGGCGGGCAGCTCGGCACCGATGTCCCGGGACCGCGGCCACCACGCCCCGTCGAGGATGCCCGCGCGCGACTGCGTCGTCTTCAGCCGGAGCAGTGCGCTCCCCGGCCGGAGGTCGGAAAGATCAGCATTGGGCAGATGCCGTGAACCACGGGGTGTGTCGGAGTCGACCATGAGGAACCTGCCCGTCTTCGAGGTTCGGCGTGTCCGGCGAGTACGGGATCAGAAGGTGCCTTCACCACGTTACTCCGCGTGGTGAGTGAAACCGGCGCGAGTCAGCCCCCTGGCCTCCTGGCGGCGGTGGCGTCACGGCGGTCCTGGCCCGGGCATCGCGCCGAGCGCGGCCTCGTGGACCGTGAGCGGCCCTTCTCCGGCGGCGGGACACCGGGAACGCAGCGGCCCGGGCGCCGATGAGCGGTGGTCCTCGGTACGTCCACCGGCTCCCGTACCGGCAGCAGGAGACCCACCTGTGGGTGGGCTCGCCGAGTTCGGCATCGTCGCGACGGACCCCGACAGCGCCCATCGGGCGGCCCGGTTCCTCATCGCAGGGTGCACGAGAACGGTGTCCTGGGGTAGTGGTCGAACTGTCGTCCTCGCCATTCCGCTCCGGCATCAACGACCCGGGCGGGAGAGCCGCGGTCTGGGATGTGATCCGCAACGCTCTGGACAAGGCACTCGCCGCCGCGGCGGTCCGATCGAAGGCACAGCTCTGCCGTCCGCTGTCTCAGCCGGACGGCAGAGCGGGCGGACGAATTGAACGCTGGCTCACTGCCGAACCGGCACGCGACGCGACCTCCGCTCACCGTGTCCCCGAGCGCCCTGCCGCCGAAACGCCCACGCCCAGGACTTCCGCCCACCGATTGTCGAGCTCAGCTTCAGAACCAGGCACCCACGCGGACCCTCGACAGCCCCGCACCCTCGCCCCGGTTCAGCAGGTGTACGTCATGGCCGGCGCACTACGGCGGTGGAAGTTGCCCGTACGCCGGCTCCCCGTCGATGTCGTTCTCGGCGCACCGCGACGCCGGTCCGTCGCAACGCGGCCCGGGGGCAAGGGCCGCGACATGAACGCGCCCACCGGTCAACGCGCCTCGTCCGACCGAATTCACCCCTCTCCTTCGGCCCGCCCGGCTCACCCTGCGCCCGCCGACCTTCCCGCCCGGCCCGGTGAGCGGCGCCTGGTGGACCCGTTCCGACGACCTGTCGGCCGAACTGTCCACTCTCATCGCGGCGTTCGACCCTCCAGGAGAGAACCACGGCCGCCGGCGCGTACCGTTGTCTGCTGGTCGCGACCATGGCGAAGCCCGCGCCCGTGGGTCAGCTCGGTGAGGACGCACCGGAGGGTGCTGTTCGCTGCTGTTCGCCAGGGCTGCCCGCCCTGCACACGAGTGCGTGCGGGGCGGGTGTGTGGCCCTGGCGTGCTACTTGATGCCTATCTCGGCCAACTGCAGGCGGTACTTGTTGCTCTCGTCAGTGGCCGGCTTGCCGAGCTTGGTCGCCCTCAGGCGCAGGTAGCGGCCGGTGGCCGAGGTGAGGGTGTAGGTCTGGGCGGCACCGCCCGGGTCGGCCTGGCCGGTGACGGTACGGGCGGTGGTGTACGTGCTGGATCCGTCGGCGCGGGTCTGCACCGTGAAGTCCACGGGGAAGTTTGCCGTGCCGCCGCCGGCTCCGCCGGTGTCGGTGCGCGGGTGCAGGGTGACGGAGCCGATGGACCGGTCGGCGCCGAGGTCGACCTCGATCCACACGGGTGTGGCGCTGACGTCGGCAGAGGCGAAGTCGATGGTGGTGAAGCCCTTGGCGCCGGTCACGCTGGTGGTCGTGCCCTCCAGGATCCGGGTCTTGCCCCAGTCGCTGTTCTCCAGCGTGCAGTTGGCCTTCACGGTCGTCGCGGCGGTCGGAACGGTGAGTTCGGCGAGCTGCAGACGGAACTTGGCGGACTCGTCGGACGCCGGGGTGCCGAGCTTGGTGGCCTGCAGGCGGACATAGCGGGCGGTGGTGGTCCTGAAGCCGTACGTCTGGACAAGCCCCTGCGGGTTGGCCTGGCCGGTGACGGTGCGGGCGGTGGTGTAGGTGCCGGATCCGTCGGGGCGGGTCTGGATCGTGAAGTCGACGGGGAAGCCCGCGGTCCCACCCCCGGCCGCCTGGATGTCGGTGCGGGGGAAGAGGCGAACGGCGTCGAGGTCGGTGTCGGCGCCGAGGTCGATCTCCACCCAGACGGGGTTCGCGCCGACGTCGGCGGAGGTGAACTCGTTGCTGGTGTATCCCCGGGCGCCGCTCACGCTGGTGAGCTTGCCGTCGGTGAGCCGGTTCTTGCCCCAGCTGCTGTTCTCCAGGCTGTTGTTGCTGGTGACCGGCCGGTCCAGGGCGAGGTTGTCGAGGCGGCCGGTGCCGGTGGCCGTGAACGTCCAGGTGCCCGGCTGGACCTTGAAGTAGACGTACGAGGAGTCCTTGCCGTCAGAGCTCAGACCGCTGACGCTGCCGGTGGAGGAGCCGCCGGTGAAGACGGTGGTGCCGTTCGCCTTGATGACGGTCTGGGAGCCGCCGTAGGTGGGCACGCCCACTCGGGCGGTCGTCCCGCTCGGCGAGGTGAGCGTGAGGGTCGCCTGGGTTCCGTCGCGGGTGATGCCGAAGCGGATGTCACCATGGACGGTCGGCGTCACCGTATTGATCTTCGTGAGGGTGCCGGTCTGCGGGATCACCTCGTACGTCTCCCAGCCCGCCGTGGTGGGGCGCACACCCGCGGCGTAGGCGGACAGGGCGTACAGCGGGCCGCCGTTCCAGGCGTGGTTGTCGGTGCCCTCCGACTTGACCCACACCTCCCACAGGGTGTGGCAGTCGGGGTCGGTGACCTGTGCGGCGAAGCGGTTGCGCATCCGCTCCTCGGCGACCGTGGCCGCGCCCATCAGATACAGCGCCTCCAGGACGTAGAACTCCATGTAGGGGCTGGCGTTGAGGTGGGTGCGCAGCACGTTGGTGATCGACGGGTAGTGGCTGGGCGCGGCCAGGCCCGCGACGACGGCGAGGGCGTTGCCCCGGTCGTCGGTGTCACCGTTGTAGCCGGGCGAGCGGTACTCGTTCTTCGTGGCGTTCCACAGCAGGGAGTCGAAGTTGGCCTTGATGCTGGCGCGCTGGGCCTGCCAGCCGGCGACGTCGCCGTCGTTGCCGCTGAGGGCCGCGAGCTTGGCGGCGGTGTCCAGGGCCAGGTAGTACCAGCAGTTGTTCAGGACGCGGGTGTCGATGTTGCTGCCCCAGTCCTGCCAGTCCCAGTCCCCGCTGCGGTGGGCCACCAGACCGTCGCTGCCCAGGCCCCACAGGTCCAGGTACTTCTTCACCGCCGGGTAGGCGCCGGTGACGGTGCTCGTGTCACCGGTGTAGAGGTGGAACGTCCAGAACGACCACACCGAGGCGAGCATCTGGTTGGGCAGCTCGGCGGTCCAGATGGTCGAGGGCATCGGGGAGTAGAGCGCCCCGCTGTCCTTCCCCCAGGCCGCCAGCTGCGCGATGGCCTTCTTGCCGAGGGCGTGGGACTTGGTGTCGAAGGTGTAGAAACCCTCCTTCAGCTGGTTGACCACATCACCCCACCACTGGGCGCGTTCGCGGGTCGGGCAGTCCATGTAGTTGTCCCGCATGTTGACGTACATGGTGCGGGCGGCCTTGGTCCACACGGTGTCGAAGAGGGCGTCGCTGCTGGTGAACGACCCGTCGAAGTCGGTGTCGTAGCCGCTCTCCCGGTACTTGAGATCCAGGATCGTCACGCCCGCCGGGATGGTGTACCGCACCGCCGTACCGCTCATCCAGCTCAGGGCCTCGAACTCCTGGACCCCGCCGGCGCAGACGTAGGTGGCGCGGACGTTGAAAATGGTCTTCTGGTCGATGCCCACCAGGCCCTTGCCGTCGTCGTAGTGGTCGGTCTGGATACCGATCACCGCGCCGGCCGGGGCGTCCACCTTCAGGTACGGGGTGACCTGGATGTTGGACGGCAGGGTGGCCGAGATCGCTGTGGAACCCTGGCCGGTGGCCGGGAGTGAGGAGGCGTTGGTGTAGGACTTCAGGCCGGAGTAGCGGAACTGCGGGATCGGCCGCTCGACGAGGCCGTTCCAGGGCGCGGCGCCGGCGGCGCCGAAGTCGGTGGGGGCGCTCCAGGCGCTGTCGTCGAAGCCGGAGGACTGCCAGTCGGCCATGGCGGCGGCATTGCGGGCGTCGTAGTAGACGTTCGATTCCGGCAGCCGGAAGTTGACCTGCGTGCCGGTGGTGTTGTTCGAGTAACCCGGGTGGACCTTGTGCTTCCATCCGGTGTCACTGACCAGCCGGGTGGTGGTGGAACCGGTCTCGATGTCGGACTGGAACAGCAGACCGCCCTTGCCGCTGCTGCTGTGTGAGAAGCCCTGCTTGCCGAAGTACTGCACCAGCAGCGCCACCGTGTTGGTACCGCTCGTCAGGTAGGGGGCGAGGTCGATCTCGTCGTAGTAGGTGTCCGTCCGGTTCGGACCGCGCTTGAGGCCGCCTTCGAAGACCACGAGGGTGCCGTTGACCCACAGCCAGTACTTCGAGTCGGCCGCGATCCGGGTCACGGCCTTCGAGGGCGCGGAGCCCAGGGTGAACGATCTACGGAAGGCCACCCACTGGTTCGCCGAACTGGAGGGCGCCCAGATCCACTTCGCGGTCCACGAGACCGCCGCGGAGGCCTCAGGCGCGAGCCCGGGCAGCGCCAGGGAACCCAGGGTGGGGGCCAGGGCCACGGCTATGGCCGAGCGCAGAATGTTGCGGCGCGTCACATCGTGCATCGCGGAGCTCCTAGGAGACGTGCGGAGAGCGGAGAGGACGGCAAACGCGTCAGCAGCCCGGGGTGAGAAGCGGCGGAGTTGTTGCTTCCGGAGAGGGATTGAATCGTTTCAGTCATGTGTTTGCAGACGGGATCCTGGCCCCGGCGCAGGGGCCATGTCAACGGCCGTGCAACCGGAACTTTCGCGAGCGGCCCGAGTGGTGTCGGGAGGTCCGCGCAGTTCGAGGGGATGGGGCGCGGAGGGTTCCACCGCGGCGGGCGGTCAGGTGCGCGGGCTCGGGGGCCGTACCGGCCAGTTCCATTGACGTACTCTCGGCCGACACTTATCTTCTGCACGACCTTGCGAACATTGTTCGATTTTTCGAACCGCGGCTGTCAGAAGGGACAGCCCGTGCCGCGCGCCCGGCACCGACTCACTCCTGTGACAGCTCTGTCGGCCCTCTCCGCTGTCTCGTCACCCGGCCCGCCACCGCGGGGTTCCGGTCACCGCCGCGCCCACGCGAAACCCGCGACACCTCGGCCGCTGACCACGCAAAACGCAACGTTCCACCCCACGGATCCGGCACCTCCCAAACGGCACGGACGCCGGGCCTCACCCTCCACCCCCACCCTGCACCTGATCACGGCACCGCACTAAGAACAGGAACGCATATGCCCGCGGTTCTCTCCCGGCTGGCAGCGATATTCGTCGCCGCCTGCCTGCTCTTCACCGCCCAAGTCGTGACCACACCCCAGCGGGCCGCCGCCGCCGACCCGGGGTACCTGATGACGCACTTCATCGGGGAGGGATCGACGGGCCAGCAGATGTACTTCTCGTACAGCGCGGACGGTCTGAACTGGACCGATCTCAACGGCGGCGGGATGACCCTGCGGTCCACGGTGGGTACGCGCGGGGTGCGTGACCCCGCCCTCGTCCGATCACCCGACGGCAGCAAGTACTGGATCATCGCGACCGACCTCTGCATCGGCTGCGGCCAGTCGTGGGGGGACTCGACCTCCAACGGCAGCCGCAACTTCGTGGTGTGGGAGTCGAGCGACCTGGTCACCTGGTCGCAGCCGTGGCTGCTCAACGTCGCGGGCGCCATCCCCGACGGGCGCAACGCCTGGGCCCCGGAGGCGATCTGGGACTCGGCGACCAACAGCTACGTCCTGTACTGGGCGACCAACGCCACCCTCAACGGCGTGCTGAAGCACCGCATCTACTACGCCCGCACCTCCGACTTCCACACCATCACGACCCCGCAGATCTACATCGACCGCCCCGGCACCCAGGGCATCATCGACACCCAGATCGTCGAGGTCCCCGCCGGCGTCGGCACCTACCGCTACGTACGCGCCTCCGGCGACGGCCAGATCACGCTCGAGGGCAGCAACTCGATCCTCGGCACCTGGACGAACATCGGCAACCTCTCCGGCATCGGCCTGACCGGCTCCCAGGTCGAGGGGCCGATGTGGATGCAGTTCCGCGACCGCAACGAGTGGACCCTCTACCTCGACCAGTACGCGGCCGGAAAGGGATACATGCCGGTCGCGACGACCAACCCGTCCGCCGTCGGCACCTACCAACTCCCGACGTCGGGCACCTACTCCATGGGCGGCACCAAGAAGCGCCACGGCTCGATCCTGAACCTGACGGCCGCCGAGGACGCCCGGATCCAGACGCGCTGGGCCAACGTCCCGGCCAAGCGGCTGCAGTCCTTCAACTTCCAGGACCGCTACGTGCGGCACAGCAACTTCGACGTGCGCATCGACCAGAACGTGACCGACGACGACGCCAAGTTCCGGCCGCGACCCGGCCTCGTCGGCTCCGGCACCATCTCCTTCGAGTCGGTCAACTTCCCCGGCTACTACCTGCGCAGCGACGGATCCGACTTCCAACTCGTGCACAACGACGGCACCACCCAGTTCGCCGAGGACGCCACCTTCCGGCAGGTCGCCGGACTCGCCGACTCGGCCTGGTCGTCGTTCCAGTCGTACAACCACCCCGACCGGTACATCCGCCACTACGCGTTCCAGTTGAAGCTCGAAACGATCACCACCGCGACGGGGCGCAGCGACGCCACCTTCCGTCTGACGAGCTGACCCGACCGGGGGCCGCCGCGGCCGTCGCCGCACTGCTCATGGGCCTTGCCGGCCCGGCGGCCCCCGCCCATGCGACGGAGATCACCGACGACCTGGCTCTCTGGTACGAACTCGACGCCACCTCGGGCACCGTGGCGGTGGACTCCTCGGACCACGGCAGGAACGGCACCGTCAACGGCACCGCGGGCTGGTCGGGCAACGGGCAGGGGCTGACGTTCAACGGGTACCTGTACCTGTTCACCACCGGCAACTCGTTCAGGACCGCGATCGCCTCCGGGAACTCGTCCACCGAGCAGAACACCCGGACCGCCGCCGCGCTGCAGCGCTCGGTCTGGAAGCACGTCACCTACACCCAGACCGGCACCACGGGCGTCCTCTACGAGGACGGCGTGGAGAAGGCCCGTAACACGTCGGTCACCCTCACCCCCGGTTCCGTCGGGTCCGGCATCGGCGCGGCCAACCACCCCCCGGCTGAAGATCGACGCCATCGTCGACGACGTCGGCAGCAAAATCACCCTTCCGCTGACCGAGGGCACCGACCTCACCACGCTCGCCCCGCAGTTCACCCTCGCCCAGGGCGCGACCATCAGCCCGGCCTCCGGCACCCCGCGCGACTTCACCAACCCCGTGACGTGATCCTTGCCGTTGTGGTGCTTCGCTCGCTCGGCGCGGACCAGGTCGTCGAGGCCGGCCGCAAGGTACTGGCCGGCGTGGCCGGTGTGACGAAGGTCGTAGAGGCGGAAGCCGTCCGGGAGGCCGGCGACCGTACGGGCGCGCCGCAATACTGGTCTGGGCCGATTTGAGGGCGGCGTGCCCTTCGCGTCCCTTGGATCGAGGCGAAACGACGGCTCAGGCGGGCTGGGTGAGGGCCCGTAGTTCGATCTCAAATCCGCCGTGTGCCGTGGGTTGCGCGATGAGGGCGCCGCCGAGCAGTTCGGCGCGTTCTCTCAGGCCGATCAGGCCGTGCCGGGCGCTGGGCAGGGCGACGGACGGGCGGGTGGGGGCGGTGTTGGTGACGGTGACGCCGAAGTGCTGCGTGTCGTGCCACAGGCGTACCTCGGCGCGGGCGCCGGGGGCGTGCTTGCGTACGTTCGTGAGGGCTTCCTGGACCGTGCGGTAGACGGTGCGCTGGGCGGTTGTGCTGATGCCGGGCGGGAGCCCGCCGGTCAGGGTGGTCTCAATGCCGCTGTTGGCGATCAACTGCTGGAGGTCGGCGAGGGTGGGCTGGGGGGTGAGTTCGGTTTCCTTGCCGCCGGAGGCGCGCAGCAGGGTGACCATGTGGCGGAGTTCGTCGAGGGTGTTCACGCTCAGGGTGCGGATGGCGCGGGCGGCGTCGCGGGCGTCGGGGTCCTTGGCGGCGACCTGCAGGACCCCGGCCTGTACGGCGATGAGGCTGACCTGGTGGGAGACGACGTCGTGCATCTCGCGGGCCAGTTGGGCGCGTTCGCGGGCGAGGACGGTCTGGGCGTACAGGGCGCGTTCGTGTTCGCGGGCCTCCTTGACCTCGACGAGCTGGCGGGCCACGTCGTGTCTGGCCTGCACGAGCTGGCCGCACAGGATCGGGGCGAAGGCCATGGCCAGCGTGTAGACGAACTGGATGAGCGTCCAGGTCCGGTCACCGGGAAACGCGTCGCCGGAAAACGTGTCGGACAGGGGCCAGGCGAGGGTGCTCGCCGCCGCGTTCAGCAGGGCGCAGCCGGCCAGCAGCGGGCGGTTTCGGGTGCGCGCGGCCAGTGTGTACAGCGCGGCGATCGGCGCGACTCCCACGTCCATGAACAGCAGCATGGGCAGTGTCAGCAGGAAGACGGCGAGCGGGAAGCGCCTGCGCAGGAGCAGTCCGGCGCTGCCGAGGGCGGCGCAGGCCCACATGAGGGGTGTCGCCTCGTCGTCGAGGTTGATCCAGGCGTCGAGCGCGGCGAGCACGACGAGGCCCGCGTCGACGGCCCAGGGCGGCGTCCGCCGCCACAGTGCCCGACCCGCACCCGCACTCATCGCGCCTTGTCCCGTGCCGTGTCGGCGCCGTCGTCGCCGAGCAGTCCGGCACGCTCCGCGAGGAGCGCCGCCTGGACGCGGCCGGCGACCCGGAGCTTGGTCAGGATCGAGCTGACGTGGTCCTTGACGGTGCCCGCGCTCAGATGGAGGCGGGTGCCGATGTCGGCGTTGGACAGTCCTTCCGCGATCAGGACGAGGACGTCACGTTCGCGGTCGCTGAGCAGATGCACGCGCGCCACGCCCGCGTCCTGGGGCGTGCCCGCCCCCGGATGGCCGCGCAGCAGAGCCCGCGAGGCTTTCGGGGACATGACTACCCCGCCCGCGGCCAGGGTGCGTACCAGTTGGGCGAGTTGTTCGGGCTCGGTGTCCTTGAGCAGGAAGCCAGCGGCTCCCGAGCGCAGCGCGGTCAGGATGTACTCGTCGGTGTCGAAGGTGGTCAGCATGGCCACCGTCGGCGGCTCGGGCAGCGTCTGGATCTCCTTCAGGACGGTCAGGCCGTCCACGTCCGGCATGCGGATGTCGAGGAGCACGACGTCCGGGTGCTCGCGCCGGATCGCGTCGGCGGCCTGCGCCCCTTCCGCGGTCGCCACGACCTGGATGCCGTCGGAGGCGTTCAGGATCAGCTCGAACCCGGATCGCACCAGGGCCTCGTCATCCACCACCACTACCCGGATCACCGGCGTTCCGCCTCACACTCGTCTGCTCTGCCCAGCTTTCGGCGACCCGTCCGGTGATCGCCTGCTGTCGACAGTACGTTCGGCACGGCGCGCGACGGTGCGGCAGCCGTGGATACCCGCCACCCGGCAGGCCGGTTCCAGCCGCTCGGGGGGAGCGCTCCGGCCCATCGGCGGGCGGGTGGGCGAGGCTCGGCGGATGGTGTCCGCGGCTCTCGTCCGGTGGGGTCGGTCCGTGGGCCCGCCGCAGTCTGCGGGCCGCAGTCGATTTCCGAACCGTTCGAGGATCACCCAGCCATGCCCCACCTGTACGTGCGTCAACCTGTCCGTGCTCTGCGCCGCTGTGCGGCGCGGCCCCATGTGCTGTTCGGGGGCGTGTACGGGGCGGTACTGGCCAGCTCCATGGTGGCCGCCCTGACGGAACAGGGAGAGACGGCGCCCGCCGACCGGTTCAGCAGCGCCCAGTGGCTCCTGGTCACGGCCGTCGCATCGGCCTTGGCGCACGGTTACGCACACCTGATCGCCCTGCGCGGCGACCGGACCCATCACGGTGTCCGCGCCACGGTGCGGCTGTTGCTGTCCGAGTGGCCGCTGGTGGTGGCGACGGCGCCGACACTGGTCCTGCTGCTCGGCGCGGCATGGGGGTGGTGGCCCTCGGCGGGCATCGAGTACGTGGCCTTCGCCGTGAACGTGGTGCTGCTGTTCGCCTGGGGCCTGCTCGCGGCCCGCGCTGCCGGTCGCACATGGGGCTCCGCCTTGAAGATCGGCATGGTGGACGCGTTGCTCGGGCTGGCGGTCGTCGTGGCGAACGCCCTCATCAAGTAGGGCGGCGGGCCGTACAGGCCCGCTGACGGCCGGGGTGCTGGTCCGCCGGTCGGCGGGGCGGTCCCGGCCGGTCGGCGGGGGTGTTGCCGAAGCCCGCCGGATGGTCGGCTCCCTGACGGCACCGTGAGATTTCCCGTATGACACAGATACAGCCGCCCCAGGAGACGCCGGCTCCGCAGGAGAACTCTCCTCCCCGGCCCCGAACCTCGCCCGAGCCCGCCGGGCGGGCCCCCGGCGGTCCCTCCATGGGACGCCTGGTCGGGGTGGACCTTGCCCGCGCGTTGGCGGTGTTCGGCATGTACGTCGTGCACATCGGCCCTCCGCTGTCCGCGACGAGCGGCGTCGCCAGTTGGATCCGGTACATGTCGGACGGTCACTCATCGGTCCTGTTCGCCACCCTCGCCGGGTTCTCCCTGATGCTGCTCGCCGGCCGCCGCGAGCCGAAGACCGGCCTGGCCGGCCGGCAGGCGAAGGCCCGTATCGCGATCCGCGCCGTGGTCCTGCTGGCGCTGGGCACCGTGATGGCGATGGAGTACGGGGGCGTGATCATCCTCGGCTTCTACGGCGTCTACTTCCTCCTCGCACTGCCCCTGGTACGACTGCGCGCGGCGACCCTGGCGATGATCGCGGCGGGACTCGCGCTCGTCACACCGCAGCTGGCGTACGTCCTGACCATGGGGCTGAGCGAGTCCGCCCAGCGGAGCATCAACGCCTACGACCCGCTCCGCCACCTCAGCGAGGTGGGAGTGCTCGACCTGCTGCTCACCGGTTTCTACCCGGCGCTCACGTGGATGCCGTTCGTGATCGCCGGTATGGCGTTGGCTCGCATGGACCTGTCGGCCGCTGCCGTCCAGCGGCGCCTGGCGGCGCTCGGCGCCGGCCTCGTCGTAGGGGCCTACGGCTTGTCCCTGCTGCTGGCGGGCAAGAACGCGTTGAGGAGCACGGCGGAGGACGGGTCGTCGTCCAGTGGCTCCGGGGCGGCGTCCATGGGCAGCGGGTCCATGGAGCCCCAGCTGTCGTTCTCGGATCTGTTGTCCGCCGGGCCGCACAGCGGCACCACGTTCGACATCATCGGCAGCGTGGGCGTCGCGATCCTCGTGATCGTGGGCGCGACGGTGCTGATGGACCGCCTGCCGCGGCTGCGCCGTCTGGCGAAACCGGTCATCGCCGTGGGCACCATGTCCCTGACGGCCTACGTCGGCCACTTCGTCGCACAGTCCGTGCTGTCCACGCCCGCCGGGACCGGCACCCAGCAGTCCTGGGTGCCGCTGCTCCTGTACGTCCTCGGGGCGATCGTGTTCGCCGCGATCTGGTCCCGCTTCTTCCGCCGCGGACCCCTGGAGTATCTGCTCAACACGGCCACCAAGCCCGCCGAGTACATCCGGTGACGTCCGGTCGGGGTGGCTCGGCTTCATGTCCCACCCCGGCATGGAACGGCCTGCCCGGCCCGCAAGGGGATCGCCCTTGCGGGCCTCGGCTGTGGTCCTGACCGACTGATCTCGGCTCCGCCTGCCGCCGACCGGCCGTCCATGGACTAGGTCCGGACGACTGCGGGCCATGCGTGGGCGCTCTCCTCAGCCTCACGAGGCGTGTGGTGCGCTGGCATCCGGCGGATGTCCGACGCCTGGCCCTGTCGACGGCCCCGGCGAGCCCTTGTCAGGCCCGTCTCAACCGCCGGAGCGTCCCGCTGGGCTCAGCAGCTGCGTCGCCGCGAGCTGCGCGTAGAGCTCGTCCTCGGTCACCAGCTCCTCGTGGGTGCCGACCGCTCGGACCTTGCCCGCGTCCATGACGACGATGCGGTCGGCGTCCGTGACGGTCGACAGGCGATGGGCCACCACCAGCACGGTGGTCTCGCGTGCGGTTTCGGCGATGACGTCCCGCAGTGCCAGCTCGTTGACGGCGTCGAGCTGCGAGGTCGCCTCGTCCAGGAGCAGCAGCCGGGGCCTGCGCAGCAGCGCGCGAGCGATCGCGATGCGCTGGCGCTCGCCGCCGGACAGTTTCGTGCCGCGGTGCCCGACCGGGGTGTCCAGGCCGTGCGGGAGACGCTCGACGAGGGCGTCGAGCCTGGTCCGGGCGAGGACCTCGCGCATGTCGTCGTCGGTCGCGCCGGGCGCGGCGAAGACCAGGTTCTCCCGCAGCGTGCCGGCCAGCACCGGCGCGTCCTGCTCGACGTACCCGATGACGGACCGCAGCTCGGACAGCGGCCACTTCGTCACGTCCTTGCCGTCGACCAGGACGCGGCCGCCGGTCGCTTCGTAGAACCGCTCGACGAGCGCGAAGACCGTCGACTTTCCCGCGCCGGAGGGGCCGACGAACGCCGTCATTCCGCCGCCCGGCACCTGGAAGTCCACCCCTTGGTGGATGTCCGGCAGCCCGGGCCCGTACCGGAAGGACACCTCTTCGAAGCGGACCGACGCCGGACGCGGCCGCACCGACCGGTGCCGGTCCTGCTTCTCTGTCTTCTCTGTCTTCTCTGTCGCCAGGCCGTCCACCTGCGCGATCCGGGCGATCGCCGCCGCGCCCTCCTGGTAGTGGGACGCTGCCTCGACCAGCTTGTACACCGGCTCCATCAGGTAGAAGAGGTACAGCAGGAACGCGATGAGCGTGGACACGGGCATCTCCCCGGACGCCAC
Organism: Streptomyces sp. NPDC008086; assembly: GCF_042957325.1. Taxonomy (NCBI): domain Bacteria; kingdom Bacillati; phylum Actinomycetota; class Actinomycetes; order Kitasatosporales; family Streptomycetaceae; genus Streptomyces; species Streptomyces sp. NPDC008086. The sequence goes on from NZ_JBIBIA010000002.1 coordinate 384,970, forward strand.
CCGTGCCCCGCCGACGGCGAGTACCGCGAGGAAAGCCAACTCGACGGCGAGGTCGTCCGCCGAACCCAGCACGGCCTCCCACTTCGCGCTGCGCACGCCGTGGCGCCACGCCCTGCGTGCCGCCGCCTCGACGCGAGCGGTCTCCCGCTCCTCGGCGCCGGACGCCTTCACCGTACGGAACGCGCCGAAGACCCGCTCCAGGCCCGTGGACATCTCCCCGACAGCCGCCTGCGCACGCTCGGCGGCCTGCCCGATCTTCGGCAGCACCAGCGCGGCAGCCACACCGACGACCGCGACCACGCCGAGCGTGACGCCCAGCAGGACGGCATCGAGGAACGCCATCACCACGACCGCCGCGACCAGCGTCACCGCCCCCGTCGCCGCGGAGACCACCGCCTGGGTGCTGACGGCCCGCAACAGCGTGGTGTCGGAGGTCACCCGGGACATCAGATCGCCCGGCTGCATCCGGTCCACCTCCGTGAGGCGCAACCGCAGCAGCCGTCCGATGAGGCTGCGGCGGGCGGCGAGCACCACCGACTCCGCCGTCCGTTCCAGCACATAGGCGCCGAACGCCTCGGCCACCATGCTCAGCAGGACCAGAACGGTCATGGCCAGCAGGACGGTGCCGATCGTGCCACCGGACGAGAGCCGGTCGACCAGCGTCTTCGTGGCCAGCGGCTGCAGCAGCCCGCCGGCGGCCCCGGCCAGCGCGCACAGCAGACCGAGCGCGACGGCCCACCGGTGCGGACGGACGTACCCGTACAGCGCCTTGAGCGTCTCGCGGGCGCGCAGGGACTCGGCACCCGTCGCCTCTGGGGCGGATGCGGTGTTCACAGGATTCCTTTCCCACGTGGTCGGCCACGCACCGCGTCAGCGGCTCAACGGGCCAGTTCGACGGCCCTCGTGGCGAGCGTGTGCACCATGGCGTCGCGGAGTTCAGGGCGTACGACGGCCAGGCAGAGGCCGCTCGCCACCAACGCCATGCCGAGGAACTCCCGGAGCTCGCTCCTGCGTCGCCCGGCGTCACCACGACCCGCGAGCTCCCTCTCATGCGCACGCTGTGTCATGCCACCAGCCTGGAAGCCCCGGCCTACCGTCGGCCATCCGGCGATCGTCGGCTGCACCCCCGCCAAGTGGCTGGAGCCGCCCGCATGCCGGGGCGGCGGGTCACAGGCGTCGGGCCCCGCGCAGCCCCTGGGCGTAGTGGCCGTCACCGTCGAGCCGTGCGGTGCCGCCCTTGTCACCCATGGTCGGACCGCCCGCGTTCTTCCGGCAGGAGATGAAGCGCGGGTGGTCGGCGGTGTCCAGGCCGAGGTAGATGCCGATGTGGCCGATCCGTCCGCCGGGCAGCTCCCGTGTTCTGAAGAAGACCAGGTCGCCCGGCTGGAGCTGTTGGATGACGGCGGGGCGGCGGTCGGTGAGCGGGATCACGGGTATGCCAAGCCGCCCGCGGGCGATCGCGTCGGGGGTCCGCTGCAGGCCGCTGCCCGCCGCGCTGTCCCTGCTGTTCATCGGGAACCCCGAGCGGTATCCGTACACCAGCCGGACATAGCCGGAGCTGTCGACGGAGCGCGCGCGGTCCTATCACGGCGAACGCCAGCAGCCGGGAGACGAACCATGTCGGCCCGTCGAGTACGAACGCCCAGGCCACCGTCAGCACGATCGCCGACGGCAGCCACAGCCGTCGCCGGCCGCCCCCCACTAAAGGGTTGAGGCGGAACGGCAGGCTCAGCGGACGCGATTCGCCAGTTTGGTGGCGCCGTTGAGCAGATACTCCAGCGGTCCGCGGCGGAAGAAGCGGGACCAGACCGCGGCGCACAAGGTGGCCCCGACGATGAAGCAGAGCAGCAGCGTGGCGGAGGCGGACCGCGGCGGGGTGGCCGCTTCGCCGGGCAGGGCGAGGATCACCAGGATGTGGCCCACGTAGAGGGTCAAGGACATGGTGCCGACGGCGATGATCGGAGTCGCCAGTCGACACAGCCAGGACAGTCGGTCCAGGGCCACCGTCAGGCACACGAGCACGGTGATCGCGATCCCCAGGCTGCCGATGAGGTCGAACGTGGAACCGCTGTGCGGCTCGGCTGCCAGGAGCCCCCACGCGTCGGGGCCCCACAGCCCGCCACCGACCGGCGAGTCGAAGGATCCCGCCGCCATGCCGGGGTCGTTCAGGGCGCCCGAGTCCTTCATGGCGGGCATCCCAGCCATCCCGGTCATGATCTTCTGAGCACCGCCGGTCAGCCGGAGCACCAGCCACGAGACGCCGTATCCGAACGCGATCAGCGCGGGACCCACCACGGCCAGCCGCCGCCGCACCGCACCGGAGCTCAGATCCAGTCGGCCCAACGTCATGCCGGTGACCACGAACGTCATCCAGGTGATCGCCGGGTAGAGGCCGGTGAGCAGGAGATCGAGCACGCCCACGCCGGAGATGCGCGCGAGCGGGTCGTACGAGTCGATGCCGTGCACGATCGACTCGGTGAGCAGCCCCCGGGTCGCATACGCCACCTGCGGCGTGACGACCGCGAGCGTCACCGCGATGATCGCGAGCGTTCTGGCCCGCAGCCGCAACAGGGGCAAGGCCAACAGGAAGTACAACGCGTAGAAGTTGAGGATCCCGGCGCCGCCGAAGTTGGTCATCGCCAACGCGCTGCCCAGCACCAGCAGGATCACGGCCCGGATCACGATCCGGGCCTTCGCCTGCCGGCCGGCCAGTCCGGTCTTCGGCTCGAGGCGGCCCGCGATCAGCATCAGCGAGAACCCGGCGAGGGTGGCGAACAGTGCCGACGCCCGGCCGCTCGCCAGCTCCAGGAACCAGTCGCCGACGCCGCCGCCTGGCGTGGGTGCGGGGCCGACATGCACGGCGAACATTCCGAACACGGCCAGTGCACGGGCGAGGTCCACCCCGACCAGCCGCGCCACCGGCGCGGGGCGTTCCGTCGCCGTGGTGGACCCGGGTGAGGGTAACGGCCGACGCGGCGTCTTCGTGGCGCTTTCGATCTCGGTCACCGGGACAACCTTGCCGAGGCGGGGAGAGGTCGACCATCCGCCGGGCTTCGGGGGGTGCCCCGCCGGTCGGCCGAGACCGGCCCCCTCCGATCGGCGGGGGCCGGTCTCGGCCGTAGACGAACGACTGTGGCCGCCGGCCTGGTCGCCGGGATGCCGCGGGACGGCTGGCTCACCACGCCCGTGCTCTCGACGTGGCGTCCGTTCCGGGCGCTGCCGCCGGATCTGCCATCGCAACCGCGACTCCGGATCACTCCGGCAGACGATGCCCACTGGTCGGTGCGAAGCGCCGCGCGCCGTATGGCTCAGCCGCTGGTGGGTGTGGGTGCGCCCGTCGATGACCGGGCCGTCCGAGGAGTCGGTGAAGACCACCGTCTGACCGCCCCCGCGGCCCGGCTCCCGAGCGAAGCGAGATGGGGGTACCCCCGGCCGAAGGCTGGGGGAGGGCCCGTGCTCACCTCGCGCCTTGGTGAACACGGGCCCTCTCGTCATGCCTTCCACTGCGTTTCCGCAGGTGAAACGGCACCTGGCGGAACACAAAGACGCCGGTTAGGGTGTTAAGAACGCGTCAATACGCCGCCCGCGAGGGCTGGTGACCGACGCGTGGTGTGCCGGGAAGTCTGGTCGGCGTCAGGGGCTCGTATGCCCGCAAGACGACCCCCGGAGGGCTCCTTCATGGCTGCCGCGCCCCGCGCACGTTCCCCCTTTCTCGGCCTCCTGCCGCTGCCCGAGCGCACGGCCATCGCCCAGGCCCTGAGGACGGAGACCGTCGGCGGGCTGGTTCTGCTCGGGGCGGCCGTGGTGGCGCTGGTGTGGGCGAACACTCCGTGGGCCGACACCTACGAGCGCATACGCGACTTCCACTTCGGCATACCGGCACTCGGCCTGGACCTCTCCATCGGGCACTGGACCGCCGACGGACTGCTCACCTTGTTCTTCCTGGTCGCCGGCATCGAGCTCAAGCGCGAACTGGTCGTCGGTGAGCTCCGTACCCCCGCCACCGCCGCCCTGCCGGTCATCGCCGCCCTCTCGGGCATGATCGTGCCCGCCGCGTTCTACGCGATCACCGCGTCCGCGGGAGGCGGCAGCCTGGACGGCTGGGCCGTGCCCATGGCCACCGACATCGCCTTCGCGCTGGCCGTGCTCGCCGTACTCAGCACCCACCTGCCCGCAGCGCTCCGCGCCTTCCTGCTCACCCTCGCCGTCGTCGACGACCTCGGCGGCATCCTCGTCATCGCCGTCTTCTTCACCAGCGACCTCAACTTCGCCGCTCTCGGCGGAGCATTCGCGGGCCTGGTCCTCTTCTATCTGCTCCAGCGCTTCCGCGTCCGCGGATGGTGGTGGTACGCCCCGCTCGGGCTCACGATCTGGGCGCTGACGTACAACGGCGGCGTCCACGCCACCGTCGCCGGCGTGGCCATGGGCCTCATCCTGCGCACCACCCGCGACGCGGACGAGGACCGCTCGCCCGGCGAACGCACCTCCCACCTCCTGCATCCTGTCTCCGCCGGGGTCGCGGTCCCGCTCTTCGCGCTCTTCGCCGCCGGCGTCAGCGTCTCGGTCGCGTCACTGAGCGACGTGTTCACCAAGCCCGAACCGCTCGGCGTGGTACTCGGACTCGTGCTCGGCAAGACGGTCGGGATATTCGTCGGAACCTACCTGGCCGCACGCTTCACCCGTGCCCGCCTCAACCCGGAACTGGCCTGGGCCGACGTCTTCGCGCTCTCGGCACTGGCCGGGATCGGCTTCACCGTCGCCCTGCTGATCGGCGAACTCGCCTTCCCCGACCCAACGGCCGCCGGACCCGTCAAGGCGGCGGTCCTCATCGGTTCGCTGACCGCGGCCGCGCTCGCGGCCATGCTGGTCAAGCGGCGCAACGGTGTCTACCGGCGCCTGTACGAGGAGGAGAACCGCGACGACGACAACGACGGCATCCCCGACATCTACCAAGTCGACGCCACCACCGAACGCTGACGTCGAGAGGGGCGAGGTGTGGAACCTTCACTGGCCACAGCGTTGGCCCTCATCGCGGTCCTGGTCATCAAGACCGCGGTGATGCAGCTGCGCGACCCCGGCACCGCGCGACGGGAGTGGGCCTTCGTCACGGACGGGGTCGCATTGTCCGGCGGTGCGCTGACAGCTGTTGTCGTAGGCGTACTGGGCTGGTCGTACGGCGGGAGCGGCGTGGTGGCGTGGGCCCTGATCGTCGGTCTCCTGGTCGCCCAGGTCATGGGCAGACGCGCGGAACGCTGACGCCCCGCAGGCTGCCCTCGAATTGCCGGAGTCCGGCAAGAATCCCGGTCCCGGAGTGCGCGTCAAGGACCTGTCAGGAACGCGTAAAGCATGGGTAAGCTCGCCACTGGTGTGCCGGGAAGTCTGGTCGGCGGTGTGGACAGAAGTCTCTTCGTCGCTCGGGGGTCCAGGTCATGGTGCTCGTCGTGGTGTTCGGTGTGGCGCTGCTCATCGCGGTGCTGCTGTCAGGGCTCGCGGCCCGGACCGTGCTCTCGACGTCCTTCCTCTTCCACACAGCTCGACCGACGTGCCGATCGCCCGGCTCTTCCACGTCGAGGACATCGCCGGGGTACCTGACGGTGACGCGGCACCGGCGTCGCGTGCGGCCGGGCAGTCGCAGGAGGTGGGTGCCTGACCGCGTCCCGCCACGGCGATCCTGCTCCCGCCCGCCCGCTTCGCGTCCGTTCGACCGGAGGTCTGCGACGACATGGCCCTGTTCCCTCAGCCGACGCCCGGTGTTCCACGGCCGGGACACATGATCGTGTGCGGTGACGACGCGCTCGCCGAGCGGCTGACGGCCGAACTCACGACGGTGTACCGGGAGCGGGTCACGCTGGTCGTCCCGGCCACGGACGGCGCAGGCGCCACGAACCCGACGCGCGCCTCAGCTCTGCTCGGCCGGATGCAGGCCGCCATGAATCGTGCGGCTGACGCGCCCGGCGGGAGCGGGGCCGCTCCCCGGACGCTCGAAGCTCCCGTGCTCACGGAGGCTGTCCTGGTCGAGGCGGGTGTGCGGGAGGCCGCCGCGCTGGCGCTGGTCCACGACGACGACGCGACCAACATCCACGCGGCGCTCGCCGCCCGCCGGCTCAACCCCCGGCTGCGCCTGGTGATCAGGCTCTACAACCGCAAGCTCGGCCAGCACCTGGAAGAACTCCTCGACCAGGCCGCCGCCCTCGCCGCACCCGGCCTGGACCCCGACGCCCTGGACACCTCCACCACCGTCCTGTCGGACGCGGACACGGCGGCGCCGGCGCTGGCGGCCACCGCGGTCGCCGGCACCAGCAAGGTGGTCCAGGCCGACGGTCTGCTGTTACGCGCGGTGGAACGCACCCCGCCCGGTCGCGGGGAGGTGGCCGACCCCGGCCTGTGCACACTCGCCCTGCTGTCGTCGACCACCAACGACCCCGCGGGAGCGGAGGGTTCGGACGCGAGCGGGCAGGACGGACCGGCGCTGCTGCCCGACATGGACGAGGTCGCCGCCGCGACGGGTCGCGGCACGGTGGTCCTCGAAACCGTCGCCCACACCGGCGCCGCTTCCGCGCCCGGCCGCCTGGCGGGGCGGGGGCTTCCGCTCGCCTCTCTGTTCTCACGTCGGCTGCGCTGGTCGCTGGCCGGGCTGGTGACCAGCGTGCTGGGCCTGGCCGTGGCGAGCTGGCTGACCACTCCCGACGACCACCCGCTGCATGCCGCCTACCTCACCCTGCTGGACCTGTTCGCGATCGGGGACCCGGCGATCGGCGAACCCACCGCCCGCCAGGTCCTGCAACTCCTGTCGGGCCTGGCCGGACTGCTGCTGCTCCCCGTCCTCCTCGCGGCCGTTCTGGAAGGACTCGGCACCTTCCGCACGGTCTCGGCACTGCGACGCCCGCCCCGAGGGCTGTCCGGCCACGTCGTCCTGCTCGGCCTCGGCAAGATCGGCACCCGTGTCCTGGCCCGGCTGCGGGAACTCGACATCCCGGTGGTGTGCGTCGAGGAGGACCCCGAGGCACGCGGCCTGCCTCTCGCCCGCCGCCTCCGTGTCCCCACCGTCCTCGGCGACGTCACCCAGGAAGGCGTCCTGGAATCCGCCAAGATCCACCGTGCACACGCCCTGCTCGCCCTCACCAGCAGCGACACCACGAACCTCGAAGCGGCCCTGTACGCACGCTCGGTCAAACCGGACCTGCGGGTCGCCCTGCGCCTGTACGACGACGACTTCGCCACCGCGGTGTACCGCACGTTGCGCGCGGCACACCCGCACGCCCTCACTCGCAGCCGCAGCGTCTCCACCCTCGCCGCGCCCGCCTTCGCCGGCGCCATGATGGGCCGCCAGATCCTGGGGGCCATCCCGGTCGAACGCCGCGTGCTGCTGTTCGCGGCCCTGAACGTCGCCGGACACCCCCAGCTGGAGGGGCGCACCGTCGCCGAGTCGTTCCGGGCCGGTGCCTGGCGTGTCCTGGCCCTGGACACCGCCGCCCCGGACGACCGGCTCCCCGACCTCGCCGCCAACCCGACGCACGGGGACTCCGATCGGCCCGCCGGACTCGTATGGGACATTCACCCCGGCTACGTCCTGCGTCCTCGTGACCGGGTGGTCCTGGCCGCCACCCGGCAGGGCCTGGCCGAGCTCCTCGGCCGCCGGCCTCGGGACGGGGCGCATGGTTCGGGTCCGGAGAGGACGGGACGGGGGGACTGAGCCGACGGGAGCCCGGCCTGCCGCCGCGCCACCCGCCGCCGTCAACGAGCAGCCGCGTCGGCCCAGTACGCACGGATCGGCGCGAGCTTCTCCTCGCACGCATGTCAGTGCTCCTCCCCTCCCGGTTGCCGCCCCGCCGCATGGCGGGCCTGGGAGTTCGCCAACAAGTGGCGTGGGTCGGCAGCCCGGTCGATCGCCGTCTCGATCGCGGCGATCCGGTCGGCGAGCAGGCCGAGCGCGGCGACCGCCCGGGACAGGGGCGCGTCCTCAGGGCCACCGAGGGCTTGAGAGCGGACGTAGGCCGCTTTCACCTCCGCCCACCTCGACGCCTGTTCCGTCGTCAGTGTGCCGCGAAGTTCCGCCAGCTTGAGCAGGTTCGCCTCGGCGCCGGTGGTCAGGGTCTGCGCCTCGGCCGTGTAGTGGTCGTCGATCAGTGCCGCGAGTTCGGCGTCGTTCATGACGGGCTGGACGCGCTGGGCGATCTTGTTCATGTTGCGGTAGGAGCCCTGCAGTTGGAAGGGCGGTTCCGTGCGGGCCGCGTCCGACTGAGCGGCCGATGCGATGTAGGCCGCGTTCACCGCCAGAACCGTCCGCCGGGCGGTGAGCAGGTGGCGCAGGACCGCCAGGATCCGCTCCAGCTCGGTGGGGGCGTACGGGTGGGTGAGGCGGTCGGCGCGGGACGACCCGTCGCCTTCCGCCAGGCGGATGAGGAGGTCCAGGTCGGTGCGCTCGCGGCCGGCCAGGGGGGCGAGCACCGGGTTCGACGTCAGGGCGTTCTCGATGAAGCTGAGCGCGAAGGCGTCCTCCTTGCCCGTCAGGACGTCGCCGAGGTTGAAGACGTCGGCTCGGTTGGCGAGCATGTCGGGCACGCGGAAGCGGCTGCCGGACTCGGTGTAGGGGTTGCCTGCCATGCAGACGGCGAACCGCTTGCCGCGCAGATCGTAGGTGCGCGGCTCGCCGTCCCGCACACCTTCGATACGACGTGTGGCGTCGCACAGCGGGATGAACTTCTGCAGCAGCTCCGGGGAGGTGTGCTGGATGTCGTCCAGGTACAGGAAGGTGTTGTTGCCCGTCTCCAGCGCGAAGTTGATCTTCTCGATCTCCTGCCGGGCGGTGGCGTTCGGCGCCTCGGCCGGGTCGAGCGAGGTGACGGAGTGGCCGAGCGCCGGGCCGTTGACCTTCACCAGGATCATGCCGAGCCGGTCCGCGACGTACTCCATGAGGGTCGTCTTGCCGTAGCCGGGCGGGGAGATCAGCAGGAGCAGTCCGCCGGTGTCGGTGCGCCTGGACTCGCCCGTGGTGCCGAGCTGCTTGGCGAGGCTGTCGCCGACGAGGGGGAGGTAGACCTCGTCGATGAGCTTGCTCCGCACGAACGCGGACATCACGCGCGGCCGGTACTCGTCCAGGCGGATCCGCGTGCGCTCGGCGGTGACGAGGGCGGTCCGGTGCCGCTGGTACGCGCGGTGGGCGGGGACTTCGTGCAGGCGGAAGTGCCGTGTACGGGCCAGGAGTTCGTCGATGCGGACCGTGAGCTTGCGGGCGGTGACGCGCGGGTGCGTGCCGAGCAGCCCCTCGACGGTCTCGGTCAGTGCCGCGTCGGACTCGTACCGGACCAGATCCGGGCAGAGCTCGGCGGCCACCGCCTCGGCCAGGTCGCCGGGCGTGATGTCCAGGCCGGTGGAGGAGGCGTACGAGGACAGCCATGCCTCGACGAGTTGCTTACGGGCAGCCAGGTCGTCGAGCGCGGTGAGGTCGTCGTCGTAGGCGGACGTGCCCACGGTGCGGCGGAACTTGTCGAGCATCGTGCGGGTGCCGGCGCTGATGACGAAGCCGTCGGGCCCGGTGGTCAGCTCCTCGAACAGGTAGGCGGCTGCGCTGCCCGCGCCCTCGCCTCCGATGGCCTGCGCCAGTTCCGCCCGCAGGTCGGCGATGGCGGGCGCGAGGCCGAAGGTGTCTCTGGCCCGGGCCAGCGACACCGCCCGCCGCGTCCAGCTGTCGCGCGCCTCGGGCGTCGTCCCGTGCGCCCAGAACAGCTGGGCGGCGGCCCGGGCGACGGGCTCGTGGCGGAGCAGTCCCGCCGCGTCGTGCAGGCGCAGGAGCGCGGTGAGGATCGCCGTCGCGTCGTGGTCGTGGACGCCGCGTTCGTAACCCTCGTCGTACGCCGTCTCGGCTGCCTGCCGCACGAAGGCGGGCAGGTCGGCCTCCGCGAGGGCCCCGGGACCGTGTTCGTCCAGCAGGCGGGCGGCGAGATGCTCGGCGCGGTAGACCTCGGGCGACTCCGAGGGCAGGGGGCGGTCCCAGTACGGGCGGGTGGCGGTGAAGCCGGGGTCGGTGACCGGGGAGCGGTAGTCGGTGCCGGTCACCGCGAAGGCCAGGCCGTCGCCGTGGGGGACGAGGGTGAGATCGAGGGGCTGGGTGTTCACGGCGAAGCGGTGGTGGCCCAGGCGTAGGGCGCGGCCGTCGGCGGAGTACAGGTCGGTGCGGTCGCGCAGGGCGCGAAGTGCCTCTTGCCGGGCTGCCTTGAGGCGGCCGTCCAGCTCCTCGGCCCGCACCCGGTCGCCGAGGTCGCGCAGTTCGTCGGCGATGCGGCGCACCTTGGCGGGCATCGGGTCGGAGGTGAAGTACGTGGTGACCGCGTCCGCGTCCGTCAAGGTCGCGGCCCGGCGGGCCACGGTGGCGAGGACACGGGTCGCGGAGTCGGCGAGGCGTTCGGCGTGCCGGGCGCGGGCGTCGGCGAGGGTCTGCTTGCGGGCGGAGAACGCCTCGTGCACCTCGTCGCGCTTGTCCGCGAGGATGTCCAGGAAGTCGTCGAGCTCGGCGAACCGCGATTCGAGGTTCTCCACCTGGACCAGGAGGCGGGAGAGCTGTTCGTCGCACGCGTCGGGGCTGTCGGCCGCGGCCAGGGCCCCGGCGACGGCCTGGCCCAGCAGCGCGAGCTCGGCGGCGAACCCGGCCCGGCTCTCCTGGTCGAGGAGGGAACGACGGCGGGTTTCGAGAATGGCGCGAGCCCGGTTGACTCCGCCGAGGACCTCGGCGACGCGCTCCAGTACGGACGTACGGACCGTGGCGTCACCGATGTCGAGCCCGGCGACCACCTCGGTCACCACGCTCATCCCTTCGGCCAGCTCGTCGAGGCGGGCCATCACGGGCCCGGTCTCCGCGACGGTGGCGATGGCCTCGGTGTCCTCGATGAGCCGCTCGACGTCCGCGTGGTGGCCGGCGAAGGCGTCCTCGCGTGCCAGGTGGGCGATGGCCCGCTGCCCGAACGCGGCCAGGTCGGCCTCGGAGTCGGAGGCCAGCTCGTCGATGCGGTCGCGGTCCGCGTACCGCGTCTCCTTGAGGGTCAGCAGGTGCCCCCGCGCCTGGCGGAGCTCCGTCAGCCCGGTCACCCACGCGGCGGCTCCGCGCGGCGTCTCACCGCGTAGCCGTCGTACGACGGCGGCGATCCGCACGGCGGCTTCGTCGAGCGCGTCGGTGGCCTGCCGGGTGAGGGCCTGCACGGTCTCGAACTCGGCCAGGACCTGCTCCGCCGTGGCGCGCACCTGCGCCAACGGGCTCTGGAGATCGCCGAGTTCGGCGTCGGCCAACCAGTGGTGGGTGTCCGCCACCCGGACGCAGGCGGCCACCAGCGCCTCGTACACCTCGCTGGTCGGGGTCGTCTCGGCGACGGCCCCGGTGATGGACAGACAGTCGGAGATGCCCCGCACCAGGTCGGCGTTGCCGACGCGGGCCAGTGGGCCCGTGCCGACGGGCTGGGCGGCAGCGTGAGTGTCCGAGACGTACGGGGAGTTCCACAGCTGTGCGGGGTGGACCCGCCGTGGTTCGTCGCTCTCGGCACGCAGGACCACGAGCGCGCCGTCGTCGAGGAGTGCCCAGCCGTGGCAGGACAGCGGGGCGGCCATCTCCTTGCGGATCGTGTTGTACGGCAGGAGCAGGCTGCGTCCCTCGGCGTTCGCGTGGAAGGCGTAGAGCACGTCCTCGCCGTTCGGGGAGCGGATCTCCCGCTCGAACTCCAGCTCCGCCGTGTCGATTTCGTATGTCTTGTGGGTCCCGGAGGCCAGGCAGTAGCCACCGGGGAAGACGATGCCCTGGTCATCAGGCAGGCGGCGGCAGGCCCTGCCGATGCCGTCGAGGCGGACGACGGCCCTGGTGAGGGTGTTGAACACCAGGTGGCGGTCGGTGGCCTCCTTGTAGGGACGCACGCGCAGCAGGATCAGGGCGCCCACGCGCGCGTGGGCGATGTCCGCGTCCGCGAGGGACTGGAGCGGCTCCTCGACCGGCTCGCTGTGAATGCCCTCGGCGGTCTCGGTGTCGTCCTCGGTCTTGACGGTGAGAGTGCCGCCGACCGTGGAGACGAACACCTCGCCGTCGACACGGACATGGGGATGGCGGCCGAGGACGTGGTCGTCGCGGGTGGCCGGCGTCCAGTCGACGTCGTGGGAGGGCGGCAGGACGTGGTCGCGGTCGCCGCGCGCGTCCAGGAACCTGGCCCGGCCGTCGCCGGACAGGGACCAGCGCAGGACGCGGATGTCGTCCGTCTTCTCGCCGGTCTGGAAGACGGCGAGCACCTTGTCCTCGACGAGGCGCAGTCGCAGGAGACGGGCCTGGCGGTAGTAGCGGTGCAGAGCCGCGAACTCCCGTACGAAGGCGGGGTCGTCGAGCAGGCCGGGCACGGCGTCGTCGGGCAGCCGCCCGAAGGTACGGTCGTGCAGGGTCAGGACCTCGCCCACGCCGGTGTCCGCCTCGCGGCTCGGGACGGCGTTGTAGCCGAAGAGCAGCACGTCCCCCACGGCGACGATGTCCCGGGGCACCACGGCGTCGTCGGTACGCAGCCGCTCCGTGCGGGCGAGTTCCAGCCGCATCGAGCCGAACTCCTCGCCCCGGCGGGCGTTGAGCGCCTCGGTGCGGCGGGCGAGCTCGGCGGCCTGCGTGGTGAGTCGGTCGCGCAGCACCTCGTACGTACCCGTGTCCAATGGCTCGTACGTGCCGGTGTCCAGGCCGGTGGTCATGGATTCCCTCTCAGGAAGTCGCAGGAACTCGGTCCGGAGCCACCGTCCCCTGCGCGGCGGCTCCGGACCGGGGGGACGGGCGGGTCAGGCGTGGACGGCCTTGCCGTTGAGGACGGTGAGCGGCTTGTCCGCGAGACCCAGCTCGCCGGCCTTGTCGAGCAGCTGCTGGAGCTGCCCGGAGTCGGCCCCGCCGGTCCGCATCAGCTTCATCAGCAGCGCCGATACGGTCAGGTTCTGCACGTCGGCCGTGGAGACCGAGCCGAGAACGCGGCTCAGGTCGTCGGTGAAGCGGGAGGTGCCGTCCAGCCAGGGCGCGGCCAGTGCCTGCGCGGTCTCGGAGTGCTGGACGAAGCCGTCGATGCCCTTGCCGAGCGCGATCGATCCGACCAGCCGGTCGAGGAAGACCGACTCGCCGCCGACGATGTTGATGTCGGCGTTCTCCAGCCCGGTGGCGAGCACCGTGGCCTGCGCCTCGGCGACCTGACGCTGTACGTCCAGGCCCGCGAGCCGGATGTCCTTCTCGGCCTCCAGGCGCAGCCGGTACTCCTCGTGGCCCCGGGACGCGTCGTCGAGGGCGGCCATCGCCACCGCCTTCTCGGTGAGACCGGCCGCCTCGGCCTTCAGCTTCTCGCCGATGCCCTCGGCCTCGGCGAGGGCCCGCGCCTTGGTGCCCTCGGCCTCGGCCCGCATCCGGGCCTGCGTCGCCTCGGCCTCCGCACGGCCGGCCTTCTCGATGACCTCGGCCTCCTTGTCGCGGACCTGGACGGCGGCCAGTCCTTCGGCGGCGGCCTCGGCCTGGACGCCCTCGGCGAGGCGGAGCTTGGCGCGGGCGTCGAGGTCGGCCGTCTTCAACCGGGCCTCAGCAAGGGTCAGTTCCTCGGACGCGCGGTGCACCGCGGCCTGTTCGGCGGCCTCGGCGGCCTTGATGTCCTTGACCAGCTTCTCCTGCGCCTCGGCCTCGGCGGCGATGATCACGGCCTGCCGCTCGCGCTCCGCCTCCTCGACGGCGCGCAGCCGCTTGATGGACTCCTCCTGCTCGGCGACCGTACGGTCCACCGCGACCCGCTCGCGGATGACCTCGGCGATGTCCCGCTTCTCCGCCTCGACCTCCTTCTCGGCGGCGATCTTCGTCAGCTGCGTCTCCCGCTCCCGGGCGATGACTTCGAGGAGACGGTCCTTCTCGATGCGCTCGTTCTCGACGGCGATGACCCGCTCACGGTTCTTCGCGGCGACGGCGACCTCGCGGGCCTGGTTCTCCCGCTGCACACCGAGCTTCTCCTCCGTGGCCAGGAACGCGGCCTGTGCCCGCAGCCGCTCCTCCTCCACCACCCGCGCCGTCTCGGCCTCCTCACGGGCCCGTACGGTCGCGATCTCCCGCCGCTGCTTGATCTCCGCGTCGGTCTGCCGCCGCTCCAGCTCCAGGATGGCCTCGCGGGCGTCGACGTTCTGCCGGGTGATCTCCTTCTCCTCGGTGCGCTGGGCCTCGTTGGTGCGCACATGCTCCAGGGCCGTCAGCTCCGTGATCTTTCGGATGCCCTGGGCGTCGAGGACGTTGGCCGGGTCGAGCTGGGTCAGCGGCGTCTGCTCCAGGTAGTCGATCGCCGCGTCCTCCAGGTGGTAGCCGTTGAGGTCGACGCCGATGACCTCGATGATCCGGTACCGCAGCTCGTCGCGCTTGGTGTACAGGTCGGTGAAGTCCAGTTGCTTGCCGACGGTCTTCAGCGCCTCGGAGAACTTCGCGTGGAACAGCTCCTGCAGCGTGTCCCGGTCACTGGCCCGCGCGGTGCCGACCGCCTGAGCGACCTTGATGACGTCCTCGATGGTCTTGTTGACCTTGACGAAGAACGTGATCCGGATGTCGGCGCGTATGTTGTCCTGGCAGATCAGCCCGTCCTTGCCGGTCCGCGTGATCTCGATGGCCTTCACCGAGATGTCCATCACCTCGGCCTTGTGCAGCACCGGCAGCACGACCTGCCCGGTGAAGGTCACATCGACCTTGCGCAGCTTGGAGACGATCAGCGCCTTGCCCTGCTCCACCTTCCGGAACAGCTGGGAGACGACGAGGACGGCGAGCGCGGCGACGACGATGAGCACGCCGACGCCCAGAGTGATGGCATTCATGGCATACGTCCTTAGGGCATAAGGAAGGTGAGGCGTAAGGGAGTTGAAGCGTGAAGGAGGAGGGCGGGGCCGCTGCCCGGTGGCACCGTGCGTCAGGCCGCGCGGTCCATGTGAGCCCGACCTCGGCTGCGGTCCCGATCCCGGCCCCGGCCCTCTGCCCGGCCTCGGCCGGACAGACCGGGTTCATCCGGGCAGAGACGGTGTAGGCGCCGTACGAACAGGCGAGTCATCCGCCATGCGGCGAGCAGCGCAAGGACCGGCACGACCATGCGCAGCAGTCCGGTGGCGGGTCCCGGCGAGGTGAACTCGACCAGGACGAGGGTTCCGCCGACACTCAGGGACCAGGCCAGAACGGTCAGCGAGGAGAGGGCGATCGCCACCGGTACGCCGCCCATGCCCCACGCGCGAAGATCGAGGTCCGCATCGAAGCCGTGGGTGCTGGTGAGGCGCGCGGCAACCAGGATCCAGAAGCACAGCACCACGACGAGAGCGGCGGTCAGCAGGATCGTGGGCAGACCGGTGGCGACCGCCAGAAACGTCCGCATCAGTTGGTCCCCCTTTCCGGCCGCAGTGCTCGTCCGCCGTGTTGCGGTGACGCATCGCGGGCTCCGGGCTCCGGTGCCGGACACCTGCCGGTGTCCGGCACCGGAGTCCCCCGCAGTGCTCCCCGCAGGTCATGATGCACGGCACTCCCCCGCCCGCGCATTGCCGGTTCCCGGCAGCATTCACTAAGGTCTGCGTGCCGGTAAACCGCTAGGAAACCGTCACCGGCGCGTTAAGAATCCGGGGGCGACGTGACGGAACGGGAGATTCCCGAGCAGTATCTGGAGGGCTGTGCCCAGATTCTGGCCGAGGTCGCGGCCACGGGGCGGCGCCTCACCCGGGAGGAACTCACCTCCCGCCGGGAGCTCGGCGAGCGGGCCGCGGACGCCGGCCACGGACTGCGCGCCCTCGTCAGCGCCCATCTGACCGCCGCCCGCGCGGCGTGGCCGACCGCTCCCGGCACGGCAGACTCGGCCCTGGCCGCCCTGCACCAGGTGATAGACGCCTTCTCGGAGGGCTATGAACGCGCCCAACGCCACGCCGTACGTCAGGAGGAAGCCGCCCGCCGGGAGTTCATCGACGATCTTCTCTACGGCCGTAGCGACCTGGGGCGCCTCGCCGAACGCGCCGAACGCTTCGGCCTGCGCCTCGCACACGCCCACGCCGTGGCCGTCGCCGAGGGCCCCAGCGCCTACGACGAGGGCGACCCGGTCCCCCACCAGGTGGAACGCGCCCTCATCTCCCGCTTCGGCGACCGCAGCATCCTGCTCACCACCAAGGACGGCCGGCTCCTCTGCATCGCCCCCGGCCACCAGGACGACGTTCTCGCGTTCTTCGCCAAGCAGGCCCACGCGGCCACGGAAGGCGGCCGCGTTGCCATCGGGCGAGCCCAGCCAGGCCCCGGCGGAGTCGTCCACTCGTACGAAGAGGCGCTGAACGCCCTGGAACTGGCCGAGCGCCTGGAACTGGAGGACCCGGTCCTCCACGCTGCCGATCTGCTCGTGTACCCCGTCCTGACCCGCGACCGGCAGGCCATGGCCGATCTCGTGGTGAGCAGCCTCGGTCCGCTGACGACGGCTCGCGGTGGCGCCGGGCCCCTGCTCGGCACTCTCACCGCCTACTTCGATTCGGGCTGCGTGGCCGCCGAGGCCGCCCGCCGTCTCTCACTCAGCGTGCGCGCCCTCACCTACCGACTGGAACGCATCCACAAGCTCACCGGCGCGAACCCGGCCGATCCGGCGCACCGTTACATGCTTCAGACCGCGGTGATCGGTGCCCGGCTGCTGGACTGGCCGGCAAAGGACCTCTGATACCCCATCCGGCCCCGCGCGGCACTCGGCAGCGATGGACGGAAGCCTCACAACGGCCCCTGACGTCAACTGATGTGAGGCTCAGCCGTCGGATGTCTGCCCCCGGCGCGGCATCTGCGGCGACTTCGCGGCCTCGGCCTCCGCCTTGGCGTCGCTCACCGCGGCGGCGGCCTGTTTCTCGGCCTCGTCAGCAGCGGCCGCGGCGTCGCGCGAAGCCGTCCAGCCCGCATCGAGCTCTGGAGTGTGGCCTTCCTCCGACGCGTCGTCGCCGTCGGCTGCGCCCGCTTCCTCAGGTCGCGCGGTTGTGTGCACACCCGCCGTCGACTGATCACCGAACGCGCGGGTGACGGTCCGAACGGCCTCGGTCAGCTCCCCTGGGATCACCCAGAACGTGTTGTTGTCGCTGCTCGCCAGGTGCGGCAGTGTCTCGAGGTACTTGTAGGCCAGAATCTTCGGGTCGGCGTTGTTGCGATGGACGGCCTGGAAGACCAGCTCCACCGCCTTCGCCTCCCCGTCCGCCCGCAGGATCATGGCCTGCTGCGTACCCTGCGCCTCCAGGATGTCCTTCTGCTTCGTGCCCTCCGCGGTGAGGATCTTGGCCTGCCGCTCCCCTTCGGCGTGCAGGATGGCCGCGCGCTTGTCCCGCTCGGCCCGCATCTGCTTCTCCATCGCTTCCTTGATCGTGTGCGGTGGGTCGATGGCCTTGATCTCGACACGGTTGACCCGGATGCCCCACTTGCCGGTGGCATCGTCGAGGACGGCGCGGAGCCGGGAGTTGATCTCCTCACGCGAGGTGAGCGTCTCCTCCAGGTCCATGCTGCCGATGACGTTCCGGAGCGTGGTCACCGTGAGCTGATCGATCGCCTGCAAGTAGTCGGCGACCTCGTAGGCCGCCGACCGCGGGTCGGTGATCTGGTAGTAGAGCACGGTGTCGATGTTCACCACGAGGTTGTCCTCGGTGATCACCGGCCTGGGGTCGGACGAATAGACCTGCTCGCGCACGTCGAGTTTGGTGTTGATGCGGTCCGCCACCGGCACGACCAGGTTCAGGCCGGGTTGCAGCGTCCGGCGGTACCGGCCGAACCGCTCGACGTTGTAGCGGCGCGCCTGAGGGACGATCCGCACACTGGCGGCCACGAGGAAGACGACGACGATGGCCGCCACAAGAGTGAGGATGACAACTGGATCCACAGTGCCTCCGTTGCTATGTGTTCAGCCGTTTCATGGAAGGAGTTCGCGGGGGTAGACGATGGCCGTGGCGCCTTCGATCTCCATGACATCCACCAGCGCTCCGACCGGGATCACCAGGCTTTCGTCGAAGGCGCGGGCGGACCACTCCTCGCCGGAGAGTTTGATCAGGCCGCGGGTGGCGGTGACTTCCTGCATGACCTCGGCCCGCTTGCCGATCAGCGCGTCAGTGCCCTCGTAGGTGACGGGTAGCTGTGCCATGTGGCGCAGCGCGACAGGACGGACGATCAGGAAACCCGCTGCCGCTGCCGCGCCCAGGGCCAGGAGCTGGCCTAGTACGCCGACGCCCAAACCGGCGACGACGGCCGCAACCAGCGCGGCGCCCGCCAGCAACCCGAAGACCAACGTCAGAGTGAAGAACTCCGCAGCACCCAGCGCCGCGGCGGCGAACAGCCATACGAACCACGGCATCGAATCGCCCTCCTCATGGGGCCTTGTCCACCAAGCTACTCCCGGGTCGCCGGGCGGAACAGATACGGCAGCGGTGGTTACTGACCGTTGAACGCCTACCCGACGGACGGACATACAACGGTCACCAGCGGCACGAACCCGCTCTCCCGGGACCGCCCCTGGATCACATGAGCGCGGGCCAACGCCGTACGACCGCCCACGCTCCGACGCTTGCCACTCTGAGAGCGCGAGTCCGGTTCTCGTCACCCGCTCTTTCTGGAGCCCCAGGTCAGTGGCCTGGGGCTTGTGAGCAGGGGTGCGAGGAGACCGCCGCAGAGGGCACGGTCCTGAGTGATGAGGTCACCGCTGATGAGGTCACCACTGCCGTGGCCCACGCCAGTTCGAGGTCGGCTGACCTCTGCACGGACGAGGGCGGGATGATGGCCACCATGCGCATCCGCATCGACGCCGTCGACCTGCCCGGCCTCGCCCGCCCAGCGTCCGTCGACGGCAGGGTCCCGGCGTACGGCAACATCCACGTCGCCGTGCAACGCCGCGACCGTCCGGCCGAACTCCTCGCGCCACAGCCCGGCGACGCACCGACCGCGACATGGACCCTGGAGTGCACCACGAGCTCTTCGCCGACCGGCACCGAGGTCAAAGGGCCCTATGTGCAGGACCGTCTGGGCCGGCGGTTCATCTACCTGTCGTGGGGCACGGTCGACGAGTCGGGCACCTTCACGATGTTCCGCCGCGCCAAGCTCCTGCTCGACGTCATACCCTCCGACGTACTCGCCGCCGCCGCACACGACGGGCTGCTGGTCGGACGCCTCGGCCTGACCGACGCGCAGGGCGGGCCCCTGTGCGCACGAGTCGAGCCCCCGCACATCACCTGGACCGCCGAACGCGCCGACTAGGAAAGGCCGCATGCCTGCCATCGGCGTCGTCTCGTCCGGGCCGATGTGACCTTCATCGCGACAGTGAGGTCTCGGCGCGTTCGCCGTCGTCCCATGCGTTGATGACGATGGCAACGGCGCACAGCTCATCGACGGAGGTCATGGCCCTGTGGCCGGAAACGTTCAGCAGGAACGCTCCATCCGCGCGGATCAATATCTGTATCCGTGAAGTGAGAAATAGCTTCGGCACATGGCGAGTATTCCTCGACCGCCAACCCGACTTGAATTCCTGACCACGCAGAGCCGAGCGCGCCATGCTAATGTCGATGTCAGTTGCAAGTGTGGTTGCCAGAAGGTTCATTTCCCGACGGGCTAATCAGCACGGCGACGCGGAATCCGCACAGGGCGAATTCCGGACATCGTCTCCGAAGGAGAAATGACATGGCTACTGGCACCGTGAAGTGGTTCAACGCGGAAAAGGGCTTCGGCTTCATCGAGCAGGACGGCGGCGGCGCCGACGTCTTCGCCCACTACTCGAACATCGCCACCCAGGGCTTCCGCGAGCTGCTGGAAGGTCAGAAGGTGTCGTTCGACATCGCGCAGGGCCAGAAGGGCCCGACGGCGGAGAACATCGTTCCCGCCTGACACCGGCAGCAACGCATACTTCGCAGCTGGGGCCCGCACCTTGGGGTGCGGGCCCCGGCTCGCTGCATTTCAGGGCGCGTGACGGGAAGTCCCCACCACATCACCGAACGGTGACGCATTCCCCCGTCGATACGACTCGGCGCCCATCGACCTCGGCTCGTTCTCGCGATTCTCTGCGCCGTTCATTTTGCTGCGGAAATTCCTTGCTACTTGCCTACGTGCTCACATCGAGGAAAGGTTCCGCTTGAACCGCGCACGCACCGCCCGCACGACCCGTACCAACGACCGCTCCCGGGGTTCCGCCGCCAAGCACTCGGGGGCTCCCCGGCGTGCCAGGGGCAACGATCGCCGGCAGACCACATCCCAGGGCGAGTTCGCGCTGCCGGTGACGGTCACGCCCGCGCTGCCCGCCGTCGACTCGTTCGCCGACCTCGCCCTGCCGACGCCCCTGCTGGCCGCACTCGGTCACGAGGGCGTGACCGTACCGTTCCCCATCCAGGGGGCGACCCTGCCGAACTCCCTCGCCGGTCGTGACGTCCTCGGCCGTGGCCGCACCGGATCGGGCAAGACCCTCGCCTTCGGCCTGGCGGTACTCGCCCGTACAGCGGGCCGGCGCGCCGAGCCACGGCAGCCACTGGCCCTCGTCCTCGTACCCACCCGAGAGCTCGCCCAGCAGGTCACCGACGCGCTCACTCCGTACGCCCGTGCCGTGAAACTGCGGCTGGCCACCGTGGTCGGCGGGATGCCGATCGGCAAACAGGCCGGTGCACTGCGCGTCGGCGCGGAGGTCGTCGTCGCGACCCCGGGGCGCCTCAAGGACCTCATCGTCCGGGGCGACTGCCGGCTGGACTCCGTCGACATCACCGTCCTCGACGAGGCGGACCAGATGGCCGACATGGGCTTCATGCCCCAGGTCACCGCTCTGCTCGACCAGGTCCGCCCCGCAGGACAGCGCATGCTCTTCTCCGCCACCCTGGACCGCAACGTCGACCTGCTGGTCCGCCGCTACCTGGTCGACCCGGTGGTCCACTCCGTCGACCCCTCCGCGGGGGCAGTCACCACCATGGAACACCACGTCCTCCACGTGCACGAAGCAGACAAGCACCGGACGACCACCGAGATCGCTGCACGAGATGGCCGCGTGATCATGTTCCTGGACACCAAGCACGCCGTTGACCGCCTGACCACACACCTGCTGAACAGCGGCGTCCGCGCCGCGGCCCTGCACGGTGGCAAGTCCCAACCGCAGCGCACGCGGACACTCGCCCAGTTCAAGACCGGACACGTGACGGTACTGGTGGCGACCAACGTCGCGGCCCGCGGCATCCACGTCGACAACCTCGACCTGGTCGTCAACGTCGATCCGCCCACCGACCACAAGGACTACCTGCACCGCGGCGGCCGTACCGCCCGCGCCGGGGAGTCCGGCAGCGTCGTCACCCTCGTGACCCCCGGCCAGCGCCGCGGCATGAACCGGCTGATGGCTTCGGCCGGCATCACCCCGCAGATCATCGCCGTACGGTCCGGTGAGGCGGAGCTGACCCGCATCACAGGCGCCCAGGCCCCTTCCGGTGTCCCCGTCGTCATCACCGCACCGGCCGTGGCACGTCCACGCCGTGCCGTGTCCTCCGCGCCTTCCTCGTCCCGACGCCGCCGCGACCGCTCCGCCCACGGGCACCCCACCGGACAACCGAAGCGGCGCAGGGCACAGCGACCCGCCTTCGACCCGGCGGCCTAGGCCCTGTCGTCCATCAGAAGCTCACCCGACTCCGAGGAGGCAGCTTTGACACCGGTTCGGACGCAGCGACAACAGGCGGTTCTCTCGCCCATGAGCGCGGTCGACGACATGGAGGCGGCCGGACCCCGGGTCAGTGACGACATGACCGTCGAGGTCGCCCTGTCCGTCATGGCCAGTGCCCGTGTCGAGTACCTCCTCCTGTGCGACGGAGACGACCAGTGCACGGACTCGATCACCCTGGCGGAACTCGCCGCCCACTGCGGCAGGTCCACGTACACGGACCGGATCCGGCTACGGGACGTCCTCGCTGATCGCCTCCCCCGATCAGCCAGTTCTCCTTCTCCCAGACCGTTCTCCTTCCCTGTGAGGGCATCATGCGCTGTGTCATCGCCAGGTACCCGTTCGACCTGACCAAGAGCGGAGTGCTGACCTCGATGAAAGGCGTCAAGCCCGAGCTCATCACAGGCGAGTCCGTGACCATTGGCCGCCGCCGCTACCCCGCCAAGCAAGTAGGCCAGGTCGTCACCCGACAGGACCGCCGCGACTTCACCAGCGGCGAAGTCGTCCGGGCCATGACCCGCCTCGGCTTCACCTGCCACGCCCAGCCCGACGCCACGCCAGTGCGTGTCCCCCCTCCCCTCCAGTCCGCGTCGGCAGTGCTCGGCGCCGCATCCCTGGACGGATGAGGACGGGCGGCAAACCGCCATCAGGATCCCGGTGAGGGCCCTGCCGACATGTGTCGGCAGGGCCCTCACGGCTGTCTCGCCGTCCCTGCGCCATCCGTTGCTGCAGCTCGCAGGCTATCTGTTCCCCCACAGAGCTTAAATCTGCTCTTGCCAGAGTAGACATTGAGCTCCGACACGGTTAGCCTTTTTCTCGTTGAAACCGGTCAAGCGAAGCCCGGCAGACACGAACTGGCGGGTTGCAGTACATGAAGTTCGCAGGTCAGTGCGGTCCTGGAGTCCCGAAGCCAAGGTGTTCGCAGGACGGTGACGGGGCTGAGGACCGCACTGGGCGGCTCGCAGGTCGAGGGGCCGCCAACAGCACCACCGAGCAGTACCGCAAGTACCAGTTCCCCAGGTTCAGCGAAAGGACGGAGGAGCAGACGCCATCAGGATCGCCCGGTCCGAGAAGCACTCGCCCCGGGTACCGCAAGACCCCGGATTGGAAGGTGGTCCCCGGTCACGCAGCCGCGATCCCCGCACCCCCCTTCTGCAGGGCTGGTAGCGGAAACAGAAGGTCGGCACAGCATTAGGGCCGACAGATGGTGTTGAATTTCCTTCGGGGCCCTGGTGCCGTACGGCACCAGGGCCCCTCGACGCGTTGCACAACGAGGTGACATGACAGCAGATATCCCGCTCAGTGATCGTCTGGACGACGATGACTACCCCGCATACACGATGGGGCGGGCCGCCGAGATGCTCGGCACCACCCCGGCCTTCCTCCGAGCCCTCGGTGAGGCTCGTCTGATCACTCCGCTGCGCTCGGAGGGCGGACACCGCCGGTACTCCCGCTACCAACTCCGTATCGCGGCGCGCGCCCGCGAGCTCGTCGACAGGGGCACCCCGATCGAGGCCGCTTGCCGCATCGTCATCCTTGAGGACCAGCTCGAGGAAGCTCAGCGCATCAACGCCGAGTACCGCCGCCGGGCCGGGCATGAAGCGCCCGACAGTTCCGTTCTGGATGCCGGCTGATCACATGAAGAGCGTGCCGGTCGGCTCGAACACGTACTACGCCCGATCGACCAGTAGCGCCCGCACGGGAAGCAGGTCGTACGCCGCGTGCTGACGTCCCGCGGCGGGTGACGGCGGCGTCTCCGCGGCCGTCCACCGCTCGACCGCCGTGCCCATAGCGTGCCCTTCAGAGCGGACAACCACGGTCAACTCCCAAGCTGAGAGCGCGAGTTCGATTCTCGTCACCCGCTCCTGAACGAGTGACGATCGCCTGGCGGGTCCCGGAGCCCTCCGCCGACGGCGCCTGAGCATGAGAGATCTCCTGGAACACCCTGTGTTCAGGTGCGACGGACGCTCGACTCGATTCCGGGCCTACTTGTTGTCCGTTGTGATCATTGGTCGCGTGCCGGATTCGCGCTAGAACACTGATCGTTGCTTAGTTTCACGATGACGACGTGGGGCGGGTCACGAGGACCTCGTCCAGGCGCTCGCGCACAGCGAGCGACGTCTCTGCACAATGCCTCGGCTCAGACCTTCTCGGCGCTCACGCGTGGATGCTCGGCAGTGAGGAGCCCGACCTCTTCCACGTCGGAAGTCAGGATCGTCACCCGCCAGGATGCTGCAGGGCGGTCGCACACAACATGGCGTCGATGGCGTACTTGTGGCCATGCAGCCCTGCTGCGCGCAGCAAAACGGCACCGGATCGCGCAATGGCACGGGTCACCGGCTCGACACTCACGCGGGACAGGGTCCACTTCAGTGCGACGTCGTCGATCCTGGGGTGGATCACCTCGACCAGCACCGCCACCGAGGTGATCACGGGCAGGTCCGCGTCACGGGCTGCGGTGAGCCACTCGTGGATTTCCCGATCACGCTGTACGGCCTTCGCCAGGCCCTCGCTGTCCAGGATCAGGGCACCGCTGCCACCGAACAGGGCGACGAGGACGTGGCGGTCCTCCTGCGCCACCTCGGCCGCGACCCCCGCTGGAGCGCCGCCTGGAGGGCCTTGCAGAAAGCCGGGTTTCCGCAGGTCAGTGGCGGCGTGCCGAGTCCAGGTCCACCGTCAGCAGCTGAAGTGCCGCTTCGTGCGGGGAGTCCGGCTCCGCGTGGTAGAACTTCAAGATGTTGCCGTCCTGAAGATCCGCCGACTGGTACATCAACTCCAGCTCGCCCACCACCGGATGGTCGAAGAGCTTGGTGCCCTCGATGCAGTTGGACACCCGCTGGCGGTACCACAGTTCGGCGAACTCCTCGCTGTGGATGGAGAGTTCGCCGATCAGCTCGGCCAGCTGCGGATCGTGGCGGTGGTCCGCGGAGATGAACCGCAGGTACGTCACGTTCGACTCCGACTCCGTGGCCCAGTCCGCGTACAGCGACCGGACGTCGTCGTCGAGGAAGTTCATCCTGATGATGTTCGGCCGCTGTTCGGCGCGTGCCGGGGCTTCGAAGTCGAGGTGCGGCGCGAACAGCCGGTGGTAGAGGGCGTTCCAACTGAGGACGTCACAGCGGTAGTTCAGCACGGCAGCCGCCACGTTCCCGAGCGATTCCACCAGCATTTTCGTGTACGGGCTCACCTGGTCGCCGCATGGCGCCGGCTCGTGCGGGTTCTGCACCGGCGTGCCGATCTTGAGCAGGTAGTCCCGTTCGTCGGGGCTCAGGCGCAGGGCACGGGCGATGGAGAGCAGGACCTGCGGCGAGGCATGCGCGGTCTGCGCCTGCTCCAACCGCGTGTAGTACGTCTGGCTGACCCCCGCGAGCGCGGCCACCTCCTCGCGCCGCAGCCCCGGGACCCGCCGGGAGCCGCTGGACCGCAGTCCCATCTGCTCGGGCCGGACGCGCTCACGCATCTGCCGCAGGTAGCCGCCGAGGTCCGTGTTCACGATGTGCTCCACCCTTTCGATTATGAAGTGCCGTACGGGACCCACCCTTCGGGCCGCTTGGGGGGCGCTGCCGGGGGCTCAGCCCGGCAGGGCCGTCCTGCGGCGCAGCGCCGCCCACAGCAGCAGGCCGACCACGACCTGGCAGCCGCCCGCGACGCCGACCGCCGCGTGGATGCCGCGCAGTTCCTCGGCCGCGGTCACCGTGCCGTGCCCGATGACGGCCGCGAACACCGCGCTGATCAGCGGTATGCCGATGGCGATGCCGACCTGCTGGCTCTGGGTGGCCATGCCGGTCGCCATGCCCTGCATGTCGGCCTCGACGGAGGAGGTGGCGATGACCATGAAGGACAGCGCCGCCGTCATGGAGAAGAACGCGTTCACGAACTGGGTGGCGATCAGCGGGATCAGCCAGCGGGGGTCCGAGGTCGCCCACAGCGCGGGCAGCATGAACGCGCCCTGGAGGAACAGGGAGACGCCGAGCAGGGTGCGCGGCTGGACACGCTGGAGGATGCGCGGCCCGAGCGCCCCGGCGATGATCTGCCCCACGCCGACACCGAGCAGTACCAGGCCGGCGACGAGGGAGGACAGTCCGAGCACGTCCTGGACGTACAGGCCGGTGAAGAAGATCAGCGCGGTCTCGCCACCGAAGACGAACAGGGCGGCCAGGTTGCCGAACGCGATGCCGGGCTTCTTCAGAACCCGCACCGGCACCAGAGCGTCGGCGGTCCGGCTCTGCACGACCCAGAAGACGCCGAGCAGCACGGCGGCGGTGATCAGGGAGGCGCCGGCGACCGGGTCGAAGCCGTCCTCGCCGACCCGGGTGACGCCGTAGATCGCGGAGAACAGGCCGAGGGTGATGAGCACGGCGCCGGGCAGGTCGACCCGGGTGCGCGTCGCGGCCCGGCTCTCGTCGACGACCCACGGCACGATGAGGAGCGCGGCGACGGCCACGGGGATGTTGATGAAGAAAGCCCAGCGCCAGGAGAAGACGTCCGTGAGGAAGCCGCCGAGGATGGCGCCGACACTGAAGCCGGAGCTCATCATCACGCTGTTCAGGCCGAGCGCGCGGGTGCGCAGGGTCGGCGCGGTGAAGGCCGTGGTGAGCAGCGCGAGCGCGGCGGGTGTGACGGCCGCTGTGGCCAGGCCCTGAAGGGTACGGGCGGTCAGCAGCATCGCGGGCGACTCCGCGACGCCGCCGACCAGGGACGAGACGGCGAGGACGGCCATGCCGGCGGTGAAGACACGCCGGCGTCCCACGTGGTCGCCGACGCGTCCGAGGACCAGGGTGCATCCCGCGGCGCACAGGGCGAACGTGGTGGAGATCCACTGCAGGCCGCCGGTGGAGAACCCGAGGGCGGTGCCGACCTCGGGCAGCGCGACGTTCAGCACGGAGAAGTCGGCGGCCATCATGAACTGCGAAGCCAGGAGCACCACCAGAGCGGCGACCTGGCGTCCGGTCATCCGGACGGGGGTGGAGTGCGCGGCCAAGGCGCTCGTACGGGTGTCGGCGGTGGTCATGACGTCAGGCTCCGATGCCGTGATCAGGCCGGCCAGCCCCCTCCTGAGGGCAGTCCCGCGGAGACTGTCACCGGCGGTGCCACCTTCGGCGTCGGCGGCGCCGTGAACTCGTCAATGGCGGGGCTTCCCCGGCGAGGACGCGAGGTGCAAGCTGGAACCGAGGCCGCCTCGCGATCCTGGGAGCGGGCTCGGGAACCGCGGTCTCGCCACTCCGAGAGAGCCCTCTGAGGCTCGGCAGGAGGGAAGCGAGATGGCAGAGCAGGTCACCACCGGCGGGACCGGAACGCGCTGGCACCTGACCGGTGACTGGTTCGACGTGTGCAAGTGCGACATACCGTGCCCCTGCACGTTCGCACAGCCACCGACCTACGGCGACTGCGAGGGCGTGCTGGTCTGGCACATCCGGGAAGGCAGCTTCGGCGACATACGGCTCGTCGATCTCAACGTCCTGATGCTCGGCTCGTTCGTCGGCGACGTCTGGGCCGGGACACACACCGAACCGTACGCCGCGATCTTCCTCGACGACCGCGCCGACGAACAGCAGCGCGGTGCGCTCGGGACCATCTTCGGAGGTGAGGCGGGCGGCTGGCCGGCGCAGTTCGGGGCCATGCTCCACCCCGAGATGCGGGGCATGGAGATCGCCCCCGTCCACGTCGAGATCGACGAGGACCTCGCCACCTGGCGGGCCGAGGTTCCCGGCCGGGTCACGGCCACCGCCGAAGCGCTCACCGGCCCGACGACGCCGGACGGCGCACGCGTCCAGGTCCACAACGCCCCGGGTGCCGAGGTCGGCCCCGGCCAGGTCGCCACGTGGGGCCGGGCCACGGCCGACCGCGCCGACGCGTTCGGCTTCTCCTGGGAACGCTCGGGGAAGTCGAGCAAATACTTCCCGTTCCAGTGGAGCGGTCCTGACTCCTGACTACGGACTCCGGACGCCTGACTCCTGACTCCTGACTCCTGATCAGGCTCCTTGCCCGGCGGCGGGTGAGTCACATGTCGTCCATGGTCGGCATCGAACCCTGCAAACCCGGCAGCAGCCAGTCCTGGAACGGCGCGAGCACGGCGAGCACGAGGAACACGACTCCCACGACCCGGCCCAGCGCCGGGCCACGGGACCACAGCTTCTCCACGAAGATCACCACGGCCAGCGCGGCCATCGCCGCCACGTTCATCACGCCGAGCGGGATCAGGACGACCATCAGTCCCGCGCAGCAGCCGACACAGTAGGCGCCGTGGTGCACACCCACCCGGAGGTCGCGGGCCGGTTGCCGGAACCCGGCGTAGCGCACCAGGTGGCCCATGGGATCGCGGCAGTGCCGCAGACAGACGTACTTCAGGGGGCCGAGCTGATACAGGCCCGCGAGCAGGAACGCCACCGCGCGATCCACCGTCCGGCCGTCGTGTGCTCGTCCAACAGGCCGCCGGTGAGCGCCAGGGCCGCGTAGACGAGCAGGCCGAAAGCCGTCCAGACCAGCAGATACCCGCCCACGAACTCCACGGTGCGCACGGCCCGCGTCCAGCCGGAGGACTGCCGTCCGATCCCCCGCACCCACGTGATGGCCACCGGCGCCATCGACGGCAGCATCATGGCCGCCATCATCGTCACCCACAGCAGCAGGAACAGGGGCAGCGCCAGCCCCATCGTGCCGGGCTCGACCCCCATGTCCCGGGCCTGCCCTATCGTCAGCGCCCAGGCGGGTACCGCGATCAGGACGACCACGAACCAGGCCGCCGCGAGATCCCGCGCGGGCAGCAGTCCGCCACCCGCTCCGGTCGGCGCGGGCGACCGGGCGGAGACGACGGTGGAAATCCTGCCTTGACGCATCGGCGTGTGCTCCTGCGGACGGTTCCAGGACATCACGCATCCCTGGGCGGCGCGACCTGCCGGAGGCCGGGCGATGCGGCTGGACGGGTGCAGTTCGGGGCCTGACTCCGGCGCCCTCCGACCGGAGCGGGGCGCCGGCGGATTACATGGGCCTGCGTCTCGGCGCGGGGCGTGCCGGTCCTTCATCGGTCCCGGATCCGACGGACGAAAGAGCGCAATGGCAGAGCGCGACCCTCGCAACCGCACCGGCCGCGGTCCCCTACTTCGCGGGCTCGCCGCTGCCGTGCTCGCGGCCGGCATGCTGCTGGCCGCAGCGGGCCCCGGACAGGCGACCGACACGGCCAATCCGGCGCCCGGACACGGGACCGGCGCGACCATTCCGGCGCCCGGCGCACAGTTCACGCCGTTGACGGCGGCGGTGATGACCGAGCCGACGCCGTTCGTCGCGACGGACGGCAGGACGCATCTCTCGTACGAGCTGCTCACCACGAGCTCACTGCCCAGCAGTACGCCGTTGCGGCTCGACCGTGTCGACGTCCTGGACGCCCGCACGCACCGGGTCGTCGGCTCGCTGAGCGGGCGGGCGCTGGCCGAGGCCGCCAATCCGGTGGGCGACCCCCTGCCGGGCGCGGACGCGTACACCCCGCCGCCCCCGGCGCCGACGCCGACCGTCATCCAGGGCTCCCAGCAGTGGGTCATCTACCTCGACCTGGTCCTCGGCCGGGGCCAGCCGGTGCCCAGGGTCCTCGAGCACCGTCTCTCGGGTGCGGTCCTGGCCCCCTCCGGCCCCACCCCGTTCACGGAGACGGTGCAGCGCACCCCGACCTCCGATATCCCGCCGTTGAACCTGAACCCGCCGGTCCGCCCCGGCACCTGGTACTCCAGCGAGTCGTGCTGCGGCAACACCCACCACCGGCGCGGACTCGCCCCGATCAACGGCCGCTTCTACGTGCCACAGCGCTTCGCGATCGACTGGTACCGGGTCGGCGCGCGGGGACAGACCTGGGAAGGCGACCCCACTCGGCTCACCAGCTATCTGAGCTACCGCGAGCCGGTCGTGGCCTCGGCCGCCGGCACGGTGGTGGAGGTCCAGGACGGGATCGCGGACAACCCGCCGCCCGTCACGCCCCCCGTCCCGCCGATCCAGAACACCGTCGGCAACCACGTCACCGTGCGCGTCGCGCCGGGCCGCTACCTGCTCTACGCCCACCTGAAGCCCGGCTCGCTCCGAGTCCGCGAGGGCGACCGGGTCGGCCCCGGCCAGGTCCTCGGGCTGATCGGCAACAGCGGCAACTCGACCACGCCGCACCTGCACTTCCAGGTGATGACCACGGCCGAGTTCTTCCCGACCGACAGCCCGCCGTTCACCTTCCGGCACTTCCGCGTCCTCGGGCAGGTCGAACCCCGGATCTGGGACGACAACCTGGGCCTGCAGCCGACCGGGGTCCTGCCGATCACGCGCTCGCCGTACGAGGGCTATCACCGCGCGCGGTATCCGCTCGACCGCGAGGTACTGCGGTTCTGACCGGACTCCGGTCGTGCACTGGACCGAGCCCGTGGGGCGGCGGCCGTATCCCTGGGAGCGTCCGGCCGCCGCCCCTTCCCCTGTGCGACCGGGTACTACTGGATGGTCCAGCCGACGCTGCCGACGCCCGTGCTGTACCAGGCGCAGGTGGCGGAGGACTGGCCGTACTGGCCCGGGGTCAGGGTCACCCAGTCGCCGGAGACGTCGGGGGCCCGGCCGCAGACGACCTCGGCGCGGAATCGGATGGTGCGGTCGCTGTTGTTGGTGCAGCTGGCGATGCCCCGGTCCGGGTCGACGCCGTGGACCGCGCCACGGCAGTCGACGGAGCCCGCGGCCGACGCCGGGGCGGCCAGGGCGCCGACGGACAGGGCCACCGCCGAGACGGTGGTGGCCAGACCTGCGGCGAACATCTTCTTACTGTTGATCATTTTCGTGCCCCCGAGAGAGGTTGCGGTTTGCGTCTGCTCACCTCACTGAACGGCACGGGAGCGGTCGCCGGTACCTGACATCTGTCAGGGGCCCGGGCCCCCAGCGGCCACGCCGTACGACAGCCTCGGTCTCCTCGACCCAGTCGAGATACCAGCCGACGAACCCGACCTGCGGAACAGGGTCGTGAGTCCATGCCCTCTGAGAGCGGACCAGCAAGCCGGAAGTGGTGCCCCCTCCCCCGTACATGTCCCAGGCGCCGAAGACCTCCCGCGTCTTGTCACCACGGGCCAGAGCCTCGACCCGCTTTCGGACGCCGCGCCAGTTCATCGCCCCCATGACCCGAAGCGTAGGCATGTCCCGCCGACCGCGCGCTTGAGACCCTGTCAGCGAACCGGGGTGCTCTTCGGACCGATGCCTTTGATCCTGGTGGGAGTTCCGTCCGGGGCGAAGGGGTGGTGGAAGGTGAAGGCGTGCGGCGCGGAGTCGTGGTCGTGGAGGTGTTCCAGCCTGGCGACCCCGTCCTGCCAGGCGGGTGTCACGCTGTCGGAGACCCACCAGAACACGTGATTCGGATGCCCTGTCCGCTCGAACCAGTCGTAACGCCTGTTCAGCGCCGCACGGTGCAGGCCGGTGTAGACGGCGTCGAAGGCGGGACGCAGGTCGGTCCAGAGGGAGAGGGTCGTGGCCAGGGCGGTGGTTTCCGCCGTTCGGCCCTTGCTGTACCAGGTCGGTACGGCGAACTCTCCCCATGCGCCCCAGTCCGCCTCGAAGAGCACTCCCCGGTCGACGTCCGCCGGTTCGGCGTGCGCGAGGTACCCGGGGTGCTGGCTGATCTTCCGGTAGACGGCCTCACCGATGTCGTAGAACTCGCGGGTGAGAGTCGCGGGATCGGCGAGGGGTGACTTCAGGACGCCGAATGTGTACAGCGCAAGGTGGGGCATGTGTTTCCTCCAGGAGCCCTCTTCGGCCGTTGGCGACCACCGAAGGTCAGGTGAAGGTAGCTGCCTCCGCGGGCAACGTCTAAGTTGCCTTTTTCCCGTCCAAGTGGCCTCCTCGCAAAGGAATTGCTGAGAAGGAATGGAGCGCGTGCTGCTCCCGTTGAACTTTCCGTTCACCAGGGAGACCTGCGCGATGGCATGGCCGTGGGCATCGTGTTAAGTCTCGACGCGAAGAGCCCCACCGGGACATACCCGGTGGGGCTCCGTTCGGCGCTGGTGCTGGTGCTGGTGCCGGCACCTCAGGCTCGGATCCCCGCGTCCTCGGCCGCTTGTGTGAGGTCGTGTTCTGTGAACTCGCGCTGAACCGTCACCAGCTGATGGCGTCGTTCATCTCCTGCTGCCAGTAGGTGACCTTGATCGAGTCGTCGAGGTAGACGCCCTTCGCGGGCAGCGACGGGTGGGCTGCGGCGCCGACGCTCCCGCTCATGGAGCGACCGTGGAAGTGGACGGCGAGCGAGTTCGCGGTGTAGCCGCTCGCGCCGCTGCCGTCGGTGGCGGACAGGCTGACGGAGGCGTAACCGGACTGGCCCGGCTCGAGCGTGACGACCGCCTGCGGCTGCGAGGCCTCGATGACCGGGGGCACGGACTGGGCGCCGGTGAACTGGACGCTCGGGTAGCCGTAGAGGAAGCAGGTCTTGCTGCCGGTGTTGGTCACCGTGAGCAGCATGTGGTTCACGGGGCGGTTCAACGGGGCGGCGACCGTCTTGGTGTTCGAGCCCTCGCAGGTGACGTCCTTGCGGGAGGCGGCGGGTGCGTTGGCCGCGGGGGCCTTCGCGTCGGAGCCCGAGCCTGCGGCGGCCTCGCCACCGGAGGTGCCCGAACCGGTCGAGCCGGCCGAGCCTGTCGAGCCGGCCGAGGAGCCGGTGGAACCCGAGGTGCCCGAGGTGCCCGAGGATGCGTCGGTGCTGGCGCCAGGACTCGTGGACGGGGTCACCGAGGAGGAGCTCGTGGTGGCGTCCGACCCGGTCCCGGTTCCCGTGCTCCGGACGCCTGTTCCGTCGTTGCACGCGGTCAGCGAGAGTGTGGCGATCGCGACCGTCGCGGCGGCGGCGAGGAGACGGGTGCGGGAGGTACGGGGAGTACGGATGTTGGACATGTTTGCTGCGCCCCTTCGGTGTTCGGGTTGCCGTGGTGGTTGGATGACCGAAGCTTGTGAGGTGATCCGTCCCAACTGCCACTCACTGCGGGGAGTTAGGGACGTTGGAACGCCGAAACGTGCTCTGACCAGGGGGAACGTCAGGGCTCTGGAACGCGTGAATGGGATGCGGGGACAAGGGGAATCGGGTGTCAGGGGCAATGGGGGCGGGGGAGACGGAGGCGTTCGCGGGGCTGTTGCGGGACCTCAAGGACCGCTCGGGGCTCAGCTACGGGGCGCTCGCCAAGCGTCTGCACATGAGTACGTCGACACTGCACCGCTACTGCAACGGCACCGCCGTGCCGACGGCGTACGCACCGGTGGAGCGCCTCGCCAGGGTCTGCCGGGCGACGCCGCAGGAACTGGTGGAGCTGCACCGGCGCTGGATCCTGGCGGACGCGGCACGCAGGCGCGGGACGGATCAGGCGGCGACGGAAGCAGAAACAACGGCGGCAGCGGCGGGTTCGGATCGAAGTGCGACAGTCGCGGCCGACGTGTCACAAGCCGACGTGTCACAAGGCGACGTGTCACAAGGCGATGTGTCGCAAGCCGATGCGTCGCAAGCCGGGGCCCCTGCCACCCCGAGGGCCGAACATCCCGTGGATGACCACCGTGATCCGGTCGTCGCCTCGCTGCCGGGCGCCGGCCCTCGGCCGCGCCGCTCCCTTCGTCGCCGTACCGCGCTGGTCGCCTCCGTCGCGGCCGCCGCCGTACTGGGAGCCGTCGTGCTCGTCGTGCAGGTGCCGTTCGGCGACGGTGGGGACGGCCGGCCGGCGGGGCAGGGAGTCGCCGGGGCAGGGGAGACGGTCGAGGCGGCCGGTACCGGGAAGGCCTCCGGCTCCCCGTCCCCGAGCGGGAAAGCGAGGAAGCCGTCCTCGTCGGCCTCCGCCTCCCCCACCGGCTCCGCGGGCGCCGGGTCCGGCACCTCGGCCGATCGCGGACGCGGGCGCGGACAGAACTCCGCCCAGCCCACCGACGCCGGCGACACCGTCCCGCTCACGGTCGGCGTCCGTCCCTACATCTACGACAGCCCCTGCAGCCAGCACTTCCTCGTCGACAGCGAACCCGAGCAGGTCGGTCCGCCGGCCGGTGAGCAGGACGCGCAGCGCTGGGCCGACGCGTACGGAGCGATCTCCTCGAACGAGCAGCGGGTCGCCCTCACCGTCCAGGGGACCGGCAAGGAGACGGTCGTCCTGGAGGCGTTGCACCTACGCGTGATCTCGAAGGGCGCGCCGCCCGACTGGAACGAGTACGCGATGGGCTCCGGCTGCGGCGGTGGCGTCCAGTCCAGGTCGTTCGACGCCGACCTCGACAAGGGCAGCCCCACGCTCACCGTCGCGAACGGCCAGCGCGACTTCCCGTACAAGGTCAGCGAATCGGACCCCGAGGTCTACTACGTCACCGTCCACACCACGGCGTACGACGTCCGCTGGGACCTCACCCTGGACTGGTCCAGCGGCACCCGCAGCGGCACCGTCCACATCGACAACGCCGGCGCCCCGTTCCACACCAGCGCCAAGGCCGGCGGCAAGGCCTACGACTACCCGCTGGGCGGCAGCGAGTGGATCGAGGCAACGCCGAATCAGTAGCGAAGCCTTAGCCGATCCGGGGGGCCGGGCACGCAGTTGGCCGGGCGGCCAGCCGTGTGGTCGGGCGGCCGAGCCGTTGGGCGAATGGCCGGGCGGCCGGTTGGACGGCCGTGCGAGTGGCCGGGCCGTCAGGCCGTGGCCTGGCGGTTGGGCGGTCAGGCAGGCGACCGGGTGAGTGGCCGACCGGTGGGGCGGTCGGCCGGTCGGCCGGGTGGTCAGGCGCTGGGCGGTCAGGCGGGCGGGCGCTCCGGCGGTCAGGCGGGCGGGTGGCCGTGTGGTTCTGGGAGCGTGTGTGCCCGGCGTCGAGGGGATCGGGGTGTCTCGTTGCGGTGCTGTCGTCGGGCGGGGCCGTCAGGGCGGGCCGGGTTTCCACTCCTTTCAGGGTCGGTGGGGGCGCCGGTGGTTGTCGGCGTGGGCCTCAGCCGTCGCCTTCAAAACCGTCAGCCACGCCTCCAGGCCCCCCACTCAGGGCCTCCGTCGCGGTCGGGACGTCCGCCTCGACCTGGGACCCGGTCCAGGGTCTCCTCGGTGGGGACGTGATCCCGCGCGGCTCTTCGAGGCCGAACTGGACGGCCCGTAGGGGCCTTTGCGCCGGGTCGAGGCTCACCGCCAGGTGGTCACCGGAAACATGGGGTTGTCCTGATGCGGTACGACGGTGGCGGGGGCCGGGCTCGTCGTCAGTGCCGCCGGGACGGGCAGGGGCTGCGAGGGCTGGTTCCGGCGCCGCTGACTCAGGCTGTCGTCGATGTACACGACGAACCCGGTGGTCTTCCCCGCGGGCTCGGCCGGGTCCGTCATGTCGGCCACGGCCGAGATCTTCTCGTACAGCGTCTTTCCCTGAGCGCCTCGAGGCGGATCGTCGCTCCTGGTGACGGTGCGGAGCGCGTCCAGGATCAGCACCAGGTTGTGACCCGAGACGAGCACGTCCTGCATCCCGTCGGCGCCTTTGACGATGCGGCCCTGAGGCAGATTCGGATTGGCGGTGAACAGGGACAGGCCCTTGCCATCCGGGCCGACCCGGTTCCAGCCGTCGTACGTGCTCTGGGTCCAGGAGGGCCGCCAGACCCCGAAGGCCGCCCGCGCCATGAAGGTCCATGTGTCCTCGTGGCAGCGCAGCGTGACATAGGAGATGCCCGCCAGCCGCCGCATCAGCTCACCATGCCGAGCCGCGGAGACCTCGTTCGCGGCACGGGCGGCAAGGGCGACGGCCCGGTCCTCCTCCCGCCACCGCGCTTCCTGCTCCCAACGACGGCTGGCCAGGTTCCGCTTGTGCCGTCGGCCTTCGACGTACTGTTCGACGAGGGTTCTGAGCACGACAGAGTCACTCCCCGCCCGAAACAAGGTCTTCGAGGATCAGATGCGCATTCATACTGTCTGAAACGCGCCGAACACCTTCGGGACACGCCGCCCGGTCCCGGGAGCGAGGTCCAGGACCTCCGGGCGACCGGCGCCGTGGGCCCAGGCCCTACGCTGATCTCCGTGAGGCAGGCAGCAGGCAGGCTCTGGGAAGGGTGATCGGCGATGGCGGCCCTGAGTACCGGGGACCCGGAGTCCATAGGTGAGTACACCCTTCTCGGCCGGCTCGGGTCGGGCGGTATGGGGGTCGTCCACCTGGGCGTCTCCGCCTCGGGGCGGCAGGTCGCGGTCAAGGTCGTGCACGGGTCGTACGCGCAGGAGGAGGAGTTCCGTACGCGCTTCCGGCAGGAGATCGCGGCGGCGCGCAGGGTGAGCGGAGCCTTCACCGCGCCGGTCGTGGACGCCGACCCGGACGCCGAACGCCCGTGGATGGCGACGCTCTACGTGCCGGGCCGCAGCCTCGCCGAGGTCGTGAAGAAGGACGGCCCGCTGGGCGGGCGGGAGTTGCGCGCGCTGGGGCTGGGGCTCGCCGAGGCGCTGCGTGACATCCACCGGGTGGGCCTGGTGCACCGGGACCTGAAACCGGCCAACGTCCTGATGACCGAGGACGGGCCGCGCGTCATCGACTTCGGCATATCGCGGGCCGCCGACAACCAGAGCCTCACCGTGACCGGGCGGGTGATCGGGACTCCGCCGTTCATGTCGCCGGAACAGCTCGCCTCGCCGCGGGACGTCACCGCGGCCTCGGACGTGTTCTCGCTGGGGTCGCTGATGGTGTTCGCGGCCGTGGGCGCCGGGCCGTTCGACGCCGACAGCCCCTACCTGACCGGCTATCAGGTGATGTACGAGTCCCCGGACCTCGACGGGGTTCCCGAGGCACTCCTGCGTATCGTCGAGCGCTGCCTCGACAAGGACCCGGCCGCACGGCCGGAACCGGCCGACCTGCACCGTATGTTCCAGGCGCTGCCGGACTCCGACACCGTCACGCCGACTCCGACGGCCACGGGGACAGGGGGGTCCACGGAGACCGGGGACGCCCTGGAGGCCGCGAGACCCCGGCAGCCCCGACCTCCCCGGCCCCGCCCCCGTCCCCAGCCGCAGAGCACGGCCACCACCCCCGCCGGCCCCCGCTCCCGCAACGGCCTCCGCGGCCGGATGCCGCTCACCGGGCTCGGTGTCGCGCTGGCCGTCGTGGCGAGTGTGGGGGTGGGGCTCTTCGTCGCCGGTCAGGACGCGACCACCGCCGCCAGGCCCACCGCCTCCGACGCGACCACCCGTGCCGCCTCCCTGCCCGCCGGCTGGCAGCCGTGGAGCACGGCGCTGCGGTCCGACGTGAAGGGTGTCCCCCTCGACTACCAGGACCCCGGATGCGTGGCGGACGGAAACGCCCTGTTCTGCGGTGGTACGGGCTTCACGGCCGCCGGGGTCGACTCGGCCTCCGGTCGCATCCTGTGGCGGTTCGGCACCCGCCCGCAGGGGGTGCGGCCGATCGGCGTCCGCGACGGGCTGGTCTACGTGTACGAGGATCCGGACGACTCGGTCAGACGCGTGGTGGCCCTCGACGCCGAGACCGGCGAGCGGCGCTGGCAGCGCGACATCAGCAAGTCCCAGGACGCGATCCTGTACGACGGCGGACTG
Organism: Streptomyces sp. NPDC008086; assembly: GCF_042957325.1. NCBI lineage: Bacteria > Bacillati > Actinomycetota > Actinomycetes > Kitasatosporales > Streptomycetaceae > Streptomyces > Streptomyces sp. NPDC008086. Next base: position 422,129 of record NZ_JBIBIA010000002.1, read on the forward strand.
CTGACCATGTCTCCCGATTCCTCGTCCTCGTCCCCGTCCTCGTTCGTCGCCTACGGGGCTTCCGGCCAGGAGCTGTGGCGGGCGCCTTCGTTGGACGCGCACTGCTCCCCGTCGGTGCTGGGCGGTGTCCCCTACGCCCTGTGCTCGGCCGGTACCGAGCCCGGACAGGCCCCGGTCGACCTGCTGAAGCTCGGCCCCGGCAGCCTGACCGAGACCGCCACGCTGCCGCGGAAGGCGCCGGCACTCGGCGCGGTCGGCGGGCGTCCCCTGTTCCTTGCCCCGCAGACCGCGAAGGACGTCTACGACGCCGGGTACGAACGGCCGTACAACGCCCTCCTGCTCGTGGACCCGGCAACCGGAAAGGTCAGGCGGATCCCGCTGGCCACTGCGCTGACCGGTACGGCCACCCTGGTGGACGGCGTCGTCTACTTCGTCCGGACGAACGGGTCGGTGACCGCCGTGTCGGCGGACAGCGGCAAGCAGCTGTGGCAGAAGACGACGGACATGGAGAGCCTGTCCGCGCCCGCGGTGTCGGCGACGTACAAGCGGGTCTACTTCGCCAACCGCTTCGGCCGTCTGCTCGCGCTGGACAGCCGTACCGGAGTCGAGGTCTGGCGCACCTCCGCGCTGGACGACGCCGGGGACAAGGCACAGGACACCCCGCCGGGCGTACTGCTGGTCAAGGACGCGATCGTGGCGACGGCCGGTGACACGGCGTTCTCGCGGAGCCCGGACGGGCCCAGCTGAAGGACCCGGCTGACGGACCCGGCTGACGGGCCCGGCTAGCCGTCCGTCTCGGGCAACACGGCAGTGCCAGAGGCGAGTTCGCAGGTGCCGGACCTCGAGATGCCGTCCTGCCCCCGCAGTTCCACGACGACCTGGCCGTCGACGTCCTGGCTGTAGGCGATCGTGCAGGTCAGCTGGCGCAGAGCGGTGCTGTCCAGGGGCTTGATGGCCAGGGGCAGATGGGTCGTGACCCGGCCGTCCGCGGAGGCTTCGACCTTGACGGTGTCGCCACGGCGGGGGGTGGGAAGGGCGGTGGTCAGGCCGGCGGCCCGGTCGTCCCGCTGTGGGCCGGTGAGCAGCGCCAGGACGACCTTCTCCGTCGGCACCGGTCCCGCCGGGTCGTCGGGGTTCTGGTCCCCGGAGCCGAACTCGGCGCCCTGGGGCTGCGTCGTGCGGATCACGGTGCTCAGGCCGCCGTCGGGGGAGCGGAAGAAGAGCAGCATGTCGACGTCGCGGTTGAAGAAGGCCTGGAAGCTGGCGGGGCCGCCCGCCTCGATGACGTCGGTCTCCTGGATCCCGCAGCCGCCGAGCAGCGGCACGGCCGCCGCGACGGCCAGGGCGACGACGGTCACCGCACGTCCGCGCGTCCCCACACGTCTCACCGGCCGGCCTCCACGCCTAGGGCCCTTCTGATGGATCTCACCCCCCGGACTCCTCCGCGTGGAGCGGGATTTCGACGGTGAAGACGGCGCCGGCGCCCGGCAGGTTCCCCGCGTGGATCGTCCCGTCGTGCAGTTTCACGTTCTCCAGGGTGATCGCCAGGCCCAGGCCGCTGCCGGCCGAACGGGTGCGGGCCGCATCGGCCTTGTAGAAGCGGTCGAAGATGTGCGGGAGGGCCTCGGGGCGGATGCCGGGGCCGCGGTCCCTGACCTCGGTGATCAGGACGGCGCAGGACGGGGAGCGGGTCTCGGTGCGCAGGCTCACCGTGACGGGCGCACCGCCGTGCCGCAGGGCGTTGCCCACCAGGTTGGCGACCACGAGGTCGAAACGGCGCGGGTCGAGGCGGGCGCGGATGCCGTCGGGGAGGTCGGTGCGGATCCGCTCGGCGTCGGTCCAGCGCCGGTTCGCCAGGGTCTTGCGGATGGCCTCGGCCACGTCGACCTCGTCGGCGTTCAGCTCGGCCGCGCGGGCGTCGAAGCGGGAGATCTCCATCAGGTCCTCGACGAGGACGGCGAGCTTCCCGGTCTCCGCGCTGACCAGCCGGACCGCGCGGGCGGTGTCGGCGTCGAGGTGGTCCGCGTCCTCGTCGAGGACCTCGGTGACGGCGAGCATGCCGGCGAGCGGGGTGCGCAGTTCGTGGGAGACGTCGGAGGCGAAACGGCGGGCGCGGGCCTCGGCGTCGCGCAGTTCCCTTACGGTGTGTTCGAGTTGGGCGGCGGACTCGTTGAAGGTGTGGGCCAGGTCGGCCAGTTCGTCGCTGCCGCGCACCGTGATCCGGGTGTCGAGCCGCCCGCTGCCCATGCTCTGGGCGGCCTGGCGCAGTTCCCGCACCGGGCGCAGCACGCTGCGCGCGGCGACCAGGCCGGGGATCAGGGCGACGGCGAGGCCGGGCAGGGCGCCGTCGCGGGCGGCCATCAGGAGGGCGTCGACGTTGACCTGTTCGTCGGTCATCGGCATGACGGCGTACAGGACGAGTCCGCTGGGCAGCAGGCTGTACGGGCCGGTCTTGAAGACCATGGGCATGGCGATGGTCAGATAGGGGACGCCGTCCTTGACGACCCGCTCGAAGCTGCCGTGCGGGTCGGCCTGTGCGGCGCGGCGCAGTTCGGGGGTGATGACGGTGGAGACGGGGTTCTCGCCCGAGGAGGCGCGGACCGAGCCGTACTCGGCGAACACCACCCAGGGATGCGGCTTGCCCTTGCGGGCGATGTCCCGCAGGAGTGACTCCAGGTCGTCCCCGCCCCGCACGGGCAGGGCGAAGCCGGTCTGCTGGACCTGGTCGCGGAACGACGTGACCGCCGTGTCCTGCGCGGTCTGGAGCACGGCGTTGCGGGCCTCGCGGTAGGTCAGCGCGGCCGTCGTGCCGGCGCTGACGGCGGCGACCAGCAGGAAGGCGAGCAGCAGACGGGTGCGCAGCCCGAACGCCCTGGCCCGGCGCGACCGCCCGGCGCCGGTGCTCACAGCGGACCGAAGCGGTAGCCGAAGCCCCGCAGTGTCTGGACGTAGCGGGGGCTGCCGACCTGGTCCTCGATCTTGCCGCGCAGCCGGGCGACACAGGCGTCCACCAGCCGGGCGTCGGCGTGGTAGCTGTGGTCCCAGACGTGCTCCAGCAACTGCTGCCGGCTGAACACCTGCTCGGGGGCGGCGGACAGGTGCAGCAGGAGCTTGAGTTCCGAGGGCGCGAGGGCGAGCGGGCGTCCGGCCTTGGCGACGGTCAGCCCGACGCGGTCGATGGTGAGTTCGCCGTAGACCTCGATGGCCGGCCGACCCTGGCCGCCGTCGTCCAGGCGGCGCAGCACGGCACGGATGCGGGCCTCGATCACCTCGGTGCGGGCGGGCTTGACGATGTAGTCGTCGGCGCCGGCCTCCAGGCCGATGACCACGTCGAAGTCGTCGCCGCGCGCGGTGAGCATGATGATCGGCAGCTGGCTGCGCTCGCGGACCCGGCGGCAGACCTGGACGCCGTTCATCCCGGGCAGCATCAGGTCCAGCAGGAGCAGGTCGGGACGGAACTCGGCCATCGCGGCCAGGCCGGCCTCGCCGGTCGCGGCCGCCCGAACCTCGTGGCCGCGGCGGCGCAGACCGAGTTCGACCCCCTCGCGTACGGAAGGGTCGTCCTCGATGAGGAGCACGCGGGACATCGGCGGTTCTCCCTCGGTGGTGGTCAGGGGCGGGTACGGGCGGGGGTACGGGTCACCCTGCGGCGCACGCCGTCGAGCAGCGCGAGCAGTTCGGTCAGGCGCAGCGGTCGGGCGAGCAGGGCGAAGGTGAGAGCGACGGCGGTCGCGCCGGCACCCGTGGAGACCACCGCTCCGGCCGGTGCGGTTCCCAGGACCGCGAAGTGGCCCAGCGAGGTGGCGGGAACGGCGGCGAGCAGCAGCCGTACGTGCGCGCCTGCGGCGGACGAGCGCAGGGGGCGGGCGACGGCGAGGCGGCGGGCCAGCACCCGGCCGGTCAGCGCCCAGCCCGCGCACAGCGCCAGTGAGTACGCCGCCGCCATGCCGGTCACGGCCCAGCGGGCCGGCAGCAGGTGCGCGGCGGCCACGGACAGTCCCGCGTTGAGGGTGACGATGACGAGGTTCAGCAGGAACGGCGTACGGGTGTCGGAGAGCGCGTAGAAGGCGCGGGACAGCACGTACTGGCCGGACAGGGCGACCAGTCCCGGCGCGAAGGCCGTCAGGATCCCGGCCATGGCGGCCGTGTCGGCGGCGCTGGTCCTGCCGTGTCCGAAGACGAGGGCCATCACGGGCTGCGCGAGCGCGAGCATCGCGCAGGCGGCGGGGACGACGGCCGAGGCGCAGACGCGCAGCGCGTGGGAGACGTCGCGGCGCACGGCGGCGGTGTCGCCGTCGGCGGCGGCCGCGCTCATCCGGGGCATCAGCGCGGTCACCACGGAGACCGTGATGATGCCGTGCGGTACGACCCACAGGACGTAGGCGTTGTTGTAGGCGCCATAGCCGGGGCCGCCGTCGAGGCCCGCGGTGGTGGCGAGGCGGGTGGTGACCCAGTAGGCGGCCTGGTTGGCCAGGACCAGCAGCACCAGCCAGCCGGCCGCGCGCAGCGGGCGGGTCAGTCCGCTGCCGCGCCAGTCGAAGCGGGGCCGCCAGCGGAAGCGGGCCGCGCGCAGGGCCGGGACGAGGGCGAGGGCCTGGGCGGCGATCCCGGCGGTCGTGCCCCAGCCGAGGACGGCGGTCTCGGTCGGGGTGAGGGTGTCGCCGCCGCCCAGGGACAGCGCCAGGTACAGGCCGAACACGGCCATGACGACGAGGTTGTTGAGGACCGGCGCCCACATCATCGCGCCGAACCGGCCGCGGGCGTTGAGCACCTGCCCGAGCAGCGTGAACAGCCCGAGGAAGAAGATCTGCGGCAGGCAGTAGCGGGCGAACGCGGTGGTCATGGCCGCCTGTTCGCCGGTGTAGTCGGTGTACACGTCGATGATCGCGGGGGCCGCCCAGACCGCGGTCGCGGTGATCGCGAGCAGCGCGACGACGCAGACGGTGACGAGCCGGTCGGTGTACGCGGCGCCGCCGTCGGCGTGCTCCTTGGCGGCCTTGACCAGCTCGGGCACGAAGACGGCGTTGAGCGCGCCGCCCAGGAGCAGCATGTAGACGATGGTGGGCAGGGCGTTGCCGACCGCGTAGCCGTCGGGGACCGGTCCGATGGTGCCGATCGCCGCCGCGACCACGGCGGAGCGGGCGAAGCCGGTGGCCCTCCCCGCGATGGACCCGACGGCCATGACGGCGCTGCCGCGCGCCGCGGAGACGGCCTTCGGCGACCCCTCGGTCGCCCCTTGCGTCTCCGCCGTCGCCTCTCGCGTCTCCGTCGCCTCTTCGGTCTCCGCCGTCGCGTTCGCCTCTGTTCCGTGCGGCGTCATCGGCGGTTCAGGTACGCCTGGAAGGCGCGGTAAAGCGTGTGGTTGGCGCTGCCGGCCAAAGGCCTCTCCCATTCCCCCAACGTCTCGACGACGTGTCCCCCGGTGCCGAGCTTCCACCGCAGCAGTCCGTACGCACGTTCGTCCGGATCGAGTGTGGAGGGTACCCCGCGCATGTCGTAGACGTCGGCGCCGAGCGCGTGGGCGTCCTGGAGCATCCGCCACTGCAGGGCGTTGGAGGGGCGGACCTCGCGGCGGTGGTCGGCCGAGGCACCGGTCTGGTACCAGGCCCGGCGACCCACGGTGATCATCGTGTGGGCGGCGAGGATCTCCCCCCGGTGCCGGGCGAGGTAGAGCTTCATCCGGCCGGGTTCCTCGGCGTTGAGGGCGGCGTACTGGCGCTCGTAGTAGGCGAGGGAGCGGCCGAGCCGGAAGCCGTCGCGTCGCTCGGTGACGCCCAGCAGCCGGTAGAACTCGGGGAGTTCGGCCGCGCTGCCGACGACGACCTCCACGCCCTCCTTCTGGGCGCGGCGGACGTTGCGGCGCCACTCCTGGTTGAGCCCGGTCCACAGGTCCTGCGTGGTGCGTCCGGCGAGCGGTACGTGGAAGACGTGCCGGGGCTGGGCGTCCCCGTCGGCTCCGGTGCCGTCGTCGCCGCAGCGCCGCCAGCCGCGGGCCCGCAGCCGTTCGGCCACGGCGGTGCCGAGCGGGTCGACCTCGCTGGCGAGGATGTCGCCGAGGCGGCGGCCCGGTCCGGTGAGCGGCTTGAGCAGGGCGGCGTCCCAGCGCCGGTAGGCGGGCGACGGGCCGATGCGCACGGCGAAGGCGCCGGCGCGGCGCAGGTGGTCCAGCAGCGGGTCGAGCCAGCCGTCGACGTCGGGGTCGGTCCAGTCGGCGACGGGCCCTTCGGGGAGGTAGGCGAAGTACTTGCGGGTGCCGGGGAACTGCCGTAGCAGCACCAGGGCGACGCCCGTCAGCGCGCCGGCCTCCGGATCGGGTCCCCAGCCGAGGAGTTGGGCGCGCCAGCCCTCCTTGACGTCGGCCCAGGACGGGCACTGGAGGAATCCGGCGCCGAGCGCGGCGCCGTCGGGGGACGCGAGGAAGGCGCGGTAGGTCTCCGCGGTGACGGGGCGCAGGGCGAAGCCCTGGTTCCGTGCTTGGCACACGCGGCTGGGCGGCACGAGCAGCGCTGACACAGTCCGTTCCTCTCCTTCTCCCCGGCCCGGTCGCGGGGACACTCAGGAGATTCACAGCGGTCCATGACCGCGCCGTCCGGCGAATGTGACGGGACCATGACCGTTCCTCACCAGTCGCCGTCACACAGCCCCATAGCGGCTGACCTCGGGTTTTGCGGCTCTACAGTCACGACATCGCCGACTCTCGCCCTCTGACGGAGGTCCCGTTGTCCCGCACCCGTGCACTCGTCCAGGCCGCTGTCGTAGCCGCGTTGCTGACGCCGATGGCCGCCTGCTCGTCATCGAACGGCACCTCGCCCACCGCCCGGGACACCGAGGGGAAGCCGAGCGCCGACGACCGCCCTGTCACGGTCACCGTCACGCCCACGGGAGAACGGGTCCCGGCGGGCGAGCCCGTGAAGGTCACGGCCTCGGGCGGCCGGCTCACCTCGGTGACCGTCACCGACGCCGACGGCCACCGGCTCGCCGGCAAGGTGGCCGCCGACGGCCGCTCGTGGATCTCGGACCGCAAGGCCGTGCCCGGCGCGTCGTACGCGGTGACGGCGGCGACCCGGTCCGAGGGCGGAACCGCCAAGAGCACCAGGGCCGCCTTCACCACCGCCGAGGCGGACAAGGTCAACAAGGTCGACTGGCGACCGGGAGCCGGCGCCACCGTCGGTGTCGCCCAGCCGATCTCCCTGGTCTTCGACAACCCCGTCAGGAACAAGGCCGAGGTCGAGAAGCAGCTCAGGATCACCACCTCGAACGACACCGAGGGCTCCTGGGGCTGGATCCGCGACTGGTCGGGCCGCGACCGCGTGGACTGGCGGCCCAAGGAGTACTGGAAGCCCGGCACCGAGGTCACGCTGAAGGCCACCCTGAACGGCACCGACTCGGGCACGGCCGGCGGCTGGTTCGTCCGCGACTACTCGACCACCTTCACCGTGGGCGCCCGGCAGATCGTGAAGGTCGACCTCGACCGCCACCGGCTCACCCTCGAACGCGACGGCGAGACCGTCCGGCGCATACCCGTCTCGGGTGGCACACCGGGCGGCGACAAGCGCTCCTGGCGCGGGACCGCCGTGCTCATGGCCAAGGAGGGCACGATCAACATGAACTCCGAGACGGTGGGCCTGGGCGACGCCTACGACAAGATGGTCGACTACTCGATGCGGCTGACCTGGTCGGGCATGTACGCCCACGCCGCCCCGTGGAACGCCCGCTGGTTCGGCAACGCCAACCACAGTTCCGGCTGCATAGGGATGAGCGACGCGAACGCCGCCTGGTTCTACGGGCAGGTGCGGCCGGGCGACCCGTTCGAGATCACCGGCAAGGACACCAAGGGCACCGTCGACCCCGGCAACGGCTTCGGCGCGTGGAACCTCTCCTGGAGCGAGTGGCGGGAGAAGAGCGCGCTGCGCTGAGGGCGGTGATCCGCCCCCCACCAGGCGGTCGCCGGGTAGCAGACCGTGATGGCCTCGGTCCCGGGCGGCAGTGCGGCGTTCGCGGCGTCCTAGGAGTAGGTGCAGTGGGGTGCGGGCGGCGTGGCGCCGGTGCCGCCGACTCGATGTAGTAGTGGTCGGCCTCGGCCGCCTGCGCGGCGGAGGGAAACGCGACGACGGTCCCCGCCGTCAGCGCCGTCGCCACGGCCGCGCGGCGAACGGCCCGTACCGTCCTGCTGGTCTTCGACATTGCGTGATCCCCCTGGGGTGGTGGACGTGCCCGACAGCGGACGGATCCGATGCTGGCCACGGCTGTTGACATACCGCTGACATGTCGATGACCCCGCAGGTCACGGCCGTCCGCCCGGTCGAATTGTGCGTGGTCGGTAACAGACGGATCCCCCGGCCGCTTTCCCCCCTCTTGCCGGATGCACGGGCCACAGCGACGGCGAGGGACAGAGGACATGGTGCGAAGCGGCGGACGGGGATGGTACGGCAAGGTGCTCGCGGCGGCGCTCGGCGTGACCACGGTGGCCGCGATGACCTCGTTCTGGAACGCACAGGTCGGTTCCCCCGACGGACGGCCCGCCCAGTCGGGCGTGTCGGCGCCGCCCGCCGCGTCACCCGCACAGCCGCAGGGCCGGAGGTCGACGCCGGTGTCGGCGGAGATCGCGCACGCCTCGGACGGCGGCGCCCGGAGCGTCAACATCACCATCGACGACGGACCGGACCCCGTGTGGACGCCCCAGGTGCTTCAGGTGCTGCGGGAGAACGGCGTGAAGGCCACGTTCTGCATGGTGGGCACGCAGGCCCGCGCCCACCCGGACCTGGTCAGGACGGTGGTGGCGGCCGGGCACCGGCTCTGCGACCACACCGTGTCGCACGACGTCACCATGGACCGCAAGTCCGAGGCCTACCAGTCCCAGCAGATCCTGGACGCCGAACGCATGATCACCGAGGCGTCCGGGGGCGTCCGCCCGCTGTACTACCGGGCCCCGGGCGGCGCCTTCACGCCGTACAGCCGCCACCTCGCCGCGTCGCGCGGGATGCGTCCGCTCGGCTGGAACATCGACTCCAAGGACTTCGAACTCCCCGGCACGGCCGTCATGGTCGCCACCGTCAAGAACGAGATCTCCAACGGCCCGACCCTGCTCTTCCACGACGCGGGCGGCGACCGCTCCCAGACGGTGGCCGCCCTGCGCGAGATCCTGCCGTGGCTGAAGGACCAGGGGTACGCGTTCGGCTTCCCGGTCCGCTGACGCGCGAGGGCCAGGCCGGTCCGTCACCGGCCCGGCCTCCGCACGCGTGCCTCGCTACTCCTGGTCGCCGGCCGCCGACTTCACCACCTCGTCGATCAGCAGTCTGTTCTCCCGGTCCGCGCTCTCCCCGAGCGCGAACCGGCTGCGGACGTAGCCGTACGCAAGGCCGAGGCGCGGGCTCGCGAAGGCGACGGCGCCGGCCGCACCGGCGTGGCCGAAGGCGTCCGGACCGAGGGCCGGGTAACGGTCGTCGAAGACCTGGAAGCCCAGCGCGAACCGGCTCTCCACGCCGCCCACGGCGTCGACTCCCGTGGAGTGGATCTCGCTGAACGCCGCCATGGTGTCCGCGGTGAGCAGCGCCGGCCTGTCGTCCAGCCCGCCGATGACGGCCGCGTAGGCGCCGGCCGCGCCGCGGGCCGAGGCGACCCCGCCCGCCGAGCCCTGTCCGAGGGCCCGGGTGCGCCGGAAGTTCGGGAAGACGGACAGGTCCGGCATGTACTTGGTGCTGAAGGCGAGGGAGACCAGCCTCGGCGGCTCCGGCACGCTCTCGTCCGGGTCCGGCTCCGGGACCGCGGGCTCCACGGGCAGGTAGCGGGGCTCCAGTTCCTCGGGCAGGCCCAGATAGAAGTCGACGCCGTGCGGCCGCCGTACCCGCTGCTCCCACCAGTCCTGGAGGGTCCGCCCGGTGGCGCGGCGTACGACCTCGCCGGTGAGGGCGGCGATGACGAGCCCGTGGTAGCCGAAGGCGGTGCCGGGCTTCCAGTAGGGAGCCTGGGCGGCGAGCCGGTCGGCGAGCAGGCGGTCGTCGGCCAGTTCCTCGATCGTGAAGACCTCGTCGACGCACGGCACCCCGGCCTGGTGGGCCAGCAGCTGGCGCAGCGTGACCTCGTCCTTGCCGGCCGCGCCGAACTCGGGCCAGTACGCGGCCACCGGGCGGTCCAGGTCGAGTACGCCGTCCTGGACGAGCAGCGCGACGACGAGGTGGGCCGCGCCCTTGCTCACCGAGAACACGCCGGTCAGCGTGTCCCCGTCGGTCACGGGCCCGGCCCAGAGGTCCACCACCCGCACGCCCCGGCGGTACACCGCCAGTTGCTGCCCGGTCGGCTGCGGCTGCTCCCGCGCCAGCCGGGCGAAGACCTCACGCACCCCTTCGTATCCGGCGTGGACGTGTCCACGCACCGTCGGCTCGCCCGTCGGCCCGCCCTCGCCGGTCGTGCCGCTGTGAGTCCCACCCTGGTCGGTCAACCGTTTCTCCCCTGGTCGGTTCCGTGTCGGTCCCGTGTCGGTCCCGTTGTGCGGTGCATCGTTTCTGCCCGAGCGGCCGCACCGGCACGCCCGCTCCCCTCTGAGCGAACGCCGTCAGTCGTCCTGCTGGGCGCGCACCGTCAGCAGATAGCCGGCCTGGAAGCGGCTCTGCGCGCCCAACTCCTCCATGATGTCCGCGATGTGACGTCGGCAGGTGCGCACCGACATGCCCAGGCGGGTGGCGATGGAGGCGTCCGTGAGGCCCTCGACGAGCAGCCGGACGATGGCCTGCTTGATGTCCCCGGCGACCTCGGCCCGGGTGCCGAAGGCCACCGCGTAGGGCTCGGCCGCCAGCCACAGTCGTTCGTAGGTCTCCACGATGAAGGCGACCACGTTCGGCTCGCGGACCACGGCCGCGCCCAGCCGGTTGCCGGGCAGGGAGATCACCGCCGTCTCCCCGTCGAAGACCAGCAGCCGGCTGAAGTGGTCGTCCAGCGTCCGCACCTGCGCGCCCAGCTCCGACATGTGGTCGACGTAGGCGGCGGTGCCCGGGCTGAACCTGGCCGTGTGCTGGTACAGGACGCGCATCTTCACGCCCCGGCTGAGGGCTGCCCGGTCCCGGGGCGCGGCTTCGTTGAGGATGTCCTCCTCACGGGCGCCGCCCGGCTGGGCCGTCAGTATCTCGGTGCGGGCCCGCGCGGTCAGGTCGGCGATGACCGCGCGGACCTCGTCGAGGTCCGGCACCACCTCGAACCTGCTCTCCCGCTCCCGGGCGAACTGGCTCGTCTCGAAGACGGGGAGGAAGGACATGATCGATGCCCTGGTCTCCTCGGCGAAGGCGCGGCGGGAGCGGATCTCACGCTCGACCGGGCTGACGACGCAGGCCACCGCCTCCTCGGGTGCCACCGCGTGCAGTTCGTCGGCGGGACCGCTGCGCAGCAGCCCCAGGTCCAGCAGCTCCCGGACGGCGGCGCCGACGCGCTCCGCGGGCAGGCCGGTCGCCCGGCTGAAGGAGTTGGCTGGAATGGTCTCCCCCACGGCGCGTTGCAGTGCATAGGAATACACACTCCGCAGGGCGGTACTGTTCACTCCGCTTCCGTCCGTATCGATCATCTTGTCCCCCTATAACGCCAAATACAGACCTGGCATCAACCTGCCATGCAGCTAGCTGATCCATTCTGCTCCCTCATGCACCTGCAAGTCCTGGCATGGTGATTCATCCAGCCCCCATCGACGCAAAGGAGCTTCTGTGGTGGGTCGGTGAACAAAGCCCAACACGCAGATGAAGGCAGGGACATGAAGATTGCGCGCAAGGCGGTTCTCGCCGGCTGGATCCTGGCCGCGACACTGGGGGTGTTCGGCGGCGCGACCGCGAGCACGGGCCCCGTAAGCGCGGCCGGCGGCGCCTCGACCTTCGACACCGGCTGGGGCTGACCCCGCCCCCGGTAGTTCCGGCAGTTCCGGTAGTTCCGGTAGTTCCGACAGCCCTTCCTTCGGCGCCGCCCCCGTCACGCGGCCGCGCCCCAGGGTCCTGTCGTCACCCAGGCCTCTCCGCCTCCCTCGCCGCCCGCCCCCTCCCGTGGCCGCGGCCTTCCAGGCCCCTTCGCGGGGACGGCTCTCCGAGGCTCTTCACACCTCTCTCACGAGAACGAGCGAACAGGTCACCCCATGATTCTGACCGGGAGTGAGATCGCGCGCGAACGGGCGAATGGTCGTATCACCATCGAGCCGTTCACGCCCGAGCAGGTCAACCCCAACAGTTACAACTTCCGTCTCGGCAAGACCCTGCGGGTCTACCAGGAGATGCCGCTGGACGCCCGGCGCACCAACGACTTCGAAGAGGTCGAGATCCCGGACGACGGATATGTGCTGGAGCCCGGACGGCTCTATCTGGCCCACACCATCGAGGTGCTGGGCAGCGAGCACTACGCGCCCACGTTCGCGGCCCGCTCCTCGGTCGCGCGGCTGGGTATGTTCATCAACCTCTCCGCGAGCCTCGGCGACATCGGGTACACCGGGCAGTGGACGCTGCAGCTGTACACGATGAACCGGGTGCGGGTGTATCCCGGCATCAACATCGGCCAGATGATGTGGTGGCGTCCGCAGGGCGAGATCGTCCTGTACGACGGCAAGTACCAGGGCTCCGTCGGCCCCCGCTCCAGCGACATCCACGTCGACTTCGACAAGCAGTTCGCCCGCCAGCGGTTCCCCGGGCTCGGCGCGAGCTTCGACGCGAACGACGTCGGCCCCAAGTTCGCCCAACTCGCCGTCTCCAGTCATGACTTCCCCGTACCGGCCGCGTTCTGCGTGCCCGCGGGCGAGTTCACCGACGCGCTCAGTGCCGAGCAGAACGCCGCGCTCGCCGACGCCTTCGGCGATCTGAAGGCCACCGTCGGCGCGTTCTTCACGGACTCCGTCGCCAAGATCCAGAAGATCGGCGCCGAGATCCGCGTCCCCGAGCAGGCGCGCGGGCTGCTGGCCGCCCGGCTGCACGAGATGTTCCCGGACGCCGGGGACGACAGGACCGAACTGGCCGTGCGCTCCTCGGGTCTCGACGAGGACACCGAGGCCTCCAGCCTCGCCGGGATCCACCAGTCCGTCCTCGGGGTCAGCGGCGTGGACGCCGTCGTCGACGCCATCGAGCAGTGCTGGCGCTCCTACTACGAGGCCCCGGCCGTCGCCGCCCGTATCCGCGCCGGTGACTTCTCGCCCGCGCCCCGGCTCGCCGTGATCGTCCAGCGGCTCGTCCGCCCGACTCTCGCGGGTGTCGCGTTCACCGGGCTGGACGGCGACGGCGACCGGGTGTCCGTCGAGTACGTCGAGGGCCTCGCCGACGAGCTGGTCGCCGGTGTCGCCGTACCGCGGCGTGCCGAGTCGGCCGCGCCGGGCACCGGACCCGAGGCGCCGGACGCGGCCGAACAGCAGGTCCTGGCCCAGGTCGTGGACCTGGCCCGGCGGCTGCGCGCGAGCCGCGAACAGGACGTGGACGTGGAGTGGGCGGCCGACGCCGACGGCGTCCACCTCGTCCAGGTGCGCCCGCTCACCGCGGCCCGCGAGGCCGTCCACGCCAGCGCCGAACCGGTCACCGAGGCGCACCGGCTGTACGTCGACGAGCTCCCCGCCGACTTCAACCTCGGCGCGGTGGCCGCCGTCTACAGCGGCTACAGCGCCAAGCGGGGTCCCGCGCACCGGCTGGCCCATGAGCACGGGGTGTCCACCGGCGCCGGCTGGGTGATCCGCTTCAACGGCCGTGGCCTGCACGGCGACGAGGGCGCGCGGGCGCTGCGCGACACGCTGGCCGGCGGCACCGACGAGTGCGTCCTCGACTTCGGCGACACCCTGCGCCAGATCGTGGTGCCCAAGGAGGAGGTGCCCCGTCAGCTCGCCGTCACCACCGGCGTGTCCGCGGACGGCACCGACCTGCACACGGTGGTGGTGCGCGACTTCATCCGCGGTGAGCTCGGGGTGATCTCCCGGCGGGCGGGCCAGACCGGCCTCGTCGTCGAGTACACCGACGAGGGCCTGATGGCCCTGAACCGCGGCACCGCGGGCGGCGAGGCGATCGTCGTCAAGGACGTGACGGCGGGCTACGCCGACGCCGCCAACGTGACCTGCCCGGCCGGGGGCACGGTGCTGCGCCCGCACCTCGACGAACTCGCCCGCTTCACCGCGGCGATGCACGCCAAGCACGGGCCGGTGACCCTGGAGTGGGTCTTCGACCGGGGCACGCTGTACTTCGTCGACTACTCGGTGCTCGGCGGCGACGACACCGTCACCGTCGCGCACGGAGAGGTCTGCATCTCCCCCGGCACCGCCCGGGGACCGCTGCTGCGCCTGGACGACGACGCGCTGCTGCGCCGCCTGTCCATCGGCCCGGCCGTGAGCATCGACAAGTCCCAGGACGTCACCGAGCACGAGGGCCTGGCCCGCATCCTCGACCTGGTCAAGTCGTACGACGAGAAGCCCGTGATCAGTGCGGCTCGGCCGTACGCGGTGCTCTCCGTGCTGCTGGAGCACGTCGCGGGATTCGTCTTCGACCAGGGATCGGCGCTGGGGCACCTGGCGATCCTGCTGCGCGAGGCCCGCATCCCCGCGGTGACCGCCGCCGGGATCAGCGGCACCGAGGCAGTGATCAGCGATGGCACGGTCGCGACGACCGGCCGCAAGGGAGAGTGACCGTGAGCGAGACCACCCCCACCCCCGCCGGACGGCGGGCCTGGCTGGCCCTGGGCGGCCTGCACCTCCTCAACGGCACGGCCCCGCTCGCCGGATCCGACCCGGTCGTCCTCGTCGAGCTCGCCGCCCCGGTGGAGCAGGCCTTCCCGAGCAACACGGCCGTCCTGCGCTGGGACCGGCTCGGCCCGCTGGAGCTGGCCGTCCGCACCGTCGACGGAACCCGTCGGCACACCGCGAAGGCGGCCGGCGACGAGCTCTTCCCCGGCATGCTGCCCGGGCGGGAGCTGCGTGAGGCCGTCACCGAGGTGACCGGTCGGGACGCCGGCCCGCTGGTGCCGCTGTTCTACGTCACCGCGGACGGCGACCGGGCCCATGTGCACAGCCAGATCCGCTTCCTGGCCGAGGACGCCTGCTTCATCCGGATCACGCCCGAGGCCGTGGACACGGCCGGCGTCGAGGAGCTGGCCTGGCTGCCGGAGGCGGTCCGGCTGCACGCGGAGCAGTTCCTCTTCCTCAACAACCACCAGCGGTACTACCGCAAGTGCTTCAGCGGCAAGGAGCTGGAGTACAAGTACACGCTCACCCCGCCCGTGGACTCCTGGACGCTGACGGTCGAGCTGTACCGGAGCCTGCTGGACGGCGAACTGCCGGGCTATGTCATGGAGTACCGGGACGAGTACCAGGCCTGGGACTACCTCAACCACCTCTTCGAGGTCACCGGCCCCACCGAGGCCGAGCGCGGCTACGCCTCCTTCATCCCCACCACCGACGGCAAGCACCTGCTGAAGCGGAAGTGGTACGCCGAGGACACCTTCGACCGCCGGGAGAGCCACACCTACGGGCTCGACCTGGCCGACGACGGCGGCTTCGAGCGGTATGTCCGCGAGGAGTTGAAGGTGGAGGCCGTCCGGCTGCCGTCGTTCCGCCGGGTCCGCTACGACATCAACTTCGAGTCGGTGCGCACCGGCCATGTCTACGGCGTCTTCTTCGACCACTGCAGCCTGGTCGAGGCCCGCGAGGTGACGCTCAACCAGTGCGAGCTGGAGTACCTGCGCAGCCGGGTCGCCGTCGAGCCCGACGAGGCCGAGGTGCTGGCCGAGATGGAGGAGATCGTCGGCTGGCTGGAGGCGTTCCTGCGCGAGCGCGGGCTGGGCGACGAGCGGGGCTTCTACTCCAAGCGCACCTTCCTCAAGGACGCCGTCGCGGCCCGGCCCGAGCTGGCCCGGAAGGTCGGCTGATGACGGGCGGCGCCGTGCGGGCGGTCCTGCTCGACCTGGAGGGCACCCTGTACGCCCGGGGCGCGGTGGTCGACGGCGCGGTGGAGGCGGTGGCGGCCCTGCGCGAACTGGGTGTGGGGCTGCGCTTCCTGACCAACACCGACTCCAGGACCGCGGAACAGATCCGGGGCGAACTGGCCGGGTACGGCCTGGCGGTGGCGGCGGAGGAGCTGTTCACCCCGGTGGTGGCGGCGGGCCGGCTGCTGACCGCCGCCGGGGCCCGCACCTACCCGCTGGTCTCCCGTGAGCTGCGCGCGGCGCTGCCGACCCTGGTGGACGAACCCCCGTACAGCCATGTGCTGATCGGGGACTGCCGGGACACCCTGGACTACGCCGCGCTCGACGGCGCCTTCCGCGCGGTGCGGGACGGTGCGGTGCTGCTGGCCCTGCAGACGGGCCGCTACTTCAAGCGGGCCGACGGGGACCATCTGGACACGGGCGCGGTCGTCGCCGCCGTCACGTACGCCGCCGGAACCGAGGCGAGGGTGCTGGGCAAGCCGGCGACCGACTTCTTCGCACTCGCGGCCCGCTCCCTGGACGTGCCCGTCACGGCGTGCGTGGTGGTCGGCGACGACGCGACGACCGACATCGCCGGGGGCCGTGCCGCGGGACTGCGGACCGTGCAGGTCCGCACGGGCAAGTACGCGGACCAGCGGGCCGAGGGACTGACCGGGCAGGCCTCGCACGAACTGGACTCCGTCGCCGCGCTGCCGGGGCTGATCCGGGAGTGGGGCGTCGTATGACCGTCTACTGGGTGGTCTGGGACGCCGGGGCGCACTGGGTCGTGGACCGGCTGGAACGCGAGGGCGCCCTTCCCAACGTCAGCCGGATGCGGGAGCGCGGCGTGTTCACGGCCGCGCGTCCGGCACGGCCCAACTGCCAGACCCCGCCGTCCCTCGCGACCCTGTTCACCGGTACCTGGCCGGCCGAGCACCGGGTCACCGGGTTCACCGTGCCGGGTGCCGGGGACGGCGTCGCCAGCCATGTCAGCGGCTTCTCGCCGGGCTTCCCCGCCATGCCCACCGTGTGGGAGGCGATGTCCGAGAACGACCTGACCAGCGCGCTGGTGCACGCCCCCTGGGTCTTCGGTACGGACGACCACGTCGGGCCGCACATCGACGGCGCGGTGGAGGCGTACAGCGACCGGCTCACCCGGCACGCCCTGCGCACCCTGGACCCCGGCCCCGGCGAACAGCCCTGGGACATCGGCGGCCACCGCGTCGACGCCCTGGTCGAACGGGCCCCGGACGGGACCGAGCGGGTACGGCTCATCGGCGGCGAACTGCCGCTGCTGCTGGACCCGGACCAGGGGTGGCAGCCCTTGGAACTGGACCGGCGCAACGGCACCTGGGTGCGCTGTGTCCGGGCGGACGGGCGGCTGCTGCTGGTGCACACCGGCCTTTGGCGGACGCGTACCGCCGGGCGCAACACCAAGATGCTGCACCGGCTGGCGCAGTGCCCGCCGTTCGCCGGCGAGGGGGTCGGGCCGCTGTACCGCCGGGCGGCGTTCGGGCCCCGGCTGGCCGAGGGCGGGGACGGCTCGGCCGAGGAGGTCTTCCTGTCCTCGGTGGAGTGCGTCGCCCGGTCCTTCGGCGCCGCGGCCGACGCGGTCCTGGAGACCCACGACGCCGACCTGGTCGTCGTCTACCTGCCGATGACCGACGACGTGGGCCATGAGTTCCTCGGCTGGTGCGACGAGCGCAGCGCGGCCCACCGCCCGGACCTCGCCGCACGCGTGTGGTCGTACGTGCGGCGCTGCTACCGCTGGTCGGACGCGATCCTCGGCCGGGTCCTGGACCGGGCCGGCGCCGAGGACACCGTGGTGCTCGGCGCGGACCACGGCATGGTCGGCAGCACGCATCTGGTGCATCTCAACGACCAGTTGGTGCGGTCGGGCCTCGCGGTGCGGGGTGCCGACGGGGAGCTGGACCCGGCGGGTTCCCAGGTCTTCTACCACCCGGCGAACAACGGCTCCCTGTGGCCCGGCGAGCGCACGGCCGGCGATCCCGTGCGGGCCCGGCAGGCGATGGCGCGGGCGCGGGCCGCCCTGTCCTCGGTCACCGACCCCGAGACGGACCGCCCCGTGGTGGCCGGCTTCCTCGACGGCGACGGCGAACCGCTCACCGACACCCCGGCCGACATCCCGGCCGACCCCGCGACCGACGCCGCGGTGACCTATGTCGCCCTCGCCGACGACTACCAGCCCAGCTCCCTGCTGCTGGGCGAGGGCCCGGTCGTGCGGCGGGTCGCCAAGACCGGCGCCCACGTGGTCAACACCGGTGACAGCAGACTCCACGCGGTCCACGCCGCGATCGGACCGGGCATCCGGCCCGGCCGGGCGCCGGGTGTCCTCGACAACACCCTGCCGGCCGCGCTGGTCCTCGGTCAGCTGGGCCTGGGCACGGACGCCGAGCGCCTGTACGACTCCGGCCCTTTCGAACCGACCGACGAAGGATGATGGTCATGCCGTCCGCCTTTCCCCACTTCCTCTGCCCCGACGAGCTCACCGCCCGTCGCCACGCCCAGGTGACGGCCTTCCTCTCGGGCCGCGGCCTGGAGCCCGGGTGGCTGTCCGACCTGATGCGCGAACGCGTCGGCCCCGGCCTGTTGCTGCTGACCAGCTCTCCGGTGCACGGACTGGCCAACCCGACCAGCGACCTGGACTTCATCCGCATCCAGGAGGCCGCGATCGACGGCCCCCGGATCTCCACCAAGATCTTCGAGGACGGCCACCACCTGGAGGTCGTGTCGTTCAGCGAGGCCGAACTTGCCTCGAACCTGGCCGAGTTGAACCGGCTCGCCGCGCTCCCGGCCGAGCAGACCGTGGCGGGCTTCCGCGCCTGGGACAAGCAGCGCGAGCCCCGCCGCAAGCAGACCGAGCGCATCGTCAACGGCATCGCGATGGACGGCTCCGCGCCCTACCTGCCGTGGCTTCCCGCCCTCAGCCGGGTCTGGTGCCGGGCCGCCCTGCAGACCGCGGTCGAACAGGTCACGCACGCCACGCTGGCCGAGGCCGCGGGCGAGACACGCGGACGCGTGGGCTACGCGTACAACGTGCTGCTGCACCTGATGGACGGCCTGCTCTCGCACCACGGCGACGTGTACACCACCCGCAAGTGGTACGCGCTGCGCTGGACCCGGCTGATGGCCGAGGGCGGCTGGCACGACGAGCGGCTGCAGTCGGTGGCCGCCGGGCTGGAACGCCTCCGCAAGGAGGTCCACACCTTCCTCGACCCCGCCGCGGCCGCCGAGCCGCTGGCGGCACCGCTCACCGAGCTGGTCCTGGACGCCGTGCAGGCCACCGGGACCGCCCGGGCCGTCACCGTGGGCGTCGAACTCACCAGCCGCGTCAGGGCCTTCCTGCCCGGCGCCGCCGTCCTCGTGGGCAAGGACAGCGGCGTGGTGCTGCCGGGCGTCGGCACCGAGTCCGACCTGCCGCTCACCGGGGCCCCGGCCCGCCTGGACGAGCTGTCCGCGCTCGACGCGCCGGACGCCGCCGCCCTGCTGCGGGCGCTGCGCGCGGGCGCGGCCCGGCTGCGGATCGGCTACCTGGACGAGGAGGCCGGGCGATGACGGCGTACACCACGACAGACAGGGGCGACGCGGAGATGACCGACGACCGCGGCCGGGCGGCGCGCACCTCGCGCGGCGCGAACGAGCTGACGGCCTTTCCCTCGGTACGGGCCGGGCACGTCATGGCGGGCCCGCAGGCCGTGCAGGTCTGGGTGCAGGCCGCCTGGCTGATGCTGGCCGAGGGGCGGGCCTACGTCGAGGACCTCGAAGGGGGCACCGAGCAGCCGCAGATGCAGCAGGCGGCCAAGCTGCGGTTCCTGGAGCAGCTGCTCGACATCGACCAGCGGCTCGCGGGCCGCGTCGCCGTGGACGACGCGCACTGCCTGGCGCTCGCCCTCGAGTACGGGATGCGCGAGGTGGTCGACGCCACCGGCCCGGAGCTGGCCGGGGTGTTCGGCCTGCACGAGGAGTTCGGCGGCGACAGCTGCGCGGTGGACGAGATCCATGTGCTGTGGGAGCGGCTGCTGGACGCGTTCCCCGGGGAGCTGCCCGACCGGCTGGTCGCCGAGGGGCAGCGGGACATGCTGCGCACCCTGCGGGTCTGGGCGGAACTCGCCCGCACGGCCGGGCTCGACATCGGGTTCCTGGCCCCGTTCATGAAGGCCGCCTGAAACCGCCACACGAAGAACGAGGTTGCACATGCCTGAAATACAGGCGGAGACCCTGATCGAGGGACACGCCCCGGAAACGGTGTGGGAGTTCGTCAAGGACAGTTCGCTCGTCGCCTCCCGCGCCCGGCACGTGGTGGCCGTACGGCCGCGGTCCGAACAGGACAAGACGTTCCGCATCAACGAGTGGACCGTGCTGCTCAACGGCAGCGAGGTCACCTGGAGACAGCGCGAGGCCGCCGGGCCCGGGCTGCGGCTGCGCTTCGAGCAGACCGCCGGTGACCTGGAGAAACTGTCCGGCGAGTGGTCCGTGGCCACGTCCGGCCCGGGCACCCGGGTCACCCTCGCCCTCGACTACGAGCTGGGCGTCGACGGTCTCGCGCCGCTGCTCGAACCCATCTGGTCCCAGTCCTTCCAGGCACACGCGGACGAACTGCTGCGTGCCCTCACCGCCTGCGCCGCACAACGGGGAGCGACCTCGGCATGAACCTGTACCTGAACTTCCTGCACACCACCGTCCGCTTCGACGTCCCCGAGGACGCGACGGCCGTGTTCGAGCCGGTCCGCCGCTTCTTCCGCCATCTGATGGCACCCGCCCCGGCCGGCGACGTCACCTTCTCCGTGGACGTGCGCTCCTACGACCCGGAGACGGACGTCGCCCCCGAGGTGTGGGCGCTGCCGCAGTCGGTGATCCGGCGCAGCAACGCCGCCGAGTTCAACTTCGACGCGCACGTCGTCGACACCGGGGGCCGCCGCACCTACGTCAACCGCGCCACCCTGCTCGACGCCCCGGCCGACACCGCGAAGGACAACACCTTCCTGGTCCGGATCACCGAGGGCTCCACGGTGCAGATCCTCGACTTCGTGCGCGACCTCGTCATCCGGCACGAGGAGAACCTCGGCACGGTGGTGCTGCACGCCTCCGGTCTGCACCGGGACGGCGAGGCCGTGATCATCGCCGGGCCCAAGGGCGCCGGCAAGACCACCACCCTGCTGTCGGCCCTGCGCCGGCCCGGCTGGCAGTACTTCACCGGCGACAAGCTGTTCTGCACCATCGAGGACGGCCACATCCTCGCCCACCCGTGGCGCGACTACCCGTACGTCGGGGTCGGCACCATCCGGGCCGACGCCCGGCTGGAGCGGCTGGTCCGGGACAGCGTCGACGACCGGATCGACAGCTACGAGCCCGGCCACAAGATCCTGATGGACCCCGACGTCTTCGAGTCCTGGCTGGGCGCCGAGTTCACCGCCGAACCCAAGCGGCTGGCCGCGCTGCTGCTGCCCGAGGTCAGGCCGGGCGAGCCGCTGACCGTGCGTCACCTGACGGACGACAACGAGCGCTGGGCGCATCTGAACAAGATCGTGGACCGCCAGGTCGACACCACCTTCTTCACCTGGCAGACCTATCTGGTCCCCGACTACACGGCGTTCTACCGGGGCCTGGCCGAACTGCGCGCCGTCCTCGGCTCGGTGGACATGGTGCGGCTGCGCGGCACCCTCGACGTCGACCCGGACGCCGTACTGCGGAACACCACCGAGACCGAGAAGGAGACCGCACGATGAACAGCGACGCCCGCAGCGGCCTGCGGATATCCGTGGTGGGCCTGGCCGGTGCCGGGAAGTCCACCTGCGCCTCGCTCATCGAGGAGTTCGCCGGGGACAAGGGCCTTTCCCACACCCGGATCAAGCTCGCCGAGCCGCTGTACGACCTCCAGGCGGAGGTCTATCGCAGGGCCGGCGGCCCGCTGGCGGACGGGGCGCAGGACCAGATCCTGATGGAGGCCCTTGCCGACGCGATGCGCCGCATCCGCCCCGACTCGCTCGCCGCCGACTTCACCGCCCGCCTCACCCGGGCCGACGCCGACGTCATCGTCAACGACGACCTGCGCGACCCGCACGTGGACGCCCCGGCGCTGCGCGGCCACGGCTTCCGCGTGCTGCGCATCACCTGCGACGAGGAGCTGCGCCGGGAGCGGCTGGCCGGCAGGGGCGACCCGTCCCGCGCCGACCGCTCGACCCGGGAGATCGACCTGATCACCCCGGACGCCGTCATCGACAACGGCGCGGGCCTGGACGAGTACCGGGCCGCCGTCCACGAGTTGCTGGGGAGCTGGCTGTGATCCTGAGCGGACCCGAGATCCTGTCCGAGGTACGCGCGGGACGGATCCACATCGACGACTTCGACCCGGAGCGGCTGGAGCCGAACAGCTACGGCTTCCGGCTCGCCGACGACATCCTCTGGTACGAGCAGGACGTGATCGACTGCTACGAGCCGCCGACGGCCGAGCACGTCAAGATGGGCCCCGAGGGCATGGTCCTGGAACCGGGCCGCTTCTACCTCGGCGGCACCATGGAGGCCATGGGCAGCCCGCACTACGCGGCCACCCTCTACGCCTGCCGGTCCGCCTCCACCCTCGGCATCTGGATCCAGTTCTCCGCCCCGCTCGGGCACAGCGGCGCGGTCTTCCCGTGGACGCTGGAGATGAAGGTCGCCCACCCGGTCCGGGTCTATCCCGGGATGACGATCGGGAAGCTGGCCTTCTGGTCGATGCAGGGCGACTCGATCGGCTACGACGGCAAGTACACGGGCTCCACCTCCGCCGTGGCCTCCCGCTTCAGTCTGGACGCCCGTGTCGCAGACTGAACTCTGCCGGGTCCTGCTCGCCCTCGCCCTGCTGCTGGCCGCCGCGTACGCCATGGGCCGGCTCTTCGCCCGGTTCCGGCAGCCGCCCGTCATCGGGGAGATCCTCGGCGGTCTGGTGCTGGGGCCGACCGTGCTGGGGCAGCTGCTGCCCGGCGTCGAGAACTGGCTGTTCCCCGCGAAGGGGCCGGTGGCCTTCGGGCCCGCGCTGGTCTACCAGCTGGGGATGCTCCTGCTGATGTTCACGGCCGGGGTGGAGATGCGTACGGTCTTCTCCCGCAAGGACGGGCGTTCGGTCGCGGTGATCGCCGTGGCCGGGATGGCCGTGCCCTTCGCGATCGGCCTGCTGGCCGTCAAGGTCGTCGACACCGGCGACCTCGTCGGGCCGGCCGACGACGTGACCGCGCTGACCCTGGTGCTGGCCTGCGCCATCGCCGTGACCAGCATCCCGGTGATCTCCCGGATCATGCTCGACGTCGGCATCATCCGGACCCGGTTCGCCAAGGTCGTGCTGTCGGTCGCGGTGGTCGAGGACGTCGTGCTGAACGTGATCCTGTCCGTGGCGCTGGGCATGGTCGCGGGCGCCGGGAGCGACGGCTTCGGCCTCGCGCACACCCTGGGCGTCACGTCGGCCAACGCCTCCGCGGCCTACCACTCGGTGGCCTCCGTGGTCTTCTTCGTCGTGATGGCGCTGGTGGCGCTGGCGCTGCGGCGCCTGCCGCGCCCGGCGCGCGGCGGGTCGGCCGGTGCGGGAAGCCCGCTGGGCGCGGTCGCCGTGCGCATGGCCGTGCTGCTGGCCGTGGCCGCGAGCTGTGTGTACCTGGGAGTCGCGCCCATGTTCGGCGCGTTCGTCGTGGGCCTGTTGTCCGGCATGGCGGGGCAGACCTCGCGCAGCGAACCCATGGGGCAGCTGCGGGGGTTCGCCGCCGGGTTCTTCATCCCGGTGTACTTCGCGACGGTCGGCCTCAAGCTCGACCTGGTGCACTCCTTCGACCTGTGGTTCACGGTCGGCTTCATCCTGGTGGCCTGTCTGGCGAAGGCGGCCAGCGCCTACGTCGGGGCCCGGCTGGCGAGCCGTTCGAAGGCCGAGTCCCTGGACCTCGCGGTCGCGCTGAACGCGCGCGGCGGACCGGGCATCGTGCTGGCGACGGTGTCCTTCGACGCCGGGATCGTCAACGCCTCGCTGTTCACGACCCTGATCCTCACGGCGATCGTCACCTCGCAGATCGCCGGCTGGTGGCTCGAACGGGCGGTGGCCCGCGGGGCGTTCGCCGCGGAGGGGGTCCCGGCACCCCGCGCCGAGGGCGCCGACGCCGGCACCGGCACCGGCACCAAGACGCCCGTGGACGCCGCCTCGGGCTGACCCGGCGCGACCGGCGCGGCCCCCGACGGCCCCCTTTCCCCCTTCCACCCGCGACCTACGGGAGTCCCCCTTGGACACGCAGACCCGCCCCTCGCCGTCCACGACGACCAAGCACATCTTCGTCACCGGCGGCGTCGCTTCCTCGCTCGGCAAGGGGCTGACCGCCTCCAGCCTGGGAGCCCTGCTGAAGGCGCGGGGCCTGCGGGTCACGATGCAGAAGCTGGACCCGTACCTGAACGTCGACCCCGGCACGATGAACCCGTTCCAGCACGGCGAGGTGTTCGTCACCGCCGACGGCACCGAGACCGACCTGGACATCGGCCACTACGAACGGTTCCTCGACGTCGACCTGGACGGCTCGGCGAACGTGACGACCGGCCAGGTGTACTCGACGGTGATCGCCAAGGAGCGGCGCGGCGAGTACCTCGGCGACACCGTGCAGGTCATCCCGCACATCACCACCGAGATCAAGCACCGCGTCCGCCGCATGGCGACCGACGACGTGGACGTCGTGATCACCGAGGTCGGCGGCACGGTCGGCGACATCGAGTCGCTGCCCTTCCTGGAGACGGTCCGCCAGGTTCGTCACGAGGTCGGCCGCGACAACGTCTTCGTCGTGCACATCTCGCTGCTGCCGTACATCGGCCCCTCCGGCGAGCTGAAGACCAAGCCGACCCAGCACAGCGTGGCCGCGCTGCGCAACATCGGGCTCCAGCCGGACGCGATCGTGCTGCGCTGCGACCGCGAGGTGCCGGGCGCGATCAAACGCAAGATCAGCCTGATGTGCGACGTCGACGAGGCGGCCGTGGTCGCGGCGGTCGACGCCAGGTCCATCTACGACATCCCCCGGGTGCTGCACGCCGAGGGCCTCGACGCCTATGTGGTCCGCAGGCTGGGCCTGCCCTTCCGTGACGTGGACTGGACGCGCTGGAACGACCTGCTCGACCGCGTCCACCACCCCGAGCACGAGGTCACCCTCGCCCTGGTCGGCAAGTACGTCGACCTGCCCGACGCCTACCTCTCCATCGCCGAGGCGCTGCGGGCCGGCGGCTTCGCCAACAGGGCCCGGGTGACGGTGAAATGGGTCGCCTCGGACACCTGCGAGACCCCGGCCGGCGCGGCGAAGCAACTCGCCGACGTCGACGGCGTCTGCGTCCCCGGCGGCTTCGGCGACCGCGGCGTCGCCGGCAAGATCGGCGCCATCAGGTACGCCCGCGAGAACAGGGTCCCGCTGCTCGGGATCTGCCTGGGCCTGCAGTGCGTCGTGATCGAGGCGGCGCGCAACCTGGCCGGCATCCCGGACGCCGACTCCACCGAGTTCGCCCCCGACACCGCGCACCCGGTGATCTCCACCATGGCCGAGCAGCTCGACATCGTCGCCGGTGACGGAGACCTGGGCGGCACCATGCGGCTCGGCTCCTACCCGGCGAGGCTGACCGAGGGCTCGCTGGTGCGCGAGGTGTACGGCGGCCAGGAGTACGTCGAGGAGCGGCACCGGCACCGCTACGAGGTGAACAACGCCTACCGCGCGGAGCTGGAGGAGAAGGCCGGGCTGGTGTTCTCCGGCACCTCCCCGGACGACCGGCTCGTCGAGTACGTCGAGTACCCGCGCGAGGTCCACCCCTATCTGGTCGCCACCCAGGCCCACCCGGAGCTGCGCTCCCGTCCGACCCGACCGCACCCCCTCTTCGCCGGCCTGGTCAGGGCCGCCGTCGACCGCATCACCGCCACCCCTTCCGCGGTAACCCCCACACACCGATAAAGGAGCCCCCGCATGGGTACCTCGCAGGGCCACCGCCCGGTCGTCGCGATAGTCGACGCCTTCTCCACGGCGAGCCATCTCGCCCCGCTCTTCCACGCCCGCGGCTACGACTGCGTACACGTCCAGAGCCTCGCGCGGCCGCCCGCCGCGTTCGGCGCGTCCTTCCGGCCCGACGACTTCCTCGCCACCGTCGTGCACGGCGGCGACCCGGCCGAGACGCTCGCCGCCCTGGCGCCGTACGCCCCGGTCGCGCTGCTGGCCGGCGCGGAGATCGGCGTGGAGCTGGCGGACGTGCTCAGCGAGGCGCTGGGGCTGCGGACCAACGGCACCGAACTGAGCAGTGCCCGGCGGGACAAGTTCCGCATGGTGGAGACCGTCAAGGCCGCCGGGGTGCCGGCCGCCGACCAGATCCTCGCCACCGACCTCGACACCCTGCTGGACTGGTACGGCGAGGCCGAGCGGACCGTCGTCCTCAAGCCGGTCCGCAGCGCGCTGAACGACGGGGTGTCCTTCTGCGGCACGGCCGAGGAGGTCCGGGCGGCGTTCACCGCGCTCGTCGGCGCCGAGAGCGCGGTCGGCCTGCGCAACGACGCCGTGGTCGCGCAGGAGTACCTGGTGGGTGCCGAGTACTACGTCAACACGGTGAGCCTGGACGGCGAGCACTACGTGTGCGACCTCTGGAAGACCCAGCACCTCGGCGTGAACGGCGTGCGCGACCTGCTCGGCGGGTCGGCGCTGATGGTCCGCCGGGGGCCCGAGCAGGACCTGCTGACGGAGTACGCGTTCTCCGTGCTGGACGCCCTCGGGGTGCGCAACGGACCCGCCCACACCGAGCTGAAGCTGACCCCGCAGGGCCCCCGGCTCGTCGAGACCGGCGCCCGGGTGTGCGGCGCCATGCTGCCGCTGCTGACCCAGGCGGCGATCGGCGAGAGCCAGCTGGAGTGGACGGTGCTCGCGTACACGGACCCGGCGGCCTTCGAGGCCCGTCGGCACACCGACTACGAGGTCGCCCGGCACGCGGTCTGCGTCAACATGGTCGCGCCGGAGGCGGGCAAGCTCGTCGACTACCCGAAGCTGGCCGAGCTGCGCGCGCTGGAGAGCTTCCACGACGTGCTGCTGAAGGTGCGGCCGGGCGAGGAGATCTCACGGACCGTCAACGACCTCACGTACCCGATGCTGGTGCATCTGCTGCACGAGGTCGAGGGCGTCGTGACGCACGACTACATGACCGCCCGGTACCTGGACGGCGAGGGTTTC
The DNA here is from genome assembly GCF_042957325.1 of Streptomyces sp. NPDC008086. NCBI lineage: Bacteria > Bacillati > Actinomycetota > Actinomycetes > Kitasatosporales > Streptomycetaceae > Streptomyces > Streptomyces sp. NPDC008086. The sequence goes on from NZ_JBIBIA010000002.1 coordinate 449,224, forward strand.
TACGATGTCGCCTAGCCGCCGTCTCGCCGTGGCCGCCGGACCGCTGCTGGTGCTCGGCTACTGCGTCATCAACTCGACCAAGTCCGTCTTCGAGGGCGCCCTGGTCCAGGACCTCTCGCCGGAGTTCATCGCCTTCAACTCCTTCGTCGTGGCCCAGGCGTTCTACTTCCTGACCCTGCGCGACAAACGGGAGCTGCGGGCCGCGGTGCGGCGCTGTCTGCCGGACGTGGTGATGCTCAACGTGTCCACCGCGGTCTGCTGGATCGCGGTGCTGTACGCGTTCACCGCGTTCGAACCGGCCCTGGCCAACTCGCTGATCATCGGGCTGGGCCCGGCCGTGACCATCGCGCTGGGGTTCAAGCTGCGGCCCGGCACGAAGGCGCTGCCGCTGGAGGTGGCCGCGGCCGGGGCGATGCTCGCCGCCATGGCGTATCTGCTGGTCACAGCCTCCGACGGTGCGTCGGCCATCGGGGAACTGCCCACCGGGAAGCTGGTCTTCGGGCTCGTGATGTGTGTGCTGACCACCATCTCGCTGTCGGGGGTGACGTACTACACGAAGCGGCTCGGCGACGCGGGGATGTCGGTGCGGCAGATGATGGCCTCGCGGTTCGTGGCCCTGATCGTCGCCACGTTCGTCATCCTCGTCGCGCGCGACAGCTTCGGCGCGTACTCCCGGGGCAACGTCGGCGCCATCCTCGTGATCAGCCTCGTCGGGGTGATCATCTCGCTGTACCTGCTCCAGCAGGGCATCGTGCGGACCGAACCGATCACGGTCTCCATGCTGTTCGGGACGAACCTGCTGATCACCTACGTGGTCCAGTTCTTCGACCCGCGTCTGCACCAGTCCCAGGACACCTTCTACGGCGTGCTGGCGATCTCCCTGGCCATGTGCCTGGGCACCTGGGCCCGCTGGCGGGCGGGCAAGCGGGACGCCGAGCGGCCCGAGCAGGAGCTCACCGCCGAGGCGGAGGTGAAGGCATGACGGTCCTGGCCCACCTCAGCGACCTGCACCTGGACGGCACCGCGCACAGCGCCGAGCGCACCCGCCGGGCCGTCGCCCGCCTGACCGAGCTGCCGGGCGCGGTGGACGCCGTACTGATCACCGGGGACATCGTGGACCGGGGCACGGTCGCGGAGTACCACCAGGCCCGCGAGGTCCTCGCGCCGCTGTACGAGCGCCACCAGGTGCTGCTGTGCCCGGGCAACCACGACTCCCGCCCGGAGTACCGGCAGGTGCTGCTCGGGGGCGGCGGCGGTACGGCGACGGCACCGGTCAACGAGGCCCGTGACATCGCCGGCGTCCGCGTCCTGATGTGCGATTCCTCGATCCCCGGCCGCGCCGAGGGCCTGCTGGAGCCGGAGACCCTCGACTGGCTCGACGAGTCCCTCGCCGCCGCCCCCGACCGACCCGCCTTCGTCGCCCTGCACCACCCGCCCACGACGCTCGGCCTGCCGTACATCGACCGCATCGGCCTGCGCGAACCGGACGCCCTGGCGAAGATCCTCGACCGCCACCCCCAGGTGGCCGCCGTCCTCTGCGGGCACGCCCACACCCCGACCACCACCTCCTTCGCCGACCGCCCCCTGCTCTGCGCCCCGGGCATCATCTCCACGGCCCTGCTCCCCTGGGAACAGCACCCGGCCTCCTCCTGGAAGACCCACGAGGCGCCGCCCATGCTGACCTTCCATGTCTACGAGGACGGCCGGCTCACGAGTCACGTGCGGGTGGTGTGAGCGTTCGACGTCATCCGCTCACCGGTACGTCCGCCGGCCCAGCAGGTCGGGCAGCGGGTTGACGAGGTCGCCGGACGATGGCTGCCGTTCGGCGGACGGGGTGGCCGTGGGCCAGACGGCGGGGCAGTGGGTGCCCTTGCGGGGGGTCTTCAGGGTGGTGAGGTAGGTGTCGATGGCGTCCCGTGCGCACGGGCTCAGCCAGTAGTCGCCGTGGCCGACTCCGTCGTAGGCGAGGAGTACGGCCTCGCGGCCGATCTGACGGGCGGCGTTGGCGCCCCAGGAATAGGGGGTGGCCGGGTCGAAACGGCTGTTGGTCATCAGGATCGGCGGGGTTCCGTCGACGTGCAGCCTGCGCTGCGGGTTGGTCACCTCGGCCGGCCAGTTCTGGCAGCCGGTCTGGACCGTCCAGCCGAGCGGGCTGAAGAACGGGTACCCGATCGGCTCGCCGTACTTCCGCAGGACCCGTGCCGCCGCGGGGTCGGCGGCGTCCAGGTCGGCGAGGGCCTGTCCATGTGGTCGGCCAGCGGCCCAGTGAGGTCGCGGCAGCTCTCGCACGCGGGACCGTCGCGCGGCACGCCGCCCCGCCTATCCTGGCAGTGAGTGGCCGGCCCGCCGGTCAGGGGGTTTCTCGGACGTTCCCGGACGAGCCAGGGAGGCCCCCGTGCGTGTGGGTCGGGGTCGTAGGTGCCTTGCCGTTGCCGCGTTGTCGCTGGTCGTGGTGGCGGCGTCGGCGCTGGTCGGCTGTGGCTCGGGTGGGGGCGGCTCCGGGGAGGGTGGGTTCCGGGTCGGGCTGTTGCTCAGCCAGAACGTGCAGACGCGGTGGGAGAGGTTCGACAAGCCGCTGATCGAGAAGAGGGTCACGGAGCTGTGCGCGCGGTGCGCGGTGGAGTACGCGAACGCCGAGGGGGACGTCGCCACCCAGAAGCAGCAGGTGGAGGCCATGATCAACAGGGATGTCGAGGTCCTGCTCCTCAGCTCCGTGAACTTCAGGTCGCTGCGCTCCTCCGTCGAGAGGGCCCATGACGCCGGTATCCCGGTGATCGCCTACGACGGTCTCGTCGAGGGCCCGATCTCGGCCCATGTCTCCTTCGACAACGAACGCGTCGGCAGGCTCCAGGGCGAGGCGCTGGTCAGGGCCCTGGGGGACGGGGCCGACGGCGGGCAGGTCGTCATGATGAACGGTCCCCAGACCTCCCCGACGAACATCGCGTTCAAGAAGGGCGCGCTGTCCGTACTCCAGGGCAGGGTGCGGATCGCCAAGTCGTACGACACCCCGGGCTGGAGCCAGGAGACCGCTCACACCAACATGGACAACGCCCTCGCCACCCTGGGCAACGACAACGTCGACGGCGTCTACGCCGCCAACGACGGGCTGGCCGCCGGCGTGATCTCCGCCCTCAGGAGCGCCGGCATCGACCCGCTGCCACCGGTCACCGGCCAGGACGCCGACCTCGCCGCCGTACAGCGCGTCGTGCTGGGCGAGCAGTACATGACCGTGTACAAGCCCTTCAAGGCGGAGGCCGACGCGGCCGCGCGGATCGCCGTCGCCCTGGGGCGCGGCGAGGACATCACCGACCTCACCGACACCACCGTCGACACGGCCACCACCAAGGACATCCCGGCCGTCCAGCTCGACCCCGTCCCCGTGACCACCGCCGACATCAGGTCCACGGTGGTCAAGGACGGCGTCTACACCATCGACCAGATCTGCGCGCCGGGGCTCGCGGCGGCCTGCGAGCGGGCCGGACTCACCGGCTGACGGCGGCCCGTCGCGGCCCCGGCGGCACGGTTCAGGCCCGGCGGGTGCGCAGCAGGCGTTCCGTGCGGGCGTCGAGTTCCGCGCGTTCCTGGGCGGAGCGTTCCGCCTGCGCCACGCGGTACCGGTGGGCCAGGGTCTGCATCCGGTCCCCGGTGTCCAGCTCGACGTGATGGCGCTGCACCTGCTGTTCCATCCGCGCGCACTCGTGCCGCACCTGGAGCTCCTCGGCGTGCAGCCGGCGGCTGGCCTCGAAGCGGGCGCCGAGCAGGGTGTCGTACATCGTGCTGCCGCTCATGAACTTGGCCAGCACGGGCAGCGCGTCGAAGCCCAGGAGCAGCAGGTGCAGCACGATCGTCAGGAACAGCGCGAAGCCGTCCGACCCGGCGACCTCCTTCAGGCCGTGGGCCCGGGTGAGGATGCCGTCGGTGTCGAGGTCGGCGGCGCGTTCCCGGGTCTTGGCGTCGATGGTCCGCTGGAGCTGCGGCTGGTAGGTGTCGGCGGCCCTGTTCTTCTTCTCCGCCAGGGTCTGCCCCTCGGCCCGCAACGCCGCGAGCTGCTTCTCGTACGTGTCGATCTTGCTGGTCCTGCGGTAGGACGAGGAGTCCTCGCGGGCCCGTTCGCAGGTGATGGTGACGTCCCTGACCCCGCCCCGCCAGATCCAGTTCTCCCGGCCGCACAGCCGCTGCTCGGTCGCCATCTTGTCCTTGAGCGTCTTGTTGACCGAGTCGACCTGCGCCTCCAGCGCCTTGGTCCGGGACTCGTTGCTCGCCGTCTGCTGGGACAGTTCCGCCGGGGAGCCGGCGACCTTGAGCTGGTAGCGGCGGCACTCCGGACGGACGGTCGTGGCGGCGCCGTCCGTCGGGTTGCAGGCGACGAGCATGCCGCGGTAGTCGGCCACCTTCTGGTCGTTGCCGACGGCGATCTCCTGGCGGATCTCCTTGTCGAAGATCTGGAACAGGATCGGTTCGGCTATGAACAGGCCCAGCAGCACGGACAGCAGCAGGCGCAGGCCGAGCGACCACTTCTTGACGGCGGTGCCGTGGGTGCTGGAGACCAGCCAGCTGTCCATCACCAGGACCACCCAGAACCAGACCGCCGCGACCAGCAGCACGGCCGCGAGCGGCAGGTCGGAGCGGAAGCTGCCGAGCGCCAGGGCCATGGACAGGGCGCCGACCAGGGCCGTGTTGAGGACGATCGCCCCGTACCAGGTGTAGCGCGTGCGCTCCTCCGGCACCCAGGCCAGGAGGTCCTCCCGGATGCCGATCAGCCGGCGCAGTCGCGCGGCCGGGCCGGTGCTCGGGGGCAGGGGGCGCACGGAGCCGCGGTCGTCGTCGACCGGGGCGCTGTCGTACGGGCGCAGCGGGGTGTCAGTGGCCAAGGCTCGCCTCCGAGTCGGTGCCCCCGAGGTCGAGGTCGCCGTCGTAATCGATGTCGATGTCCGTCTCGCCGCCCCGGCGGGGCCCGTCACCGGCCTCGGGCTTGTCGGAGGCCCCCTCCAGCTCGCCCGGCGCGTCCTCCTCGGGCAGTTCACGTCCGGGCCGTGGCTTGAACGTCACATCGCTGACGCCGTTGATGAACTCGCCCGGACCACTGGGCACCCCGTCGAAGAGGCCCCGGGCGATGGCCTCCTTGCTGAGCGCGGCCTTCACCTGGAGCACGTCCTTGGCCCACTCGCGCTCGTCGCGCTGTTGGCGTTCGGCGTCGGCACGCTCCTCCTGGCGGCGGCGCAGCCCGTCCTCGTGCTCCACGTCCCAGCGGCGGAAGTCCTCCCGTCGCCGCTCCGCCGCGTCCTCGCGCCCCTCGGCGCGGTCCAACTCATGGCGGCGGTCCTCGCGTTCGACCTTCCAGCGCTCGTCCTCCCGGTCGACGGAGAGCCGCTGCAGCTCGGCCTCGTGGTCGGCACGGCGCCGGCTGTCCAGGCGCTGGGCGAGCTCGTCGGCGGTGATGTCGCCGTTGTGCATGGCCAGATAGTCGGCGGCGCTCGGGTTGGTCCCGATCAGCCGGACGTCCTCGGTGAGCTCGATGCGCGTGGCGTGGTTGCGCTCGGCACGCTGCCGGAGGTCGTACTCCTGCTGTTCGGCGCCCGTCTCGCGCTCGTAGCGGCTGCGCAGGCTCTCCTCCTCCTGCCGGTTGCGTTCCTTGCGCACGGCGCTCATGTTCCGCAGTTCCTCGCGCCGGATCTCCAGCTCGGTCTCCAGCAGGGCGCGGCGCAGGTTCGCCTCCTGCTCCCGCTCCTCCCGCTCGCGCGTCCACTCCAGCTTGCGGCGGTCCTCGTCCTCCTTCGCGAGGGCGTCGGCCAGCTCCGTCGGGGTGAGGACCTCGACCGCTCCGTGCCGGGCGCGCAGCCCGAACAGCTCGGCCGGGCGCATCTCCTGGTACGCGGTCAGCCGGGCGTCGATCCGGTCGCGCACGGCGAGCGAGTCGACGATCGCCCGGTCGCTGCCCTCCTCGACAAACCCCGGCACCGACCGCAGATGGCTCAGGAGCAGCGCCTCCACGTCGGTGATGCCGTGGCGTACGACCGCGCACGGGTCGGTGACGGTGCAGTAGAAGGTGGTCCGTACGGTGAAGTCGCCCGCCTCGACGGACGGGATGCGGGTCTCCACCTCGACGGGTACCTCGACCCGCCGGTCGACGACCGTGACCGAGCTGGCCGCGACCACCGCGGGGTCGTCGGGGCGCAGCTGCCCGTGGTCCTCGACGTACTCCCCGCCGATCCGGAAGACGCGCACCTGGTGCGCGGCGACCCTGGGCAGTTCGTCGTCGTCGCGTGCCGGGCGCCGGTTCAGAAAGCCACCGCGCTTGCCCGCACGTGCGTATTCCCGCTGCTCGACGAGCGGGTAGTTCCGGGAGCTCCTGGAGGTCCCGGAGTTCTTGGAGTTCTCGGCCATACCTGTCATTCCTCCGTGCTCAGTACGGCGTCAAGGAAGAGTTGGATCAGATGGGTGGGCGCCGGGCCGGACCGCTCGGCGCGGCGGGCGGCCGCTTCCAGCCCGGCCGGCAGCGCCTCGCGTTCGTCCGGCCGCAGGGCCCCGCCGACGGCCGCGCCGAGGCGGACGGCGACCGGCCCGGGCTCCTCGCACACGGCGGACAGCGCCCTCAGGGTGGCGTGCAGCCCGTCCAGGGCCCGCGTCCAGCGGGGCAGGTTGCCCAGGACGCCGGCCCACAACTCGCCGATCTTCTGGGTCTGTCGGGGGCTGTGCACCAGTACGTCGGCGCAGACCGGGCGGCCCGTGCGCGCGTCGCGGGCACGCAGGACGGTCAGGGCGGCGTCGAGGACGCCCTCCTTGGGGGGACCGGCGAGCAGGTCGCGCTGGGCGCGCAGCCGGTAGGCGAGCGGCCGGAACACCGCGCCGGTGTCCTCCCCGCACTCGGCGAGCACCGCGACCAGCCCGGCCAGCGCGAACGAGGCCCCGCCGCCGCGCCCCGTCAGCCGCAGCAGGGTCTGCACGGCGTCCGTGGGGAAGCGCACGCCGAGCTGGCCGCTGAACGCGGCGGTCGCCGTGGAGCGCATCACCGGGTCGTAGGAGCGGGCCCAGTCCCGGGCCACGCCGAGCGCCACGGCGGCGAGGCTCTCGTCGAGGCACATGCAGTGCAGCACCAGCGTGGCGGTGGACTGCCCGGCGGGGCCCGCGGCACCGGACGCCCAGGGGTGCAGATAGTTCTGGACGACCTCGTCGAAGGCGGACGGGGCGAGCAGCGCCAGCCCCTGCGCGATGGACAGCTGCGTCTCCAGGCCGGTCCGCCCGTCGCGCAGCAGCCCGGTCAGCCAGTCCCGTACGCCGTCCCAGTACACCGTCGAACGCATGGTCCACAGTTCCCGCAGCACCCACTGGCGGTACTGCTGGTGCGCGAAGACCAGCGCGGTGCGGGTCAGGGCGCCGTTCTTGCGCTCCTCGACGGCGACGAGCGGGTTGCGGGCCAGCGACAGGCGACGATCGGCGGCCCGCCGGGCGGCCTCGGCGGCCTCCTCCTCCGTCGGCTTCGCGAAGGCGCGGGCCACCCACCGCTCCAGCCGCTGCTGGTAGGTCTCGAAGTCGCGGAAGCCCGCGCCGGTCACGAAGGAGAGCGTCGTGACCTCGGCCCACTCCTGCGGCGTGCGCTCCGCGGCGAACCACTCGCGCACGGGTGCCGCCGCGCTGCTGCCGTACTCCTTCCAGACCACGTCGGGCTCGGCGCCCTCGGCGAGCCGCTCGGCCGCCGCGACGACCTCAGCGGTCCGGCATCCGTCGGGCATCAGCGCCACGGCCCGCTCCACGGTCTCCGGCGCGCACCGCGCGCGCGTCAGCCGCACCCGCAGCACGGCCGCCGGATCGGGCGCCTGCCAGGACACATGGCGTACGGATTCGGCGGCCCGGCCCTGCACCTCGTGCACGGTGGTCACCACCAGGTGCGCCCCGTGCTCGCGCACGGTGTCCCGCACGCGCCGCCAGTCGAAGTCGGCGGTGGCGGAGGGGTTTTCGTGCATCCGGTCCAGCAGCACGTACCCGACGCCCTTGGCGAACTCCACCCGCCCGTTGGCGAGTTCCTCCAGGCTGCGGCCCGGTGACAGCACCACGTACTCGCTGCCCCCGGCGACGGTGGCGACGAGTGCCACGGCCGCGGCGCGCTTGCCGGTGCCGGACGGGCCGACGAGGACCACCACGCCGTCGCGCTGCAGCGCGGTCACGGCCTCCTCGAAGCAGTCGGGTTCCACGTACGAGGCGAGGACGGCGTCCGCCTCGCCCGCGTCGAGCCGGCCGACGGCACGGCGGCGGGCGTGGGCGGAGTCGGCGACGCCGATGCCGAAGTGCATCTCCGGGGCGTCGAGGGCGCCGAGGAAGTACTGGTTGACGTTGTTGTGGTGGACCTGGCTCGCGGAGGCGGCCCGGGCCTTCTCCTCGGCCGTGGCGTCGGCCCCTTCTTCGGCCTTCTCGGCCTTCCCGTCGGCCTTGTCCTTGGCCTTCTCCTCGGCCTTCTTCCGCCCCAAGGCGTCACCCGTGTCCTCGCCGTCGCGGGCGGGGCCCGCGCCGGAGTCGACGGGCTCCACGGGCTCCATGGGCTCCATGGGCTCCATGGGCTCCTGGGACTCCACGGGCTTCTCCGACTGCTCGGCCCCGTCGGACTCCGGGGCCTTCTTGCCCGCCGCGTGCGCCGCGGGTTCGGGCTCGGGTGCCTTCGGAGCCGACCCGGCCGGTTCCGGGGCCGGTTCCGCGTGCGGGCGGCCGTCCCGGCCGGCCCGCTCGCTCTCTTGCTCGTCCATCATCAGCCGTCACTCGGTTCCATCGGATTCAGTTGTGGATCCCGAAGACGGCACGCTGTGCGTTGATGGTTCCGGTGTTGACGGTAACCACCGTGTTCACCGGGGCAGTTGGAGCACTCCGGGGGCGCGCGTCAACAACTTCACCACCCCCGTCACCCGGCGCACCCCCGGCACTCCCGTCGCCCCCGCCCCCCTCGTCACCCAGATCCAGCGCCCGCAGGTCCGCCCCCGGCACCCAGATCCAGGCCCGCCCCGCGTACTCCTTCTCGGCGATCCGCACCTCGCGGAACTCCCCCGCCCGGAAGGTCGTGTACGCCTCCCGCACCACGTCGTTGAACACGGTCGCGGAGACGGCCACGGCCAGACAGGCGTCCGGCACCGCCGCCAGCGCCGACCGCAGCGTCGCGCTGTCCAGGATCCGCCCGATCTCGACGGGCGCCCGGCCCACGAACCCGGTCGGCGCCGGCGACGCCGTACCGAAGTGCACCGCGGCCCGCAGCCGCAGCCACGCCTCGGGCAGCCGCCCGTGGTTGAAGGCCCGCAGCCCCGCGTCCAGCCGGCGCATGAAGGGGTCGACGAGGTCGGGCTCGGAGGCCCCGTCCGGCAGGACCGCGAGCACCGAGTCACCGCCCTCCTGCGTCTCCCACCGCTCCCGCTGGAGGCCGGCCGCGTCGGCGGCCTCGGCGAGCAGCCGCTGTATCGCCTCCTGGAACTGACGCTGGGTCAGTACATCGACCCCGCCGTATCCCTTGGCGTCGACCGCCAGCAGCAGTCTGCGACCGAACGTTCCCATGATCGAACTCTCCGCTCATTTCCTGGAGTCACGCTCCGTGGCCGTGCGTCCAGGGGCACGCACTGGACACGCCGGCGTCCGCTCCCCCCACACGCGGACGCCGGCACGCCAGTCGTACACGCCTCATGAGTGGTGAGACCCCGTCGAAATACGGGATGCGGAAGGGGGCGGAAACATACTGCGGGTGACAGAAGTTACGGGCTGGTACAAGTACGGCGAGGGCGATAACCGGTCATACGAGATCCCGCATAAATGCGAGGTTCCGCGGCCCGGCCGCGGTGCCTACTGGGGTCCTCGACCGCATCGCCCACCGCAGGAGGAACGCGTATGCCGCCCATCGGTGCCGACCCGGAGAGCCGTCCCGAGCAGTACATGTTCGGGGCACTGCAGGCCACGCACCAGCACGCCGACACCAAAGCCGGGATCCTGGCCGCCGCGCAGGCCGCGATGGTCGGCACCGCCGGTTCCTGGAGCGGACAGGCCCTGCACACCGCGCAGAGCGGCGGTGTACGGGGCGTAGTGGCCGGAAGTCTGTTGGTCCTGTTCGTCTGCGGGCTGCTCGGCGGCGCCGGGTCCCTGGCCGCCGCCCTGCGCCCCCGGGTGCTGCGTCCCGGCGGCGTCAACCGCTACAGCTTCGCCCACCTCGCGACCGGCCCCGACCTCGTGCCGCCGACGGGCCACAGCGGTGAGGAGCAGCGACTGCGCCGGGAGCTGTCGTGCACGATCCGGTTCCTCGCGCGGGTGGCCGTGCGCAAGTACCGGTGCCTGACGGCGGCGGTGCTGTGCACGGCGGCGATGGGCGCCAGCGCCGGCCTGCTGGCGGTGGCCCGCCCACTGCTGGGCTGACGCGGCGGCCTCACTCCTGCGGCAGGTCCGCCAGTTCCGTGAGCCGGGCCAGGTCGCGGATGGTCGTGGTGCGGTACCCGGTCTCCAGCAGCCCGTTCAGGCGCAGTTCCCGCAGGCCCTTGTGGATCGTCGTCTCGGCGGCGCCGGTGAGCGCGGCGAGCTCCGGCTGGGTCAGCCGGCAGCCGACGACCACGCCGCCGTCCACCGGATGGCCGTAGGAGGTGGCCAGTTCCACCAGGAGGCGGGCCAGGCGGACCTTGGCCGGGTAGCCGCGGAAGTCCAGGCGACGGCGGTTGGCCCAGCGCAGCCGGTCGGCGATAATCCTGGTCAGCGCCACGGACACCTCGGGCCGCCGCATCAGCAGCTCGTGCAGCGTGCCGGGTTGCAGGACCCGTGCCGTCATCGGGCCGCAGGCCGTCACGGTCGCCGAGCGCGGCGCCGAGCCGTCCACGGCCGCCATCTCGCCGACGGTGTCACCGCCGACACGGACGGCGAGCAGCGAGGTCTCGCCGTTCTCCACGCGCGCCGTCACCTTGGCGAAGCCGGAGAGCAGCAACAGCGCGTGCCGGTCGGTCGCGCCCTCGCTCAGCAGCACGTCACCGGCCTCGAACCGCCTGCGCACCCCCAGTTCGAGCATCTCCTGCCGCGCCTGCGACGACAGCACCCCCAACAGGCTGCGCGCGGGCCATTCCACGGAGCTGTACTGCATGAGCGGCCCCCCTGACGGTCGGCGTACACCCCGAGATCCTGCCCTCTCCCCCCTCCTCCCCACGGCCGATCCGCCCAATCGACACCAGCCGTCCCCGGGGCCCGCGCACGCACACCGGCGAGCCGGGCCGAGGACCGGCCGCAGGAGTAGCGTGGGAAGGGCAGGGCCAGGAGTCCGTACACCCCGTGGAGCGGGCATGATCCACGCAGCCGATGTCCGGGAGTGGCGCGAGCACGACGTGGTCGACCCCAGGGGACGGAAGATCGGCATCCTCGAAGCCGTCTACGTGGACACCGCCACGGACGAACCCGCGATGGCCACGGTCCGTACGGGGCTGCCCACCCGTCAGCGTCTGGTCTTCGTCCCGCTCGACGACGCCGTTCTGGGCCCCGGCTACCTCAAGGTCCCCCATGCCAAGGGGCTGGTCCGCAAGGCGCCTTCGATCGGGACGGACGACGTACTGCCGGCCGAGCGGGAGGAGACGGTCTTCCGCTACTACGACATCGAGTACCGGCCGGGTGTGCACGGCGAACGCCGGCTCGCGCGCCGCTGACCGACGGGCGGCGATCGGCCGACTGTCGGAGTGTGCTCTTCGTGGTGCTCTTCGTCGTACTCGTCGTGGCCGACGCCCGGCGGAAGTCTGTCACGGCGGTACCACATCTGCGGGCCCGGCGGCGTTAGGGTTGTAGCAGCCCCCGAAACGAAGGTGCCATGCCCGCTGAGAACGTCCCCGTCGCCGGGAATCTCGACGACGACGACTATCCCGCCTACACCATGGGACGAGCCGCAGACGTTCTCGGCATCACCCCGGCCTTCCTCCGCGCGGTCGGCGGCACCGGCCTGATCACCCCGCTGCGCTCGGAGGGCGGCCACCGCCGCTATTCCCGCCGCCAGTTGCGGATCGCCGCCCGCGCCCGTGAGCTCGTCGACCAGGGCACCCCCGTCGAGGCCGCCTGCCGGATCATCTCCCTGGAGGACCAGCTGGAGGACGCCCTCCGGCTGAACCGGGACATGCGCCGAAGGCTGGACGAGCGGGACGCCTAGATACCTGGTCCGGCCGGTACAGAATTATGGCCCACGGCGGGACGAGAATTACCGGGTGGCGCCAAAAATGCACGGGGGCGTCCGGCCCGACTGTGTTAGCGTGATACCAGTTGCAGTTTTGGTTGCCAGAGACTTGTTTCTTTGCAGAGCTTTCCGGATCTTTCCGGAGGGGTGATCATCGCGGCGACTCGGATCCGTAAAGTGCGGATTCCGGTACTGCCCCCCAAGGGAGATTCAATATGGCATCTGGCACCGTGAAGTGGTTCAACGCGGAAAAGGGCTTCGGCTTCATCGAGCAGGACGGCGGCGGCGCTGACGTGTTCGCCCACTACTCGAACATCGCCACCAGCGGCTTCCGCGAGCTTCAGGAAGGCCAGAAGGTTACCTTCGACGTCACGCAGGGCCAGAAGGGCCCGCAGGCCGAGAACATCGTTCCCGCCTGACGTCGACTGACGCGAACATGAGGCTGGGGCCCGCGCTCTTGGGGTGCGGGCCCCAGCTCATTGCTTTCCCGGAGTTCCCCGGCTTCGCCAAGCCCTGCGAGTTCTCCGGGTCCTCCGACTTTCCGGATCACTGACCGCCCCGGCTTCCCCGCCGAGCGGCATTTCGTATTTCCCTCGGCTCATTCTTGTGAATCCGCGTGCGGTCCCCCACCGCTGGGCAGAATTCCTCGATACGCCGGATCGAGGAAGGTTCCCCATGAACCGCACCCGCCGTACCGGCGGCAGCTCAGGACGCGTCCGTGCCCACAAGACGGGCCGGCAGAACCCCCGAGCACGCACCACCACCACCCGTCCGCAGGAATTCACCCTGCCGGTCACCCTCACCGAGCCGCTGCCCGCGGTCGCGACCTTCGCCGAGCTGGACCTGCCGGCCCGGCTGCTGGCCGCGCTCGCCGCCGAGGGCGTGACCGTGCCCTTCCCGATCCAGGCCGCCACGCTGCCGAACGCGCTGGCCGGCCGGGACGTGCTGGGCCGGGGCCGCACCGGCTCGGGCAAGACGCTCGCCTTCGGCCTGCCCGTACTGGCCCGGCTGAACGGCCTGCGGGCCCAGCCCCGGCAACCCCTCGCGCTCGTCCTCGTCCCCACCCGGGAACTCGCCCAGCAGGTCACCGACGCGCTCACCCCCTACGCCCGCGCCCTGCGGCTGCGGCTCGCCACCGTCGTGGGCGGCATGTCGATCGGCCGGCAGGCCACCGCGCTGCGCGGCGGCGCCGAGGTCGTCGTGGCGACGCCCGGCCGGCTCAAGGACCTCATCGAACGCGGCGACTGCAGGCTGGACCAGGTCGGTGTCACCGTCCTGGACGAGGCCGACCAGATGGCCGACATGGGCTTCATGCCCCAGGTGACCGCCCTGCTCGACCAGGTCGCCCCCGGCGGCCAGCGGCTGCTGTTCTCGGCCACCCTGGACCGCAACATCGACCTCCTGGTACGCCGCTACCTCCACGACCCCGTGGTGCACTCGGTCGACCCGTCCGCGGGCGCCGTCAGCACCATGGAGCACCATCTGCTGCACGTGCGGGACGCCGACAAGCACACCACCGCGACCGAGATCGCCGCCCGCGACGGCCGGGTGATCATGTTCCTGGACACCAAGCACGCCGCGGACCGGCTGGCCAAGCACCTGCTGTCCGTCGGTGTGCGGGCCTCCGCGCTGCACGGCGGCAAGTCCCAGCCGCAGCGCAACAAGACGCTCGCCCGGTTCAAGGACGGCGAGGTCACCGTCCTGGTGGCCACCAACGTCGCCGCCCGCGGCATCCACGTCGACGACCTCGACCTCGTCGTCAACGTCGACCCGCCCGGCGACCACAAGGACTATCTGCACCGCGGCGGCCGTACCGCGCGCGCCGGCGAGTCCGGCACCGTCGTCACCCTGGTCCTGCCGCACCAGCGGCGCGCCATGGACCGTCTGATGGCCGACGCCGGCATCACACCGCGCTCCGCCCAGGTCCGCCCCGGCGAGGCCGAACTGCACCGCATCACCGGCGCCCGCACCCCCTCCGGCGTGCCCGTCACCCTCACCCCGCCGCCCGCCGAGCAGAGCGAACGTACGGCGGCCCCCGGCCGCGGCCGGCGCGGACGCCCCGGCGGTCGCGGCGGGAACGGACGCTCCACCACCCGAAGCCGCCGCTCCGCCCCCAGGAACACCCAGCGGAACACCCCGTAGCCCAGGCAACTGAAGTGGAGGCACCCATGCGTTGTGTCATCGCCCGTTTCCCCTTCGACCTGATCAAGAGCGAGGTCGAGCAGTCGATGAGCGGCGTCACGCCCGAACCCCTCGCGGGCGTGGCCGTCACCATCGGCCGCAGCGTGTACCCCGTGATGCAGGTCGGCGAAGTGATCACCCGGCAGAACCGCCGTGACTTCACCGCCGGCGAGATGCGCCGGGCCCTGACCCGGCTCGGTTTCACCTGCCACGACACCCCTCCGGTCACCCCGGCCGGCGGCACGCGCGCCGACGAAAGTGCGCTGGGCTGGTGACCTCTCGGCCGCTGTCCGCTCCCGTGACGGCCGCGGTCGGGCTAGGCTCCTGAGACATGACGCACCCTGACGACCTGCTCGTCGCGATCGCCGCGATGGTGGAGTCGCGGCACAGCAGCCAGATGTCCCTGACCGTGGTGATCCCGGGGGCCGTCATCACGGGACGGCTGGCCCCCGAGGCCATGTGGAAGGAACGCGTGGCCGAAGTCCTGGGGGACTCCGAGCACCTGCGGCCGTTCGCCGCGGCGTTCACCCCGCCCCGGGACGGCGGCGGCCACGGGCCGCAGGACGGGGCCGCTCCCACGCATCTCCACTTCCACGTCGCCCGGATCCTCCAGGGCAGCTTCGGCATCCCCGACACGGGCGGCATGTACCGGGTCGCGCTGGCGGACGTCAGCGCCTGGACCATCGGCGACATCGGCTACTCGGATCAGTGAAAGCCCGCGGCTCCTCCCCTGCGCGGGGAGGAGCCGGGGGCTTTCGCGCCTACCGGGTCTACGCGGCGTCGTCACCCGTCACGTCGGTCACCGTCCAGCGCTGGTTGGCGCCGGAGTTCGGCTGCCATACGCCGACGGTGGCACCGTCGTTCGTGGACTGCCCGGAGACGTCCGGGAGCTGTCCGGTGGCGGCGTTGACGAGGGTCCAGGTGCCGTCGCCGGTCGTCGACATGATCCACTGGGCGGCGCTGTCGCGGCGGCCCTCGTCGGGCTCGGCCACCAGGGCGCCGGCACGGATGGCGAGGCGCTTGTCCTCGGTCGTCTCGGTGAAGGCGTACCGCTTGCGGTTGTCGCTGCCGTTGCCGCTGATCTGCTCCAGGCGCCACTGCTGACCGCTGGGGTCGGTGGCGTCGGCGGCCTTGATGACGAGGCCGGTGCCGTTGTCGGCGATGGTGAGGTCCTTGCCGCTCTGGACGCCGGTCAGCCGGTAGGTGTGGCCCCGGCGCAGCTCGGCCGCGTCCTTGGCGACCCCGGACACGCCCTTGACCAGGAACGACGTCACGGACTGGGCGGGCACGGCGATCGTGGCCTGCTTGCCGGTGACCCGGACGGGACGCTGCTTCTCCAGCTTGCCGTCGGCGCTGGTCACCACCGGGGTGACGGTGGCGTGCGAGGAGACGCGGCCGAACTTCGACAGGTCGATCGTGACGTCACGGGCCTCGGTGGTGCTGTTGACGTGGACGACGGTCGCCGCGTCGCCCTTGCGGGAGACCGCCGCGGTGCTGGAGGTGTCGTTCGTCTTGATCAGCCGGTCACCGGGCTTGATGTAGTGGGTGAAGTTGCGGGCCGTGTCGAACTTGGTGTTGGTATAGATCGGGCAGGACTTGAGCGTGTCCTCCTTGGTGCAGCTGAACGACAGTTGGATCTCGCCCCAGTTGCCGCCCTTCGCGGACTCGCCGCCCGGCTTCATGTTGTCGTAGTCCTCGACGGGCTGCCAGAACACCCAGGCGCGGGGCTCCAGTTCGCGCAGGTCGTCGACGATGCGCTGGGCGAGGCCGAGGCCGGGGCGCATGTCCGTGAAGCTCTGGCCGTCGCCCCAGTCGCCCTCGACCTCGCTCATCCACAGCGGCTTGTCGGCGGCCTTGGCCAGGTCGCGGACAGTGGTGCGCTGGCTGGTGCCGTAGGTGTGGACGTTCATCTGGCCGACGAGGTCGCGGACCTCCTGGGGGTAGGAGTTCCAGTTGGTGGCGAAGGTGCCGGGGTTGGTCTCGTCCATCGCGGAGATCTCCGCGCCGGTCCTCGACTTCTCCAGGGTCGGGCCCAGCGCGCGGATCACCTTCTGCTGGAGCTCGGGGCCGATGTGGGCGCCTTCCTGGCGGCCGCCGACGGGCTCGCCGTCCGGGCCGAGCTTGGTGCCCCAGTAGTTGGTGTTCGGCTCGTTGAACGGGTCGAGGGTGTCGACCTTGATGCCGTGCGCCTTCTCCAGCCGCTCGGTGGCGCCCACCAGGTACTTGGCGAAGTCGTCCACGGACTCGGTCTTGAGCTGGTCCTTGCCGGCGTCGAAGTTGCCGGAGACGTAGCCGCTCTCGGTCATGAACCACGGCGGGGAGTTGCTGAAGGTCTCCCAGTGGGTGATGTCCTTCTTGATGCGGTCGACCCACCAGCGCTGCGTCTTGTCGGCCTTGTTGTTCCAGTCGGCGGGGTCGTCGGCGTCCCACCAGTCGACGTCCTCGCGGGTGGTGCCCGCCGGGGCCTTCCACCAGCCCTCGACGGCGCCGCCGGCCCGCAGGTAGTCCTTGACGTCCGGGGCGTTGCCGCCGCCGATGTTGTAGCGGGCGATGTTCAGGGCGAGGCCGTCGTCGCCGAAGAGGAGCTTCGCGAGCTTCTCGCGGATCGCGGGCGGGTAGTCGCCGGTGGCGTTGGCGAACCAGACCAGGCTGGTGCCCCAGCCCTCGAACTTCTCCTGCTTGTACGACGGGTCGGGGCGGACGGTGACCGAAGCGGCGGCGGTCGTGTCCGCGGGCGCGGCCGGCAGCGCGGTGGCGGCCAGCGCGGTGCCGGTCGCGAGGGCGGTGACGCCGATGCCCAGGAGTCTTCTCTTACGGGTGCGGTGTGCCATCTCGAGTACTCCAGCTCTTCCGTGCGCCGCGCGGACCGGGGCGGGTGCGATGCGGTTCGGTTCGGTGCGGTTCGATGTGTTCTCGTCTGTTTTCGGCTCGTAATGTTTACGTAAACATCCGCTGGCGGGATGTCTACACTGTGCGAATCTCGGCGGTCAAGGAGTTGGCCGAACCGAAAGTTGCGCACCCAGGGGGCAGCGTGGGGACGACGGACAGGGAAGGCACGCCGATGGACACGCGTGCCGCGGGAGGCCGTGCCCGGGGGCGTGCCGCCCGCCCGCGGCAGGGTGCCTCCATGGCCGACGTCGCCCAGCTGGCCGGGGTCTCCTCCCAGACGGTGTCCCGCGTCTCGAACGGCTTCCCCGGGGTGACCGAGGAGACCCGGCAGCAGGTCATGGCCGCGATGCGGGAGCTGGGCTACCGGCCCAACAGCGCCGCGCGGGCCCTCAAGCGGGGTGAGTTCCGCACCCTGGGCGTGATCACGTTCTCGCTCTCCACCCACGGCAACATCCGCACCCTGGAGGCCATCGCGACCTCCGCCGCCCGGCACGGGTACGCCGTCACGCTGCTGCCGGTCGCCGTGCCCACGCAGGACGAGGTGAACGGCGCCTTCTCCCGGCTCGGGGAACTCGCCGTGGACGCGGTCATCGTCATCATGGAGATCCACCTCCTCGACGCGGCGACGGTCTCCCTGCCGCCCGGCGTCCAGGTCGTGGTCGCCGACTCGGACGCCGGCGACCGCTACACCGTCGTCGACACCGACCAGGCGGGCGGCGCCCGCGACGCCGTACGGCATCTGCTGGACCTCGGCCACGACACGGTCTGGCATCTCGCCGGGCCCGAGGACTCCTTCGCCGCCCAGCGCCGCGCCAACGCCTGGCGCGCCGCCCTCACCGAGGCGGGCGTGACCCCGCCGCCCCTGGTCCGCGGCGACTGGTCGGCGGAGTCGGGTTACCGGGCGGGGCTGCGCCTCGCCGACCACCGCGACTGCACGGCCGTGTTCGCGGCCAACGACCAGATGGCCCTGGGCCTCCTGCGCGCCCTGCACGAACGCGGCCGCCGGGTCCCCGACGACGTCAGCGTCATCGGATTCGACGACCTCCCCGAGTCCGCGTCCTTCCTCCCCCCGCTCACCACCATCCACCAGGACTTCGCCGAGGTCGGCCGCCTCTGCGTCGAAAGCATCATCACCAAGATCCGCCACGGCGACACGGCCCACGGCACGACACTGGTCCCGACGCGCCTGGTACACCGCGCGAGCACGGGGGCGCCGCCGCGCGCCCGGGAGGGCGGCTAGGAGGTTCCGCGCGGTCGCCGTCGCGGGGGCAGGATCACTCGCCCCCGCCGCCCTACCCGTCCCATCCCTGGGGGCTCCGCCCCCAGACCCCCCTGATCGGCCCTCCGGGCCTCGTCCTCGAACGCCGGACGGGCTGGAGGTGCCTGGGCCCGCGGAGCCCCCTGCGGGTGCGTGGGGGCCAGGGACGGCAGAGACTCGTCCTCAGGCGCCGGACGGGCTGAAAGATCGGCCGGTGTCAGGCCGGAGGCCTCGGCGGCGCAGGGGGCAGGGTCGTCACGGGTGGGGCCGGTTCCGGCCAGACCAGGAGGAGGGGGCAGGGGGCGTGGTCGACGACGAAGCGGCTGGGTGGGGCGAGGGTGTGAGGGCCGAGGCGGGTGCGGTCGCCGTCGCGGGACAGGATGAGGAGGTCGGCGTCGGCCGTCGCGTCGATGACCTCGTGCTCGACGCGGCCGGTGCGTTCGACGCGGGTGCAGGGGCGGGCGAGGCGGTCGGCGGCGGCCTGGAGGAGGGTCTCGGCGGAGGCGGCGGCGAGGTGTTCGACGCGGGTGCCGGGGTCGCGTTCCGGATGGCCGCGGCCGAGCAACCCGGCGAAGGCGCCGTGGGCGGCATCCGCGACATCGGGGCCGGTGACGTGCAGCAGGACGACCTCGGCGTCCTCGGGGGCGTGCCGGCGCGCGGCGTCCACGCAGGCGGGCCAGGTGCCCTCGACGATCCAGACGACCACCACCACGGGGCTCAGCCTCCTCCGATCAGGGCCAGTGACGCCCACAGTGCCAGCACCGAGGCGCCCAGACTCGCCGGTACGGCGTACAGGCCGAGCCGGGTGAACTCGCCCAGCCGCACCTCCGCGTCATGGGCGTGCACGATACGTCGCCACAGCAGGGTGGCCAGCGAACCGGCGTAGGTGAGGTTGGGGCCGATGTTCACCCCGAGGAGCACGGCGAGGACGGCGCCGGGGCCGGTCGCGGCGGCGGGCGGCAGCAGGACCAGGACGGCGGGCAGGTTGTTGATCGCGTTGGCCAGGACGGCGGCCAGCACGGCGATGCCGAGCAGGGCGGGCAGCCCGGTGCCGTCCGGGATGAGGTGGCCCAAGGCCGTGTCGAGGCCGTTGTCCACGACCGCGCGGACGACGATCCCGAGCGCCAGGACGAACGCCAGGAACGGCACCGAGACCGACCTCAGCAGCGCCTTCGGCGTCGTACGGCGCCGCAGCAGGGCCCGCACGCCGAGGACCGTCGCGCCCGCCAACGCCGCCCAGGCCGGGTCGACGCCGAGTGCCGAGGTCGCTACGAAACCGGCCAGCGTGCACGCGACGGTCACCAGGGCGAACAGCGGCAGTTCGGGGGCGTCGCCGGTGGCCGGAGCCTGGGCCCCGGCGTCCAGGTCGGTGGCGAAGAAGCGCCGGAAGACCACGTACTCCACGACGATCGCGGCCACCCACGGCAGCGCCATCAGCGCGGCGAACCGGGTGAAGCTGAGCCCGCTGGCCGCGAACGCCAGCAGGTTCGTCAGGTTGGACACCGGCAGGAGCAGGGAGGCCGTGTTGGACAGGTGCGTGCAGGCGTAGACGTGCGGTTTGGGGCGGGCGCCGAGCCGGGCGGCGGTGGCGAACACCACCGGCGTGAGCAGGACGACCGTGGCGTCCAGGCTCAGTACGGCCGTGATCGCCGACGCGGCCAGGAACACCTGCGCCAGCAGCCGGCGCGGCCGGCCCGCCGCCGTACGCGCCATCCACGCCCCGCAGGCCTGGAACAGCCCTTCGTCGTCGCAGAGTTGGGCGAGGACCAGCACGGCCGCGAGGAAGCCGATCACGGGGCCGAGCTGTTCGGCCTCGTCGAGCGCGTGGGACGGGGAGATGGCCCCGGTGGCCACGACGAGCGCCGCGGCCGGTACGGCGACGACGGCCTCCGGCCAGTTGAAGGGACGGACGACGGCGCAGACCAGCACGAGCGCGAGCATGGCCACGGACAGGGTCTCCGCGAGCGGGGTGTTCAGGTTCGGTCCTTCCGGGCGGTCATGGGCGGCGATCTCGCCGCACGGTACTCCGCGCGGGTAAGCGCTTCCGAATCCCCCGCCGGGGTCAGCGTTCGTGCACCACGCGCCCGTCGAACACGGTGAGGTCGACCTCGGGGTGGCCGACGGCCAGGGCGAACGGCGGCTTCCATCCCGTACGCGGCGCCGTGCAGATGCGAGTCGTTGATGCCGGGCAGCACGGTCCGCCCGGCCAGCTCCACGACCGGGTGCCGGGCCCGAACCCGGCAGGCCAGCCCGAGCCCCCAGAAGCGGCTGCGGTGCGCACAGGTACCCGAGCACACCTGCTCAGGCGTGTGCGGTGCGTCCGTCGCCTCGCCGTCGAGGCGAACCAGGGTCAGTGCGGAGTACCGTGCGTACACGCGTCGGCGGTGCGGCGAAGAATCGTCTCCGCGTCCTGGACGATCCTCCGTACGATCTCGGCCGCCGGAAGGACATCGTGGACGAGGGCCGCGGACTGGCCGGTGAACGGCAGGATCTCGTGCCCTCGTCCGGCGAGCATGGCCTCCACGATGCGGGGACCGGCTTCGGCCGGCTGCAGTCGCTCCGGATGAGCCTCGGCCTCCTCCAGGAAGGGCGTACGCAGCGACCGGGGAAAGCCGTAGGCGTCAGGCCGTGAGAACGGCGGCATGAACCGGTCGCTGTGGGCCAGCTTGATCGTGTCGTGTGCCTCGGCGGCGACGATCCGGTTCTTCCACTCCTCGGCGATGTCCATCTCCACCGACGCGAGCAGCCGCGTCCCGATCGCCACGCCCTGGGCGCCCAGCGCGAGCGCCGCCGCCAGCCCCCGGCCGTCGGCGATCCCGCCCGCGGCGACGACCGGCGTGCCTCCCGCGATGTCCACGACCTGGGGAACCAGCACCAAGGTGGACACCTCGCCACCCTGGCCGCCCGCCTCGCCGCCCTGGGCGACGATCACGTCCGCACGGGCGCGCACGGCCTGCTCGGCCTGCCGGGCGTCCATGACCTGCTGGATCCACAGGATGCCCGCGTCATGGGCACGCCCGATCAGGTCCTCGGGCACTCCGAGGTGGAAGGAGATCGCGGCCGGGCGTTCGTCGAGCGTGGCCTGGAACGCCTCCTCGTTCAGGGGGCGGAGGGTGTGGTTGATCGCGAAGGGGCGGTCGGTGAGCTCCCGCATGCGGGCCCACTGCCGTCGCAGGTCGGCGAGCGGGCGAACCGCCGTGCCCAGGCTGCCCAGGCCCCCGGCCCCGCACACGGCCACCGCGAGATCGACCTGTTCGTACGGCCCGTAGGGTGCGCCGATGACGGGTACGTCGATACCGAGTACGTCGCACAGCCGTGTCCGCAGCATCGCTGCCTCCCCGGTTCGTGGGCCGAGCGGAGCCCTCACGCATCATGCTGCCCCGCCGAGGCCTTCGGCGCGCGGCGGGGACGGACCGCCGCCCCGGCGTCCGCGGCCCGGGGCCGACCACCCGGCGGAAGGACCGAGGCGGCCTCCCGCGTCCGCCGCGTTCCCGACCCGACGAGGGCCCGGACCGCCACCTTGGGGTTCAGCAGGACCGACGGGTCCGCCGCCCGCATCGCGAACATCGCGAGTCGGCGGGCGACGTACGGGTCGGTGACGGCTGCGGTGCGGACCGCCCGCTGAAGCCGGTTGGGCGGTTGCGCGAGGGCCTCCTGGCGGCCCAGCGCGTCGTACCGGTCGATGAAGCGGTGTGCCCTGCGGTAGGAGCGCAGCGCCCGCCGCAGGTCCGCGCCGCTCGCCAGAGTTCCGGCGGTGCTGTCCGCCAGCCACGCGGCGCTGCGGAAGGCCCAGCCGCACCCCACTGCCGGGACCGGGTCCGAGGCGGTCGCGGCGTCACCGATCAGGGCCAGACCGGGCCGGGGCGTGGGGTCCCGGCGGACGCACGGATAGTCGGTGGTGCCGATGAGGTTCGACACCCGTCGTGCGCCGGCGAGCGTGGGCCCGTCGGGCAGGCGGGCCACGAACCGGTCGAAGGCGGCGACCCGCTCGGCCGTGAACTCGGGCAGCCGGTCCTTGGCCGGAAAGACGCCCACCTGCGTCAGCCCGTCGTCGACGGGGATGCAGACGGCGATGTCCGGGTCGAGGGGCCAGACCTGGCCGTCGCCGGGACCGTTCATCGTCGCCCCCTCGTAGTAGGTCCAGAAGAGGAAGCGGTGGTTCGGGGCGCGGTCCTCGGCGACCCGGGCGAGCCGGGCGACCGTGGAGTGATGGCCGTCCGCACCGACGACCAGACGGGCGCGCAACTCGGCGCGCTCGGCCCCGCCGTCCGAGGTGACGACTCCCACCACGGCTCCGGCGGCATCCTCGACGAGACCGACGACCCGGCGTCCCAGCAGGAGGTCCACGCCCGGGGTCGCGCCGGCGATCCCGCGCAGCAGCGGGTCGAGCTTGCTGCGGCGCAGACTGATCGCCGGTGGGACCGCGCCGTCCGGCCGGGGAACGACCCAGCCGGCCCCGGTCCACACGCCGAGCCCCGTCGTCACCGCCGCACCCTGCGCGAGCATCGGCTGCCAGAAGCCCATGCGCTCCAGGACGTCATGGGTGCCGCCGAGCACGAAGTGCCCGCAGAGCGTCTTGTGCGCCTGCGGGCTGCGATGCCGTTCGACCAACGCCACCCGCAGTCCCGCCCGGCCGTACGCCGTCGCCGCCGTGCAGCCGGCGATGCTCGCGCCCACGATGATCACGTCGTAGTCCATGGAGTCCATGACCGCCTCCGCCGCCTGGGATCCGACCCTTCGGTCATCACGAAGCATGCGCGGGGCGGCCGACCACGGACATCGGTAGTGAATACCCATCCTCCCGGCGGTCACCTACCTACCATCGAGAGTGTGACGGTCGGCGAATGGACGCTGCAGGAGCGGGACGGGGAACTGGAGTCACTGGCCCGCTGGTGGGGTGAGGCGTCCGACGGCACCGGGCGGCTCGTCCTCGTCGGCGGCGACGCGGGCGCGGGCAAGACCGCGCTGATCCACGAGTTCGGGCGACGACTGCGCGACGCCCGGCTGTTCTCCGGCAGCTGCGAACCGCTCGCCACGCCGCTTCCGCTCGGTCCGCTGCGCGACATGGCCGACACCCTGCCCGCCCCCCTGCGCCAGGAGCTCATCGGCACTCCCGACCCGACGGCGGTACGACGCCTGCTGCTCGACGCCCTGGCCGCGGGCGGCACCCCGGCGCTCGTCGTACTGGACGACGCGCACTGGGCCGACGAGGCCACTCTGGACCTGCTGCGCTTCCTGGGCCGCCGTCTCGGGGCAAGTCCGGCCATGATCGTCGTGGCCTACCGGCAGGACGAGGTCGGGCCCCGTCATCCGCTGCGCGTGCTCGCCGGTGACCTGGCGGCGCTTCCCTCGGTCCGCCGGCTGACCGTGCCGCCCCTGTCCGAGGCGGCCGTCGCCCGGCTCGCGGCGGGAACGGGAATCGAACCGGCCGAACTGCACCGCCGCACGGGCGGCAACGCGTTCTTCGTGACGCAGGTCCTCAGCGACGGCGGGGCCACCGTCCCGGCCACGGTCCGGGACGCAGTGCTCGCACGTGCCGCGCGCCTGGGACCGGGCGCGCGGGACGCGCTCGACGCCGTCGCCTGCCTCGGGACCCGGGCCGCCCCGTGGCTGGTCGAGGCGGTCTCGGGGCGGCCGCCCCGAGAGCTCGACGAATGCGTGGAGCGCGGACTGCTCACCGCCGAGCACAGCGCGGTCACGTTCCGGCACGAACTGGTCCGCATCGCCGTCGAGGAGGCGATCCCCCCGGGACGCGCGGCGGACCTGCACCGGCGGGCACTCACCGTGCTCGCCGCCCGTCCGCCAGGCGAAGTGGACCCGGCGCGGCTCGCCGATCACGGGCAGCGGGCCGGCGACCGGGCCGCGGTGCTCGCCTACGCGCCCCTCGCGGCAGAGCGGGCATCCGCGCTGGGCGCCCACCAGCAGGCTGCCGCACACCTGCGCCGCGCACTCGACGCGTCCCCGGGGCTGCCGCCGGCGGAGCGGGCGGGGCTCCTCGAGGAACTCGGCCGGCAGTGCCATCTCGCCGACGACCTCGACGCCGCGCTGCGTGCCTGGCAGGAGGCCGTCGCCGCGTGGCGCAGGGCCGGTGACGGACGGCGGCAGGGCGGGGCGCTGGTCGGGCTCGCGGTCACCGCGGCTCATCTGGCCCGCGAGATCCCCCTCGGGGAGCAGGCGTGCGACCAGGCCCTCGGCCTGCTGGCGTGTCCGTCCCCCGGCCCGGAGTTCGCACTCGCCTGCGCCGTCCGCGGGAAACTGTCGGCCATGGCCTTCCGCAACGCCGACGCGATCGCCTGGGGCGAACGGCTCCGCGCGACGGCCGGCGACGGAGCCGGCGGCCTGGAACAGGCCCTGGCACTGCTGTCGATCGGTATCGGCCGTGCCCAGGACGGCGACACGGAGGGCCTGGAACTGATCGGGCGGAGCATCCGGCTGGCACGCGAGGCAGCCGCCTACGATCAGGCCGGACTCGGTTACTTCTGGCTCCAGTTGGTCTGCGTGACCCGCCGCTGGTACCGGGCGGCCGAGCGCTGGTACGGGGAGGCCCTGGCCTTCACCGACGACCACGGCCAGGAGGTCTGGCGCCAGTGGCTGCGCGCGTTCCACTCGCGTGCCCTGCTCGACCAGGGACGGTGGGAAGAGGCCGAGGCGCTGGCCTCGGAGGTGCTGCGCACGGCGGGCGTGGACGACGGGCGCAAGATGATCGGCATGGTGGTGCTCGGCCGACTGCGCGCCCGCCGGGGCGACTCGGACCCCGGCCCCCTGCTGACCCGGGTGCGGACGACCATGGTCACCGCCGAGCCGGTCGTCGGCTGGATCATCGGCTCGACACCGGCGCTGGCCGAGGCCGCCACGTACGCCGGGGACGCCGACCAGGTACGCGCGATCGTCCCCTCGGCTCTGGCCGCCGCCGAGGAACAGGGCGAGCCCTGGCTGGTCGGCGAACTCGCCCACTGGCTGTCGCGCGCCGACAGCCTCGCGACGGTACCGGCGCGGGCCGCCGAGCCGTACCGGCTCCAACTGTCCGGCCACCGGCAGGCGTCGGCCGAACGCTGGCAGGAGATCGGCTGCCCCTACGAGGCGGCGCTGGCGCTCGCCGACTCCCCCGACGAGGGGATGCTGCGCGAGGCACTCGCGGCCTTCGACCGTCTGGGCGCGCGTCCGATGCGCGACATCACCGCCCGTCGCCTGCGCCGGCTCGGAGTGCGCGACATCCCCCGACGCCCCGCGCGCGCCTCCGGCCCCGAGGGACTCAGTCCCCGCGAGCAGGAGGTGCTCACCCTGCTCGCCGACGGACTGCGCAACACCGAGATCGCCCAGGCGCTGTTCCTGTCGAGACGAACCGTCGAGCATCACGTCGCGGCCGTACTGCGCAAGCTGCGCGTGGCGAACCGGACGGAAGCGGCGCGTTACGCCCGACGCAACGGCGTAGCCGTCCGGTGATGAGGCCCCCGGCCCTCCAGCCGTCCCGGAGCGAGTGAGGCCTCCAACAGCGCCTCGTGCCCCGGGACTCACGGGCGACGGGCTTGGCCACGGAGAACCTCGTCGGACGCCTGCTCGGAGCCGCCGCCCCCGTCCGCCGCGTACGGCTGGAGCGGCAGCGCGGTCGTGACCTCGAAGCCGCCCTCCGGGCGGTGCCCCGCGCACAGGTCGCCGCCGATGGAGCGGGCGCGCTCGCGCATGCCCATGACGCCGAAGCCCCGGCTGCGCGCGGAGTCGGACTCGGCGGGCGCGGAGGTCCGGGTGGCCCCGGCGGCGACCGGACCGTCGTTGCTGACGGTGATCGTCAGCCGGGACCCGGTGTACTCGAACCGGACGTGCGCGGCCTGGGTGGCGGCGTGCTTGGTGACGTTGGTGAGCGCCTCCTGGACGATCCGGTACGCGGTCAGGTCGACGCCCGGGGACAGGACCTGGGGTTCGCCGTCCGTGGTGACCGTGACCTTGAGGCCGGCCGAGGCGCACGCCGAGACCAGTTCGGGCAGCCGGGCCAGCCCCGGTGACGGCTCCAGCGGGGCGGAGTCAGAATCGCCGTTCTGGCG
The DNA here is from genome assembly GCF_042957325.1 of Streptomyces sp. NPDC008086. NCBI lineage: Bacteria > Bacillati > Actinomycetota > Actinomycetes > Kitasatosporales > Streptomycetaceae > Streptomyces > Streptomyces sp. NPDC008086. The sequence goes on from NZ_JBIBIA010000002.1 coordinate 475,742, forward strand.
CAGCAGCCCCAGCGTGGCCTTCAGCTCGCGCAACGCGGACGACGTGGTGCCCGTGAGATCGGTGAGGATCGCCTTCGTCTGCTCGGGGCTGGTCAGCGCGAGGTGCGCGGCCGTGCCGGCCTGGGCGTTGGCCAGCGCCATGTGGTGGGCGACGACGTCGTGCAGCTCGCGGGCGATCCGCATGCGCTCCTCGGTGACCCGCAGCCGGGCCTCCTCCTCCCGGGTGCGCTCGGCGTGCTCGGCACGGGCCTGTACGGCCGCCAGATAGGCGCGGCGCAGCCGGGTCATGTTGCCGGCGGCCAGCGGCAGCAGCAGCCAGAACAGCGGGCCGAGCGTCCTGAGCAGCAGCGAGATGTGGTCCATGGAGTCGGAGAACGCCGCCGCGACGATCACCGCCACCAGGGTGGTGATGCCGTAGGCGCGGGTGGTCCTGCGGTCGGTGAGGGTGGCCAGCCAGTAGAGCGACGCCATGACGGGGGCCAGCAGCAGGGGGGTCAGCAGGTATCCGAGCCCGACCACGGTCGATGCGCAGACGCCGGAGATGACGACGGCGACGCGTGGGTGGGTGCGGTGCTTCAGCAGGGAGAGGCAGGACAGCCCCAGGAGGGCGGTGGCGGTCCGGTCCTGGTCCGGCGGTTCGGCGCCGGGCAGGGTGAGCACGCTGCCGAGGGTCGCGCAGCCCATCAGCGCCATGACCAGCACCACGTCGATGGCGAAGGTATGGCGGTCCGAGAACTCCTCGATACGGTCCGCGTAGCGCCGCTCCGGGCTGGTGGTCATGGTGCTCTCCGGTCGGTGGACTCGGTCCATGGTGAACGCCCACGGCACGAACGGCCGCCGAGACCGCCCGTGTCCTTGCTCACGGGCGATCCCTGGGGGCAGGCGGTCCCGGTGGGGGGCAGGCGGTCCCCGTCGGGGCGGGCGGCCCTGTGGGCGCGGGCGGCCCTGTGGGCGCGGGCGGCCCTGCGGGTGCGGGCGGCCCTGCGGGTGCGGGCGGCCCTGTGGGGGCAGGCGGCCCTGTGTGTGGGGAGGCGGTCGGTCCCTGTGTGTGGGGGAGGCGGTCGGTCCCCGCCGGGGCGGGGCGATCAGTCCCCTTCGGTGCGGGGCGGTCGGTCCTCGTGGGGGCGGGGCCGATCGGTCCCCGCCGGGGCGGGGCGATCAGTCCCCGCCGGGGCGGGGCGATCAGTCCCCGCCGGGGCGGGGCGATCAGTCCCCGCCGGGGCGGGGCGATCAGTCCCCGCCGGGGCGGGGCGGTCGGTCCCCGCCGGACGCGGGACGACCGGCCCGTGAGGACCGGCCGTCCGGCTCAGGTACGCGCCACGTCCAGGTCGGCCGCCCGGCCCGCGTCCACCCCGGGCCCCGCGTCCGCCCCTGCCCCGGCCTCCACATCCGCCCCGGCCGCCGGCTCGGAGCGTCGGCTGAGTGCCTCCCCCTCCACGTCCACCCGGGGCAGGATCCGGTCCAGCCACTTCGGCAGCCACCAGGCCTTGTCGCCGAGCAGGGCGAGTACGGCCGGGACGATCGCCATCCGTACGACGAAGGCGTCGAACAGGACGGCGGAGGCGAGTCCGAAGCCGATCATCTTGATCATGGAGTCGCTCTCGCCGATGAACCCGGCGAAGACTGCGATCATGATCAGGGCGGCGGCCACGACCACCCGGGCGCTGTGCCGGAAGCCGGACGTGACCGCCTGGCGGGCCGACTCGCCGTGGACGTACGACTCGCGCATCCGGGAGACGAGGAAGACCTCGTAGTCCATGGCGAGTCCGAAGACGATGCCGACCAGGAAGATCGGCATCAGGCTCATGATCGGCCCGGTCTGCTCCACGCCCAGCAGTTCGGCGCCGTGCCCCTGCTGGAACACCACGACCACGGCGCCGAGGGACGCGAGCACCGACAGCAGGAAGCCGAGGGCCGCCTTCAGCGGGACGAGCAGCGACCGGAAGACCACCAGCAGCAGGACGATCGCCAGCCCGACCACGACGATCAGATACGGCACCAGCGCGGCCTGCACCTTGTCGGAGATGTCGATGTTCATCGCGGTCGTGCCGGTGACCTCGAAGGTCGCCCCGGTCTCGGCCTCGACGCCGTCGCGCTCGCCCCGGATGGTGGTGACCAGGCCCTTGGTCTTCTCGTCGGTCGGCGCGGTGGACGGCACGACGGAGAACACGGCGGTGTCACCGGCCTCGTTGAAGCGGGCCGGGGAGACGGACACGACACCCTTCGTGCCGCCGATCTCCTCGGATATCGCGGTGACGGCACCCTTGGCGTCGTCGTCGCCCCTGGCGTCCACGACGACGGTGAGCGGCCCGTTGAAGCCCGGCCCGAAGGCGTCGGCGAGCGCGTCGTAGGCCCGTCGCTCGGTGGTGGAGGTGGACTTGGCCTCGTCGCCGGGCATGCCCAGCTGAAGGTCGGTCATCGGCACGGCGAGCGCCCCGAGTCCGACGACGCCGAGCAGCAGCACGGGCAGGGGGCGGCGCAGCACGAACCGCGCCCAGCGGGTGCCGCCGTTGTCGGCGGCCTCCTCCTGCACCCGGCCGCTCTTTCGGGCCCGCCTGGACAGCACGGCGTTCGGCCAGAAGCCGAGGAACGCCGGGACGAGCGTCAGCGCGATGAGTACGGCGACGACGACCGCGCCGGCCGCGGCCAGCCCCATCTTGGTGAGCATCGGAATGCCGACGACCGAGAGCCCGGCCAGCGCGATGACGACGGTGAGCCCGGCGAAGACGACCGCGGAACCGGCCGTACCGACCGCCATCCCGGTGGCCTCCTGCGGCGTACGGCCCTTGGCGCGCTCCTCCCGGTAGCGGGAGACGACGAACAGGGCGTAGTCGATGCCGACGGCGAGGCCCAGCATCATGGCGAGCGTGCCGGTCGTGGTGGACAGGCCGAGGGCGGAGGACAGGGCCAGGATGGCGGCCATGCTGACGCCGACGCCGATGATCGCGGTCAGCAGCGGCAGCCCGGCGGCGGCGAGGGACCCGAAGGTGACGAGCAGGACGACGGCGGCGATGGCGACGCCGATGACCTCGGCCGCCCCGCCCGGGCCGCCACCTCCGTCCATGGCCGTCCCACCGGCCTCGACGGTCAGCCCGGAGTCACGGGCCTGCGCGAGGGTCTCGGTCAGATGTGTCTTGCTGGCGTCGGTGAGGTCGCCGGCGCCGACCTTGTAGGTGACGGTCGAGTACGCGGTCGTACCGTCCTCGCTGACGGCCCGCGCCTGGAACGGGTCGGCGGCCGTGGCGACCTGCGACCCCTGGCCCAGTTCGGCCACGGCCTCCTCGACGGCCTTCCTGTTCTCGGTGGCGGTCACCTTCTCACCGCCCGGCGCGACGAACACGACCCGCGCGGTGGCGCCGTCGGCGCTCGCGCCCGGGAAGCGCTCCTCCATCAGGTCGAACGCCTTCTGCGACTCGATGCCCGGCATCGAGAACTCCTCGTCGGCCGCGCCCGGGGCCTTCAGCGCCCCGAGTCCGACGGCGGCCAGCACGGCCGCCCAGACCAGGGCGACGTACCAGCGTCGCCGGAAGGCCAGACGGCCCACTCGATACAGGAAAGTAGCCACGGCAGGGGGTCTCCACATCTGGGACTCGAACGTCTGCCCAGACTCTCGGGAGCGGGTGTGCCGTGTCGTCGTGCGGCTGCCGACAATCCCCGGTACTCAGAACGCAGTACGGGCGGGGCCAGGGGTCCACCCAGGGGACCAGGTGCGGCGGTCGCCGGTCGTACGACGCCCGTCCGCCGCACCTGGCGGCCGGAGGTCAGCCGTAGAGGGCGATCCTCGGGTGCACGGTGCCCTCGACCTCGGGGCTGAGGGCGGTGACCCGGTAGACCTCGGTGAGGGTGTCGCCCGCGTGCAGCGTGCGCTGGGCGGTGACGAGGTCGGTGTACAGGGTGCCGGTCTGGGTGCCGAGTTCCACGGTCTCCCAGCAGCCGGTGGCCGTACGCCGCTCGACGCGGACGTCGGCCGGCTTCAGGAACGGTCCGCCGTCCGGCGACTCCACGAGGAGCTGCGGGGCGACCGTCCGATCCGCCGAGGAGTCGTTGCGGTAGGTGACGGTGACCTCGTGGCTCGCGGCGTCGGCGACGAGGGCGCTGGTGGACAGGTCGACGAACTCGGTGGGTATGGCGGGCGTCTGGCCGGGCAGGGCCGTCGACGTCGCGGTGCTGGTCTGCGAGGTGGCCTGCGGGCTGGTCTGCGGGGTGGTGGCCGCCGCGGCCGGTCCTGCCGCGGCGGCGCCCATGAGCGCCGCCATGAGGGCCAGGGCCGCGACCCCGGGACGGCTGATCTTCAACGACACGTTCGCTGATCCTCGGATTCGCTCGGGTGACTGGTGTTCCCCCCGCCCATGGCTGCCGCCAGGGACGCGACCAAGGTTACGCAAGCCCTTTCTGCCGCCCGCTGCCGGTGGCCTACCCGATGTCGACCACCCGCGCCCACGCGGGCGGTTGGTCCGGCACGTACTCGGGATCGTCCTCGTCGTAGGGCCGGTACGTGTGCGGTCGCGGGAACAGCCCCACCACCGTCCGGCACGGCGGCCGTTCGCTCGGCCACGGCGTCTGACCGTCCGTCAGGACCACGACGACGTCCGGGCGGGGCCGTGCCCGCAGCGCCCTGGCGAAGCCCGCGCGCAGATCCGTACCCCCGCCTCCGACCAGCGGAATCCCCTCGGCGCGGCACACCCGGTGCACGCCCGCGGCCGCCGCGTCGCACGGCACCACGCTGACCAGGTCCCGGCGTCCGCCGACGGCTCGGGAGATCGCGGCGACCTCCAGGAGCGCGCTGCCCAGTTCGGCGTCGCTGACCGAGCCGGAGGTGTCGATGACGACGCAGACGCGGGGCGGGCGGCGGCGCAGGCTCGGCAGGACGGCGCCGGGCACGGAGGCGGCGCGGCGCGACGGACGGCCGTACGTGTAGTCCTCGCCGGCACCGGGCCCCGAGGCGGCCGACCGCACGGCGGCGCCCAGCAACTCCCGCCAGGGCTGCGGCGGGTGGAACGCCTCCTCCGCCCACCGCTGCCAGCCCTGCGAGGCGCTGCCCGGACGCCCGGTGATGCCCTGTGCGACCCGGAAGCGGACCGCGTCCCGTTCCTGCGCGCTGAGTCCGTGCGCGCCGTCCGCCCCCAGGTCCCACTCCCGTTCCAGCCCGTCGGCGCCGCTGCCGCAGTCCAGCCAGGCCAGGTCCTGGGTCCGCGGCCCCAGCCGGAACTGGCGCAGATAGTCCTCCATGAGCTCGCCCTCGGGCAGCCGCAGCATCGCCGGCTCGACGGCCCCCTCGGGCCGGGCCAGGCCGTCCCCGTACACGTCGTCGTTGATCTCGCAGTCCGCGGCGATGTTCATCCGCAGCCGCTCCCCCGGTCCGCTCAACCCGCGCTCCCGCGCCACCCGGTCGCCGCGCCCGTGGTGGTCCCGCAGCAGATGCGACACCTCGTGCACCCACACCCCGGCCAGCTCCTCCACCGGCGTCCGCGCCACGAACCCCGGCGACACATAGCACCGCCAGTGCCGGTCGACGGCCATCGTCGGCACCCGCCGCGACTCGACGACGTGCAGCGCGAACAGGGCGGTCGCGAGATAGGGGCGGACGCGGGCGGCGTGCAGCCGGGCGGCGAAGAGCTTGTCGCGGTCCAGGGGGGCGGAGGTGTCCCGGGCCGGCCTCGGCTCCGGAGCCCGGGACGTCTCCCGCACCGGCCCCACCTCCTCCCCGTTCATCGCCGCCCCGCCTTCGCCGCCGCCGTGGCCGTCCGGGCCGCCGCGTGGTCCGCCCGTCGGGACAGGGAGACCACTCCGGCGAGTTGCTCGATGGACGCCGGTACGTCCCAGTCCTCCCGGCGCAGGGAGGCGAGCGTGGTCGCCGGGACGACGACCAGGTCCGGCGCCCCGGTCTCCACCGCCCGCACGAGCAGCGCCCACGCCGCGTCCCAACGGGCCCGGTCCGGACGGGCCCGCACCGCCTCCACCACACCGTCCAGCGCGGCCTGCCGCAGGTCCCCCCGCTCGGGCAGCTCGGCGGCCGACGGATCGGCGAGCAGCAGTTCCGGATCCGGCAGGTCCATCCGGTCCACGCTCGCCAGCAGCTCCAGCCCCGGCCCGTCCCCGACCGTGCCGCGCACCAGCAGGGAGAGAACCTCCCGGGAGGCCCCGGCCGCCGTGGCGAACGCGACCAGACACTGCGTCATCTCCCAACTGCGCGGCGAGGGCCACGGTCCGCCCCGCCGGGTCTCGCTGCTGGGCAGCCGGTGCACCAGCCCCGGCCGCCCCGAGAGCAGTCCGCCGACGGCGCGCCGAGCGAACTCGACCGCCCCCGCCAGCTTCTCCGGATCGAGCCGCGGCAGGGTGGCCCGGGGCCAGGTCCCGCCGAGTCCCCGTACGACGACCTCGTGGTCGTGCGTCCACTGAAGGTGCACGAACCGGTTGGCCAGCGGCGCGCTCAGCTCCCACCCGTCGGCCGCCGAGGAGCGCGGATTGGCGGCGGCCACGATCCGCACCCCCGGCGGCAGCCGCAACGCGCCGATCCTCCGCTCCAGCACGAGCCGCAGCAGCGCGGCCTGCACCGCCGGCGGCGCGGTCGACAACTCGTCCAGGAACAGCAGCCCCCGCCCGGCCTTCACCAGCCGTACGGCCCAGTCCGGCGGGGCCATGGGAACGCCCTGTTCCGCCGGGTCGTCCCCGACGACGGGCAGCCCGGAGAAGTCGGACGGCTCGTGCACGCTCGCGATCACGGTGGTGAGCGGAAGTTCCAGGGCCGCGGCGAGCTGGGTGAGCGCCGCGGTCTTGCCGATCCCCGGCTCACCCCACAGCAGCACGGGCAGATCGGCGGCCACGGCCAGGGTGAGGGCCTCCAGCTGTTCGTCGGGCCGGGGTTCGGTGGTGGTGTCGCGGAGGAGGGCCAACAGATCGGCAGCTACGTCGAGTTGGGAGACAGAGGAGAGGGCCGAGGGAGAGGAGGACTGGGCGCGCGTGGGCATATGGGTCACCTTTGGGAGGTCGTGAAGGGAAAGAAGGGGTGGCGCGTGGACGCAGGTCAGGGCCGGGTCGCGTGCCGGGCGTGCGTGCGCTGAAGGCGGGGCGGCCGGCCGCGCTCGTCGTAGCGGACCCGTGCCGGCCCGGGCCCGATCAACCCCGCCCTGAACAGCCCGTACGTGATGCGCCGCCGTGCGGCCGCCGCCAGCTCCTCCCGCAGCGCACCGTCCCGCAGCACCGCCGCGGGGCCCAGCAGCCCCTCGACGACGGCCAGCGCTCCGGCGATGTCGCCGTGGTCGAGCCGCTCACGTACGTCGGGCAGGCACTCCGGATGCCGGTGCGCCTCGTCGATGGCCTGGAGGCAGGGCAGGGGTGTGCCGGTCAGGGCGGCGAGCAGTTCCTCGCGCCGGATCTCGGCGGGGTCGTGGTCCAGGGGAGCCAGTACGCCGTCGACCAGACCGATCCGGTGCCGGGCGCCCCGGCAGTCCACGGCACGCGGCCGTCCTGGTGGTTCGGTCGGCGCGGGTGCCGGGCGCGGGTCCGTTTCCGGTACGAGGGCGGAGGCGACCAGCGGATGGAGGCGCCCGGGCTCGACGGCACCGGCCCGCAGCAACTCCAGGTCGGGCAGGACCCAGGTCGCGGCGTCGGGCAGCACCGGCAGCGCGGACGTACGCCCCTTCGCGGCGGCCACGACCCGCGGTACGCCCTCCTCCGCGAGCCCCTCCAGAACCAGCCGGTGCCGGCCGCCCAACCGCACGAGCACGGGCCCGACCGGCCGCCCCTCGGCGCGCAGCAGCAGCCGCGCCTCGTCGGCCCACCGGTCGACGGCACAGCGGCGCCCGTCCGAGGGCACGGCCCCGACCAGCCCCGTGTCCAGCCCGTCCCCGGCCCGGATCCGCAGCTCACCGGCTCTGCGCGCGTCCCACAGGTGCCGGTGCAGATCGAGCCGGAACCTGCGACTGGGGCGAGGGTGGGGATGCGGATGCGGGCCGTGCGGGGGTGGCTGCGGGGACGCGCCCCGGGAGCCGCCCCCGTCCCACAGGGCGAGGCTGATCCGCTGCCCGGCGTCCGCCCACGCCGGCGCGGTGCGCACCACGAGGTGCACCACGCGTCCGGCGTCCCCCGCCCCGCCGCCGTACCGGGCGAGAGCCAGAGTCAGCCCCGGCCGGAGCAGGCCGTCGGGGGCGATCCTCGGCAGGTGCCAGCGCAGCAGGTCGGGGGCGAGGTGCCGTAGGTCGTCCCGGACACGGGCGGCGAGGTCCCGGCCGTGATCGCGCGCGACGGCACGCAGGTTGAGATCGACATCGACAGCGGCGGCGGCGCACGCTCCCGCCCAGTCGCCCGCCAGCCGACGGGCGGTGGCGGTCTCGATCATGGGGGCCGGCACGGCGAACTCGCGCACGCGCGGCCAGAAGGAAAGCTCGGCAGGCCCGGAAGGTCCGGAAGGCCCCGAGGACCGGGAGAACCGGAAGGGCCGGGAATCCCCGTTCGCGATCTGAGTGCCCATCAGCACTCACCTTGCGCGGACGGGACCCCCAATCTGGCAACAGAATGAGTCGTCATCGCGGGCGAGCGTAACGCCGCGCGCGCCGGGACGCGAGGGATTTTCCGTTCCGGGGGCAGCGACGCCCCGAACCCGGCAGCCTTTCGGAGTCCCCGGCAGCCTGTCAGCCGGCCCGGCAACCTTTCGGCCCCCGGCGACCACTGACACACGGACGACTCCCTCCCCGTAAGGACTTCCCCGTGGCATCCCCTTCCCACCGCCGGTCCCCCAGCAAGTGGCGCGGCGCCCTCGTCCCGGCGGTGGTCGTGGCGGCCGTCGCCCTCGCCGCGTCCCTCCTCATGGCGCTGCGCCCCGACGGCACGTCAACGGCCGGTCACACCACGACCACGCCCACCGCCGACAGCCGTTCGGCGGCACCGCGGACCACACCGAGCCCGAGCCCGACCCCCAAGCCGAAACCGTCCAAGGCGTCCCCGACGGCCGACGCCGAGAGGACCACCCCGCCGCCCCGCACACCCACCTCCGCGCCGGCGGACTCGGCGGCCAAGGGCACCACCCCGCACCGCGCTTCGGGCTCGGCCCCTCTGGCGGGCCGTATCCGCCCCGGTACCGACTACGAAGGGGTCGCCACCTTCTACGACATCGGCAACGGCGACGGCGCCTGTCTGTACGGCCCCACCGCCGACGTCATGACGGCGGCGATGAACCACGCCGACTACGAGACGGCCAAGGCCTGCGGGGCGCACGTCCTGGTCCGCGCGGCGAACGGCGCCTCGGTCACCGTCCGGATCACCAACGAGTGCCCGCTGCCCTGCGCCCCCGGGCAACTCGACCTCAGCGCCCAGGCGTTCGCCAAGCTCGCGGCACCTTCGGCCGGCCGGATACCGGTCACCTGGAGCCTGCTGAGCTCCGACACGTCCGCCAAGGTCGGGATCCGCTACAAGACCGGCTCCAGCGTCCACTGGTGCGGCATCCAGGCGCTGGACCACCGCAACCCGCTGGCCCGGCTGGAGGTCCGTGACGCGGGCGGCGCGTGGCGCCGACTGCCGCGCACCGCCTACAACTACTTCCTCTCCGAGCAGGGCAGCGGGTGCGGGGGCGCGATCAGGATCACGGACATCTACGGGGAGACGCTCACGGTGGAGGGGATCTCGATACGCCCGGACGTCGTGCAGCCGACGCGGGTCCAGTTCGCGGCGCGCTGACGGTCGGCCGGCGCCCGGGCGCCTAGGCCCGCTTCCCCACCGGGTAGTCCTGGGCGAGCAGTCCGAGCAGGACCTCGTCCAGGAACTCGCCCATCACCCAGGCCGAGGAGCGCAGGACACCCTCGCGGACGAAGCCGTTGCGCTCGGCGGAGCGCACCATCGCGGTGTTGTCCGCGAGCGTCTCGATCTGGAGCCGCTGGAGGCCGCGCACGACGAACCCGTAGTGGCACAGCACCGCGACGACGTCGGTGCCGTAGCCCTTGCCGCGCGAGGACGGCAGCAGGCCCAGCCCGATGTGCGCGCACCGGTTGTGCAGGTCGATGCCCCAGAGCGTCGCCGTGCCGACCAGGGTGCCGCCGGCCAGCTCCACCACGGAGAAGGGGACGGACGTCTCCTTGGTGTCGTCCACCACGAGCCGCGGGTCCTTGGAGCCGGGCGTGATCGGCCGCCACGGGCCGCCTTCGGCCCGCGAGGCGTTGACCACGTCGTCGTAGAGCTCGGCCCGCAGGACCGGTATGTCGTCCTCGTGCCGGGCCCTCAGCCCGACCTTCTCGCCCTTCAGCATGCGGGCTTCCTATCCGACCGGGCCCACCCGCGGCAAACGAATAGTCGGCAGACACATGGCCGGGGCCCGCCGGACTCAGTGCGACGCTACGGCCGGGCCGCGCCCGTCTCGCTCGGCGTGACTTCCCTCGTCGGGGTCGCCGACGGCGCGGCGGTCGGTACCGCCGGGCTGTCGGGAGTCCGGGAAGCGGTGATGCCGGAGGTCTGCGTGGGTTCGGCGGTCGAGGCCCGTGGGGGAACGGTCGGGGTCGGCGGGGCGGTTCGGGGCGAGGACGCCGAGGGGCTCGGGACCGCCGACGGGGAGGGGGGTGTGGTGCGGTCGGTCACCGGGGGCGGGGCGAGCGGGGGTGCGGGGGCCGGGGGGCCGTCGGACGTGCCCAGGTTGAGCGGCAGGGCCACCAGGAGGGCCACGGCGCAGGTCGCGCCCGCGCCGATCGCCGTACGGACCAGGCGTCGGCGGGTCGCCCTGCGGCGGATCGTCTCGTAGCTGCCGGGGGGTGGGGCGAGGTAGTCCGAGGAGGGGGCGAGGATCACCGCGAGGGGGTCGTCGGGGGCGAGCTCCGGGTCGTCCGCTCCGTCGTCAAAGCGTGTGGTCAAGGCTTCTCCTCAGGTGGACGCGGAGCAGTTCGCGGGCCGCGTGGAGGTCGGCCTTGACGGTTCCTTCCTTACGTCCGGTCAGCACGGACACCTCCCGGATCGGCATGTCAGCGTAGTAGTGGAGGAGGATCGGGGTACGGAGGCGTTCGGGCAGGGACTGGACCAGCAGGCGTACGGACGGGTCCGCCTGCTCGGTGTGGGGGTTGAGAGCCGCCTCCGTGGAGGCCCGGCGCACCGCCCGCCGTTCGCGCTCCAGTTTGCGCCAGTGGTCCCGGACCAGGTTGGCCGCCGTGACGTAGAGGAACCCACGGGGCTCCTCCACCCGGCTCCAGCGGGCCCAGAGCCGGGTGAAGGCCTCGGCGGCGATCTCGTGGGCCGTCTCGTCGTCGTCGACGAGACGGCGGCACCAGCCGGCCAGGCGCGGGTAGAGGGCGGCGAACAGCTCGGACGCCGCGTTGTCTCGGGACCGTTTCAACGCTCTCCAACGCTCTCCATGGTCAGGTGGACGGACACCGGGTGCTCACGACGACGTGGCGCTCAGCTTCGCGAACACGATCACGTTGTCCCGGTACTCCTCGCCCTCCCGCGGCCCTCCGCACGTGATCAGCCGCAGCTCCGGACGGTCCACGTCGCCGTAGACGTCGTCCGCCGGGAAGTCGGCCTTGGCGACGGTCCGTACGGCACTGACCGTGAACTCCGCCGAGCTGCCGTCCTTCCTGCCCGCCACGATCCTGTCACCCCGGCGCAGCCGGCCCAGGTCGCGGAAGACCCCGTCCCCGTACGCGCCGACCGTGACATGTCCGAGGATCACCGACGGGCCGACCTGGCCCGGCGTCGGCGAGTGCAGGTACCAGCCCGCCCGGTCGTCGGCCGTGATCGGCGGCACCTCGACCGTGCCGTCCTTCGCCAGCCCCAGCCGGATGACCGGGGTGTCGACCTCGATCGCCGGGATCCGCAACCGTACGGGGGCCGAACGGCCCAGCGCCCGCGCCGAGTTCGCCGACGGCGCGGGCGTGCGGTCCGCACCGGCCCCGTCGCCCGTGTCTCCGCGCCGCCGCGAACTCGCGGTCGCGCCCTGCTGCTCCGCTCCCTGGCCGGCGCAGCCCACCAGCAGCGACGCCATCGCCGCCGTGGCGAACGCCCGCCTGGACAGGGGCCGCGGGCCCGTCACCGGCGGGGTCACGCCCCGGTCGCCCGCCGACGCCGTACGACGAAGGCCGTCGCGCCCCCGGCGACCAGCACCGCCGCCGCGCCCGCGCCGAACAGCCCGGCGCGCTCGTTGCCGGAGCCCGAAGTGCCCGCCGCCTCACCGGTGTCGGGCGCTCCGGACGGCACCACGGAGACCTGGCCGCCTCCGGGCGCCCGGGTCGGTTCGGCCGAGGGCACCGAGGTCTCCGACGGGCTGGACGGGACGGCGGTCGGCGGACGGGTCGGCTCCGCGCTCGGCGTCGGGACGGCCGTCTCCGAGGGGACCGTGGCCGTCGGGCTGGGGACCGGGGTCGGCGAGGTGCTGCTGTGGGCGACCGCGGGCGCGGCGGTCGCGAACAGGGCTGTGCAGGTCAGGGCCAGGGCGCTGAGGACGCTACGGCGCATCGATGAGCTCTCTTTCGTCGGTCCGCGCGGCACTGCCGTACCGGGCGGACTGGGTGACGGGTCGAGCGGAGAGACGACGCGGGGGCGGGGCGGGTTGTAAAGAGATGGCAAAGTCGTCCGGAGGCCGGGGTGGTGAACCGGCCCGGCCCGGCCTCCGTACGATGAGGGCGTGACAGCCCGTGCACAGCACGACCGTGCGCCGCGGCTCCCGATGGCGGGACCGTGGCGCGCGCTTCTGCTGCTCGGGCTGCTCGCCGGACTGTTCGGGATGCACGCGCTCGCGCCCGGCAACGCGGTCGCGGCCGGCTCGCACGCCTCTCGGACCACACCGCATCACGCGCCCGCGCCCGTCATGGGCGGCCATGCGTCGGCCATGACCGACGAATCCGTCTGCCACGGCTCCGCCCCGGGCGGCGGCGGCCACGCCCAGCACGCCGACCCGACCTGCGCCTCCAGCGCCGTCGGCGCGGGCCCCGTCCTGCCCGCCCTGGCCCTCGATCCGGCCGGCGCGGCGATCGCCGGCGACCTCGACCGCCGTTCCGTGACGGCCGCGACCGAGGGCGGGCGCGCGCCTCCCTCACTGGCCGAACTGCAGATCCTGCGGACCTAGGACAAGGCCGAGCCGTCCGCCCCCGTCACCTGCGGGCGTACGGCACTCAGCCATGCCCTACCTCACGTACTCGCAGGAGTTCTCACCATGACCCGTACCAGTTCCCGTGCCCTGACCCGTCGCGCCGCCCTGGCCGCGACGGCCGTCACCGCCGCCCTCGTCCTCACCGCATGCGGCGGTGACGAGTCCCCGGCCGCCGCGCCGAAGGAGCACAACGCCCAGGACGTCTCCTTCGCGCAGGGCATGATCCCCCACCACCAGCAGGCCCTCCAGATGGCGGAACTGGCCGCCGGCCGCGCCTCCTCGGCTCAGGTCAAGGACCTCGCCGCACGCATCGAGAAGGCCCAGGACCCGGAGATCACGAAGATGACCGGGTGGCTGAAGTCGTGGGGCGAGGACGTGCCGTCGGCCGCGCCCGGCATGGACCACTCCGGTCACTCCGCAATGGCCGGGATGATGGACCAGGAGGACATGGACAAGCTGTCCAAGGCCTCCGGCACGACCTTCGACACCCTCTTCCTCACCCTCATGGTCGAGCACCACGAAGGCGCGGTGGAGATGGCCGAGGCCGAGAAGTCGAAGGGCCGCTACCGCCCCGCGACCGAGCTGGCCGACGACGTCGTCACCGCCCAGAGCGCCGAGATCGAGGAGATGAACAAGCTGCTCGGCAAGAACCGGAGCTGACGCGATGCCTCAGGCCCGCCCGGCCCACGATCCCGATCACGGGACGGGCCGGGCGGGCACGGGTCGGTGTCGCGGGACTCCCGCTCACCGCCAGTGCGTGAGTCGGGTCGGTGGTGGTTGCTCGCGCCGTTCCCCGCGCCCCTTGAGGGGCGCTCACCGCACGCCCTTCTTTCAGGGGCGCGGGGAACTGCGCGACCAGCCCCCACGCGCCCGCAGCCGTCACGACCGCCCCTCCCGTTGGACGGACACCGGCCGCACGGAGGATCGTTGCGGACATGGCAGAGCAGCGGTTCGACGTGTGGGACTCGGGGGCCGCCTACGAGCGGTACATGGGTCGGTGGAGCCGAAGCGTCGCGCGGGAGTTCCTCGTGTGGCTGGACCGCGGGGACGGGCTGCGCTGGCTGGACGTGGGGTGCGGCACTGGGGTCCTGTCGGCGGCGGTGGCGGCCGGGTGCCGGCCCCGGGAGGTGGTGGGGTGCGATCGCTCCGAGGGGTTCGTGAACGCGGCCGCGCGAGCTTCCGGCATCGCCGGTGCGCCGCGCCACCTCGTCGCGGACGCCCTCGCGCTGCCGTTCCGCGACGCCGCCTTCGACGTGGCGGTCAGCGGCCTGATGCTGAACTTCCTGCCCGAACCAGCCTTCGCGGTAAGGGAGTTGACCCGCTCCGTCCGCACCGGCGGCATGATCGCCGCGTACGTCTGGGACTACGGCGACGGCATGGACCTCCTCAGACACTTCTGGGCCGCTGCCGCCGAGGCCGACCCGGCCGCCGCCGCGCTGGACGAGGGCCGCCGCTTCCGGGACTGCCGCCCCGGCCCGCTCCACAGCCTGTGGACGGACGCGGGACTCGCCGACGTGTCCACGACCCCGATCGAGGTGCCCACGGTCTTCGCCGACTTCGCCGACCTGTGGGACCCGTTCCTGTCCGGCCAGGGCCCCGCCCCGGGCTACGTCGCCTCCCTCGCCCCGGCCGCCCGCGACCGACTGCGCGAGGGCCTGCGCGCGCGGGTCCCCGTCGCGCCGGACGGCTCGGTCCCGCTCACGGCACGGGCCTGGGCGGTGCGGGGAGTACGTCCGTAGGTCAGCCGGCGCCGCCGAGCCAGTACCCGAAGCCTCGGCGCGTATGGATCAGGGCCGGTTCCCCGGGGTCGCCGTCCACCTTGCGGCGCAACCGCGAGACGAGCTTCTCGATCGCCTCGTTCGCCCGGAAGTCCCCCCAGACATGCCCGCTGATCTGCTCCTTCGACAGCACGCACCCGGCGTGCACCAGCAGTTGGCGCAGCAGGCGGTACTCGGCCGGGGTGAGGTCGAGCGGGCGGGCGCCGCGCCGGGCCTGGCAGGTGGCGTCGTCCAGGACCAGGTCGCCGTAGCGGGGCAGGGACGCCTCCCCCCGTGGAACTCCCTCAACTCCCGCCTCCAAGCCCCGGGCGCCCTGCAGCTGACGCTTTTCACCGAGCTGGGCGATGAGGACGGGGGCGAGTGAGGGGCGGAGGTTCCGGGGGCGGGGGTCGGAGGGCCGGAGGCCGGGCGCCCGGCGAACGCGCGTAGACCCGTGAGAACAAGCGGTGCGGGTGGTTCCGGGCGTTCCTGCGGGAGCTTATTCGGGCCTTTCGGTGATAATTGGGGCATGAGTACAGCGACGTTTGTTGTTGCGGCCACGTCGAGTGAGGTACTCAACGTGATCGCCGCCTTCGCGGGTGGTCTGTTCATCGCCGGGGCACTGGTCTGGGCCGTGCAGCTCGGCATGCGGGTCCGTGATCGAGAGCTGCCTCGGCCGACGCCCGACGAGCAGCCGCATCTGCCCGAAACCGGCCCGGTCCACGAGGAGCGTGAGCTCAGGGAGCCGGACGAAGTGCCGCACGCGTCGGGCAGGGAACGGCTCCTGCCGCACGAGTTGCACCACGCGGGCAGCAGGCGCAGCGAGGACCAGCACCGCAAGCGGTGGCTGCCCGGAAAGAGCGGTTCCTTCGGTGGGGGCGGCCTGGGCCACGGGTGAGCCGCGCCGACCCGGAGATCGGGCGACGGGAGCGGCTGTCCGATGCCGTCCTGCCCGGGGCCGTGCGACGTGCGGTGCGCATACGGGTCCGGGCAGGGGGCGGATCGAGCAGGGGAAGGACCCGGCACGGGTCGGCGAGCTGCTGAGGCGGTACCGCGCGATGAGGCGTTGGCGCCGCCGCGACTGTGACTCTTCGTGTCTCTTCGTGTCTCTTCATGAATCTCACCGGGGGGAGCCGGACCGAACGAACCCCCTGGAGGCGCCATGCCCCGTCACCGGACGCGGTGGACGACCACCGCGACGCTCGCGACGACCGCCGCCGTGACCGTCGCCCTCACCCTGACCTCCTGCTCCGAGGACGACACGCCCTCCTCGGTGGCCAGCGAGGCGGCGTCCGCCTTCGCCTCGGCGACCGCGGAGGCCGGACGCCAGTTGGACGACATCAAGGGCGGCGTCGACGCCAAGAGCTCGGTACGGCTGGGCGATCCGACGACCGACTCGGACGGCCGTACGACCGTCGAGGTCACGGTGGAGAACACGACCGGCTCGAAGAAGTCGTTCGCCGTACAGGTCAACTTCCGCGACGGGAACGGCGATCTGCTGGACGCCAACGTGGTGACCTTGTCGGACGTGGCGGCGGGCGGGACGGCGACCGGCACGGTGCGCAGCACGCACGACCTGAGCGGGGACGTGAAGGCCGAGGTGGCGAGGGCGCTGCGCTACTGACCAGCCGCCCCCCTGCCCACCGGCCGTTTCAGGCCTTGCCGGCCTCCCGTGCCGCGCTCTCCAGTCGGCGTCTGTGGTTCTCCCACCAGGCCTGGTCGCCCTGCGGCAGGTCCTGCTTGCCCTCGCCGTACCCCACGCTTCCGTCGATGAGTTCGCGCACGATGTCGGCGTGCCCCGCGTGGCGCTGGCTGTCGGCGATCACGCGCACCATGAGGTGGTGCAGCGTCACCTCGCGCCGCTCCTGCGGCCACCACGGGACGTGACCGGTGGCGTCGAGCGGCAGCGCGTCGATGGTGCCGTCGGCGTGCTTCCAGGCCCGCCGGTACAGGCCGACGATGTCCTCGCGCGACTCCTCCGCGGTGGCCCACATGTCCGCGTTGGGTTCGGCGTCCTCGGTGTACCACCACGGCGGGGGCGGTTCCGCCGTGAAGAAGGGCCGTCCGAAGGCGTCGCCGAAGTACCCCAGCTCCACTCCGGCGACATGCTTGACCAGCCCCAACAGGTTGGTGCCGGTGGGCGTCAGGGGGCGGCGGACGTCGTACTCGCAGAGCCCGTCGAGCTTCCACACGAGGGCGTCCCGGGCGTCCTGGAGATAACGGAGGAGGTCCGCTTTCGGATCCGTTGCCATCATGCGGGGCAGTCTTGCACCGGCCACTGACAGCAGGGCGGCCGGACAGCAGGAATGCGGCGCCCCCGGTGGTCCGCTACCTCCGCAAACGGCCGCCACCGCGGTCCGGCGCCGTGTCCGTCACCAGGATGTCGATCTGTTCGCTCGCCGCGCTCACGCCGTTGAGCGTGGCCGTCGCCTGGAGGCGGCCCGTCCCCGGGGGCAGTGGCTGGCTCGGGACGCACCACCAGACGCCGCTGGGGGCGGTGGTCGTCGCACAGACCTCCTCCTCGTGGGCGTCGCGGACCGTGACCTGGGCGCCGGGATAGGCCGTGCCGATCATCTTGGGCCGCGTGCCGAGCGGCACGCCCGAGTGGGGGCGGGACAGGGTCGGCGCGGGCAGGCCGACCGTCACGGTGCAGGTGCCCTTCTGCCGTACGGTGCCGTGCGCGTCACGCAGGACCAGGGCGCAGTCGGGGAGCCGGGTGCCCGGCTCGGCGTCCGCGGGGACCGACAGGACGAAGGGGTACTTGCGGTCCTTCCAGGCCGTCGGTGCCGAGTCCGTCGACTCCTCCGGTCCGTCGGCCGCGGTGGGCGCCCCCACGTAGGTGTACGTCGCCGTGCTCCCGCCCAGCGTCACCGACCCCCGGTAGCCGAGGCCGGTCAACGGCGTTCCCGTCACGGTCGTCGTCGACGGTGCCGTCAGGGTGAGGACCGAGCCCGCGCCCAGGGGTGTCCCCGCGTAGCCGCCGACCTCGACGATGCCCTCCCGTCCGGGTTCGATGGTCGCAGCCGCCCACAGGTCGTCATCGCCGTAGGCCGTCCCCGGCGTGATCACCACGCCCGCGACGGCGAGCAAACCGAGGATCGTCGTCTTCCAGGACCTGCTCATCGTCGGCGGAGCTCCTCACACACGTCGGCGGCCCCCTGTCCGCGATTCTCGCGGCCGCCTCCGCGAACGGCGCGCTCCGCTCGGCCGTACGGGCCCGCGCCGCCGTGTCCACCACCCGTCCGGGCGTCGGGCCGTCGGTTTTACGGAGTCGATGCCAAGCCCAAAGGTTCTCCGCGGGGCGGGGCGCGTACCGATGGGTGCCCCCGCCCCCTCCGGCGGCCGGCGAACCCCAGGTGACCCTGAAGCCGTGACCGCCGGACGGCCCTGCGAGAGGGCTTACGACAGGACCTACGTCAGCCAGGCCGTCGTGTCCGGGCCCAGCAGGCCGCCCTCCTCCAGCGGCGCGCTCGCGAGCAGCACCTCACCCGGCGGCAACTCCACCGCCGTACCGGACAGGTTGGCCACGCACCGCCAGACCTCCGAGCGGGCGAAGTGCAGGACGCCGGGCGGGGCCTGCGGCGCCCACTCCAGTTCCTCCCCCTCCAGCAGCTTGCGGCGCAGTCGCAGGGCCCTGCGGTAGAGCTCCAGGGTCGAGCCCTCCACACCGTCCTGGGCCTGCACGGCGTACGCCGCGAAGCTCGCCGGCTGCGGCAGCCAGGACCCGCCCGCGCCGAACCCGTACGACGGCCCCGTCGTCGTCCACGGCAGCGGCACCCGGCAGCCGTCGCGGCCCTTGCGGACACGTCCCGTCTGTTCCCAGACCGGGTCCTGGAGGACCTCGAAAGGCAGGTCGGCGACCTCGGGCAGACCGAGTTCCTCGCCCTGGTAGACGTACGACGAACCGGGCAGCGCCAGCATCAGGAGGGTCGCGGCGCGGGCGCGGCGCAGGCCGGCCGCCTCGTCCACGGCCGGTGCGTGGCCGCCGGACAGCAGCCAGGCGTTGTCGTCGGTGCCGGGCGGGAGCATCAGGCGGGAGGGGTGCCGTACGACGTCGTGGTTGGACAGCACCCAGGTGGCGGAGGCGCCCGCCGTCCGGGCCGTGGCGAGCGAGTCGACGATGACCTGCCTCAGCTCTTCGGCGTCCCAACCCGCTTGCAGATACTCGAAGTTGAAGGCCTGACCCAGTTCGTCGGGGCGGGCGTACAGGGCGCGGCGGGCGGCCGGGGTCACCCAGGCCTCGGCGACGGCCATGCGGGGCGGGCGGTAGGCGTCGAGGATCTTGCGCCAGTCGCGGTAGATCTCGTGGACCTCGTCGCGGTCGTAGAAGGGGTGGGTGCCGGGCGGGAGGTCCGGGAGCGCCTCCTCGCGGCTGAGTTCCGGCGCGCCGAGGTCCCGTAGCGGCTCGTCGAGGTCCTTGGCGAGCGCGTGCGCCACGTCGACGCGGAAGCCGTCGACGCCCCGGTCGGACCAGAACCGCAGGGTGGTGCGGAAGTCGGCGCGGACCTCGTCGTTCTCCCAGTTCAGGTCGGGCTGCTGGGGTGTGAAGAGGTGCAGGTACCACTCGCCGTCGGGGACCCGGCGCCAGGCGCTGCCGCCGAAGACGGACTGCCAGTCGGTGGGCGGGAGTTCGCCGTGCGCGCCGCGGCCGGGGCGGAAGACGTAGCGGTCGCGGGCGGCGGAGCCGGGGCCGGAGCGCAGCGCCTCCTGGAACCAGACGTGCTGGTGGGAGGTGTGGTTGGGGACCAGGTCGACGATCACCTTCAGGCCGAGCCGGTGGGCCTCGGCGACCAGGGCGTCGAAGTCGTCGAGCGTGCCCAGGCGGGGGTCGACGGCGCGGTAGTCGGCGACGTCGTAGCCGCCGTCGGCCAGTTCGGAGGGGTAGAAGGGGCTGAGCCACAGGGCGTCCACGCCGAGGGCGGCGAGGTGGTCGAGGCGCTGGGCGACGCCCTTCAGGTCCCCGAGCCCGTCGCCGTCGCCGTCGGCGAAGCTGCGGGGGTAGACCTGGTAGATGACGGCCTGGCGCCACCAGTCGGGGTGGGTGGAGGAGAGGTCGGACACACGGGCTCCTCATGGCTCGGTACGGGCGACAGTGAGAACTCTGTCCACTTGGCCGGAAAAGCGAACCCCGTACCGAGCGGAGGAGATCATTCCTTGCGTGATGCAATTGTGATTGCCTCTTGAACTTCCGTTGCGTTGTCGCAGGTTGACAGCGTTCTGCGACCGCCCGACGATGTGCTCACGCTGTGGCGCATGCGGCCGATGCGACTGATGTGACCCATGGGCCCAGCGATTCGTTCTTCGACCACTCACCCCACGATGGGATACGCATGTCCATAGCGAGACGTGTCATCGCGCGACGCCTGTTGGGGACGGGCGCCGCGTCGCTCGCCCTCTGCGCGGCCACTGTCGCCTCCGCCTCCGGCGCCTGGGCCCACGGCACGCCCGGCGGCGACGGCTGGAAGTCCGGTGGCACCTACCAGCCGGGCACCGGCGCCGGCACGGAGACGGCCACCGATCGCTGCCAGTTCTCGCTCGACGGCTCGAACTTCTACGACTCCGTCAAGGTCGACGACCAGAACCTGAAGGTCACCGACGACGGCAAGGTCCACGTCAAGGTCCGCGCCGCCGCCGACGCCACGACCTGCACCGCCTCGCTCGCCTCCTACCTCGCCCACGGCGCGACCTTCGCGACCTCCGGCGAGCAGATCTTCGTCGACTTCGACACGGTCACGGTCAAGCCCGGCCAGACCGACTCCCTCGACATCGCCGTCCCGGACGCGGGCTGCTTCGCGCAGATCGACCTGTACCGGGGCGCGGTGAAGTTCGACGGCAAGCTCGACGCGAACGACGGTTTCGAGCACGGTGACGTGCCCAGGGGCCCGGACCGCCCGGTCATCAAGGACAAGCTGATCGCGGCCTGGAACGGCGGCACGAAGGACTGCACGAGCGAGCCCCCGGCCACCGAGGAGCCCCCGACCACGCCGCCCGCCGAGCCGTCGGAGCCCGCGACCGACGAGCCGTCGACCCCGGCCGAGGAGACGACGCCGCCGGCTACGGAGCCGCCGACCACCGAGCCCTCGACCCCGGAGGCCTCCGAGTCGACGACTCCCCCGGCCCCGCGGCCCAACGGCGGCGGCGGCGACCTCGCCGAGACCGGTGGCAGCAGCGCGACCGGCCCGATCGCCCTCGGCGCGGTGGTGCTGGTGGCGGGCGGCGCGGCGTTCGTCGTGATGTCGAGGCGGAAGCGCGCGGCGCGTTCCTGACCGACGGTGTGAAACCGACGGTGTGTGAAACCGACGGTGTGTGAAACCGACGGTGTGTGAAGGGGCCCGGGGTGATCACCCCGGGCCCCTTCGCGGTGTGACGGCTGGTCAGACGCCTTCCAGCGTCGCCAGGTACAGCTTCACGAACCGGTCGACGTCCACGTCCAGGGCCACGTCCACCAACTGCTGCTGCTCGCGCCGGCCCTCGTGGATCTCGGACTCACCGGGACGGGGGCGCCGGTCGACGATGGTCTGGCCCCGCGTCGGCCCCGGGGCGAGGGAGACCTCGACGGGGAGGAGGCGGGTGGTGATCCCCGCCGGGTCCACGACCGCGCAGACCGCGCCCGCGTCGCCGATGCCGCCGGTGGGGGTGGGGTCCCCGGAGGTGGCCGGGTCGCGATGGGCGAGGAGTTCACCCGCCAGGCGCAGGCGCGGCTCCGAACTGCGCCGCAGCCGCTGGACGTCCGCGGCCGGCACGAGGACCCGCTGGAACACGTCCAGGCCGTACATCGTGATCGGCACCCCGGCGGTGAGCAGGATCGCCGCCGCCTCCGGGTCGTGCCACACGTTGAACTCCGCGACCGGCGTGGCGTTCCCGGTCGCCACCGCGCCGCCCATGAACACGATCCGCTCGATGCCCCGGGCCACCTCCGGGTACAGGCGCAGGAGCAGCGCGATGTTCGTGAGCGGCGCCATGGGGATGAGCGTGACCGGACGCGGTGACGCGAGGATCTCGCGGCGCAACAGCGTCACCGCGTCCACGTCCACCGCACGGCGGGTCGGCGCGGGCAGTCCGAGGTCGCCCATGCCGTCCTGCCCGTGCACGTGCCGTGCCGTGCGCACCGCCTCGATCAGCGGCCGCTCGGCGCCCCGCGCGACCGGGATGTCACCGGCCCCGGCCTGCTCCAGGACGGTGAGGGTGTTGCGTACGACGCCGAACACGTCGGTGTTGCCCGCCACGCAGGTGACGGCGCGCAGGTCGAGCCCCGGATGGCGTACGGCGAACAACAGCGCCAGGGCGTCGTCGACACCGGTGTCGCAGTCGATGATCACCGGGATGGGCGGCCCCTCGGCGTTCGTCACGGCAGGTCTCCTCGCGCGGGTGCGGTGGCGGGTTCCGGGAAACCGACCTTACGGTGTCCTACAGGTGGAGTGCGTCGCCGTATGGCGTCGCCGTGCGGCAGCGTGCGTGCGGCGTCATGCGGTGTCTCCGTCCCACAGCGCGAGGCCGCGGGCCGCGACGCGGGCGGCGATCCGGTCCACCAGCTCGGCGCCCGGCACGACACCGGGCCTGCGCCCGTCCCGCAGCCGTACGGCCACGAGGCCGCCGTCCCCCTCGGCCTCCCGTTCCCCGATGACCGCCTGGTACGGCACGAGGCGCGCCGCGCGGATCCGGGCGCCCAGGGTGCCCTGCCCGGGCCCGGCGACTTCGGCGCGCAGACCCATTCGGCGGGCCCGGCGCAGCAGATTCTCGGCCGCCGCGTCCTGCGCCTCCGCCACCGGCAGGATCAGCAGCTGGACGGGCGCGAGCCACGCCGGGAACGCGCCGCCGTGCTCCTCGACCAGATGGGCGACGGCTCGTTCGACGCTGCCGATGATGCTGCGGTGGACCATGACCGGGCGGTGCTTCGCCCCGTCCGGGCCGATGTAGCGCAGGTCGAAGCGTTCGGGCTGGTGGAAGTCGATCTGGACGGTGGAGAGGGTCGCCTCGCGGCCCGCCGGGTCGGCGATCTGGACGTCGATCTTCGGACCGTAGAACGCGGCCTCGCCCTCGACGGCCTCGTACGGGATGCCGGAGGCGTCGAGGGTCCGCCGCAGCAGGCCGGTGGCGCGTCGCCACAACCCGGGGTCGGCGACGTACTTCCCGCTGCCCTCCCCTGGGAGCGAGAGCCGGTGGCGTACGGCCCTGATCCCCAGATCGGCGTAAGCCCGGCTGATCAATTTCAGGGCGGCGCCGGCCTCGTCCACCGCCTGGTCCAGGGTGCAGAACACATGCGCGTCGTTGAGCTGGATGGCCCGCACCCGGGTGAGCCCACCGAGGACGCCGGACAGCTCGGAACGGTACATGCCGCCCAACTCGGCGATACGAAGCGGCAGTTCCCGGTAGCTGCGGGCTCTGGAACGGTAGATCAGGGCGTGGTGGGGGCAGAGGCTGGGACGCAGCACGACCTGCTCCGCACCGAGCTCCATCGGCGGGAACATGTCGTCGCTGTAGTGCTCCCAGTGCCCGGAGATCTCGTACAGCTCCCGCTTGCCGAGCACCGGTGAGTACACATGCCGGTACCCGGCCTCGCGTTCCGCCTCACGGATGTACTCCTCCAGGGTGTGCCGTACGACCGCCCCGTCCGGCAGCCAGTACGGCAGGCCGGCGCCGATCAGGGGGTCGGTGTCGAAGAGGTCGAGTTCACGGCCGAGCCGGCGGTGGTCGTGGAGCATGGCTGCTCCTCCGGATGAGATGAAGGGACGAGCACCCATACGCCGAAGCCCCGGGAACTCGCCCGGGGCTTCGTTGTTCGCTCAGGTGTCAGCGCGGCGCCGGGACGGGGTCCGGCGTCGTCGTGAGAGACGGGGTGGTGGTGCGCTGCATGGGGGGACGGTAACAGGGGGGTGGGTGGATCTCGCGGTGTTTTTCCCGTTCACGTCACCAGCGTGAAGTCACGTGATTACGCTCAGCTACAGACCGGACTCGGAGGTGGCACGCCTTGGTTCACATTCGGCAACTCGACCCCACGGCTTCTCCGTTGGACTACTTCGGCTTCGAGCTGCGCAGGAAACGGGAGGAGGCCGGGCTGACGCTGAAGCAGCTGGGCTCCGTGCTGTTCTGCTCGGGGTCGCTGATCGGCCAGATCGAGACGACGCTGAAGGTCCCGACACGGGATTTCGCCGAGCGGCTGGACGCGGCGCTGGGGACGGACGGGATGTTCTCGCGGATGGTGGGGCTGGTGCTGCGCAGCCAGCTGCCGACGTGGTTCCAGCCTTACGCCGACATGGAGGCGAAGGCGACTTACATCTCGACGTACCAGTGCCAGCTGGTCTACGGGCTGCTACAGACGAAGGAGTACGCCCGCGCAGTGCTGGCCACGGGTCAGCCGGACAAGCTCGACGAGTTGCTCGCCGCCCGCATGGAACGACAGCGCATCCTCGAACGCGAGCAGCCGCCCCTGACGCTGGTGATCCTCGACGAGGCGGTGCTGCACCGCCCGATCGGCGGCCCGGAGGTCATGCGGGACCAGCTCCTCCACCTGTTGAGCCTCAAGGACAAGCGCTGGATCCGTCTCCAGGTGCTGCCCTTCGGGGTGGGTGAACACGTGAGTCTGGCCGGGTCGTTCAACCTCCTCCGCTTCGACGGCGACCCGGACATCGTCTACACGGAGGACCTGATCTCGGGCCACACGACGGCCAATCCGGAAACTGTCCGCGAAGCTGCCCTTCGTTACGCTGGCTTGCAGGGCGCCGCCCTCTCCGTGGAGGATTCGGCGGAACTGATCAAGCGGGTACTGGAGGAGCGTTATGGGGACCACGCCGACACAGGTCAACGTCCAGTGGCGTAAGTCCAGTTACAGCGGAAACACGGGCGGGGACTGTGTCGAGTGCGCCCCCCTCGGCACCGCCGCCTGGCGCAAGTCCTCGTACAGCGGAAACACGGGCGGCGAATGCGTCGAGGTCGCCGACCTCACCCCCTGCGTCGCCGTCCGCGACTCCAAGGACCCCGAGGTCGGCATGCTCACCCTCACCCCGCAGACCTACGCCGCGTTCATCAACCACCTCAAGGTGGCAGAGGAGCTATGAGCGAACCGCTGGCATGGTTCAAGTCCAGCTACAGCGACTCCCAAGGCGGCGAATGCCTCGAAGTCGCCGCCTGCCCCCACACCATCCACGTTCGCGACTCGAAGCTCGGCGCTCGCAGCCCCAAGTTCAGTGTCACCCCTGACACATGGACCGCCTTCATCACGTACGCGAACGGCACCGCGGCCTGAGCCCCGGGCGTCGAACCCCGGCATTCGAGCCTCTTTTGCAACGAATGGGCGGGAAGAATTGAACCCACCCTCCCGCCCTCCCCGTGCCGTGACGGGTGCCAACTGTCGCGTATACCAGCGGACATGACTTTTCGTGATCGGCTTGCGACATGACGTCACGACCCTCTAGCGTTCGCGGCAACAAACAACCCCGGTCGGGTGTTAGCGCACCCGCCGGGGTCTCACCCCAAGATCGAACGGACCGATCTCGTGGCTTACGAAGACTTTAACGCTCCCCTGCCCGCGCCCGCAGCGCATCCCATGGCCAAGCCCGGCTACGGAAAACGTTCCGCGCCGGACCAGTTGCCGCCCCGGGCCGATGACTTCGCCCGCCTCCCTCCCCGTGAGGCGTACCTCGCCGGATTCCTCGACCGGCTCAGCGACAACGCGGCCATGGACGCCAAGACCATCGCCAAGGCGCAGCCGCTGTACGGCCAGCAGGCCGTTCGCAGCGCACTCAACGAGCTCAGCAGGCACGGCCACTTACGGCGAGTTCGTCGCCGCGCCCAGCCCGGTGAGGCCGGCGCCGACAACGCCATCCGCTGGGTGTTCCACACCTACTGGTCGCGTACCGCACGTTCCAGCGAGTGGTGGGCCCGGTTCCTCGCGGGTGACGTGCCGGCGGACGGGCGGGCGGACTCCGCGCCCGAGGGCGCCTCCGTCGACGTGGCCGAGGTAGCAGACGAGGTAGCTGACGTACGGCCGCAGTCCGCTCCCGGCGACGTACCCCCGCAGGCCGAGACCGAGCCGCCGCCCAACCCTTCTGCGCGCCCCCACCCCACCCCCGCCTACACCGCCCTCGCCCGGCTCGGCCTCCATGACCCGCGCCTCGCCCTCTCCGCCGCCGACTGCGAGGCCCTGCATGCCCTCGCCGAGGAGTGGGTGGCCCGGGGCGCGACCCAGGATCACCTGACGCGGAGCCTCGTCGCGGGGCTCCCCGACCAGGTTCACTCGCCCCGCGCCTTCGTCCAGCGCCGCCTCCGCGACAAGATGCCGCCAGAGCGGCCCGCAGCGCCCACAGAGCCCGCGTCGCCCGGACCCCGCCGCCTCATGGAGTGCACCGACTGCGGCGTACCGGGCCGCCCGGAGGCCCTGCCAGGGGGCCTGTGCCGGGGGTGCCGGGGCGAAGGGATCCAAGGGGCCCGAGGGGGCAAAGGGAGCGCCGTGCCGCCCGTATCACCGCCCACCCGTCCCGCAGCGGCCCCGGACACCGTGCGCGCCCTCACGGAGCAGCTTCGGGGCGCAGTACGCACCTATCGGAGGGACCTGACCCATGTCCTGTCCTGAAATGCCGCTTCCCGTGCCGCTCTCGCCCGCCGAGGCGGGCTCGGCGCCGGCAGTCGCGGCGGGTGAACCGCACGTCGTCCGGGACGATCCAGCAGTCCGCGGTGCCTCGGCCTCCCCCCTCCCGGATCAGCGGCGCGGATAGCATGGACCTCACCAGCAGACCGCCGGGTTCGCGTGGCGCGGGCCGGGCGTCCGGTGATCGCTCCGGAGGGGACGGCGGCATGACCGATCAGGCCATCTACCGGCACTTGCGCGAGCTGCGCGAGCACTTCACTCCGCCGGTCGGCTTCACGTATCCGGAGATCAGCGACGGCACGCTCGTGATGATGATGAGCCCGCGTCCGCGTCACCAGGTCACCGCCAAGGACGTCACCCGCCAGCTCGATCCGCAGCTTCCAGAAGGGATCTTCGCCTTCGAGGCCACCGACATCGACGACGCCTCCCTCGGCAAGCTGCGCGTCCCGGACATCATCGTCACCGCCCGCGAGGCGATGCTGACCGATGATCCGCTGGATCCGCACGAGATCCTCCTGGCCATCGAGATCGTCTCGCCGTCCAACCCGAACAACGACTACGAGGCCAAGAGCCACGACTACCCGGCCATGGGCATCCCGCACTACCTGATCATCGATCCCCGCGACGGCACCTGGACCTACCAGTGGGGCATCGACACGTGTGGCGGAAGGCCGGGCTACGGCAACCGGCTCCACAAGCAGCCGTACGGAACCCCGCTGGCCATCAGCACCGAGCTGGGCACCTGGAAACTCGACACGAGCGAGCTGCCGCTCTACACCCGCAAGGACATGATGCTGAGCCCGGCCCCGGACGCCGGCTGAGCGCCCGGGCCCGCGGGGTCGAAGGGGCGGAGCCCCCTGGGGATGGGACGGTAGGGGCGGCGGGGGCGAGCAAACCTCGGCGGGTGCCTCCGTCACCCGGACGGCCCGGCGCGCTGGTGGTCGCCCCTGTGGGGTGGTGCCTTAAGAACACGTACCCGATCTTGAGCGCACGCCGACCCCAGACCAGGAGGCCCCGCGATGCCCCGTCCCCCGGCCCGCGCCGCCCTCGCCGCGACCCTTTCCGCGGCCGCCCTGCTGACCGTGTCCGCGTGCGACACGATCGCCGGCCTGGGCAGACCGGCGTCGGCCGGCCGCGGTCACGCCTCCGCCGCCTCCCCCACCGCCCCGGCGACCCCCGCGGCCGCCCCCACCCTCACCGAGGCCCAGGCCCAGGCCGCGCTGATCAGCGAGGCGGATCTGGGCGAGCCCTGGGTCGCCACCGACGGCTTCGCGACGTGGCGGGAGTCGATGCTGAAGGCGAGCACCGAGTCGGCCGAGGCGGAGTGCGGAAAGCTGCTCGACGCGCTGTACGCCGAGGAACTCCTCGGCCCCGACGCCACGACGCGCGCGTCGACCGGGCTGGACGACCTGTACGACGAGGCCCAGTTGCGCTACCAGGTCGTGGCGCACCGGCCCGACGCCGTGGACGGCACGCTGGCCTGGCTCGACAGCATGCCGCGCGAGTGCGCCGAGTTCACGGCGACCGCGGGCGGCGGGGAGATGACCGTCGAGGTCACCGGCGCGGAGATGCCGGAGGTCGGCGACGCCCGGCAGGGCCTGCGGCTCGTGCTGCGCGCCGTCTCCGAGTACGACGACGCCCCCGTCCTCACCCTCCATGTCGCCGTCGTCCGCGTGGGCGACGACGCGATCGTCCTGACCAACGGCGGCCTCGGCGAGGTACCGGCCGACGCCACCTGGGCGGCCGTCGAACTGGGCGCCCACCGCCTCACCGAGGTCAGGAAGCGGGGCCGGGCGGAAATCTGACCGAGCGCCAAGGCCTGGAGCTCAAGCCTGTCCGGTGCTAACCCAGGCGGTCCACCGCTTCCTTGGCCTCCTTCAGGCCCGCCCCGGTGATCTCCCGGTAGACCTTGATGGCCTGGATCTTCTTGTCGGTCCGCACGAGCGACAGGACCTCGCCCATCCGCGGGTCCGCACCGTCCAGCCCCAAGTGGTCCAGCACCAGGTCGAGTTTGCGCTCGACGCGGGCAACTCGCTGATCCGCCTGGGAAATCCTGCTCTGGATCGTCATGATCCCCCAGAAGGCGGCGAGCGCGAGAAAGAGAACCGCTATGTCCATGGTCGGCGATCCTATGTGCCGCTACCCGCCGTTACCTCACGTCGAACCGCAGCCGATGCTCCACCACGTCCCGCGCCACGTCCACCGCCATACGCGCCTGCGCGAACGCGTGGGCCCGCAGCCGCGCCAGCGCCTCGTCCGTGCCGACGCCGAGCTGGGCCATGATCATGCCGGTGGCCTGGTAGACCTGATCCTGGTCGCCGGCGAGGCCGCTCAGCCACCGCGCGTCCCCCGGGTCGCCCGCCTCCTCCATCCGCGGCAGCGCCATCAGCGCCACGGTCATCATCCCGGCCACCACCCGCGCCGTCCGCAGGTCCCGCTCGGTGAGGTTGCCGGGGGTGTCGCGGTAGAGGTCGAGCGTGCCCACGCACACCGTGTCGTTGCCGAGCGGCATCGAGTACACCGCCCGTACCCCGACGGCCGTGGCCTGCTGAGCGAAGACCGGCCAGCGCAGCACGTCCTGCCCGGCCGTCAGATCGCGGGCCAGCACCGGGGCTCCACTCTCCGCCGCGGACTGGCAGGGCCCGTCGCCCAGGGTCGCCTGGATCTCCGTCACATACGCGGCCTGCGCACTGCTCGCGCCCAGTTGTACGGGCATGCCGTCGCTGTGCAGCGACACGCTCGCGCCGGTCACGGGCAGCAGCTCCACGGCGACATCGCACAGCCGCGCCGGGATCTCGCCGGGTCCGGCCCCGCGTACGCCTTCGGCGATGGCGTCGGCGGCACCGGTTCGCTCTCGTCCCCGCCCGTCATGATGATCGTCATTGGGCCGCACGGCAGCCTCCTCACCAACGAGAGCGGCCTGCTGGGGCCGGTTCAGGGCCAGATCAGCGCCCTGGCCCGTGTCGGACGGCCTTTCCACCGCCCACCCGGACGACGCCCGACTACCCGAGGCGCGTCCGGCGAAACCCCGGCCGCCACCGTCCGACGACCTCTCCTACCGCTTCTCGTACGGGTTCGCCGGCTGTGCGACCCGCCGTACCCCCGTGGCGTTCAGCACCGGCGGCCAGGCCCCGTCCGTGCCCAGCCTGCCCTTGGGGTGCCAGGTGCCGGTGACGGTGACCCAGGTGTCGGCGGGCGGTGCGTCGGTGTCCGCGTTGCGGATCTCGACCTTGCTGGTGGTGGCGTCTCCGGCGCAGCAGGCGACGAGGAGGCGGGTGACGTACCAGGTGCCGTCGGCGTCGCGGGTGACGAAGCCGGTCAGCCGGACCGTGCGTCCGGACAGCGACCGTCCGCTGTCGTAGATCGCGCGGGAACCGAACTCCGCCAGCGTCAGCTCCACCGGGTTCCCGGCCGGCAGCGCGGGGAAGTGCCCGATCCCCTGCGCCGCGCGCTGCGCCGCCTCGCGTTCGGCGCTGTAGGAGCCGAGGGCGGGGGGTGGGAAGAGGAGGAGGGCGAGGGCGGGGAGGGTGAGGAGCCAGGCGACGCGGGGGCTATGGTGGCCGCCGTGCTGATCGTGGGCGTGGGAATCGTCGCCGTGCTCGTCGTGCTCGCTGTGGTCGCGTTGCTGATCGCGGCCGGTGTGTTCGTCGTGCTCTGCGTGCCGGCCCTGCTCGGCGTGCGGTTCGCGTTCCGGGCGCCCGCCGACCGCCGCGGCCACCGCCAGCAGCACCAGCAGAAAACCGGACACGACCAGGTATGGCCGTAGTCCCGCCTGCACGTACCGCAGGTACAGCTCGCTGAAGAGGGAGATCCGCAGGATCGCCGCGCCCGTCAGGAGCAGCAGTACCGCCGGGCCGTAGCGCCTCACAGCAGCCACCACCCCACGAGCACGCTGCTCAGTACGGCGACGACCCAGGTCACGGACGAGAAGCGCAGGGCGAAGGACCGCCCGAAGGTCCCCGCCTGGAGGGCGATCAGTTTCAGGTCCACCATCGGGCCGACCACCATGAAGGCGAGGCGGGCGGTGGGTGAGAAGCCGCTCAGGGAGGCGGCGACGAACGCGTCCGCCTCGCTGCACACGCACAGGACGACCGCGAGGAGGGCCAGGAGGAGTACCGACATCCAGGGGGAGCCGGTGAAGAGGTCGAGGACCGAGCGCGGGACCGCGATGTTGAAGGTGGCCGCGGCCGCGGCGCCGAGCACGAGGAAGCCGCCGGCGTGCAGGAAGTCGTGCTGGAGGCCGGCGGTGAAGGCGCGCAGGCCGGTGGTGGCCGGGTCGGTGTGCCGTTCGGGTGGCCGCAGCCACTCGTCTCGGCCGAAGCGGGCCCACAGCCAGCCCATCACCACGGCCGTGGCCAGGGAGGCGACGAGCCGGGCGAGGACCATCTTCGGCTGGCCGGGGAAGGCGACGGAGGTGGCGACCAGGACGACCGGGTTGATGGCGGGGGCGGAGAGGAGGAAGGCGAGGGCGGCCGCGGGGGCGACGCCGCGCCGCATCAGGCTCCCGGCGACCGGCACGGAGGCGCACTCGCAGCCGGGCAGGACGACGCCGGCCGCTCCGGCGACGGGTACGGCGAGCGCCTGGTTGCGGGGCAGCAGCCGGCTGAAGACCTTCTCCGGGACGAAGGCCCCGATCGCCGCCGAGACGACGGTGCCGAGCAGCAGGAAGGGCACGCCCTGCACGGCGATGGCCGTGAAGACGGTCCACCAGGCGGCGACGGGCGGGGTGTAGAGGTCGAGCGCGAGCATCGGCCCGAGGACGGAGGCGACCGTGGCGATGGCGAGGAGCGCGGTGCCGCCGAGGACGGCGTACACGAGCGCGCGTACGGCGACGCGCAGCCCGTCGACCACGGTCCGCTGGTTCTGCACGTGCCTGTCCCCACCTGTCCGAACCCGTTCGAATGCCTCCGCGCAGGCTAACCGGTGGGAGCTGTGCGCAGCCTTGGGTTCCCCGGGGAAGGGGCTGTGCGGGACTTTCGAACACCCCCTAGCCCCACCCCGCCCCCTACAGCGGCGGCTGTGCCGGAGCCGGGCCCAGGGTCGTCGTGCCCGGAGCCGTGCGGTGGCCCAGGCCCGTGCGGTACGCGTCCAGGGCCGCCTCCACCCGGCCGGTGCGGCGCAGGAGGTCGCCGAGCAGGCGGCACAGGTCGGCCAGGTCGCCCGCCGCGCCCGCGCGTTCCAGGAGGCTGAGGGCGCGGACGTAGTGCTCCTCGGCGGTCTCGGTGTCACGGGTGTCCTCGGCGATGATGCCGAGGAGACGGTGGGCGGCGGCTGAGTGGAGGGCGCCGCGCTCGGGGCCGAGAGCCTGTCCGCAAACCCCCGTCGTCCGCCCGCAGGGCGGGCGTCGCGGCGTCCGGTGCGTGCGATCGCAAGGCGCCGGAGCGCCCTCGTGGCGGAGCCACGTGGGCGATTCGGCAACGCGGCGAGCGTGCGTGCCGGACGCCGCGGCGCAGGCGGGGGTTTGCGGACAGGCTCTCGGGTCGCTGAGGACCTCGTGGAGGAGGGCGGCGGCCTCGTCGGACTTGCCGCGTCGGTGCAGTACGTCGGCGAGTTCGACGGCGACCTGGCTGGTGTAGAGGGCGGCGCGCTTGGCGGTGAGCATGGCGCGGGCCTCGCGCAGTTCCGTCTCGGCGCTCGCGAGGTCGCCGTTCTGGGCGTGGACGTAGCCGCGCATCCAGTGGCAGTTGGCGAGTTCGGTACGGATCTGCAGCTGCCGGTAGAGCTCGGCGGCCTTGGCGAGGGAGGCGTCGGCCTCGGCGACGCGGCCCTCGGCGAGGAGGGTGCGGGCGACGGAGCGGTGCATCCGGGCGACCAGGGCCGGGTCGGCCGCCTGCGGGGCGAGCGCGAGGGCGTACTCGGCGGCCTGGGCGGCGCGGGCTTGGGCGCCCATGTCCATGTAGGGGCCGATGACGCTGGCGTAGAGCAGGAGCAGGGCGTCGGGGTCGTGCAGTCCGCCCCGGTTGAGTTCGTCGAGGGTGGACTCCAACAGGTAGACGGCGTAACGGAGTTCACCGGCGAGGTAGTGGGAGACCGCTCTGCCTCGCAGAGCGGGGACGCGGGCGGGGAGAGGGGCGTCGGCCTCGGCGAGGACCTGTTCGGCCTGTTCGAAGTGGACTTGGGCGGCGGCGAGTTCGCCTATGTCGATGGCGCACTCGCCGAGCCCGAGCAGCGCCGCCGCCCGCTCCTCGGCGAACCCGTGTCCCTCCGCCTCCGCGAGCAGCGCGGTGTACTGCTCGGCCGCCGCCTCGGCGTCGCCGGTGGCGAGGGCGCGGTGGGCCTCGGTCAGCCGTAGCCGCAGGTCGGTGACGAGGTGTGCGGGGCGTCCGGTGGCGAGTTCCTCGAAGGCGACCCCGAGCCGGCCGGCGATGTGCCGGAGCGCCTCGTCGGAGGCACGGACGCGGCCCGCCTCCAGGGTGGAGATGTAGGCGGGGGTGTACGCCGGCTCCGCCAACTGCCTTTGCGTCAGCCCCCGGTCGGCCCGCAACTGCTGCACTCTTCGCCCGATGGTCCCCGGGTCGTCACGGTCCGACATCGCCCAACTCCCCCTGCGCCTCTTGCCGTTCGCGTCCGACAGCGCCTAGGTTAAACCGCGTATTAAACGTGGTTAACACAACGCTGTTGCGAGGTCGCCGTGCAGGAACGCACCAGCACCACCGAGCGCTACACCCGAGGGTTCGCCGCGGCGGTGGTCGCCGTGGCGACGTTGATCCTGGCGGCGAACGCGGGGCCGGCGCGCGCGGCGGTGCCCGATCCTGACCAGCGACCGGCTCAGCATGTCATCTCGC
Organism: Streptomyces sp. NPDC008086; assembly: GCF_042957325.1. Classification (NCBI taxonomy): domain Bacteria; kingdom Bacillati; phylum Actinomycetota; class Actinomycetes; order Kitasatosporales; family Streptomycetaceae; genus Streptomyces; species Streptomyces sp. NPDC008086. The sequence goes on from NZ_JBIBIA010000002.1 coordinate 508,928, forward strand.
GGCCGGAGCGTGGCTGAAAGTCGCACAAGCCGGCCCCGGCGGGACACTCGATGTGTCCCCACCGGGGCCTGCGGACGCGTCGGAAACCTCGGACGCGTCAGAGCTGGAACTCCACCGGGTTCAGGCCCAGGGCCGCGCAGGCCTCGCGGAGGACCGCCTGCTCCGCCTGGGAGAAGTGACCGTCGGCGCCGGCGATGACGATGCCGGTCTGGACGACCGCGCGGGCCTCGGTGGGCTTCTTCGCGGCCTTGGCGATCTCCTGCATGGCCTCGGTCTTCCCCTGCGGGAAGTTGCGGGTGAGCTGGTCCACATGCCGGTTGAAACGCTGACGCAGCTGGTCCGGCGGGAAGTTCTGCAGCACGTCGTTGCTGAGGATCATCGACTCCATCTGCTGGCGCTCGGCCGCGTCCACATGGCCGTCCGCCGCCGCGACCAGGGCGCACATCGCCATGCTGGCGTCCCGGTACGCGCCGCTCTTCAGCTCGCTCTTCAGGGAGCCGAGCTGGCTCTTCAGCAGACCCACCAGCTGGGCCTTCGAACCGCCCCGCGAGCTGCCGTGCGCACTTCCGTGCGAGCCGCCGGCCGGCGCGCCGCCGTGGCCGCCGTGACCGCCATGGCCACCGGCCGCGCCGTGGCCGCCGCCCTGGACCTGCTGCTGGAGTTGCTTGGCCTGGTCCTTGAGCCGGTCGAACAGTGCCATTGACGTCACCTCGGTATTCGTCGGGTCGTGCACGCTCACTCGGTCAACGCCCGCCCGCGAGCAAAGGTTCCACAAAGACGCGAAGGACCGTGACGCGAGCGGAGGAGGTGTGCCCGCGCCACGGCCCGATCGAGGCTGACAGGCCGGGGAATTGATCAGTACCCCGCCTGATCGGGGAAATCAAACATCCGGGGCCGTCAGTCCGCGCACACCCTCCGATACGGCGCGTCCGGCACGTACGTCCTCCACTGGGCCCGCGTCAGCTGGCCGCCGCCGCCCACACGGGCGCAGACCCGCCCCGCCACCCGGCCCGGCTCGACGACGTACCGCTGGAGCGGCACATGGATCCCGGCCGCGTAGACCGTGCCGCTGTCCGGGCTGAACGCCACCGAGACGATCTCCTCGCCGGCCGTCGGCAGCGGCCCCCCGAGCGGCTGCTGGGTGGCGACGTCCCACAACTGGAGCGTTCCCGAGCTGCCGCCCACGGCGAGCGTGCGGCCGTCGGGGCTCAGCGCGAGCGCGCTGACGCCCTCCGGGGTGTCGCCGAGCCGGGCCGGGAAGACGCTGCGCAGGACGCCGGCCTTGCGCTTCAGCCCGCCGTCCCACAGCGCGACCCGGCCGGTCCCGTCGCCCACCGCCAGCCGGGTGCCGTCCCCGCTGAAGGCGACGGCGCCTATCTGGTCGCCCTGGACCAGGTCCTTTCCGGCCACCGTCCCCCTCGGGAGGGGGGCGACGCGGTTGTCGCCGACCAGCAGGCCGCCGTCGGGGCGTACGGCGAGATGGCTGCTGGTCAGACCGGTGACCACGGAGGTGCGGCGGCGGCTCGCGGTGTCCCAGACCTCGTCGGCCAGGCCGCCCACCGCGGGCGTACGCACGGCGTAGAGGGTGCGGCCGCCGGAGCCCAGGGCGAGCTCGATCACCGGCGTCGAGTCGGCGGTGGCCAGGTCCAGGGTCTCCCGGACCTTGTTGCGGCGTACGTCCCAGATCGTGATCCGTTGCGGGCTCGCTTCCCGGCCCGGCGCCGAGACGCCGTACGCGAACAGTCCGCCGTCCGGGCTGAACGCCGTCAGCGCCATGGTGTCGGCGGGGACGACCGGGGCCGTGCCCGCGTCGGCGACGGGGAACGGCGGCGACGGCAGGGTTCGTGCCGGCTGGTCGTCCCGGGTGTCGCGCAACCGGAAGCGGTAGCTGGTGCCGGTGCTCCCCCGGCCTTCGGCCGGGGGGACCCCCGTCTCGCTTCGCTCGGCCGTGGCGAGGGTGCGGCCGTCCGGGGCGAGCCGGACGCCGAACAGGCCGTCCTCGTGCCAGGCATGCGTCAGCGCCGCCGACACGTCGAGGGAGTGGACCGTACCTGCCTCCAGATAGCGCAGGACGGGGCGCCCGGGATCCCAGGCGAGGCCGCCGTACACGTACTGGTTGTTGAGGGAGTGCCGGAAGACCGGGGCGTCGGGGGACGACAGCCGCCACACCTTGATCTCCGTGCTGTCGGCCACCGCCAGGAACCTGCCGTCGCCGCTGAAGGCGGTGTACCCGGCGTCCGGGGCGGTCAGGTCGGCCAGCAGCTGCCCCGAGCCGGTGTCCCAGACGTGGATGCCGGCCGAGGAGACGGCGGCCAGCCGCTGTCCGGCGCCCATGACCAGCGAGAAGTCGTTGTCGGCGCAGACCTCCTCGTCGTGCGTCCACGCACCGGGCAGCTTCCGGTGGCCGGTGACGTCCCACACCTCGGGGGTGGCGCCCCGGCCGCCCGTGGGGCAGAGGGCGACCGTGCGGGCGTCGGGGGAGATGTCGGCGCGACTGGCCGCCCGCGGGCTCTCGAAGAGGGGCTTCGCGTCGGTGCGGGAGAACACCCGGACGCGTTCGTCCTCGGTGCCGGTCACGAAGGTGGCGCGGTCGCCGACGGAGATGTCCGAGAACGCCGGCCACGGCCCGCCGCCGGACCAGCCGTCCTTCGCCGTGTCCCACAGCCGGATGCCGTCGCGACCGGACAGCGCGATCACCTTCGCGTCCGGCGAGGTCGCGACGACATCGTCACCGGTGACCGGCAGCCGGCCCGAGCCGGTGCGGCGGTGCGTGGCCACGTCGTACGTCCGCCACGTACGGCCTTCGACGCTGAGCAGGGCACGGCCGGTGGGGGTGAGCAGACGGCGGGGGCTGTCGCCGGGGGCGGGGTCGGAGAAGGTGTCCCGCTCGGGCTGGGCGAGGGCGCCGAGCAGGGCCCGGCGGGACTCGGGCAGCGGGGAGACACGCCAGGCGGCTACGCCCAGCAGCATGGCGGCGCGCGGGTCGGTGGTGCGCAGCGAGTCGGCGACGGAGGCGATGCGGCGGGCGGTGGTGTCGGTGCGCTGGCGCTCGTTGTCCCGGTGCTGGCTCCACGCGGCCAGGCTCACCACCAGCGCCACCGCCAGCACGGCGGACAGGGCGGTGACCAGTGCCCGGGACCTGCGCGCGGTCCGCACGGCCGTCTGCCGCTCGGCCTCCCGGGCCGCCACGGCGGCGACGAGGAACGCCCGCTCGGACACGGTGAGCGTGCCGTCGTCGTCGCCGAACAGGTCCTCGGCCCGGGCCAGCCTGCTGCCCCGGTACAGCCCGCCGGGGTCGCGGTCGTGCTCCAGCCAGGCGCGGGCGGCCTCGGTCAGCCGGCGGTGGTGGCGCAGCCGTTCGCGGTCCTGCTCCAGCCAGCCGGACAGCCGGGGCCAGCAGGTGATGAGGGCCTCGTGGGCGAGCTGGACGCCGTCCTCGTCGGCGGTGAGCAGCCGGGCACGGGCCAGCCGGTCGACGACCTTCGGCACCTCCGGGTCGGGCCACTCGGCCAGGTCGTCGCGGGTCAGCGGGCGGCGGGTGTCGGGGGTGCCCCGGCCCGGCTCGACCAGCCGCAGCAGCAGGCGGCGGGCGGTGCGCGCCTGGTCCTCGGTCAGCTGCTCGTACACCTCCTCCGCCGTCGCCGCGATGGCGCCGCGCACCCCGCCGGCCGCCTGGTAGGTGGCGAGGGTGAGCACCCGGCCCTTGCGGCGCCGCCAGGTCTCCAGCAGCGCGTGCGAGAGCATCGGCAGTCCGCCGGGCTGGTCGACGACCTCCTCGACGATCCGTGCGGTCAGCTCCCGCTCCACCAGCAGCCCGGCCGCCTGCGCCGGCTTGGTCACCGCGTCGCGCAGCTCGTCGGCGGTCATCGGCCCGAGCAGCATCCCCGCCCCGGACAGCGCGTCGGCGAGGCCCCGGTGCTCGGAGCAGCGGGCGTAGAAGTCGGCCCGGACGGTGATCAGGACGCGGAGCCGGGTGGCGGGGTCGCGGGCGGCGAGCAGCAGATCGACGAAGCGGGCCCGCTCCCCGGCGTCCCGGCACAGGGTGAAGGCCTCCTCGAACTGGTCGACCACGACCCAGCTCTCCGGCTCGTCCTCGGCGGGCGTCAGCAGGTGTCCGTACGTCTGCGCGGGGTGCGGGCCGGGCGTGAGCACCCGCAGGACCGCGGGGCCGCGGTGGGCGGCGATCTCCTCGCGCAGTGCGGGGATCAGCCCGGCCCGCAGCAGCGAGGACTTGCCGCTGCCGGACGCCCCGAACAGCACCGCGAACCGGTGGTCGCACACCAGCCGGTGCAGTTCCTCCACCATCCGTTCCCGGCCGAAGAAGAGGTCCCGGTCGTCCGGCTCGAAGCGGGCCAGGCCCCGGTACGGCGGCGGCGCGTCCGCAGGCTCCGCGCGCACCGCCTCGGCGACCGCCGCCTCCGCCTCCTTCCAGCGGGGCTCCCACTCCGCGGGGTCGGCGCCGCAGGCCCGGACGTATCCCTTGACGACGGGGAGCGACGGCAGCCGTTCGCCGGCCGCGGCCTGCGACAGCGTTGTCGCGGAGAACCCGGCCGCCTCGGCCATCCGCCGGTACGAGGGGGTGCCCGCGGCCTTGCGGACCTCGCGGAGCCCATGGGCGAGCCGGGCTATGGGACCGGACGCGGGGTCCAGGGGTCTTTCGGGGCGACCCATGCGCACGTACCTCCAGCAGCGGCACCCGGCGAACCAAATCACCACTGATCATGAAATTTTGATTGTCCTGACAAAGGAGATGCGGAAATCAATGCTCCGGTTCCAGGACGCCCGCCTCGGTCGGCTGCCGTCGGACGGCCGTGAAGACGCGAGGTGAACGCCGTGCGACGCGTCAGGAGCGGGTGATGGCCGCCGGGAGAACAGTGCCGTCCGCCGACCAGCGGAATTGATCGCCCTGATCGGAACGGGCTGTCGATCAACTCCCCGCTCCCCAGTCTCGATCTCGCCACGCCGGATTCCCGGCAGACCGAGCACTGGAGGAGAGACCCGGATGCCGCAGACCGTCAAGACCCAGAGAGCGTCCCGCCTCGGCAAGGCGGCGCTCGCCGTCACCGGCGCCGTCGCGCTGAGCGCCGGCCTGACCGGCAGCGCCAACGCCGCCGTCATGAACGCGATCAATATCGAAAAGGTGTGGGAGAAGGCACCGACGCAGGAGATGTTCCAGCCCCTCTTCGACTACGACTCCGACAGCTGCTTCCCCGCTGCCGCCGTCGAGTCGAACGGGAGGCTCAACGGCGGTCTCCAGGACACCGGGTCGATCACCGGCGGCTGCCGCACCAACCACCTCGGCAAGGCCAACACCTACTCGCGCTCCAAGTGCGACAGGAGCTCCGGCTGGTGCGGCGTCATCTACACCCTGTACTTCGAGAAGGACCAGAACGCGCCCGGCAACGTCGTCGGCGGGCACCGCCACGAGTGGGAGTCCGCGGTGGTCTGGTACCACGGCAACGACCAGTGGCCCAGCTATGTGTCCGTCTCCGCGCACGGCAACTACACCACCAAGCGGTTCAACGACGTGGAGCGTGAGGGCAAGCGCTTCAAGGTCGTCTACCACAAGGACGGCGGCCTGACCCACTCCTTCCGCTTCGCCAAGGCGGGCGAGCGGGCGGAGGCGTGGGGGAACGGCGGCTGGGACCGTCCGGCCCTGGCCCCCTACGACATCCTGTGGAGCAGCTACCACAGCGCCTGGAAGGCCCTTGAGGGCTCCTCGTGGGGCAAGGCCAACTTCCCCCTCCAGGACAAGGACGACCACTTCCGCAAGGACCTGAACGAGGCCAAGCCGTCCGGCATCCAGTTCAACGCCTGGAGCAACTGACCCCGCACCCCCGAGCCGCCCCCGGCGCGGACACTCCCCCCTGTCCCGCCGGGGGCTCCTCCCTGCCCTCACCGGGCCGTTCACACCGCCCTCTTACACCGGGCTTAACCCTGCTGTCAGGGCGATGATCTAGCCTGCGATCGCTTTCTCATCTCTTCGTTCCGGGGGGTTCGAAATCACCGTGCGCAGACGCACTCTCCCTGCCGCGACGGCACTCGCGGTCCTCTTCAGCTCGGTCGCCCTGGTCGCGGCCGGCACCGGGTCGGCGGCCGCCGACTCCAGCGCGTCCCTGCCCCTGAAGTCCACCGGCGACATGGTCGTCGACGGGGTCCACCAGCGGGTCTTCATCAGCGACCCGACCGCCGGACAGGTCGTCGTCACCGACTACACCGGCACGGTCGTCGGCACCGTCGGCTCGCTGCCCGGCGTCCTCGGCCTGGAGCTGTCGCCCGACTCGGGGACCGTGTACGCGGCCGTGGGCGACGCCGACGCGATCGTCGCCATCGACACCGCGACCGCGACCGAGGCCCACCGCTACTCCACGGGCACCGCCGACCCGCAGTACCTCGCCGAGACCGGCGGCAAGATCTGGTTCGGCTACGGCGGCGCCGCCCAGGGCAACATCGGCTCGCTCGACCTGACCGGCAGCGACCCGGTCGTCGCCCTCGGCCAGGCGCCCACCAACGCCTGGTACTCCGCCCCGATGGTGGACGCCTCCGCCGGCGCCCCCGGCACCCTCGTCGCGGGCGCCCCCGGCCAGAGCCCGGTCGTCCTCGCGGTGTACGACGTCTCCTCGGGCACGCCGAGCCAGACGGCGTACGCCTTCGACCCCGGTGCCACGGGCGGCGGCAACCTCACGGACCTGGCCGTCACGCCCGACGGCCAGGACGTCGTCACCGCCAGCGGTGCCCCGTACTACCAGGCCGTCTACAAGCTCACGGACCTGTCCAAGGACGGCAAGTACGTCACCAACCCGTACCCGAACGCGGTGGACATCGCCCCGAACGGCGACGTGGCGGCGGGCACCAGTTCCACCGACGAGCCGGACGTCCATCTCTTCAAGCCGGGCACCTCGATCCCGCTGAAGGACTTCACCTTCGGCACCGACCAGCTCACCGCGCGCGGGCTGGCCTGGGCGCCGGACAGCAGCAAGCTGTTCGCGGTGTCCCGCGGCGGCAGCGACGCCTACGCCCTGCACGTCTACGACGACCCGACGAAGGTCGCCACCACCCTCACGGTCGACGCCCCCGCGACGGCGCCGCGCGCGAAGGCGCTGACGCTGACCGGCAAGCTGGCCTCGTCCGCCGCCTTCCCGGCCGGCACCCAGGTCTCGGTCACCCGCACCGACGACGAGTCCCCGGCCGGCAAGGCGCTCGGCACCGCGACCGTCGCCGCGGACGGCTCGTACACCTTCACGGACACGCCGCCGGCCGGCGGCAAGGTGACGTACACCGCCACGTACGCGGGCGACGCGGACCACGCGGGTGCCACGGCCGCCGACTCGGTGACGGTCGCCAAGACGGCGTCGACACTGACGCTGAACAACAACCTCAAGGTCTACGGCTACAACAGCTCCGTCACCTTCACCGCGCACCTCGGCACCACGTACAAGAACCGCACGGTGGAGATCTGGGCCGACCCCTACGGCTCCGACAAGCCGAACGCCCTGGTGAAGAAGGGCACGGTCGACTCGGGCGGCAACCTGACCGCGACCCTTCGCCTCACCCGGGACACCAAGGTCAGCGCGAAGTTCACGGGCGACACCCGGTACGCGGCGAAGACGACGACCAACACCGTCTACACCAAGGTGGTGGTGTCGACCTCGCTCAGCGGCGCGTACAAGACGGCCACGGCCTGGAACCAGAAGTACTACTACTTCCGCCAGTCCAAGGACCCGGTGCACAACACGACGATGACGATGTACCGGGGCCGCAAGTACCAGCTCCAGGTCCAGCGGTTCTACGACGGCGCCTGGCACACCACGCACACCGGGTACTTCGCGCTCGACACCTACGGCAAGGACTCCGTCACCCTCGACGGCACACCGCCCGTCGGCCCGCGCTTCAGGATCCGCTCGTCGTACATCGACACGACGTCGGGCGACAACGTGAACACGACGACGTACGGCGCCTGGAAGTACTTCGTCTTCACGAAGTGACGTCCGGCTCAGGGGCGGTGCCTCAGACCTGCGTCTGGAGCTGCTGAAGCTGCCGCCGTACGTTCTCCAGCGCACCCCGGCGCCGTCCCGGCACTCGGCCCCGCAGCTCCGCGAGCGCGGGGCCGAGCTCGCGTGCCGGGACGGCGTCCTTGATCTGCCCCCACTGATGGTGCGCCCGGTCGACCGCCGCCTCCACCGCGGGCGCGTCCACCGCCTGCCCCGCCGACAGCCGCGCCGACGCCACCATCAGCCACGCCCGGCAACTGCGCACCGGATCCCCCGCCATCATCGCCAGATCGGCCCGCACCTCGATCCAGTGCAACGCCTCCTCCGAAGCCGGCCCATACGCCCGCAACGCACTCTGCTCATAGTGCGCCGCCAACACCTCCGCCTCACCATGCCGCCCGGCCTCGACGGCAGCGGCGATGGTGGCGTGGGGGTCGGGGGTCGACGCGGCCCGCTCCGCGGGGGCCGGCGCGGGCGGGTGCCCGGGCGGCGGCGGCAACTCGGGCACGGCACCACGCCCGGGAAGCGGTATCACCAGGGTGGCGGCCAGGTCGGGGTCCGGCTCGGGGCTCCGTCCGCCGCCATGCGCCGGGATCGGCGTCGAGGTCGACGGCGTGTGCTGCGGCGGGGCATCCGGAGCCGAGGGCGGCAGGACGTCCGTAGCCGGACTCGGCTCACCGCTCCGGACCAGGCTTGGGGCAGCGACCTGCGCCGGGCTCGATGGCGTGTCCTGCGCGGAAAGCGGCGCCGGTACCGGAGCCGTGGTCTCCGCGGGAAGCGGCTGGGAAGCCTGAACCGGAGTCGGCTCGGCGCTCTGCCCGGGACCAGGCGCGGGGATCGGCTCGTGGCTCTGGACGCCGCCGGGCGCGGGCTTGGGCTGAGGGCTCTGCGCGCCGCTCGACACAGGAACCGGCCCCGGCGCCGAAGCCGAGGGCTGTGGTGGGAGGGGCAGGGGACTCGGTTCAGCGCTCTGGGTGGGGCTCGACGTCAGGACCGTAGCCGTGCTCGGGGCCGAAGCCGACGGTCTGCCCGGGGCCGGAAGCGGTGTCGTACCCGGAGCGGGGCTCTCCGCGGGGAGCGGTAGGGAGCCCGGGGCGGCGGCCGCGGGCGGCGTCGGACTCGGCGCGGTGGCCGGGGACGGGGCGGTGGGCTGTGGCGCCAGGGGTGGGGTGCTCGGGAACGAGGGCTGGGCCGGGGGCGTCGGGGTGCCGTAACCGGGGATGGGGGCCAGGGCCTGGTTCGGGTTGGGGTCGAAGCCTCGTGGGGGAGTCGGGAGCTGGGGTGGGGCGTAGGCCGTGAGGACTATGTCGGTGCCGACGCCGCCCTCGCGTGAGATGCGGGTCAGGGCCTGCTGATGGAGCTGGTCGAGGGAGGGACGGTGGCCGCTGCGGAGCAGGGTCGCCACGGCCTTCATGTACGCGGGGCCCGCGACCGTACGGCGGCTCGGTGGCGGGGCGATACGGCCGTAGACCGCGTTGTTGCGCCCGGAGTCCAGGGGGTTGGCGCCCAGCCACTCCCAGGTCTCGGCGTCGGCGTGCAGGTCGAGGACGAGGGACGTGGAACCCGGTGCGCGCAGGCGCAGTTCCTCGCGGAACCAGTGCCAGGGGAAGCCGGTGTAGCGGACGGTCGAGGGCGTCGTACGGGCCAGCGCGAGGTGGGGCAGGTGCTGGCGCCGGTCGAGGTGGAGCTGGCCGGTGACGAAGACCGTGAGGGGGGCAGGGGAGGCCGCCGCCGCGCGCAGCCGGGTGAGGACGGCCTGCGGTTCCAGCGGGTCGGCGAGTTCCACGACGTTCGCCGTGTCCGTGCCGGACAGCACCGTGGGCGGCACGGCGGCGAGGACGGGGAGCACGGAGGCGGCGTCCACCAGACAGCCCTTGCCCGCCGGGGCGGCGGCCAGCAGCAGCACGGTTCCGGGCATCGGTCCCTCCCCATCCCCCGTCGATCACTTAGGGCAGCACGGTAACCGCTGCGGCTGCAAAGCGGGATCTCAGGACTCTTTACGCCCGATTCCGTCCGTATTCCCCACACCAGTTCTCCTCCGACGCACCGCGAACACCGTGGTGTCGTCGGCCAGATGCCCCCCGCAGTGCCTGAGCGTGCCGTCCCGCACGAAGTCGACCAGCCGCCGCGGCTGCGCGATCCCCGGGTCGGCGGCGACGCCCGCGGCGACCTCGGTGGCCAGCGGGAAGAAGACGTCCTCGCCGTCACGGGCCTCGGTCACGCCGTCCGTGGTCAGCAGCAGGGTCTCGCCGGGCCGCAGGGACACCCGGTGCACGGGCGGCGGGCCGTCGACGGGGTCGAGTTCGCCGAGGCCGAGGGGCAGGCCGTGCCGGCCGGGCGGCAGGGACCGTACGCCGTCCGGTCCGACGACGAGCGGGCACTCGTGACCGAGGAGGAGGGCGTCCACCGCGTCCGGCTCGTCGTCGGGGAAGCCGATCAGTACGGCGGTGGCGAACCGGTCGTCGTCCTGGCCGCCGAGAGCCGTACGCATCCGGATCTGCCGTTGCATGCGCACCTCAAGCCGCTGGGCGACCGTCGCCAGGTCCGGCTCGTGGTAGCCGGCCTCCCGGAACGTGCCGAGCAGCGCGGCCGCCGCCTCCACCGCGGCGAGCCCCTTGCCCTGGACGTCACCGAGGATGACGCGGGTGCCGTACAGGCCGGTCTGGATGTCGTAGAAGTCGCCGCCGACCCGGGCCTCGCTGTCGGCGGCGAGATACACCTCCGCGTGTTCGAGTCCGCCCCAGCCCGGCGGCAGCGGGCGCAGCACGGTGCGGCGGATCGTCTCGGCGACGTCCTGGATGTGCAGCATGCGCTGCTCCCCGCGCACCCGGACCACGCAGGCCAGCGTGGCGAGGACCCCGCCGATGCCGGCGAGGACGAGGTCGGGGATGCCGGCCTGGTACTCGTGCGGCAGGGCGGCGTCCGCGGCGAGGTAGGTGGCGGGCGCCAGCACCGCGAACACGGCCGTCCCCCACACCCCGCAGATCGCGGCGGCGATACCGGGCACCAGCACGATCCAGGACAGGATCCGGAAGTCGCTGCTGGTCTTGAAATCGACCGACACGATGGCGACGAGCAGCAGCAGCGGCGGCACCCAGGCGACACTGCGGCCGCGCACGCGCAGCAGCTCCGGCCGGCGGGCGGCGCCCTGCGGGCCGGCTCCACCCTCGCTGACGGCCCTCATGGGCCTCAGACAAGCACGCCGGTCACCGGGCCGCATCCGGGTGCCGACTTGCCAGGCGCCCGCTCGGGGTGTGCCCTGGATGGCGGGGCGAGGAGAGAGGAGTGCTCTCATGGCTCATGCGGCACCCGCGCCCGGCGGCCGGACCGTGACGGCGCGAACGGCCACGGCCGGCACGAGGGGTCTGCCCGATGTCTTCAGCGCGCGGACGCACCGCGCGATGAGCGTGGTCGCACCGGTCGTCCTCGGACTCGTCTACGGCTACTGGGCCGCGGCGAACCGGCGTGCCGGCGGCGAGATCACCGGCTGGAACCTGCTCTTCGGCTTCGTCACGGCGGCGGCGTTCATGGTGTTGTACGTGGCCGTCCGCTCGATCGCCTCCCTCGCGATCCGCGAGGTGCACGCGATCCTGTGGGCCGCCTTCACGGGCGGTACGTTCGGGTTCCTGTACAGCCAGACCGACGCCTCGGTCCTCAGGTCCTCGCTGATGGGGCTCGTGATCGGCGCGTCCTGCTTCGTCGTGCTGTTCTACCGCTACTACACGCACGAGGACGCGCAGGGCCACCGGCTCGCCTGACGGACACGCGGATCGACCCCGGTGACCGATGGCTGACTACCGATGGCACCGGGGCCGACCCGTTCCCCTGCATCCCTGCATCTTCTGCATCCCTGCATCTCTGCATTTCTGCATCCCTGATCCATGAGACACCCGTTCGGGTGAACGCTCCACCGGAGAGCGGAATCGTGCGGCCGTATGCAGGCACGGCGCTGGCGCCCGAGCCCCCGTGACCCTTGCCTGGAAGGGTGCTCACCCGGCTGCGGAACGCCCTGTCGGCAGCGCTGATCGCGCTGGCGTGCCTCCTCGTGCCGTTCGGGGCGCTGGCGGCATGGGTGACGTACGGGCTGGCGGACACCGGTCGCTATGTCACCGCCATGGCGCCGCTCGCCGCCGATCCGGCCGTGCAGGGCGCGGTCGCGGACACGGTCGGCGCCGGGATCATGCGGGAGATCGACGACCGGATGGAGGCGTCCCCGGCGTCGCCCACCGCGCCCGAGCCCGGTTCCGTGCGGCCGTTCGCGCAGGACGCGGTGCGTTCCTTCACCCGGACCGAGGCGTTCCGTACGGCGTGGGAGGCGGGCAACAGGGTGGTCCACGACGCCGTGCTGAGCGCCCTTGAGGACGGGCGCGAGCGCGCGGTGACGGTCGACCTCGCGCCGGTCACCGCGCAGATCAAACGCCGACTGACCGACGACCACGTGCCGCTGGCCCGTCACATCCCGGTCGAGCACACCGAGGTGGCGCTGCTGCCGGCCCATGAGGTGCACCGCCTCAGGAAGGGGTACGAGGTGCTCGAGGTCGCCGCCTTCTGGCTCCCCGTCTCGGCGGCGGTCCTCGCCGCGACCGGCATCGCCGTCTCCGCGTGCCGCCGCCGCGCGGTCACGGCCACCGCGCTGGGCACGGCCCTGGGCGGCGCGCTCCTGCTCCTCGCGCTGACGCTCGGCCGACGCCTCACCCTCGCCGACCTCCCCGAGCCGGCCCACCGCCCGGCCGCGGCCGCGATCTACGACGCCCTGACGGCGACCCTGCGCGAGGTCTCCTGGCTCCTGATCGCCCTCGGCCTCACGGTGGCCCTCACCTGCCGCCTGGCCCACCTCCTCACCCAACACCGCCGAGCCGCCGCGGCCCACACCGCGGATCCGGCCCAGGAACCGACGCGGGCCCGAGCCTGACGCGACGAACAGCGAGACCAGCCCCCGCCACCGTTCACCCCCACCCCGACCTACCCCCCCCAGCGCTCACCCCCCACCCCGCACGACCCCGGCCAACGCCCGCAAAGCCGCCCGTAGATCCACCTCGCTCACCGACCCGAGCCCCAGTCTGACCGCGTCCGGCGTGCGGTTCGGGTCGACCGCGAAGGCGGGGCCCGGTGTCACCGCGATGCCCTGCGCGGCCGCGGCGGCGGTGAAGGTGTCGGCGCGCCACGGGGCGGGCAGCTCCCACCAGGCGTAATAGGCGCGGGGGTCGGACCGTACGGTGAACCCCCGCAGCTCCTGCGCCACGATCCGCTGCCGACGCGCGGCATCCGCCCGCTTGCCCGCCACCAGCCGCTCCACCGTCCCCTCCCCGATCCACCGCGTGGCCGCCGCCACCGCGAAGCGCCCCGCGCTCCACCCGCCGGAGCGGACGGCGGCGGCCACCGCGTCGACCCGTTCCTCCGGTACGACGACGAAACCGACGGTGAGGCCGGGGGCGACGCGTTTGGAGAGGCCGTCGACGACGTGGGTGAGGTCGGGGGCGTGGACGGCCAGGGGGGCGTCGTCCGTGAGGAAGGACCAGATGCGGTCCTCGACGATCGGGATGCTCAAGTCGAGGGCAGCATGGGCGAGTTGGAACATTCGCGCGGGGCTCGTCGTCACCGAGGTGGGGTTGTGCAGGGTGGGCTGGAGGTAGAGCGCGGCCAGGGGAGTCGTGCGATGGGCGGCGGCGACGGACTCCGGGAGCGGGCCCTCCTGGTCGGTGGCCAGCGGCACCAGGGTGATCCCGAGCCGGGCGGCGATCTCCTTGACCACGGGGTACGTCAGCGCCTCGACGCCGACCCGGCCGCCGGGGCGGACCAGGGAGGCGAGGGTGGCGGCGACGGCCTGGCGGGCGTTGCCGGTGAACAGGATCCGGCCGGGGGCGGGGCGCCAGCCGGGGGTGGCGAGGAGGGCGGCGGCCGCCTCCCGGGCCTCGGGCGTACCGTCGGCGGCGGCCGGGCGCAGGGCCTCCGTCAGGACGTCCGGCCGCAGCAGCGGGGCGAGGGCGGGGGCGAGCAGCTCCGACTGGCCCGGCGCGGAGGGGTAGTTGAGCTCCAGGTTGACCGGCGCCGCGGTCGCGGCCTCGACGAGCGCCCGCTCACCCGACCCCGTCGGCGCCGCCCGCACGAACGTCCCGCGCCCGACCTCGCCGACGACCAGACCCCGCCGTACGAGTTCGGCGTACACCCGCCCCGCCGTGGACCCGGCGATCCCGCGCCGCCGCGCGAACACCCGTTGCGGAGGCAGCCGTTCGCCCGGCTGGAGCCGTCCGTGGGCGATGTCGTCGGCGATGCGGTCGGCGAGACGCCGATAGTCGTCCACGATCCGATTCACGAGCTGCTCCCCCAAGTACCGATCACCGTGCGGATTCTCCGGATTGCACCGAGGGCAAAGATCTTATTGCACCGAGCAGTTGAGGCGATCTAGGGTCGTCCACATGAGACCCTTCCTCGCATACGAGGACAAAGGCGCCGATGTCGCCGCCGCCACCTCCTCGCTCCCCCTCGTCCTCATCCACGGCCACCCCTTCGACCACACGATGTGGGCCCCGCAGATCGAGGCCTTCTCCCCCACCCGCCGGGTCATCGCCCCCGACCTGCGCGGCTACGGCACCTCCCCGGTCGTCCCGGGCACCACCCCGCTCTCGGTCTTCGCCGGGGACATCGAGGCCCTCCTGGACGACCTGAAGGTGGAGACCTGCGTACTGGCGGGCCTGTCCATGGGCGGCCAGATCGTCATGGAGTGCTACGCCCGCTTCCCGCACCGCATCCGCGGCCTGGTCCTCGCGGACACCTTCCCGGCGGCGGAGACACCCGAGGGCAAGCGGGCACGGGGCGCCATGGCGGACCGCCTGCTGCGCGAGGGCATGCGCGGCTACGCCGACGAGGTCCTGGAGAAGATGGTCGCGCCCTACGCCACCCCCGACGTCAAGGCCCACGTCCACCACATGATGACGGCGACCCCGCCCGAGGGCGCCGCGGCCGCCCTGCGCGGCCGCGCCGAACGCCCCGACTACCGCACCCTGCTGACCCACGTCACCGTCCCCGCCCTGGTCGTCGTGGGCGCCGACGACACCTACACCCCCGTGTCCGACGCGAAGGCGATGCACACCGCACTCCCGAACTCGACCCTCCGCGTGATCGAGGGCGCTGCACACATGCCGAACCTGGAGCGGGCGGGGGAGTTCAACGAGGCGCTGGGGGAGCTTCTGGCCCGCGCGGACGACGAGCGTTAGGCGAGTCCGCTCTCCGCGACTTCCGCGACTTCCTCGGCCTCCTCGGCCTCCCACCGCAGCAGATCGCCCGGCTGGCAGTCGAGCACCTCGCACAGTGCGGCGAGGGTCGCGAAGCGCACCGCCTTGGCGCGGCCGTTCTTGAGAACCGCCAGGTTGGCGGGGGTGATGCCCACGCGATCGGCGAGTTCGCCCACGGACATCTTCCGTTTGGCCAGCATCACGTCGATGTCGACGGCGATCGGCATCAGATCACCTCGTCCAACTCGGCCTGCATCCGCGCCGCTTCGACGTCGCGGGCGACGGCCTGGGCGAGCAGCATCCGCAGCACGAGCACGATGAGGGCGACCCCGAGGATGGCCACGCCGATCCCGGCCATGATGACGGTGACGCCCGGGTCCTCCCGCTGGCCCGGCGCGTTGACGGCCGTGACCGCGAACCAGACCAGGGAGGCCGCGACGATCGCGCCGATCACTCCGTCCACGTACCGGAAGGCGGCGGGGGAGAACACGGTTCCGCGTCGCACCATCGTCACCAGCCGCCACACGCAGACCAGGGCGACCTGGACCGACACCATGCCCAGGATCGTGATCACGCGCAGCGCGGTCAGCGGGAGCGAGCCGTCCTCCGGGTCACTGCCGCTGACCAACACCCAGACCATCCCCGCCTGTACGAACACGGTGCCGACGAGCACCACCCCGAGCACGGCACGCAGCGCGCCCACTGTCAGCTTTCCCATGGCCTGACCTTCCGACCTTCCATCGAGGCATCGACGCGTCGACGCATCGACTTGCGATGGGAATCTATCGAATTTCGATAGGGCGGACAAGTCTTCATCCCACACCGACCCCTCGTGAGGGAGGATTCGGGCATCCCATCCAGGAAAATGGGGCGCATGTCCCGCGAGTTCCCCATCGGCCTCACCCCTCCCGACTGGCTGGTGCGGAACCTCCGGGCCCAGCCGGCCCCCGTCAACCGGCCCGCCGTGATCCGCGCCGCCCTCGCCATCGCGCTGCCGCTGGCCATCGGGCTGGCCGTCGACCGGCCCTTCTACGGCGCCCTCGCCTCGATGGGCGCGCTCAACGGCGTCATCAGCGACACCGCCGCCGCCTACCGCGTCCGTATCCCCACCATCGCGATCCCCCAGCTCTTCGGCGCCGTCGGCATCACCGTCGGTGCCGCGGTCTACGGCCACGGCTGGGTCGCCGTCGCCGCCGTCACCGGCGTGGCGCTGGTCTCCGGGATGATCTCGACGATCGGAGCGGTCGCCTCCGCCGCGGGCCTGGTGCTGCTGCTGACCAGCGTGGTCGGCGCGGGCCTTCCGATGCCGGGCGCCTGGTGGCTGGCGCCGCTGCTGATGTCCGGCGGCGGGCTCCTCGTCCTGCTCCTCGCGCTGCTCGCCTGGCCGCTCAGATCGGGGGTGCCGGAACGGGCGGCGGTCGCGGACACCTACCGCAAGGTCGCCGAACTGCTGGCGGCCGGAGGGGAGAGCGGCGTCGGCGCCACCCTGGCCTACGACGACGCCCGGCACGCCGTCACCCAGTCCCTGAACCAGTCGTACGACATCATCCTCGCCCACCGCGCCCGCCACCACGGCCGCAGCGCCGAACTCACCCGGCTGCTGGCCCAGTTGAACGCCATCACCCCGGTCGTGGAGGCCGCCCCCGCCGCCCGCCTCAGCGGCAGGCCCCTGCCACCCGAGGTCCCGGAGGCCGTACGGCACCTGGCCTCCGCCGTGGAGACCGGCTACACCGGCCCGACAGGCCTGAAGCTCCCCACCCCGACCACCGAGACGGCCCGCGCCGTCGACCACGCCCTGCGCCACGCCGCCGAGGTCGTCGCCAGCCCGGACGTCGACCCGCGCGGCATCGACGACCGCCTGGGCCGCCCCGCCGCGCTGAGCGACCGCGCCGCCCGCGCCCTGCGCAACGTCACTCTCTCCGCCGCCTCCTGGCGCTACGGCCTGCGCCTCGCCCTGTGCATCGGCCTGGCCCAGGTCCTCGTCTCGATCATCCCGGTCCCCCGTTCTTACTGGGTCGCCCTCACCATCACCTTCGTCCTCAAGCCCGACTTCGGCTCGGTCTTCTCCCGGGCCCTGCTGCGCGCCCTCGGCACGGTCGCCGGGCTGGTCATCGCGGCGGCGGTGCTCGCGGAGGTGCCGCGCGGCTGGTGGGACGTACCCGTACTGCTGCTGCTCGCACCCCTGGTCCCCGCGCTCACCCCGCGCGGCTACGGCTACCAGACGGCAGCCATCACCCCGGTGATCCTGCTCCTGTCCGACGTCCTCAACCGCCAGGGCACCGCCCTGCTGCTGCCCCGTCTGGTCGACTCCCTCATTGGCTGCGCCATCGCCCTGATCGCCGGCTACCTCCTCTGGCCGGAGAGCTGGCACACCCGCGTCGGCGACCGCCTCGCCGACGCCGTGGAGGACACGGCCCGCTACGTGGAGGGCGCCTTCGGCCCCGCCGCAGTCGACCCCGCGGCCCGCGCCCGCATGCGCCGCCGCCTCTACCGCAACCTCTCCGCCATCCGCACCGAGTTCCAACGCGCCCTGACCGAGCCCCCGCCCACCGGCCGCCGGGCGGCGGCCTGGTGGCCCCTCGTCGTCGCCGTCGAACGCATCGTCGACGCCACGACAGCGGCCCGGGTACGGGTGAAACACGGCTCGCCCCCACCGTCCGCAGGCGAGGTCACCCAGGTCGCCCTCCAGCTACGCGAGCTGGCGGAGGGCGTGAGGAAGGCGGAGACCCTGTACGAGGTCCGCACCGACCTCACCGGCCCATCGGGCAGCGTCCTGGAGCCCCTACGCCAGGAGGTAGCAGCAGCACGCGCAATCGCCTCACCTCATTAGGGGTGCCTGGCCGGCAACGCCCAGGGGCGCGGGGAACTGCGCGACCAGCCCCCCAACACACACAGCCCGCAGCCGCCCACAAGGAGAGACCACCCGAGCTGTCAGGCGCCCAAAAGCCGGCGCGGCCGCCCCGTGCAGGAGGGCGACCGCGCCATGTGGGGGGTGGAACTCGGGCAGACCTATCGGCCGACCTTCTCAAGCGCCTTGTCCATCGCGGCAGCGAACCCGTTGGCCCACAGCCGATCCACCCGTGCCCTCTCGTTGGCATCCGGGACGGAGTTCGTGCAGGACGGGCCAGGCCCGCCTCCCGACATCAGCTCACTGCACGGCCCCTCGTAGTGGTCCGGCAGCCCCAGCACATGCCCCGTCTCGTGCGCGGTGACGCGAGTCGAGTCGTACTCCTGGTTCTGCTGGTAGTCGAGGAAGATGTAGCCGTTGCCGTGACCGTCGGTCGAGGCGTAGGAGCCGCGGGAGTCGTTGCCCTCGCGGTAGGTGAAGTCGGCGTTCGAGCCCTGCTGGAGCTTGACGTTGGACACAGCACCGTTCCATATCTGGGTGCTGCGGGCTATCTGCGCGCTGAACGTGGGTGCCGCGGAGGCGTCGTAGGTGACGGTGACGGCGGCCGCGGCGCCGGGGTTCGCGGCGCGCTTCTCGGCGACGGACTTCAGGACCGCCTCGAAGAACGCCCGACTGGCGTCGGACTCCGCGGACTTGGCGACATAGCCGGCGTGGGCGGGGGCCGCCGTGGCCGGAGCCGCCGTACCGAGCCCGAGGGCCGCGACACTGAGACTGACTGCCACCGCCGTACGGGCGGACAGGGACATACGCATCGATGACTCCTAGGTGGGGGGGTGAGTCGTCAAGGCGAGTGTCGGCGCCTGTGGGACCGCTGTGATGATGGCAATCAGTGATAGCCCCGCCCTATCAGGACCCCAATTGGCAGGGGTCCGGGGGGATTTGTGCGGCTGGTGAAACCTGTTGTTCCGCTTTAGTGTGCGAGGGCATGGACCTCGAGGTGAGACACCTCCGCGCGCTGTGCGCCATAGCGGACACCGGCAGTCTGCACCGGGCCGCGCGCCAGCTCGGCGTGGCCCAGCCATCGCTCAGCACGCAACTGCGGCGGATCGAGCAGGAGCTGGGCGGCGCGCTGTTCGTACGCGCGAGGACCGGCTGCCGCCCCACCCCGCTGGGCCGTCTGGTCCTCAGCCGGGCCCGGCCGCTGGTGGCCGATATGCGTGCCCTGGTCGCGGAGGCGAGGGCGGCCGCGGTGGGCGGGGCGGAGCTGCGGGTCGGCTCGACGGCGAGCAAGGCCCTGGCGGGCTGGCTGCGCCGGCTGCGCGGCCACGGCCAGGATCCGACCCTGCACATGAACGTCTCCCCGAACGCCCTGCTCCGCATGGTCGCCGACGGCCAGCTGGACGTGGCCTTCGTGCACGAGGTCGAGGGCTGCCCCCTCCGCATCCCGCCCGAGCTCCGCCTGCGGGTGCTGATGGAGCGCGAGCCGCAGTTCGTGTCGCTGCCGACCGACCATCCGGCCGCGGCGAAGGCGGAGGTCACCCTGCCCGACCTGGCCGCCGACCGCTGGATGGTGGACCCGACGGTCGACGGGGAGTGGGACGCGGTGCAGCGGATGTTCCGCGCGGCCGGCGTCAGCCCGCACGTCCTGCACGGCGACTACTACACGGCCGACGCCCTGGTCGCCACCGGCGAGGTGGTCGCCGTCTGCCAGCCCACCCACGCCGACAGCCCCACCATGGCCGTACGCCGCCTGCACGGCGACCCCCTGGGCGTACGCCTGCTCCTCGCGGCCCGTACGGAGACGGACCTGGACGGGGTCTATCCCGCGCTGGAGGAGGCGTACTGGGAGGTGGCACGGCAGGCGCCGGCGTACCGGGAATGGCTGGAGCGGGAATGGCTGGAACACGACGGTGAGCGGCAGCCGCCGGTCCCAGCACTCCCGTGATCGGTTTCCCTGATCGGTTTCTGTGGGCTCAGACGCCGATGTCGCAGCCGTCCTTGCGCCAGACGGCGACGACAGCCGGGCGGTTGATCTTCCCTTGCCCGTCCGGCCAGGCGCTCAGCGGCTTCTCGGCCGTCGCGCCGTCGATCTCGCCCGGGTGCTGCACGGAGACCAGCACACGGCGGTCCTGGATCACCGGCCCGCAGGTCTCCGCACCGTTCGGCATCGTCAGGAACTGCTTCAGCTCACCACGGCGTTCACCGCGCGTAGCGACGCCGAAGAGGCCGTCGTGCGAGCCGAGCTGGTTGCCGTCGGTGGAGATCCACAGGTTGCCGTACGAGTCGAAGGCGACGTTGTCCGGGCAGGAGATCGGGGAGACGTCCTCCTTCGGGAACCCGGCGAAGTAGGTGGCCGGGTCGTCCGGATCGCCCGCGACCAGGAACAGCGTCCAGGCGAACTTCTTGCTGTCGGCGCGGTTCCAGCGCTCGGTCAGCTCCAGGACCTGGCCGTGCTTGTTGGCGTTGCGCGGGTTGGCCTCGTCGGCCTTGGCGTTGGAGCCGACGCCGCGATTGGTGTTGTTGGTGAGCGCGACGTACACCTTGCCGGTGTGCGGGTTGGGCTCGATGTCCTCGGGCCGGTCCATCTTGGTGGCGCCGACCTTGTCCCCGGCGAGCCGCGTGAACACGAACACCTCGTCCGCGGTCATGCCCTCGACGTGCGAGACGGCGCCGTCGGCGGTCGCGGTGGCCAGCGGGATCCACTCGCCGCTGCCGTCGAACTCACCGTCGGCCGGAAGCTTCCCGGTCCCGTCGATCTCGATGGCGGGCGAGTCCCCGGTGAGCTTGGCGACGTAGAGAGTCCCCTCGTCGAGCAGCGAGAGGTTGTGCTCCCGCACAGCGCGCGAGTGGCCCTTCTTCATCCGCTTGCTGCCGATGAACTTGTAGAAGTAGTCGAAGCGCTCGTCGTCACCGGAGTAGACGACCGGACGCCCGTCCTCGGTCAGCCGGACCGTGGCGCCCTCGTGCTTGAAGCGCCCGAGCGCGGTGTGCTTGCGCGGCTTGGAGGTGGGGTCGTACGGGTCGAGCTCGACGACGTACCCGAAGCGGTGCGGCTCGTTCGGTTCCTGGGCGGCGTCGAACCGCTTGTCGAACCGCTCCCACTGACGCTCGCTCGCACCGGTCCCGAGCCCGTACCGCTTGTCGGTCGCGCGGGTGGCGCCCGCGAAGTACTGGTTGAAGTTCTCCTCGCCGTGGAGGGTGGTGCCCCACGGGGTGACGCCGCCGGAGCAGTTGTTGAGCGTGCCGAGGACCTTGGTGCCGGTCGGGTCGGCGGAGGTCTTGAGCAGGTCGGACCCGGCGGCCGGGCCGGTGACCTTGAATTCGGAGGTGGCGGTCACACGCCGGTTGAGCGGATGCCGGGGCACGGGCGTGAGCTTCCCGGTCCGCCGGTCCCCCTCGACGACCACGGCGGAGAGCCCGTGAGCCGCCCAGGCGACCTCGACCTGCTGCCTGGTCGGGTTGGCGGCGTCGTACCCACGGAACATGAGCACTTCATCGGTGTACTCGTGATTGGCGACGAGAACCTGCCGATCGCGCTCACCCGGCAGCGGAAGCAGCGCGAGGAAGTCGTTGTTGTACCCGAACTGCTTGGCCTGGGCCTCGGCGGTCTGGTTCTCCGGGTCGAACGCGGGGGCGCCCCGCAGGATGGGCTCGCCCCAGCGGATGACGATGTTCTGCGCGTAACCGCCCGGGATGGTCACGGTGTCGGCGGTGTTCGGCGCGACGGGGTTGAAGCGCAGACCTCGCGCACCCCGGGAGGACCCGGTCCTTTCGGACACGCCGGCGGCCTCGGCGGCGTCCGCCTTCGGCGCGGCCACGGTGACGGTGCCGCTCACGGCGGCGGCCGCTGTGACGACGGCGGCGGCGCGCAGCGTGGTGCGGCGGCTGACGGCCTCGGCGATGACGTCACCGACGTACGGGTTCGCGGTGGTGTTGGGCACCTCGTGGAAACACGCGTCACCACACCGGAACCGGCAGGTCAGGGCGGACCGGCCACCCGGGTGCGAGTCGCTGTTCGTTCTGATGATCGGCAACGGAATGCGCATGGTGTCTCGTTCTCCCCTTTACTTCCCCTTGAATGCGGCGTGGGGGACGCTAGGGGCACGTTTGTGCGGGAGCGGGGCGACCGCATGAACTAAAGGTGAACCAGAGGTAGCGGTACCGAAGTTGAGCCCTCGCGTGGACTCGGCGCGATGCAGCCCTTGACGAACAAGGTGCTCTGATGGCAGCCCCTCCCCAAGATCGCCATCCGGGGCCGCTAACCTTACGTGTCCGTCCTGGCCAGGGATCTACGGGCATCAACTCACGCGAAGGGTTGCGCACATGGGCATTCTCACTCTCCTGCGGAACGCGTTCGGCCGGTCACGCAAGGGGCGTACCGCCGAAGCAGAGGGTGCGACGACGCCTTCGCCGGAACCCCGGCCGACGGTCCCGTCCCCGACCCCGGAACCCCAGCCGACCCCGACGGCCCAGGTCCCGGAACCCCGCAACGCGGACCACCAGACACCGGAGGCCCTCAAGCCCACCGAGCCGCAGACCGACCAGGACAACTCGGACGACGAGCACGAACTGGTCGCGGCCGCCTTCGACAACGTCACGGTCCCGAAGCCGACGGAGCCGACGGAAGAGCGGGTTGCCGAGGAGCCGGTGACTGAGGCGCCGGTGACTGAGGCGCCGCTGACTGAGGCGCCTGTGGCGGCTGAGGAGCCGGTCGCCGAGGAAACGATTTCGGAGACGCCTGCCGTCGAGGAGCCGGCGGTCGTAGAGCCGGTCGCCGAGGAGACGCCGGTCACTGAAGAGGCGCCGGCCGCTGAAGAGGCGCCGGCCGCTGAAGAGGCGCCGGCCGCTGAAGAGCCCGCTACCGAGGAGACGCCGGCCGCTGAGGAGCCGGTCGAGGCGGAGCCGGTGGCCGAGGAGGCCGCGGCGGAGCCGGAGCCCGCGGCCGCCGACGGCGAGGACGCCCCACAGGGGCCACCCGCAGCCGACGACGAGACCAGCACGGGTGGTGCGGGTGGGAACACCCAGGCCGAAGGCGAAGCCGAGGCCGAGCCGACGCCCCAGCCGGAGGCCCCCGCAGCGAACCCCCAGCCGGACGCCCCCGCCCTCGCCCTCGCAAAGGCCGGCCTGACAACCGCCCGCGCCAAGGTCTACCTCGTCCTCGACCGCTCCGCGAGCATGCGCCCGTACTACAAGGACGGCTCAGCCCAGGCCCTCGCCGACCAGACCCTCGCCCTCGCCGAGCACCTGGACCCCGACGCCCCGAACCACTCCCTCCACGTCGTCTTCTTCTCCACGGAGGTGGACGGCACCACCGACCTCACCCCCACCTCCCCCGAGAACGCCGTCGACGCCGCCCACGCGGACCTCGGCCGCATGGGCCGCACCAGCTACCACGCCGCCGTGGAGGCCGTCCTCGCCCACTACGACAAGAACGCCACCCCCGGCACCCCCGCCCTGGTCGTCTTCCAGACCGACGGCGCCCCTGACGCGAAGACCCCCGCCACCCAGGCCCTCACGAACGCCGCGAAGTCCCACCCCGCCGTCTTCTTCTCCTTCATCGCGTTCGGCGACCACGACAACAAGGCCTTCGACTACCTCCGCAAGCTGAAGACCGACAACACGGCCTTCTTCCACGCGGGCCCGACCCCCCTGGAACTCACGGACGCGGAGCTCTACGACGGCGTACTGATCGACTGGCGCCCGTAACCCCGTAGATCACCACCGACGGATACGGATCACCACCGAAGATCCCCGGCCGCCCCCTTCCCACCCCTCAAAACGGGAAGCGGGCGGCCCACCCATGTCGGCTACGATTTCAAGGTTCGCAAAGCACACAGAAACCGACCTGGGAGCAGCCCCCGATGGCTCGACACCTCATCACCAGCGCCCTTCCGTACATCAACGGAATCAAGCACCTGGGCAACATGGTGGGGTCCATGCTCCCGGCGGACGTGTACTCCCGGTACCTCCGCCAGCGCGGCCACGACGTCCTCTACATCTGCGCGACGGACGAGCACGGCACCCCGGCCGAGCTGGCGGCGAAGGAGCAGGGCCTCCCCGTCGACGAGTTCTGCGCACAGGCGCACGACGCCCAGAAGGCGGTCTACGACGGCTTCGCGCTGGCGTTCGACTACTTCGGCCGGAGCTCCTCCCCCCAGAACGTCGAGATCACCCAGCACTTCGCCCGCAAGCTCCAGGAGAACGGCTTCATCGAGGAGCGGGCGATCCGCCAGGTCTACAGCCCGGCCGACGGCCGCTTCCTCCCGGACCGCTATGTCGAGGGCACCTGCCCCCACTGCGGCTACGACAAGGCCCGCGGCGACCAGTGCGAGAACTGCACCCGCGTACTCGACCCGACGGACCTGATCGACCCGCGTTCGGCGATCTCCGGCTCCACCGACCTGGAGGTCCGCGAGACCAAGCACCTCTTCCTCCTGCAGTCCAAGCTGCAGAACGAGGTCAAGGAGTGGGTCGCCCGCCACGACGGCGTGTGGCCGCACCTGGCGTCCTCCATCGCCCACAAGTGGCTGACCGAGGGCCTGCACGACCGTGCGATCACCCGTGACCTGGACTGGGGCGTGCCCGTCCCGGCGGACACCTGGCCGGAGCTGGCGGCCGAGGGCAAGGTCTTCTACGTCTGGTTCGACGCCCCGATCGAGTACCTGGGCGCGACGAAGGAGTGGTCGGACCAGGACCCGGAGAACCGCGACTGGAAGTCGTGGTGGTACGACGTCGACACCGACGTCCGCTACACGCAGTTCATGGCGAAGGACAACGTCCCGTTCCACACGGTGATGTTCCCGGCCACCGAGCTCGGCATCCGCGAGCCCTGGAAGAAGGTCGACTTCGTCAAGGCCTTCAACTGGCTGACGTACTACGGTGGAAAGTTCTCCACCTCCCAGAAGCGCGGTGTCTTCACCGACCAGGCCCTGGAGATCCTCCCCGCCGACTACTGGCGCTACTTCCTGATCGCCAATGCCCCCGAGTCGGACGACTCGTCCTTCACCTGGGAGCACTTCACGGCCACGGTGAACAAGGACCTGGCCGACACCCTCGGCAACTTCGTCAACCGCGTCCTGTCGTTCTCGAAGAAGCGCTTCGGCGAGGAGGTCCCGGCGGGCGCCGAGGCCGGCGAGGCGGAGGCGAGGCTCGGCGAGCAGATCGCGGAGCTCCTGGCCGAGTACGAGTCCCAGATGGAGGCCCTCCAGTTCCGCAAGGCCGCGGCGGCGCTCCGCGCCCTGTGGTCCGCGGGCAACTCCTACCTGGAGGAGAAGGCCCCCTGGCTGGAGATCAAGACCGACAAGGACGCCGCCGCGCTCACCCTGCGTACGGCGATGAACCTGATCCACCTCTACGCGGTGGTCTCGGAGCCGTTCATCCCGACGTCGGCGGCCGCCATGCGCCAGGCCTTCGCCCTCAGCGACGACACGGCGACCTGGGTGAGCGCCGACGAGGCCCGCTCCCTCACGTCCGTCCCCGCCGGCACCCCCTTCACGGTCCCCCCGGTCCTGTTCGCCAAGCTGACGGACGACGACCTGGAGGCGTACAAGGAGCGCTTCGGCGGCGAGGCGGCGTAAGGGAGCCCGGAAGCCGGTGAAGGCCGACGCCGTGGGTCTCTACTTCAGGACCCCGGCGCCGGTCGTCGTCGCCAGTTCCGTCACCAGGTTCTTCGCCGACGTCCGGAGTCCGGCCGTGAGCGTCGGCTTCCAGTTCACCGTCGTCCTGATCTTCTTCGAGTTCGCGGCGTTGTAGGCGGCCGCGAGGTCGGTCGAGGTGCCGTTGACGAGGTTGCCACTGCCCGCGACCGAGCCGGTTCCGTCGCCGCTCAGCAGCTTGGCTGCTTTGGCGCCGGAGGGCAGCTTCCAGGCGTTGTGCTCGGCGACGACCTGGGCCTTGGCGCGGGAGTCGATGCTGTACTTCGGCGTATAGCCGTTGAGCGTCGTCGTGTCGTACAGGTTGTTGTAGAGGTGGACCTGGCCGATCCGGGCCAGCGGCGCGCGCTGCACGATGCCCTTCCACACGTTGTGGTGGAGGGTGACGCGCAGCTTGCCGGTGCTGTCGCTGTCGCTGCTGCCGATCAGCATGGTCTTGTCGTGGCAGTCGAAGAGATTGCGCTCGACGGTCACCAGGTCGGAGCCGTTGGTGATGTCGAGGGCGCCGTCGTGGATCTGGTACTTGCGGCCGAAGTAGGTCTTCAGGGACGTGTCGAAGGTCGGCGCGTCCGTGAACGTGTTGTGGTCGGCCCAGACGTTCGTCGCCCCGCGCAGGGTGACCGAGTCGTAGTTCGAGTTCCACTCGCCGGCCGAGCCGTCCGTCGGGTCCCACTGCGGGAAGCAGTCCTCGGTGGCGGAGAAGGCGAGGTTGCGGACGATGACGTTCCTGACGTTCTGCACCTGGAGGCTGCCGCCCTTGATACCGGCCTTGGTGCCGGGGACGCCGACGATGGTGGTGTTGGACGGTACGCGGAAGACGATGTTCTTCTTCTGCTTGTCGGCGGCGGCCTTGCGGGCGTTCTCCTGGCTGCCCGAGGGCGCCTTCTTGCCGTACGTCGCCGGGTCGTAGGCCTTGAGGTAGGCGGCGAGCGAGTAGCCGGTGCCGGAGGCGTAGTCGGCGCAGGTCAGCTTCTTGCCGGCGTCGCTGGTGTTGGCGTCGATGGCGCCCTTGACCTTGATGATCCGGGGTGTGGTGTCGGTGACCGAGCCGAGCGCCTTCACGAGCTGGGCGCGGGTGCTGACGGTGAAGGTGTGCGCGGAGTCGGCCTTCGCGCCGCCCGTCGTACCGGAGCCGGCGGCCGCCCAGCCGTCCTTCGCGGACAGGGACTGGTGGTACAGGTCGACCGCGTCGGCGTTCGCGTTCAGCACGAAGACACCGGCACCCGCGCCGGCGACGGCCACGGCGGCGGTGACGACGACGGTGCGGCGCCCGCGCAGGGAGCGGCGGTGGGACGGGCGGGGCATGGGGCCGGCCGTGGAGCGGTGCGAAGGGGATGCCACGAATGAGTCCTTACATGCTTCGGTGAGGCTCGCGCGCCGGCGAGCGGGCCCGGGTGAACGGGCTTCCGATCCCTTCGTGGTCGCGGAGATCGGAAAGGTTGCCGTGAATCTTTTGACTGAACGGTGGTCAAGTCGCGGACATCACGGGGATGTTGCCCATTGGGTTGGCATCGATCGCCCCCCGCCGCCACCATGTCCCCCTTCGCGACCGTATGGTTTCCGCCATGGCAGTCCCTGAGGTCATCCCGATCGCCTACGAGCCGCACGGTCGTACCGAGGCGATCGGCTGTTATGCGGACGGGCAGTTCATGGGGTCGGTCATCTGGGCCTTCCCCAAGGGGTTCGACCTCGACACCGGCTGGGAAGAGCACAAACGTCTCTATTCGGTCCTGCACACCTTCGACTCCGAGGGCAGGTACCGCGAGTCGGAGATCTGGTGCGCCGGCACCTGGGCCGAGCAGCAGCGCGCCCCGCACGGCCCCGACTCGGTGCTGGCCCGCGCCCGGGCCCACCTCGCGACCCGGCTGCGCAGCCTGCCCCGCCGTACGTACACGGACATCGCGGTCCGCGCCTTCCAGCTCACCGTCGACGGCGTGCTGTTCGGCCTGGTGACCGGGGAGGACGAGGGCGAGGCGTGGGCCGAGCTCCATCCGGACAACCTGGGTTTCGGTGCGCCCTGGGACGGTTCGTACGACACCTGATCGTTTACCCCCTATGCCTGGCCGCCCCCGAGGCGCTGTACATTGCGAAGATCACACAAGGCCGTCACAGGCTGTCAAGTGGGGGGTTCATCCATGGCGCTCTTCGGAAACGCGCACACGATCGACCAGGGGCAGGCGCAGCAGGACTTCGCGCGGCTGCTGGGCCACGGTGAGCAGGTGCACGCGGCGTACCTGCTGATACGCGACACCATCCTGTTCACCGACCGCCGCCTGATCCTGGTCGACAAGCAGGGCATCACCGGCAAGAAGGTGGAGTACCACTCCATCCCCTACCGCAGCATCACGCACTTCGCGGTGGAGACCGCCGGCACCTTCGACCTGGACGCCGAGCTGAAGATCTGGCTCTCGGGCTCGGCGACGCCGATCGAGAAGACGTTCACCAAGGGTGTGGACATCTACGAGGTGCAGGCGATTCTGACGCAGTTCGTGGCGAAGTGACGTAGGGAAGCGGGCACGGATACCGGGCCGGTGGGGGTTGCCCCGTCCGGCCCGGATCGCGTCCTGCCCCGCCGTCCCCCACCGCCTCTCGTGGGCACCCGACCGCGTGTCGACGGCGGTCGATCCGGGCCTGCCGGGGCACGACCGCGATAATCGGGCGCACCATGCTGCCCCCGCCCCGCGACCTCCCCTCCGACGTCCTCGCCGTCGGCGCCCGTTATCCGCTCGTCCTGGCCGGCGACTGCGCGGTCCGGGCGTACGGCCTGACCACCCGGCACGTGAGGTCGGTGGAGCTGGCGACGGAACATCCCGAGCCGATGGACCAGATCGCGGCGACGGTCCGCCACGGCCTGACGGAACGCGGCTGGCGGGTACGCCCCCTGGAAGCCGACCCGCTCTCCGCACGGCTGCTCGTCACGGACCCCGACACGGGCGCGGAACATGCCGTCGACCTGCTGAAGGAGACCTTCTGGCGGCCCTCGGTGACGACCGACCTCGGCCCGGCGCTGTCCCTGGAGGACCTCATCGGCACGAAGGTCCGTGCCCTCGCCGACCGCGGCGCCGCGCACGACCTCACGGACGTCCACGCGGCCGCGGCCCACTGGACCTATCCCGACCTGGAGGAACTGGGCCGCCGCCACACCTGGGACGACCTCGACCTGGCGGACCTCCAGTCCCGTCTGGAGGCCACGGAACTGCTCGACGACCGCGAGTTCGTCACCGCCGGCCTCGCCCCGGAGTCGGTACCGGCGCTCCGCCGCTGGGTCCGGGCCTGGGTGGACGACATCGCGGAACGGCTGCTGGAGGAGGAGGCGCTCAGGCCGCCGGCGGACGGGGAGGAGTGACGGCGGGGTTCCCGGTGCCGGTGCCGACCTTCTCGTCGGCCGTAGCCGGTGTCTCGGCGGGGGCCCTCGTGGTGCCGCCGGCGCGGATGAACGCGACGCCCAGCACCGCCAGGAGAGAGGCGGCGGAGAGGGTGTAGAGGCCGCCGTTCGTGCTGCCCGTGGTGTCCTTGAGGTAGCCGAAGAGGGTGGGGGAGACGAAGCCGCCGAGGTTTCCGATGGAGTTGACGACCGCCAGGCCCGGCGCGGCGATCTTCAGGTCGAGGCCGGACTGGGCCATCGGCCAGTACAGCGTGGCGGCGCACTTGCCGCCGACCGCCGCGAGCGTGATGGCGGCGAGTCCGAACCAGGGGGAGCCGAGAGTGGCGAGGAAGGTGCCGATGGCCGACAGGACGAGGGCGACGGCGAGGTAGGGGCGGCGGTCGGGGGTGCCGTCGGTGAAGTGGCTGACCGTGTACATCGCGATCACGGCGCAGATCCACGGGATCGCCGAGAGCAGGCCGACCTCGAAGGAGGACAGTCCGCCGATCTCCTCGACCAGGCTGGGCAGCCAGAAGGTGATGGCGTACCCGGTGAGGGCCATCGCGAAGAAGACGGCGGTCAGCAGGGCGACCTGCTTGTGGAGGAGGAGCCTGAGCCGCGACACCTTCGGGGCCCGGCTGCGCGCCTCCTCGTCACGGGCGACCGCCGCACCGAGGGCGTCCTTCTCCTCGCGCGTGAGCCACTTGGCGTCCTCGATGCGGGAGACGAGGAAGAAGCCGGCGACGAAGCCGACGACGATCGACAGCAGCCCTTCCAGCGCGAACATCCAACGCCAGCCGGCGAAGCCGCCGACGCCGTGCAGTTCGAGGAGGGCGCCCGTGATCGGGCCGGTCACGATGTACGCCGTCGCCGAGCCGCCCAGGAAGATCGCGCTGGCCCGGCCCCGGCTGGAGTCGGGCAGCCACTGGGTGAAGTACAGGAGGACACCCGGGAAGAACCCGGCCTCCGCGACGCCGAGGAGGAAGCGCAGGGCGTAGAACATCCACACGTTGTGGATGAAGCACATCGCCACGATCACCGCGCCCCAGGTGATCATGATCCGGGTCAGCCACACCCGGGCGCCGAACCGCTCCAGCAGCATGTTGCTGGGCACCTCGAACAGGGCGTACCCGATGAAGAACAGCCCCGCGCCGAGGCCGTACGCCGTGGCGCTCACGCCGACGTCGGCTCTGAGCTCGTCCTGGACGAATCCGACGTTCGTCCGGTCCATCTGGTTGACGAGCAGCATCAGGACGAGGATCGGCAGCATCCGGCGCAGGAACTTGCCGACCGCGCGGCGTTCGGCGTCGGGTACCACGACTTCCGACATCGTTGTCTCCCTCGAAGCAGGCGTGCACATACGTGAATCACAATCACGTACACGGGCCGAGGGAACGTTACGGAGGCCTGTCTTCCGGGTCAACGGCTTGAGCATATGTCCATACATGTGAATGCGAGGCGGATGCGTCCCCACACATCCGCCTCGCGTCGCGTACGTCCGTATCCCGTACGTCGTTGTCCCGTACGTCCGTGGATCAGGTCCCGGTGTTGTCCGCCTCCGGGTCGACGCCCATGGTGATCGTGGCGACGACCCCCTTGGTGATGGCGTTCTTCTTGTACTTCAGCTTCAGCAGGCCGCCCTCGGTCCCGTTGTCCGGGTAGATGGTGTCCTCGTCCAGCGTGGTGCGTGTGGTCGTGTTGGTGGAGTACGGCTCTACCTCGGCGGACGCCAGCACGCTCTCCTCGTCGAAGAACAGCTGACCGGTGTGGCAGGTGTTGCCGCCCTCGTAACCGGCGTCCGTCCAGGTGCCGTTCACATGCACCTTGGTGTGGATGTGCACACAGCGGCCCTGGTACCAGCCGGGGAAGACCGTCCGGAAGACCACCTGACCGTTGCGGTCCGTCCGCCACGTGCCGCGCAGATACCGCTCGTCGTCCGTCGGCTCCTCGTGGACGCCGCCGCCTCCGCCGCCGGGCTCGCCCGAGGGAGAGCCGGACGGGGGCCCGCCCGTCGGCTCACCCGACGGCGGGGTACCTCCTCCGCCGCCTGCGCCACCCCCGCCGCTGCCCATCGCCTCGTAGCCCGAGTACACGCCCAGCGCGTTGCAGTGCCAGATGTCGACCGCGGCGTTCCTGACCGGCTTGCAGGTCTCGGAGTCGATCACCTTGAGGCGCAGGGTGAGCGGGATGCCCTGCTGGTCCTCGGTCACGTCCTGGCGGAGCTTGTCCGCGTCGATGTAGTAGGGGCCCTCGGTGGTCTCGGAGGTCAGCTGGTAGCAGACCTCTCCGCTCGACGCGGTGCTCGACGCGGGGGCGCCCGCGGTGCCGGAGCCCTTCGTCTCACCGGCGAACGCGCCCGCCGCGAGCGTGCCGCCCACGCCCACCGCAGCGGCGGCTCCCGCACCGGCGACGACGACCTTGCGACGCGTGAGGTCCCGCTTGTGTTTCGGCCCTTCGGCCGTGTGGTTTCCCGTCATGGGCAGGGAAGTTAGGGACCGCGCCTGTCAGGAGCATGGGTAAGAGCTGGGCAAGAGCCCTGCATGAACGCCGTGAACGAAAGTGGCTCGGAACCGACGCCGGTTCCGAGCCATTTCCGAGTACAGCCTGCTGTCGCCTACTTCGGCTGCGGCTTGCGCACCGTCAGGTGCAGCTCCTTCAGCCGCGCCTCCTCCAGCTCCGTCGGCGCGCCCATCATCAGGTCCTGGGCGTTGCCGTTGAGCGGGAAGGCGATGGTCTCGCGGATGTTCGGCTCGTCGGCGAGGAGCATGACGATACGGTCCACGCCCGGGGCGATACCGCCGTGCGGCGGGGCGCCGAAGCGGAAGGCGCGGAGCATACCGGCGAACTTCTCCTCGACGGTCTCGCGGTCGTAGCCCGCGATCTCGAAGGCCTTCAGCATGATCTCCGGCTCGTGGTTCCGGATCGCGCCGGAGGACAGCTCGACGCCGTTGCAGACGATGTCGTACTGCCAGCCCAGGATGTCCAGCGGGTCCTGGGTCTCCAGGGCCTCCAGACCGCCCTGCGGCATCGAGAACGGGTTGTGCGAGAAGTCGATGGCGCCGGTGTCCTCGTCCTTCTCGTACATCGGGAAGTCGACGATCCAGCAGAACCGGAAGACGCCCTCCTCGAAGTGCCCGGCCCGCTTGGCGGCCTCGACACGGACCGCGCCCATGATCTTCGAGACCTCGTCGAACTCGCCCGCGCCGAAGAACACGGCGTGCCCGGCGGCAAGCTGGAGCCGCTTGGTCAGCTCGGCGACGTTGTCCTCGGTGAGGAACTTCGCGATCGGGCCGGACAGCGAGCCGTCCTCGGCCACCCGCACCCAGGCCAGGCCCTTGGCGCCCTGCGAGACCGCGAAGTCACCGAGCTGGTCGAAGAACTTCCGGGGCTGCGCGGAGACGTCCGGCACCGGCAGCGCACGCACGTGCTTGCCGGCGAAGGCCTTGAACTCCGAGCCCTCGAAGATGTCGGTGATGTCGACGAGCTCCAGCTGGGCGCGCAGGTCCGGCTTGTCGGAGCCGTACTTCAGCATCGCCTCGCGGAACGGGATCCGCGGGAAGGGCGAGGTGACGTGGCGGCCGCCGCCGAACTCCTCGAACAGCTCGGTCATGAGCTGCTCGATCGGCTGGAAGACGTCCTCCTGCTCGACGAAGCTCATCTCCACGTCGAGCTGGTAGAACTCGCCCGGCGAGCGGTCCGCGCGCGCGTCCTCGTCGCGGAAGCAGGGCGCGATCTGGAAGTAGCGGTCGAAGCCGGAGATCATCAGCAGCTGCTTGAACTGCTGCGGCGCCTGCGGCAGGGCGTAGAACTTGCCCGGGTTCAGACGGGACGGGACGACGAAGTCACGCGCGCCCTCGGGGGAGGTGGCGGACAGGATCGGCGTCGCCATCTCGTTGAAGCCCAGCGCCGTCATCTTGTGGCGGATCGCCGAGATGACCGACGTACGCAGCAGGATGTTCTTGTGCATGCGCTCGCGGCGCAGGTCCAGGAAGCGGTACTCAAGGCGGCGCTCCTCGTTGACCCCGTCCTCGGTGTTGATCGTGAACGGCAGCGGGGCTGCCGCGCCGAGCAGCTCGACCTCGCCGACCTCGACCTCGACCTCACCGGTCGGCAGCTCGGGGTTGACGTTCTCGGCGCCACGGGAGACGACCTTGCCGTCGACGCGGACCGTGGACTCCTTGGTCAGCTTGTCGAGGGCCTCGTACGCGGGCGTGCCGGGACGGGCGACGAGCTGCGTGATGCCGTAGTGGTCGCGCAGATCGATGAAGAGGATGCCGCCCAGGTCGCGCCGATTGTGCAGCCAGCCACTCAGTCGGACGTCGGTGCCGACGTCAGAGGAGCGGAGCTCGCCGCAGGTGTGGGACCTGTACCGATGCATCGTCGTTCATCCAGTCTTCGCGGATCGGGGGGCGTGTTTCACGTGAAACTTCCCCCAAGCCTACCGGGGACCCCAAGATCGCCTCCCCACCATTTCGCCGCGCCGACGGCCCACCCGTGACCCCCGCCGGACCGGATGCCCCATACAGCTTCGGTGGCAGTCTGCGATCACCTGTTCTTAAAGTAGGGCAATGCGCACTGGTGAGCCCCTGCCCGCCGTGGGGGAGGTTCTGGCCGCCCTCGCGACCGGACTGTGGCACTGGAACACCGCCACGGGACTGGTCACGGTCGACGCGGAGGCGGCACGGCTGCTGGGGCTGCCCGCTGAGCGGGCCACCCTCAGCCAGGCCCAGGTGCGCGCCCGACTGCACCCGGTGGACTGGAACGAGATCAGCGGGGTGATCCAGCTCGCCGTCGCCGAGGGCACGCTGGGCGAGGCGCGGGTGCGGATCATGGACGAGCTGGGCCGGGTCATCCGGGTCGGCCGCGCCCGCTTCCACGCCTCCTTCGACCGCGAGAAACGGTCGTACGAGGTGACCGGCTCCCTCCAGGAGGTCACCGAACCGACGCCGGGGACCCCTGCGGGGCGTACGGCGGTCACCGGCGACTGGCGGCGTTCGCGGGAGGCGTTCCTGCTGGACGCGGGCCGGGCGCTGGCCGAG
This sequence comes from Streptomyces sp. NPDC008086, assembly GCF_042957325.1. Taxonomy (NCBI): domain Bacteria; kingdom Bacillati; phylum Actinomycetota; class Actinomycetes; order Kitasatosporales; family Streptomycetaceae; genus Streptomyces; species Streptomyces sp. NPDC008086. The sequence continues at coordinate 543,054 of NZ_JBIBIA010000002.1, forward strand.
GCGCGGTCGACGGAGGAGGTGCTGCGGGTCGCGGCCGGTCTGTCGATGCCGGGCTTCTCCCCGGACGGCCTCGCCGTGTTCGGGGCGACGGGCGATCGCCTGACGATCATCGGCCACCACGGCCACCAGCCCGGTGACGAGGGCCCCTTCTCGCACATGCCCCTGGACACCGACTACCCGGCCGCCGAGGTGGTCCGCACCGGTCGTGCCGTGTACCTCTCCACGCCTGAGCAGTACAAGGACCGCTACCCGGTCACCTGGCCGCTCGCCGCGCACTTCAACCGGCAGTCCTGGGCGTTCCTGCCGCTGACCGTGGCCGGTCGCACGATGGGCGCCTGGATGGCGGCGTTCACCTACCCGGTGGCGTTCACGCCCGACGAACGGTCCGTGCTGACGACGGTCGCCCGCATGCTCGCCCAGGCCCTCTCGCGCGCCGAGGCCGCCGAGTCCGCGCGGGAACTCACGGACGGCCTCCAGCGCTCGATGCTGCCGCAGCTCGGCCCCGAGATACCGGGCATGAGCGTCGCCGCGCGCTATGTGCCGACCGGGGGCGGCCTCCAGGTCGGCGGCGACTGGTACGACATGATCCCGCTGCCCAACGGCCGGTTCGCCCTGGTCATCGGGGACGTCCAGGGTCATGACGTACGGGCGGCGGGCCTGATGGGCCAGCTCCGGATCGCGCTGCGCGCCTACGCCTCCGAGGGGCACCGCCCCGACGCCGTCCTCTCCCGCGCCTCCCGCTTTCTGCACGGCATGACGTTCGGCGCCCTCGACGAGGACCCTTCCGAGCTGCGCTTCGCGACCTGCCTGTACGTCGAGGTCGACCCCACGACCGGTCTGCTGGACATCGCCCGCGCCGGGCATCCGGACCCGGCGATCCGGATGAGCGACGGCACGGTGCTGGCCCGCCCGACGGCCGGCGGCCTCCCGCTCGGCATCGACCCGGACGCCGACTATCCGACCACCCGGATCACCCTGGAACCCGGCGAGACCATGCTGATCTGCACGGACGGCCTGATCGAGACCGGCGGCCACGACCTGGAGACCGGCTGGAAGCGCATCCGCGCCATCCTGGAGGACCACGACGGCGACCTGGAGGCCCTCGCCGACGCCCTCGTCCAGGCCGTCCACGGCCCCTCCTCCCACCACACCACCGGCCCGCTCGCCGACCGGCGCGAGGACGACATCGCGGTGCTGCTGCTGTGCCGGCAGGGGGAGGGCTGCGGCTGCGGTGACACGGTGACCGTGCGGCCCACGATCCGGCGCACCATGCTCACGGTCGCGCAGGACGAGCCGGAGCGGGTCGCGGTGGCCCGGCAGCAACTGCGCGAGCTGCTGCACGACTGGGCCTCCGAGGACCAGGTGGACTCGGCGGTCCTGCTGCTGTCCGAGACGCTGACCAACGTCCTCGTCCACACCGACGCCGATGCCCTGCTCCTCGCCGAAGTGCGCGGCGCCGCGGGCGACCGCCGGATACGCGTCGAGGTCACGGACACCAGCGACGACCTGCCCCACAAGCGCCGCCCCGGTGAACTGGCGTCCTCCGGCCGGGGCCTGATCCTGATCGAGATGCTGGCTCAGGCGTGGGGCGTGGACCCGCGGGGCGAGGGCAAGAGCATCTGGTTCGAGCTCTACGAGGCGGACGGCGCCGTAGGACTCGGGGGTGCGGAGGGCCCAGGAGGCTCGGATGACGCCGGTGGCTCGGGGGATTCGGGGCGCTCCGGGGCGGCGTAACGCTCCCGGAGTTCGTTGACGACGCCGAACGCGGCGGCGGTCAGCGGAACGGCGAGCAGCATGCCGAGGATGCCGGCCACGGAGGCCCCGGCGGTGATCGCCACCATGACGACGGCCGGGTGCATCTGCACGGTCCGGCTCTGGATCATGGGCGTCAGCACATGCCCTTCCAGGACCTGCACGGCCAGCACGACGGCCAGCACCCACAGCGCGATCACGAACCCCCGGTCGGCGAGCGCGACCAGCATCGCGACCGCGCCCGACAGGAAGGCGCCGAGGTAGGGGATGTACGCCCCGACGAAGACCAGCGCACCGAGCCCGACCGCGCCCGGCACGTCGAGGACCAGCAGGCCGACGGTGATGCAGACGGCGTCGATGAGCGCGACGAAGGTGGTCCCCCGCATGAACCCCTCCACGGCCCGGAACGCCCGCCGCGCCACGGCCTCCACGAGCTCCCCGCCCTCGCCCGGGACGAGGGAGCGCAGGGTGCCGGCGGCCCGGTCGGAGTCCCGCAGGAAGAAGAAGACCAGCAGCAGCGCGAGCACGGCCATGGCGATGGTCTCGCCCACGACGCTGACCCCGCTGAGGACCCCGGAGGCGGCCGTGCCGCCGAACTTGGTGAGCAGCTCGCGGGCGTTGGAGGCGACGTCGTCCAGCGAGGTGCCGGCCGCACCGAAGTGAGCGGCGAGGTCCTCGGCCGCCTGCTTGAGCGCGGCGACGATCTCGTCGCCGGTGTCGACGACCGCGGCGACCACGATGTACACGGCCCCGCCGACGACGGCCACGACGGCGACACAGGTGAGCCCGGCGGCGACGGACCGGTTGACCTTGGCCTGTACGAGCCGTCGGTGCAGCGGCCTGAGCAGGGCCGTCCCGAGCAGCGCGAGCAGCACGGGCACGACCGCCGTACGGAACTCCACGGCCAGCCGGATCCCGACGTAGACGACCCCGGCGACGAGCAGCGCGACGACGCACCAGGCGGCGAGCCGCCGGACGGGGTCGGGGAGCAGCGGGGTGGGGGCCTGCACGGTTCCAGCGGATCACGGGCGGGGCGGGGCTGTCGTGCGCGGGCGGACCGGGCGGGTGACGGTGCGCGAAAGGCCCGGAGCCGCGGCACAGGGCTGCGGCTCCGGGCCTGGTGCGGAGGAGGTCAGGCCTCGGACGGGCCGTGTTCCGTCATCCCGTGGACCGCCGGGATCGTCCCCAGCCGGCCCTTCTGGAAGTCGTCGAAGGCCTGCTGGAGCTCCTCACGGGTGTTCATGACGAACGGGCCGTAGTGGGCCATCGGCTCACGGATCGGCTGCCCGCCCAGGAGGACGACCTCCAGGTCCGGCGTGTGGGAGTCCTGCTTCTCGTCGGCGCGGACGGTCAGGGAACCGCCGGCACCGAAGACCGCGGTCTGACCCAGGTGGATCGGGCGGCGCTCGGCCCCGACCGAGCCCTGGCCCGCCAGCACGTACGCCAGCCCGTTGAAGTCCTCCCGCCACGGCAGCGTGACCTCCGCGCCCGGCGCCACCGTGGCGTGGATCATCGTGATCGGCGTATGCGTGATGCCGGGACCGGCGTGCCCGTCCAGCTCACCGGCGATCACGCGCAGCAGCGCGCCGCCGTCGGGCGTGGTCAGCAGCTGGACGTTGCCACCGCGGATGTCCTGGTAGCGCGGAGGCATCATCTTGTCCTTGGCCGGCAGGTTCACCCACAACTGGAGACCGTGGAAGAGACCGCCGGAGACGACCAGATGCTCCGGGGGAGCCTCGATGTGCAGCAGGCCCGCGCCCGCCGTCATCCACTGGGTGTCGCCGTTGGTGATCGTGCCACCGCCGCCGTTGGAGTCCTGGTGGTCGAAGATCCCGTCGATGATGTAGGTGACGGTCTCGAAGCCGCGGTGCGGGTGCCAGGGGGTGCCCTTGGGCTCGCCCGGCGCGTAGTCCACCTCGCCCATCTGGTCCATCATGATGAACGGGTCCAGATGGCGGTAGTTGATCCCGGCGAACGCGCGGCGCACCGGGAAGCCCTCACCCTCGAAACCGCTCGGCGCGGTCGTGACGGCGAGCACGGGACGAGCCACTGCCTCCGCGGGCGCGGCGACACGGGGCAGCGTCAGCGGGTTCTCGACGGTCACTGCAGGCATGTCGGTACCTCCTTGTGCGGCCAGTTTAGTTGAGCATTGAACTTCCTGCCACCCTCAACGGGAACGCCCCGCAGGACATTCCCTCCGGGCACAGCAGAAGGCCGGCACCCGCGCGGGGTGCCGGCCTCCGTCACAAGGACCTGGTTTCGGGGGCGGCTCAGTGTGCCAGCCGGAGCGGGGGCGGGGGGCGCGAAAGCCCCAGCGCCCGGCCTAGCCGCCGTACATCCGCCGCATCGCGAACTCGACCATCTGCTCCACGGCCTTCGCGTCGAAGACCATGCGGTGCTCGCCCTCCATGTCGAGGACGAAGCCGTAGCCGGTCGGCAGGAGGTCGATGACCTCGGCGCCGGTGATGACGAAGTACTTGGACTCCTTGCCCGCGTACCGGCGCAGCTCCTTGAGCGAGGTGAACATCGGGATCACCGGCTGCTGGGTGTTGTGCAGGGCGAGAAAGCCGGGGTTGTCGCCGCGCGGGCAGTAGACCTTCGACGTGGCGAAGACCTGCTGGAAGTCCTCCGCGGACATCTGCCCCGTGGTGAACGCCCGCACCGCGTCCGCGAGCGAGGGCGGGGACGGCTCGGGGTAGAGCGGCGGCTGCTGGCCGTACCCGCCGACACCGCCGGGCTGCTGCGGCGGGGCGTACTGCTGCTGTGCACCGACGTTCTGGTCGTAGCCGTACATGGGCGCAAGCGTACCGAGAGCGGCCGCGGGGCGGGCCGGTACCGGTGCTCCGGGAAACCGACAGCGACTTGACAGCGTGTGGCCCTGGGTTCGCGCAGTTGCCGCTCCTAGCGTTTTTCCATGCGCCGAAACCATGCCGAAGAAGTCGCCGACGAAGCCTCGGGAGAGGTCCACGAGCACGACCGCGGGCTCTCCCACGACCTGCCGGTCCTCGCCCGCCGCCGCATGATCCGGCTGGTGGCGGGGGCGGGACTGGTCCCCCCTCGTGGGGTGCAGCTCACAGGACGAGACGTCGGCCGCCCCCTCCGCCAAGGGCTCCGGCAGCCCCGCCGCGTCCGCCGAGTGCGCCACCATCCCCGACGAGACCGCGGGCCCCTTCCCCGGTGACGGCTCGAACGGGGTGAACGTCCTCAAGGAGAGCGGCGTCGTCCGCAGCGACATCACCAGCAGCTTCGGCGACTCGGCGGGCGGCACCGCCGAGGGCGTCCCCCTGACCGTCACCCTCACGGTGGTGGACGCCGCCTCTGGCTGCGGGACGCCGAAGAAGGGCGCCGCCGTCTACATCTGGCACTGCGACCGTGCGGGCGACTACTCCCTGTACTCCGAGGGCGTCACGGACGAGAACTACCTGCGCGGCGTCCAGGAGACCGACGACAAGGGCCAGGTCACCTTCAAGAGCATCTTCCCGGGCTGCTACACGGGCCGCTGGCCGCACATCCACTTCGAGGTGTACGGCAGCCTGGCCGATGCCACGGCCGCCACCTCGATCACGAACACCTCACAGCTCGCCTTCCCCAAGGACGTCTGCGACACGGTGTACGCCTCGGACGGCTACGAGGCCAGCGTGCGCAACCTGAGCGGCCTCTCCCTGGAGACCGACGGCATCTTCAGCGACGGATACGACGAGCAGCTGGCTGTCGTGGAGGGGAGCGCGGGGCGCGGCTACACGGCGACGCTGACTGTTCCGGTGTGACCTGTCACAGATTGCGGATCGGGGTTGCGTCTTATTACTGGCGGGTAGCATCATCGTAGCTACTTGTTGGTACGTGAACTAGCGCGAGGATGCACTCCCAGTGCCTCGCCGATCTCTCTAACGGAGCCGTCGCCATGGGGCACTACAAGTCGAATCTCCGCGACATCGAGTTCAACCTCTTCGAAGTACTCGGGCGCGACAAGCTGTACGGCACCGGCCCGTTCGAGGAGATGGACACCGAGACCGCGAAAAGCATCCTCGACGAGCTGACCCGCCTCGCCGAGAACGAGCTGGCGGAGTCCTTCGCGGACGCCGACCGCAACCCGCCGGTCTTCGACCCCGAGACGAACACCGCGCCGGTCCCGGCGTCCTTCAAGAAGAGCTACAAGGCCTTCATGGACTCCGAGTACTGGCGGCTCGGGCTGCCCGAGGCCATCGGCGGCACCACCGCCCCGCCGTCGCTCATCTGGTCGTACGCGGAGCTGATCCTCGGCTCGAACCCGGCCGTGTGGATGTACTCCTCCGGCCCGGCGTTCGCCGGGATCCTCTACGACGAGGGCAACGACGTCCAGAAGAAGATCGCCCAGATCGCGGTCGAGCGGACCTGGGGCTCCACCATGGTGCTCACCGAGCCGGACGCCGGTTCGGACGTCGGCGCCGGCCGCACCAAGGCGGTCCAGCAGGAGGACGGCTCCTGGCACATCGAGGGCGTGAAGCGCTTCATCACCTCCGGTGAGCACGACATGGAGGAGAACATCCTCCACTACGTCCTCGCCCGCCCCGAGGGCGCAGGCCCCGGCACCAAGGGCCTGTCCCTCTTCCTCGTCCCGAAGTACCTCTTCGACTTCGAGACCGGCGAGCTGGGCGAGCGCAACGGCGTCTACGCCACCAACGTCGAGCACAAGATGGGCCTGAAGGCCTCCAACACCTGCGAGATGACCTTCGGCGACCAGCACCCCGCCAAGGGCTGGCTGATCGGCGACAAGCACGACGGCATCCGCCAGATGTTCCGCATCATCGAGTTCGCCCGCATGATGGTCGGCACGAAGGCGATCTCCACGCTGTCGACGGGCTACCTGAACGCGCTGGAGTACGCCAAGGAGCGCGTCCAGGGCCCGGACCTGGCGAACTTCATGGACAAGACCGCGCCCAAGGTCACCATCACCCACCACCCCGACGTGCGCCGCTCGCTGATGACGCAGAAGGCGTACGCGGAGGGCATGCGCGCGCTGGTGCTGTACACGGCCTCCGTGCAGGACGCCATCGCGGTCAAGGAGGCGGCCGGCGAGGACGCCAAGACCGAGCACGCGCTGAACGACCTGCTCCTGCCGATCGTCAAGGGCTACGGCTCCGAGAAGGGCTACGAGCAGCTCGCCCAGTCGCTGCAGACCTTCGGCGGCTCCGGCTTCCTGCAGGAGTACCCGATCGAGCAGTACATCCGCGACGCCAAGATCGACACCCTGTACGAGGGCACGACCGCGATCCAGGGCCAGGACTTCTTCTTCCGGAAGATCGTCCGCAACCAGGGCGCCGCGCTGAACTCGCTCGCCGAGGACATCAAGAAGTTCCTGGCGCTCGGCGAGGGCGGCGAGGAGCTGGCGGGCGCCCGCGAGCACCTCGCGAAGGCGGCCGTCGAGCTGGAGGCGATCGTCGGCCTGATGCTGACCGACCTCGCGGCCACCGAGCAGGACGTCAAGAACATCTACAAGGTGGGCCTGAACACCACCCGCCTGCTGATGGCCTCCGGTGACGTCGTCGTCGGCTACCTGCTGCTCAAGGGCGCCGCGGTCGCCGCCGAGAAGCTTCCGTCGGCCTCCGCCAAGGACAAGGCGTTCTACACGGGCAAGATCGCGGCGGCGAAGTTCTTCGCGGCCAACGTCCTGCCGGGCGTCACCGGTGCGCGCAAGCTCGCCGAGGGCATCGACCTGGACCTGATGGAGCTGGACGAGGCCGCGTTCTAACCGTCCGTTCCAGTCACTCACGGACAATCCACATCGCCCTTACGAGGGCCCGCTCCCCTTCACCGGGAGCGGGCCCTCGTACGTCGTTAAGGTGAACCCCATGAGCGAACCCCCCCGCTTCGACCGCGGCCACACCGACGACCTCATGTCCTTCCTGGCGGCCAGCCCGTCGCCGTACCACGCCGTGGCGAACACCGCCGAGCGGCTGGAGAAGGCCGGCTTCCGGCAGGTCTCGGAGACGGACGCCTGGGACGCGGTGACATCGGCGGCTTCCGCCGCGGGGAGCGGCGGCAAGTACGTGCTGCGCGGTGGCGCGATCGTGGCCTGGTACGTCCCCGAGGGCGCGGCGCCCCACACGCCGTTCCGGATCATCGGCGCGCACACGGACTCCCCCAACCTGCGGGTGAAGCCGCTGCCGGACGCCGGGGCGCACGGCTGGCGGCAGGTGGCCGTGGAGATCTACGGCGGCCCCCTGCTCAACTCCTGGCTCGACCGCGACCTGGGCCTGGCCGGCCGGCTGACCCTGCGCGACGGCACGACCCGGCTGGTGAACGTGGACCGCCCGCTGCTGCGCGTCCCCCAACTCGCCATCCACCTGGACCGTTCCGTGTCCGCCGAGGGGCTCAAGCTCGACAAGCAGCGTCACCTCCAGCCCATCTGGGGCCTGGGCGACGACATCCGCGACGGCGACCTGATCGCCTTCCTGGAGGAGACGGCCGGGCTGCCGGCGGGCGAGGTCATCGGCTGGGACCTGATGACGCACTCGGTGGAGCCGCCGGCCTACCTGGGCCGCGACAAGGAGCTCGTCGCGGGCCCGCGCATGGACAACCTGCTGTCGGTCCACGCGGGCGTGGCGGCGCTGACCGCGGCGGCGGCCTCGGGCGCGGCCCTCCCCTCCATCCCGGTGCTGGCCGCCTTCGACCACGAGGAGAACGGCTCGCAGAGCGACACCGGTGCCGACGGGCCGCTGCTGGGCGGCGTCCTGGAGCGTTCGGTGTTCGCGCGCGGCGGATCGTACGAGGACAAGGCGCGCGCCTTCGCGGGCACCGTCTGTCTGTCCTCCGACACGGGCCACGCGGTCCACCCCAACTACGCCGAGCGCCACGACCCGACGCACCACCCGCGCGTCAACGGCGGCCCGATCCTGAAGGTCAACGTCAACAACCGCTACGCGACCGACGGTTCGGGCCGGGCGGTCTGGGCGGCGGCCTGCGAGAAGGCGGACGTCCCCTTCCAGTCCTTCGTCTCCAACAACTCCATGCCCTGCGGCACCACGATCGGCCCGATCACCGCGGCCCGGCACGGCATCAAGACCGTCGACATCGGCGTGGCGATCCTGTCGATGCACAGCGCCCGCGAGTTGTGCGGCGCCGACGACCCGCATCTGCTGGCGAACTCCCTGGTGGCGTTCCTGGAGGGGTAGTCCGGGCCCGGCGGGGTACCCGCCTCCGACCGGAACCACCGGACCAGGGAGGCGACACTTATGGGCCTCGGCGGATGCATCATCCTCATCGCCGCGGGAGCCATCCTCACGTTCGCGACCGACTGGGACATGGAGGGAGTCAATCTCGACCTGGTCGGCATCATTTTGATGATCGTCGGACTGATCGGCGTCACGACGTTCAGCAGCATCGCCCGGCGCAGGCGCGTGGTGGTACCGCCCGCGACACCGGTCGTCGGCGAGGAGCCCCACCACCATCGGCGGGACGGGTACAGCGACGGTTACGGCGTCTGAGCCACGGGTACGGCGCCTGCGGCACAGGCCCGGCCATGAGCCAGAGTCATCACGGCGATGCGCAACGGTCACGGCGGTGTGCCGCGGTCACGGCGCCCGAATCACGGTTCCGGCGGTGTGCCGCGGCACGGCGCCCGAGTCACCGTCACGGCGTCTGCGTCTCCGCCCCGCTGTCCATCCCCGCGAGCACCAGCGGCAGTCGGTCCGTGCCGGTCCCGGTCAGCCGGACCGGCACGCCCCAGTCCTGCTGGTGGACATGGCAGGCGGGGTACTCGGTCGCCGGGTCGTCGTCGCAGGACGCGGCCATCGCCGACACATGCAGAACGCCCTCGGGAACAGCCGGGTTGAGCTCCAGCGTGCGGGACAGGTCCGTGTCCGCGCCCTCCCCTGCGAGCAGCAGCTCGGGCGGAGTCGCGGAGACCAGGAGGCGGGTCGAGGGGCCGTACCGGGTGTCGAGCTTCTGCCCCGCCGGGGCCTCGAAGACCACGTCCAACCGGAGCTTGCCCGGGGCGACTTCGGTGGCGGCGCGCCGGGTGCGGTGGGCGACCGCCTCGACGCGCACCGCCTCCTCCGGCAGACGCAGCCGGGTCAGCCGGTGCCGGGCCGACTCGACCACCACGATGTCGCCCCCGACGAGCACCGCGTCCGACGGCTCCCGCAGGTCCGTGGCCAGGGTGGTGACCTCGCCGGTCGCCGGGTCGTAGCGGCGCAGGGCGTGGTTGTAGGTGTCGCTGATCGCGACCGAGCCGTCGGGCAGGGCCGTCACCCCCAACGGGTGCTGCAACAGGGCCTGTTCGGCGGCTCCGTCTCGGTGGCCGAAGTCGAAGAGGCCGGTGCCGACGGCCGTGTGGACGGTGCCGTCGCGGTCCACCCAGCGCAGGGCGGACGTCTCGGAGTCGGCCACCCACAGCCGCTCCCCGTCCGCCGACACCGCGAGACCGGACGGCTGGGCGAACCAGGCCTCGGCACCCGGGCCGTCGACGAGGCCCTCGTTCGAGGTGCCGGCGGTGACGGAGACCGTGCCGGCGGCCGGGTCGTACGCCCACAGCTGGTGGATGCCGGCCATGGCGATCCACACCTTGCCGTGCCACCACGCCACGTCCCACGGTGAGGACAGGTTGACCTCGCGCGCGGGGCCCGACACGGGGTCGCCCTGCATCCACTGCCGCCCAGTGCCCGCCAGGGTGGTGGTGCGGCCGCTCTCCGGGTCGAAGCGCCGGACCGCGTGGCTCACCGTGTCGGCGACGACCACCGAGCCGTCCGGCAGCAGGGCGAGACCCTGCGGCTCGTTGAACCGCGAGCGGACCCAGGTGCTGTCGGTGAACCCCCGGCTGCCCTGGCCGATCCGCCGGACGACCGTCTCCCCGTCCGCCGCCAGCTCCACCAGCTGATGCCGGGTGGTGTCACTGACCAGGAAGTTCCCGGAGGGCAGACGCAGTGCCTTGCCCGGGAAGCGCAGCACCGTCGGCTCCGGCTCCGCAGCCACGTACGGCCCGTCGCCGCGCCGCAGGGTGCCCTTGGCCTCGTGCTCGGCCGCCAGCTCGGTCACCAGCCGCTCGATGGCGTGCACATGCCCCTCGCCGGCGTGCTGCGCGACGACGTACCCCTCCGGGTCGATCACGACGAGCGTCGGCCAGGCCCGCACCGCGTACTGCTTCCAGGTCGCGAGGTCCGGGTCGTCGAGAACGGGATGCTCGACGCCGTACCGCTCCACCGCGTCGACGACCGCTCGGTGCTCGGCCTCGTGGACGAACTTCGGCGAGTGCACGCCGATGACGACGACGGTGTCCCGGTGCTTGTCCTCCAGCGCTCTGAGCTCGTCGAGGACGTGCAGGCAGTTGATGCAGCAGAACGTCCAGAAGTCCAGGACCACGATGCGTCCCCGCAGGTCGGCCAGGCCGTACGGACGGCCGCCCGTGTTCAGCCAGCCGCCCCGGCCGACCAGCTCGGGGGCGCGGACACGGACGCGACGGGGTGCGGAGTCGTTCATGCCCCCAGGGTGCCACCGGGCACCGACAACCGGCTCAGCCCCTCGGCCTACAGACGGCGTTTCCCGGCGGGCGGCGGGGAACGCCTCGTGTCATGAGATTCCTCGTACGCGACCGGCTCCTCGGCTTCGGTGACGACTACTGGATCGAGGACGACCGGGGCAACAAGGTGTACCTCGTCGACGGCAAGGCGATGCGGCTGCGGGACACCTTCGAGCTGAAGGACACCGAGGGCCGCGTCCTCGTCGACATCCACCAGAAGATGCTCGCCCTGCGCGACACGATGGTCATCGAACGGGACGGCGGGCCGCTCGCGACGATCCGCCGCAAACGGCTGTCCCTGCTGCGCAACCACTACCGGGTGTCCCTCGCGGACGGCAGCACGGAGCTCGACGTCAGCGGCAAGATCCTCGACCGGGAGTTCGCCGTCGAGTACGACGGGGAACTGCTGGCCGTCGTCTCCCGCAGATGGCTGCACGTGCGCGATACGTACGGCGTGGACGTCGTACGGGACGACGCCGACCCGGCGCTGCTGATCGCGGTCGCGGTGTGTGTGATCCACCTGGCGGAGAAGGAGCGGCGGGACGACGACTGAAGAGGAGTCGAGCCCTCAGCGGCGCGGTGCCGCCAGCCCCAGCACCCGGTCCTTGAGCGCCGGGAACTGATCCCGTGTCACCGCGACCTTCCCCGGGTCGAACTCCACGGTGAGCACCTGTTCCCCCGCGCCGGCCTGCGCCAGCACCTCGCCCCACGGGTCGATCACGATCGAGTGACCGGCCTGGGGAACTCCCGCGTGCGTCCCGGCCGTTCCACAGGCGAGCACGAACGCCTGGTTCTCCACCGCCCGCGCCTGGGCCAGCAGCGTCCAGTGCGCCCGGCGGCGCTCCGGCCAGCCCGCCGGGACGACCAGGGTCTCGGCGCCGGCGTCGACGAGACCGCGGAACAGCTCGGGGAAGCGGAGGTCGTAACAGGTGGCCACGCCGACCGTGGTCCCGGGCAGACGCACCGTCACCAGTTCCTCGCCCGCGCCCATCAGCACGGCCTCGCCCTTGTCGAAGCCGAACCGGTGGATCTTGCGGTAGGCGGCGGCCAGATCACCGGAGGGGGAGAAGACGAGGGACGTGTTGTAGAGGGGGCCCTCGGGGTCACGCTCGGGGATCGATCCCGCGTGCAGCCAGACGCCCGCGTCACCAGCGGCCTTCGCCATCGCCTCGTACGTCGGCCCTTCGAGCGGCTCGGCCTCACTGCCGAACTCCTCGTAGGCGAAGGCTCCGGTGGTCCAGAGTTCGGGGAGGACGACGAGGTCGGCGCCCGCCTGTTCCCGTACGAGAGACGCCACGCGACTTCGACGCGACTCGACCGATTCATCCTCATTGACGTCGATCTGGAGCAGAGAGGCGCGCACACTACCACCGTCCTGGCATTCGAGCGGTCCACATGGGCTTCCACACGGGCCTACGATCGTCACACGAAAGCACTGCCGGGGTGCCTCACAGCAGCGTAACTTAGCGTTCCAAGACACCCGCCGACAGCAGCCGCCGCCCACTGGCACCGCCGCCAGAAACCGCCCGCGTACCGACGTTCCAACCGCCGAGGGGTCCCGTTCCGTGAGTCTGCATCCCACCCTCCAGCCCTACGCCGACGCCTGGACCCACTCCATCGAAGCGATATCCGAGCTGGTGACGCCGCTTGTGGAGGGTGAGTGGAACCGGCGTACGCCCTGCCCCGGCTGGTCGGTCCGCGACGTCGTGTCGCATGTCATCGGCCTGGACTGCGAGATGCTCGGCGACCCGCGGCCCATCCACACGCTCCCGCGCGACCTCTTCCACGTCACCAACGACCACCAGCGCTACATGGAGATGCAGGTCGACGTCCGCCGTCACCACACGGCGCCGGAGATGACGTCCGAGCTGGAGTACACGGTCATCCGCCGCAACCGTCAGCTGCGCAACGAGTCCCGCGACCCCGGCACGAAGGTCCGCGGCCCGCTCGGCGCCGAGCTCACCCTCGAAGAGTCCATGCGGGCGCACGCCTTCGACATCTGGGTCCACGAACAGGATCTGCGGGCCGCCCTCGGCCGCCCCGGCAACCTCGACTCCCCCGGCGCCCAGGTGGCCCGTGACGTCCTGCTCTCCAAGCTGCCCGACGTCGTCGCCACCAAGGCCGACGCCCCGCGCAGCTCGGCGATCGTCTTCGACGTCCACGGCCCGATCGAGTTCCTCCGCACCATCCGCATCGACATCCAGGGCCGCGGCACCCTCGAAACGGCCCCCGCCCTGGGCCCCGCCGCCACCCTCACCCTCGACTGGGAAACCTACGTCCGCCTCGCCTGCGGCCGCGTCACCCCGGAAGCGGCGACGGACCGCGTGAAGACAGAGGGCGACACGGACCTGTCGGCGGCGATCCTGCGCAACTTCACGGTGACGCCGTAGCCCCGTTGAGCCCGGCCCGGCGCTCGAGAGGCCGGGCCACTGCCGTCCCGAACCCCCACCCACCCACAGGCGGCCACGCTGGCCCAGACACCCCCAGCCCGTCCGGCGCTCGAGGACGAGGTCCGCAGGGCCGGCCGGGGAGCTGGGGGCGGCAGCCCCCAGGGATGGGACGGGTAGGGGCGCGGCGGGGGCGAAAACCGTTGTCGCCCGCCACCCACCCCCGGCTAACGTCCCGCCGTGACTGACACCACCCCACCCCGCCTGACCCGACTCACCTTCCACGGCCCCCTGTCGGAGACACGCGCCGACCGCCTGGTCCACCGCCTCACCCGCCCCGCCCCGACCACCGTCCTGGACATAGGCTGCGGCTGGGGCGAGTTGCTGCTGCGCGTCCTCACGGCGGCGCCCACCGCGAAGGGCACCGGCATCGACGTGAACCCCCGCGACCTCGCCCGCGGCCGCGACAACGCCGAGGCCAGAGGCCTGACCTCCCGGGTCGAGTTCGTCGAGGAGTCCGCCGTCGGAACCCGCCGCGGCCCCGCCGACCTGGTCCTGTGCGTCGGCGCGAGCCAGGCACTCAGCACCGCCAGAACGCCCGACCACACCCCCGAGGCCCTGCGCGAACTACGCCGCCTGGTCACCGACAACGGCCGCGTCCTGCTCGGCGAGGGCTTCTGGCAACGCCCCCCGACCCCCGCCGAACTCAAGGGCATGTGGCCCGGGGCAGCCGCGACCGACCACCACGACCTCGCCACCCTCCTCGACCTCGCGGTCGCCGCGGGCTTCCGCCCGGAGTGGACCGAGACGGCGAGCCTCGACGAGTGGGAGGAGTTCGAGTCGGCGTACCAGGCGGACGCCGAGGTGTGGCTGGCCCGGAACCCCGGCCACCCCCTGGCCGCCGAGACCCGCGAGGACCTCGACCGCCACCGCGCCCGGTGGATGAGCTACCGCGGCGTGCTGGGGCTGGCGTACCTCACCCTCGTCCCCGCCCTCTGAACCCCGGTCCTCGCCCTCTGGCCCACCGGCCCTCCGCCGGTTCAGGCGGGAACGTGAACCGTCTCCACCCTGCTGGCGACCAGCCGTTCCCGCTCCCTGCGCGCCGCCCGCCTGCGCAGCCGCAGGATCTGGCTGACGCCCAGTGCCTGGAGGACGAAGACCACCGAGAAGGCGACGGCGTAGTCGTCCCCGGTCGCGTCCAGCAGCACGCCGATCGCGAACAGCGTGGTCATCGAGGCCACGAAGCCGCCCATGTTGGTGATGCCGGACGCGGTGCCCTGCCGCTCCGGCGGGTTCGCGGGCCGCGCGAAGTCGAAGCCGAGCATCGAGGCAGGCCCGCAGGCCCCGAGCACCGTGCACAGCACGATGAGCAGCCACATCGGCGCCGTCTCGCCGGGCCAGGCCAGCGTCGTGGCCCACAACAGCGCGGTCGCGCCGACCGTGCCGAGGGCCAGCGGCAGCCGCGCCTCGTGGTGCCGGGCGACGACCTGGCCGTAGACGAGACCCACGACCATGTTCGACAGGACGACGAGGGTGAGCAGTTCACCGGCGGTCGCCCGGGACAGCCCCTGCGCCTCCACGAGGAACGGCATGCCCCACAGCAGCAGGAACACCATCGCCGGGAACTGCGTGGTGAAGTGCACCCACAGGCCCAGCCGGGTGCCCGGCTCCCGCCAGGACGCGGCGATCTGACGGCGTACGTATGCCGCGCCCTGGTGCGGAAGCGGCTCGGGCTCGTGGCCCTCGGGGTGGTCCTTCAGGAACAGCAGGAGCAGGACGAACACCACGACGCCGGCACCGGCGCTGCCGGCGAACGCGGCCGTCCAGCCCACTCCGTGCAGCAGCCGGGCCAGGACGAGGGTGGAGACGAGGTTGCCCGCCATGCCCGCGAGGCCGGCGAGCTGTGCGATGAGCGGGCCGCGGCGGGCCGGGAACCAGCGGCTGCCCAGCCGCAGCACGCTGATGAACGTCATCGCGTCGCCGCAGCCCAGCAGGGCGCGCGAGGCGAGGGCCATGCCGTACGACGGCGAGAAGGCGAAGCCGAGTTGGCCCGCGGTGAACAGCACCACGCCCAGGCCGAGCACCTTCTTGGTGCCGAGCCGGTCGACGAGCAGGCCGACGGGTATCTGCATGCCGGCGTAGACGAGCAGCTGGAGGATCGAGAACGTCGACAGGGCCGAGGCGTTCACCTCGAAGCGGTCGGCGGCGTCGAGGCCGGCGACGCCGAGGGACGTTCGGAAGATGACGGCGACGAAGTAGACCGAGACGCCTATGCCCCAGACGGCGACGGCGCGGCAGCCGCCGGGAGGGTCGCCGGGCAGTGCGCTGGACCTCATCGCTCCTCACCCCGTGCGAGGTGCGAGAACCAGCCGATGTGCCGGTGGACCAGCCCGACGGCGGCCTCGGCGTCGGCGGAGCGCAGGGCCTGAAGGATCTCCTCGTGCTCGGTCAGGGTCTTGGCGATCCGGTCGGGGTGGGAGTGCAGGACCGCGACGCCCATGCGCAGTTGCCGGTCGCGCAGTTGGTCGTAGAGCCGGGACAGGATCTCGTTGCCGCCGCTGCGGACGATCTCGGCGTGGAAGCAACGGTCGGTGACGGCGGCTCCGGCGAGGTCGCCGGCGGCGGCCTGTGCCTTCTGCTGGGCGAGCAGCTCCTCCAGGCGCGCGATGAGCCCGGGGGGCGCGGGGACGGCCTTGCGCGCGGCGTGCTCCTCGACGAGCATCCGGGTCTCCACGACGTCCTTGATCTCCTGCGCGGATACGGGCAGGACCAGGGCGCCCTTCTTCGGGTAGAGCTTGATCAGCCCTTCGACCTCCAGCCGCAGCAGCGCCTCGCGCACCGGCGTGCGCGACACGCCGACGGCCTCGGCGAGTTCGCCCTCGGTGAGGAGGGTGCCGCCCTCGTAACGACGGTCCAGGACGCCCTGCTTGACGTGGGTGTAGACGCGGTCGGCGGCGGGTGGCTGCTTGAGGGGCGAGGGCGGGGCGGAAGGCATGCCCACAGCATAGATACAACACGTACGCATGCTGGTGGTCATTCCAGCATGCGGACTTCGCGGCGGAATCCGTGCGATCTGCGAAATCTTCCGGCAAAGAAGCACCACCCACCCCACGTGTCGCACAACCTTCTGTGCTAGTTACGTGTCACACACGTGCGGCCCCACTTTCTTTCCCCTCCAATTCGGCCGCACTTTCGGGGCATTAGACGTAATCGGGGTATTTCAGTTGATAAGTGCAGTCAAGGGCGTGCGTGTCCGTAGAGCCGCCGCCGTCGTGCTCACGACCGGCGCCGTCATCGCCTCCGGGGCGATCACCGCGGTGCCCGCGCAGGCCGTCACCGCGCCCTCGATCAGCGCCAAGGGCGGGTTCCTCATGAACAGCGCGAACGGCAAGACGCTGTTCGCCAAGTCCGCCGACACCAAGCGGCTGACCGCCTCCACCACCAAGATCATGACCGCGAAGGTCGTGCTCTCGCAGTCGAACCTGAACCTGGACACCAAGGTCACCATCCGCAAGGAGGTCAGCAACTACATCGTCTCCAAGGGCGCCTCGTCGGCGAACCTGATCGTCGGCGACAAGGTCACCGTCCGTCAGCTGCTGTACGGGATGATGCTCAAGTCGGGCTGTGACGCCGCGATGACCCTCGCCGACAAGTTCGGTTCCGGCTCGACGGTCGCGGCCCGCACCAAGAACTTCATCGGCAAGATGAACACCATGGCCAAGAGCCTGGGCATGACGAACACGCACTTCGATTCGTTCGACGGCATAAGCAATGGCTCGAACTACTCGACGCCGCGCGACCTGACCAAGCTCGCCCGCAGCGCGATGAAGAGCTCCACCTTCAAGACCGTCGTGAAGACCAAGTCGTACACGGCGAAGACGATCACGAAGACCGGCGCCACCCGCACGATGGCCGCGTGGAAGAACACCAACACGCTGCTCGGCTGGAACGGCACGCTCGGTGTGAAGACCGGCTCCGGCACCGAGGCCAAGTACTGCCTCGTCTTCGCGGCCACGCTCAACGGCGAGTCGGTGATGGGCACCGTCCTCACCGCCCCGAACGAGGCCAGCCGCACGACCGACGTGAAGAAGCTGATCAACTACGGCTACGCCAAGATCTGACGCCCGCTGAGGCTCACGTCGACGAAACGGGGCGGCCACTCGACAGTGGCCGCCCCTTTCGCTGCTCCGCTCGCCGCTCCTACGGGCTCACGCCCAGGTGATCAGCCGCTTCGGCTGCTCCAGGATCGCCGCCACGTCCGCCAGGACCTTGGAGCCCAGCTCCCCGTCCACCAGCCGGTGGTCGAAGCTGAGCGCCAGCGTCGTGACCTGACGCGGCTTCACCTTGCCCTTGTGCACCCACGGCTGGAGCTTGATCGCGCCGACCGCGAGGATCGCGGACTCGCCGGGGTTGAGGATCGGGGTGCCGGTGTCGACGCCGAAGACGCCGACGTTGGTGATGGTCACCGTGCCGCCCTGCATCGCCGCCGGAGTCGTCTTGCCGTCCCGCGCCGTCGACACCAGCTCGCCGAGCGCCTCCGCGAGCTGCGGGAGCGTCTTGGCGTGGGCGTCCTTGATGTTCGGGACGATCAGACCGCGCGGGGTCGCCGCCGCGATGCCCAGGTTCACGTAGTGCTTCCGCACGATCTCCTGGTTGGCCTCGTCCCAGGACGCGTTGACGTCCGGATGCCGCTTGATCGCCACCAGCAGGGCCTTGGAGATCAGCAGCAACGGATTCACGCGCAGACCGGCGAACTCCTTGTCCTGCTTGAGCTCCTCGACCAGCTTCATCGTGCGCGTCACGTCCACCGTCACGAACTCCGTGACATGCGGTGCCGTGAACGCCGAGCCGACCATCGCCGCCGCCGTCGCCTTACGGACGCCCTTGACCGGGATACGGGTCTCCCGGGCGGTGTCGTACGCGAGCACCGGCGCTGGAGCAGCGGCGGGCGCGGTGACCGGGCCGGCCGGGGTGACCTGCGGGACCGGTTCGGCGGCCGGGGCCTGCGGGGCCGCCGCGGCGTGGACGTCCTCGCGGGTGATGATGCCGTCGGGGCCGGTCGGCGTCACCGCGGCCAGGTCGACGCCCAGGTCCTTCGCCAGCTTGCGCACCGGAGGCTTGGCCAGCGGCCGGGGCGGCGTCACGGCCGCCACGGGGCCGTGGCCGTTCAGCTCGGACTGCAGGGCCTGGGCCGCGGGCTCCTGACGCGGGACGTCGGCTCCCTTGCGCGGCCGGCGCTTGGTGGAGGACGCGGCCACGCCATACCCGACCAGCACCGGCTGGCGGCCCTGCGGCTCGGCCTCCTCCGGCGCCGTCTCGGCGGGAGCCTCGGCCCGGTCCGGCGCCTCGGCGGCCGGGGCCGCCCCGCCGCCCAGGTCCACGGCGATGATCGCCGTGCCGACGTCCACCGTGGTGCCCTCGGGGAAGTGCAGCTCGCGGACCACGCCGTCGTACGGGATGGGCAGCTCGACGGCCGCCTTGGCGGTCTCGACCTCGCACACCACCTGGCCGTCGGTGACCGTGTCGCCCGGCTGGACGTACCACTTGAGGATCTCGGCCTCGGTGAGCCCTTCGCCCACGTCGGGCATCTTGAACTCGCGCACGGACGCTTCCGTCATCGTCGTCACGACCCTCTCCTCAGTACGCCAGGGCACGGTCGACGGCGTCGAGCACCCGGTCCAGGCCCGGCAGGTACTCCTCCTCCAGACGCGCCGGCGGATACGGGGCGTGATAGCCGCCGACCCGCAGCACCGGGGCCTCCAGGTGGTAGAAGCAGCGCTCGGTGATCCGGGCGGCGATCTCCGCGCCCGAGCCGAAGAACACCGGGGCCTCGTGGACCACGATCAGCCGGCGGGTCTTCTCGACGGAGGCCTGGATGGAGTCGAAGTCGATCGGGGAGACCGAGCGCAGGTCCAGGACCTCCAGGCTGCGGCCCTCCTCGGCGGCCGCGTCGGCGACCTCCTGGCAGAGCTTCACCATCGGGCCGTAGGCGGCCAGGGTGAGGTCGGAACCCTCGCGGACGACCTTCGCCTTGTGCAGGGGTCCCGGGATGGCCTCGGTGTTGACCTCGCCCTTGTCCCAGTAGCGGCGCTTGGGCTCGAAGAAGATCACCGGGTCGTCGCTCTGGATGGCCTGCTGCATCATCCAGTACGCGTCGGACGCGTTCGACGGGGAGACGACCTTCAGGCCGGCCACGTGCGCGAAGAGCGACTCGGGGGACTCCGAGTGGTGCTCCACCGCGCCGATGCCGCCGCCGTAGGGGATCCGCACGACGACCGGCAGCTTGACCTTGCCCAGCGAGCGCGCGTGCATCTTCGCCAGCTGCGTGACGATCTGGTCGTAGGCCGGGAAGACGAAGCCGTCGAACTGGATCTCCACGACCGGGCGGTAGCCGCGCAGGGCGAGACCGATCGCCGTGCCGACGATGCCGGACTCCGCGAGCGGGGTGTCGATGACACGGCTCTCGCCGAAGTCCTTCTGGAGGCCGTCCGTCACCCGGAAGACGCCGCCGAGCTTGCCGACGTCCTCGCCCATGACGAGGACCTTGGGGTCCGTGTCCAGCGCGCGGCGCAGCGACTCGTTGATCGCCTTGGCCAGAGCCATCTTGTCCGCTGCCATGTCAGACCCCCTCCACGTCCGCGAACGACGCCTGGTAGGCGGCGAACTGGGCGCGCTCCTCGTCGACGAGCGCATGCCCGTCCGCGTACACGTTCTCGAAGATGGCGAAGTGGTCCGGGTCCGGCATGGCGCGGACCGCCTCGCGCACTCGTTTGCCCAACGCCTCGCTCTCGGTCTCCAGTTCCGCGAAAAATCCCTCGTCCGCGTGGTTTGAGGCCTCGAGATAGGCGCGCAGGCGCAGGATCGGGTCCTTCGCCTCCCAGGCCTGACGCTCCTCGTCGCCGCGGTAGCGGGTGGGGTCGTCGGAGGTGGTGTGGGCGCCCATGCGGTACGTGTACGCCTCGACCAGCGTCGGTCCCTCGCCGCTGCGGGCACGCTCCAGCGCCCACTTCGTCACGGCGAGACAGGCCAGGACGTCGTTGCCGTCGACCCGGACGCCGGGGAAGCCGTAGCCCTGGGCGCGCTGGTAGAGCGGCACCCGGGTCTGCTTCTCGGTCGGCTCGGAGATCGCCCACTGGTTGTTCTGGCAGAAGAACACGACCGGGGCGTTGTAGACCGCGGAGAAGGTGAAGGACTCGGCCACGTCGCCCTGGCTGGAGGCGCCGTCGCCGAAGTAGGCGATGACCGCGCTGTCGGCGCCGTCCTTGGCGATGCCCATCGCGTAGCCGGTGGCGTGCAGCGTCTGGGAGCCGATGACGATCGTGTACAGCTGGAAGTTGTTGCTGTTGGGGTCCCAGCCGCCGTTGTTCACGCCGCGGAACATGCCGAGCAGGTTGGTCGGGTCGACCCCGCGGCACCAGGCGACGCCGTGCTCGCGGTAGGTCGGGAAGACGTAGTCGTCCTCGCGGGTGGCGCGGCCGGAGCCGATCTGCGCGGCCTCCTGGCCGAGCAGCGAGGCCCACAGGCCCAGCTCGCCCTGGCGCTGCAGGGAGGTGGCCTCGGCGTCGAAGCGGCGGGTGAGCACCATGTCGCGGTAGAGGCCGCGGAGCTCTTCGGGGGTGATGCCGGCGACGTACTTGTCGTACTCGGCGTTCTTGACGCGCTTGCCCTCGGGCGTCAGCAACTGCACGAGCTCGGGGTCCGTGCTCGGCGTTTTCCTTGCGGTTGTCTTGCCGGCCGTGCTCTTGGTACCGGCGCTGCGTCGCGGCTTTCGCGCGGCAGTGCTCTCCACGGTCACGTGTGCTCCTCCGTCGGTCCGGCATCCCGGGTTCGCCGGGTGCCAGTGCGGCTCACCTGAAGCCCTACGGACGCACAGGGTGGGTGCGGCGCGTTGGGGGACAGGCGTGACAGGTGCCCCGGCGAGCGCCCTGCAAAAGGCACGTTACCCAGTGCTCCACATTTCTGTGAAACCCTTCCTGACCTGCGATTTTGCTTGGATTTCCAAGTAAAATCGCGAAAGTCGGGAACAACTCCTGGTCACAGCCTTGCAGGGGGCCGGAACAACGGCACGTTATATCGGTGACCCAGGTCACGGGAAGAGTCGCCGGGCGGAGATCGGCGAAAGGGAGATCAAAACGGCACGCGCGCGTGGAGCCCGTGTCCGGGCCGCACGCGCGCGTGGGTGAGTCGTGGGGTGCCGACGGGCGGCACGCCGGTCCGCTCAGGCGCCGCCTCCGATGGCGCCGCCGGTGGGCGCCGTCGGCTCCTCCGTGGGCTCCACGGTCGGGTCCTCGGTCGGCTCCTGCGTCGGGTCCTCGGTCGGCTCCTCGGTGGGCTCGGCCGTGGTCGGGTCCTCGGTCGGCTCGTACGTCGGGTCCTCGGTCGGCTCGTACGTCGGGTCCTGCGTCGGCTGGTAGGTCGGGTCGGTTCCCGTGCCGCTGCCGTCGTCGGTGACCTCGTCGGTCGGGTCCTCGGTCGCCTCGTCCGTGGCCTCGTCGGTCGCCTTGTCCTCGGTGGTCTGGGACGTGGTCGGCGTCGGCGTGGTGTCGCCGCCACCGCCGCCACCGCCGCCGCCGTTCTGCAGCGCCAGCGCGACACCGGCCGCGATGGCGATCACCGCGAAGACGGCCAGGATCCACAGCTTGCCGCGGCCGCCGCCCTTGTTGCCGTGCCCCTCGAAGCCGCCGTCGTCGCCGCCCCCGTACCGGTTGGGCAGGATCGGCTGCGGGATCTGGGTGGTGCCGGAGCCAGAGTCGCCGGGGTGCCCCATGACCGTGGTGTTCGCGAAGCCCGAGGCCGGGGTGTGCCGGCCGTCGTGCATGGTCACCGGGCCGGTGTTCCAGGTGCCGGTGTGGCCGCCCTGGTCGTACAGCATCTGCAGGCCGTACTGGACCAGGCCGCGCATCTCCTCGGCGGTCTGGAACCGGTCGTCCGGCTCCTTGGCGAGCGAGCGCATGACCAGGCCGTCCAGCTCCGGCGGCACGGCGTCGGAGACCTCGGACGGCGGGGTCGGGATGTCCTGGACGTGCTGGTAGACCACCGACAGCGGGGTCTCGCCGGTGAACGGCGGGCGCAGCGCGAGGAGTTCGTAGAGGAGGCAGCCCGTCGCGTACAGGTCGGAACGGTGGTCGACGGCCTTGCCGAGCGCCTGCTCGGGCGAGAGGTACTGCGGCGTGCCCATGACCATGCCGGTCTGCGTCATCGTCGACTGAGCGCCGTGCAGGGCGCGGGCGATGCCGAAGTCCATCACCTTCACGGCGCCGTTGTGCGTGATGATGACGTTGGCGGGCTTGATGTCGCGGTGCACGATGCCGTGCTGGTGCGAGTAGGCGAGGGCCTCCAGGACGCCGGAGACGATGATCAGCGCCTGCTCGGGGCCGGGTGCCTCGGCGTTGAGGAGGAGGTCGCGGATGGTGCGGCCCTCGACGATCTCCATCACGATGTACGGCACGCTGTGGGCGCCGACGACGTCCTCGCCGGAGTCGTACACGGCGACGATGGCGTGGTGGTTGAGGCCGGCCACCGACTGGGCCTCGCGCGTGAAGCGGGCCTTGGACACCGGGTCCTCGGCGAGGTCGGCGCGCAGCAGCTTGACCGCCACGGTTCGTCCGAGGCGCACGTCCTCGGCCGCGAACACCTCGGCCATGCCGCCCCGGCCGAGTCTGCGGGTCAGCCGATAACGGCCGTCCCCGACAAGTCCGCCATTACCCCACATTTCCGGCGCGTCTGACATACCGCCGCCAGCCGCCTCGGGGTCGGACGGGCCCTGAGCGCGCTGCTGCTGTGCCATCAGTCCTCGCCGTCGTTTCTGCCCGCGGTGCGCGCGGTGTTGTTACGGTCTCCGTCGGCCACGCTACAGCCTCCGCGCAAGCCGTCGGTCCGAGACGGCCGTCCCAACCGGAAGGAGACGGACCGGCCATCAAACCGGTTCCCCGTCCACTCGTGCAAATTCTGTGCACCGGCCGTACGACCCTTGTAACGCTTCCGCGACGCTCCCTTCGCGTACGGTCACGGAACGGGCACCGCGCTTGACCTGTCAGTGCCGTGGGGCAGACTTGGCCGGGAATAGCACATTGGATCACTCGGGATTGCCGGTCCACGGCAGTCGCAGGCGCCCGAGAGGCTACGGGGGACGCGGAACATGAGCCAGGACGGCGCACAGGGCCGATACGCGGGGCGGGCGCTGGCCGGCGGCCGCTATCAGCTGCGCGACTTGCTCGGCGAGGGCGGCATGGCCTCGGTGCACCTCGCGTACGACTCCGTGCTCGACCGGCAGGTAGCGGTCAAGACCCTGCACACCGAACTGGGCCGCGAACAGGCGTTCCGCGAGCGCTTCCGCCGCGAGGCCCAGGCCGTGGCGAAGCTCACGCACACCAATATCGTCTCGGTCTTCGACACCGGCGAGGACGATGTCGACGGCATGACGACGCCGTACATCGTCATGGAGTACATCGAGGGCCGCCCGCTCAGCTCGGTCTTCGACGCGGATGTCCGGCAGTTCGGCGCGATGCCCGCCGACAAGGCGCTGAAGATCACCGCGGATGTGCTCGCGGCGCTGGAGATCAGCCACGAGATGGGCCTGGTCCACCGGGACATCAAGCCGGGCAACGTGATGATGAACAAGCGCGGCGTCGTGAAGGTCATGGACTTCGGCATCGCGCGCGCCATGCAGTCCGGTGTGACGTCCATGACACAGACCGGCATGGTCGTCGGCACCCCGCAGTACCTCTCGCCGGAACAGGCCCTCGGCCGCGGTGTGGACGCCCGCTCCGACCTCTATTCGGTCGGCATCATGCTGTTCCAACTCGTCACCGGGCGGCTGCCGTTCGACGCCGACTCCCCGCTGGCCATCGCGTACGCGCATGTGCAGGAGGAGCCGGTGGCTCCGTCCTCCGTCAACCGCGCGCTGCCGCCCGCAGTGGACGCGCTGGTCGCCCGCGCCCTGAAGAAGAACCCCAACGAACGTTTCCCCAGCGCCGAGTCCATGCGCGACGAGTGCCTGCGCGTGGCCGCGTCCTTCCAGGCCGCCCCGCCCAGCATCGTGCCGGGCGCGCAGACGCAGCACAGCCAGGGTGTGGGCGCCTCGGTGTTCCCGCCGGTCGGCCAGGCACCACCGCCCGCGGGCCCCGTCCAGACGCCTTACCCGCAGACCCCGCAGACCCCGGCTCCGAATCCGTACGGCACCCCGCCGCCGTCGATGCCGTCGCCCGCGTACGGCTACCCGCAGCAGCACGGATTCCAGACGCCGCCCCCGGCCTCGTACTCCCCGCAGCCGGGCCACGCGACACCGCCGCCGTACACCATGTCGCCCCAGCGGCAGTCCGGTTCGGGCGGCGGTAAGAACAACCGGCCGGTGATCATCGGCTCGATCGTCGTGTCCGTCGTCGCGGTGGGCGGCCTGATCGCGGCCCTGACCCTGACCGGCGGCGGCACCGAGGACGACGGCGGCACCGGCGGAACGGGCGGCTCGACCGCCACGGCGACGACGTCGAAGAAGCCCGGCTACCGGGCGGGGGACAGCGGCGACACGGTCGAGACGACCGAGTGCACCGAGCCGCGGGAGTCCCTCCTCGACCCCGACAAGGTGCAGATGCCGGACTTCTCCTTCAAGTACTGGCCGTCCGTCGTCAAGTGCCTCGACGCCGCGAACTGGAAGTACAAGAAGGTCGACGTCGACGAGAACACCTTCGGCGAGGGCACCATCATGCGGCAGTCGCCCTCGGCGCGTTACGACATGGACCCGGACAACCCTCCGGAGCTGGAGTTCCAGGTCTCCACGGGCAACCCGGAGTGATCCCGGTACGACAGTGACCGCGGCGGACTGAAAGGGCCCGGCAGCAGCGGCTGCCGGGCCCTTCGCGTACAGGTCGGACGTCTTCGGTTCCTACGGGTGTCCTACAGGTACGGACCGCCCTGGCGGTGTTCGCCACCCTCCTCGTGACCGCCGACGCCCGGCGGAAGAGCGCGGCGCATCTGCTCCAGCTGGGCACGGGCGGCCATCTGCTGGGCGAAGAGCGTGGTCTGGATGCCGTGGAAGAGGCCCTCCAGCCAGCCGACCAACTGGGCCTGCGCGATCCGCAGTTCCGCGTCGCTCGGTGTCGCCTCGTCCGTGAACGGCAGGGAGAGCCGCTCCAGCTCCTCGACGAGCTCCGGGGCCAGGCCGTCCTCCAGCTCCTTCACGGAGCTCGCGTGGATCTCCTTCAGCCGGACCCGGCTCGCCTCGTCCAGGGGAGCGACGCGCACCTCCTCGAGCAGCTGCTTGATCATGCTGCCGATCCGCATGACCTTCGCCGGTTGCTCGACCTGCTCCGTCACCGGGATCTCGCGGGAGTCCTCGTCTCCGTTGCCGCCGCTGAGCGCCATCCCGTCCTGGCCCACGACCAGGATCTGGGGGTTCTCGGACGACCTTTCGTTCCTCGGCATCTCCATGCCGCCATTCTCTCGCACCCGTACAGCTCATCATCGTGGTGCCCCCTGTGTGGGGTGATCCACCGTTTACACCGGCGCGGATTCCGTGGGGCGCCGTGTCGGCGGGTGCGGGCGTGCGCCCGGTTCGGTCGGGTGGCGCAGTTCGGAATGCCGGGTACGTCCCGTGCTGTGACGCTTGTTCCATGACTTCATGGCTGGCGGTGGTACGCGGGGGGCGGGGGTGGCCGCGCACCGCTCGCGGTGACCGGCGCGGCTCGTCGAGGGGCGCGCTGCGGACGGCCGGGACGGTGGGTGTGCTGGTGACGGGGCTGGTCGTGGGGCCATACGGGGTGGCCGGCACGGCGTACTGCTTCGAGGGCCCGCGGGGGCCGACCGCGTCCGGCTCCTCCTCCGACTCCCCGACCGCTTCACGGACGCCCTCGGCTCCCTCCACGCCCAAGGGCTTCCCTACGGCCGGCTCCGAGGCCCCCTCCAGCGCCGGCGCGAGCCGCCCCGCCCCCACGGCCGAGTCCCGGCCCTCCGCCAGCGCCGCGGGCCCGTCCGGGGCCCCTTCGGCCTCGTCGGCCGCGTCGACCGGTTCGGGGGAGTCGGGGCGGCCCGGGAAATCCGGGCGGCCCGGGGTGTCCGGTGATGCCGGGAAGCACGGCGGTTCCGAGGCGGCCCGGCAGGACGCGAAGGACAGGGACGACCCCAAGGACAGGGACGACCCCAAGGACAGGGGCGACCCGAAGGACAGGGGCGACAGCGAGGACAGGCGGGACCGGAAGGACGGCCAGGGCCGGCAGGACCGGCGTTCCGGGGCGTCCCCCACCTCCAGCGCTCATGGGCCCGGCGCCTTTCGTCCCGCCCCGTCCGACGGGCCCTCCCGGGCCGGGAGCCGGGCTGGAGAGGGGCGGGAGCGGCCGGGGCGGGAGAAGGGGCCGCTGGAGGAAGAGGAGGCGGCGGCACGGCACGACCCCTATGGACGGGAAGGCGACCGAGAGGGGGACCAGGAAGGCGACGGTGACGCGGGGAGGCCGCCGGCCGAGAGCTCGGACGGTGCCGACGAGTCCTCCACGGGCCCTCTCGCCCCGGCCGACCCGCCCGCCCGGCAGCCCGTCGCGCACGCCGCCGACCCCGCCGAGCCCGTGCTGCAGGTCCTGCCGCTCGGCACCGGCCTGGTCCTCATCGGGCTCGGCCTGGGCCTCGCCTTCGTCGGTCTCCGGCTGCGGCGCGGGTAGGGCCTGTCCGGTGGGACGGGCCCCAGGGCCGCCCGGCCGGTCGGGACGGCCCGGGGCAGCCGGATCGGCCAGGTCAGCCGAGGGGCCGGAGCGGCCGGACCGGTGCTACGGCGTCACCAGGAGCACCTTGCCGACGTGACCGCTCTCCTCCAGTACACGGTGTGCCTCGGCCGCGTCGTTCATCGGGATCTCGCGGTCGACGACCGGGCGTACGTGGCCGGCGTCCAGCAGGGGCCAGACGTGCTCGCGTACGGCAGCTACGATCGCGGCCTTCTCGCCGAGGGGACGGGCGCGCAGCGAGGTCGCGCTGATGGCGCCGCGCTTGGCCAGGAGCGCGCCGATGTTGAGCTCGCCCTTGACGCCGCCCTGCATGCCGATGATGGCGAGACGGCCGCTGACGGCGAGGGCCTGGACGTTGCGGTCGAGGTACTTGGCGCCCATGTTGTCGAGGATGACGTCGGCGCCGGCACCGTCGGTGGCCTTCTTGACCTCGGCGACGAAGTCCTGTTCCCGGTAGTTGACGAGGATGTCGGCGCCCAGCTCGGCGCACCGGTCGAGCTTCTCCTTGCTGCCCGCCGTGACGGCGACCTTGGCGCCGACGGCCTTGGCGAGCTGGATGGCCATCGTGCCGATGCCGCTGGAACCGCCGTGCACGAGGAGGGTCTCGCCGGGGCGCAGATGGGCCACCATGAAGACGTTCGACCAGACCGTGCACACCACCTCGGGCAGGGCGGCGGCCTGAGTGAGGCTCACGCCCTTGGGCACGGGCAGCAGTTGGCCGGCCGGTACGGCGACCTTCTCGGCGTAACCGCCGCCCGAGAGCAGCGCGCACACCTCGTCGCCGACGGCCCAGCCGGAGACGCCGGGGCCGAGCTCGGCGATCCGGCCGGAGCACTCCAGGCCCGGGTAGGGGGAGGCGCCGGGCGGTGGGTTGTAGAAGCCCTGCCGTTGCAGGATGTCGGCGCGGTTGACGGCCCCGGCCACCACCTCGACCAGTACCTCGCCCTCACCGGGCACGGGATCGGGGACCTCGTCCCACACCAGCGCCTCGGGCCCACCAGGTTCGGGAATCGTGATCGCATGCATGGGACGGACGCTACTCCCCGGGACCCGCGACCCGGCGCCCAGTCCCTCGCCCTGCCTCACTCCGACGCCCAGTCCCTCTGCCCGCCGCCGCCCGCCGCACCGGTCCCGGTCTGCTGCGCTGCCTCACCCCCGAACGCCCAGTCCCTCACCCTGCCCCCGACGCCCAGCCCTTTGGCCCCGCCTCCCTCATCCCCGGGGCCCGGCCCGGATCAGTCCATCGGCCCCGTCCCCGGCTCGTCAGCCTCTCGGTCTCCAGCCCCTCGGGCCCCTCATCCCTCGCCCCCGGTCCCGCGGGCCCTCTCATCCCCTCGGTCCCCCGTCCCCCGTCCCCTCAGCCCCCGGTCCCCCAGCCCCTCGGTCCTTGGGCGGGTCCGGTCGAAAATCCCTGGGCGGAACCGATGAGTTTGCGGGACCGTAAAGGTCTCCCCATGCGTAGCCCAAGAACGCGGAAGGCCACTCGGAAGGAACCCCGAAGCATGAGCACGCAGACGACGTCCGGTCTCGCGATCGAGACCGCGGGCCTGGTGAAGACGTTCGGTGAGACACGGGCCGTCGACGGCGTGGACCTCGCGGTTCCGGCCGGCACGGTCTACGGCGTCCTCGGCCCGAACGGCGCCGGCAAGACGACCACGGTGAAGATGCTCGCCACCCTCCTACGACCCGACGGCGGTGAAGCCCATGTCTTCGGCCACGACGTCGTCCGCGAGGCCGACGAGGTGCGCGGCAGGGTGAGCCTGACCGGCCAGTACGCCTCCGTCGACGAGGACCTGACCGGCACCGAGAACCTCGTCCTGCTGGGCCGGCTCCTCGGACACGGCAAGCACGCCGCGCGGGAGCGGGCCGGGCAGCTGCTGGAGGCCTTCGGGCTGTCGGACGCGGCCGGGAAGCAGGTCAAGAACTACTCCGGCGGCATGCGGCGCCGTATCGACATCGCCGCGTCCATTCTGAACACCCCCGACCTGCTGTTCCTCGACGAGCCGACGACCGGCCTCGACCCGCGCAGCCGCAACCAGGTCTGGGACATCGTGCGCGCGGTCGTCGCCCAGGGCACCACCGTGCTGCTGACCACGCAGTACCTGGACGAGGCGGACCAGCTGGCGTCCCGGATCGCCGTCATCGACCGCGGCAAGGTGATCGCCGAGGGGACCAAGGGCGAGCTGAAGGCGTCCGTGGGCGCCGGTTCCGTGCATCTGCGGCTGCGCGACGCGGCGCAGCGGCCGGAGGCCGAGCGGGTGCTGCGGCTGACCCTGGACGCGGACGTGCAGCTGGAGCCCGATCCCGTGGCTCTCACCGCCCGCGTCGGCTCCGGGGCGGACAACGGCCGGGGAGCCGCGGAACAGGCGGGCCGCGCGCTCGCCGAGCTGGCCCGCACCGGCATCACCGTCGACAACTTCTCGCTGGGCCAGCCCAGCCTGGACGAGGTCTTCCTCGCCCTCACCGGCCACGACACGCGCGACGGCCAGAACGACGAGCAGGGCAAGAACAGCAAGAACGCCAAGGACGCGAAGGACGACAAGGACGAGGTGGCGGCATGAGCACCGCGACGCAGACCGAGAGTAAGGAACTCGCCCCCGTCAGCGCCGAGTCGCTCGCCGCGCTGCTGGTCTCCGGGGAGCGGCCGCCGCGGCCCAGCGCCTGGTCGGCCTCGATGACCTTCGGCTGGCGGGCGATCCTGAAGATCAAGCATGTGCCGGAGCAGCTCTTCGACGTCACCGCATTCCCGATCATGATGGTGCTGATGTACACGTACCTGTTCGGGGGCGCCCTGGCCGGGTCCCCGAAGGAGTACATCCAGTTCCTGCTGCCGGGCATCCTGGTGATGTCGGTCGTGATGATCACGATGTACACCGGTGTCTCGGTGAACACCGACATCGAGAAGGGCGTCTTCGACCGCTTCCGGTCCCTGCCGATCTGGCGGCCGTCGACGATGGTCGGCTATCTGCTGGGCGACGCCCTGCGCTACACGATCGCGTCCGTGGTGATGCTCACCGTCGGCATCATCCTGGGCTACCGGCCGGACGGCGGCGTCGGCGGAGTGCTCGCCGGGATCGCGCTGCTGGTGGCCTTTTCGTTCGCGTTCTCGTGGATCTGGACGATGTTCGGTCTGATGCTGCGCTCCGAGAAGTCCGTCATGGGCGTCAGCATGATGGTGATCTTCCCGCTCACGTTCCTGTCCAACGTGTTCGTCGACCCGAAGACCATGCCGGGCTGGCTCCAGGCCTTCGTCAACAACAGCCCGATCACCCACCTGTCGTCGGCCGTCCGCGGCCTGATGGGCGGCGACTGGCCGGCGGACGAGGTCGCCTGGTCGCTGGGCTGGGCGGGCCTGCTCGTGGCCGTCTTCGGGCCGATCACGATGCGGCTGTACAACCGCAAGTAGCCGGGCCGGGCGCCGGAATGCGCCACATTCCCCGGACGCCTCGTTCCCCCGGGGGCTTCATCCCCCGGGGGGCGTCATCGGCTTCACCCCCGGGGGCAGACGCCGCTCGTCAGGTGCGACCTGACTGCCCGGCGTCGCCCGCACGATCGTGATGAGCCGGTCCGTCAACTCCAGTGTCCCGACGTCCGGATCATCGTATCCGAGCACCCGGTGGCCGCGTACGACGCTCACCACCAGGTCGTCCGTCTGCCGCGGGTTCTTGCCCACCTCGGCCTTTATGACCGGCCGTTCGACGATGTCGAGCCCGCTGCCCTGCTGGATCAGGTCTTCCAGGACCATGCCGGCGGCGGGGCTGAGCACCGAGAGGCCGAGCAGCCGGCCGGCCGCGCTGGCGCTGGTGATGACCGCGTCGGCGCCGGACTGCTTGAGCAGCGGGGCGTTCTCCTCCTCGCGGACCGCGGCCACGATCTTCGCGCCACGGTTGAGCTGCCGGGCCGTCAGGGTCACCAGGACGGCGGTGTCGTCCCGCTGCGTGGCGATGATGATCTTCCGCGCCTTGTGCACCTCGGCCCGCATCAGCACCTCGCTGCGCGTCGCGTCCCCCGTGACCCCGGCGTATCCGTCGGCGACGGCCGCCTCGATCACCTTGGAGCTGGGGTCGACCACGATGACCTGGTCCTTCCTCAGCCCGGTCGCGCAGACGGTCTGGATCGCCGATCGCCCCTTCGTGCCGAAACCGACGACGATCGTGTGGTCGCGCAAGGTGGACCTCCAGCGGGTCAGGCGCCATTCCTCCCGGGTCCGTTCGGTGAGGACCTCGAGCGTGGTGCCGACCAGGATGATCAGGAACAGCACCCGCATGGGGGTGATGACGAAGATATTGGTGAGCCGGGCGCCGTCACTGACCGGGGTGATGTCGCCGTATCCGGTGGTGGAGAGGCTGACGGTGGCGTAGTAGAACGCGTCGAGCAGATCGACGGAACCGTCGGAGTTGTCGTTGTAGCCCTCATGGTCGGCGTAGACGATCAAGGACGTCAGCACGAGCAGCGTCAGGGCCAGCAGTACTCGCTTGGCGACCTGACGGAAGGGGTGCTCGACGATCTTCTTCGGCAGCTTCACCCGATAGGTCGCGACCCTCTCGTCCGCACGCCGGGCGATCGCGTCCTGACCCGGAAGTTTCACGTGAAACACACCTCGATACCGGCGAGCGCCCAGGGCAGGTCGAGCAGTTCGGCCTCCTGACCGGCACGGATACCGCCCGGCGGCACGACGGCCACGGCATCGGCCGCCGCCATGCCCCGCAGCATGGCCGGCCCGTGGTAGTGCAGCGGCGCGGCATGGTCTCCGCGCAGGACGACGGGGATGAGCCGGGTGTCGTACGGATGCCCGTGCGCCGCGTCGCTCAGGGGCAGCGTGTAGGGCTCGGGGGCGGGGCGGGCGGCCAGCGTCCGCAGCAGGGGTTCGGCGAGCGTGAGCAGGCCGGAGACGGCGGAGAGGGGGTTGCCGGGCAGGCCGACGAGGTACTGGTGCTCCTTGATGCGGGCCAGCAGCATGGGGTGGCCGGGGCGCACCTTGACGCTGTCCACCAGGAGTTCGGCGCCGATGCGCCGCAGGGTGGGGTGGACATGGTCGACGGGACCGGCCGCGGTGCCGCCGGTGGTGACGACGAGGTCGGCGCGCGAGGTGGTGAGGGCCTTGTGCAGGGCCTTGGCGTCGTCGCCGAGTCGGCGTACGGCGGTGACCTCGGCGCCGAGTGCGCGCAGCCAGGGCGGCAGCATCGGGCCGAGGGCGTCACGGATCAGTCCGTCGTGCGGGAGCCCCTTGGTGAGCAACTCGTCGCCGAGGACGAGGACTTCGACGCGGGGGCGGGGCACGGCGGTGAGGGTGTCGTATCCGGCCGCGGCTGCCAGGCCGAGCACGGCCGGCGTCACGAGGGTGCCGACGGCGAGCAGGTGATCGCCGCTACGGCACTCCTGGCCGCGCGGGCGGATGTCCTGGCCCTGCTGGACCTCCCGGGTGGCGTGCAGCCGGCCCTTGGGGTCGGTGCGGCCGTGTTCGCTGCGCAGGACGGCGGTGGTGTCCGGCGGGATACGGGCGCCGGTCGCGATCCGGACGGCCTCGCCATCGGTGAGCGGCTCGGGCTCGGCGTGCCCGGCCAGGACGCCCTCTTCCCGTACGGCCCAGGGGCCGGGGCCCGCGATGGCCCAGCCGTCCATGGCCGAGGTGTCGAAGGAGGGCAGGTCGGTGAGGGCGGTGAGAGGGGCCGCCAGGGCGAGGCCGAGGGCGGCGTCGAGGGGGACGGAGACGGGAGCGCGGCCGACGGCCCTGGCGGCCACGGCGGCGCGGGCGGCGATCTCTCGGGCCTCGGGCCAGGGGGTGGCCTTGTGGTGGCGGTCCGACGTGGGCTGGTCCGGCTTGGCACGGTCCGGCTGGTGCCGGTCCGACGTGTGCCGGTCCGATGCCTGCCGGTCCGGCTGGTCGGGGCCCGTCGCGTGCGGGGTGGGTGCGGGCACGTGGTCGCCAGGGGTGTGGTGGCCGTTGTCTGCGTTCACGAGGGCGAGCACCTCCTCGACATCGAGGTCCTCGGCGTCCTCGTCCGCCCGGGTGCCGCGGGGGGTCATCCGGCGTCCGGGCGGGTGTCGGGGGAGGCGTCGGGGGCGGCGTCGGACTGGGCGGCGGCCTCTTCCGCCCAGCGCAGGGCGAGCGCGGCGGCCTTGCGGGAGGCCTCGGCGACAGCCTCGGGGCCGCCTTGGCCGCCCTTGGCCTGCGCCGCCGCGTACCCGACGAGGAAGGTGGTCAGCGGGGCCGCGGGCCTGGCCACGCCGTGAGCGGCGTCGCGGGCGAGGTCCAGCAGCAGCTTGGTGTCGACGTCGAGGTCGAGACCCAGCTCGTCCTTGACTGCGGAAATCCATTCA
The DNA here is from genome assembly GCF_042957325.1 of Streptomyces sp. NPDC008086. Classification (NCBI taxonomy): domain Bacteria; kingdom Bacillati; phylum Actinomycetota; class Actinomycetes; order Kitasatosporales; family Streptomycetaceae; genus Streptomyces; species Streptomyces sp. NPDC008086. Next base: position 576,713 of record NZ_JBIBIA010000002.1, read on the forward strand.
TCCAACACGTGCCCATGCTCCCTGATGCGTGCCCTGGCGGTGGCGATGTCGTCCCAGGTGTCGCAGTCGAACGACGCGACGGGGTCGGGGACGCGGGTGAGACCGAGCGCGCCGGTCAGCCGGCGCAGGGGGAGGCCGGTGAGGCCGTCGTTCTCCCGGGTGAGCGCGCCCAGTTCGCGGCGCAGCACGGACGCGCGGTAGGCGGCGACGAGGGGCTGGTCGCGGCCGTCGGCGTCGGTGAGCAGCGCGCCGTCGGCGCCGCTGGTGCCCAGCGCGGCCAGCAGCCGCCGTACCGTGCGCTCGTCGAGGAAGGGCAGGTCGGCCGAGAGGACGACGACCTGCTCCGCGGTCGTGTGCCGGAGCCCGGCGTCCAGGGCGGCGAGCGGTCCGCCGCCGGGCGGCTCCTCACGGGCCCAGGTCACCGCTCGCGCGGTCGGCCGGGGCTCGGCGACGACGACGGTGCTCCGCGCGTCGGCGCAGGCGGCGAGCACCCGGTCGAGCAGCGGGCGCCCGCCCACCCGCACACCGGGCTTGTCCACACCGCCGAGCCGCCGCGCGCCGCCCCCGGCGAGCACGACGGCGTCGTACGCGAGGTCGTGTCCGGCAGCGGCGGCGTCCTGCGCGCCCGTCGGTTCGTACGCGGTCACCCCCCGAGTATGCGTGCCCCCGCGATCACAGGGAACGCAGGGGAAGCCGCGGGCACCGGCGGATCCGTCACAGCGTGCGCAGCAGCACCGCCGGGTGTTCGACGCAGTCCGCCACATAGCGCAGGAAGCCGCCCGCCGTGCCGCCGTCGCAGACCCGGTGGTCGAAGGTGAGCGCGAGCTCGACGACCTGCCGGACCGCGAGCTCGCCCTCGTGCACCCACGGCTTGGGGATGATGCGGCCGACGCCGAGCATCGCGGCCTCGGGGTGGTTGATGATCGGTGTGGACCCGTCGACGCCGAACACTCCGTAGTTGTTCAACGTGAAGGTGCCGCCGGTGAGTTCCGCCGGGGTGAGGCTGCCTGTGCGGGCCGCCTCGGTCAGCCGGGCGAACTCCGCGGTCAGCGACTCGGCGTCGCGCGCGTGCGCGTCCCGAACGACCGGGACGACGAGTCCGCGGTCGGTCTGCGCGGCGAACCCGAGGTGCACCTGGTCCAGTTGGACGACCTCTCTCGCCTCCATGTCGACCGTGGAGTTGAGCTCGGGGAACCGGGCCAGGGCGGCGGTGCAGATACGGGCCAGCAGGGCGATCAGGGAGATCTTCGGCCCGCCGGCGGCGTTCATCGCGGTGCGCGCCCGCATGAGTTCCGTCGCGTCGGCGTCCACCCAGCAGGTGGCGTCCGGGATCTCCCGCCGGCTGCGGGAGAGCTTGTCGGCGACGGCGCCGCGGATGCCCTTGAGGGGGACACGAAGGCCGGCCGGGGCGGCGGAGGAGCGGACGGGGGGCTGCGCGGGCGGCACGGGCGCGGTGGGCGCCGACGGCACCCGCGGGTGCGTCTCGGTGGCCGGCTGTGCCGTACGGCCGTGCGCCTCGGCGGCGCGCAGTGCGTACTCGACGTCGGCCCGCAGGATGAGCCCGTCCGGCCCTGACCCGTGCAACTCCCGCAGATCCAGGCCGTGCTCGCGGGCGAGGCGGCGCACGAGCGGGGAGATCACGGGCACGGGGCCGTCGTCCCGGGTCTCCTCGTCGGCCGGTGCGGTGTCCGGACGGTGACCTGCGCGGCCATGCACCGCGGGACCGCGACCGGCGGAGCCGTGGCCTTCCGAGGCGTGGGCTTCGGAGGTGTGGGCTTCGGAGGTGTGGCCCGGGGAGCTGTGCCCCGCCGCCGTGCCGACGGGTCGCGCCACGCTCTCCGCGGGCGGCGTGGCCTCGCGCGCGGCGGCGCCGTTCGCCGGCTGGGCCGCCGGGGGCGTCGGCGGCATCGGGGTGCCCGGTCGCACCCTGCGGCGCCGGGCCGGTGCCTCGGAGGTGCCGTAGCCCACCAGGACGTTCCCGGAGCCCTCGGTCTGTTCCTCGGCGGCGGGCGGGCCCACCGCGACCGTGATCAGCGGCGCCCCGACGGGCAGCTCGGTGCCCTCCTCGCCGAACCGGGCCGTGACCACGCCGGCGTAGGGGCAGGGGATGTCGACCATCGCCTTGGCCGTCTCGACCTCGACGACCGGCTGGTCGACGGCGACGACGTCACCGACCTCCACCAGCCACCGGACGATCTCCGCCTCGGTGAGCCCCTCCCCGAGATCGGGGAGCTTGAACTCGAGCACCTGTGCCATCAGCTCTCCGCCTCCCACTGCAGACGCCCCACGGCGTCCAGGATCCGGTCCACACCGGGCAGGTGGTGACGCTCCAGCATCGGCGGCGGGTAGGGGATGTCGAACCCGGCCACGCGCAGCACCGGCGCCTCCAGGTGGTGGAAGCAGCGCTCCGTGACCCGGGCCGCGATCTCCCCGCCCGGTCCGCCGAACCCGCCCGACTCGTGCACGACGACCGCTCGTCCGGTCCGCCGTACGGAGGCGGCGACCGTCTCGTCGTCGAACGGCACCAGCGAGCGCAGGTCGACGACTTCCAGGTCCCACCCCTCCTCCCGGGCCGCCTCGGCGGCTTCGAGGCAGACGGGCACGGACGGTCCGTACGTGATGAGCGTGGCGCTCCTCCCCGAGCGCCGCACCACCGCGCGGCCGATCGGTTCAACGCTCGGCGGGTCCTCCGGGTTCCAGGAGTCCTTCGACCAGTACAGCCGCTTGGGTTCCAGGAAGACCACGGGGTCGTCGGAGGCGATGGCGGCGCGCAGCAGCCCGTAGGCGTCGGCGACGGTCGCGGGCGTGACGACATGGAGCCCCGGAGTCGCCATGTAGTACGCCTCGGAGGAGTCGCTGTGGTGCTCGACGCCGCCGATGCCGCCGCCGTAGGGGACGCGGATGGTGATCGGGAGCGGCATTCTGCCGCGCGTGCGGTTGCGGGTGCGGGAGACGTGCGAGATGAGCTGTTCGAACGCCGGGTAGGCGAACGCGTCGAACTGCATCTCCACGACCGGGCGCAGTCCGTACATGGCCATGCCGATCGCCGTGCCCAGGATCCCCGCCTCGGCGAGCGGGGTGTCCGTGCAGCGGTCCTCGCCGAACTCCTTGGCGAGTCCGTCGGTGACGCGGAAGACGCCGCCGAGGGTGCCGACGTCCTCGCCCATGACGTGCACGGACGGGTCGGCCGCCATGGCGTCGCGCATCGCGCGCGTGAGGGCCTGCGCCATGGTGGCCGGCTTGACGGCGACGGTGGTCATCGGTGCGACCCTTCCGACTCGGCCTCGAGCTCGGCCCGCAACTGGGCCTGCTGTTCCCGCAGTTGCGGGGTGGGCTCGGCGTACACGTGGGTGAACAGGTCCATCGGGTCGAGCGCCGGGTCCTGGTTCATCCGTTCGCGCAGGTCGGCGGCCATGGTCTCGGCGGCGTCCCGGGCGGCCTGGATGCCGGCCTCGTCGAGGAGGCGGCGCTCGGTCAGCTCGTGCTCCAGGAGGGCGATCGGGTCGTGCCCGCGCCAGGTCTCGACCTCGGAGTCGCCGCGGTAGCGGGTGGCGTCGTCGGCGTTGGTGTGGGCGTCGATGCGGTAGGTGACCGCCTCGACCAGCGTGGGGCCGCCGCCCGCGCGGGCGTGCCGTACGGCGTCGCTCAGCACCTCGTGCACGGCGGCCGCGTCGTTGCCGTCGACCAGGCGGCCGGGCATGCCGTAGCCGACGGCCTTGTGGGCCAGCGACGGGGCCGCGGTCTGCTTGGCGAGCGGGACGGAGATCGCGAAGCCGTTGTTCTGGACGAGGAAGACGACCGGTGCCTGCCATACGGCGGCGAAGTTCAGCGCCTCGTGGAAGTCGCCCTCGCTGGTGCCGCCGTCGCCGACCATGGCGAGCGCGACCACGTCGTCGCCCTTGAGGCGGGCGGCGTGCGCGAGGCCGACGGCGTGCGGGAGCTGGGTGGCGAGCGGCGTGCACAGGGGGGCCACGCGGTGCTCGTACGGGTCGTAGCCGGTGTGCCAGTCGCCGCGCAGCAGAGTCAAAGCCTGCACGGGGTCCAGTCCGCGGGCCACGGCGGCGAGGGTGTCGCGGTAGCTGGGGAACAGCCAGTCGCGGTCCTCCAGCGCCAGCGCGGCGGCGACCTCGCAGGCCTCCTGCCCGGTGCTGGACGGGTACACCGCGAGGCGGCCCTGCTTCGTGAGCGCGGTCGCCTGCGCGTTGTACCGACGGCCCCGCACCAGCCCGGCGTACAGCCTGCGCAGCAGGTCCGGGTCGGCCTTCGTGGCCGCCTCGGTGCCGAGGACGCGGTAGGGCTCGGCGTCGGGCAGCAGCGGCGCGGGGTCCATGCGGGGCTGCCAGGCGGGCGGCGGCGATGGCCGGTACGCGCCTCGCTGCTCCATGACCGTCATGACGGCACCTCCTCGTGGGAGCGGCTACGGGAGGCGCGGCTTCAGTGACGCGCCTCACCTACCGATTGTTCGGTCGTCGGCACATTTTGGCTACAGGCACCCTCAGGCTGTGGACAAACGGTTCTCCACAGCCTCCAATGAACGCAGTACGTCCACGGGAGGAAGGTGGGGGGACATGGCGCCTGAACAAATGGCCGAAAGCCCGGACGGCAGCGCCGCCCTGCCACCGGCGCGCCCGCTCGACGCCATTGATCAGGACATCCTCCAGATGCTCCAGGCGGACGGCCGCGCGTCGATACGGTCTGTCGCCGAGCGCGTCCATGTCTCCCGCGCCAACGCCTACGCGCGCATCAACCGTCTCGTCGAGGATGGCGTCATCCGCGGTTTCGGCGCCCGCGTCAACCACGAGCGCGCGGGCCACGGGACGTCGGCGTACATCACCCTCAAGATCGTCCAGAACACCTGGCGCACGGTCCGCGAGCAGCTCCGCCAGCTGCCCGGCGCCTCGCACATCGCTCTGGTGGGGGGCGACTTCGACGTCCTGCTCCTGGTGCACACCCCCGACAACCGGGCACTGCGCGAACTGGTCCTCACCCGCCTCCAGGCGATCCCGGAGGTCCTCAGCACCCGCACGCTGCTGGTCTTCGAGGAGGAGGACCTGGAGCCGCAAGGCTGAGCGTCCGCCCCGGGGTCAGCCGGAGGCCATCGCGATGCAGATGAGCACGACGGCCACCAGCGGCAGGACCGCGCACACGAAGGCGGAACAGGCCGCCGTCATTCGTCTGCGGCGCCGTCGTGGCTGGTCGCGCAGTTCCCCGCGCTCCCTGGGGCGCTGCCGAACCGGCGCCTGCGGCCCGGAGCGAGCTGCGCTCACCGAGAACCCGCGCCGCGCGTACTCAGGCCCCCCGCACCGCCGGTCAGTCGGCCTGGCGCAGGCCCCCGAAGACCAGCCGGACCACCGTGTCCGCCACCTCGCGCTCGTTCATGCCGCGGCCGTCCGGGCGGTACCACTCCACGATGGAGTTGATCATTCCGAAGACGAGCCGGGTCGCGAGGCGTACCTCCACGTCGGCGCGCACCTCGCCGTCCGCGGCGGCCGCCTTCAGCAGTTCGGCGACCTGGTGGTCGAAGTCGCGGCGGCGCTCCAGCGCCCACCTTTCGGTGTCGGTGTTGCCCCGGACGCGCAGCAGCAGCGTGACGTACGGCAGGTCGGTTATGAGCACCTCGACCATGCGCCGGACGACGTGCTCCAGCCGGTCGGCGGCGTGGCCCACGCGCGCGTGCTCCTCGTCGAGGATTCCGAAGAGCCCGTCCAGCGCACGGCTGACGGCCCGGCGCAGCAGCTCCTCCTTGCCCGTGACGTGGTGGTAGATCGACGACTTGGAGATGCCGGCCGCCTTGGAGAGGTGCTCCATGGACGTGCCGTCGTAGCCGCGCTCGTTGAAGACCTGCACGGCGACCGAGAGCAGCGTCTCCGGGGTGTACGTGTCGCGCTTGGCGGTGGTCATGAGGTGTTGCCCTCCCGCTTGTCGGAGGCGTACGCGTGGCGGTACAGCGCGAGGGACGGCGCGTAGCGCCCCGAGGGGTCGCGCAGGTGCAGGTCGTCCAGGAGGGCGTACGCCCAGTTGCGGCCGAGCCTGCGGCTCCACTCGAAGGGGCCGAGCGGGTAGTTCACGCCCAAGCGCATCGCGGTGTCGATGTCCTCCTCGGTGGCCACGCCCTTGGCGACGGCGTCGTGCGCGAGGTCGACGATCCGGGCGACCGTACGGGCGACGATCATGCCGGGGACGTCGCCGATGACGCTGACCTGCTTGCCGAGCGCCTGGAAGAGCCCGGTGGCCTCGGCGAGGGTCTTCGGCGAGGTGTCCTGGGAGGCGGACAGGGCGATCCGGGTGGCCCGGCGGTAGTCGAGGGCGAGGTCGAAGTAGACGACGTCCCGGAACTCCACGGACGTCTGGCCGTCGGCGAGCGCGAGCTGGCCGCCGCTGGGCAGCACCAGGCGGGTGCCGTGGTCCTCGTCCTCCTCGCGCACCGGGATGCCCGCCTCGCGGATCAGGGACAGCAGCTCGGCGGCGGGGCCCAGGTCGCCCTCGGCGACGACGTAGGCGGGCGGGGAGGCCTGCTCGGCGGTGTGCGGCTCGTCCGGCTCGGCGTCCTCGGCGTAGTCGTACCAGCCCTGCCCGCTCTTGCGGCCGAGCCGGCCGGACTCGACCAGGCGGCGCTGGGCGAGCGAGGGCGTGAAGCGCACGTCCTGGAAGAAGGCCTGCCACACGGAGTGCGTGACGGACTCGTTGACGTCCTGCCCGATGAGATCGGTCAGCTCGAACGCGCCCATCCTGAAGCCGCCGCACTCGCGCAGCACGGCGTCGATGGTGGCCGGGTCCGCTCCTTGCGCCTCGTGGACGGCGAAGGCCTCGGCGTAGAAGGGCCGGGCGATGCGGTTGACGATGAAGCCGGGGGTGTCGGCGCAGGCGACCGGTGTCTTGCCCCAGGCACGTGCCGTCTCGTACGCGCGCGTGGCGTACGTGACGTCGGTGGCGAACCCGGAGACGACCTCGACCAGGGGGAGCAGCGGGGCCGGGTTGAAGAAGTGCAGGCCCACGAAGCGGCCGGGCAGGCGCAGGGCGCCGCCGATGGCCGTGACGGACAGGGACGAGGTGTTCGTGGCGAGCAGACAGTCCTCGCCGACGATGCCCTCCAGCTCCCGGAACAGCTCCTGTTTGACGTCCAGTCGCTCCAGGACGGCCTCGACGACCAGGGCGCAGTCCGCGAGGTCGGCGAGCGCCTCGGCGGGCAGCAGCCGGGCACGGGCGGCGTCGCGGTCGGCGCCGGTGAGGCGGTCCTTCTCGACGAGCCGGTCGAGCCGGGCGCCGATCGCGTCGGCGGCGGCACGGGCGCGCCCGGGAGCGGCGTCGTACAGCCGTACGGGATGGCCCGCGACCAACGCGACCTGGGCGATGCCCTGGCCCATGGTGCCGGTGCCGACAACGGCCACGGGGCTGCTGAGGTCGAGTGCTGTCATGTGCGCGATCCTCCCGCACGGGGTTTTCCACAGATGCGGCGGACCCCCTTGAACCGACCGATCGTTCGGTTACTCTAACTCTGACTGGCTGTTCCTGCCCATGTTTCTGCCCAGGTCATGAGCTCGACGGAGAGCTCTGGAAACGAGGAGTTGGTCCCGCATGGCCGCCGAACTGACCGCCCACGAGCTGATCGCCAAGCACCGGCCCACCCTCGACCAGGCGCTGGAGGCGATCCGCACCCGCGCCTACTGGTCCCCGCACCCCGAGCACCCCAAGGCCTACGGCGAGAACGGCAGCCTGGACATGGCGGCGGGCAAGGCCGCCTTCGACGCCCTCCTCGGTACGCGCCTCGACCTCGGCCAGCCCGGCACGGACGGCTTCGTGGGCGGCGAGGTCTCCCCGTACGGCATCGAGCTGGGCGTCGAGTACCCGCACGCGAACATCGACGAGCTGCTGCCGGCCATGAAGTCCGGCATGCGCGCGTGGCGGGACGCGGGCGCGGAGATCCGCGCGATGGTCTGTGTGGAGATCCTCAAGCGGATCAGCGACCGGACGCACGAGTTCGCGCACGCCGTCATGCACACCTCCGGCCAGGCCTTCATGATGGCGTTCCAGGCGGGCGGCCCGCACGCGCAGGACCGAGGCCTGGAGGCGGTGGCGTACGCGTACGTCGAGCAGGTCCGCACGCCCGACACCGCGGAGTGGACCAAGCCGCAGGGCAAGCGCGACCCGCTCGCGCTGAACAAGCGGTTCACGCCGGTCCCGCGCGGGATCGCGATGGTCGTCGGCTGCAACACCTTCCCGACGTGGAACGGCTACCCCGGCCTGTTCGCGTCCCTGGCGACCGGCAACGCGGTCCTGGTGAAGCCACACCCGCGCGCGGTGCTGCCGCTCGCGCTGACCGTGCAGGTCGCGCGGCAGGTGCTCGCCGAGGCCGGCTTCGACGCGAACCTGGTCGCGCTGGCCGCCGAGCGCCCCGGCGAGGGCATCGCCAAGACCCTCGCCACCCGCCCCGAGATCCGGATCATCGACTACACCGGCTCCACGTCCTTCGGCGACTGGCTGGAGTCCAACGCCCGCCAGGCACAGGTCTACACGGAGAAGGCCGGGGTCAACTCGGTCCTCGTCGACTCGACCGACGACTACAAGGGGATGCTGTCCAACCTGGCCTTCTCGCTGTCCCTGTACAGCGGCCAGATGTGCACCACCCCGCAGAACCTGCTCGTCCCCCGCGACGGCATCCGCACCGACGAGGGCCCCAAGACCTACGACGAGGTCGTCGCCGACCTCGCGCGTTCGGTCGACGGCCTCCTCGGCGACGACGCCCGCGCGAACGCGCTGCTCGGCGCGATCGTCAACCCGGACGTCAAGGCCCGCCTGGAGGCCGCGGCCGGCCTCGGGGAAGTCGCCCTCGCCTCCCGGGAGATCGCCAACCCGGAGTTCCCGGACGCCGTGGTGCGTACGCCGGTGATCGTGAAGCTGGACGGCGCGAAGCCGGACGACGAGGCCGCGTACATGAGCGAGTGCTTCGGGCCGGTGTCGTTCGCCGTGGCCGTCGACTCGGCGTCGGACGCGGTGGAGCTGCTGCGGCGGACCGTGCGGGAGAAGGGGGCGATGACCGTCGGGGCGTACACCACCGACGACGAGGTCGAGGCGGCGGTCCAGGAGGTCTGCCTGGAGGAGGCGGCGCAGTTGTCGCTGAACCTCACGGGCGGGGTGTACGTGAACCAGACGGCCGCGTTCTCCGACTTCCACGGTTCTGGGGGTAACCCTGCGGCGAACTCGGCGCTCTGTGACGGGGCGTTCGTGGCGAACCGGTTCCGGGTTGTGGAGGTTCGTCGGGAGGCCTGAGAGCTCGGGGGTTCCGGGAATTGCGCGGCTGCGGGCCGTATGGGGCTGATCGCGCCGTTCCCCGCGCCCCTAGAGGTGCGCTCCGGTGGCCGTGCTCCAGTGGTAGAGCGTCATCGCCACGCTCGTCGCCAAGTTGTAGCTGGAGACCTGGGGGCGCATCGGCAGGGACAGCAAGTGGTCGGCACGCGCGCGTAGTTCGGCCGACAGGCCGCTGCGCTCGGAGCCGAAGGCGAGGACGGCGTCGTCCGGGAGCTTGGTGCCCCGGATGTCGTCGCCCTCCGGGTCCAGGGCGAAGAGGGGCCCGGGCGGCAGCTCCGTCACGGTCAGCCGTTCCACGGCCGTCGCGAAGTGCAGTCCCGCACCGCCGCGCACGACCGTGGGATGCCAGGGGTCCAGCGTGCCGGTGGTGACCACGCCGGTCGCGCCGAAGCCGGCGGCCAGGCGGATCACCGCGCCCGCGTTGCCGAGGTTGCGGGGGTGGTCGAGGACCACGACGGGGGCGGTGCGCGGGGTGTGCGCCAGCCTGTCGAGGTTGGTGGCACGGGACGGACGTACCGCCAGGGCGGCCACGGCCGTGGGGTGCGGGCGCGGCACCAGGGACGTGTACGTCGACTCCGGGACCTCGGTCAGCAGTGCGTCCAGGACGTCCCGTACGTCCGGCGCCAGTTCGTCGGCGAGGGCGAGCGCGGCCGCCCGGTCGACGGCGACCGCCACCGGGACCTCCGCTCCGAAGCGCACGGCGTGCTTGAGGGCGTGGAAGCCGTCGAGCAGCACCGAGGTGCCGGCGAGCCGGTTCCAGGAGGTCACGGTCATGCCGTGAAGCCTACGTGCGCGTGCTCGGGGTTCTCCGGGGCGCGCGGTCCGGGCAGTTCCGTACGGTCGTCACCGCGCCGCAGCAGCCGCGACAGGCCGCCACGCGCGCGTGCCGCCAGGCCGCCGAGCCGGCGCAGGAACGTCGTCGGCAGGAAGACCGCGTCCGCCGCGATCATCGCCAGGGAGAAGAACGGCAGTCCGAGGACGACCGCGATCACGGCGTGCTCGGTGATCATCGCGGCGAGCAGGACGTTCTTGACCCGCCGGTTGAACAGGGTGAACGGGAAGGCGACCTGCACGATGACCGTGCCGTAGGTGATGAGCATCACCATCAGGCCACTGGACGACAGCAGGTCGGCGAGGGCGGGCCAGGGCGAGAAGTAGTCGAGGTGGAGCGGGTAGTGGACGGCGGTGCCGTCCTGCCAGCGGGAGCCCTGGATCTTGTACCAGCCGGCGGTGGCGTAGATCAGACATGCCTCGGCCATGATCACCAGCAGTGCGCCGTTGTGCACGATGTTGCCGACGACGTCGAGCAGGACGCGGGGCTCCGCGGTCGAGGCGCGGCGGCTCACGAGCCACCACACGGCCAGCGCCGGCCAGATGCCCCACAGGATCACCGGCACGGTCGGGTCGCCGTCGAGGCGGCCCGTCGCGGTGACCGCGACCAGCGCGACCCCGAGCACGCCCCACAGGAGGGGGCCGATCCGGTCGGGCCGGTTCCGCTCGCCACGCGCGCGTGCCTCACGCGCGAGCCGGGCCCGGCGCTCGTCCAGCGACCAGACCTGGCCGCAGCGCGTGAACACCAGGTAGACGCACATCAGGTGCAGGACGTTGTCGCCGCCGTCGCCCATGAAGATGGAGCGGTTCTGCAGCGAGAGCACACCGACCATGAACAGCACGGACATCGTGCGGGTGCGCCAGCCGAGCAGCAGCAGCACGCTGGTCAGCACGGCGAACGCGTAGACGCTCTCGAACCAGAACTGGCCGCTCGACCAGATCAGGGCGGTGAAGGAGCCGTTCGTGCCGATCAGCTGCTGGGCGAGGTCGAAGTCCCAGGGGCCGTCGGGGCCGTACAGCTCCTGGCGGTGGGGGAACTCGCGCAGCAGGAACAGCAGCCAGGTCGCGGTGAAGCCGATGCGGATGACGGCCGTCTGGTGGGGGCCGAGGGCGGACTCGGTGATCCGGGCGATGGCCGCGGAGATCGCGAGGGCGAAGCGGTTCACCGGCCGCCCTCCTCGGTCCGGCGCAGGGCTTCCGCCCCGCCCGCGCCACCGGCCTGCTCCGCCCGCACGGACCACCAGGGCAGGATCCGGTCGGTCGGCTTGTCCGAGACCTGCTCGTCGCTCCACTTCGGCGGCCGCACATTGGTGGTGCGGGAGCGGACCTGCACGCGCTGGACGACACCGCCGTCACCGGCCGCGTTCGCCCGGTCGAGACGCAGCTGCACTATGTGCCGCAGATAGGTCTCGGACAGGGCGCCGCGCAGGCCCACGGGGCGGTTCTGGGCGTCGTGCGTGGCGACGAAGAAGTCCCAGGCCCGGCGCAGCTCGTTCTGCTGGGTGTGGCTGGGCAGGAGATTGCCGTCGATGGCCCGGCCGTCCTGGGCGGACAGGTCGTACCAGCCGGTGGTGCGGGTGCCGCCGTCGGCCGTACCGACCTGGGCGCGGACCTGAACGGCGATGTTCTGCTGGAGCGGGTTGGGCGCGAACAGCTTCCAGTTCTGTTCGAACTCCGGGTATATCCAGTCGTCGATCGCCTTGCCGTGCTGCTTGGTGACCGTGTTCGGCGGGGCGACGTGCAGGAAGACCATGCCTATGTGGACACAGACGGCTATGGCCACGACCGCCAGGGCGAGCGCGGCGCCGATCTGGTAGCGCAGGGAGAGGGCGGCCACGCCGGTGCGCGGTTCCGGGGGTGGCGGAGCGGGGGCGGCGGCGACGGGGGGAGGAGCGGGCGGGGACGCGACGGCGGCCGGGGCGTCCTGCGGCTCCTCGTCCGGCCCGTGCCGGGCGGCCGAGCCTGCGTCGTGCGCGTCTGCCATTCCGCTTCGTTCCCCGATTCCGGTTCCGGTCCGTCTGCCCTCAGCTCTCGCACGGGAACGGTACTCAGGCCCACCCGCCGGGCACAGCCCCTTCCGGGCCCACGTTGCCCACACCATACGGGGGTCCTACGAGCCCGTACGCGGAGCATTCCCTTCTTCTAGAACCTGTTCTATCTTGACGCCCCGTCAGACAGACACGTCAGATCGTCACCGTCAGATCGATACCTCCAGATCGCCGTGCGTGTGGAAGGGCAGGGACCGTGGACTTCACCTTCACCGAGGAGCAGCAGGCGGCGGCCGAGGCGGCGCGCGGGGTGTTCGCCGGGGTCGCGCCGGACGCGGTGCCCTCCCCCGCGCTCACGCCGGGTGCCGTCGCCGACGACTTCGACCGCCCGCTGTGGGGCCGGCTCGCGGACGCCGACCTGCTGAGCCTGCTGCTCGGCGAGGAGTACGGCGGGGCCGGTCTCGACGCCGTCGCGCTGTGCCTGGTGCTGCGCGAGTCGGCGAAGGTGCTGGCCCGGGTGCCACTGCTGGAGAGCAGCGCCGCACTGGCCGCCGTCCAGGCGTACGGCAGCCCCGAACTGAAGACCGAGCTGCTGGCGCGGGCGGGGCGCGGCGAGGTCGTGCTGACGGTCGCCGCGCACGGCCGCACCGGCCACGACCCGGCCGAGCTCGCGGTGACCGCCCGGCAGGACGGTGCCCGCTGGGTGCTGGACGGCGTGCAGACCGCCGTGGCCTGGGCGTACGACACCGATCTCGTCGCCGTCCCGGCCCGTACGGCCGCCGACCGGACCGTCCTCGCGCTGGTGCCGCGCGGCGCGCCCGGGGTGTCGCTCGGCGAGCAGTTCTCGACCAGCGGGGAACGGCTGGGGGAGCTGCGCCTCGACTCGGTGGGTCTCGCGGCGCGGAACGTCATCGACGCCGAGGGCGCCTGGGAGTGGCTGCGGGAGCTGCTGGCCACGGGGACGTGTGCGCTGGCGCTCGGGCTGGGTGAGCGGGTGCTGGCGATGACCTCGGAGTACGCGGGCAAGCGGGAACAGTTCGGGCATCCGATCGCCACGTTCCAGGCGGTCGCCGTGCAGGCTGCCGACCGGTTCATCGACCTGCGCGCGATGGAGGCCACGCTGTGGCAGGCCGCCTGGCGGATCGCCTCGGGAGCGCCGGGTGCGCTGCCCGCCTCCGCGGACGTGGCCGTGGCCAAGATCTGGGCCGCGGAGGGCGTACGGCGGGTCGTGCAGACGGCCCAGCATCTGCACGGCGGCTTCGGCGCCGACGTCGACTACCCGCTGCACCGGTACCACGCCTGGGCCAAGCACCTGGAACTGGCGCTCGGCCCGGCGGCGGCACACGAGGAGGCGCTGGGGGAGCTGCTGGCGGCACATCCGCTCGGCTGACCCGCGGACAACGCGCCCGCGGACACCGGGCGGGTGGCGGAAGCCCTACCGCACGTACCCGGACCCCTACCGCACGTACCCGGATCCCTACAGCACGTACCCGGACTGCCCCTCGTCGTTCACCACGGGACGTCCGACCGCCGCCCACACCTGCATGCCGCCGTCGACGTTCACGGCGTCGACGCCCTGCTGGACGAGGTACATCGCCACCTGCGCCGAACGACCGCCGGAGCGGCAGATGACATGGACGCGGCCGTCCTGCGGGGCGGCCTCGGTCAGCTCGCCGTAGCGGGCGACGAACTCGCTGATCGGGATGTGCAGGGCGCCTTCGGCATGGCCCGCCTGCCACTCGTCGTCCTCGCGGACGTCCAGGAGGAAGTCGTCGTCCTTGAGGTCGGTGACCTCGACCGTCGGCACGGCAGATCCGAAATTCATGGCTCCGACGCTACCTGAACGCTGCGCCGGCTGGGCGGGGCTCCTGGGGGGACGGTGGGGCTGCCGTCTGGAGGATGCGGGTCTCGTTGTGACCGGTCGCGCAGTTCCCCGCGGCCCTTAGGGGCGATTCCCGGGCTCTTGGCCGAGTAGTGCCGCCAGCTCTGCCTCCCGCTGCGCGACCTGGGCCAGCAGTTGGTCGGCGATCTCGTCGAGGAGGCGGTCGGGGTCGTCCGGGGCGAGGCGGAGCATCGCGCCGATCGCGCCCTCCTCCAGCTCCTTCGCGACCAGGGTGAGCAGTTCCTTGCGCTGGGCGAGCCATTCGAGGCGGGCGTAGAGCTCCTCGGCGGGGGTGGGGCCCTGGTCCTCGGGCACCGGTCCCGCGGCCCACTCCTCGGCCAGCTCCCGCAGCAGCGCCTCGTCTCCTCGGGAGTACGCCGCGTTGACCCGCGTGATGAACTCCTCACGCCGGGCACGCTCGGCCGCCTCCTGGGCGAGATCGGGGTGCGCCTTGCGGGCCAGCTCGCGGTAGAGCTTGCGGGCCTCGTCGCTGGGGCGCACCCGCTGCGGTGGCCGTACCGGCTGCTCCGTGAGCATCGCGGCGGCCTCCGGGGAGAGCCCCTCGCTGTCCATCCAGCCGTGGAACAGCTCCTCGACGCCGGGCATGGGCAGCACCCGGGCGCGGGCCTCGTCCGCCTTGCGGATGTCCTCGGGGTCGCCGGTGCGGGCGGCCGTGGCCTCGGCGATCCGGGCGTCGAGCTCATCGAGGCGGGCGTACATCGGGCCGAGCTTCTGGTGGTGCAGCCGGGAGAAGTTCTCCACCTCGACGCGGAAGGTCTCCACGGCGATCTCGTACTCGATCAACGCCTGCTCGGCGGCCCGCACGGCACGCTCCAGCCGCTCCTCGGGCCGCTCGGTCCCGCCCTCGGCCGTCACCTGCGCCTCACCACCCTGCTCAGCTCCGCCGACGGGCATCTCGGCACCACCATGCGGCCCCGCACCTGCGGGCTCGGCCTGGGACTGCTCAGCTTCGGGCGTCGTCACCCGACCAGCGTAGGGGACTGCGGCAGCTGAGCCGAGGCGCGGCACCGCGGCATGGACGGCACCGGTGTGGTCGCCGGCCTGCTGGGGCTGCCGGCGCCAGACCACGGGCCGGCCTGGAAACCGGCCTCGTCCTCAAACGCTGGACGGCCTGAATGACGCACCCCGGCCGCACGGTCCGCAGCAGGTCACACTCCGGCCTCCGCCGCGATCCGCCCCGCCCGCACCGCCGTGACCAGCGCGCTGTGGTCCGCCTCCGTGCGGTCGGCGTAGCTGACGGCGAACGTGGCGATCGCCTCGTCCAGTTCGTCGTTCTTGCCGCAGTAGCCGGAGACCAGGCGGGGGTCGGCGCTGTGGGAGTGGGCGCGGGCCAGGAGGGCGCCGGTCATGCGGGCGTAGTCGTCTATCTGGTCGGCGGCCAGGGCTGCCGGGTCGACGCTGCCCTTGCGGTTGCGGAACTGGCGGACCTGGAAGGGGAGTCCGTCGACCGTGGTCCAGCCCAGCAGGACGTCGCTGACGACCTGCATGCGCTTTTGCCCCAGGACCACGCGCCGCCCCTCGTGCTCCGCCTGCGGTGCCTCGAAACCGGCCGTCACCAGGTGCGGGAGCAGCGCCGACGGGCGGGCCTCCTTCACCTGGAGGACCAGCGACTCGCCTCGGTGGTCCAGGAGCAGGACGACGTAGGAGCGGGTGCCCACGCTGCCGGTGCCCACCACGCGGAAGGCCACGTCGTGCACCGAGTGCCGGGAGAGGAGGGGGTGGCGGTCCTCGGAGAGCGTGGTGACGTAGCTCTCCAGCGACGCCGCCACCGCGGCCGCCTCCGCGTCCGGGACCCGGCGCAGCACGGGCGGGGCGTCGACGAACCGGCGGCCGCCGTCCTCGGTCGGCTCCGTCGACTTCGCCGCGAAGCGACCGCTGGTGTTGGCCCGCGCCTTCTCCGCGACCCGCTCCAGCGTGCCGAGCAGATCATGGGCGTCGGTGTGGGAGACGAGCTCCTCGTCCGCGATCGCGTTCCACGCGTCCAGCACCGGGAGCTTGGCCAGCAGGCGCATGGTGCGCCGGTAGGCGCCGACCGTGTCATGCGCCGCCTTGCGGCAGGCGTCCTCGTCGGCGCCCGCCTCCCGGCCCGCAAGCACCAGGGAGGTGGCGAGCCGCTTGAGGTCCCACTCCCAGGGGCCGTACAGCGTCTCGTCGAAGTCGTTCAGATCGATGATCAGGCCGCCGCGCGGGTCGCCGTACAGGCCGAAGTTGGCCGCGTGGGCGTCGCCGCAGATCTGGGCGCGGATGCGGGTCATGGGCGTGCGGGCGAGGTCGTACGCCATGAGTCCCGCCGAGCCGCGCAGAAACGCGAAGGGCGTCGCCGCCATCCGGCCGACCCTGATCGGCGTGAGCTCGGAGAGCCGGCCGCGGTTGGACTCCTCGACGGCGGCCACGGCGTCCGGGCGGGCGGCGTCCAGATCGAGAAGGGCGTGCTCACCGCGTGGCACCCGTCCGCGCAGTGCCTTGCCCTCCTCCTTGGGCGAGCCACCGCCGGGCCACTCGGCGAAACCGCGCACCCGGGGCAGCCGACGCGCCACGGATGCCGACGGCGCCTCCGCACGCGACTTCGACGCCACCGCGGCCGCCTCCGCCGCAGCACCCGCACCGACCTCGGTCATCTCGACCGCCTCCCCCGCTCACCCACGACCATCGCCACGAACATCAACTCGTGCCGACGTTACAGCCGGTGGCCGAAACGCGTCAGACCCTGTGGACAACTCCGCGGCGTGGACAACTCCGTGTCCGCCGCACGAGCCGCCTGTGGAAAGCCACCTGGAAACCCGGTTCCCGCACCCGGAAACCCGGCTCCCGGAGAACCCGCCTCAGCAGCCCCCGGCCCCGCCCCCCAGGTACGTCTTCGCCCACCCGCCCAGCTCGGTCAGCGCCGGCTCCAGCGCGGCGCCCGCCTCCGTCAGCCGGTAGACGACCCGCAGCGGCGGCCCCTCATAGACCTCGCGCACCACCAGTCCCGCGGCGGCGAGCTCGGTGAGCCGGTCGGAGAGCATGCGTTCGCTGATGCCGGGGATCGCCCGGCGCAGGGCGACGAAGTACGCGGGCCCCGCGGTCAGGACGGACACGATCGGGCCCGTCCAACGCTTGCCGAGCAGCTGGAAGACCTGGGTGATCCCCTCGTCGACCCGCTTGCACGCCCCTACGTCGTGACTCTGCTCACCCGCCATGTCACCCGCCATGCCCTTCAGGGTACTGCCTTCCCGTACGGGGATGAAAAAAAGTAAGTGACTGTGTTATCCATAGTCGAGTACAAACTTACAGTCGCTTCCCATCCGTCTGTTTCCCCTGTTTCCCTGTTCCTCTGTTCCCCTCTGGAGACCCTCATGGCCACGCTCCTGCACATCGACTCCTCCGTCTTCCCGGCCGACGCCTCCTCCTCCCGTGCCGTCGCCGACGCCTTCCGCACTGCCTGGCGCGAACAGCACCCCGAAGGCACGGTCATCCACCGCGACCTCGCCACGAACCCCGTACCGCACATCACCGCCCACGCCCACACCGCCGGCTTCTCCGATCCGGCCACGCACAGCCCCGAGCAGGCCGCCGCCTTCGCGGAGCGCGTGCAGCTGATCGAGGAGCTGGAGCGTGCGGACGCGGTGCTGATCGGCGCCCCGATGTACAACCTGACGATCCCGTCCACGCTGAAGGCCTGGCTGGACAACGTGGTCCTGTTCGGTCGTACGGCGGGCGACGCCCAGTCGGTCAAGGGCACCCCGATCACCGTCGTGGCCAGCCGCGGCGGCGCCTACGGACCGGGCACCCCGCGCGCGGGCTACGAGTACGTGCAGAACTACCTGTCGGCGGTGCTGACCGACTTCCTCGGCGCCGACCTCGACTTCATCGTCCCGGAGCTCACGATGGCCCCGGCCGACCCGGGGATGGCCGAGCTGGTCCCGCTCTTCGAGGCCTCCCGTGAGCGTGCCCTCGACGAGGCCGCCACGAAGGCGAAGCAGCTGGCCCAGCGGCTCGCGGCTTAGGGGTCCTTTCACTAGGAGCGCCCGATCAGGTCGCGTGGTCTGGTGCCGTGCACCGCAAGGCGCCGGAAGGTCCTCGTAGCGGAGCAACTAGGTGTGCTGTCCGGAGAGGTTGGTGACGCGGCGAGGTGCGGTGCCAGACCACGCGACCCGGACGGGCACAGTGAAAGGACCGCTTAGTCGCGCCGAAGGGCACGCGCGCGTGAGGCCCCGGTCGAGCGGTCCGGGCCTCTGCGCGTGCGCGTGCCGCGCCTCGTCCACAACAACGGGCAGGCACCGGCCGTCACCCGGAGCCACCGCCCCCACGTCCCGCGACTCCCCGCACCGCCACCCCGTCCGAGGAGCCGCGCGATTTCCCAGCCGCGTGCTGCTGCCCCGTCGACGGCGGACACAGCGCCAGGACCAGCCCGAGCATCGCGAGCACGGTGACCCGCATCAGATGCGCACCCCTGCCCCACTCGCTCCCCCGAGGCGCGTCCCCCCGAGACCCGCTGCACCGAGGGCCGGCCTCCGCCCGTCACCCACGCCGTCCCACCCCCACCACGAACCCGAGCCGGCGAGCAGCCGTCAGCACCGTTCGCCGGACGGGAAGCGGGCCGCTCAGCCGAAAGCCGGACCGCCCCGACCGACTCGGACGGCCCACCGGCACAATCACCGCATGCAAACGCTCTCTATCGTCCTCGTCGCCCTCATGGCGCTGCTGCACGCCTACATCCTGGTCCTGGAGATGTTCCTGTGGCAGCGCGGCCCGGGCCGCCGCTTTCACGGCTTCGACGCCGAGATGTCCCGCGCCACCGCACCCCTGGCCGCCAACCAGGGCCTCTACAACGGCTTCCTCGCCGCAGGCCTGGTCTGGGGACTGATCGCCGACGACCCGACCGGCTACCGCGTCCAGATCTTCTTCCTGTCCTGCATCGTCGTCGCGGGCGTGTACGGCGCCGCCACCGCCAACCGCCGCATCCTCTTCGCCCAGGCACTGCCCGCGGCCGTCAGCCTCGCCGCGGTCATCGCCGCCGGCTGAGCCCCGCTGGACGCTGGACGAGAGCAGGACCGTCGTCGCGTACTGAACGGCTGTACCGAAGATTCAGGGACCGCGCCGATGACGTTCGCGTCCTGGTTGTCAGATGTTCGCTCGGCAATGAGAGCGCCAGGACGCGACCGAGCCGGGGAACCCGGGAGTTGCCAACCGAACCCCCTCTCATCAGGGAAAACAGACTCAGTACCGGTGGTGCGAACAACGTCTCCGGCGAACATCACAGTTGGAAAGGGTTCTCGCCCGAGGAGGACGAAAAGTACCTTGTGCTGCTGATCAGCATGTTCTTCTCGTATGCGAAAGAGGCTTCGCCATGGGGCGTCCCGAACGACCGGTCGACCCGGCGGCCGGTCCCGTGCAGCGACTCGCCCATGATCTTCGGGAGCTGCGCCGTTCGGCGGGGGGCGTGTCGTACCGGGCCATGGCGAAGCAGGCCGGCTTCTCGGTGACGACCCTGGCGAAAGCCGCGAGCGGCGAGCGGCTGCCGTCGTTGGCCGTGCTCCAGGCGTACGTCCAGGCATGCGGGGAGGACCCCGGCCCGTGGGAGGCACGGTGGGCGGAGGCCGAGGCGCTGGCCGGGGAGGAGAGGCAGGAGGATGCCGACGCCGCCCCTCCCTACCGTGGCCTCGCGCGCTTCGAGCCGGACGACCGTGAGCTGTTCTTCGGCCGGGACCGGCTGATCGACGAGCTGAGCGAACTGGGGTGCGGGTCCCCGTTCGCCGTGGTGTTCGGGGCGTCCGGCAGCGGCAAGTCCTCCCTGCTGCGGGCCGGCCTGATCCCCCTGCTGCGGGAGAAGATCGCGGAGCAGGGACGTACGGCGGTCCTTCGGATCCTCACTCCGGGAGCCCGACCGGCCACCACCTACGGACATCTGCTGACGCCGACGGCCGACGATCCGGAGAGCTGGGTGGTGGTGGACCAGTTCGAGGAGGTCTTCACCCTCTGCCGCGAGCGCGCCGAGCGGGACCGCTTCCTCGACCTTCTGCTCGCCGCGCGCGACCCGGGCAGCCGACTGCGCGTGCTCATCGCCGTACGGTCCGACTTCTACGCGCGGTGCGCCGAGCACCCGCGACTGGCGGAGGCGCTGCACAAGAGCGGGCTCCTGGTCAGGTCCATGACCGCGGACGAGCTGCGCGAGACGGTGGTCGGTCCCGCGCAGGCGGCCGGGCTCATCGTGGAGCGGACCCTGACCGCACGGATCGTCGAGGACGTGCTCGACGAGCCCGGCGGACTGCCGATGCTGTCGCACGCCCTGTTGGAGACCTGGCGGCGGCGCAAGGGACGGATGCTGACCCTGGCCGCGTACGAAGCGGCCGGCGGGGTGCGCGGCGCGATAGCGGCCAGCGCCGAGGAGGCGTACGGGGAACTCTCACCGGCGCAGGCGCACGCCGCCCGGCACCTGCTCCTACGGATGGTCGAGCCCGGCCAGGGCAACGCCGACACACGCCGCCCGCTCAGCTGGGAGGAAATGGCCGGGTGGGAGGACCCCGAGGTGCGGGCCGTCGCCGGCCGCCTGACCCGGGCCCGGCTGCTGACCACCGACGACGACGCAGTGCAGCTCGCCCACGAGGCGCTCATCACCAGCTGGCCGAGACTGCGCGAGTGGATCGACGCGGACCGGGAGCGGCTGCGCCACCACCGGCAGCTGACCGAGGCCGCCCGCACCTGGCTGGAGCACGGCCGCGACCCGGGCACGCTCTACCGGGGCACCCGCCTGGCGCGGGCCGAGGAGCTGTTCGCGGGCGACGACCGCGGCTACGACGGCCTGACGTCCGAGGAGACGGCCTTCCTGGTCGCCGCGGCGGAGCAGCGGGCGACCGAGGAGCGGGCTGCCACCCGGGCCCGGCGCCGCAGCCGCACGCTCACGGCCTCGCTCTGCGCCGTGCTGGCGGTGGCCCTGGTCGTCGGTCTGACCGCCGTACGCCTGCGTCAGGACAGCGAGAGGCAGACCACCGACGCGGCGGCCCGTCGGGTGGCCGCGGTCGCCGACGCGCTGCGTACCACCGACCCGCGCACCGCGATGCTGCTCGGCGTCGCCGCATGGCGCATCTCCGAGCTGCCGGAGTCCCGCCGAGCCCTGCTGGGCGCCCTGGCCCAGCCCGAACTGGGCACCTTCACCGACCCGGCGCCCGGTGACGAACCGAACCGGTACCTCGACAGCTCCGGGCGCACTCTGCTCAGCGTCGACGGCCGCACCTGGCGGACGTGGGATGTGGGCACCCACCGCCGTATCGCCTCGGGGTCGGTGCCGCACGGGGCGCTGCTCGGCGCGGGGCCGGGCGGCCGGGTGATCGTCATCCAGACCGCCCAGGACACCCAGCGGCTTTGGGACACCCGAACGAGGCGCTGGATCGGGGACCCCCTGCCGTTCACGGACACCGTGAGCTTCGGGGCGAGTGGCCACAACTACCTGGTGAGGAGCCCGGACGACGACCGGGCTCGGCTCTACTCCGTCACCGACGGCCATCTGGTCTTCCGGACCCCGTCGGCCGGCCGGGGGGAGCTCGCCCACGCGGCGGCCGACGACCGGCTGCTGGCCCTGTGCCCGCGCGGGCGGGCCCCGCAGGTCTGGGACACCTCGACGCGCAAGGTCCGCGCCGGTGCCTGGACCAGGGCCCGCGGCGTCTGTGGTGTGGACGCCTACCTGGGCCTCACCGGCGGCCGGCTCCTCGCTCTCACCGCGGGCCGGGTGCGTGTATGGGACACCACGTCGGGACGAGAGCTCGCCGACGTCGCCCACCCGGGTGCCGATGGCGCCGTCGTGAGCGCGGACGGCTCGTTTCTGGCGACCGGCGGCGGCCAGGAGATCAGAGTGTGGCGTCTGCCCAACGGCGGCGCCCCCGTTTTCCGGCACTCCTTGGGCAACGAGTCGCTCTCCGGTCTCGCCTGGGACTCCTCGCGGCCCCTGCTGCGGTACCTCGAAGGGGGCACGGTCCACACCCTCGACCTCACCACGACGCTCACCCGCGCCTGGCGCAAGAGTCCGCTCGCCGGGGTCCGGCTCAGCCCCGACGGCAGGACCCTCGCCACCGCCGAACGCATCGGTGACCGCTACGTCTTCCAGCTGCGGAACACGCGCGACGGCCGTCTCCTGCGCACCCTGCCACCCCCGTCACGTCCCGTCTTCCGCAGCGGCATTCCGACGGTCCCCGCAAACATCATCGAGCCCTTGCTGTCCTTCAGCCCCGATGGAGGCACGCTCGCGTACGGAGTCTCCATCCCCGGCTGGGACGCCGTGTCTCAGCGTCTGACGGTGTGGGACGTGGCCGCCGGACACGCGAAGACCACTGTGGACCTGTCGACGGCGTCCGCGATGCAGGCGGACGCGATCGCCCTGGGACCGGGCGGCCGTACGCTCCTCACCGCCCGTCTGACCGACGACGGCGTCGTCAACGAGACATGGGACACCATGCTGCGGCGGAGGACGGCGCTCCTTCCCGGCCCGGCCGGGAATCATCTTGCCGTCAGCCGGGACGGCGAGCTCCTCGTGACCGACAACCGCGTCGTCCGAGCGGGCCGGTCCCACGCCCATGACCTCGTCCAGCACGACCGCATCGAAGAAATCGCCTTCGCTCCCGACGGCTCCGGCCTGGCGGCCGGCGACGGGACGGGGCGGGTGGCGGTCTGGGACGGCGCCCTCCGCCACCGAGCGGGCATCCTGAGGAACGTCTTTCTGGCGCCCGTAGATCCGTCCTCCGACTCAGCCGAGGCGATCACGGCTCTCGCATTCAGTCCGGACGGCAGCACGCTCGCCGTGGGCGGCGACGCGGGCACCGTCCAACTCTGGGACATCGCGACCCAGCAACCTCTCGGTCCTTCTCTGCCCACCCCCGGTGAGAGCATCGACACGCTCGCCTTCAGCCCGGACAGCACCATGCTGTACGCGGGCGGCAAGCACGTCCCGCTCCAGCGATACGTCGTGGATCCGGACCGAGCGGTCTCCCTCGTCTGCTCCCGTGCCGGGAACGCGGAGCTGACCCGGGCGCAGTGGCGCACCTACGTTCCGGACCGGCCGTACCAGCGGGTGTGCCCCTGAACGTCCCGGGTACCGCGGCTCAGGAGAGCGGCCGGGACAGCACTCCCGGTTCGCCCGGTACCACTCGCCCGTCGTCGTGCCGTCCGAGGTCATCACCGGCCTGACGCCGCTTGCCCCTTCCCCGACCAGTGGATCGGGTCGGCCTGCCGCCCTGGCCCAGGGGAAAGTCGTTCCGCGGCAGCGACGGGTCGATCTTCAGAGCCCCGGAAGTTTGTTCCTCCAGCCATCCCACCAGGTCGCCCAGCCCAGCCGCCGACCGGTCCGCCCCCGACGCGACCACGGAATTGTCTGCGGCGGCAAACGGGGCCTGCCAAACAACCTCCCGGCTGTGAGCGTCGTTCGTGACATCGCCGCACGTCGAACAACCGGAGCACACCATGCCCACCAGCGTCCTCATCGTGGTCGCCTTGTCCGTCCTTCTCGGATTCCTGGTGATCGTGCTGGCGCCCAGGGACACCGAGCCATCCGGCTCGACGGCGGCCGACGATGCGACGATCGACGCCGAGACCGTCATCGACGCGCAACACCTCGGCTTCCCACAGGTCCGCTGGAACATCGACCACGGCTCGGGCGCCTATCTGACGATGCTCGCCCAGCTGCGGAACCTCGCCGAGGAGACCCGGAGTTTCGCCGACATCGTGATCGGCAGTGGCAACCACACCCCCACGGTGCACGCGATCGTACGGCTCAGCGACTTCCACATCGTGCGGTTCTTCTCCAGCGACACCCCGCACGACTTCGTCCTGAACCTCGCCTCCGGCGTCCCCGGCGAGGAGGACGCCACCGACGACAACTGGTTCCTCGGCAAGGAAGGCCACGACGCCCTCGCCCGTGTCGCGAACCAGTCGCTGACCGCCGTCAAGCTGAGCGAGTCCAGCCTCGAGAACAGCCTCAGGGACCTCGGCATCCGCGGCACCGACCGCACCGCCCAGGCACGCGGCATGCTGCGCTACATCATCGCCATCACCGAGGCCTCCCGGTTCCGCCCCGTCGCCGACCACATCGCGACCGGCATGGACACCGGGTCCGACGTCTTCGTCACCGCACAGCAGGTCGGCCTGATGCGTAACTAGACCGGCATCAGCCTTGTCCTCATCGGCCGCACCAGCGCTCCGCCACTACTCCCCACGCATCACCTGGCGTCGCTGGGTAGGGTGCGTCCGCGCCGACGCACTCACCACCGCCGTCGGAGCAGAGAAGCGAGGAGCTGGACCCCGACCGGCCACCTGGCACCAGCCGCGTAGATCAATCAGGCCCCGGCGCCGCAGCACAACGAAGACAGGCCCCCACCCGTGAGATAGCTCACGCGTCGGGGCCTGTGGTGTGACCTGACCAGGCTGTGCGATGCCTCACAGCGATCGCGGAAACGAGAAACGGGCCCCTGCGGTGACTTCCGTCACCTGCAGAGACCCGTTCATCGGTTTCTCTGTGCGCGAGGGGGGAGTTGAACCCCCACGCCCTTGCGGGCACTGGAACCTGAATCCAGCGCGTCTGCCTATTCCGCCACCCGCGCATTGGGTGTGTCCTCGGGCTCTTCCCTTGCGGTCCGGCGCCTTCCGACACGCAGAACATTAGCACGCCGTCCAGGGTGGATTCACATCCCTTATCCCCAGGCAGCCGCCGTGCGAACGCCGTGCGGGCGCCCACCAGCACAGTCGGCACAGCACAGTCGACACAGCCCCGGCCGGACAACCCGCCGAACCCCCCGCCCGAACATTCCGCCGACGGCGACCGACCCGCGACGCCCTCCGCTCCGTATCAACGAGTACCTGTTCACGTATCAACCTCGTACCGGTACCACGCATCTCCCCAGGAGCCGGTCGGGGTCCACAGTCAGGTGCGGGACACTGGTCTTCGGCCGCCTCTACGATCCATGGCAAGACTGTGCCCCTGAGGAGTTCGAAGGGGAGCTCCACAGGGAACTTCGAGGGCGTCGACACCCGTCGACCGGGCCGACAGGGGGAACCAGCCGATTGACCGGCGCGTGGATACGATCAGTAAGCAGTACCAGGTAAGGCAGTACCCGCCCGGCGGGATGCAGGACGAAGCAGGCTACGGAGGAGGTGCCCCATGGGAGTCCTGAAGAAGTTCGAGCAGCGTCTCGAAGGTCTGGTCAACGGCACCTTCGCCAAGGTGTTCAAGTCCGAGGTCCAGCCCGTGGAGATCGCGGGAGCGCTCCAGCGCGAGTGCGACAACAACGCGACCATCTGGAACCGCGACCGCACGGTCGTCCCCAACGACTTCATCGTGGAGCTCAGCGCCCCGGACCACGAGCGGCTGAGCCCCTACTCCGGCCAGCTCGGCGACGAGCTCGCCGGCATGGTCCGCGACTACGCCAAGCAGCAGCGCTACACCTTCATGGGCCCGATCAAGGTCAACCTGGAGAAGGCCGACGACCTCGACACCGGCCTGTACCGCGTGCGCAGCCGCACCCTCGCCGGCTCCACCGACCAGCAGAGCGGCGGCCGCCAGGCCCCCGCACCCGCCGCCCCGGCCGGGCGGCCCGGCGGCGCCCAGGGCCAGAGCGGCTACGGCTATCCGCCGGCCGCCGCACCCGCCGGCGCCCCGCCCATGCCGGCCGCGCCGCCCCCCGGCGGCCGCCCCGGCGGTTACGGCTACCCGCAGCCCGCGGGCGCCCAGCGACCCCCCGCCGCACCCGCGGCCGACGGCCGCACCCGCTACTGGATCGAGATCAACGGCACCCGCCATCAGATCTCCCGCGCCACGCTCGTGCTGGGCCGCAGCACCGACGCCGACGTGCGGATCGACGACCCCGGCGTCTCCCGCCGGCACTGCGAGATCCGGACCGGAACGCCCTCGACGATCCAGGATCTCGGGTCCACCAACGGCATCGTGGTGGACGGGCAGCACACCACCCGCGCTACGCTCCGCGACGGCTCGCGGATCGTCGTGGGCAGCACCACCGTTATCTATAGGCAAGCCGAAGGGTGAAGCGGGGGCAATGTCAGAGCTGACCCTCACGGTCATGCGGCTGGGTTTCCTGGCCGTCCTGTGGCTGTTCGTGATCGTGGCCGTGCAGGTCATCCGCAGCGACCTGTTCGGTACGCGTGTCACGCAGCGCGGAGCGCGCCGCGAGGCCGCCCGACCGCAGCAGGCCGCCAGGCAGGCGGCGCCGCCCCAGCAGCGCGGCCAGCAGGGCGGCGGCCGCCAGCGCCGTAACGCCCCCACCAAGCTGGTCGTGTCCGAGGGCACCCTCACCGGCACCACCGTCGCGCTCCAGGGCCAGACCATCACCCTGGGCCGGGCGCACGACAGCACGATCGTGCTGGACGACGACTACGCCTCCAGCCGGCATGCCAGGATCTACCCGGACCGCGACGGCCAGTGGATCGTCGAGGACCTGGGCTCCACCAACGGCACGTACCTCGACCGAACGCGGCTCACGACCCCCACACCGATTCCGCTGGGCGCGCCGATCCGCATCGGCAAGACCGTCATCGAGCTGCGGAAGTAGTACGACAATGAGCGAGCGGAGCGAGCACGCAGCGGCGGCCCCCACCAGGGGCCCCGGCGCGCTCCCGACCGGAGGGTGGGCACCGTGCGGATGTACCCGGAGCCGACGGGCGAGGTGCGCATGAGTCTGTCACTGCGCTTCGCCGCCGGATCGCACAAAGGCATGATCCGGGAGGGCAACGAGGACTCCGGATACGCCGGACCCCGCCTGCTCGCCATCGCCGACGGCATGGGCGGCGCCGCGGCCGGCGAGGTCGCCTCCTCCGAGGCCATCTCCACGATCGTCGCCCTCGACGACGACGTCCCCGGCTCCGACATCCTCACCTCGCTCGGCACCGCCGTACAGCGCGCCAACGACCAGCTGCGCTCCATGGTCGAGGAGGACCCGCAGCTCGAAGGCATGGGCACCACGCTCACCGCCCTGCTGTGGACCGGACAGCGCCTCGGCCTCGTCCACGTCGGCGACTCCCGCGCCTACCTGCTCCGCGACGGCGTCCTCACCCAGATCACCCAGGACCACACCTGGGTGCAGCGCCTCGTCGACGAGGGCCGCATCACCGAGGAAGAAGCCACCACGCACCCCCAACGCTCCCTGCTGATGCGGGCGTTGGGCAGCGGCGACCACGTCGAACCCGACCTCTCCATCCGCGAGGTCCGCGCCGGCGACCGCTACCTGATCTGCTCCGACGGCCTCTCCGGCGTCGTGTCCCACCAGACCCTGGAGGACACCCTCGCCAGCTACCAGGGCCCCCAGGAGACCGTGCAGCAGCTGATCGAACTCGCGCTGCGCGGCGGCGGCCCCGACAACATCACCGTGATCATCGCCGACGTCCTCGACCTGGACACCGGCGACACCCTCGCCGGACAGCTGTCCGACACCCCCGTCGTGGTCGGCGCAGTCGCCGAGAACCAGAACCACCTGCACGACAACGGCATCATGCAGACCCCCGCCGGCCGCGCCTCCGGACTCGGCCGCCACGTGCCCGGACAGGGCGGCGGAGGCGGCGAGTTCGGCCCGCCCGGCTCCGGCGACACCACCGGCTACGTCCCCACGGGCAGCTTCGGCGACTACACCGACGACGACTTCGTCAAACCCCGCAAGGGCCGCTGGCTGAAGAGATCCCTCTACATCGCCCTCGCGCTCGGCGTGATCGGCGGCGGTCTCTACGGCGGCTGGCGCTGGACACAGACCCAGTACTACGTGGGCGCCAACAACGAACACGTCGCCCTGTACCGAGGGATCAGCCAGGACCTGGCCTGGGTCTCGTTGTCGAAGGTGGAGAAGGACCACCCCGAGATCGAACTCAAGTACCTGCCGCCCTACCAGCAGCGGCTCGTCAAGGACACGATCACCGAAGGCGGCCTCAAGGACGCCCAGACGAAGATCGACGAGCTCGCCCTGCAGGCCTCCGCGTGCAAGAAGCGGTCCGAGCAGCGCGCCGCCGAGAGCGACAAGAACGCCCGGACCGGCGAGGGCGAGGCCGGAGGCACCACGGGAACCACCCGCACCTCCCTCACGTCCAAGGCGACACCGACACCGAACCCCTCGGCGTCCAAGCCCACGACCCCGCCCAACACCACCTCCCCGACACCGACTGCGACGCCAAGCCCCGGCCCCACTCTCTCGGAGGAAGAGCAGAAGGTCGTCTCGAACTGCGGTACGCAGTAGGCAAGCCGTGAGAGGCCCCGTCACACGATGAGCAGTACTACGAACTCGCCGACGCATCACACGTCCACGATCGGCGCGATCGGCGCGCCGAGCAGGCGCAACACCGAGCTCGCGCTGCTGGTGTTCGCGGTCGTCATCCCGGTCTTCGCCTACGCCAACGTGGGCCTGGCGATCCATGACGAGGTGCCCGCCGGGCTGCTGAGCTACGGAATCGGTCTCGGCCTGCTGGCCGGCGTCGGCCACCTCGCCGTACGCAAGTTCGCGCCGTACGCGGACCCGCTGCTGCTGCCGCTGGCCACGCTGCTGAACGGCCTCGGACTGGTGGCGATCTGGCGGCTGGACCAGTCGAAACTGCTGCAGTCGCTGCCCACCTACGTCACGGCCGCGCCCCGACAGCTGCTGTACACCGCACTCGGCATCGCACTGTTCGTCGTCGTGCTGATCTTCCTCAAGGACCACCGCGTCCTGCAGCGCTACACGTACATCTCGATGTTCGCCGCCCTGGTGCTCCTTCTGCTGCCACTGGTGCCCGGACTCGGCGCCGACGTCTTCGGCGCCAAGATCTGGATCCGGGTCCCCGGCCTCGGCTCCGTCCAGCCCGGTGAGTTCGCGAAGATCGTCCTCGCGGTCTTCTTCGCCGGCTACCTGATGGTCAAACGCGACGCCCTCGCCCTCGCCAGCCGCCGCTTCATGGGCCTGTACCTGCCCCGCGGCCGCGACCTCGGCCCGATCCTCGTCGTCTGGGCGATGTCAATCCTGATCCTGGTCTTCGAGACCGACCTCGGTACGTCGCTGCTGTTCTTCGGAATGTTCGTCATCATGCTGTACGTCGCCACCGAGCGGACCAGCTGGATCGTCTTCGGTCTGCTGATGTCCGCGGTCGGCGCCGTCGGCGTGGCGTCCTTCGAACCGCACATCCAGCAGCGCGTGGACGCCTGGCTCGACCCGATGCGCGAGTACACGCTGAGCCAGGCGGGCGTCGTCGGCCACTCCGAGCAGGCCATGCAGGCCCTGTGGGCCTTCGGCTCCGGCGGCACGCTCGGCACCGGCTGGGGCCAGGGCCACTCCGAACTCATCCGGTTCGCCGCCAACTCCGACTTCATCCTCGCCACCTTCGGCGAGGAACTCGGCCTGGCCGGCGTCATGGCGCTGCTGCTGCTGTACGCGTTGATCGTGGAGCGCGGCGTGCGCACCGCCCTCGCCGCCCGCGACCCCTTCGGCAAGCTGCTCGCCGTCGGCCTCTCCGGCGCCTTCGCCCTCCAGGTCTTCGTCGTCGCCGGCGGTGTCATGGGCCTCATCCCGCTGACCGGTATGACCATGCCGTTTCTGGCCTACGGCGGTTCCTCAGTGCTCGCCAACTGGGCCCTCATCGGCATCCTGATGCGCATCAGCGACACCGCCCGCCGCCCGGCGCCCGCCCCCGCCCCCAACCCCGACGCCGAGATGACCCAGGTGGTCCGCCCGTCATGAACAAGCCCCTGCGCCGGATCGCGATCTTCTGCGGCCTTCTCGTCCTCACCCTCCTCATCCGGGACAACTGGCTCCAGTACGTCAAGGCCGACAGCCTGAAGGACGACCCCAAGAACCGCCGCGTCCTCATCGCCCGCTACGCCACCCCCCGCGGCAACATAATCGTCGGCGGCAACCCGATCACCGGTTACGCGGAGACCACGTCGGGCGACTTCAAGTTCAAGCGCACGTACAAGAACGGCGCCATGTGGGCACCCGTCACCGGCTTCGTCTCGCAGGCCTACGGCGCCAACCAGCTGGAGTCCATCCAGGACGGCATCCTCAGCGGCACCGACGACCGGCTCTTCTTCCGCAACACCCTCGACATGATCACGGGTAAGGAGAAGGAGGGCGGCAACGTCGTCACCACCCTCAACGCCGCCGCACAGAAGGCCGCGTACAACGGCCTGAAGAAGCAGGGCGGCAAGGGCGCCGTCGCCGCCATCGAACCCTCCACCGGCAAGATCCTGGCGCTCGCCTCCTTCCCGTCGTACGACCCCTCCACGATCGCCGGCGGCGGCGAATCCGACGCCGCGGCCTGGAAGAAGCTCGACAAGAAGAACAACCCCGACGACCCGATGCTCAACCGGGCCCTGCGCGAGGTCTACCCGCCCGGCTCCACCTTCAAGGTCGTCACCGCCGCGGCGGCCCTGGAGAACGGCCTGTACACGACCGCCGACGAGAAGACGAAGTCGCCGGACCCGTGGGTCATGGAGGGCACCACCACCAAGCTGCCCAACGAGGGCAACATCCCCTGCGAGAACGCCACCCTGCGGGTCGCCCTGCAGTACTCCTGCAACACCGTCTTCGGCAAGATCGGCTCCGACCTCGGCAACGACAAGATGCTGGAGGAAGCCAAGAAGTTCGGCTTCACCGAGGAGCAGTTCACGCCCACCCGCACCAGCGCGTCGGTCTTCTCCGACAACATGAACCCCTCGCAGACCGCGCTGTCCTCCATCGGCCAGTTCAACACCGCCGCCACCCCGCTCCAGATGGCCATGGTGGCCTCGGCGGTCGCCAACAACGGCACCCTGATGAAGCCGTACATGGTCGACGAGCTCCAGACGCACAACCTCGACGCCCTCGAGAAGACCGACCCCGAGGAGCTGAGCCAGCCGCTGACGCCGGAGAACGCCCAGATCCTCCAGTCGATGATGGAGACGGTCGTCGAGGACGGCACCGGCAAGAACGCCCGGATCGACGGCGTCAAGGTCGGCGGCAAGACCGGTACCGCCCAGCACGGCGTGGAGAACAGCGAGAACCCCTACGCGTGGTTCATCTCCTACGCCAAGCTCAGCGACAACAGCTCGCCGGTGGCCGTGGCCGTGGTGATCGAGGACGACAACGCGGTCCGCGACGACATCTCCGGCGGCGGCCTCGCGGCCCCCATCGCCAAGAGCGTCATGGAGGCGGTCATCGACAGCAAGAAGTGACCCCGCTCACGTCCCCTTCACATCGGTGCACGTTGCGATACCGGTCCTGTATCGGGTTACGGGCTTGGCCAGGTCACACAAGACGAGCCGGGTACGGTATGCCCGGACGGACCACCGCCACACCCACAAGGGTGACGGCGGGACCGACGGAGAGGGCTGGTAGGTAGCTATGGAAGAGCCGCGTCGCCTCGGCGGCCGGTACGAACTGGGCCAGGTGCTCGGTCGTGGTGGCATGGCGGAGGTCTACCTCGCGCATGACACCCGCCTCGGCCGCACCGTGGCGGTGAAGACGCTGCGCGCGGACCTCGCGCGCGACCCGTCCTTCCAGGCCCGGTTCCGCCGGGAGGCCCAGTCGGCCGCCTCGCTCAACCATCCCGCGATCGTCGCGGTCTACGACACGGGCGAGGACTACATCGACAACGTGTCGATCCCGTACATCGTCATGGAGTACGTGGACGGCTCCACGCTGCGTGAGCTTCTTCACTCCGGCCGCAAGCTGCTGCCGGAGCGCGCCATGGAGATGACCATCGGCATCCTCCAGGGCCTCGAGTACGCCCACCGCAGCGGCATCGTCCACCGCGACATCAAGCCGGCCAACGTCATGCTGACGCGCAACGGCCAGGTCAAGGTGATGGACTTCGGCATCGCCCGCGCCATGGGCGACTCCGGCATGACGATGACCCAGACCGCCGCCGTCATCGGCACCGCCCAGTACCTCTCGCCGGAACAGGCGAAGGGCGAGCAGGTCGACGCGAGGTCGGACCTCTACTCGACCGGCTGCCTGCTCTACGAGCTCCTGACGGTACGGCCCCCCTTCGTCGGCGACTCCCCGGTGGCCGTGGCCTACCAGCACGTCCGTGAGGAGGCCCAGGCCCCCTCGGTCTTCGACCCCGAGATCACGCCCGAGATGGACGCGATCGTGCTGAAGGCCCTCACCAAGGACCCCAACTACCGCTACCAGTCGGCCGACGAGATGCGCGCCGACATCGAGGCCTGCCTCGACGGCCAGCCGGTGGCCGCGACCGCGGCAATGGGCTCCGTGGGCTACGGCGGCTACCCCGACGACCAGCCGACCACGGCCCTGCGCGCCACGGACGCCGGCGCCACGTCGATGCTGCCGCCCATGAACCCGGACGACGGCGGCTACGGCTACGACGACCGCGTCGACCGACGCCGCCAGAAGAAGTCCAACACCTCGACGATCCTGCTGGTCGTCGCGGCTGTACTGGTCCTGGTGGGCGCGGTTCTGATCGGTAAGTGGATCTTCGACGGGGAGGGGGTGGCCAACGACACCACTTCCGTCCCGGACTTCGTGAGCAACACCGAGCCCGAAGCCAGGCAAGCGGCCACCAACGCCGAACTGAAGCTTGAGTTCACGCAGAAGCCCTGTGAGGACCAGGTCAAGGGCAAGGTCTGCACTCAGGACAAGCAGCCCGGCGAGAAGGTGAAGAAGCAGTCCGTCATCAACCTGGTCATCTCCACCGGCGCCCCGAAGGTGACGGTGCCGAGCGTGATCGGCCTGTCCCAGGAAGACGCCGAGTCGAAGCTCAAGAGCGACGACTACGAACTCGAGGTCAAGATCGAGACGCGCGAGACCTCCTCCGACGACCCCGGCACCGTCCTCGACCAGGACCCGGTCAAGGGCGAGGAGGTCGAGAAGGGCTCGACGATCACCCTCACCGTCGCCAAGGAAGAGGAGAAGTCCACCGTCCCGGCGGTCCTCGGCAAGACCTGCGACGAGGCGAAGGCCCAGATGACGGCCAACAACCTGGTCGGCAACTGCACCGAGGTCGACACCCAGGACCCCAACCAGGTCGGCAAGGTCATCGCGACCTCGCCGGAGGCGGGCAGCCAGGCGGACAAGAACTCGACGGTGACGATCCAGATCGGCAAGGCTGCTGAGCAGCAGCAGGTGGCGGTGCCGACCGTGACTCAGCTGTCGCTCAAGGACGCCAAGAAGACCCTTGAGGACCAAGGTCTGGCCGTGGGCAACATCACGGGTTCGCAGGACGACAACGCCGTAGTCATCAGCCAGGACCCGCAGCCGAATACACAGGTTGACCGGGGTACCCCGGTCAACCTGGTCGCCTTCGGCCAGAACGGCAACAACGGCGGCGGCGACAACGGCGGCGGCCAGATCTTCGGCGGCGTGACGGGAACGTCCGCCCGCACGGAGGACTGACCCCCCGGCACACAACCGAGCCCCGGCGCCCTGAACAGGGTGCCGGGGCTCAGCCATGTCCCCCCCACGACCGGGCGAGACTCGCAAATCCATTCCCCTCTCGCTCGTGCCTTCCCACCTCACGGCTCGTTGACCGGGTGGGCTGGGGAGTCAGAGCTCTGCCCCACCCGTACGGCTACACCGTGAACGGAAGGGCAGAACGTGATCGACCAATCGGCACTGCTGGAGTCCAAGAGCCTGCGCGACAGCGTGCTGGAACGAACAGACGTCCTCGACAGGGTGAAGGCGCTGTCGCTGCTGCCGGACGGGATGCATGTGACCACGGCGATGGTGGCGGCGTACTTCGGGGTCACCGCCGAGGCGGTCCGCCAGCTCAAGGCACGCCATCACGATGAGCTGTTGTGCAATGGAATGGTGACGCTCCAGGGCTCTGAGCTCGCACAATTCAAGCGTGACGTCTTGTCACGCTTTCCGGGAGGTTATCCACAGCCTCGGTCGAGCCTCACGCTCTACCCGCGCCGCGCCGTCCTCAACATCGCCATGCTCCTCCGCGACAGCGAAGTCGCACGTCAGGTGCGTGTGTACCTCCTCGACATGGAGTACGCGGCCCGCACACAGCCTGTGGAAAACCCGCCCCCCACCGACATCGCCTCCTCGACGACCACATCGACCAACGCATCACCCACATCCTCGGCAAGACCGTCGTGCCGATGTTCAACGCACTGATCGCCACCTCCGGCGAACACCGTCGCGAACTCATCGAGCTCCGCGAGGACATCCAGAACGTCGAGCGCAAACTGTGCTGGCACCACCGGCGGCTCAGCACCCTGGAAGGAGCGTCACCGACAGACCAGGTACGCGCCTCCATCGCGGCCATGACCTGGCAGGCCTTCGAACGCCACGTCGCCGATCTGCTGCGCCGGGACGGCTGCACGGGCGTCGTCGTACGACAGGCCCGCAGCGACCGGGGTATCGACATCACCGGGCACACCGCGGACGGCCGCAGCGTGGCCGTCCAGTGCAAGAACCGGACCGGCCGTGTGTCCGTCCCCAGCGCAGAGATGCAGAAGTTCGCCGGAGCGGCATGCGCGATCGGCCAAGTGGATATCGCGCTCTTCGTCGCCACATGCAACTTCAGCAGCGAGGCACAGGCAATCGCTGACCTGAGCGGAGTCATCACCGTAAACCGCGACGCACTGGAGGCCTGGAGCGCAGGAGCCCGCCTCCAGGCCCTGCGATAGGCATCACATGCCAAGGGCCCGAAGCCGCAAAGACAAGTTGCGGCTTCGGGCCTCCACCATGCTAGGTGACCGACCTCCTGCAAGGAGCTCGGTCAGCGCAACTCCTCCGGCAACGTCCGCTCCGCATCCACCTTCTCCACCCGCTCCAACTCCCCCCACACGATGTACCGGTACCGGCTCGTGTACACCGGCGTGCAGGTCGTCAGCGTGATGTAGTGGCCCGCCTTGGTCTTGCCCGACTCCTTCGGGATGGCGGAAAGGACCTTGACGTTGTACTTCGAGGTCTCGGGAAGGATGCCGTAGACCTTGTAGACGTACCACTTGTCCTTCGTCTCGAAGACGATCGGGTCGCCCTTCTCGATCTTGTGGATGTTGTGGAACTCCGCACCGTGCCCGTCCCGGTGCGCGGCGACCGAGAAGTTGCCCTTCTTGCCCGACGTCGGCAGGGTCGCCTTGATGGGGTCGGTGTAGTAGCCGGCGACGCCGTCGTTGAGGATCTTCGTCGACGTGCCCTTCTCCACCAGGATGTCGTCCCCGCTCATCGTGGGCACATGCAGGAAGCCGATGCCGTTCTTCGAGTCGAACTCGGCGGGACGGCCGGAGCCCTCGTCGTCCTGGTGCGCCCAGATGTCACGCACCTTGTCGGCCTGCTTCGCCGCCGCGCGATCAGCGACGACGTTCGTCCACCACAGCGAGTAGACGACGAACAGCCCCAGCACCAGGCCCGCCGTGATGAGGAGTTCACCGAACACACTGACCGCCATCGCGATCCGCCCCGTGCCGCGGCGGCGTGCCGGGGAACGCCGTGACGCGGGGGCGGCCGTGTGCTCGTCCGTGCCGTCGCTGGTGTCCGTGCCGTCGGTGGTGGCTGCCACTTTTCATCTGCCCTTAGTTGACGAGCGCATCCGGCTTGCCCTTGCTGCGCGGCCGTTCCTCGACCATCTTGCCCCAGACGATCAACCGGTACTTGCTGGTGAACTCCGGCGTACACGTGGTGAGTGTGATGTAGCGGCCCGCCTTGGTGAACCCCGACCCCGGCGGAACCGGATCCAGCACACTCACATTGCTCGGCGACGTCACCGGCAGGATCGACGCCATCTTGTACACGAAGTACTTGTCCTGCGTCTCCACGACGATCGCGTCGCCCTGCGAGAGACGGTTGATGTACCGGAACGGTTCACCATGCGTGTTGCGATGCCCCGCCAACCCGAAGTTCCCCGTCTTGGCGTCCGGCATCGCCGTCTTCAGCTTGCCCTCGCCGTAGTGACCGACCATGCCCCGGTCGAGCACCTTCTTGTTGCTGACGCCCTCGGCGATCGGCACGACGACGTCCAGCTTCGGGATGTGCAGGATCGCGAAGCCCTGCCCCGGCTCGAACGTCCCCGGACTGCGCTTGCCGCTCGCCCAGTCGTCCTGAAGGCTGCTCGCCTCCTTGTCCGCCTGCGCATGCGCCCGGACATTCGTCCACCACAGCTGGTAGCTCACGAACAGCAGCATCAGCACACCGGTGGTGATGAACACCTCACCGATCGCCCGACTGGCCAGCACCCCCGGACTCGGCTTACGCGCCTTCGCCCGCCTACGGGCCTCCACCCGCGAGAGCGGCGCACCGGAACCCTCCGAACCCGAGTCCGAACCCGAACTCGAATCCGCCTCCTCGGCCTCCGACGCCTGCCGGGAACCCCCATGACGCCCATGACGCCGCTTGGCTGCCCTTCTACGGGCCGCACGGCCCCCCGACGGGGTTCCGGTGGCCGAAGTGACGGAAGAGGCGGCAGAAGCCGATATGGACTCGCCGAAGGACGGCGGATCCGCTATCCGCAGCGCGACGGTCTCGTCGTCCACCGGAGGTATGTACGGCTCCCCATACGGCTCCTCGTACGACGACGCCTCATACGGCTCCTCATAGGCCCCGCCGCCGTACCCGTCGCCCCCATAGCCCTCAGCGGCGTAGCCATCAGCCGCATAACCGTCAGCGGCATAACCGTCACCGCCGTACCCCCCACCCCCCTGGGCCCGCGCCTCCCCCTGCGTGACGTAGTCCTCCCCGCCCTGCCACTCCCCGAGCACACCGGAGCCCTCGTACGGCTGCTGCCCGTACGAGGTGCCCTGGTCGCCGGCGCCACCGTAGGAGTCCGTGAAGGACTCCCCGTACGAGGCGCCGGACTCGCGCTCGGGGCGCAGCGCGGTCACGCCGTGGCCCTGCCCACCACCGGGGCGAGCCCCGCAGACCTCGCCACCGCACCCTGATCGCCACACTCCACCAGCCAGTTGGCCAGCATCCGGTGCCCATACTCGGTCAGCACCGACTCGGGATGGAACTGCACACCCTCCACCCGGAGTTCACGATGCCGCAGCCCCATGATGATCCCGTCGTGCGTACGAGCCGTGACCTCCAGCTCGGCCGGCACCGTCCCCGGCTCCGCCGCCAGCGAGTGGTAGCGGGTCGCCGTGAACGGCGTCGGCAGGCCCGCGAAGACACCCTTGCCCTCGTGCTCCACCAGCGAGGTCTTGCCGTGCAGCAACTCCGGCGCACGATCCACCACACCGCCGTACGCCACCTGCATCGACTGCATACCGAGACAGACACCGAACACCGGCACCCCCGTCGAGGCACAGTGCCGGACCATGTCC
This sequence comes from Streptomyces sp. NPDC008086, assembly GCF_042957325.1. Classification (NCBI taxonomy): domain Bacteria; kingdom Bacillati; phylum Actinomycetota; class Actinomycetes; order Kitasatosporales; family Streptomycetaceae; genus Streptomyces; species Streptomyces sp. NPDC008086. The sequence continues at coordinate 613,935 of NZ_JBIBIA010000002.1, forward strand.
ACGCACACACCCGCCTCCTCCGGCGTCCCCGGCCCCGGCGACAGCAGCACACCGTCGAAACCGTCCTGGGCATGCGCCGTCGACACCTCGTCGTTGCGCAGCACCTCGCACTCGGCACCCAGCTGGTACAGGTACTGGACCAGGTTGAAAACGAAGCTGTCGTAGTTGTCCACGACCAGAATGCGCGCGCTCACTGGTTGTCCACCGTCACATCGTTGAAGGGCAGCAGCGGCTCGGCCCACGGGAAGACGAAGTTGAACAGGACGTAGACCACGGCCACGACCAGAGCGAGCGAGATCAGCGCCCTCACCCACGCATTCCCCGGCAGATGCCGCCAGATCCAGCCGTACATGCCGTCCCTTCCGTCGCACCACGGCACCAGACTCACGCCGTACAGCCAACAGACTAACGGCGCAACGCCTCCGGTTTCCCGGCCTCCACAGGCTGAGTGGAGTCCAGATGGGCCCACACGATCAGCCGGTGACTGTGACCCCACTCCGGATCACACGTGGTCAGAGTCAGATAGCGGCCTTCACGCGTGTACCCCGACTTACGGGGCACAGCGTCGATCACCTCAATGTCCGTGGGCAGGGTTTTGTATGGGCCTTTGTCGATCCGATACGTGAACCAGGTGGTCCCGTCGGTCAGCACCACGGCGTCACCGGGCCGCAGCCTCGGAAAATCCTTGAAGGGATCACCGTACGTACGCCGGTGACCCGCCACCGAGAAGTTCCCCTTCTGCCCGAGCTGCGCAGTCCTCGCGTAGTGACCGAGCCCCTTCTTCAAGGTCCCCGCGGCGGTGCCTTCGAGCACCGGCTTGTTCCACGTGAAACCAAGACGCGGGATGTACATGATCGCGAAAGGCTTGCCCGCGCTGTACGGGCCAGGACTCGGCGGACTCCCCGACACCGACCCACCCTCTTCGCCACCCGCACCGCCCCCGGCCTCACCGCCGGCAGCCGAAGCCGTCGGACGCACCGCACCCTGCGCCCACTGCTCCTGTAACCGATCGATCTGATCGTCCATGACGTGATCGGCCTTCACACCGGTCCAGAACAGCACATAGACGACGAACAGGACGATCACAGTGCCCACGGTGATACACAGCTCGCTGAAGGTCCTGACGACGACACGCACCGGCAGCTCCAGAGAGGGCTAGAGCGGGCTCACTCCACGGGCTTGGCGTACTGCAGATCCACTGTGCCCGAGTAACCCGGCAGAGTCACCGTCCCGTCCTCGGTCACTTTCCAGCCCAGACCGTAGACATTGACGTACACCATGTAGTTCTGGATCGCCGGCGACGCCGCCAGCGCCTTCTGCATCCTCTCCGGATCCCCCACCGCGGTGATCTTGTACGGCGGCGAGTAGACCCGACCCTGCAGAATCAGCGTGTTGCCCACGCACCGCACCGCACTGGTGGAGATCAACCGCTGGTCCATCACCTTGATCCCCTTGGCACCGCTCTGCCACAGCGCGTTGACCACAGCCTGGAGATCCTGCTGGTGAATGACCAGGTAATCGGGCTGCGGCTCCGGATAACCGGGAAGCTTGGCCGTCGCGTCCGGCGGCGCGTCGTTCAACGTGACCGAGATCGCCTCACCCGTCAGCTTCTGCGTCCCCGCGTTCTCCTCCAACGCCGCCAGCTTGGCGTCCTCGGCCTTGGTACTACCGTCGTCCCGCTCCGCCAGCGCCTCCACGTCACCCCGCAGAACCGCGTTGGACTCGTTGAGCTGACCGTTCTTGTGACTGCGCTCCTGGATGAGGTCCGACAGCTTCAGCAGCGAGGCGTCCGTACGGATATTGGTGCCCTTGGCCGTGTTGAAACTGGTGAAGAAGATGAGCCCCGCGAGAGCGAAGACGGCCGCGGTCAGCACCCGCACCGGCCGGAATCGGCCACGGACAGGACTGGATCCCGTCCCGGGGGAGTCGGCAGAATTGCTCAACGTACCCTTATCTCCTTCGGCGCCGCGGAAGCACTACGCTAACGGACGCCCGGGGGAGCAATCAGAGTCCCCTTGTACGCTGCCCCGAGCCAGCCAAAGTTCCCTGCGCGGCCACGCAGCGCATCGACAGGAGAGACCCTCGTGCCGAAGTCACGTATCCGCAAGAAGGCCGACTACACGCCGCCGCCGTCGAAGCAGGCGGCCGCCATCAAGCTGAACAGCCGCGCATGGGTCGCGCCCGTGATGCTGGCCATGTTCCTCATCGGCCTGGCCTGGATCGTCGTCTTCTACGTGACCGACGGTTCGCTGCCCATCGACGCTCTGGGCAACTGGAACATCGTGGTGGGCTTCGGCTTCATCGCCGCCGGATTCGGCGTCTCCACCCAGTGGAAGTAGCCGCCGAACGGGCGGTCACTTCACGGTGAACGCAGCTCTGCCCAGGGCTATCCGCTGAGTTATCCACAGCCGTTGTCCACAGTGTTGAAAAAGAAAAGACGATCTGTGGATAACTCATCGACTGTTGACGCCGGTGTGACGAATCAGCCGCCCGGCGCCCACTATCGAAAACCCGTTCGCCCCCTGCCTGACCTGCGGAAACGCGGTTCAGCGACAGGGGGCACAGCTGTTCCCGCACAGTGTGCACAAGATCCGGCACCCACTGTGGACAACTGTGCGCGTTAAGTGAGCTGGGCAGTCCTGAGCAGGGTCAGGAGCACTACGACGGCCAGGACCAGCGCGCTTGCGCCGTACTGGATCAGCGCCCGGTGCTCACGTGGGGCGTGGACCATCGCGTAGCCCGTGATGACGCCGGCGACGAGGCCGCCGATGTGGGCCTGCCAGGAGATGTTGAATCCCGGGGTGAAGGTGAAGATCAGGTTGATCACCAGCAGGGCGATGATCGGCCGCATGTCGTGGTTGAGGCGCCGCATGAGGACGGCGGTGGCGCCGAACAGGCCGAAGATTGCGCCGGAGGCGCCGAGCGTGGCCGTGTTCGGTGGGGCCAGGAGGTAGGCGAGGGCGCTGCCTGCGAGGCCGGAGACGAAGTAGACCGTGAGGTAGCGGGCGCGGCCGAGGGCGGTTTCCAGGGGGCCGCCGAGCCACCAGAGGCTGAGCATGTTGAAGCCGAGGTGCCAGGGTGCCTCGTGGGTGAACATCGAGGTGACCAGGCGGTACCACTCGCCTCCTGCGACGCCTTGGGTGGGTGTGTACGGCGCCGGTGGCCATGCGCCGAGGAGGACCAGGTCGGTGAGGAGGGCGTCGCTGGTCTGGACGGCGATGAAGATCGCCAGGTTGATCCCGATGAGGATCTTGGTGAGGAGGCGGGGGTCGGCGGTGAGGGTGCCGCCTGCCAGGGTGCGGGGCTGGGAGGCGGTGGGGGCGTGGCCGGTGCCGGAGCCGGTGCGGACGCAGTTGGGGCATTGGAAGCCGACGGAGGCGTTGACCATGCATTCGGGGCAGATGGGGCGTTCGCAGCGGGTGCAGCGGATGCCGGTCTCGCGGTCCGGGTGGCGGTAGCAGACGGGCAGGCTCTGGGCGTCCTGCGGGCTGCCTGCCGGCTGGTCCATGAGGTCCCCTAGGTCGTCGTACGCGGTGCACGTCCTCATACACCGCCCCGCTCTTCCTTACGGACGAGCGGGGCGTTTGGTTCCCTGTGGGAGGTGTCGGGCGCTGTTCGCGTCGCTGTCTCAGTTCTCGCGGGTCTCGATGACGACCGACTCGATGACGATGTCGCTGACGGGGCGGTCGGTGCGGGGGTTGGTCTGGACGGCGGCGATGGTGTCGACGGTCTTCTGGCTGGCGGGGTCGGTGACCTCGCCGAAGATGGTGTGCTTGCGGTTCAGCCAGGTGGTCGGGGAGACGGTGATAAAGAACTGGGAGCCGTTGGTGCCCGGGCCGGCGTTGGCCATGGCGAGCAGGTAGGGCTTGTCGAAGCGGAGGTCGGGGTGGAACTCGTCCTGGAACTGGTAGCCGGGGCCGCCGGTGCCGTTGCCGAGGGGGTCGCCGCCCTGGATCATGAAGCCGCTGATGACGCGGTGGAAGACCGTGCCGTCGTAGAGCTTGGCCGTGGACTTCTCGCCGGTGGTGGGGTTCGTCCACTCACGCTCGCCCTGGGCAAGTTCGACGAAGTTCTTGACCGTGATCGGCGCGTGGTTGGGGAAGAGCCGGACCTCGATGTCGCCGTGGTTGGTCTTCAGGGTGGCGTAGAGCTGCTCGGCCACGATCTGCCTTCCGTTGTCTTCCTGTGACTCCCCGATCCTCGCACGGACGGTGGTGTCCGTCGCCCGGCGTTCGTTCACCCGCACGCAACCGGGCTGATTCCTTGCAGAAAACCCATCGAGTCGGTCCGTGGCGGGGGCGCGACGGGAAGAACCGTGGCATTGTCGACGACAAGCCACCGTTGCCCCGCATTGGTCCGTTATTGCACTTGATCTAGCACATCGGCACCCATATGCCCGCCCTCACATGCCGCAGAGCGTTCCGGCAGGCATGATCCGTAAAAGGGTGGAAAGTCGAATTACCGTACGCCACCGAGGAGGAGGAACCCGTGACCCGCATCGACAGCGTGCGCGCCGCGACCGGCTCGGCGAAGGACAGCGTGCTGCACGCCGCGGAAGTGGTGGCGCCCTACGCCGACACCGCCAAGGACAGGGCTACGCACTACGCACACGAGGCACGCGTACGGCTCGCGCCGAAGGTGACGCAGGCCACCGAGCAGGCCCGCGCGCAGGCCCTTATGCAGTACGGCACGTATGTCGCGCCGCGCCTGGAGCAGGCCCGTGCACATGTGCCGCCGAAGGTCGACCAGGCCGCTCATGAGGCTGCCGTCCGTACGCGTCAGGCTGCCCGGCAGGCCGCCGTGTACTCCCGGCCGAAGCTGGAGCAGGCCGTGGCGGCGGCGGGGCCCGTCAGGGACGAGGCCACTGCGCGTGGTGCGGCCGCGTTGGCCGCGTTGCGCGGTCAGGTCTCGCCGAAGGAGATCCAGAAGCTGGTCCGTAAGCATCAGCGGCGTGCCAAGGCCGGCCGTGCCGCGAAGGTGCTGGCGGTGCTGGGTGTTCTGGCGGGCGGCGCCTTCGCCGCCTGGAAGTGGTGGGACAAGCAGGCCAACCCTGACTGGTTGGTCGAGCCTCCGGCCGCGACCGAGGTCCCTGAGGCGAACCGTCTGTCGTCGGTGGACGGCAGCGGAAAGTCCGCCCTTGATCCCGAGGTCCAGGCGAAGGAAGCCGAGGAGGAGGCGGCCCGGCGCGACGAGGGCCGCTGAGGTGAAGGGCCGGTGACGGCCCGGAGATCGAACTGCGCTGTGGGGCGGGAGACTTGAGGGTCTCCCGCCCCACAGCGATGTTTCACGTGGAACACCGTCCGCATCGCACCCGGCACCCGCGGCGGCGGCGTTTACGCCCGCGCTCCACGATGACGTTTGCAACGGCTGCCGTGTGCAGGTCTCGCGCAGATTTCCTTAACGGGCTGCACCCTTCTGATTACCCGAGGACGTTAACGCCAGCTCACAAAGGCCTTCCGTATCTGCGCGCAGACTCCGGCACCGCGTCCATGACCTGCGCAACCACCGGCGCTGCCGCTGCTCGCAGCTGTTTGCGCAAATATCTGCCAATGACGCCACCTCCCCTCACGTGACGCACGTCACTCGGGGGTCGTGCCCGTGCACGTCCGGGCATGCGAAGACCGGCCAGAGGCGGTGAAGCGTCTGACCGGTCCGAGGTGTGGAGCCTAGGGGAGTCGAACCCCTGACATCTGCCATGCAAAGACAGCGCTCTACCAACTGAGCTAAGGCCCCGGAAAGAGGAGCGTCCAACCGGAAGAACCGCGTACCGGCGGGCGCCGCAGACCAGAGTACCGGGTCGCCCCCCGTATCTCGCAAAAAGATTGGGGGTCCCGGTGAACGACCACTCTCCGTAAGATGCTCGGCGTGGTTCGCTACAGCGAACCGCAGTTTTGGGGAAGCGATGGGGAGACGCAATGGACGCCGCACAGCAGGAAGCCACCGCAAGAGCGCGGGATCTGCAGCGGAACTGGTATGGGGAGCCGCTGGGGACGCTCTTCCGTAAGCTCATCGACGATCTTGGTCTTAACCAGGCTCGTCTCGCGGGGGTTCTGGGACTGTCCGCACCGATGCTGTCGCAGCTGATGAGCGGTCAGCGGGCGAAGATCGGCAATCCCGCCGTGGTCCAGCGGGTGCAGCTGCTGCAGGACCTGGCGGGGCAGGTCGCGGACGGCAGCGTGAGCGCGGCCGAGGCGACCGAGCGGATGGACGAGATCAAGAAGTCGCAGGGGGGCTCGGTGCTCAGCAACACCACACAGACGACGAACAGTTCGGGAGCGCCCACGGTCAAGCGGGTGGTTCGGGAGATCCAGTCACTGCTGCGCTCGGTCGCGGCCGCGGGGGACATCATCGAGGCCGCTGACACCCTCGCCCCCACCCACCCGGAACTGGCAGAGTTCCTCCGGGTGTACGGCGCGGGCCGCACGTCCGACGCGGTCGCGCACTACCAGTCCCACCAGAGCTGACCCCGAGGCCCGGTCGCCGAAGGGGGTTCGGCAACCGGGCCGACGGCCCACGTCCCGGAAGGACGCGGATGCGTCAGCGAGGGGGAGTCGTATCGCTCGTCGCGGGGGAAGCAAGGGGGGTAGCCGAAGGGGGAGGAGCGACGCACAGCCATGGGTGAGGTCTTCGCCGGCCGGTACGAACTGGTCGACCCGATCGGACGCGGCGGCGTAGGTGCCGTCTGGCGTGCCTGGGACCACCGGCGCCGCCGGTATGTGGCCGCCAAGGTGCTCCAGCAGAGCGACGCGCACTCGCTGCTGCGGTTCGTCCGCGAACAGGCCCTGCGGATCGATCACCCCCATGTGCTCGCGCCGGCCAGCTGGGCCGCCGACGACGACAAGGTCCTGTTCACCATGGACCTGGTGGCCGGCGGTTCCCTGGTCCATCTCATCGGGGACTACGGCCCCTTGGCCCCCTCTTTCGTCTGTACGCTCCTCGACCAGCTCCTCGCCGGGCTGGCCGCGGTGCACGCGGAAGGCGTCGTCCACCGTGACATCAAGCCCGCCAACCTGCTCCTCGAAGCCACCGGCACGGCGCGTCCGCGGCTGCGTCTGTCGGACTTCGGCATCGCCATGCGGCTTGGCGAGCCCCGGCTGACGGAGACCAACCTCGTGGTGGGCACTCCCGGCTATCTCGCGCCCGAGCAACTCATGGGTGCGGAACCGGACTTCCCCGCCGACCTGTTCGCCGTGGGACTTGTCGCCCTGTATCTGCTGGAGGGCGCCAAGCCTGACGTGAAGGCGCTCGTGCAGTACTTCGCGGATCACGGGACGCCCGGTGCGCCCAAGGGCATTCCCGAGCCGCTCTGGCAGGTCGTGGCGTCGCTGTTGCAGCCGGATCCCCACGCACGGTTCCGCACGGCCACGGGGGCGCGCAAGGCGCTCGCCTCGGCCGCGGAGCTCCTGCCGGAACCTGGTCCGGACGACGAGATCATCGAGATCTTCGATCAGATCGGGCCGCTGCCCAAGGGGTTCGGGCCGGACGGGCCGCTCCAACGGGCGCCGGGGGTCGACGAGAGCACGGCTGGCCGACGCCGGTTCGGCGCGGGCACGGACTCGGTGGGGACGGCCAACTCCGGTTCCCTGCATACGGGTACCGGGGCGGTGGCCAGCGCCTCCGGCTCCGGCTCCGGCCCCGGGACAGCAGGCACCGGCTCGGGCATCGCGCCCAGCGATCCGCGCCAGGGCGTGGCCGGGCCGGCCCCGGCTTCCCGGGAATCGTCCGTCCCCTCGCGGGCCGGCGACACGGACGGGTCCGTCAGCATGTCGGACACCGGCAGCTTCCACCTGCCGCCCCCGCAGGACACCGTCTCCTCCGCGCGGCCTCAGACACCCCCGCCCCAGCCGCCCTGGACCCCGGCCCCGACCCCGAGCCAGGTCCAGAGTCAGCCGGACCAGGCACACCAAGGCGCACAGCACCACTTCACCCACGCCTCGCCCTACGACACCACGCACGTCCTGTCCTCCCCCCGACCCCGCACACCGCAGTACCCGCCGCAGCCTCCGACGCCGGTGCAACACCAACGCGTCGATGCCTCTACTGCTTCGTACACCGCTCAGAGCCCGCAGGTTCCACCTTCGGCGCCCTCAATTCCGCAGCCGCACCGCCGCGGCGGCCACCGTGCCGCCCGCCGCCTCGCACGCCGCCGGCCCGGCCCGCCCGCGAAGGTGGCGGTACCGCTCCTGCTGCTGGCGCTGGCCTGCTACGCCGTGGGGTTCTGGGCCCTGGCCCGCATCTGAGCCCGCCTCGGGGGCGACAGCAGGAGGGCGGACGACGACCTCGGCCCGTAAGCCGCGCCGACGGGGCCCACGCCGCGCCCTGTGCCGCCCTCGCGGTCCTACAGGGCCGCAGCCCTGCGCCGAGCCACCACCGTCCACACCCCGAGCACCACCAGCACCACAGTCCCCGTGCCGAACCCGCTCACCGCCAGCACGGTCATCGCGGAGTCGGCTCCACTCCCGGTCCCGCCCGCCGTCCCGGCCGCCTGATCGCCGCCGGTCCCGCCCTGAGCGAGCTGGAAGAGTCCCTCGGGCTGGGACTCCCCCGCATAGCTGGGACCGGTCTGCGACGCGCCTTCCACTCGCACGCGCAACGTCAGCCGGAACGGTCCCTCGCCGTACTTCTCGGCGACCTCGGCCGCGAGGTTCACCACGAGGTAGTAGGAACCGGCGAACCGCATCCCGTTGAGCGGGTCGAGCCGGGCGTACCGGTTCTCGTACGCGACCGGAGGCGGGGGATCGAGCTCTGCGGACTTCTGGCGGCCGTCGTAGGTGACGCTCGCCTCGTCGACGAAGCCGTGCACGGGGTTGTAGAGCGAGAGGTTCAGGGCGCCGCCCGCGGAGCCCTTGCCGCTGCTGGAGCTGCCCAGTTCGGCGGTGGCGTTCAGCTGGCGCCCCCAGTCGAGCGGCACCTTGTAGAAGAGCGTTCGGCCGGGCTCGATGTCGGAGCTCCAAACGCCGTTCCTGATGGATGCCGCCGAGGCGAAGCCGGAGCCGCCCTCGCGCCGGGCGGCGTCGCCGGTGAGGGGTGTCGGCGGGGCGGAGTTCCAGCCCTTGGGCGCTTCTGTGGTGCCGGCCTGCTCTAGAGGGGGCTCCGTGACGGCGAAGAGCTCCAGGTCCCAGGGGTCCGGCACGAAAGTCACCGTGCTGATGCGCTCGAGGACCACGTAATAGGTGCCTCTGGTCGCGCAGCGGGTCGGCTTGACGGAGATTTCACGCCCGGCCCACGCCGCGAGCGGACGGGCGGTGGCGACGATGCCGTAGGTCTCGCTGTCGGAGGAGCAGATGCTGCCGTCGGAGTCCTCCACGGAGACCCTGATGCCGTCGCCGGGGCGGATGGTGCTGCCGGCTGGGGGGACGGCGGTGGCGGACACGTACGCGTCCGAGGCGGCGTCGAGTTCGAGGCTGTAGTAGATCTTCCCGTCGCTCGGCAGGGAGCTGCGGTACGTCCTGCCCGCTGTGAGAGGCGCGGCGCCCGCGGAGCCCGTCGCTCCCGGAACGAACTGTGCGTCCGGCGCGTAGGCGTAGGGGCTGGGCGTTCCGGCCGCGAGCGCGGCTCCGCCCGGCACGGCAGCCGTCATGCACAGCAGCAGTGCCCCTACGACGGCCACGCGCGCGCGTGCCGCGGGACGACGCCACGCCTTCGCCCGGCGCCACCACGCCGTACGCCGCCTCCTCATCACGCGCCACCCCTCGCCGCCGCCGGACCATGGACCGTCGCCCATCCTGCCCAGCCGTGCCGCCCGCCACCCACGCAATCCGTACGGCCGTCCGAAACGCCCGGCTCTAAGGTCTCCGCGCCGGTCCCGCAACTCGAACCGTGCCGCTCCGCGCCGCCGCCGCACGAGTGGCCCGAGCACAGGAGAGGAGGCCCGGGCACACAAAACCCCGACCGCTCGGCGGCCGGGGTCTGCTTCAGATTCCGATGTGGTGACTCACGAACCCGTGGGCACGGAGTCAGTCGCCTCCGTCCACAGATCCTGCTCGGCGCGATCCGCCTGGATCTGGCGGTACACGAGGAGCCCGCCGATGGCGGCCAGTGCGACCAGGAGAAGCTTCTTCACCGCGCGACCTCGTCTTTCCTTGACGTAGGGGACCTCTGGCGCCCGACTATACACACCGACCGATATCGATCGGTGACCTGCGTCCGGGCTCAACTGCCCTCCGGAACAGCGCAGTAGAAGCGGATCAGATCGCTCCGATCGGAGGGTGATCACACCTCGACAGAGGGTTACTTCGCTCCGCTTCCTCCGTGTTTCCGCGCTCTTCGAGTTTCTTGCACCCATTCGAGTGTTGTTCATCTGAAGATCGACGCGTCATGGGCGTCGGTCCATGACTTCTCGGCCCCCATACACATCATGAGGAAAGTACGCAAATCGCCCAACCCGAAAGTGAGGGGCCATGACCAGGAACAAGGTCATGAAGCTGTGGACCGCCATTGTCTCCGCCTTCCTCGCGCTGTTCTCGGCGCTCGGATTCGTCTCGACCTCCGCCGCCGCGGCCGTGCCGCACACCGAGACGACCCGCAAGAGCGGCAGCGACGACAGCGACCGCAACGCGGAGCTGACGGTGCCGGCGATGCCTCACTGGGCATGGTCCTACGCCAGGGCCCTGCCTCCCACGATGAAGCAGCGCATCCGGGCCGAGGCCCACGGCAAGACCCCCAGCTGCCGCCACCGCCCGCTCACGGACACGGAAGCGGCCATGTCCGACTCGGCCACCCGCGAGTGCGCCCACGCCGGCTCCCCAGCTCAACCGCTCGTCCCGCACCAGCGTTGAACCGACGGCTCGCCCCCTGAGCCGTCCCCCTTTGCCCCTCTGTGCAACGCCTGTTGATCCCAGTACCGCTTGTGACAACAGCACCGTTTGTGACAACGGCCCCCAGGGCGTGCTTCACCCTGCTTCGACGATGTGCCGCAGATAGGCCCATGGATCGTTGAGGTAACGCCTCCAGTGGTCGACGAGTTCCAGATCCCGCCAGCCGGCGGGACGCATTCCGTGGTCGCCCACCTCGATGATCTCGGCGCCTGGCAGCGCCGTCAGCACGGGTGAGTGCGTGGCACAGACGATCTGTGCACCGGAGCGCCCCAGTTCATGCAGATGTCCGACGAGTTGAAGACAGGAAGCGAAGGACAGCGCGGCCTCGGGTTCGTCCAAGACGTACAGCCCAGGCCCCTGAAACCGCTCGCGGAAGGCCATCAGAAAGCCCTCGCCGTGGCTCATCTCGTCCGCGGCCCCGGACAGCCTTCCCGTCTCCTGTTCCCGGCCCAGCGCGTCCAGCGCCGTCTCCGCCCGCAGAAAGAAGCCTCTGCGGCGCGTCCGAGGCCCGCGCAGCATCCGACGCCCGGCCGCCGTCGCCTCGAACCGTATCCGGCCGCCCAGTGCCGACGGCTCACGCCGGCTCGCGTACTTGTAGCCCGCGGATCCGCCCCAGGAGTCCAGGCCGAACCCCTCTGCCAGCGCCTCTACGAGCGTCGACTTGCCCGAGCCGTTCTCCCCCACCAGGAACGTGACCGGCGCGGTGAACGTCAGGCCGTCCTCCAGCAGCTGCCGTACGCACGGCACCGACCACGGCCACTGGCCGCCTTCCTCCAGCTCGGCCTCGGCGACATGCGCGTATGCCCGTTCGACGATCATGCCGCCAGGCTCTCATCCGGCACTGACAACCGCGCCGGACGATCCTTCACCGCCGCCGCTGCCCGAGGGCCTCCAGAGGGCCACCTCGGCGTCCTGGTCATCGGGCACGATCACGTGTCGCCGTTCCAAGGCCATCCGGGAAGTCTAGGTCGAGCAGGAGTTCGATACCCGTCGAACGGCGTGACGGCCGTACATACCAAAGACCCCCAACCATGACCGGTTGGGGGTCTTTTCGCATGTGGGGCTAACAGGATTTGAACCTGTGGCCTCATCCTTATCAGGGATGCGCTCTAACCAACTGAGCTATAGCCCCGCCGCGCTCTGCGGTGTGTCCCGCGCGCTGACTCCTGAAGATTAGCGCACGACCGGGGCAGTCCCAAAATCGGTTGTCGGGGGACGGTCAGCCGCGGTTCAACCGCAGGTCACTCGTCCTCGGCCAGCGTCAGCTCTACGCCGCCCACGAAGCCGGCGGACAGGTTGTAGATGAACGCGCCGAGGGTCGCCAGCGCCGTCGCGAGGACGACGTCGATGACCGCGATGATCGACGTGAACATCAGGACGTGCGGCAGGGACAGGAACGACTGCAGGTCGAAGCCGTTCGACTCGTTCGAGCCTGTGGCCTCGGAGATCGTGCCGCCGACCGTCGAGAAGACGCCCATCGCGTCCATGACCATCCACAGCACCGCGGCCGCGACGATCGTGCAGATGCCCAGCGCGATGGAGAGCAGGAAGCTGACCTTCATCACCGACCACGGGTCGGCCTTGGCCACGCGCAGGCGCGCCTTGCGGGTGCGGGGCGTCGTACTGGCCCCCGTGCGCGGCCTGCGCACCCCGCTCGCCGGAGCGGGCGTCTGGTAGGCCTGCGGCGGGTGGTAGGGCCCGGCGGCGGGCTGCTGTGCCTGCCGTTCGCCGGGCAGCGGCGACGCGGACGGCGCCGCGGCGGCCTGCTGGGCCCCTGTGGGCGCCGGCTGCGGCTGGGCGCCGGGACCGGCCGAACCCGCGCCGGCCGCGTACTGCTGGGACTGCGGGCCTCGGCTGTCCGTCACGGTTCCCCCCTGGGATCCACCGCCTGACGAGGGCGAGTCCTTCGAGGGCGACTTGATCGCCTTCAGCTGAGTGGTGTGCGTGTCCGTCGCACGCGCGGCGGAGCCACGGCCTCCGCCGTCCGTCTCCTTACCGGCCGTAGAACCGGTCGGGGTTCCGGACGATCCGGCGCCCGTGGCTCCGCTCACGATGACTCACTCCTCGTGCTACTCGGCCGAGGGTGCCTCACCCTCGTCCGTGCCGATGGTCGCGGCGGCATCCTCGGCGGTCTCGTCGACGGCCACATCGCCGTCGACCTCCTCCGCCTCGCGTCCCGCCTCGGCGTTACGTGCGATGCCCACGACGGCATCGCGCTTGCCCAGGTTGATCAGTTGGACGCCCATGGTGTCACGGCCCGTCTCCCTGACCTCGTTGACTCGCGTACGAATCACACCGCCGCCCAGCGTGATGGCGAGGATCTCGTCGGTCTCCTCGACCACCAGCGCACCGACGAGGGAGCCACGGTCCTCGACGATCTTGGCGGCCTTGATACCGAGGCCACCGCGACCCTGGACGCGGTACTCGTCGACGGGGGTCCGCTTCGCGTACCCGCCGTCGGTGGCAGTGAACACGAACGTACCGGTTCGAACAACATTCATCGAGAGCAGCTCGTCCCCCTCGCGGAAGCTCATGCCCTTGACGCCGGAGGTGGCGCGGCCCATGGGACGCAGCGACTCGTCCGTGGCCGTGAACCGGATCGACTGTGCCTTCTTGCTGATCAGAAGCAGATCGTCGTCGGCGGAGACGAGTTCGGCGCCGATCAGTTCGTCGTCGGAACCGTCCTCGCGCTCACGCAAGTTGATCGCGATCACGCCGCCGGAGCGGGGCGAATCGTAATCCTTCAGCGGCGTCTTCTTCACAAGTCCGCCCTTCGTGGCGAGCACCAGGTACGGCACCGCCTCGTAGTCGCGGATCGCGAGGATCTCGGCGATCGCCTCGTCCGGCTGGAAGGCGAGCAGGTTCGCCACGTGCTGGCCACGCGCGTCACGGCCGGCATCCGGGAGCTCGTACGCCTTGGCCCGGTACACGCGGCCCTTGTTGGTGAAGAACAGCAGCCAGTGGTGCGTGGTCGAGACGAAGAAGTGGTCGACGATGTCGTCTTCCTTCAGCTTCGTGCCGCGTACGCCCTTGCCACCGCGCTTCTGCGCCCGGTAGTCGACGGTCTTGGTGCGCTTGACGTAACCGCTGCGCGAGACCGTGACGACGATGTCCTCCTCGGCGATCAGGTCCTCGATGGACATGTCGCCGTCGTAGGGCACCAGCATCGTCTTGCGGTCGTCGCCGTACTTCTCGACGATCGCGGCGAGTTCCGCACTGACGATGCCGCGCTGGCGGACCGGCGAGGCGAGGATCTCGTTGTACTCGGTGATCTTCGCCTGGAGCTCGTCGTGCTCCTGGATGATCTTCTGACGCTCCAGGGCGGCCAGTCGGCGCAGCTGCATCTCGAGGATGGCGTTGGCCTGGATCTCGTCGATCTCCAGGAGCTCCATCAGGCCCCCGCGCGCGATCTCGACGGTGTCGCTGCGCCGGATCAGCGCGATGACCTCGTCGATGGCGTCCAGGGCCTTCAGCAGGCCGCGCAGGATGTGCGCCCGCTCCTCGGCCTTGCGCAGCCTGAACTTCGTACGGCGGACGATGACCTCGATCTGGTGCGTCACCCAGTGCCGGATGAACGCGTCCAGGGAGAGGGTGCGCGGGACGCCGTCGACGAGCGCCAGCATGTTGGCACCGAAGTTCGTCTGCAGGTCCGTGTGCTTGTAGAGGTTGTTGAGTACGACCTTGGCGACCGCGTCCCTCTTGAGCACGATGACGAGGCGCTGACCGGTACGGGAGCTGGTCTCGTCGCGGACGTCCGCGATGCCGCCGATCTTGCCGTCCTTCACCAGGTCGGCGATCTTCTGCGCGAGGTTGTCCGGGTTGACCTGGTAGGGCAGCTCCGTGACCACCAGGCACTGGCGGTTCTGGATCTCCTCGACCTCGACGACCGCGCGCATGGTGATCGAGCCGCGGCCGGTGCGGTACGCCTCCTCGATGCCCTTGCGGCCCACCACGAGGGCGCCGGTCGGGAAGTCCGGGCCCTTGATGCGCTCGATGAGGGCGTCCAGGAGCTCCTCGTGCGAGGCCTCCGGGTTCTCCAGGTACCACTGGGCTCCGGCCGCGACCTCGCGCAGGTTGTGCGGCGGGATGTTGGTGGCCATGCCGACCGCGATGCCGGCCGAGCCGTTGATCAGCAGGTTCGGGAAGCGGGACGGCAGGACGGTCGGCTCCTGGGAGCGGCCGTCGTAGTTGTCCGTGAAGTCGACGGTCTCCTCGTCGATGTCACGGACCATCTCCATCGACAGCGGCGCCATCTTGCACTCGGTGTACCGCATGGCCGCCGCCGGGTCGTTGCCCGGAGAGCCGAAGTTGCCGTTGGAGTCCACGAGCGGCATGCGCATCGACCACGGCTGGGCGAGGCGGACCAGGGCGTCGTAGATCGAGGAGTCGCCGTGCGGGTGGTAGTTGCCCATGACGTCACCGACGACACGGGCGCACTTGTAGAAGCCGCGCTCGGGGCGGTAGCCGCCGTCGTACATGGCGTACAGGACGCGGCGGTGGACGGGCTTGAGGCCGTCACGGACGTCCGGCAGCGCGCGGGAGACGATGACGGACATCGCGTAGTCGAGGTAGGAGCGCTGCATCTCCGTCTCGAGCCCGACGGGCTCGACACGCTGGGCGATGTCGCCGCCCTCGTCAGGCGTGACGGGAGTGTTCTCGTCGGTCATTGCTGGTGAAGGTCCTTCCTGGTGCGGTCAGCTGAGACCGACTCAGATGTCGAGGAAGCGGACGTCCTTGGCGTTGCGCTGGATGAACTGGCGGCGGGCCTCGACGTCCTCGCCCATCAGGACCGAGAACAGGTCGTCGGCCTGGGCGGCGTCGTCGAGGGTGACCTGGCCGAGGACGCGGTGCTCCTGGTCCATGGTCGTCACACGCAGCTCCTCGGCGTTCATCTCGCCGAGACCCTTGAAGCGCTGGATCGAGTCCTCCTTGACGCGCTTGCCGCGCTGACGGCCCATCTCCAGGAGCGCGTCACGCTCGCGGTCGGAGTACGCGTACTCGACCTCGTCGCGACCCCACTTGATCTTGTACAGCGGGGGACGGGACAGGAACACGTGCCCGGCCTCGACCAGCGGCCGCATGAAGCGGAACAGGAAGGTCAGCAGCAGGGTGTTGATGTGCTGGCCGTCGACGTCGGCGTCCGCCATCAGGATGATCTTGTGATAGCGCAGCTTCTCGATGTCGAAGTCCTCGTGCACACCCGTGCCGAAGGCCGAGATCAGCGCCTGGATCTCCTGGTTCTGCAGGATCTTGTCGATCCGCGCCTTCTCGACGTTGAGGATCTTGCCTCGGATCGGGAGGATCGCCTGGTACTCGGGGTTGCGTCCGGACTTGGCGGAGCCGCCGGCGGAGTCACCCTCGACAATGAAGATCTCGCACTTGGTGGGGTCGTTCGACTGGCAGTCGGAGAGCTTGCCCGGCAGGGACGCGGTCTCCAGCAGGCCCTTACGACGCGTCAGGTCACGGGCCTTGCGGGCCGCCACGCGCGCGGTGGCCGCCTGGATGCCCTTGCGGATGATGTCCGCGGCCTCGTTCGGGTTGCGGTCCAGCCAGTCGTTGAGGTGCTCGTAGACGACCTTCTGGACGAACGTCTTCACCTCGGTGTTGCCCAGCTTGGTCTTCGTCTGCCCCTCGAACTGGGGCTCGCTCAGCTTCACCGAGATGATCGCGGTCAGACCCTCGCGGATGTCGTCACCCGTGAGGTTGTCGTCCTTCTCGCGCAGCAGCTTCTTGTCACGCGCGTACTTGTTGATCAGCGAGGTCAGCGCGGCCCGGAAGCCCTCTTCGTGCGTACCGCCCTCATGCGTGTGGATGATGTTCGCGAAGGAGTACACGCCCTCGGTGTAGCTGCTGTTCCACTGCATCGCGACTTCGAGGGAGAGGCTGCGCTCCTTGTCCTCGGCCTCGAGGTCGATGACGGTCGGGTGCACCACGTCCCCCTTGCGGGAGTTGAGGTACTTCACGAAGTCGACGATGCCGCCCTCGTAGTGGTAGTCGACCGACTTGACCTCGGCGCTCTCGTCCGCGCCCGCCTCGTCCGCGCCGGACGTCGCCTTGGCCGACTCCCGCTCGTCGGTGAGTTTGATCCTCAAACCCTTGTTGAGGAACGCCATCTCCTGGAAGCGGCGCGAAAGCGTCTCGAAGGAGTAGTCGGTGGTCTCGAAGATGTCCGGGTCGGCCCAGAAGGTGACCGAGGTGCCGTGCTCGTCCGTGGCCTCGTGCTTGGCCAGCGGGGCGGTCGGAACGCCGAGCTTGTAGTCCTGCGTCCAGCGGTAGCCGTCGGTCTTGACCTCGACGGCCACCTTGGTCGACAGGGCGTTCACGACCGAGACACCCACACCGTGCAGACCACCGGAGACCGCGTAGCCGCCGCCGCCGAACTTTCCGCCCGCGTGCAGCACGGTGAGCACGACCTCGACGGCCGGCTTGCCCTCGGAGGGCACAATGCCGACCGGGATGCCACGGCCGTTGTCCACGACCCGGACCCCGCCGTCGGGGAGGATCGTGACGTCGATGGTGTCCGCGTGGCCCGCCAGCGCCTCGTCGACGGAGTTGTCGACGACCTCCTGCACCAGGTGGTGCAGGCCGCGCTCGCCGGTCGAGCCGATGTACATACCGGGTCGCTTGCGGACCGCGTCCAGGCCCTCGAGGACGGTGATGGCGCTGGCGTCGTACGAGGCGGTTACCTCGCCGTTCGACGAGGCCGCCTCGGCGTCGGTGGACGGGATGTTCTCGTTGGGGTTGCCGGAATCGGCCACGAAGCGCCCTTTCTGGCACAGCACGAGCCAGGCTCGTCGGCGGGTTGCCGGAGCGGCTGCGGCATGTTGCGTTGGTAAGCCTTGATCAGCGTTGCTCAGCTTTTCCCGGACGGTCCCCACGTTTGGGGCGGGATTGGCTTCCAGTCTACCGGTTGCGCCGACAGTGATGGGGGTTTGCCGGTACCTGAGTCCGCATGTGCCGCCCTGAACCCGGCTCGGCCGACTCCCGATATGCGGATGGGGGCTCCAAGAGGCTCAGAGAGCCACTCAGCGCTTCCGGGCGTCAACCCTTGGCTACTTCGGAGTCAGGTCGCGATTCGCAACCGCGTGCGGTGGTACGACGAGCAGGTCGCCGGCCGCGCTCCGGGGCCGGCGGCAACTGCTGATGTGATGTCGGTCACCTGTGGCTGACGAGGCCTCGGGGACTGCTGTGACGGACCCTCGACAAGCCCGACCAGCCCGTCACGGACCGCCCGATCGCGCCCTGCCGGGCACCGTCACCCGTAGGTGTCGCCGGGCCCCGTGCTGCCGGGCGCACGCAGCGGGCCGTACCGACGGGCGGGGCCGCCCGGCCCCTGCACCTTGATCTGCCGCACCGCGCCATGCCCGAGGTCCTCGTTGAGGCGGGCCACCAGGGTCGGGGCGAGCAGCCGCAGGTTCGTCGCCCAGGCCGTCGAGTCGCAGCGCACGACCAGGACCCGCTCGTCCTCGTCGTACTTCTCCGGCACACAGTGCTTGGCGACGTCCTCACCGACGATCTGCGGCCAGCGGCCCATCACACCGCCCACCGCGGCCGGGGCCTCCCAGCCCCGCTCGGTGATCAAGCGGTTAATGGCAGCGCCGAGCGCCAAGGGGTCGCGGCCGTCGGCGCGCGCGCCGGAACGCAGCCCCCCGCGCCGCGCCTGCTTCTTCTGCTGCGCCGCGTCCCCACGCGCGCGTGCCTGTTCCTTCGCCGCCCTGAGCGCCACACGCGCGAGGTCGACGCCGGAAGGCTCCGGGGCCTTCTTGGCGGCGTCCGACGCCTTCTCCGACGGGTTCTCGCTCATACGCGCTCCACCGTCCCCTCGGCCACCGCATACCGCGCCCCGGCCAACACATGTGGCACGTCGTCGTCGACCGCGGCCGTCACCAGCACCTGCTCACCGGGCGCCACCAACTCGGCCAGCCGCTCACGGCGCCGGGCGTCCAGCTCGGCGAAGACATCGTCCAGGACCAGCACCGGCTCGTTGCCCTCGGCCCGCAACAGGTCGTACGAGGCCAGCCGCAGCGCCAGCGCGTACGACCAGGACTCGCCGTGCGAGGCGTAGCCCTTGGCGGGCAGCTGACCGAGTTTGAGAAGCAGATCGTCCCGATGAGGGCCTACGAGGGTGACGCCACGCTCGATCTCCTGCTTACGGGCCTCCGCCAACGCCGCCATCAGCTGCTCGAAGAGGTCCTCGCGCGTGTGCGCCTCGCCGGGAGCCGACGGCTTGTAGTCCAGGGAGACCGGGCCGCCCCCGGGCGCCAGCTGCTCGTACGCCTTGTCGGCCAGTGGCTGGAGCGCGGCGATCAGATCGAGCCGCTGGGCGAGCAGCTCGGCGCCCGCGCGCGCCAAGTGCTGGTCCCACACGTCAAGCGTGGACAGGTCCATGGAACGCCCGCCGTGCCGACGGGCCAGCGCCGCCGACTTCAACAAGGTGTTGCGCTGCTTCAGCACCCGTTCGTAGTCGGAGCGCACGCCGGCCATGCGCGGGGAACGGGCGGTGATCAGCTCGTCCAGGAACCGGCGCCGCTCCCCGGGGTCGCCCTTCACCAGGGCGAGATCCTCCGGCGCGAACAGGACGGTCCGCACGATGCCGAGCACGTCACGAGGCCTGACCTGCGAGGACCGGTTGATACGAGCCCGGTTGGCCCTACCGGGGTTCAGCTCAAGCTCGACCAGCTGCTGCCGCTCGCCCTGGCGCACCTGCGCCCGGATGATCGCCCTGTCGGCGCCCATGCGGACCAGCGGGGCGTCGGAGGCGACACGATGGCTGCCGAGGGTGGCGAGATAGCCGACGGCCTCGACGAGATTGGTCTTGCCCTGACCGTTGGGGCCCACGAAAGCGGTGACGCCCGGGTCGAGCGGAACTTCGACCCGGGCGTACGAGCGGAAGTCGGCCAGCGACAGATGCGTGACGTGCATGGTCGTTCGCCGACCTCCCCCAACGTGTGGTTCAACCTTCCCCAGTTGTGGACAACCGGGCCACTCCCGAGGGTGCCAGGGTGCCATCCCCAGGGTGTGGATTACTTCTTCTCGTTTCCGGCGGTCGTTCCGCCCGCCGTCACCGACGGGCGCTCCCGACGGCTACTTCGCCTCGACCGCGTGACCACCGAACTGGTTCCGCAGCGCCGCGATCATCTTCATCTGCGGAGAGTCGTCCTGACGGGACGCGAACCGCGCGAACAGCGACGCGGTGATCGCCGGCAGCGGCACCGCGTGGTCGATCGCGGCCTCCACAGTCCAGCGTCCCTCACCGGAGTCCTGTGCAAAACCCTTGAGCCTGTCCAGGTGCTCGTCCTCGTCGAGGGCGTTCACCGCGAGGTCCAGCAGCCAGGACCGGATCACCGTGCCCTCCTGCCAGGAGCGGAAGACCTCCCGGACATCCGTCACGGAGTCGACCTTCTCCAGCAGCTCCCAGCCCTCGGCGTAGGCCTGCATCATCGCGTACTCGATGCCGTTGTGGACCATCTTCGCGAAGTGCCCAGCGCCGACCTTGCCGGCGTGCACCGCGCCGAAGTCACCCTCGGGCTTGAGGGCGTCGAAGATCGGCTGCACCTTGGCCACGTTCTCCGTGTCGCCGCCGTACATCAGCGCATAGCCGTTCTCCAGGCCCCAGACTCCCCCGGAGACGCCGCAGTCGACGAACCCGATGCCCTTGGCAGCCAGCTCCTCGGCGTGCCGCTCGTCGTCCGTCCAGCGCGAGTTGCCACCGTCCACGACGACATCACCGGGCTCCAGCAGCTCGGCGAGCTCGTCGATGGTCGACTGGGTCGGGGCACCGGCCGGGACCATCACCCAGACCACGCGCGGCCCGGGAAGCTTGCCCACAAGCTCTTCCAGGCTGTGGACATCTGCGAGGTCCGCGTTGCGGTCGTATCCGACGACGGTGTGGCCCGCGCGGCGTATCCGCTCGCGCATGTTGCCGCCCATCTTGCCGAGGCCGACGAGACCGAGCTCCATCAGTTGTTCCTTAGGTTGCTGTGGCGTGTGGGGCACCTTCGTACCCACGCATGAGCCTAAACCCGGACGCACGCGCACATCCGTGGGCACAGGCGCTCATACGTACGCCCTCACCTGCGGGTTCTCCCACAGGCCGGAGTTCACTTCTCCACCGGCCTGTGGACAACCGTCAGCTGCTCAGCCGCTCAGACGCACCGGCATGATCAGGTACTTGTAGGCCTCGTCCGCCTCCGCGTCCAGCGCCGGCTTGCCGCTGAGCAGCGCCGGCTTCGTGGACGTCGTGAAGGACAGTTGGGCGACCGGGGAGTCGATGGCGCTCAGACCGTCCAGCAGGAAGGTCGGGTTGAAGGCGATCGAGATGTCGTCGCCCTCCAGCTGGGCGTCGACCCTCTCCACAGCCTGTGCGTCGTCGCTGGAACCGGCCTCCAGGATCAGCACACCCTGCTCGAAGCTCAGCCGCACCGGGGTGTTGCGCTCGGCGACCAGGGCCACACGCTTGACGGCCTCCACGAAGGGGGCGGTCTCGATCACGGCGACGGAGTTGAACTCCGTAGGGAACAGCGTGCGGTACTTCGGGAGGTCGCCCTCCAGCAGACGGGTCGTCGTGCGACGCCCGGCGCCCTCGAAACCGATCAGGCCCTCGCCCGCACCTGAGCCGGACAGCGCCAGCGTCACGCTGTCACCGCTGGTGAGCGCCTTGGCGGTGTCCAGGAGCGTCTTGGCGGGCACCAGGGCGACCGCGGAGGCCTCCGGGTTCTCCGGCTTCCACAGGAACTCGCGGACCGCGAAGCGGTAGCGGTCGGTGGACGCCAGCGTCACCGTGTCGCCCTCGATCTCGATGCGCACACCGGTCAGCACGGGCAGCGTGTCGTCACGGCCAGCCGCGATGGCGACCTGGGCGGCCGCGGAGGCGAAGACCTCGCCGGGGACGGTGCCCGTGGCGCTCGGCATCTGCGGCAGCGCCGGGTACTCCTCCACAGGCAGGGTGTGGAGTGTGAACCGCGAGGAACCGCAGACCACGGTCGCCCGTACACCGTCTGTGGAGATCTCCACCGGCCGGTTGGGCAGAGCGCGGCAGATGTCCGCGAGCAGACGGCCGGAGACCAGGACCGTGCCCTCCTCCTCGACCTCCGTCTCCACGGACACCCGTGCCGAGACCTCGTAGTCGAAGCTGGACAGGCTCAGCTGGCCGTCCTCGGCCTTGAGGAGGAGGCCGGCGAGGACAGGCGCCGGCGGACGGGCCGGGAGGCTGCGTGCCGCCCAGGCCACTGCCTCCGCGAGTACGTCGCGTTCCACCCGGATCTTCACTGTTGCCGCCTCCTGCTGTTGCCGGCGCTTCTCGCTCTGCCTGGCCCTCGTCGTCTGTCTCTGTGTCGTCGGCCCCTGTGAGGGGGAGGACACCGGGGACCAGTCTGACGCACGGCACTGACAGTAGGTGCCTCTCGGGGTCAAGTCGTGACGAGGGGCAGCCGGGAGCCGGACGGCGAGTTGTGCACAGGACCCTCTTCGAAACGGATTCCCAGCTCTCTCTAGTTGGGAGTAGTAGTAGGGCCTGTGGATACCGTGGATAACCTCGTTTGCCCAGCTCAGAGCGGAGATTTTGTCCACGGGGCCTGTGGGTGGCGGCGGTGGACAACTCAGGGTTTCTGTGGAGAACGGAAAGTTCTGCACACCCCGTGCACAGGCTGGGGCGAGTTCTCCCCAGTGTCGTCCCCAGCTTTACCCACCTTTCCCACAGCCCAACCCGGCACCTTCGTGTGACGCCTTTCACTCGGGGCGGTGAGATGGCGCGTCGTGTTGCCGAACAGTGGACAGCGGTGTGGAGAAGCTGACAATCGCTGGGGACAACTGACCACAGCCTGTGGGTTGCCAGTGGACAACTTGATGCACAGCCTGTGGATCTTCTGGCTGTCCACAGTCTGTGGAGATCGTTCGTCCACGAATCCACAAGCAGTTGACCTGGTCTGATGTTCTTTCAACAGGCCGCTCTGTGGACACAGTCTGGACAACTTCCCAGTCCCCAGGTTGTGGACGTCAGAAAGTCACCGAATCTGTGGAGAGTGGCCGTAACCCGGCAGTTAATCGAACAGCCGGTGTCCGGACGTTCGGCCGTGACATGACGAAGGGCGCCCCCGGAATCTCCTCCGGAGGCGCCCTCGGCGTCGTACGACGGCTCTTGCGGCCGTTGGTCGGCCGGCTCGGTCAGCCGTTCTTGATGCGGTTGGTCAGCTCGGTGACCTGGTTGTAGATGGAGCGCCGCTCGGCCATCAGATTGCGGATCTTGCGGTCGGCGTGCATGACGGTGGTGTGGTCGCGGCCGCCGAACAGTGCGCCGATCTTGGGCAGGGAGAGGTCCGTGAGCTCGCGACAGAGGTACATGGCGATCTGCCGGGCCGTGACGAGGGCGCGGCCGCGGGAGGTGCCGCACAGGTCCTCGACGGTCAGGCCGAAGTAGTCGGCGGTCGCGCCCATGATGGCCGTGGAGGTGATCTCGGGCGCCGAGTCCTCGCCGCCGGGGATCAGGTCCTTCAGGACGATCTCGGTCAGGCCCAGGTCCACCGGCTGCCGGTTGAGTGACGCGAACGCCGTCACCCGGATCAGCGCGCCCTCCAGCTCGCGGATGTTGCGCGAGATGCGGGAGGCGATGAACTCCAGGACCTCCGGCGGGGCGTTGAGCTGCTCCTGGACCGCCTTCTTGCGGAGGATCGCGATGCGCGTCTCCAGCTCGGGCGGCTGGACGTCGGTGATCAGACCCCACTCGAAACGGTTCCGCAGCCGGTCCTCCAGGGTGACCAGCTGCTTGGGCGGCCGGTCGCTGGAGAGCACGATCTGCTTGTTGGCGTTGTGGAGCGTGTTGAAGGTGTGGAAGAACTCCTCCTGCGTCGACTCCTTGTCCGCGAGGAACTGGATGTCGTCGACGAGCAGGATGTCCATCTCACGGTAGCGCTTGCGGAAGCTGTCGCCCTTGCCGTCGCGGATGGAGTTGATGAACTCGTTGGTGAACTCCTCCGAGCTCACGTAGCGCACGCGTGTGCCCGGGTAGAGGCTGCGCGCGTAGTGCCCGATGGCGTGCAGCAGGTGGGTCTTGCCGAGGCCCGACTCCCCGTAGATGAAGAGGGGGTTGTACGCCTTTGCGGGTGCCTCGGCTACGGCGACGGCGGCCGCGTGGGCGAAGCGGTTGGAGGCGCCGATGACGAAGGTGTCGAAGAGGTACTTCGGGTTCAGTCGTGCGGTGGGCTCGCCGGGGCCGGGGGCCGGTGCGGGCTGCGCGGCCAGGGGGCCGGGGGCGCCGGTGGTCGGCAGGTTCGCGCCTACGGGGCCGCCGCGGTGCACATGGCCGGAGCCGGGGGGCGGGTCGGGCAGGTCGCGGCGCGCGTCGCGGTCGTAGTCGGCGCGCGGCTGGTCGTAGTCGGGCCGCTGCTGCTCGTACTCGGGGCGGTGCTGGTCGTGGTCGGGGCGGTGCTGCTCGTAGTCGGAGCGGTGTCCGTCGTAGGAGGGCCGTTCCATCCGCTGCGGCCGGTAGTCCTGGGTGGGGGCGCCGTAGGAGTCCTGCGGGTAGGGGTCCTGGGACGGCGATGCGTACGGATCCCGCTCCGGGAAGCCGAGTCGCTGCTGCTGCCAGCCGTAGTCGTCCTGGGTCGGGCGGGGCCAGCTGCCGGGGCTGGGCTCGGGGCGCTGGTACTCGCCCGGGTAGGCCGGTCGGGCGGTGGGCAGCGGGTCGTTGGGGGCGCCGTTCCCGCGGTCGTCGGCGCGGTGGCGGCCGTAGCCGTCGTACGCGGGGAGCTCGGGCTCCTCGTAGCGCGGCTGGGGCGGGGTGGGGGGTGCCGGTGGGGCGGGGGGTTCGCCGGCGGAGTCGTCGACGGTGATCGCGATGCGGATCGGGCGGCCGCATTCGCGGCTCAGGGTCTCGCTGACGATGGGGGCCAGACGGCCCTCCAGTACGCCCTTCGCAAATTCGTTCGGTACGGCGAGGAGGGCGGTGTCGGCGACCAGGGCGAGCGGCTGGCAGCGGCGGATCCAGTGTTCGTCCTTGACCTCGACGCCCTGCCCGCGGCCCTCGCCGAGAAGTTGCTCGAGTACTCGTGGCCACACTGCGGCAAGATCGGCAGGTACGTCAGCCACAGGCACGCTCTCTCACGGGTCCCACGAACGTGTGATGGTGGGACGGGTCGGGATTCAAAAGGGGTGGAGCCAGATTCAAGGGGACAAGGGAACGAATCGGAGTTCAGCCACGGTAGTCAGGGCGGTGGGTGCGGTTCAAGTTGTTGTCCCCAGGCTGTGGATAGTGTCTCCCCGTGACCTCTGGTTTGACCGGATGGCGTAGCCGCGCGTACCGTAACCAGGTCGAGTTGTCGATGGCTGCTGCCGCCTGCCTCCGATGGGCACAGATCGCCTCGGGTGATCGGGAAGCGGTGCACTCGGGCGTAACGCGAGCTACTCGTGGGCGCACGGTGACAGCCAGGACGGCACCCGCCAAACACCGATTTCTTTCTGGAGCCCCCGAGTGAGCAAGCGCACCTTCCAGCCGAACAACCGTCGTCGCGCGAAGACCCACGGCTTCCGCCTGCGGATGCGCACCCGCGCCGGCCGCGCGATTCTCGCGAACCGTCGTGCCAAGGGTCGCGCCAGCCTGTCCGCCTGATCCTGATCAGGTCATGACGTCGTGCTGCCCACCGAGAACCGGCTGAGGCGGCGCGAGGACTTCGCGACCGCAGTACGACGAGGTCGTCGGGCAGGCCGCCCGACGCTCGTCGTCCACCTTCGTAGCGGTGCCACGGACCCGCACGCGCCTGGGGAGAGCGCTCCCTCGACGCGTGCGGGTTTCGTCGTAAGCAAGGCTGTGGGCGGCGCGGTCGTACGGAACAAAGTGAAGCGCCGGCTTCGCCATCTGATGCGCGAGCGAGTCGACCAGCTGCCCCCCGGTAGCCTGGTAGTCGTACGAGCGCTGCCCGGTGCGGGTGACGCCGACCATGCACAGCTGGCCCGAGACCTGGATGCCGCTCTGCAGCGGCTCCTGGGAGGGGGCGCGCGATGAAGTACCCACTGCTGGCTCTGATCAAGCTGTACCAGTGGACGATCAGTCCGCTGCTCGGGCCGGTGTGCAAGTACTACCCGTCGTGTTCCCACTACGGCTACACGGCGATCGACCGGCACGGTGCGATCAAGGGCACGGCGCTCACCGCCTGGCGCATCCTGCGGTGCAATCCGTGGTCGCTGGGTGGTGTGGACCATGTCCCGCCACGCAAGCGCCCGCGGTGGCACGAGATGCTGCGGGGCGCTTGGCGCGCACGCAAGGGCGGGCCCTCCGCCGCCGAAACGGCCACCGAAGAGAATGCTTCTTCGAGCCCGGCCGCAGAGACCTCGCCCCATGCCCAAGGAGCATGATTAGTGGACACGATTGCCAGCCTCTTCAGCTTCATCACGACACCCGTCTCATGGGTCATCGTCCAGTTCCACAAGGTGTACGGCGCCATCTTCGGCGCTGACACCGGGTGGGCCTGGGGCTTGTCCATCGTGTCCCTGGTGATTCTGATTCGTATCTGCCTGATCCCGCTCTTCGTGAAGCAGATCAAGGCGACCCGGGCCATGCAGACGCTCCAGCCCGAGATGAAGAAGATCCAGGAGCGCTACAAGAACGACAAGCAGCGTCAGTCCGAAGAGATGATGAAGCTGTACAAGGAGACGGGTACCAACCCGCTCTCCTCGTGCCTTCCCATCCTGGCGCAGTCGCCGTTCTTCTTCGCCCTGTACCACGTGCTCAACAGCATCGCGAACAACGACACCATCGGTGTCATCAACCAGAGCCTGCTGGAGAGCGCTCAGAAGGCGCACATCTTCGGGGCCCCGCTGGCCGCGAAGTTCACCGACAGCGCCTCCGACGTCGCGGCGCTCGACGCCTCGCTGACCACGGTCCGGATCGTCACCGCGGTCATGATCGTCCTGATGTCGGCTTCGCAGTTCTACACGCAGCGTCAGCTGATGACGAAGAACGTCGACACCACGGTGAAGACGCCGTTCATGCAGCAGCAGAAGATGCTGATGTACGTCTTCCCGGTCATGTTCGCCGTCTTCGGCATCAACTTCCCGGTCGGTGTCCTCGTCTACTGGCTGACCACCAACGTGTGGACCATGGGTCAGCAGATGTACGTCATCCGCAACAACCCGACGCCAGGTTCCAAGGCCCAGGCCGCGTACCTGGAGCGTCTCACCAAGCACGTCACGCAGCACGGCAAGGCCCGCAAGCGCAGCGAGCGCGTCATCATCAAGGCGATCGTCGCCAAGGGCCGTGACCGCAACGATCACGAGCGCAAGTTCATCAACGGCCTGAGCAAGGCGGGTCTCGCGGCGCAGGCGGACGGCAGTGTGGTGAAGAGCGAGGGCTCTGTCGCCACCTTGACCGAGGACGGTACGCCGACCACGGCTGGTGTTCCCAAGCGTCAGCAGCCGAAGCGGCAGAGCAAGTCCCAGCGTCAGTCCGGCGCTGCGAAGCAGGCCGGTGAGCCGACCACCTCGCTTCAGAAGTCCGACGAGCCCGAGGACGCCAAGCCCGACGCCGCGAAGCCCGATGCCGCCAAGAAGGGCGCACAGAAGCCCGGCGGCACCCGCAGCAAGGCCCAGTCCGGGCAGCGCAAGGGCGGCCCGCAGCGCCCCAAGTCCCCGTCCAAGAAGTAAGAAGGAGCCCATCCCGTGACGGAAGGCACCACCTCCGCCGCTGCCGAGGGTGCAGACACCCTGACCCGCCTGGAGCAGGAGGGCGAGATCGCGGCGGACTACCTCGAGGGTCTGCTCGACATCGCCGATCTCGACGGCGACATCGACATGGACGTCGAGGCCGACCGCGCCGCTGTCTCGATCATCAGCGACGCGAGCAGCCGAGACCTGCAGAAGCTGGTCGGGCGTGACGGCGAGGTGCTGGAGGCACTCCAGGAGCTCACGCGCCTGGCCGTACACCGGGAGACCGGGGACCGCAGCCGGCTGATGCTGGACATCGCGGGCTACCGGGCCAAGAAGCGTGCCGAGCTCTCCGAGCTGGGCGCCAAGGCCGCCGCCGAGGTCAAGAGCACGGGCGAGCCCGTGAAGCTGAAGCCGATGACGCCGTTCGAGCGCAAGGTCGTGCACGACGCGATCAAGTCCGCGGGCCTGCGCAGCGAGTCCGAGGGCGAGGAACCGCAGAGGTTCGTCGTCGTTCTCCCGGCCTGATCGGCCCGTTCGTTCCTCCGGCCCCGTCTGCCCGCAGGCGGGGCCGAACTTTGTCAGCCTGATAGTTCTGGTGGTTCTGGTGTCGGCGCTCGGAGCGCCGGCGGTACGGAAGGACGGTCCCCGTGACGGAGGCAGCGGAGCTTCCCCCTGCGCCCGAGCAGGCACGTGAGGTGTTCGGTGATCGCTTCACTGATGCGGTCCGCTACGCCGAACTGCTCGCCGAGGCGGGTGTGCAGCGTGGTCTGATCGGCCCACGCGAGGTGCCCCGTCTGTGGGAGCGGCATCTGCTGAACTGCGCGGTGCTCTCCGAGGTCGTGCCCGAGAACGTGACGGTGTGCGATGTCGGCTCGGGCGCGGGCCTGCCCGGCATCCCTCTGGCTCTGGTCCGGGAGGACCTGAAGATCACGCTGCTGGAGCCCCTGCTGCGGCGTACGAACTTCCTGACGGAGGTCGTGGAGCTGCTGGGCCTGGACCATGTGACGGTCGTCCGTGGGCGTGCCGAAGAGGTCATGGGGAAGGTGCCGCCGGTGCATGTGGTGACCGCACGTGCGGTGGCCCCGCTGGACCGGCTCGCCACCTGGGGCATCCCGCTGCTGCGCCCGTACGGCGAGATGCTCGCCCTCAAGGGCGACACTGCCGAGGAGGAGCTGAAGAGCGCGTCGACCGCCCTGAGCAAGCTCGGTGCGGTGGAGACGTCGATCCTGCATGTGGGTGACGGCGTCGTGGATCCCCTGTCGACGGTCGTGCGGGTCGAGGTCGGGGAGAGCCCGGGCGGTGTGCGGTTCGCCGCGAAGCGGGCCAAGGCCGCGAGGACAGGACGGGCACGTCGTCGACGCTGATCCGTCCTGACGACGAGACGTACTCCACACAAGCTGGCAAACCTACCCATGCCGGAGTGTCGCGGCAGATCGGCGACGGCGGCTGTGCATCGTGTTTCACGTGAAACGTCGCTCACTGCTGCACGGCATCATCAGTCGTGGCCGCGCCGCGGCCGAACCTCGGGACCGAAAGCCCCTCGGTTCTCTCGGAGAGGGTGCTTCTGACGACACTCCGTCCCCCTTGAGGGGCACGGAGTTGTCCACAGAGGTGGATTTCTCCACAGAACACCAGGCCTCACTGGTTCACGACCCCGAAGGCATGGGAGGCTCTGTTCATTGCGAGCCTGAAGTCGAGGAGAGTGAATCCTTGCGGTCCGACGCCAACATCGCGGGACCGATGACCGATCCGGTCCCCGGTCCCCGTACCGAGTCGATGGGGGAGGATGTTTCACGTGAAACACCGCCCCCGATGGACGACACTCCCATCGGTCGTGCTGCCCAACTGGCGGTGGAGGCTCTGGGCCGCGCCGGCGAAGGCCTGCCGCGGCCCGAGCAGACCCGCGTCATGGTGGTCGCCAACCAGAAGGGGGGCGTGGGCAAGACGACGACGACCGTCAACCTTGCCGCGTCACTGGCCCTTCATGGTGGCCGCGTGCTGGTCATCGACCTCGACCCGCAGGGCAACGCGTCCACTGCCCTGGGCATCGATCATCACGCCGAAGTTCCTTCCATCTACGACGTGTTGGTCGAGAGCAAGCCGCTCGCGGAAGTCGTCCAGCCAGTCCCTGATGTCGAGGGTCTCTTCTGCGCCCCTGCCACGATCGATCTCGCCGGTGCGGAGATCGAGCTGGTGTCTCTGGTGGCGCGCGAGAGTCGACTCCAGCGGGCGATTCAGGCTTATGAGCAGCCGCTGGACTACGTCCTCATCGACTGCCCTCCCTCGCTCGGTCTGCTGACGGTCAATGCGCTGGTGGCCGGGCAGGAGGTCCTGATCCCGATCCAGTGTGAGTACTACGCGCTGGAGGGCCTGGGCCAGCTGCTGCGGAACGTCGACCTGGTCCGGGGGCACCTCAACCCCGTTCTGCACGTCTCGACGATCCTGCTCACCATGTACGACGGTCGGACGCGGCTCGCGTCCCAGGTTGCGGACGAGGTTCGTACTCACTTCGGCGACGAGGTGCTACGGACGAGCATTCCCCGCTCGGTCCGTATCTCCGAGGCACCGAGCTACGGGCAGACGGTGCTGACCTACGATCCGGGATCGAGCGGTGCCCTGTCGTATCTTGAGGCGGCACGAGAAATCGCGCTGAAGGGTGTGGGCGTCAGTTACGACCCGACGCACGCCCACTTCGGCGCCCAGAGCAATCCGAGCATGGCGGAGGGGATCCAGTGAGCGAGCGACGGAGGGGGTTGGGCCGTGGTCTCGGCGCACTGATCCCTGCAGCACCGACGGAGAAGACGGTGCCGCCTGCTGCGGTGGGAGGGGCTGTTTCCCCGTCCCCGACTGCCGTTCCGGTGCTCAGTGAGCGCGGGGTGGCCGCGGCCAAGGTGGCCACGCTGCCGCCTGTTTCACATGAAACCGAGGAGTCGGCACCTCACAGTGTCGTGGAGACGCCCGCACCTCCCATGGGCGCTCACTTCGCGGAGATCCCCCTTGAGGCGATCACGCCGAACCCGCGGCAGCCGCGTGAGGTCTTCGACGAGGATGCGCTGCAGGAACTGGTCACCTCCATCCAGGAGGTCGGCCTTCTCCAGCCGATCGTCGTACGGCAGATCGGCCCGGCGCGCTACGAGCTCATCATGGGCGAGCGGCGTTGGCGGGCCTGCCGTGAGGCCGGCCTGGAGGCTATCCCGGCGATCGTGCGGGCCACGGACGACGAGAAGCTTCTTCTGGACGCCCTCCTGGAGAACCTGCACCGGGCTCAGCTGAATCCGATCGAAGAGGCGGCTGCCTACGATCAGCTCCTGAAGGACTTCAACTGCACGCACGACCAGTTGGCGGACCGCATCGGCCGTTCACGCCCGCAGGTCTCCAACACCCTGCGTCTGCTGAAGCTCTCGCCCAAGGTCCAGAACCGGGTGGCCGCCGGAGTCCTCTCCGCCGGGCATGCGCGGGCGCTCCTCTCCGTCGAGGATCCGGAGGAGCAGGAGCGGCTGGCCTACCGGGTGGTCGCCGAGGGACTCTCGGTCCGCTCTGTCGAAGAGATCGTGACCCTGATGGGGTCCCGCCCGCAGAAGACTCAGCGCTCCAAGGGGCCGCGGGCCGGATCCGTGCCCTCCCCGGCGCTGTCCGACCTCGCGACTCGTCTCTCGGACCGCTTCGAGACGCGGGTGAAGGTCGAACTGGGTCAGAAGAAGGGCAAGATCACCGTGGAGTTCGCTTCCCCGGACGACCTTGAGCGGATCCTCAGTACGCTCGCTCCGGGCGAGAAGCTGGCTCTTCAGAAGAGCCTCTTGGACGGTGACGCGGACGACACCGAGCTCTGAGCTCGGCCGGCCGGGGCTCCGCCCCGCTACCTGGGCGGGCCGTGTCCGGTGTGTACCGGAACACGGCCCGCACTTTGCTTTCTGGCGGTATCGAGGGAATCGCTTCGTGGATACGATGCGTTCGGGTATGGCGCATCCACCTGGCAAGACCTCTTAGGGGAGGCGGGGTCCATGCGAACGGTGAGCCGCACCGGACTGGTGAGCGCGGGTCTTGGGCTGGGCGCGGTCGGCGGGTTCGTCGGCAGCCTGCTCAGGGAACGAAGCGCCCTGACAGCCGCTCGCGATGCCGCGGGCGAAGGAAGCGAGGAACAGCCTTCATGGGGCGTCGGCTCGTACCGCTCACGCTGGACAACCTTCCGGACCTTCCCAAGCGCTGCCGTGCGTGTGTCTTCTGGGAGTTGGACCCGGTCAGCGGTGAAGCCGCGGTAAAGGCCGGCACCGCCGCCCTGGAGAAGGAAGCCTGGATCTCCGCCGTCCTGCTGGACTGGGGATCCTGCGGTCGGGTCGTCTACGTCGATGACGTGCCCGTGGGGTTTGTGCTCTACGCCCCGCCGGCTTACGTGCCCCGCGCGACGGCGTTTCCCACGAGCCCCGTGTCGCCGGACGCGGTGCAGTTGATGACCGCGTTCATCATGCCCGGCTATCAGGGGCAGGGACTGGGGCGGGTGATGGTCCAGACGGTCGCCAAGGATCTGCTGCGGAGAGGCTTCAAGGCGATCGAGGCGTTCGGGGACGCGCGCTGGAGGGAACCGGCTTGTGTCCTGCCTGCCGACCATCTCCTGGCCGTGGGGTTCAAGACAGTGCGTCCTCATCCGACCTTCCCGCGTCTGCGGCTGGAACTACGGACGACACTGTCGTGGAAGGAAGACGTGGAGATGGCCATCGACCGGTTGCTGGGGGCCGTGCAGAAGGAACCGGCGTTGAGGCCGCTCTAGAAGCCGTCTCTGGAAAAGCGAATGGGCCAGCCCTCTCGGGTTGGCCCATTCGTGTTTCACGTGAAACGTCACTCGGCGATGAAGTCCTCGAGGTCGCGGACGATCGCTGCCTTCGGCTTCGCGCCGACGATGGTCTTGGCGACCTCGCCGTTCTGGTAGACGTTCAGCGTCGGGATGGACATGACGCCGTACTTGGCGGCCGTACCCGGGTTCTCGTCGATGTTCAGCTTGACGATCTCGATCTTGTCGCCGTACTCGGAGGCGATGGCCTCGAGCGAAGGCGCGATCTGGCGGCAGGGTCCGCACCAGGCGGCCCAGAAGTCCACCAGGACGGGCTTGTCGCTCTTGAGGACGTCCTGCTCGAAGGAGTCGTCGGTCACGTTCTTCAGGGTGCCGGCCACGGCGGGCTCCTTAACTGTGTGGTGCGTGGGGCGGATGGGAGTAAGGCGGCGGGTCAGACAGCGGTCTTCTCGGGCTCGGCCTGCTCCTCGTCCGCGAGGGCGGCGAGGAAGCGCTCGGCGTCGAGAGCGGCGGAGCAGCCGGTACCGGCCGCGGTGATCGCCTGGCGGTAGGTGTGGTCGACCACGTCGCCGGCGCCGAAGACACCGGTCAGGTTGGTGCGGGTGGAGGGGGCGGCGACCTTGAGGTAGCCCTCCTCGTCCAGCTCCAGTTGGCCCTTGAACAGCTCGGTGCGCGGGTCGTGGCCGATCGCGATGAACAGGCCGGTGACCGCCAGCTCCGAGAGTTCCCCGGTCTTGATGTTGCGCAGCTTCAGGCCGGCGAGCTTCTGGTCGCCCTGGACCTCGGCGACCTCGCTGTCCCACACGAACTTGATCTTCGGGTCGGCGAAGGCACGGTCCTGCATCGCCTTCGAGGCGCGCAGGGTGTCACGCCGGTGGACGATGGTCACCGACTTGGCGAAGCGCGAGAGGAAGGTGGCCTCCTCCATCGCGGTGTCGCCGCCGCCGATCACGGCGATGTCCTGGTCCTTGAAGAAGAAGCCGTCGCAGGTCGCGCACCAGGAGACGCCGCGTCCGGAGAGGGCGTCCTCGTTCGGCAGGCCGAGCTTGCGGTGCTGCGAGCCGGTGGCGACGATGACGGCCTTGGCCCGGTGGACCGTGCCCGCGGTGTCCGTGACGGTCTTGATCTCACCGCTCAGGTCGACGTTGACGATGTCGTCCGGGACGAGTTCGGCTCCGAAGCGCTCGGCCTGGGAGCGCATGTTGTCCATGAGCTCGGGGCCCATGATGCCGTCCTGGAAGCCCGGGAAGTTCTCGACCTCGGTCGTGTTCATGAGCGCACCGCCGGCGGTGACGGCCCCCTCGAACACGAGCGGCTTCAGCGACGCGCGCGCGGTGTAGAGCGCCGCCGTGTAGCCGGCGGGCCCGGAGCCGATGATGATCACGTTACGGACGTCGCTCACGGCTTGATTCCTCGTCTCTGGACTGCGTCGTCGGACCGGGGAGAGCCCCTTTCAGAACTCTCATCCCACCCAACGGATCCTAAGGGGCGCGCATTCCCACTGTGTCCGGGCACACGGTGACGCCACACGGTAGGGGTCGCCAGTCAGATGGAGGCGAACCGCCGGGTTCTCAGGAACGCGCGTAGGACTCCTGGAGAAGGACCTTGGCCTTGGTGGAGGACGGGTTCTTCACACAGGTCGCGTCCATCACATAGACCGTGACCCGACTGTCGTTGGTCGCATGCGGCAACACGACGAGCAGAGCGTCCTTGCCCTTGTAGACGCCTTCCTCAGCGGCGAGTGCCGCGTCGTCGCGGCCGATGCCCTTCCTGACGCATTCGGGCACCGTGATCTCACGCAGGATCTGAGGGCTCTGCGTGTCGGGTCCGCCTTGCGTGCCCAGACTGCGGTCCGGCTTGTGGGGGCCCGCGGTAGCGCTCTCGTTCTTGGCGAGGAGATCGGCGACCTGTGTCTCCAGCCTCGCTGCGGAGAACGTGTCGGTGGCGGTCTGCCCCCCGTCGGCCGTGGGACCGGCTCCTCCGCCGCCCATCAGCGAGGTCAGCAACACCGAACCGAGGCCCAAGGCTGCGGCCGTGAACGCGGCGCTGAGGACGGCGACCTTGCGTCGCCCTGCCTTCTTGCGGTTCTTGCGGCCGGGACCGGTGGTCGCGGAGCGGGCGTGGCCGGCCGGACGGTCTGCCGGGCTCGATGTTTCACGTGAAACATGTGCACTCTCGTGTGCACCGGGGACCGGGCGGATCTCGTCGGCGTGGCTTGTCGCTTCGGCGTCATCGGGTGCCGTGGCGTTCAGGAGTGCCTCTGCGGCGAGAGCGGCGTCGATGCGGCCGGCGACATCCGCGGGCATACGCGGAGGGCCGGGCACGGTGCCGAGCAGGTTCCGGATCTCCTCCAGCGAGGCGTGGACGTCCGCGCACAGCTCGCACTGCTCCAGGTGCCGTCGTACGTCGGCAGTCCTGGACGGGGACAGAAGGCCCTCGGTGAGGTCGGAGATCTCGGCGACGTCCGGGTGCCCGGCCGTGTCCGTCGTGGATGTCACGCTCGCCCACCTCCGCCCTTCACTGCAGCTGAATCACTCGGCCCGGTATCTCGCGGATCCGTCGCCGGTGGCTTGGTGGCCTGTGGACCCGCTGCCGGTGGGACGGATGTCCCCTGCGTCCGGTTCCGCCTTTCACTCGCGTCCTTGCCGCCGCTGGGGCCTTCCGGCCTCAGATGTGTGAGAAGGGGCAGGAGTCTGGCTCTGCCGCGTGCGCATCGGCTCTTGATCGTGCCGGTCGGCACATCGAGTACGCGGGCCGCTTCCGCGACCGGGTAGCCCTGCATGTCCACCAGGACGAGCGCCGCGCGCTGGTCCGGCGGCAGGGTGCCGAGGGCCTCCAGGAGCTGGCGGTGCAGATCGTTGCGCTCTGCCGGGGCCGATGCCTCCTCGTGGGGCTCCAGCAACTGCTCCAGGCGTTCGGTGTCGTCCACGGGGGAGGTCTTGCGGGAGGCCGCCTTGCGCGCGCGGTCCAGACAGGCGTTCACGGTGATCCGGTGCAGCCACGTCGTGACGGCCGAGTGGCCCCTGAACGTGTGGGCGGCCCGGTAGGCGGAAACGAGGGCGTCCTGAACGGCGTCAGCGGCCTCCTCGCGGTCGCCGAGCGTCCGCAGCGCCACCGCCCAGAGCCGGTCACGGTGCCGCCGCACGAGCTCGCCGAAGGCGTCGGGGTCGCCCTTCACGTGGAGGGCCAGGAGATCCTGGTCGCTCACGTCGCGGTGAGCGGCGCCATCTGCCATCGGACCCCCTCCCCTTGGATCTCGTGAGTTCTAGCCGGTGAACTTCAGGTCGGTGATGGCCTGCTTGAATCCGGCGTCGCTGTACTGATCCCCGTCCGCATGGGGCATGGCGGTGAGCCATACGAGAACGTACTGGGTCTTCGCCGGCTTGGTGACCTTCACCGTCGCACTGGTGCCGTTCGTCGTGACGGTGCCGATCTTTTCCATCGAGCCCAACGACGAGGGCGCCAGGGAGTCCGAGGCGTACAGGGAGACGGTCGTGTGATCGCCGGGATACAGCAGCCCTATTGAAGCGGCCGACAGCGTCTGAGCTGAGCCGAGGTCGTAGACGATGCCGACACCAGGCTTGTAGGCGGGGTTCATGTCCGGACCGTCGAGGAAGCTCTTGCTGCGCCAGTAGGTCGAGCTGTTGCCGTCGTACGTCTTGCCTACATCCTCCGGCGCCTGTGCCCCGCCCTTGGCGACGAACTCCTGTGCGTTCTGGATCTCTATCGGCTTGACCGGCTTGGCCTTGTCGCTGCCCTTGTCGTTGTCGTCCGTCGTCTGCGTCTGGTTGTTGTCCTCGGACTTGCCGCCCTGGTCCATGAGCGCATCCGCCAGCTGCCAGCTGCCAAGGCCGAGTGCGGCGATGAGGAGGGCCGAGACGGCCCATTTCAGGGCCTTGCCCGTGCGGCTCTGCAGTGGAGGTGGTGGGGTCGGTACCGGCTGGGTGGCGCCAGGGCGCGGGGTCTGGCGGCCGTAGTTGCCCTGCTGGTAGGTCGTGCGCTGGTAGTCCGGCGGGGCCGTGAAGGAGGGCTCCGGCGGGCGGATGCGGGGCATCTCGCCGATCGCCTTCACCAGCTCCTCCGGCGTCGTGCACGCCGACTCATGGCGGGAAGCCGTCGCGCCGTCGTTGACCAGCGCACGCATGGCGAGCTCCGACAGCCCGCGGTGGACGCCGGCCCGCACCTGGTCGGGGGCGATGAGACCGACGTCCTTCGGCAGCCCGGACAGACCGTACGCGTCGCTCTCGTACGGCCAGCGCTGGGTGAGCGCGGCGTACAGCAGGGCGCCGATGGCCTCCGTGTCGGTGCGCTGCGGGGTGTCGGAGGTGATGCCGCGCAGCGCGGCGTTCACCGCGAGACCCCGGATGCGCCACTGGCCGCTCGAGGTGCGCAGTACGGCGTTCGGGTTGAGACGGAGATGGGCCAGGCCCTCGCGGTGGGCGGCGGCCATGGCCGCGGACACCTGGGTGACCATCTGGTAGGCGTCGTAGACCTCCAGCGGGCCCGCGGCGAGCAGGGTGCTCATCTCGGTGGCGTCGGGGAGCCACTCGTGGACGACGTAGACGAGGTCGTTCTCCTCGACGGCGTCGAGGACCTGGACGAAGCGGGGGTCGCCGAGAAGCGCTGAGGAGCGGGCGGAGGCCAGGACGGACCGGGCCCGTGCGTGGTCCGCGGGCAGGATGTGGACGCCGACGGCGCGACGGAGTTTCTCGTCGACCGCACGCCAGCTGCTGAAACCGTCCAGACGGGTGACGCACTCCTCGAGGCGGTAGCGTCTGGCGAGTTTGTGACCGCTGTGCAGTTCGGGCGGTGAGGCCTTTCCGGGACCCTCGGTCCCGCCACTCCCCTGTGCCTCGTCGATGTCCGTGTCCCGCTCCCGATTCTTGGCCACCCCGTCGGCCGTGGACTGGTCCGCCTGAGCGGTCAGCGGCTCGTCACCGCTGTTGTCTGCCACGTCGACGGCAGCCGTGCTCCGTTCCGCCACCGTCGTTCCTGCCTCCCCATCCATTGCGCGCCGTCAGACTCCGTGCGCGCCGTCCGACGCCGAACCAATTGTGCCCACAGTCCGCCGCTATGCACGACACACGATGGCGGACGATGGTTGTGCGCGTACCCCCGCCTCAGCGACCCAGGCGTCCGCGCACCATGCCGACCAGTGAGTTCAGCTCCTCGATCCGCATCCGGCGTGCGGCGACGAAGAAGATCCCGAGCAGCACGGCTCCACCGGCCAGCAGAGCGGCGAAGGAGCCGACAACGCCCTGCCCCAGCGTCCGGGCGATGCCGTAGCAGGCCGCACCGCTCAGCAGCGCCGCGGGCACCGAAGCGATGCAGAGCCTGGCGTACGTCCGCATCACGCGGGCGCCATCGAGGTCGCCGCCGAGCTTCTTGCGCAGCCGGCTCCAGGCCACGCCGACACCGATCGCGTAGGCCAGCCCGTACGAGGCGGCCATGCCGACGACGGCCCAGCGGGCCGGGATGACGAAGTAGCAGACGGCGGAGGCGGCGGCGTTGACGGCCGCCACGATGACCGTGTTGTAGAAGGGGGTCCGGGTGTCCTCGTAGGCGTAGAACGCGCGCAGGACCACGTACTGCACGGAGTACGGGATCAGGCCGAGGCCGAAGGCCATCAGCATGAAGCCCATGTTCGTGGCCTCGCTAGCGCCCGACGTGCCGAACATCAGCGTGCACATCGGGATGCCCAGGGCGAGGAATCCGAAGGCGATGGGGACGATCGCGACCGCCGTCGTCCGCAGCCCCTGGGAGATGTCGTCCCGTACGGCGCCGCTGTCGCCCTCGGCCGCCGAGCGCGACAGGCGCGGCAGCAGAGCGGCCATCAGCGAGACGGTGATGATGGCCTGCGGCAGACCCCAGATCAGCTGGGCGTTGGCGTAGGCGGCGAAGCCGGTTCCGTCGACGTCGGAGTTGACCCCGGCGGCGGTGGACAGCTGGGTGACCACGAGGGCACCCGCCTGGTTGGCGAGGACGAACAGGATCGTCCACTTCGCGAGCATCGCCGCCTTGCCGAGACCGTGGCCCTTCCAGTCGAAGCGCAGCCGCAGCCGGAAACCCGTCTCACGCAGGTAAGGGATCATCGCCAGGGCCTGGACGACCAGGCCGAGCAGTACGCCGATCCCGAGGAGGCGCTGGCCCTCCGGCGGAATGTTCGTGACGGCCATGCCGGAGCGCTCAGCGGTGCCGTACACCCACAGGAACATCCCCAGCGTCACGATGATGACGATGTTGTTCAGGACCGGGGTCCACATCATCGCGCCGAACTTGCCGCGGGCGTTGAGGATCTGGCCCATCACCACGTGGACGCCCATGAAGAAGATCGAGGGCAGGAAGTAGCGGGTGAAGGTGACGGCCACCTCGTTGGCGGCGGGGTCGTTGGCGACGGGGGTCGACAGGGCCTTGACCAGGAGTGGCGCGCCGACCATCGCGAGCGCGGTGAGGGCGGCGAGCGCCACCATCACGAGGGTCAGCAGACGGTTCGCGTAGGCCTCGCCGCCGTCCTCGTCGTCCTTCATGGCGCGTACCAGCTGGGGTACGAAGACGGAGTTGAGGCCGCCGCCGACGGTCAGGATGTAGATCATCGTCGGCAGCTGGTAGGCGACCTGGAACGAGTCGCCCAGCAGGCCCAGGCCCAGCGCCGAGACGATCATCATGGACCGGACGAAGCCGGTGAGCCGGGACACCATCGTGCCCGCGGCCATCATGGCGCTCGACTTCAGCAGACCGCCGGCCCGCCCGCCCTTCTTCGCGGCAGGAGCCGCGGCAGGAGCGGGCGCCGGAGGGGCGCTCTCGGCCGCGGCAGGCGTCGGAGCTCCCGGGTAGGGCCCCGCGGTCGGCGCCGGGGACGGCCCGGGGACGGCGGGCGGCTGGTACTGCGGGTGACCGCCCTGCTGCTGGTCCCGGAAGAGGTGCGCGAAGGCGTCGTGCTCGGGGCGTTCCTCGGTGGAGTGCGTGACGAGGTCGTCGACGCCCACGTACTGGGTCGTACGGTGATCGTCGCCGTACGGCAGGTACTGGGTCGGTCCCTCCGGCTCGGGCGCCGGGGTCTGCGCCCACACGTTCGGGTCGGGGGCGTACGGCGACTGGGGCGGCTGGGCGTACAGCGCCTGGGGTGGC
Source organism: Streptomyces sp. NPDC008086 (assembly GCF_042957325.1). Taxonomy (NCBI): domain Bacteria; kingdom Bacillati; phylum Actinomycetota; class Actinomycetes; order Kitasatosporales; family Streptomycetaceae; genus Streptomyces; species Streptomyces sp. NPDC008086. Next base: position 653,301 of record NZ_JBIBIA010000002.1, read on the forward strand.
TGGTACGTGCCCGGCGGGGGCGGCGGGTGGGCGGCACGGTCGTACAGCGCCTCGGCGACCGGGTCCTGGGCGGAGAGGTCCTGGGCCCGGTAGGGGTCCTGGGTGTAGGCGTCCTGGAGGTACATGTCCGCGGGGTGCTGCGGCGGTACCTGGCCGTGCTCGGGCGGCGGGCCCTCGGGGTGCCCCGGGGGGCCCGCGGGCTGGCCGCGGTCACCGTCGTACGGCGCGTTCATGGTTACCCCACCTCATCGTCCCGGGCCCACCGGCCACGACATCGCTCAACGGTCCACTCTCTCACCCGTGCCGGAAGGGTCCTTGCTTTCCGCTGCGGTGTCCGGTGCAGGGTCACTCGGCTGCTCCGGCGCGTCTGCCCGGATACCGGTGTCCGACTCTTCCTCGAGAATTTCCTCGGGCGTGAGACGGTCCTCGGGCCCTTCAGGGTTCTGCGGATCGCCTTCGGTCTCGCTCGTCTCCTGGGCGCCGTCCTCCTCGGCCGCCCGGGCCGCGGCGCGCTTGCGCTGCGTGTACATACGGAACCCGGCGAGGACGAGCAGAAGGAAACCGCCACCGATGACCAGCATCACGGTGGCCGTGAACTCGGTGACCTTCACGTCGAAGGTGACAGGTGAGCCGTAGGGCTGGCCGTCCTCCGTGAACAGCTGGGCGACGACCGTGGCCTGCCCGTTGGCCTGAGCCGACGTGGTGAACTTCACGGTCTGGCTGTGTCCGCCGGAGACCGCGACGTCCTGCTCGTAGAAGGCCTCGCCGCCGATCTCGAGGCGCCTCGGGCTCTTCGAGGTGAGCCGCAGCACCAGGTGGTCGACGCCCTGGACCAGGTTGTTCTGCACGGTCACGGGGATCGTGGCGCTTCGTCCGGAGAGCTTGGTCTCCGACTTGTCGATCAGCGTGACCTGACCGGCCAGCGAGTCGACGTAGGCCTCGATGCCGTTGCGGTAGTCCGCGGCCTGTGCGGAGCGGCCGCGCCACGACGTGGACATCGCGCGGTTCATGGCCCGCCCGAAGGGGGTCACCACCCGGGACTTGTTGGTGAGGATCACCTTGAACTTGTCGAGCTTGTCCTGCGTGGTGGCGACCTGCTCGAAGGCCGATCGCGGCAGCTGCTGCTTGCGCAGCGAGGAGGGGTACTTCGACGCCGCCGGCACCTTCGTGGTGGCGCCGGAGTCCGGCTTGGCCGTCGCAGCGGACGTGAGGTCCTGGGACTGGGTCCACGTGCCGTCCTGGAGCGCCGCGACCGCCTCGGCCATCGTCTGGGCCTGGCTGGTCGTCGGCATCCGCTGCGGGGCGACGACGATGCTGCGCTGCTTGTTCGTCTGGTGGTTGAGGGCCAGGCTCAGGGCGAGGAACCGCTGCACGGCTAGCGTCGAGTTCGACGCCCTGGTCAGGTCACCCTGGAACGCGGTCGACATCCGCGCGTCCGCGACGACCGCTGTCGTGCCGCCGCCGATGGGGCGGGCCGCAGAGGGCGTGTAGGTCAGACCGCCGGTCTCCACGAGGCTGTCGCTGCGGGCGATCACCTTGTCCGCGCCGGCGGACGTGGCGACCTTGACGATGGAGGGGTCGACGGCGCCGTTCACGGGCCAGGCGAAGTCGGTGGACGGCTGCACGTGGAGGATCGAGTCAACCGTGTCAGCGGCGACATCGGTGGCCTCCTTAAGGTGGTTCAGGGAGCCGGTGACGTTGGTGCCGTTGTGCGCCAGAGAGGCCAGGTCGGGGTCGGCGAAGGGCAGGGCGACCACTTCCTTGTCCTGCACCGCGTCCTGCAGCTCGGCCAGCCACTGCGTGGCGACCGTCCCATAGGTGCCGGGCCTGGTCGTGTCACCCTCGCCCTGGACGCGGTAGCTCTCCGTCATCGCGTCCACCGAGGCCAGCAGATCGGGGTCGATCACCCAGGTGACGTCGAGTTCCTTGCCGAGCGACACGAGCTGTTGCAGCCGGCCGCCCGGGGAGATCTCTTTGGCGAGGTCGTCGTCACGGAAGACCGGCGTCTGCGACTCGTCCGACCCCGTCTGCGCCGTCATCTGCGAGGTGGACATGAGCGGCCACAGAACGGTCGTCCGGGTCTTCGTATCGGCCGCGTCGGGCTGCCACGGCAGGAACGTCCGCTGGATGCCGAGCACCTGGTCCCACGGCCGCGCGGCCGTCTCGCCGGACAGGGAGACGGCGAACTCGTAGACCCCGTCCGCGCCAAGATCCAGCTTGTCGACCGGTACGGAGACACTGAAGCGCTGGGAGACGCCCGGAGTGAGCTTGGCGAACTTCTCGATGTACTTTCCGCCCACCGGGGACCCGTCGAGGCCCTCCTGGTAGCCGGTGCGCCCCGCGACCGTGTCGATGTCCGAGCGGGTGTTCACGGGGGATCCCAGGCGAAGGTCCACCTGAGCGTCGGTGACCGCCTGCTTGCCCTCGTTGGTCACAGTGCCGGACACCGTGAGGGTGTCGCCCTCACCGGGGACGGTGGGGGTGAGCGAGTCCACAGCGACAGCCACCGTGCCCGAGCCGGAAGCGGCCGGCAAGGAGTCCTGCTCGGCGGCGTGTGTGGGGGTGGCGGCAGGCAGCTGGAGCAGGCCTGCCAGCAGAGGCGCCCCGGCGAGCAATGCTCCGGTGCGCCGCATCCACCGGCGGGCAGGTGAGGGACTCATCCCCTGGAAGTCTGCCGCCTCGGCCACGCGCTCGCCCGTCCCTCGTCGTCGTCAGTGGTCGTCGGAATGTGCGTCCACGCATGGTAACGATGCGCGCTGAGGGGAAGTGCCGCGGTCTCATCCACAAGATCGGTTCGGACCGTCGGTCCTGTCCCGTATGTGCCCCTATAAAGGGGAGCCGCTTCGTACGTCGCAAGAGCTGGCCTTGTGTGCGTATCTCCGGAGCTGTCCGCACCGCCGAATGTGCACGTTTAATGGAGGCGCTCCCGGTCGCCCCGGCCACGTACCCTCTTCTGTTGTGCCGAACGCCAACGAAGACAAGCCCAGCGCCCTGAGCCAGGCGCAGCACCGAGCGGTGAGTGAGCTGCTGCGGGTTGCCCCTGTCGCCGACGACCTCGCCCGCCGATTCCAGGAGGCCGGGTTCTCACTCGCCCTGGTCGGCGGATCGGTCCGGGACGCGCTGCTCGGCCGGCTCGGCAACGACCTGGACTTCACGACCGACGCCCGTCCCGAGGACGTGCTGAAGATCGTGCGCCCGTGGGCGGACGCCGTGTGGGAGGTCGGTATCGCTTTCGGCACGGTCGGGGCGCAGAAGGACGGCTACCAGATCGAGGTGACCACTTACCGCTCGGAGGCGTACGACCGGACCTCGCGCAAGCCCGAGGTGTCGTACGGCGACTCGATCGAGGAGGACCTCGTCCGGCGGGACTTCACGGTGAACGCGATGGCCGTGGCACTCCCGGCGAAGGAGTTCGTCGACCCGCACGGTGGCCTTGAGGACCTCGCTGAGCGGGTGCTGCGTACGCCGGGCACTCCCGAGGAGTCCTTCTCGGACGATCCGCTACGCATGATGCGGGCGGCGCGGTTCGCGGCACAGCTCGACTTCGAGGTGGCTCCTGAGGTCGTCACCGCCATGAAAGAGATGTCCGGGCGCATCGAGATCGTCTCGGCGGAACGGGTGCGGGACGAGCTGAACAAGCTGATCCTCTCCCCGCAGCCGCGCAAGGGCCTGACCCTGCTGGTAGACACCGGGCTCGCCGACCATGTGCTGCCCGAGCTCCCGGCGCTGCGCCTGGAGAGCGACGAGCACCACCGCCACAAGGACGTCTACGAGCACACGCTGATCGTCCTGGAGCAGGCGATGGCGCTGGAGGAGAACGGCCCCGACCTGACCCTCAGGCTGTCAGCGTTGCTCCACGACATCGGCAAGCCGCGCACTCGTCGCTTCGAGAAGGACGGCCGGGTCTCGTTCCACCACCACGAGGTGGTCGGCGCGAAGATGACGAAGAAGCGCATGACGGCGCTGAAGTACTCCAACGAGCTGGTGAAGGACGTCTCACGTCTGGTCGAACTCCACCTGCGCTTCCACGGCTACGGCACGGGTGAGTGGACGGACTCGGCGGTTCGCCGCTATGTCCGTGACGCCGGCCCTCTCCTCGACCGCCTCCACAAGCTGACCCGCTCGGACTGCACCACCCGCAACAAGCGCAAGGCGGCCGCCCTGTCCCGGGCCTACGACGGCCTGGAGGAGCGGATCGCTCAGTTGCAGGAGCAGGAGGAACTCGACTCCATCCGCCCCGATCTCGATGGCAACGAGATCATGGAGATCCTCGGCGTGGGGCCTGGGCCGGTGATCGGGCGGGCTTACAAGCACATGCTGGAGCTTCGGCTGGAGAACGGGCCGATGGTGCATGACGAGGCCGTGGCGGCGCTCAAGGAGTGGTGGGCCGAGCAGGGCTGAGCTTGCGGAGTGGGTCATGTTTCACGTGAAACATGACCCCGCGATGCACTGAGGGCCGGTGTTTCACGTGAAACACCGGCCCTCAGTAGTGAAGAGATCAGATCAGACGTCCTTGAGGCACAGCAGGAACTCGTCGTCGCTCGTGCCCGTCTTCATCGTCTCGGTGTAGAAGCTGGTGGCACCGTCGACCTTGCCGCACTGGGCCTCAGCAGTGAGCTGCGTGTAGTGCCCCTTGACCTTCTTGAGAACCTTCACCTCAGCCTCGGAGGAGGAGCAGTCCACAACCTCCAGCTTGTCATCCGAGACCGACGAGGACGGGGTCTTCAGGCAGTCGCCCTCCGCAGCGTTCTTGGCGTCGTCCTGACTCATTACGTAGCCGACGATCATCATGATGGCGACGATCACGACGGCGCCAACGTTCTTGATCGTCTTGAAGGTGACCTTGCGACGCGGCTGCTGCGGCGGAACCGGCGCATAAGGCGCCGCACCCTGCTGGGGGAACCCGGGCTGGCCCGGCTGCTGCGGGTAGCCGCCCTGGGGCGGGTACGGTGCTTGGGCCTGCGGCTGGCCGTACGGGTTCTGGCCCTGGGCGAACGGATTGCCCTGAGGCGGCGGAGTTGTCACTTGGGGGTCCCCCTAGAACATGGATGCGTGGCGCGAACTAAGCGCGGAAATAAGACGCACGTAAGCTACCGGTCCCCACTGACACCGGAACGGCCGGGAGTGGCTCTGTGTCATTGATGTGACACAGGCTGGCGTTCAAAGCGGGCCATAGCCGCAGCAACTGCCGCGTAGATAACGGCGACTGTGACCACGAGCGGCACCGAGCGCCCGTCCGGCGGCAGCATCAGCGCGGCGACGCCTGCCGCACCGACGAAGGAGACGTTGAACAGCACGTCGTACACGGAGAAGATCCGGCCACGGAAGCCGTCCTCGACCGAGGCCTGCACGATCGTGTCCGTGGAGATCTTCGCTCCCTGCGTCGTCAGCCCCAGGACGAACGCCGCCATCAGCATGGGAGTTGTGGTGAACGGGAGGCCGAGCGCGGGCACGAGGATCGCGGCGGTCCCCGCGCACACGGCGATCCAGAGGCCCGCGCCCAGCCGCCCCGCAGCCCAGGGAGTCGCCACGGCCGCCGCGAAGAAGCCGGCGGCGGAGATGGCCAACGCCAGCCCCAGCAAGGCAAGTCCGTCGTCGGCGTTCGAGGAGAAGGCGTACCGGCACAGCATCAGCAGCATGACCAGCAGGGCGCCGTAGCAGAATCGCATCAGGGTCATCGTGAACAGTGCCCAGACGGCCTCCCTCCGGGGCGGCGTGGCGAGATGGCGTACCCCCGCCACCAGGTCGCGCGCTGTGCCGGAAATGGCCGCCATGAGGCGCTGCTGCACCAGCTCTCGGTCAGGCCCCAGCAGTTCCCGGGACATGCGCAGGGACGCCAGTCCCGCGCACAGGTACAGCGCGGCTCCCAGAAGCACCACGGCCGCGTCGGAGTCCCACGCCACCAGTCGTACGACGAAGGCCAGACCGGCCCCCGCGGTCGCCGCGAGCGTCCCGGCGGTCGGGGACAGGGAGTTGGCGATGACGAGTCGCTCCTCGTCGACCACGCGCGGCAGTGCGGCGGACAGGCCCGACAGGACGAAGCGGTTCACGGCGGTGACGCACAAGGCGGACACGTAGAAGAGCCAGTCCGGAACCCCGGTGACGATCAGGGCGGCCGTCGCCGAGGCCAGTGCTGTGCGGAGCAGGCTGCCGTACAGCAGGACCTGACGGCGGCGCCAGCGGTCCAGGAGGACGCCGGAGAACGGGCCCACCAGGGAGTACGGCAGGAGCAGTACCGCCATCGCGGAGGCGATCGAGGCGGCCGAGGTCTGTTTCTCCGGGGAGAAGACGACGTATGTGGCGAGCGCGGTCTGGTAGACGCCGTCGGCGCCCTGCGAGAGCAGACGTACGACGAGCAGGCGCCGGAAGTTCCGGAAGCGCAGCAGGACCCGCAGGTCGCGTACGACGGACATGGGGCACAGCCTCACATACGGGGAGGGTCCCCGGGCGGTACAACCCGGGGACCCTCGGCAGCTCTGGCAGGAGCGTTCTAGTGCGGCGCTGAGGAGCCCTTAGCGCTCGACCTCACCCTTGATGAACTTCTCGACGTTCTCGCGGGCCTGGTCGTCGAAGTACTGGACCGGCGGGGACTTCATGAAGTACGAGGACGCGGAGAGGATCGGGCCGCCGATGCCGCGGTCCTTGGCGATCTTCGCGGCGCGCAGGGCGTCGATGATGACGCCGGCGGAGTTCGGGGAGTCCCAGACCTCGAGCTTGTACTCCAGGTTCAGCGGGACGTCACCGAAGGCGCGGCCCTCGAGGCGGACGTAGGCCCACTTGCGGTCGTCGAGCCAGGCGACGTAGTCGGAGGGGCCGATGTGGACGTTCTTCTCGCCGAGCTCGCGGTCGGGGATCTGCGAGGTGACGGCCTGCGTCTTGGAGATCTTCTTGGACTCGAGGCGGTCACGCTCGAGCATGTTCTTGAAGTCCATGTTGCCGCCGACGTTCAGCTGCATCGTGCGGTCCAGGATGACACCCCGGTCCTCGAACAGCTTCGCCATGACGCGGTGCGTGATGGTCGCGCCGACCTGGGACTTGATGTCGTCGCCGACGATCGGGACGCCCGCCTCGGTGAACTTGTCCGCCCACTCCTTCGTACCGGCGATGAAGACCGGCAGGGCGTTGACGAAGGCGACCTTGGCGTCGATCGCGCACTGGGCGTAGAACTTCGCCGCGTCCTCGGAGCCCACGGGCAGGTAGCAGACGAGGACGTCGACCTGCTTGTCCTTGAGGACCTGGACGATGTCGACCGGGGCGTCGGCGGACTCCTCGATGGTCTCGCGGTAGTACTTGCCGAGGCCGTCGAGGGTGTGGCCGCGCTGGACGGTCACACCGGTGCGCGGCACGTCGCAGATCTTGATGGTGTTGTTCTCGCTGGCGCCGATCGCGTCCGCGAGGTCGAGGCCGACCTTCTTCGCGTCGACGTCGAAGGCGGCGACGAACTCGACGTCACGGACGTGGTAGTCGCCGAACTGCACATGCATCAGACCGGGGACCTTGGACGCCGGGTCGGCGTCCTTGTAGTACTCGACTCCCTGAACCAACGACGCGGCGCAGTTGCCGACGCCGACGACGGCTACGCGAACCGAACCCATTCCGGTTGCTCCCTGTGTGTACGAGTGAGGCCCTGACTGGGCGCTCACGTGGCGGTGTCGCCGGGCGAATCCGTCCCGGGGGTACCCCCGGGACGGGGCAGATCGCCCGGCTCTCCAGATGTGGTGTCCTGCTGAGCGGGCCCCCCGGAAGCGGAACCCTTCAGGTCCCGCCCGGCCCGCTCGCTCTCGATGAGCTCGTTCAGCCAGCGCACTTCGCGCTCCACGGACTCCATCCCGTGGCGCTGGAGCTCAAGCGTGTAGTCGTCGAGGCGCTCCCGCGTACGGGCGAGAGAGGCGCTCATCTTCTCCAGGCGCTCCTCCAGCCGGCTGCGACGGCCCTCCAGCACGCGCATGCGCACGTCCTGAGGTGTGCGTCCGAAGAAGGCAAATCGGGCAGCGAAGTGCTCGTCCTCGTACGCGTCGGGGCCGGTCTGCGAGAGCAGTTCCTCGAAGTGTTCCTTACCTTCCGCCGTCAACCGGTAGACGATCTTGGCGCGACGCCCCGCGAGGGGTGCGGCGAGGGCGTCCTCGGTGGTGCTCCCCGGTTCCTCGATCAACCAGCCGTTGGCGACCAGCGTCTTGAGGCAGGGATAGAGGGTGCCGTAGCTGAACGCACGGAACACGCCCAGCGACGTATTGAGTCGTTTGCGCAGCTCATAGCCGTGCATCGGGGATTCGCGGAGCAGTCCGAGTACGGCGAACTCGAGGATCCCGGAACGTCGGCTCATCCCCTCGCCTCCTCGTCATATCTCGCGCTGATGTATCGACTCGATACATCAAGACGATAGAACGGCCTTCCGGGCGCGACAAGTGGGGGAACGGTGAACGGGATCACATCAACGATTCATGTGGAGCGAGTTGCCTGATTTGGGGTGAAGTTCGGGGCTAGGTGGGCTTTGACGGTGCGTAGTCTGTGCGCCATGCACAGCACCGGGAACCGAGTGATGCCTGAGGGCGTCGTTGTCCTTGGTGCAGTACGGGTGAATGCGGAACCGACCGCATCCGTACTTCGGGGGGACCGGAAAACAGCCGCCGTTGTCAGGCGCGCAGGGGTGCGCCTGCCCGAGGAGTAGTCGTTCGATGAGCGAGCACCGTCGCAAACCGCCGCAGCCGCAGGGAGGCGGACGTGCCGCGGCCCGACGCGGCCAGGCCGGCTCGTCCTCCGGCCGCCGAGCGGCACCGCGAGGCGCCACCGGATCTCCTTCCGACTCGTACAGGTCGGGTCCCAGCGGTTCGGAAGGCGAGGAACGTCCGTACGGCGGACGCGCCGAGGCACGTCGCGCTGCCCAGAGAGGCGCAGGCAGCCGCCGCAGAGCGGCCGAACCGGCCCGGGGCGGCCGCCGCGCCGCTCCCGGCGGTCCGGGCGGCCCCGGGCGCGGCAGAGGGCGTTCGGGACCGCCCGCCATGAAGCGGTTCATCGACTATCCCCGCGCGGGCAAGTACGGAGCGGCGCGCTGGGTGCCGTCGTGGCGGCTTGTCACGGGTACGTTCCTCGCCTTCATGGGCGGTCTGGTCGCTGCTGCGGGCATCGGGTACGCCATGGTGGGCATCCCGAAGCAGCAGGACACGGCCCTGGCCCAGAACAACGTCTTCTACTGGTCCAACAACAAGCAGATGGCGTCGACCGGTGGGCAGACCAACCGTCAGCTCGTGAATAACGAGGAGATCCCGAAGGCCATGAAGGACGCGGTGGTCTCCGCCGAGAACGCGTCCTTCTACGAGGACAACGGCATCGACCCCGCGGGTATCGGGCGAGCCCTCCTCAACATGGCGAGGGGCGGCGAGACGCAGGGTGGCTCGACCATCACCCAGCAGTTCGTGAAGAACACCTACCTGAGCCAGGAACAGACGCTCTCGCGTAAGTTCAAGGAGCTGTTCATCTCCATCAAGGTGGGCCAGAAGATGTCCAAGGACGACATCCTCGCGGGCTACCTGAACACCGCCTACTACGGGCGTAACGCCTATGGCATCCAGGCTGCGGCCCAGGCCTACTTCGGCGTGGACGCCGAGAAGCTCACCCCCTCCCAGTGTGCCTTCCTCGCTGCCGTACTGAAGGGCCCGAACTTCTACAACCCCGACGGCGGTGTGGGAGCGAACGCCACGGAGAAGGCCAACACGAAGCGGGCCAAGGAACGCTGGTCGTGGATCCTGGACCGCATGGTCGAGGTCGAACGAATGACTCCGGCGGACCGTGCCAAGGTCGGCGACTTCCCCACCTTGAAGAAGCAGACCTCAAATCTGTCCGGCCAGTCCGGTTATCTCATCGACATCGCCAAGGAGTACGTCGCCAAGAAGGCGGGCCTGTCCCCCGAGGACCTGGAGAAGGGCGGCTACCGGATTTACACGACCTTCGACAAGCAGAAGGTCAACGAGCTGGCGGCGGCCGTCGAGAAGACGGAGAAGAGCTTCCTCGACCCCAAGAAGCGCGAGAAGGACAAGTACGTCCAGTTCGGCGGCGCGTCGGTCGATCCCAAGTCCGGAGCGATCGTCGCGCTGTACGGCGGCGCGGGCTACAACAAGGGGCACTACTCCAACAACGCCAACACCCTGGGCGTGCCGGTCGGATCGACCTGGAAGCCCATCGTGCTGGCCGCCTCGATGAAGTACGGGACGTACCAGACCAACGGAAAGCCGCTCTCGCCGTTGGCCAAGTACAACGGCAACGACCTCCTCGAGATCAAGGACCAGAACGGCGACCCGATCATGGGCGACAACGGAAAGCCGTTCCGCCAGAAGAACGAGGGCACCACGGCCTGGGGTGACGTGACGCTCAGGAAGGCCATGGAGCAGTCGATCAACAGCCCGTTCGCGCAGTTGGGTATCGATGTGGGCCTGTCCAGGACCCAGGAGATGGCCAAGGACATGGGCATCTCGCCGGCCTTCTTCGACAAGGCCAACATCAGGAACGTGTCCTTCTCGCTCGGTACGTCGACGCCCAGCGCCATCCGTATGGCAGACGCGTACGGCGCCTTCGCCAACGACGGCAAACACTTTGAACCGTTCTCCGTCACCAAGGTGATCAAGGATGGCAAGCAGCTCCCCGGGTTCGAGAAACCGGAGGAGGAGGACGCCATGGAGCCGAACGTCGCGAACAACGTGACGGACGTCCTGGAGAACGTCGTCAAGAACGGCACCGGCAAGAAGGTCGCGGACATCGGGTTCCCGGTGGCCGGCAAGACGGGTACGACCGACGAGAACAAGTCGGCGTGGTTCGTCGGCTACACCAGGGAACTGTCCACGGCCGTGACGCTGTTCCGCACGGACCCCGCCAAGGGCAAGCTGCTGTCCATGAACGGCACCGGTGGCGTGCCGTCCATCCACGGTGGTGACATCCCGGCTCAGGTCTGGAAGGACTACATGGTCGAGGCCATGAAGAGCTGGGACACGCCTGAGCCCTTCCCCGAGGCCCAGCCCATCGGTGAAATCATCAACGACACCCCGACGCCGAGCGCGATTCCCACGCCCACGGAGACCGAGGAGGAGAGCCCGAGCCCCACGCCCACTCCCTCCGAGTCGCTCACTTCGCCGCCGCCGACGCCGACCGAGACCTGCGGAGAGTTCGACTGGCAGTGCAACAACGCCAACGGCGGACAGAACGGCGGCTCAGACGGAGGTACGACGACGTCACCGACACCCACGGATACGGAGACGGACAACTCCGGGGGCAATGCCAACGGCAACGGAGGCATCTTCGGCGGGTCGTCAGGCTAGATCGACAGACGAACGCGAGGTAGAAGGCCGGTGGCCGGTACCCATGGAGCTGGGTGCCGGCCACCGGCCTTTGTCGCCTCTACGGCCTATCGCATGGCGGCCTGTTTCACGTGAAACGTCGGTTTCACGTGAAACACTCAGTCGCCGCAGGCCCATCTTCCTCGCCCTGTTCTCAGACTGGTACGGCAGGATGTGCCCCATGCCCAGTGCAGAGACGACGCCCACGAGCGTGCAGCCCGATCCGGTGCGGCCGACCGCGGAGGACGAGGTCGCCGCCAACGGGAGTGAGCTGATCGGTGGCCCCATCGGACGGCGTGCCCTGCTCGGGACGTCCTGGTGGACTCCCGTGCGGATCATCGCGCTCGTGGCGATCGGCATGTTCGCCCTCGGCCTGGTCCAGAAGGCGCCCTGCTACAACGGCGCCTGGTTTTTCGGCGCCAGCTCGCAGTACACGCATGCCTGCTACTCGGACATCCCGCACCTCTATCAGGGGCGTGGCTTCGCCGACGGGCTCGTGCCGTACTTCGACAAGCTGCCCGGCGACATGGAATACCTCGAGTACCCGGTGCTGACCGGCGTGTTCATGGAGGTCGCCTCCTGGCTCACGACCGGGAGCGGCACCATCCAGCACCAGGAGCAGTGGTACTGGATGGTCAACGCCGGAATGCTGATGGCGTGCGCGGCCGTCATCGCCGTCTGCGTGAGCCGCACGCACACCCGGCGCCCCTGGGACGGGCTGCTGGTCGCTCTTGCGCCCGCCTTCGCGCTGACCGCGACCATTAACTGGGATCTGCTGGCCGTCGCCCTGACGGCCGCAGCGATGCTGATGTGGTCACGCGGCCGTGCCCTCGCCTTCGGCATCCTGCTCGGGCTCGCCACGGCCGCGAAGCTCTACCCCGTCTTCCTGCTAGGGCCGCTGCTTGTCCTGTGCTGGCGCGTGGGCAAGTGGCGGGACTTCGGGAAGGCTCTCGGCGGCACCGCCGTCGCCTGGCTGGTCGTGAACCTGCCGGTGATGCTGCTCGCCTGGGACGGGTGGTCGCAGTTCTACCGGTTCAGTCAGGAACGGGGCGTCGACTTCGGCTCCTTCTGGTTGATCATGGCCCAGAACTCCACCGACCCGCTCAGCACGGAGAGCGTCAACACGCTCGCCACGCTGCTGATGCTGCTGTGCTGCGCCGGCATCGCCGCACTCACGCTCACCGCGCCGCGACGCCCGCGGTTCGCCCAGCTGGCCTTCCTGATCGTCGCGGCGTTCATCCTCACCAACAAGGTCTACTCGCCGCAGTACGTCCTGTGGCTGGTGCCGCTGGCCGCGCTGGCCCGGCCGAGGTGGCGGGACTTCCTCATCTGGCAGGCGTGCGAGGTGGCCTACTTCCTCGGGATCTGGCTGTACCTCGCGTACACGACCAGCGGGGACGCCCACAAGGGACTGCCGCCCGACGGTTACCACTGGGCCATCGGTGTCCACCTACTGGGGACGCTGTACCTGTGCGCCGTCGTCGTACGGGACATCCTCATGCCGGACCGCGATCCGGTGCGCCGGGCCGGCGAGGATGACCCGTCGGGCGGGGTGCTCGACGGGGCGGAGGACGTGTTCGTGTTCGGGCCTGCGGCCCATCCACCACGGCACGCGGCCCATTTCGACGGCCCGTATGTGGAGTGGGGCGGTCCGGGCAAGACGACCGACGGTTCGCTCTGAGCGAACAGTCGAGGTGGCACAGGCGAAAGGCCGTACCCGGAGGAGTTCCGTGTACGGCCTTTCGCTGTCGCGGCGTTGTCGAGCGGCGGTCGCTCAGGGGGCGCTCAGCGGTCGACGATCCGGTCGAACTGCGTGGTGGTGTGCCGCAGATGGGCGATCAGCTCGTCGCCGACCTTCGGCTCGGGGGCGTCCGCGGGGACGAACAGGATGGACACCTGCATGTGCGGCGGCTCGGCGAACCAGCGCTGCTTGCCGCCCCACACGAAGGGAGAAAGGTTCCGGTTGACCGTGGCGAGGCCGGCCCGGGCAACGCCCTTGGCGCGCGGCATGACGCCGTGCAGGGCCTTGGGGGCCTCCAGGCCCACCCCGTGCGACGTACCGCCCGCCACGACCACCAGGAAGCCGTCGGAGGCCGTCTTCTGCTGCCGGTATCCGAAGCGGTCGCCCTTGGAGACGCGCGTGACGTCCAGGACCGCGCCGCGGTACTCGGTGGCTTCGTGGTCGCCGAGCCACAGCCGGGTGCCGATGCGGGCCCGGAAGCGGGTCTGCGGGAACTGCTGTTGCAGACGGGCGAGTTCCTCGGCCTTGAGGTGGCTGACGAACATCGTGTGCAGCGGCAGCCGGGCCGCACGCAGGCGGTCCATCCAGCCGATGACCTCCTCGACGGCGTCCGAGCCGTCGGTGCGGTCCAGCGGCAGGTGGATGGCGAAGCCCTCGAGCCGGACATTCTCTATGGCGGCGTGCAGTTGCGGGAGATCGTGCTCGCTCACGCCGTGCCGCTTCATCGAGGACATCACCTCGATGACCACACGGGCGCCCACGAGGCCGTACACGCCGTCCACGGACGACACCGAGCGGATGACCCGGTCGGGCAGCGGGACCGGCTCCTCGCCGCGCCGGTACGGCGTCAGCACCAGCAGGTCACCACCGAACCAGTCCTTGATGCGCGCGGCCTCGTACGTCGTTCCGACGGCGAGGACGTCGGAACCCAGGCGCGTGGCCTCTTCCGCCAGCCGCTCGTGCCCGAACCCGTAGCCGTTGCCCTTGCAGACCGGGACGAGTCCCGGGAACTGCTCCTGCACGTGCTTGTGGTGCGCCCGCCAGCGCGCGGTGTCGACGTAGAGCGTGAGCGCCATGGCCGGACCTGGAACCTTTCTCGTGGCTGCGGTGTATCAGAGGTATGGAAGCTATCGACGGTGCAGCTGTTGACGGTATCGAAGCAGAGACCGCGAGGTCAGCGACGCGACATGTAGATGTCGAGCGCCTTGTGGAGCAGCTTGTTCAGCGGGAAGTCCCACTCACCGAGATACTCGGCGGCCTGCCCGCCCGTGCCCACCTTGAACTGGATCAGGCCGAAGAGGTGGTCGGTCTCGTCCAGCGAGTCGGAGATGCCGCGCAGGTCGTAGACGGTGGCGCCGAGCGCGTAGGCGTCGCGCAGCATCCGCCACTGCATCGCGTTCGAGGGCCGGACCTCACGGCCGATGTTGTCGGAGGCGCCGTAGGAGTACCAGACGTGCCCGCCGACGATCAGCATCGTCGCCGCCGACAGGTTCACACCGTTGTGCCGGGCGAAGTACAGCCGCATGCGGTTGGGGTCCTCGGTGTTGAGGGCCGTCCACATGCGCTGGAAGTACGACAGCGGACGCGGCCGGAAGTGGTCGCGCACAGCCGTGATCTCGTACAGGCGCTGCCACTCCTCAAGGTCCTGGTAGCCGCCCTGGACGACCTCGACGCCGGCCTTCTCGGCCTTCTTGATGTTGCGTCGCCACAGCTGGTTGAAGTTCTTGTGGACCTCTTCCAGCGACCGGTTGGCCAACGGCACCTGGTAGACGTAGCGAGGCTGGACGTCGCCGAAGCCGGCTCCGCCGTCCTCGCCCTGCTGCCAGCCCATACGACGCAGCTTGTCGGCGACCTCGAAGGCGCGCGGCTCGATGAAGTCGGCCTCGATGTCGCGCAGGCGCTTCACGTCCGGGTTCTGGATGCCCTGCTTGATGGAGCCCGCCTCCCAGCGCCGGATGATCACCGGCGGGCCCATCTTCACGGAGAAGGCGCCCTGCTGCTTCAGGTGCGCGAGCATCGGTTCCAGCCACTCCGTCAGATTCGGCGCGAACCAGTTGATGACCGGGCCTTCGGGCAGATAGGCGAGGTAGCGCTTGATCTTGGGCAGCTGCCGGTAGAGGACGAGGCCGGCACCGACGAGTTCGCCGCTCTTGTCGAACCAGCCGAGGCTCTCCGAGCGCCACTCAGCCTTGACGTCAGCCCAGGCCGGGACCTGCATGTGGCTCGCCGACGGCAGGCTCTGGATGTATGCCAGATGCTGCTCGCGGCTGATCGTCCTCAGGGTCAGGCTCATTCGGGGCGCTCCTCGGGCTGGTGTGTCCCCATGGGTACAGGGGCTCCGGCTCTCGCGCCGAAGCCTACTGCGCCTTGCGAGCGCCCCGACTGGGCGTACGGAAGCTTCGCCCCGGCCTGGTGGCCGCCGAGGCGTTCGAAGGTGCGCTATGCGGTGTTCTACCGGTGTTCGGAGGTCGGCCTCCGTGGCCGGTGCGGTGAGGACAGTGCCCCTGGCGTCAGAAGACCCCGCCGAAGAGGCCACCGTGCGCCATGCCGAGGAAGAAGCCGACCGCCGAGGCGCCGAGACCGATGATCAGTCCGAAGCGCTCGCGGGTCGTCACCGAGATCCACTGCCCGTACGCGCCGGTGAGGATCCCCACCAGGCCGGTCCAGGAGCTGAGCAGGTGCAGGTTGTGGAACATCGCCGTGACGAAGGCCGTGATGCCCAGCACCAGGGTCACCGCGAGCAGGGTGTCCTGGAGAGGGTGGGGCTTTCCGTCCGTGGCGAAAAGGCCTCCGACGGTGTTGGGTCGCAATGCCTGTGCCATAGGGCACCTCCTGCGGAAGGCGGCGCATCGTAGCGCCATACACACCCGATGTGTACAGATTGTGGCCGTCGGCGGCCGGATTTCAACCGGAAGCCGGTGTGCGGGTACTGTGTAGCGTCTGCACCGGTGTCTGCCCGGGCCAGCTCGGGGCAACCGTCAGGTCACCCCCGATTGTCAGTGGCGGCCGATACCGTTGCGTACGCATCACAACCCTCCTGCCACGGAACGACCGTGGCCGCTGAGTCCAAAGGAGGTGGGTTCCACATGCGTCACTACGAGGTGATGGTCATCCTCGACCCCGATCTGGAGGAGCGCGCTGTCGCCCCCCTGATCGAGAACTTCCTCTCCGTCGTCCGTGAGGGCAACGGGAAGGTCGAGAAGGTCGACACCTGGGGCCGTCGTCGTCTCTCGTACGAGATCAAGAAGAAGCCTGAGGGCATCTACTCGGTCATCGACCTGCAGGCCGAGCCTGCGGTCGTCAAGGAGCTCGACCGCCAGATGAACCTGAACGAGTCGGTCCTCCGGACCAAGGTCCTCCGCCCCGAGACCCACTGAGCCCTCCGCTCAGCTGAACTCGGGATTCGAGTAGCAGCAACCAAGCAGCCAGAGCAGCAAACCCGCCGAGAGGTTCCCCCATGGCAGGCGAGACCGTCATCACGGTCGTCGGCAATCTTGTCGACGACCCCGAGCTGCGCTTCACCCCGTCCGGTGCGGCGGTCGCGAAGTTCCGTGTCGCGTCCACCCCCCGCACCTTCGACCGCCAGACGAACGAGTGGAAGGACGGCGAGAGCCTGTTCCTGACCTGCTCGGTCTGGCGTCAGGCGGCGGAGAACGTCGCCGAGTCGCTCCAGCGAGGCATGCGCGTCATCGTGCAGGGCCGGCTGAAGCAGCGGTCCTACGAGGACCGTGAGGGCGTCAAGCGCACGGTCTACGAGCTGGACGTCGAGGAAGTCGGCGCCAGCCTGCGGAACGCCACGGCGAAGGTCACCAAGACTTCCGGTGGCGCCCGCGGTGGCCAGGGTGGTTACGGCGGCGGTGGCGGCCAGGGTGGCGGCGGCTGGGGCGGTGGCCCCGGCGGCGGTCAGCAGGGCGGCGGAGCTCCCGCCGACGACCCGTGGGCAACCGGTGCTCCCGCCGGTGGCCAGCAGGGCGGCGGCGGTGGCGGCGGCTGGGGTGGAAACTCCGGCGGCGGCCAGGGCGGCGGCTACTCGGACGAGCCCCCCTTCTAGGCCTTCGGGCGGCCTCAGGGCCGGTCCGGGTCAAAGGGCGGGTCGTACCCACACTTCTTGATCACACAGGAGAAACACCATGGCGAAGCCGCCTGTGCGCAAGCCGAAGAAGAAGGTCTGCGCTTTCTGCAAGGACAAGGTCACGTACGTGGACTACAAGGACACGAACATGCTGCGGAAGTTCATTTCCGACCGCGGCAAGATCCGTGCCCGCCGCGTGACCGGCAACTGCACGCAGCACCAGCGTGACGTCGCCACGGCCGTCAAGAACAGCCGTGAGATGGCGCTGCTGCCCTACACCTCCACCGCGCGATAAGGGAAGGGTGACCGAAACATGAAGATCATCCTCACCCACGAGGTCTCCGGCCTCGGTGCCGCGGGCGACGTCGTCGACGTCAAGGACGGTTACGCTCGCAACTACCTGATCCCGCGGAAGTTCGCTATCCGCTGGACCAAGGGTGGCGAGAAGGACGTCGAGCAGATCCGTCGCGCTCGCAAGATCCACGAGATCCAGACCATCGAGCAGGCCAACCAGGTCAAGGGCCAGCTCGAGGCGGTCAAGGTCCGTCTGGCTGTCCGCTCCGGCGACGCCGGTCGTCTCTTCGGTTCCGTCACCCCGGCCGACATCGCTTCCGCGATCAAGGCCGCCGGTGGTCCCGAGGTCGACAAGCGCCGCATCGAGCTCGGTGCGCCGATCAAGACCCTGGGCGCTCACGAGACGTCCGTGCGTCTGCACCCCGAGGTTGCCGCCAAGGTCAACATCGAGGTCATCGCGGCCTGATCGCTGCGCTCGGCTTGAACAGCTGAAAGGAGGGGCCGTACCCGTTGGGGTACGGCCCCTCTTCTGTGCGGTCAGCGTTTCCCTGGCGCGGTGCGGTGCCGTGCCGTGCGAACGGCTTCGAGGTGCGGTGCGGTTAGCGGCAAGTCCGTTTCACGTGAAACAGCGTGTTTCACGTGAAACATTCAGCGCGTCGCGCCCGTGACGATCCAGCGGCCGGAGCGGGTGCGTACCCAGAGCGTCAGCATGCGCACTGTCATCATCAGCGTCATGGCTGCCCACACTGCGGTGAGGCCGCCGCCGGTCACGGGGACGAGTAGAGCGACCGGAATGAAGACGGCCAGTGTGAGCACCATGGCCCAGGCGAGGTAAGGCCCGTCGCCTGCTCCCATGAGGACGCCGTCCAGGATGAAGACGATGCCGCAGATCGGTTGGGAGAGCGCCACCATGAGCAGGGCAGGCAGGGCTGTGTCCTGGACGACCGTGTCGCTGGTGAACAACGGCAGGAAGAGTGGCCGCGTGATCATCACGAGCAGTCCCAGTACGACGCCGGCGGCGATCCCCCACTGCACCATGCGGCGGCAGGCGGCCCGGGCGCCCTCGGCGTCACCGGCACCGAGATACCGGCCGATGATGGCCTGTCCGGCGATGGCGATGGCGTCCAACGCGAAGGCGAGCAGGCTCCACAGCGACAGGATGATCTGGTGCGCGGCGATGTCGGCGTCTCCGAGGCGGGCCGCGACGGCCGTGGCAATCATCAGGATCGCTCGCAGCGACAGGGTGCGGACCAGCAGGGGTACCCCGGCCTGTGCACAGGCTCTTATGCCTGCAGCGTCGGGGCGTAGGGAGGCACCGTGCTCGCGGGCGCCGCGGACGACGACCACGAGGTAGACCGCGGCCATGCCGCACTGGGCTAGGACGGTGCCCCAGGCGGATCCGGCGATGCCGAGGCCGACGCCATAGACAAGGCCCACGTTGAGGACGGCATTGGCGATGAAGCCTGCTCCGGCGACATAGAGGGGAGTCTTGGTGTCCTGGAGCCCGCGCAGGACTCCGGTGGCAGCAAGTACGACCAGCATGGCCGGGATGCCGAGGGCGGAAATCCGTAGATAGGTGGTTGCGTACGGGGCCGCCGTGTTCGAGGCGCCGAAGAGTTCCACGATGAACGGTGCCGTGGGGAGGACGACCGCGACGACGAAGGCGCCGAGAAGGAGGGCCAGCCAGATACCGTCCATACCTTGGCGGATGGCGGCCGGGAGGTCGCCGGCGCCTACGCGGCGGGCCACGGCCGCCGTGGTGGCGTAGGCGAGAAAGACGAATACGCTGACGGCCGTCATGAGGAGGGCTGAGGCGACCCCGAGTCCGGCGAGTTGTGCTGTGCCGAGATGGCCGACGATCGCGCTGTCGGCCATGACGAACAGAGGCTCGGCGACGAGTGCGCCGAAGGCCGGAACGGCCAGGGCGACGATCTCTCGGTCGTGCTGTCGCCGGGCGGCCTTGGGAGTCGCGGGAGCCTGTGTCATGGCCACCAATCTAATCGTCCACAGGTAAGAGATGCAATGCATCACTGACCCTTACTCGCTCACTTGTGGTGTGCGCTTGCGCGCACCGTTCGAAGAGATCTTGGTCCGACTGGGGAAGTTTTTCTTCTGCACAGCCGGTGGACGGTAAACCGGCAGGTCAGGCGTGCTGTGTGGGAATCTCTGGGGGCTTGTTCACAGGGCTGTCCACCGTGTCGTGCACAGGTTTTGTGGAGTTCTCCACAGCATCGGGGCCGTCGTCCACATGGCCTGTGGATAACCAGATTGGCTGACGGTGCCGACAGGCCTACCGTGGTCCGGCGCCCACTCCGTCCGTCGGCCGGGAAACCGGCACAAAACCGATGTGCCAGGACCGGAGTTGGGCCTCTCATTTGTCAGTGGCGTGCCGTAGAACTGAGGGGCACGGCGAGGTCCGCTCGGCGGACGGGAGGAGGTGGCTCGGTGAGTATTTCCGAGCCCTTGGACGACCCCTGGGCCGACAGCGGTCCCAGTGATCGTCTGCCCGCCTCCCGCCGACGTGGTGACGGTGGCCGTGGACGCGACGAGCAGCATGATCGCGGTCGGGACAACGGCCAGTGGGACGGCGGAGGCTCGGCCTTCGAACGGGTGCCGCCGCAGGATCTCGACGCCGAGCAGTCCGTCCTCGGCGGCATGCTGCTGTCCAAGGACGCCATCGCCGATGTCGTCGAGGTCATCAAGGGCCATGACTTCTACAAGCCGGCGCACGAGACGATCTTCCAGGCGATCCTCGACGTCTATGCCAAGGGTGAGCCCGCCGACCCCATCACCATCGCGGCCGAGCTCACCAAGCGCGGCGAGATCAACAAGGTCGGCGGAGCCGCGTATCTCCACACACTCGTCCAGACGGTGCCGACTGCGGCGAACGCCGAGTACTACGCGGAGATCGTCCATGAACGGGCCGTCCTGCGCCGCCTGGTCGAGGCCGGCACCCGCATCACGCAGATGGGATACGCGGCCGACGACGACGTCGACGAGATCGTCAACCGTGCCCAGGCCGAGGTCTACGCGGTCACCGAGCAGCGCACCAGCGAGGACTATCTGCCGCTCGGCGACATCATGGAGGGCGCCCTCGACGAGATCGAGGCGATCGGCTCACGCTCCGGCGAGATGACCGGTGTGCCCACCGGATTCACGGACCTCGACTCGCTCACCAATGGACTGCACCCGGGCCAGATGATCGTTATCGCGGCCCGTCCCGCCATGGGTAAGTCCACGCTCGCCCTGGACTTCGCGCGGGCGGCGTCCATCAAGCACAACCTGGCGAGCGTCATCTTCTCCCTGGAAATGGGGCGCAACGAGATCGCGATGCGCCTGCTGTCGGCCGAGGCGCGGGTGGCCCTGCACCACATGCGTTCCGGAACCATGACGGACGAGGACTGGACCCGTCTGGCGCGTCGGATGCCCGAGGTGTCGGCGGCGCCGCTCTATATCGACGACTCCCCGAACCTGTCGATGATGGAGATCCGGGCGAAGTGCCGTCGGCTGAAGCAGCGCAATGACATCAAGCTTGTGATCATCGACTATCTGCAGCTGATGCAGGCCGGTGGGTCGAAGCGTTCCGAGAGCCGTCAGCAGGAGGTCTCGGACATGTCCCGTAACCTCAAGCTGCTGGCCAAGGAGCTGGAGGTCCCGGTGATCGCGCTCTCGCAGCTCAACCGTGGTCCCGAGCAGCGTACGGACAAGAAGCCGATGGTGTCCGACCTGCGTGAGTCCGGCTCCATCGAGCAGGACGCCGACATGGTGATCCTGCTGCACCGTGAGGACGCCTACGAGAAGGAGTCGCCGCGCGCGGGCGAGGCGGACATCATCGTGGGCAAGCACCGTAACGGTCCTACGGCGACGATCACCGTCGCCTTCCAGGGGCACTACTCGCGTTTCGTCGACATGGCGCAGACCTGATCCCAGACCCTGATCCACCCCCTTCGGGGATATGCGCTCGACTGTCGGCTGCCGGCCGGGATGGACTGGGGGCATGACGACATCTCAGGAAGAGCTGCTGCCCAGCACACGCCGGGCGCTTCTGCACCGTATCGCCGTGGCCCAGGCCGAAGGCCGTACGCCCTCGCTGGTCGCAGCGGTCGTACGGGACGGCAGGGCTGTGTGGCACGGCTCGCGTACCTCGGTGGACGGGCATGGGCCGGACGAGAGCGTGCAGTACCGCATCGGCTCGATCACCAAGACCTTCACGGCCGTTCTCGTTCTGCGGCTGCGAGATGAGGGACTGCTCGACCTCGGTGACCCGCTGGAGAAGCATCTGCCGGGCACCGGCGCGGGGGAGGCGACCATCGCCGAGCTGCTCGCGCACACCTCCGGATTGGCAGCCGAGTCGCCGGTGCCATGGTGGGAGCGGACCCCTGGATCGCTGCGGCCCGAGTTGCCGGACGTACTGGGCGAGCAGCCTTTCCTGCATCCGTCGGGACGCCGGTTCCACTACTCGAACCCCGGTTACACGCTGTTGGGCGCACTGGTCGAGAGGCTCAGGGGCGCGGCCTGGGATGACGTACTCCGGCGAGAAGTGCTCGAACCCCTGGACCTGAACCGCACGAGTACACGCCCCCAGGCACCGCACGCGGGCGGCTGGGCCGTGCATCCCTGGGCCGATGCGATGCTTCCCGAGCCCAGCGAGGACCTGGGCCGGATGGCGCCGGCAGGACAGCTGTGGTCGACGACTGCCGACTTGGCTCGGTTCGCCGTCTTTCTGGCCCAGGGTGACGACCGTGTGCTCAGCGCCCGGTCCGTACGGGAGATGCGCACGCCGGCAGCGCCACCGGAGGCCGATGATGTGGCGGACGGAGCGGCCTACGGGCTGGGTATGCAGATCCAGCACAGGGACGGGCGGCTCCTTGTGGGGCACGGTGGCTCGTTGCCGGGCTTCCTGGCCAGCTTGATGATCAGCGTGGAGGACGACGTGGCCGCCGTGGTCCTGGCCAACTGCACTTCCGGACCGCTGGTCTCCCTCGTCGCCGCAGACCTCGTCCGGATCGTCGCGGAGGCCGAGCCACGGATCCCCGAGCCCTGGCGACCGATGCGTGAAGTCGACACGGCCGAACTGGAGTTGGCGGGACAGTGGTACTGGGGGACCCACGGCTTCGCCCTGCGGCTGACCGCTGACGGCCTGGTCTCGCTGGAGCCGCTGTCCGGCAGAGGCCGCCGCTCACGGTTCCGGCCCAGCGGAGACGGCACCTGGACGGGCCTGGAGGGCTACTACGCCGGCGAGGTCCTGAAGGCTGTACGACGCCCGGACGGAACCGTGGACCATCTGGACCTCGGGTCGTTCGTCTTCACACGTCAGCCGTACGACGAGGGGGCTGCGGTGCCGGGCGGAGTGGACCCGGACGGATGGCGGGGGAGCGGCTCGTTCTGACGGTCTGGTGATGCGCTGTTTCACGTGAAACAGCGCATCGCTATGTCATAGCTGGAGTTTGAATCCCACATGCGAGGCCGTGAAGCCGAGGCGTTCGTAGAAGCGATGGGCGTCGACACGGGAGCTGTCAGAGGTCAGCTGCACCAACTGGCACTTCTGACGCCGGGATTCAGCGACGGCCCACTCGATGAGCTGTGTACCAAGGCCGCTGCCGCGCTCGTCGGCGTGGATGCGTACGCCTTCGATGATGGAGCGGGTCGCGCCCTTGCGGGACAGCCCGGGAATGACCGTGAGCTGGAGCGTGCCGACGACACGGTCCTCGCGGACGGCGACGACCAGATGCTGGTTCGGGTCGCTGCTGAGCCGCTCCAGTGCGACGAGGTAAGGCGCCAGATCGTCCGGTGACTCGCGCTGGGCGCCCAGTGGATCATCCGCGAGCATGTCGACGATCGCGGGCACGTCGTCAGCGACAGCGGCTCGTATCTCAAGATCTCCCATGACCGCACCCTATGTGGGCGCCGGGAGTGTCTCCACGACGCGGACCAGTGGGGCGAGTTCGGGGTTCTGCGCGGCCTGGTCGAGGGCTTCGCGCAGGGCTTTGTCGTTGGTCGGGCGGGCTTCTGCCAGGAGGCGCAGGCCCGCTTCGGAGACGTCGGTGTAGATGCCGCGTCGGTCGGTGGGGCAGAGGTAGCGGGCGAGCAGGCCGCGGTCCTCGAGGCGAGTGACGAGCCGGGTGGTGGCGCTCTGGCTGAGGACGACCGCGTCGGCGACCTGCTTCATCTGCAGGTGGCCGCCCTCGCCGTCGTGCTGGCGGCTGAGCACGTCGAGCAGCGAGTACTCGCGCACGCTCAGATCGTGCCCGGCCTGGAGGGCGCGCTCGATGTGCGCCTCGATCCTCCCGTGCAGCAGGGAGAGCGCGCACCAGCCCTGGGCGAGGGCGGTGAGTGCGGGGTCGGTCGCGGTCATGGTGTATTCCTCCGTCCCGGCGTGGCTGAAGCCAGAGTAGGACAAGGGCGCAATAGCCTGCGCTTGCAAGTAGAGAGCGTCTGCAAGTATTGTCGTCAAACGTAAAGCGCTCCTGCAATCTTCTGGGAAGGTGTACCCCTTCATGCCTCTCGCGCTTCTGGCCCTCGCGATCGGGGCCTTCGGAATCGGAACGACCGAGTTCGTGATCATGGGCTTGCTGCCCGAGGTCGCGGGCGACTTCGGGGTCTCCATCCCCACCGCCGGCTTTCTGGTGACCGGCTACGCGCTCGGCGTGGTCCTCGGCGCGCCCCTGATGACCGTGCTCGGCACCAAGGTCTCCCGCAAGCGGATGCTGATGCTGCTGATGGGACTGTTCATCGTCGGAAACGTGCTGTCCGCTCTCGCCCCCGCCTTCTCCGTCATGCTGATCGGCCGCGTCGTCGCCTCGCTCGCCCACGGTGCCTTCTTCGGCATCGGCTCGGTCGTAGCGGCCGACCTGGTCGCCCCGGACAAGAAGGCCGGAGCCATCGCGATGATGTTCACCGGCCTGACCGTCGCCAACGTCGTCGGTGTGCCGCTGGGGACGTTCGTCGGACAGGCCGCGGGCTGGCGGGTCACCTTCGGCATCGTCGCCGCCCTCGGGCTCGTCGGTCTCGCCGGAATCGCGAAGCTGGTCCCGGACATGCCCAAGCAGCAGGGCGTACGCCTGCGCCACGAGCTGGCCGCGTTCAAGAACGCCCAGGTCCTGCTCGCCATGGCGATGACGGTCCTCGGTTTCGGCGGCGTCTTCGCGGCCATCACCTACATCGCGCCGATGATGACCCATGTCGCAGGCTTCGCTGACGGATCCGTCACCTGGCTGCTGGTCCTGTTCGGACTCGGCATGGTCGGCGGCAATCTCGTCGGCGGCAAGTACGCGGACCGCGCCCTGATGCCCCTGCTCTACGTCTCCCTGGGCGCCCTGGCCGTCGTGCTCGCGCTCTTCACGCTCACGGCCCACAACAAGGTCCTCGCGGCCGTGACCATCGCGTCGATCGGCGCCCTGGGCTTCGCCACCGTGCCCCCACTGCAGAAGCGGGTCCTTGACCAGGCACACGGCGCTCCGACCCTCGCCTCGGCCGTGAACATCGGCGCCTTCAACCTGGGCAACGCCCTCTCCGCCTGGCTCGGCGGCATCGTCATCGCCGCCGGCTTCGGCTACACGTCCCCCAACTGGGTGGGCGCCGCCCTCGCCGCGGCCGCGCTGCTGCTCGCCGTCCTCTCGGCCGCGCTGGAGCGCCGTGCGGGAGCCTCGTCCGGCACCGTCGTCACGGGCACCACGCCCGTCGAGCAGCGAGCCGTCGTCCACCACTGAGCCGACCCGAGTGCGGGGTCAGGGCTGCCCCCGCACATCCGGCCCCGCGACAGTCCCCGTCAGCACCACCTCACCGCAAGGAGAACTCTTGTGAGCACCACCCTCGCCGTCGCCCCGTTGACCACCCAGGACGCCGATCTCCTCGTCGAGGCCGCCCACCGGGCAGCCGAAGCCGCCGGGGTCACGGTCAGCGTCACGATTCTGGACGCCGGAGGCCGGCTTCTCACCTTCCGCCGGGACGACCGAGCCGTGCTGATCTCCGGGGAGACGAGCACCCGCAAGGCCTACACGGCACTCCAGCTCGACGCCCCCACCGCCGATCTCGTCGACGCCGTACAGCCCGGAGGCCTCTTCCACACCCTGCCCACCGCGCTCGACCAGCCGCTGCTCTTCATCGCGGGCGGTGTGCCGATCCATCGGGACGGCCGGCTGATCGGGGCGATCGGCGTGGGCGGCGGCGCACCGCACCAGGACCACGAGTTCGCGACCGCCGCGATCGAGGCACTCGCTTGACGTCACATCTCCGTGGTGCCCGGCCAGCGCCTCTGCGGCGATGACGGAACGCCGGTCCCGACGGGGGACCGGCGTTCCGTCATGTGTGCCGCAGTCGGCAGCAGCCGAAGATCTCAGCCCGCGGCGACCGTCAGCGGAGCGAATCGCCGGGTCCAGTCGCCGGGCAGTTCCGTGAGGCCGGACGTCATGACCGAGTTGAAGGTGACGGAGGCCAAGCCGTGCTCCTTCGCCCAGGTCAGCAGCTCCTCATGGCGTACGTCGACATCGGTGCGCAGGGGTCGGTCGGTGTGGGCGGCGAGGGAGCCGATGAGCGCCTTCGCGGTCTCCGTGTCGCGGGCGATCAGTGGGCCCACGACCTGCGTGGCCATGTTGGGCCAGGCGCCCGCGTAGCCGGTGATCCGGCCGTTCTCCTCGGCGACCCGCAGCTGGTCGAGGAAAGCGGGCAGCCGCGTGATGATGTGCGTCCGATCGGCGCCGAACACCTCCTCGTCGAGCCGGAGGATCGCGCTGAGGTCCTCGGCGGTGGCCGCACGCGTGGCGACCGAGGGCTTCCAGGTGCCGGGCACGAAGGTTCCCTGGAGCATCTCCGCCCGGCCGGTTGCCTTGAAGCCGAGTTCCTCATAGAGCGGTCGCCCGAACGGCGTCGCGTGCAGCGTCAGCGGTGTCGTACCCATCGCGGAGATGACGTGCTGCATCAGTCGGCGTCCGATGCCCTGGCGGGCGTGGCGCTCGGCGACCAGGACCATGCCGATGGCCGCCAGGTCGGGACGCTCCCGTGGTCCGTACTCCGTGATGACACAGGCGCTGACGAGTCCGCCGGCGGGGTCATCGATGCCGTAGCCCTTTCCGGCTGTCAGAAGGAAGCTCCACTTGTGTTCCTCACGGGGCCAGCCCCGATCCTCGGACAAGTCGGCGCAGGCGGTGAGGTCGCGAGGCGACAGACGGCGGATGGGCAGAGCGGCGAGGGAAGGAGTCGGCACGCAGGTCAGGCTGTCTGACGACGGCACTGGTCGTCCAGCTGTTTCCGGGGAGACGTACGAGCTTTTGGCCATGTCATGGTCCGCTGCGTGACGCGCCGGTGGCTGTCGGGTGTTTCACGTGAAACACGGACGAACATGGGGCGTCCCTCACGCAACTCGGCCTGCATACGGAGACCGCGGAGCTCGTGGCGTATGCAGCTCGCTTCTTCGTGGGGATGGATCTGTGGGAAGCCCATGAATTGATGTGCAGTCGCTGGTAATTGAAGGAAATGCTTGACGTTCGCCCTCGGCCCCATCGTGAGGGAGGAAGGGGGGACTTGTGATCGGGGCGGCTGCCGGTATGGTCGACTCCGGTTCGTGTCCGAGCTGTGATCAAGGCTCAGCGGCGACCGGGCGCAAGGCAATGCAGCCTAACCGGACGGAGAGATCGAAGACCCGCATTCTCGGTTATGCGGCCGAGCGTCCACACACGATGGGACGCTGCGATGAGAGTGCTGCGGCCAATGTCACACTCGCGCCTTACTTGTCCGTGCCGAGTGTGAATACGGGTTGAATGTCGCCGTATTGGGCGTGGCGACGAACGGGGAATGCAAGCCGTCGCGGGGGAAGCAGGCACCTTCCGATCGAGGAAGTGCGCAGACCGACCGAAAGATGTTCGAGGCGAGGCACACCATGGACGCTCCGACCACCACGTCGGCCGACAACGGCACTTCCGGCGGCGGGGGCGGCTGGTTCACGCCGCACAAGCAGCCGGCGACCACTCCGGGCAGCGAACAGGAGCCAGCCGAGGGCGGCCGCCTGGCGGCGATGCGCCCGGTGGGCAGGATGCCGGCAGCCGATGACCCGACATCGCCGCACCAGGGCGGCACAGAGCCCACCACATCGGTCACCCCGGCAGAACTCACCGCGCCGGACTCCGGCTCCGCCCCCGCCGCCCCACCGCTCACTGGGCCCCAGCCCCCGGAGCGGGAGACACCGGCGGCGATATCGCCCCCCGCAGCACCCGCCCCGAGCCATATAGCGCCCGCTGCCGCACGGTCGGAGGTATCCGGCCTCGCTCCCCTCGCTCCGCCCACCCCCCACGTGCGGGTGCCGCCCCAGCGCCCGGCGCCGGCCCCCACCGCCTCCCCCGACGCCGTCCTGATCCGCCGGACGATGGCCGAGATCGGGCCCGTGGCCGACAAGGTCACCTCCTACTTCTACGCGCTGCTCTTCGTACGCCACCCCGATCTGCGTTCCCTGTTCCCTCCCGCGATGGACACCCAGCGCGACCGGCTGCTGAAAGCGCTGCTCACCGCGGCCGAGCACATCGACAACACCCCGGTTCTCGTCGACTACCTCCAGAACCTGGGTCGCGGCCACCGCAAGTACGGGACCCGGGTCGAGCACTACCCGGCCGTCGGCGAGTGCCTCATCGGCGCACTCAGCAAGTACGCCACCGGCGTCTGGGACGGGGAGGCGGAGGCGGCCTGGGTCCGGACGTACACGACGATCTCGCAGGTCATGATCGACGCGGCGGCGTCAGACGAACTGCGCGCTCCCGCCTGGTGGTACGCGGAGGTCGTCGCACACGACCTGAGAACCCCGGACGTCGCGGTCATCACCGTCCGCCCCGACCAGCCCTACCCCTTCCTCGCCGGGCAGTACACGAGCCTGGAGACGCCCTGGTGGCCCCGGATCTGGCGGCACTACTCCTTCGCCTCGGCGCCCCGCTCGGACGGTCTGCTGACGTTCCATGTGAAGGCCGTCCCCGCGGGCTGGGTCTCCAACGCGCTGGTGCATCGCGCCCGGCCGGGCGACATCATCCGGCTCGGCCCGCCGACCGGTTCGATGACCGTGGACCACACCAGCGACAGCGGTCTGCTCTGTC
The DNA here is from genome assembly GCF_042957325.1 of Streptomyces sp. NPDC008086. NCBI lineage: Bacteria > Bacillati > Actinomycetota > Actinomycetes > Kitasatosporales > Streptomycetaceae > Streptomyces > Streptomyces sp. NPDC008086. The sequence continues at coordinate 681,804 of NZ_JBIBIA010000002.1, forward strand.
TGGGCGGAGGCACTGGCATAGCGCCCATCAAGGCGCTGGTCGAGGACGTCGCCGAACACGGGGAACGGCGGACGGTCGAGGTCTTCTACGGCGCCCGCAGCAACAAGGACCTCTACGACATCGACACGATGCTCAGGCTCCAGCAGTCCCACCCCTGGCTGGCCGTCCGTCCGGTGGTGGATCGGCACGGGCTGCTCCAGCTCCCCGACGCCATACGCGAGCACGGTCCCTGGACCGAGTACGACGCCTATGTGTCAGGCCCGCCCGGCATGATCCGCAGCGGCGTGGACGCACTGCGAGGCGTCGGTGTCCCATCCGAGCGCATACGCCATGACTCCGTGGAGGAACTCGCCGTCATCGGGGACTGACGAGACGCCGTAGCGGACGAAGCAGCGGCTCGTACCAGGCCCGTATCAGCCCAAGTCGGGGGCGTGCATGGCGCGGACGCCCTCGATGTTCCCGTCGAGGTAGTGCCGCAGCGACAGCGGTACGAGATGGACGGACGCGATCCCGACCCGGGTGAACGGCACGCGCACGATCTCGTACTCGCCGATGGGTTCGTCCACTTCGGGACCGTGCCGCAAGGACGGGTCCATGGACTCGAGGTGGCAGACGAAGAAGTGCTGCACCTTCACGCCGGTGGCTCCACCGTCATCGCCGATGTGCTCGACGGTGTCGACGAAGCAGGGCACCACGTCGGTGATCTTGGCGCCGAGTTCCTCGTACACCTCGCGGTGCAGAGCGTCGACGACGGTCGTGTCCGTCGGCTCGACCCCGCCTCCGGGCGTGAGCCAGTAGGGATCCACGCCTGGCTTGGTGCGCTTGATCAGGATCAGGTCGTCACCGTCCAGCAGAACGGCGCGGGCGGTGCGCTTGACCACGGGTCGGACGGTCATGCAGGAAATGTGGCCCGGCTGGTTCCACGTGAAACATCGCGAGCCGTCACTGATCGAGTCCATGGTGTGACAGCTGTGAAAGAGCTGATGAGACCCAGTCGAAAGCCCCTGATCAGGCCTTGTGGCAGTGACTGCTGCGCCCGGTGGGCAAGCGCGGTTCGGGCCCCGGTCAGCAGGTCCTGTTCAGGCCCGTCGGCAAGCCTCGTTCAAGCCCAGTCGGCAGCTGCTCGCAGCAGCCACTCATGGGCCCGTGAGATGTGCGGCATCGCGAGCGTCCCGGTGCGGGCCACCAGGAAGTAGGTCCGCAGCGGCGGCACCGGCGGATCGTGCAGGGGGACGACATCGCCGCGCTCCAGGGGGGCCGCGCACAGATAGCGGGGCAGCACCGCGAGCCCCGCGCCCGCGACCGCACAGGCGAGGACCGCGCGCAGGTCGGGGACGATCACTGTGCCGGGGGCGGCGGGACGGCAGTCGTAGACCGAGGCCCAGTAGCGGGAGACGAAGGGCAGGGACTCGTGCACCTCCACCACCGGGACGTCCTCCAGCGCATGCGCCCCCTTGCTGCTCAGCATGACCGAGCCGATCCGTTCCTCCCAGCGAGGGGCGGCCACGAGGACGTGCTCCTCGTCGCAGAGCGGAGTCGCCGTCAGCAGGGCGCCCCGCGGACGGGCCGTGGTGATGGCCAGATCGTGATGCCCGGCGGCGAGCCCCTCCAGGGTCTCCTCGGCATTGCCGAAGGACGCGCGCAGTGCGAAGCCCTGGCCGTCCTCGCCGGTCAGTTCGGTGAGCGCGGGCAGCGCCCGCTCGGCGGTGAACTCAGGTGGACCGGCGAGATGCAGGGTGCGTAAGGAGGACTCGTCGTCGAGGCCCGTCTCGGTGATCTCCACAAGGGCGTCGAGATGTGGGGCCGCCTTGTGCGCGAGTTCGTCGCCGATGGTCGTGGGCGTCACTCCGCGGGCCTGCCGCAGGAACAGGGGGCGGCCCAGCTGCCGTTCCAGGGTGCGGATCTGCGAGGTCACGGCCGGCTGCGACAGCCCGAGCAGCGCGGCGGCGCGGGTGAAGGAGCCGGCCCGGTGCACGGTCACAAAAGTGCGCAACAAGGCCAGATCCATGCCACACCCTCCCCTTCCCCGCCCTTCTCCCCACCCCCAGGGCAGGGCCCAACTATAAATAAGTCGATAGGTCGCTGTCGCTACTGTGATTGGACACTGACAGAGAGTCAACTAGCCTTGTTCGCGCGGTTCTTCGCGCGCAGAACCGAGGGCGGTCCGAGCCACGAGGGGGGAGGTTCGGACCGCCCGTTCTCTGTTGTCGCACGTAGAGGGACGCAGCCCGACTGCGACGGATGCGGGGCCGGGCCGGTCACTGATCCGATGCGTCCAGCGCCCGCAGCACATCCGCCACGAGGTCCTCGGGGTCCTCGGCGCCGACGGACATACGGATGAAGCCCTCCGGTACGGCGTCGCCGCCCCAGCGTCCGCGCCGCTCGGCCGTAGAGCGCACCCCGCCGAAGCTGGTGGCGTCGTCGACGAGCCGCAGCGCCTCCAGGAAACGCTCGGCACGCGCGCGCGTGGGCAGCGTGAAGGAGACCACGCAGCCGTAGCGCCGCATCTGCTGGGCGGCGATCTTGTGCGAGGGGTCGCCCGGCAGCCCGGGATACCGCACCCCGAGCTCCTCCGGCCGGTCCCGCAGCGCCTCGGCGAGCACGAGGGCGGTGGCGTTCTGCCGCTCCACCCGCAGCTGGAGCGTGGCGAGGGAACGGTGCGCGAGCCAGGCCTCCATGGGCCCCGGGATCGCCCCGACGATCTTCCGCCAGCGCCGTACGGCAGCCATGGCCTCGCCGTCACGACCGCTGACGTATCCCAGCAGCACGTCGCCATGTCCCGTCAGCTGCTTGGTGCCGCTGGCCACCGAGAAGTCGGCGCCGAGCTCCAGCGGCCGCTGCCCGAGCGGCGTCGCGAGCGTGTTGTCGACGGCGACGCGGGCGCCACGCGCGTGTGCCGCCTCGACGAGTCGCCGGATGTCGCACACGTCGAGGCCGGGGTTGGACGGCGTCTCGATCCACAGCAGCTTCGCGCCGTCCAGGACGCCGAGCTGGGCGTCCCCGCCGGTCGGCGCCGTGCGCACCTCGATGCCGTACGCCTCCAACTGCGCGCGCACCAGGGGCAGTGCCTGGTAGCCGTCGCTGGGCAGGACGACGGCGTCGCCCGCCCGCAGCTGCGAGAAGAGCACTGACGCCGCGGCGGCCATGCCCGAGGCGAAGACCAGCGTCTCGACGCCGTCCTCCCCCGGCGCCTCCAGCTCGCCGATGGCGCGCTCCAGATGCGTCCAGGTCGGGTTCTCGTCCCGACCGTAGGTGTACGGCCCCGTCGGCTCGCCCGGCAGGTGGAAGTGGGCGGCGAAGACCGGGCCCGGCAGGGTCGGCTCGTACGCCACCGGCTCGGGCAGTCCGGCCCGCACCGCGCGCGTGCCGTCTCCGTTGCCCGGCGCTCGTCCCTGGTCCTCCGTACCGCTCATGCCGCCTGTCCCTCCACCTGTTCGCGGACCGCCGTGAGGAGGCCCGTACTTGCCGCCTCCACCATCTCAAGGCACTCCTCGAACCCGTCCCGGCCCCCGTAGTACGGGTCGGGCACATCGAGGTCGTCGCCCGCGGCGGGGTCGTAGGAACGCAGCAGCCGTACCTTCGCCGCGTCCTCCGGCGTGGGTGCGAGGCGGCGCAGGGCCTTGAGATGGCCGGTGTCGAGCGCGATCACGAGGTCGACGCGCTCGAACCAGGACGTCTGGAACTGCCGGGCGGTGTGGCCGCTGGCGTAACCGTTCTCCTCGAGGACGGAGACGGTTCGCGGGTCGGCCGGGTCGCCCTCGTGCCAGCCACCGGTGCCGGCGCTGTCGACCTCCACCCGCCCGTCGAGCCCGGCCTCCGCCACGCGGGCGCGGAAGACGGACTCGGCCATGGGAGAGCGGCAGATGTTGCCGGTGCAGACGAAGCAGACGCGGTAGGTCATCGGATGTCAGTCCCCGTCAGGCAGGACGACGTGCAGTGCCCAGGAGACGATCGAGATGATCAGGCCACCGAGCACGGCCGTCCAGAAACCCTCGACATGGAAGCTCAGATCGAACCTGTCGGCGAGCCACGAGGTCAGCAGTAGCATCAGTGCGTTGACGACCAGGGTGAACAGGCCGAGCGTCAGGATGAGCAGCGGGAGGCTCAGGAGCTTCACGATCGGCTTGACGACGAAGTTCACCAGGCCGAAGATCAGCGCGACGACGAGCAGGGTGCCTATCTTCTTGCCCGTGCTGTCACCGGTCAGGGTGATCTTGTCTATCAGCCAGACGGCGACCGCCAGGGCACCCGCGTTGGCGATCGTCTTGACTACGAAATTCTTCATGTGTCTGATCGTGGCAGACGAAATCGGCCATGAGCACGGGGACGAGGGCGACAAGAACGATGAAGGCTTTCCGGCTGGACGAACTGGAGGCGGAGCGCGCCGCCAACGAGGGCGCCTACCTGCAGTTTCTGCGGGAGCGCAACATGTCGGTCGGTCTGTACGCGCTCAACGCCGGCGAGCACGATCCACAGAAGCCGCACAACCAGGACGAGGTCTACTTCGTTGTGAGCGGCCGCGCCCACATCACGGTCGGCATGGAGACCACGCAGGTGGCGCGCGGCAGCGTGGTGTACGTCCCGGCCGGAGTCGCCCACAAGTTCCACCACATCAGCGAGGATCTGAGGGTGCTCGTGGTCTTCTCTCCACCCGAGAGCTGACCCGTGGCCTCGGGGTTCCCTAGGGGATCGATCAGGGGAGGACAAGGGCTGCGAGGCCCCCGCCGGGGCACCTGCCGGACCTAGCATCGAGGGCAGGGAATCAGCGGATTCGACTCGATGGAGTCGAAGTCGGCGGATTCCAAGGATCGGTACCCGGCACAGAGACGGGCGGAGAGGTAAGGACGAGGGCGATGCGTGAGATCTTCGCAGGACTGCCGTGGTGGGTTAAGTGGATCGCGGTGCCCGTCATCGCCCTGGTGGTGTTCGGCGGGCTGATAGCCAGCGTCGTCGGATTCGTCATCGGACTGCTCTTCAAGCTGCTGGTCTTCGTGGCACTGGTCGGTGGACTGATCTACGTCGTACGGAAGTTCACGTCGAGCTCCTCGTCGCGCAGCGACTTGTGAGGTCCGTGAGGGCCGTGGGGACCGGTGGGCGGTAACAGGAATCACCGGTTCCCTCGGGCGAGGGAAGTTTCCCGGGCAGGGCGTCGGCGAGCGGTGACCGACCAATAGAGTCCGGAAATCGACGCGGGGACGCCCCCGCGAGCGGCGTGCACCCCACCCGTGTTTCCCCGCACGGGCTCCCCCCTCGCGCTCCGGGAGTGACCCATGGCCACGGTTGACACCGCACCTTCAGACCCCTGCCCACCTCTCGGGCGACCCCGTTCCGCCGTGCCCCAGGTGCCGCGGCAGGCTTCCCCGAACCCCGCCGAACAGCCCCAGTCCGCGACGCTCATCGGCTCCGTCCAGCGTGCGATGCGCCTGCTGGAATGCGTCGCCGGGCATGAGTACGGCGCCCCCGCGAAGCAACTCGCCCGCGAGACGGGCCTTGCGCTGCCCACCGCTTACCACCTGCTTCGCACGCTGGTGCACGAGGGCTATCTGCGCCGCGACAAAGGGCTGTTCTTCCTCGGCGAGGCAGCTGTACGGCTGAGCAGCAGCGCGGCCCAGCAGAAACGTCGCAGCACGGTTGCCGACACGCTCGCTCAATGGCGTGATGTCATCGGTGTCCCCGTTTACTACGCCCAGTACCGCGACGGTGAGATCGAGGTCATGTGTGTCTCGGACACCCCGGGCAATCCCGCGGTGGAGGAGTGGGCCGACTTCCGGGAGACCGGCCATGCACACGCCATCGGCCAGTGCCTGCTCTCCCAGCTGGACGACGAAGCCCGTCGCGATCACCTCGACCGCCATCCCGTGCAGGCCCTCACCCCGTACACCGTGCGCGACAGCCGCGCCCTGCTACGACGCCTCGAACAGACCCGTCGGATGGAGCCGGTGACCGAGCGTCAGGAGTACGCGCTGGGCACGGTGTGCGCGGCCGTTCCGATCACGGTCGGCACCACGGCCGCGACGATGGCCATCTCTCTGCCCGCCCACCAGGCCGACCGACTGCTGTCGGCGGCGCGGCAGCTGCAGGACGAGATGGGGCGGCTCCTGGGGTCACTCGCGATCTCTATCAGTATCTGAAAACTCACTCCTTGTGATCTCTCGTGTACGTTCAGCAAGATTCCACCAGTGTCGGGCTTCGGTCCCGGCCAGTCGACGGCAACCGACGGGGTAGGCGATGCGCGAGTCCGTAGAGGCAGAGGTCATGATGAGCTTTCTCGTGTCCGAGGAGCTCTCCTTCCGCATCCCGGTGGAGTTGCGCTACGAGACCTGTGATCCCTATGCCGTACGGCTGACCTTCCACCTGCCCGGAGATGCCCCGGTGACCTGGGCGTTCGGCCGGGAGCTGCTGGTCGACGGGGTGGGCAGACCGTGCGGGGAGGGAGATGTCCGGGTCTCGCCGGCCGGGTCCGAGACCCTGGGCGATGTGTTGATCCGCCTTCAGGTCGGCGCCGACCAGGCGCTCTTCCGTTCCTCGGTGGCGCCGCTCGTGGCCTTCCTCGACCGCACCGACAAGCTGGTGCCGCTCGGCCAGGAGGGCGCCCTCGCTGACTTCGACGCCCACCTCGACGAGGCCCTGGACCGCATCCTGGCGGAAGAGCAGAGCGCGGGCTGAAGCGTTACGGCAGCCTGGTGCGGGAGTGGCGTAACGCTTCAGCGGCGCGCAAGGGGCGTGTGGGAGCGCTTCCGTACCACTGGGTGTGCTGCACGCTCCGCCGGACGGGCGGAGCGGCCGCCCCGGTCGGCGGGCCTTCGCCCGTCACCGTTTACGCCGACGCCCCCGCCCACCGCGCCCCGGGGCCGGCTGTACGCCGGTCGAAGCGGGCGACCCGCCCGCCTGGACCGGTTGGGCGCCTGCCGGTGCCGCCCCCTTCTCCGGCCGGTCGGCCGAGACGACCAGGGCCGCGAGGGCGGTGGTCACCGGCACCGACGCGACCAGGCCGATGGAGCCCACCAGCGTGCGCACGATCTCCTCCGCCACCAGCTCACTGTTGGCGACCGTCCCCACACCGCTCTGCGCGATCGAGAAGAGCAGCAGCAACGGCAGCGCGGCACCCGCGTAGGCGAGGACGAGGGTGTTGACGACGGACGCGATGTGGTCGCGGCCGATCCGGATGCCCGCCCGGTACAGCCCGCGCCAGCCCATCGTCGGGTTGGCCTCGTGCAGCTCCCAGACCGCGGACGTCTGGGTGACCGTCACGTCGTCGAGGACACCGAGCGAACCGATGATGACGCCGGCGAGCAGCAGACCGCTCATGTCGATCGACGGATAGAGCCCGTGGATCAGTCCGGTGTTGTCGTCGGTGTTGCCGGTGAGCGCGGCCCAGTCGATGAACCCCGAGCCGAGGAGGCCGATCAGCAGCAGCGAGAGCAGCGTGCCGAGCACCGCCACGGAGGTGCGGGCTGAGAGGCCGTGGCACATGTAGAGGGCGATCAGCATGATGGCGCTCGCCCCCACCACCGCCACGACCAGCGGGTTCGAGCCCTGAAGGATCGCCGGCAGGATGAAGAAGGTCAGCACGAGGAAGCTGATGGCCAGGGCGACCAGCGCCATGACACCGCGCATTCGGCCCACCACCACGACCGCGAGCGCGAAGATGCCGGCGAGCAGCGCCATCGGGAACTTACGGTTCACGTCGGTGACCGAGTACTGGAGGTCCTTCGGCGCGGAGGGCTCGTACGCGACCACGACCTCCTGGCCCTCGTGCAGCTGGCGTGACTGGTCGGGCTGCACGATCTCCGTGAACGTACGGCCCTTGTCCTTGCCCGTGTCGACGCGGATCGTCGCCTTCTTGCAGGTGCCGCTCTCCTGCTGCACGGCGGAGGAACCCTCGGCGGTGGAGGTGTCGCCGGTCGGGGGCACTCCCGAGGCGTTGACGTCCTTACAGCTGAGCTCGACCACCTTGGTGACCGTGGCCTGCTGGGTCTGCCGGTCGAAGCCGACCCCGGTGCGCTCGTGCGGCGGGGCACCGCCCGGCCACAGCACCGCGAGCCCGACCACCACCGCTGCGGCGAACGGGATCAGGATCGCCGCGATGACCTTGCGCAGATGCCGGGAGACGGGTGCCGCCGGGCCATGGGCGTGACTGTGCGAGTGCCCGTGACCATGGCCGTCGCCCCCGCCACCACCGCCCTGCCGCCCACCGGATCCGGGGCCGTGACCGTGACCACCGTCGGCGTCGTGGCCGGACCGGTCAGCCGGACCGTGCCCTTGCCCCTGCCCCGCCGAGCCACCGCCGTGGGCACCGTGGTCGTAAGGGCTGGTGAAGCCGGGGCCCCGCTCCTGCCCGCCACTGACGCCGCCCCCGTGCGCGGGCATCCCCTCCCGCCCGGGCCCGCGCTCGTGCCAGTCACCGGCTCCGCCTTCGCGCTCACCCATCCCACTGGGCCCGGTGCCGTGTTCGTGCCACCCTTCGGCTCCAGCCGCGTGATCATCGTGGCCGCCTCCGGAAGCACGGTCGTACCCACCGTCGTATCTGCCTCCGGGCACGCCCGAACCCCGGCCGTCCGTACGGCCGTTGCCTCGCACGGGGCCGTTTCCGGAACCGGGGCCGCGCCGCGGCTCGGGCGGTGGGTACGGAGGTTCATGCGTCGTGGTCACCGACCGATCATCGCAAGAACGACCGGGGCCCTCTGTTCACCGCGCCCGAATTGACGCTAGCGTGGTGCCACCTTTGTACACGCGGGAGCTCGGAGCACCGGGCTGAGAGGGCGCTGACCTCCGTCCCAGCGATGTTTCACATGAAACATCACCCATCGCGAGTGATGTTTCACACGAAACGTCGGCAGACGGAAGCCGCTGCGTCGACCGCCGAACCTGTTACCGGGTAATGCCGGCGTAGGGAGTAGGTCTCATGACCATCAAGGACGCGCGCACGCCTGCCTCCGTTCAGGACGACAAGTCCGAGGAGGCCGGGAAGTCCATCGGCTGGCACAAGGCGTATGTCGAGGGCTCACGCCCCGATCTGCGAGTGCCGGTCCGCCAGGTGCACCTCACCAACGGGCAGTCGGTCACGCTGTACGACACCTCCGGCCCGTACACCGATCCAATCGCCGACACCGACGTCCGCAGGGGGCTGCCCCCGCTGCGGGAGAACTGGATCATCGCTCGCGGCGACACCGAGGAGTACGCGGGCCGTCCCGTTCGTCCCGAGGACGACGGCATCAAGCACACCTCGCCGCGCGGCGGTCTGCGCAACCTCGACGCGGTCTTCCCCGGACGTCCGCGTCAGCCACGTCGCGGCCGTGACGGCCAGGCGGTCACGCAGCTCGCCTACGCGCGCCGGGGCGAGATCACGCCCGAGATGGAGTTCGTGGCCATCAGGGAGAACGTCTCTCCCGAGGTGGTCCGCGAGGAGATCGCCGCGGGTCGGGCGGTGCTGCCCGCGAACGTCAACCACCCGGAGATCGAGCCGATGATCATCGGCAAGCGGTTCCTGGTGAAGGTCAACGCCAACATCGGCAACTCCGCGGTCACCTCCTCCATCGAGGAGGAGGTCGAGAAGATGACCTGGGCGACCCGCTGGGGCGCCGACACGGTCATGGACCTGTCGACCGGCCGCAACATCCACACGACCCGCGAATGGGTGCTGCGCAACTCCCCCGTCCCCATCGGCACGGTGCCGCTCTACCAGGCGCTCGAGAAGGTCGACGGCCGCGCCGAGGAGCTGACCTGGGAGATCTACAAGGACACGGTCATCGAACAGGCCGAGCAGGGTGTGGACTACATGACGGTCCACGCGGGTGTGCGCCTGCCGTACGTCCCGCTCACGGCCAACCGTAAGACCGGCATCGTCTCGCGCGGCGGTTCGATCATGGCGGCGTGGTGCCTGGCGCACCACAAGGAGAGCTTCCTGTACGAGAACTTCGAGGAACTCTGCGAGATCCTCGCGGCCTACGACGTCACGTACTCGCTCGGCGACGGACTGCGGCCCGGTTCGATCGCGGACGCCAACGACGAGGCGCAGTTCGCGGAGTTGAGGACGCTCGGGGAACTCAACACGATCGCCAAGTGTTTCAACGTACAGACCATGATCGAGGGCCCGGGACACGTCCCGATGCACAAGATCAAGGAGAACATCGACCTTCAGCAGGAGATCTGCGATGAAGCTCCGTTCTATACGCTCGGCCCGCTGACCACCGACGTCGCCCCGGCCTACGACCACATCACCTCCGGCATCGGTGCCGCGATGATCGCCTGGTGGGGCACGGCGATGCTCTGCTACGTCACGCCCAAGGAGCACCTGGGCCTGCCCAACCGTGACGACGTCAAGACCGGCGTCATCACCTACAAGATCGCCGCCCACGCGGCCGACCTCGCCAAGGGGCACCCCGGTGCACAGGAGTGGGACGACGCGCTGTCCGACGCCCGCTTCGAGTTCCGCTGGGAGGACCAGTTCAACCTGGCGCTCGACCCGGACACGGCACGGGAGTTCCACGACGAGACCCTGCCGGCCGAGCCCGCCAAGACGGCCCACTTCTGCTCCATGTGCGGGCCGAAGTTCTGCTCGATGAAGATCTCCCAGGACATCCGCCGCCAGCACGGCGGATCCCAGCAGGAGATCGAGGAGGGCATGGCTCAGAAGTCGAAGGAGTTCGCGGCGGCGGGCAACCGGGTGTACCTGCCGATGGCGGACTGAGCGCATGACGGCCGGGCAGGGGGAGCACGCGCACCGCGTCGCCCCTGCCCGCCGCACGCGGTGAGTCGGCCTCCCGTAAACGGAACGAGCACGACGCCACTCCGCCCGATCCGGGCCGGGCTGGAGCACGTTCTCGCTGGGGTCACCGCAGGACAGGGTCCATCGGTGGGCTCCCCTGGCACCCGCTCTGTTCCGTCTGTCCCTGGTGCACGCCTTCAGCCGGACGTTCGTGGAACGCGTGGAGCCACGGCCCTTCGGCGCCTGTAGCAGTGGCCGACGCCGCTGCGCCGGGTGTCGGCTCTCGCGCTTGCGCTCCCCAGGACGGGGGCGCAAGCCGAGGGCTCTTTCGGCCGATGTCACTCCGGCTGGTGTTCCGGCCCTCCGAAGTCCGGGCTCGTGTAGTCCGGGCTGGTGTAGCTCGGACGGGAGCCACGGGAGGCGCCGTCGTCCGGGCTGCTGAAACCCGGGCGGCCGTAGCCGAGGTTCGGGATGCGGCCGGCCGGGGCCGACGGTGGCGTGCGATGGAGGACCGATGCCGTGCCGGGGTCGGCGAGTGCCTCTCGGAGGAAGGGCAGGATGCCGCGCTCCAGCAGGGCCTCGCGCCAGGCTTCCTGGGCTCGGGTGACCTCCTCGCTCAGTTCGCTGTTCGGGCCGCCGTCGAACGTCGGCCGGTTGCGCAGGGCGGTGAGCAGGAGTCCGACGGCGGCGACCAGGATCGCGGCCGCCGCGATGGCGCCGAACACCCATCCGGTGGTGAGCATCGTCTGGGCGAAAGCCGGCTCGGGGTCGAACATCTTCAGGATGTAACCGACGAGCAGGAAGATCGCCGCGGCGGTGCCGGCGAGGACGGGTGCCAGGACGGCGAGCACGGCGACCACGCCGGGCCCGGCCGTCTCGGCGACTTCTCCCACGGTGGTGGCGAGCCCCATCGCGCCCGTGCCCGACTCGGAGGAGCCGGACTCACGGGTGGACGACGGGGTGGACGGCGCCGGCTGGCGCAGTTCCTCGCGGACCTTCACATAGTGCTGGTACTCGGTCGCCGCGGCCGCCGTGATGAGTGCGGTGGCGTTCAGCGCCATGGTGCGCAGCTGTTCGGGGTTGAGCCGCTGTCCGACAGCGGCCAGTTCCGGGCGGTGTGGTGCGGAGCGCAGCGCCTCATCGAGGATCCGCTCGTATTCCTGGCGGTCCTCGCTGTGCAGGTGCTGCGGAACGCTGTTCATGTGCATCCCCCGATGCTCCGTAGGGCTTGGGGCTCGCATGCCAACGAGCCGTCGGGCAGAAACGGAGGGGAGCCTGCTACGGATAAGCCGATGGTAGAGCGGTGACGGCACACGGTGACAGGGGGTTTGCCAAAATTGGGCCCTGGCCTGCGCCGTCTTCCGTCACTGCGTCATGAGGGGGCGTCTGCCCCGTGAACGCTCAGATATCCAGGGGAAGTTGCTGGACCAGCAGCTTTCCGGCCATGGTCACGCCGCCGTCCATCGCGATGGCGAGGCGTTCGGCGTAGACGTGCGGTCCCTCGACCAGGGGTCCGCCGCTGTCCTCGCTCTCCTCGGAGCCGACCTCGCCCTTCAAATACGGAATGGGGCTGTGGCCGTGAACGATGCGGGTGCCGCCGTACGTATCGAGCAGGGAGCGCACATGGTCGGCGCCGCCCTCGTCGCGGAAGGAGAAGCGCTTGGTGAACTTGCGGAAGAGATCCCAGACCTCGTCGGCGTCGTTGCGTGTGAGCGTTTCACGGACGGTGTCGTTGACGGCCTCGATCGAGTCGCCGTAGTCGAGATAGGCGGTGGTGTCCGAGTGGACGAGCAGATGGCCGTCGACCTCTTCCATGGCGTCCAGCCGGGACATCCACTGCAGGTGGTGGTCCTGGAGGCGGTCCATGTCGGTCTTCTGGCCGCCGTTGAGCAGCCAGGCCGCCTGGAAGGTGGCGGTGCCCGCGCCGGAGTTGACGGGCGTGTCGCCGAAGCGCTTGGCGCCGATCAGCAGCAGCTCGTGGTTGCCCATCAGCGCCTTGCAGTACCCGCCGGCCGCGGCGGCCTCCGCCGACAGCCGCATCACGAGGTCGATGACGCCGATGCCGTCGGGGCCGCGGTCGGTGAAGTCGCCGAGGAACCACAGACGGGCGGTGCCGGCGCACCAGTTCGCCGCCGCGTCGATGAGGCCCTTCTCCTGGAGGGCGGCCACCAGCTCGTCGAGGTAGCCGTGCACGTCGCCGACGACGAACAGCGGGCCGGGACCGTCCACCGGCTGCGAGGCCGGCAGGGAGGCGGGGTCGACGTGCACCTGGACCGTGTCGCCGCGATTGATCACGGGCAGGTCCCGCTCGGTGGGCGTGTACCCCTCCGGGTAGGCCTCGTCGGCGGGCGGGGCGACCTCGCCCGGGTGTGTGCTGTGGGCGTACGGACCGGTCTCGTGCACGTAAGCGGGCACCCGGAAGTCGCGCAACGTCGCCGTCCGCTCCACCTCGGGTCCCTGACCGGCCCCCTGAGTCATCAGACCCCTCCACCATCGCGCCGCAGCTGCACCGCATCGGACTGCCTGGTCGCAGCGGCCCGCGGGTGTCGTGCGCCCATCATAGGAATGCCGATCGCGCCATGTGATGACCCAGGGGTGGTGAATCGGAGCAGGACTCCTGTTCACCGCGGCTTTCGCCCCGATTGGGCCGGGCTTAGGCCGCTCGATGGCCTCGCTCCCGTCACTCCTCGCCCTCGCACCCGCGGCCTCTCGACCTGGGTTCAGCCATCCCGCGGGGCCCGTTTCTACCGTTCCTCGGGCGACCGGGGCGGGCTGACCGTCGTCCGCGGAGGGCGTCGCTGGGACGAGGTACGCACGATCAGCTCGGTCGGTATCACCTGCTCGACCGGGTGGTCCGACTCGACCCCCTCGATGGCGTCGATGAGGAGCTGGACCACGGCCGTGCCGATGCGGCGCGGCTTGAGGGAGAGCGTGGTGATGGGCGGCTCGGTGTTGGCGTACACCGTGGACTCGCTGCAGCACACCAGAAGAAGGTCGTCCGGTACGCGCAGGCCGTAGCGGCGCGCGGCGGCGAGCAGGTCGGTGCCGTTCGGGTCGAACAGGCCGTAGACCGCGTCGGGCCGGTCGGGGCGGGCGAGCAGCCGGTCGGCGGCGACGGCGCCCGCGCACGGGTCGTGCGCCGGGTAGGCCTCGTACACGGGGTCCTGGCCGACGCGCTCGCACCAGCGCAGATACGCGGTGGTCGACAGATGGGTGTACGTGTCGGTCGTGGTGCCCGTCAGCAGTCCGATCCGGCGGGCGCCGGCGTCTGCCAGGTGGTCGAGGATGCCGAGTACGGCGGCCTCGTGGTCGTTGTCGACCCAGGCGGTGACCGGGAGCGAGCCGGCCGGGCGGCCGTCGGAGACGACCGGGAGTCCCTGTCTGACCAGCTCGCTGACGACGGGGTCCTGGTCGGACGGGTCGATGACCACGGTGCCGTCGAGGGCGACGTTCGACCAGACGTCGTGGCGTGAGGTGGCGGGGAGGATCACCAGGGCGTAGCCGCGGGCGAGCGCGGCCGAGGTGGCGGCGCGGGCCATCTCGGCGAAGTACGCGAACTCGGTGAAGGTGAAAGGTTCATCCCCGTATGTCGTCACGGTCAGGCCGATGAGTCCTGACTTGCCGGTACGGAGTGTCCGGGCGGCGGCCGACGGGCGGTAGCCCAGCCGGTCGGCGACCTCGCGGACATGGCGTCGGGTGGCGTCGGGGAGCCGGCCCTTTCCGTTGAGGGCGTCGGAGACGGTCGTGATGGAGACCCCGGCGGCTGCCGCCACGTCTCTGATGCCCGCCCGACCGGGCCGACTGCCTCGACGTGAGGTTTCCGCGCGGCTCACCTGGTGCTTCCCTGCTGCTGTCATGGCGAGCCGATAGTAGGGCTCATTCGGTGGGGTAGTGCGGACGCATATGCAGCCGTTGACAGACACGTTTCTGCAAGGTCATCAGGCATCAAACCCCTTGGAAAGCAAGGGAGTTGAACGATCCAATGGCAAGACGTGACTTGTCGGCACGCATGGGCCTGCCAAGTGCCCGATGTCTCGAAGAGGTCTCAACTCACCTTCACGGGTGATGCGCGCCACGGCGCGAGCCACCGGCGCATAGATATATGTGTGACGCGCCCCCTAATTCGTACGCCTTCGTACGCTGATGCCCCTGATGCAGATGTGACAGCTGGGGTCAGAAGGCCTAGGCAGGACATGACGTGGGCCGGCAGGTGGTCGGCAGGAAGCTCAGCAGATGGGCACCCGCACCTGTACGCATCGGCGCCGAATCCTCATAAGGTGAGAAGTATTGGAGCCGGCGGTGGTGATGGACCGCCGGTGGTCGCGAGGAGGACTGCGGTGAGCGAGACGAGCCCCAAGCTGCGCGCCGAGCTGGAGGGTATCCCCACCTACAAGCCGGGCAAGCCCGCCGCGGCCGGTGGCCCGGTGGCCTACAAGCTGTCCTCCAACGAGAACCCCTATCCGCCGCTTCCCGGCGTGATGGAGACCGTGACGGCCGCCGCCTCGTCCTTCAACCGCTACCCGGACATGATGTGTACGGGGCTGATGAACGAGTTGTCCGAGCGCTTCGGCGTCCCGGCCTCCCACCTGGCGACCGGCACCGGCTCGGTCGGCGTCGCCCAGCAGCTGATCCAGTCCACCGCCGGCCCCGGCGACGAGGTCATCTACGCCTGGCGGTCCTTCGAGGCGTACCCGATCATCACGCAGATCAGCGGTGCCACGTCCGTCCAGGTGCCGCTGACGCCGGGCGATGTGCACGACCTGGACGCGATGGCCGCCGCCATCACCGATCGCACCCGGCTGATTTTCGTCTGCAACCCCAACAACCCGACGGGCACGGTCGTCAGGCGGGCCGAGCTGGAGCGGTTCCTCGACCGGGTGCCCGGCGATGTGCTGGTGGTGCTGGACGAGGCGTATCGCGAGTTCATCCGTGACTCCGAGGTGCCCGACGGTGTGGAGATCTACCGTGAGCGGCCCAACGTCTGTGTCCTGCGCACGTTTTCCAAGGCGTACGGCCTCGCCGGCCTCCGTGTCGGCTTCGCGATCGCCCAGGAGCCGGTCGCGGCCGCGCTGCGCAAGACGGCCGTGCCCTTCGGGGTGAGCCAGATCGCGCAGGAGGCGGCCATCGCCTCGCTGCGTGCCGAGGACGAACTGATCGGCCGGGTCGGCTCGTTGGTGTGCGAGCGCAACCGCGTGGTCGACGGACTGCGCGCTCAGGGCTGGACGGTGCCCGAGACCCAGGCCAACTTCGTGTGGCTGCGGCTGGGGGAGCGCACGGTCGCCTTCGCTCAGGCCTGTGAGCAGGCGGGCGTGGTGATCCGACCGTTCCCGGGCGAGGGTGTGCGGGTGACGGTCGGGGAGGCCGAGGCGAACGACATCTTCCTGAAGGTGGCGGAAGGGTTCCGCAAGGAGCTGTAGGGCTCGGTCAGAAGGAGCTGTAAGGCTCGGTCAGCAGGAGCTGTAGGGCCTGTCAGGAAGAGCTTTAGGACTGTCGGGAGGAGCTGTAGGGCTCCGCCGGCAGGTCAGGCGTCCACGAGTTCCACGCGCACGGGATCGCCGGCGCGGACGGTCGCCAGCAGTCGGGGGTCGCCGTCGAGGTGGCCGAGGACATTGCACGGGCTCGCGAGGCGGCACTCGTCGCCTCGCGAGATCGGTGTGGGTCCGTAGGGGAGGGCGAGCGCGTCGCCGTCCGTCCAGAAGGCGACCGTGCCCGGCTCGACGACCTGGCGGGCGCTGGTTTCACGTGGAACGGCGATGCCCGTGTCGAAGTAGACCTCCTCGCCCCAGGTGCGGGCGGTGGAGACGAGGGGCAGGGCCTTGGCGAGGGCCTGCGCGGTCGGGGTGTCGTCGAGGGTCGCGGTGAGGTGTCCCGCGGGCCAGGAGATCCGTATGTGTGTCGGCGTCGGTGTCTGCATGCTGCTGATTCAACAATATGTTGAAGGTCGCGCCAAGGGTTTGGTCCCAGGAGGGACCCCCCTTTGAGGGCACGGAGAGGGGTGCTGCATAATTGCTTGTGAATGTGAACGCTTTCACAAGCGGTAGTAAGGAGCGGCGACGTGGACCTGGCTTTGGCGCCGGAGACTCTGGCGCGCTGGCAGTTCGGTATCACCACCGTCTACCACTTTCTGTTCGTCCCCCTGACGATCTCGCTGGCCGCCCTCACGGCCGGCCTGCAGACCGCCTGGGTGCGCACCGAGAAGGAGAAGTACCTCAGGGCGACGAAGTTCTGGGGCAAGCTCTTCCTGATCAACATCGCGATGGGTGTGGTCACCGGCATCGTGCAGGAGTTCCAGTTCGGCATGAACTGGTCCGACTACTCCCGTTTCGTCGGTGACGTCTTCGGTGCACCGCTGGCCTTCGAGGCCCTGATCGCCTTCTTCTTCGAGTCGACCTTCATCGGCCTGTGGATCTTCGGCTGGGACAAGCTGCCGAAGAAGATCCACCTGGCCTGTATGTGGATGGTCTCCATAGGCACGATCCTGTCGGCGTACTTCATCCTCGCGGCCAACTCCTGGATGCAGCACCCCGTCGGCTACCGGATCAACGAGGCGAAGGGGCGGGCAGAGCTCACCGACTTCTGGCTCGTCCTGACCCAGAACACGGCGCTCGCCCAGGCCTTCCACACCCTCTCGGCCGCCTTCCTCACCGGTGGCGCGTTCATGGTCGGCATCTCCGCCTTCCATCTGCTGCGCAAGAAGCACATTCGCGAGATGAAGACGTCGCTCAGGCTCGGCCTGGTCACCGTCGTCATCGGCGGCATGCTCACCGCGATCAGCGGCGACGTCCTCGGCAAGATCATGTACGAGCAGCAGCCGATGAAGATGGCCGCCGCCGAGGCCCTGTGGGACGGCGAGGCGCCGGCGCCCTTCTCCGTCTTCGCCTACGGCGATGTCGACAAGGGCCACAACAAGGTCGCCATCGAGATCCCCGGCCTGCTGTCCTTCCTGGCCAAGGACGACTTCAGCTCGTACGTCCCCGGCATCAACGACATCAACAAGGCCGAGCAGGAGAAGTACGGCCCCGGCGACTACCGGCCCAACATCCCCGTCGCCTACTGGGGCTTCCGCTGGATGATCGGCTTCGGAATGACGTCGTTCGCCATCGGTCTGCTCGGACTCTGGCTGACGCGCAAGAAGTTCTTGCTGCCGCAGCACCTGAGGGTCGGCGACGACGAGGTGCCGCATCTGGTGCTGCTGCCGAAGAAGGCCCTCGGCCCGAAGCTCACCAAGTGGTACTGGCGCATCGCGGTCCTGACCCTGGGCTTCCCGCTGATCGCCAACTCCTGGGGCTGGATCTTCACCGAGATGGGCCGTCAGCCATGGGTCGTCTACGGGGTCCTGCGCACCCGCGACGCGGTCTCCCCCGGTGTCTCCCAGGGAGAGGTCCTCACCTCGATGATCGTCTTCACCGCGCTCTACGCCATCCTCGCCGTCGTCGAGGTCAAGCTGCTCGTGAAGTACGTCAAGGCCGGCCCGCCCGAGCTCACCGAGGCCGACCTGAACCCGCCCACGAAGATCGGCGGCGACTCCCGTGACGCCGACAAGCCGATGGCCTTCTCGTACTAGGCCGAGGGAGCTGCACAGTCATGGAACTTCACGACGTCTGGTTCGTCCTGATCGCCGTCCTGTGGATCGGCTACTTCTTCCTGGAGGGCTTCGACTTCGGAGTCGGTGTCCTCACCAAACTGCTCGCCCGCAACCGGCCCGAGCGGCGGGTGCTCATCAACACCATCGGCCCGGTCTGGGACGGCAATGAGGTGTGGCTGCTCTCGGCGGGCGGCGCCACCTTCGCGGCCTTCCCCGAGTGGTACGCCACGCTCTTCTCGGGCTTCTACCTGCCGCTGCTGGTCATCCTGGTCTCCCTGATCGTCCGGGGCGTCGCCTTCGAGTACCGGGCGAAGCGGCCCGAGGAGAACTGGCAGCGCAACTGGGAGCACGCCATCTTCTGGTGCTCGCTGATCCCGGCGTTCCTGTGGGGCGTGGCCTTCGGCAACATCGTGCGAGGCGTGAAGCTCGACCAGAGCCATGAGTACGTCGGCTCTGTGCTGGACCTGCTCAACCCGTACGCGCTCATCGGTGGTCTGGTGACGCTGACGCTGTTCACCTTCCACGGTGCGGTGTTCACCGCGCTCAAGACCGTCGGGGAGATCCGGGAGCGGGCGCGGAAACTGGCTCTGTGGGTCGGCCTGGTCGCGGCCGTGCTCGCACTGATCTTCTTGCTGTGGACGCAGATCGAGAACGGCGACGGCAAGAGCCTGGTCGCGCTCGCCGTGGCGGTGGCAGCGCTGGTGGCGGCCCTGGTGGCGAACCAGGCCGGGCGTGAAGGGTGGTCGTTCGCCTTCTCCGGCGTCACCATCGTGGCCGCCGTGGCGATGCTCTTCCTGACGCTCTTCCCGAACGTCATGCCGTCCTCGCTCAATGACGAGTGGAGCCTCACGGTCACCAACGCCTCGTCGAGCCCGTACACCCTGAAGATCATGACCTGGTGCGCGGTGATCGCCACGCCGATCGTCATGCTCTACCAGGGCTGGACCTACTGGGTCTTCCGCAAGCGGATCGGTACGCAGCACATTGCTGAAACCGTGCACTGAGGTGTGTTTCACGTGAAACCAATCGACCCGCGTCTCCTCCGGTACGCCCGTGCCACCCGCCTCTTCCTGATCGCGGTCGTCGGCCTGGGTGCCGTCGGTGCGGCACTGGTCATCGCTCAGGCGATGCTCATCGCCGAGGCGGTGGTCGGGGCGTTCCAGGACGGAATGTCCGCAGCCGAACTGCGCACTCCCCTGCTGCTGTTGGTGGCTGTCGCCGTCGGCCGCGCGGTGGTGGCATGGCTCACCGAGCTCGCGGCTCACCGTGCGAGCGCGGCGGTGAAGTCGGAGCTGCGGGGGCGGCTGCTGGAGCGGGCGGCCGCACTGGGGCCCGGCTGGCTGGGCGGACAGCGGACGGGATCGCTGGTCGCCCTGGCCACACGTGGGGTCGACGCCCTCGACGACTACTTCTCGCGCTATCTCCCGCAGTTGGGGCTCGCGGTCGTCGTGCCCGTGGCGGTGCTGGCGAGGATCGTGACCGAGGACTGGGTCTCGGCCGCGATCATCGTCGGCACCCTCCCGCTCATCCCGATCTTCATGATGCTGATCGGCTGGGCCACACAGTCCCGGATGGACCGCCAGTGGCAGCTGCTGTCCCGGCTGTCCGGGCACTTCCTGGACGTCGTCGCCGGACTGCCCACCCTGAAGGTGTTCGGGCGGGCCAAGGCGCAGGCCGAGTCGATCCGGCGTATCACCGGCGAATACCGCAGGGCGACCATGCGGACCCTGCGGATCGCCTTCATCTCCTCCTTCGCGCTGGAGCTGCTCTCGACGCTCTCGGTGGCCCTGGTCGCCGTGACGATCGGCATGCGGCTCGTCCACGGCGACATGCATCTGTACGACGGCCTTGTCATCCTCGTGCTGGCGCCCGAGGCGTATCTGCCGCTGCGCCAGGTGGGCGCGCAGTACCACGCGGCCGCCGAGGGGCTGTCGGCGGCCGAGGAGATCTTCGAGGTGCTGGAGACTCCGGTGCCGGCGTCGGGCACCGCGACGGTGCCGACGGGGGCGGTGTCCTTCGAAGGCGTCGCGGTCCGTTACCCCGGGCGGCCCGTCGATGCCGTGTCGGGTGCGTCCTTCGCCGTCGAACCCGGTGAGACGGTCGCGCTCGTCGGGCCGAGCGGCGCGGGCAAGTCGACGCTGCTGAACGTGCTGTTGGGGTTCGTCCGGCCGACCGAGGGCCGCGTCCTGGTCGGGGGAGCCGATCTCGCCGAGCTGGACCTCGACGAGTGGCGCTCGCGTATCGCCTGGGTTCCGCAGCGGCCGCATCTGTACGCCGGGACGATCGCCGAGAACGTACGGCTGGCGCGTCCCGCCGCGGACGACGCCGCGGTCCGCCGGGCGCTGGTGGACGCCGGGGCGCTCGCGTTCGTGGACGCGCTGCCCCAGGGTGTCGACACCGTGCTGGGTGAGGACGGGGCCGGGCTGTCCGCAGGGCAGCGGCAGCGGCTCGCGCTGGCCCGGGCGTTCCTCGCGGACCGGCCCGTCCTGCTCCTCGACGAGCCGACGGCCGCCCTCGACGGGGCCACCGAGGCCGAGGTCGTGGAGGCCGTGCGGAGGCTGGCGGTCGGGCGGACGGTGCTGCTCGTGGTGCATCGGCCGGCGCTGCTGGGCGTCGCCGACCGGGTGGTGCGGCTGACGGAGGCGGAGGCGCCCGAGCAGGCGAGCACGCCGCCCAAGGCGTCCGTGTCCGTCGGCCGACCGATCGAGCCGGAAGGGCACGACGGCCCCACTGAGGACAGCGCCCTGACCGCTCCGCTCGACGTCGAGGCCGTGTCCCCCGCGGCGGGCCGGCGAGGTGCCCTCGCCCGCGTCCGTGCCATGTCCGGTCCCCGGCGCGGTCGCCTCGCGCTCGCGCTGTTGCTCGGAAGCCTCGCACTCGGCAGCGCCGTCGGGCTCATGGCCACCTCCGGGTGGCTCATCTCACGGGCCTCCCAGCAGCCGCCCGTGCTGTACCTGATGGTGGCCGTCACGGCGACGCGGGCCTTCGGTATCGGACGGGCCGTGTTCCGGTACGCCGAACGCCTGGTGTCCCATGACGCGGTGCTGCGGATGCTGGCCGACACCAGGGTCGCCGTGTACCGCAGGCTGGAGCGATTGGCACCGGCAGGGTTGCGGCGCACCCGGCGGGGCGATCTGCTGGCGAGGCTCGTCACCGACGTGGACGCGCTCCAGGACTACTGGCTGCGCTGGCTGTTGCCCGCTGCTTCCGCGACCGTCGTGTCCGCCGCGGCCGTCGGCTTCACCGCATGGCTGCTGCCCGAGGCCGGCGCCGTACTCGCGGTCGGGCTGTTCGTCGCCGGCGCCGCAGTCCCGCTCGTCACAGGTGCCGTCGCCCGACGCGCCGAACGCAGGCTGGCCCCTGCCCGAGGGCTGCTCGCGACGCGCGTGACGGATCTGCTCACCGGCACCGCGGAGCTGACCGTCGCCGGCGCCCTGCCCAGCCGTACCGCCGAAGCGCGGCGGGCCGACGGGACGCTCACCCGGATCGCCTCCCGGGCCGCCACCGCGACCGCGCTCGGCGACGGACTCACCGCGTTGATCTCCGGGTTCACCGTCGCCGCCACCGCTCTCGTGGGCGCCCAGGCGGTCGCCGACGGACGGCTCGGCGGTGTCGCGATGGCCGTCGTCGTCCTCACCCCGCTGGCCGCCTTCGAGGCCGTCCTGGGCCTGCCGCTCGCCGTGCAGTACCGGCAGCGGGTGCGCAAGAGCGCTGAGCGCGTGTACGAGGTGCTGGACGCGCCCGAGCCCGTACGGGAGCCCGAGCGGCCCCGGCAGGCGCCCGCGTCGCCCTTCCCGGTCGCCGTCAGGGACCTGACCGCCCGCCATGCGGGCCAGGACCGGGACGCGCTCGCCGGCCTCGACCTGACCCTGGAGGAGGGCCGCCGGATCGCCGTCGTCGGATCCTCCGGGTCCGGCAAGACGACGCTGGCGCAGGTGCTGCTGCGCTTCCTCGACGCCGGCGTGGGCTCGTACACGCTGGGCGGCGTGGACGCGTACGCGTTGGACGGCGACGACGTACGGAGGCTCGTCGGGCTGTGCGCGCAGGACGCGCACCTCTTCGACAGCTCCGTGCGCGAGAACCTGCTCCTCGCCAAGAAGGACGCCACCGACGCGGAACTGCGCGACGCGTTGAAACGCGCCCGGCTGCTCGACTGGGCCGACGGGCTGCCAGACGGGCTGGACACGCTCGTGGGCGAGCACGGGGCACGGCTGTCGGGCGGGCAGCGGCAGCGGCTCGCGCTGGCCCGCGCCTTGCTCGCCGACTTCCCCGTACTCGTCCTCGACGAGCCCGCCGAGCATCTCGACCTGCCGACCGCCGACGCCCTCACCGCCGACCTGCTGGCCGCCACCGAGGGCCGTACGACGCTGCTCATCACCCACCGGCTGGCCGGGCTGGACGCCGTGGACGAGGTGGTCGTGCTGGAGCAGGGGCGGGTGGTGCAGCGAGGGGCGTTCGCGGAGCTGGCCGCGGTGGAGGGGCCGTTGCGGACGATGGTGGCGCGGGAGGAGGAGGCCGACCTGCTGGTGGGGGCGGCGTAGCGACCGCGCTTGGTGCTCCGGCGCTTCCGCGCTGCTACCGGAGTCGCGTCAACCGCGGTACTGACCCATCCGCAGCAACTCGTCCCCCAGGCGTACGACGTGAACAAGGCCCCGACCCGATCCGCGGGCCAGGATCGCTGGCATGCGCTCACATCGCCGTCGCCTCCTGGTCGTTCCGGCGCTGCTGTGCGCGATCGCCTCTCTCGTCGCCCGGCCCGTCGACGCCGTCGGTGACGGCAAGGGCGGCCCGAACCGCCATGGCACCGGAACGGGCGGGGACTCGGTTCTCAGCGCGCAGGTGGTGCAGCTGTACGAGGACGCGGCGCTGGCGACGGAGCGGTACGAGGCGGGACGCCAGGCGGCCGAGGCACAGCGGGCGGAAGCGCTGCGGATCGAGAAGCTCCTGGAACGGGAGCGGCGGGAGATCGGCGTCCTGCGCGAGGACCTGGGCCGGCTCGCGCGTGCCCAGTACCGCAGCGGCGGCGGGTTGCCGCTCACCGCGCAGATCGTCCTCGCGACGAGCCCGGACCAGCTGATGCGCGGCCAGCACGTGTTCTCGCAGGTGAACCTGGCCGTCGGCAATGCCATCGAGAAGAGCCGCCGCGCCGAGGACCGGCTCTCCCGGGACGAGGCCAGGTCAGCGGCGGCGTGGCAGTCGCTGGACAAGCGCAACACCGAGCTCGCCCGGATCAAGCAGGGCATCGAGGACAAGCTGGAGAGGGCGCGGTGGCAGTTGCAGGGACAGGCCGACGCCTCCGTGGCGGCCGGCTCCTGCCCCGGTGCCGTTCGGCTCGACCAGAAGAAGACGGACCGTGAGAGCGCGTGGGTCACGCCGGTGGAGACGTACGAGCTGTCCGCCGCGTTCGGCAGCGGCGGTCGGCGGTGGGCGCACCGGCACACCGGGCAGGACTTCGCGGTGCCGATCGGTACGCCCGTGCGCGCCGTCGGGAGCGGCCGGGTGGTCAAGGTGACGTGCGGGGGCGCCTTCGGTATGGAGATCGTCGTCCGGCACGCGAACGGCTACTTCACGCAGTACGCCCATCTCGCGTCCGTCGCCGTGGACCAGGGCGAGCGGGTCGACACCGGGCAGTGGATCGGTCAGTCGGGCACGACCGGCAACTCCACCGGCCCGCACCTGCACTTCGAGGTGCGGGTCACACCGGAGATGGGCTCGGCGGTGGATCCCGTGCCGTGGCTGACGGAGCGGGAAGCGCCGGTCGGCTAGGCCGGGCCCTGGCGCCGTTACGCCAGCAGTTGTTCGATCACGACCGCCACACCGTCGTCGTTGTTGGCGACCGTCCGCCCCGACGCGGCGGCGATCACATCCGGGTGCGCGTTGCCCATCGCGTACGACTGGCCCGCCCAGGTCAGCATCTCGACGTCGTTGGGCATGTCCCCGAAGGCCACGACCTCCTCGTGCGAGATCCCGCGCTCGGCGCAGCACAGGGCGAGCGTGCTGGCCTTGGAGACGCCGGGGCCGCTGATCTCCAGCAGGGCGCTGGGGCTGGAGCGGGTGACGTTGGCGCGGTCGCCGATGGCGAGACGGGCAAGGGTGAGGAAGGCGTCGGGGTCGAGGGACGGGTGGTAGGCGAGGATCTTGAGCACCGGCTCGCCGGCCCCCGGGGCGTCCGGCGCCAGGAGGTCCTCGGCCGGCGCGAGATTGTCCGGTATCTCCATGTGCAGCTTGGGGTAGTCCGGCTCCTGGTAGAAGCCGTAGGTCTGCTCCACCGCGTACACCGTGCCCGGAGCCGCGTCCCGCAGCAGCCGTACGGCCTCCAGCGCGTTCTCCCGGGCCAGCTCCCGGACCTTCACGAACCGGTGGGCGCCGGGGCCGCCGTGCAGGTCGACCACGGCGGCGCCGTTGCCGCAGATAGCCAGACCATGGCCGTGGACGTGGTCGCTGACGACGTTCATCCAGCGCGCCGGGCGGCCGGTGACGAAGAACACCTCGATGCCCGCCTCCTCGGCGGCGGCCAGCGCGGCGATCGTGCGGGGGGAGACGGACTTGTCGTCCCGCAGCAGGGTGCCGTCCAGGTCGGTGGCGATGAGCCGCGGGCGGACGGCGGCCGCCGGGGTCTGGGGCTGTCGAGTCGCTGAGGTCACCGGCTCATTCTCCCGCATATGCCTGCACGACCGTGCGGGAGTCCGCACATCTGAGGGGCTGCCTGAGGAGAAACCGCCCCTGACGACACCGCTCCCAACGCCCTGACCAGCACTGTCATACCCGTCGCCTCACCGCAGCTGCGCCGCCGCCTCCATGGCGATCTGCTCGAAGACCTTCTCGTCGGCCGCGAAGTCCGAGTCGGGGATCGGCCAGTGCACGACGATCTCGGTGAATCCCAGCTCCTGATGGCGCCCGGCGAAGTCCACGAACGCGTCGAGGGACTTCAGCGGGCGGGCGCGATCCGGGGTGAATCCGGTGAGCAGGACCTTGTCGATGGCGGCCAGGTCCCGGCCGATCGCGGCGCACGCGTCGGCCAGCCTCTCGACCTGACCGCGAATGGCCTGAACCGACTGTTCAGGAGTGCCGTTCTCGTACAGCTTGGGGTCGCCCGTGGTCACCCAGGCCTGCCCGTACTGCGCCGCGAGCCGCAGCCCGCGCGGCCCGGTCGCGGCCACCGCGAAGGGCAGCCGGGGGCGCTGCACACAGCCCGGGATGTTGCGCGCCTCGTGCGCCGAGTAGAAGTCGCCCTCGTAGGACACCGAGTCCGAGGTCAGCAGTCGGTCCAGGAGCTGCACGAACTCGGCGAACCGGTCGGCCCGCTCGCGAGGCGACCACGGGTCCTGGCCGAGCACGGTGGCGTCGAAGCCGGAGCCGCCCGCGCCCACGCCGAGCGTGAAACGGCCGTCGGAGATGTCGTCCAGCGAGATCAGTTCCTTGGCGTAGGGCACCGGATGCCGGAAGTTCGGCGAGGTGACCAGCGTGCCCAGCCGCAGACGGTCGGTGACGGCAGCGGCAGCGGTCAGTGTCGGCACCGCGCCGAACCAGGGACCGTCGCGGAAGCTCCGCCAGGACAGATGGTCGTAGGTGTACGCGGCATGGAAGCCGAGCTCCTCCGCGCGCTGCCATGCCTCGCGGCCCCCTTCGGACCAGCGGCGGTACGGGAGGATCACGGTGCTCAGGCGCAGACTCATATGGCCGAGCCTATGCGGCCGAACGGGTTTCACGTGAAACAGTCACCACGCGCGGCCGCCCCGCCACGGAGCGAGGCCGATGGGGAAGCGGTAGGGCCGATGGGGAGCGGTAGGGAAGATCAGTGCGACTCGGGGAAGCGCAGATACTCGGGTGGCACGGCCTTCGTCAGCCACACCCCGTTCGCGCTGACGTGGAAGACATGGCCGTCGCGGTGCATGGCCCCGGCGTCCACGGAGAGCACCACGGGGCGGCCGCGCCGGGCGCCGACCCGCGTAGCGGTCTCCCGGTCGGCGGAGAGGTGTACATCGTGCCTGTTCATGGGCCTGAGGCCGGCGCTGCGAATCGCGTCCAGGTTGCGGGCCACGGTGCCGTGGTAGAGGTACGGCGGCGGCGTCGCGGGGGCCAGTCCGAGGTCGACGTCGATGCTGTGGCCCTGGCTGGCGCGGATCCGGGAGCCCTCGATCGCGAAGCGCTGCTTGTCGTTGGCGGCCACCACCTGGTCCAGCTCTTCCCGGGTGAACCGGAATCCGTGCGCGGTCGCGGCGGCGATCAGTGTGTCGATCTCGACCCAGCCGCCGTCGTCGAGAGTGAGCCCGATGCGCTCGGGCTGATGGCGGAGGTGTTTCGAGAGGTACTTCGACACCTTCACGGTGCGTCTTTCGTCCATGCCACCAGCCTGCCGGGAGAGGCACGAATCACGCGAACGATTTCGCTCCGGATGTTTGATCCACAAC
This sequence comes from Streptomyces sp. NPDC008086, assembly GCF_042957325.1. Classification (NCBI taxonomy): domain Bacteria; kingdom Bacillati; phylum Actinomycetota; class Actinomycetes; order Kitasatosporales; family Streptomycetaceae; genus Streptomyces; species Streptomyces sp. NPDC008086. The sequence continues at coordinate 708,508 of NZ_JBIBIA010000002.1, forward strand.
CAAGTAAGGTTATCCACAGGGGAATTGGCGATTCTGTGGACAACGAGCCGTGCATTCAAGGGGTTTCGTCAAGATCAGCCGATGAGCTGTGATTTGCGGCGAGCCGGTCCAAGGTGCGGGCGCGCACCTCGCGTTCAGCGGCCAGGGCGACGAACGCCGCGGCCTGCTGGGCGCCAACCAGGGTCTCCACGGCCTGCATCGTCTCCTCGGGAACGAGCACCGTTCTCGTCCGATTCCGAAGATCGGACGCCTCTGGGTTCCCCAATTGCTGCCGTAGGTGGCGTACCGCCAACGTGCGCATCGCGCGGGCCAGTTCGGCGTCCACGGTGTGCTGGGCGAGGGGGCGCAGTCGTCGTACGAGAGAGGCCGCCTCGGCCGCTTCCGCGTCCGTCGGGCGATGTGCGCCGTCGAGGTAGCGGGCGAAGACGTGTTCGGTGGTGAACTCCAGGAAACGGGCGGCGATGTGCTCGACCTGTCCCCTCAACTCCCTCAGGTGGGAGGAGATCGCGGACAGCGGTACCCCGGCCGCGTGCAACTCGACCGCCACAGAGAGCTCTTGGGGGCTCGGGACGACGAAGGTGTCCTCGTCGTCGGGGGCCGGCTCCAGCACGCCGAGCTCCACCGCCTCGGCGACCGCCGCGTCGTCGGGGGTGCCGCCGAAGCGCCGGTCCAGCTCGGCGCGTGAGATCCGCACCGCCTCCTCGTCGGTCCAGGGCCCGTCGACCTCGGCGACGAGCCCGAGCACCCCGCCGAGGCCCCGACCGGCGTCCCAGGCCTCCAGGAGCTCCTTGATGGAGGCAAGGGTGTAGCCGCGGTCGAGGAGGTCGGCGATCTGGCGCAGACGGCCGAGATGGGCGTCGGAGTAGAGGTTGGCGCGGCCCCGGCGCTCGGGGCGGGGGAGCAGACCCCGGTCCTGGTAGGCGCGGATGGTGCGGACGGTGGCGCCGCTGAGGTGGGCGAGGTCCTCGATCCGGTAGGCGGGCGGGGGCGGCCCGTCGGCCATGTGGCCGCCCTCACCGCGCTGTTCGGCCGGGCGGCCGCCCTCGCTCACAGGGGCGGCTCCAGCCGTGCGATCCTGCGCAGCGCCCTCGGTGTGAACCGCGACATCAGATACGCGCCCCGCGCCTCCGGCGTCACCGGGACCACGGCATCACCGCGTACGACAGCCCGCAGGATCGCGTCGGCGACCTTCTCCGGCGGGTAGTTGCGCAACCCGTACAGCCGGGCGGACTTCTTCTGGCGCCGCTTCTCCTCCTCGGCGTCGACCCCGGCGAAGTGCGCGGTCGAGGTGATGTTGGTGTTGACCAGGCCCGGGCATATCGCGGTCACGCCGATGCCCTGTCCCGCCAACTCCGCACGCAGGCACTCGCTCAGCATCAACACGGCCGCCTTGGAGGTGCTGTAGGCGGGCAGCGCCTTGGAGGGCTGATACGCCGCCGCCGACGCGATGTTGACGATGTGGCCGCCCTGACCGCGTTCGGCCATCTTCTTGCCGAAGAGCCGGCACCCGTGGATGACGCCCCACAGATTGACGTCGAGGACCTTCTTCCAGTCCTCGGGGGTCGTGTCGAAGAAGGAGCCCGACAGGCCGATCCCTGCGTTGTTCACCAGGACGTCCACCACGCCGTACTCGGTCGCGACCTTCGCGGCGAGCTTCTCCATGGCCTGCTCGTCGGAGACGTCGACGGTCTCCGCCCAGGCCTCGGGCGCGCCGATCAGACGGGACATCTCGGCGGTGCGGATCGCGGCCTCGGCGTCCCGGTCGACGGCCACCACGCGCGCGCCGGCCTCGGCGAACGCGTACGCCGTCGCCCGGCCGATACCGCTGCCCGCGCCCGTGACCAGCACGAGCTGCCCGCCGAAACGGTCTGCGTACTTCCCGGTCGCCGTCACGCTCTCCGGCCGCCCGCCCTCCACGGAGGTCACGAACTCGGTGATCCAGGAGGCCAGTTGATCGGGGCGGGAGCGCGGGATCCAGTGCTTGGCCGGCAGGGTGCGCCGGGTCAACTGCGGAACCCACTGCTCCAGTTCGTCGTAGAGCCGCTCCGAGAGGAAGGCGTCCCCGAGGGGTGTGATGAGCTGCACGGGCGCGTGGGCGTACGCGTCCGGGCGGGGGCGGCGCAGCCGGGCCCGTACGTTGTCCCGGTACAGCCACGCCCCGTGCGCGGCGTCCGTCGGCAGGGACGGGGTCGGGTAGCCGCCGCCGGGGACCTTCTCGACGCGCTCCAGGATGCGTGGCCAGGTCTTGCCGAGGGGGCCGCGCCAGGCCAGCTCGGGCAGTGCGGGCGTGTGCAGCAGGTACACGTACCAGGACTTGGCGCCCTGTCCGAGGAGCTGGCCGACACGGCGCGGGGTGGGCCGTTTGAGGCGGCTGTCGATCCAGTGGCCGAAGTGGTCCAGGGACGGCCCGGACATCGACGTGAAGGACGCGATCCGGCCCTCGGTGCGCTTGACCGTGGCGAACTCCCAACCCTGCACCGAGCCCCAGTCGTGCCCCACCAGATGCACGGGGCGGTCCGGGCTGACGGCGTCGGCGACGGCCAGGAAGTCGTCCGTCAGCTTCTCCAGCGTGAACCCGCCGCGCAGCGGCTTCGGCGCGGTCGACCGGCCATGGCCCCGGACGTCGTACAGCACGACGTGGAAGCGGTCGGCCAGCCGCGGCGCGACCTCGGACCAGACCTCCTTGCTGTCCGGATAGCCGTGCACCAGGACCACCGTCGGCTGCCCGGGATCGCCCAGCTCGGCGACACACAGCTCGACCCCGCCGGTCCGCACCCGGCGCTCACGCGCGCCCTCGAGAGTCACCGGTACCGTCACTTCTCCTCCGCCCAGCGCCGTACGTGCGGCAGATCGTCGTCCAGCCAGAAGGCGCTCTGCTCAGGATCCCTGGAGTCGGTGACGACGAGGATCTCCTCGAACTTCGCGCCCGTCCCCCGGAATCCGAGGTGCGGTTCGACCGCCCACAGGCCCGGCTGCGGCGGGTGGTCGGAGAAGCGGTACGGCGACCACAGCGGGGACCAGCCGTCACGGTGGCCGTGCAGCGCGTCGCTCGCCAGCCCCTTCAGGGACTGGGTGCCGAACCCGAAGACATGCGGTGACCAGCGGCGTTCCTTGACGCGATCGACCTTGTGGGCGATCACGCCGAACGGGTAGGCGCGGTGCCGGTTGGCGTGGCCCTGGCGGACCATGAGCCGGTCGACGTCCTCGTAGATCTCGCGCAGTGGCCGCCGCTCGCGCACCTCGCGCAGGATCAGCTCCCGGTGTGCCTCCAGGTCGGCCATCAGCTTGTCCTGCATGGGGTTGATGCCGAGGGAGCCGGAGTAGCCGATGTCGGCCGTGAAGCCGTCGTAGACCGGGGCCATGTCCAGGATGAACGGCATTCCGGGCTCGAGGCGGCGGTTCGTGGGGAAGAACTGCAGCGGGATCCGGAAGTTCACGAACGCCGTGCGGTCGCCGAACCAGGCGAAGGGCAGATGGAACCAATCGCGTACGCCGCGCTCGCGCAGCCACTCGCGCTGCATCCGCGCCGCCTCGCGCTCGGTGATGCCCGGCTCCAGCCGCGCCGCGACCGCCTCCGCGCACTCGTAGGCCAGCTGCTGGACCCGCCTGAACCCGCCCAGTTCCGCGGAGTCCACGGAGAGTTCGCCTGTCACCGCCGTAGTCATGCCACCGCCCCACCTTGTCCACGCCGACTGCGGTACGTGCTCGTAACTTGACACTGGCGAATGTGACAGTTGTTAGAGACTGCGTCAATAGGGCTGCCGAGGGCTGTGGAAAACTCCGCTGACGGGCCCGCGGAGCACGGGCCGATGTGGAAAGTCAGGGACGCGTTGTTGGACTCAGGGGTGACCCCTAGGGCCCCGTAGTCCTGGAGTCTGACTCCAATACAGCTCTGAGGGGTGACGACCGGCGTGGTGCGCGTCACTACCTTCGAAGCGTGACTGTGATCGCGACCGAAAGCCTGAGCAAGCGGTTCCCCAGGGTGACCGCGCTTGACCGGCTCTCCGTGGACGTCGGGCCCGGTGTGACCGGACTCGTCGGAGCCAATGGAGCCGGCAAGTCCACACTGATCAAGATCCTGCTGGGTCTGTCCCCCGCCACCGAGGGCCGAGCCGAAGTGCTCGGACTCGATGTCGCCACCCACGGCGCCGCCATCCGCGAGCGCGTCGGGTACATGCCGGAGCACGACTGCCTGCCGCCCGACGTCTCGGCCACCGAGTTCGTCGTGCACATGGCGCGCATGTCCGGCCTGCCGCCCACCGCCGCGCGCGAGCGCACCGCCGACACGCTGCGCCACGTCGGTCTGTACGAGGAGCGCTACCGCCCCATCGGCGGCTACTCGACCGGCATGAAACAGCGCGTGAAGCTGGCGCAGGCCCTGGTGCACGACCCGCAGCTGGTGTTCCTGGACGAGCCGACCAACGGCCTCGACCCGGTCGGCCGCGACGAGATGCTCGGCCTGATCCGCCGCATCCACACGGACTTCGGCATCTCGGTCCTGGTCACCTCCCACCTGCTGGGAGAGCTGGAGCGCACCTGCGACCACGTGGTCGTCGTCGACGGCGGAAAGCTGCTGCGCTCCAGCTCCACCACCGACTTCACCCAGACCACGACGACCCTCGCCATCGAGGTCACCGACAGCGACGACCACCCGGACGGCACCCGCGCGGTGCGCGACGCGCTCCACGCGCGCGGGGTGGACGTCCTCGACGGCAGCGGCGGGCTCCCCGGCGCCGGTCACATCCTGCTGCTCACCGCGCAGGGCGACGAGACGTACGACCTGGTGCGCGACGTCGTCGCCGACCTCGGTCTCGGCCTGGTCCGCATGGAACAGCGCCGGCACCACATCTCCGAGGTCTTCACCGACAGCGAGCAGGGCGGCGAGCAGAGCACCGGAGCACAGCGGAAGGAGGCGGTCGGCCATGGCAGTTGAGAACCCCGTAGCCGCACAGCCGGGTGACCAGACCCGCATCCACAACATCGGCTACCGCAGCTACGACGGCCCTCGCCTCGGCCGCTCCTACGCCACGCGGTCCCTCTACTCGCAGTCCCTGCGCGGCGCCTACGGACTCGGCCGGTCGGTGAAGTCCAAGGTGCTGCCGATGCTGCTGTTCGTGGTGATGTGCGTGCCCGCGGCCATCATGGTCGCCGTCGCGGTCGCCACCAAGGCGAACGACCTGCCCCTCGACTACACGCGCTACGCGATCGTCATGCAGGCCGTGATCAGCCTCTACATCGCCTCGCAGGCGCCCCAGTCCGTCTCCCGCGACCTGCGCTTCAAGACCGTACCGCTGTACTTCTCGCGGCCCATCGAGACCGCCGACTACGTCCGCGCGAAGTTCGCGGCGCTGGCCTCGGCGCTGTTCATCCTCACCGCCGCCCCGCTGCTGGTGCTCTACGTCGGCGCGCTGCTGGCCAAGCTCGACTTCGCCGACCAGACCAAGGGATTCGCGCAGGGACTCGTCTCCGTGGCACTGCTCTCGCTGCTCTTCGCCGGCATCGGCCTGGTCATCGCGTCGGTCACCCCGCGCCGCGGCTTCGGCATCGCGGCCGTGATCGCCGTACTGACCATCTCCTACGGTGCCGTGTCCACCCTCCAGGCCATCGCCGAGGTGCAGAACAGCACGGGCGCCATCGCCTGGATCGGCCTCTTCTCGCCGGTCACGCTGATCGACGGCGTGCAGTCCGCGTTCCTGGGAGCCACCTCCGCCTTCCCCGGCGGAGTCGGCCCGACCAACGGGGAAGGCGTGGTCTATGTGCTCCTCACGCTGGGCCTGATCGCCGCCAGCTACGGCCTTCTGATCCGCCGCTACAAGAAGGTGGGACTGTGACCACGCTCCAGATCGACCATGTCTCCCGCTGGTTCGGCAACGTGGTCGCCGTCAACGACATCACCATGACGATCGGCCCCGGCGTCACCGGCCTCCTCGGCCCCAACGGCGCCGGCAAGTCCACCCTCATCAACATGATGGGCGGCTTCCTGGCCCCCTCCACCGGCACGGTCACCCTCGACGGCCAGCAGGTGTGGCGCAACGAGTCCATCTACAAGCACATCGGCATCGTCCCCGAGCGCGAGGCGATGTACGACTTCCTCACCGGACGCGAATTCGTCGTCGCCAACGCCGAGTTGCACGGCCTGGGCGCCAAGGCGGCCCAGAAGGCCCTGGCCACGGTCGAGATGGAGTACGCGCAGGACCGCAAGATCCAGACGTACTCCAAGGGCATGCGCCAGCGCGTGAAGATGGCGAGCGCCCTCGTGCACAACCCCTCACTGCTCCTGCTCGACGAGCCGTTCAACGGCATGGACCCGCGCCAGCGCATGCAGCTCATGGACCTGCTGCGACGGATGGGCGACGAGGGGCGCACGGTGCTGTTCTCCTCCCACATCCTCGAAGAGGTCGAGCAACTGGCCTGGCACATCGAGGTGGTCGTCGCAGGACGGCACGCCGCGAGCGGCGACTTCCGCAAGATCCGTCGGCTGATGACCGACCGCCCGCACCGCTACCTGGTGCGCTCCAGCGACGACCGCACCCTCGCGGCCGCGCTGATCGCCGACCCGTCGACGTCCGGCATCGAGGTCGATCTGGCGGAGGGCGCGCTGCACATCCAGGCCGTCGACTTCGGACGGTTCACCACGCTGCTGCCGAAGGTGGCGCGTGACCACGGCATCCGCCTGCTCACGGTCTCGCCGTCGGACGAGTCCCTCGAGTCCGTCTTCTCGTATCTGGTCGCGGCGTAGGAGGCCGAAGATGTACGACCCCACAGTCGCCCGGCTCACCTATCGAGCCCTGCTCGGCCGCCGCCGGGCCCTCATCCTCGGCGCGTTGCCGCTGCTGCTCATCGGAATCTCCGTCGTCGTGCGCGGCCTTGCCGGGGCCGACGACCAGACCGCGTCCGACCTGCTCGGCGGGCTGGCGCTGGCCACCATGGTGCCGATCATCGGCGTCATCGCCGGCACCGGCGCGATCGGGCCGGAGATCGACGACGGCTCGGTGGTGTACCTGCTGTCCAAGCCGGTGAAGCGGCCGACGATCATCTTCACCAAGTTGATCGTCGCGATTGCCGTGACGATGGTGTTCTCGGCGCTGCCGACCTTCATCGCGGGCTTCATCCTCAACGGCAACGGCCAGCAGATCGCCGTCGCCTACACGGTGGCGGCGCTCGTCGCCTCCATCGCCTACGCCGCGATCTTCCTGCTGCTCGGCACGGTGTCCCGGCACGCGGTGGTCTTCGGCCTCGTCTACGCGCTCGTCTGGGAGGCCCTGTTCGGCTCCCTGGTGTCCGGTGCGCGCACGTTGAGCGTCCAGCAGTGGGCGCTGGCGGTGGCGCAGAAGGTCGCGGGCGGGGACCTGGTGACGTCGGACGTCGGCCTGCCCACGGCGACGGTACTGCTGGCGGTCGTCACGGTCCTCGCGACCTGGTACGCGGGACAGAAGCTGCGGTCGCTGACGCTGGCCGGTGAGGAGTAAGGCCCGCTCTTGACGGGGGCTTCACCTGTGCCCGGGCACACTGGGCACAGGGGAGGCACTGTACGAACTGGAGGACGGCGATGGCAGGCGGCATGGCGCAGCACGAGGATCGCGAACAGTCCGGGGACGACACCTGGAGCGACCTGGTCCTGGACGAGGACTTCATACGCGCGGCCGAGACCGCCGAGCCGTCCGCCCGCGCCCGCATGCTGGCCGCGCGCTGGCGCCGTGCGGAACCCGAGCCCCAGCCGTGGCGCTCCGACGAACCCCCTGCCGGATGGTTCTTCAGCAAGGGGCGCCGACGCAAGTGGCGCCGCCGGTAAGGGGTGTTCGGAGGGGGCGTACGAAGGGGGCATACGTCAGCGACGTATGGAGGGGGCGCCCGAAGGGACGTGTGACGCCTGCCTTTCACCGGCCCCTTAATTCAGTGGCACCCAACACGGCGTACAGGCACAGTGGTTGTGTCCACACCGCCGGACGACGAGTTCGGCGCCACGTTCTGGGAGAGGAGCGCGACGATGTCCATGCACGGCAGTACGTCGAGCTCCCGACAGGGCAGCCGGCGGCGGACTCCGGAGTAATCGCTACCCCTCCGTAGAGTCCGTACCGCACGGGGAGCTGCCCGGGGCGGCCGCTTCGAGCACGCGATGTCGCTCTCGCGTGGGTCGCCCACCCGGAGGATTGGCCGAGTGGTAAGGCACTGGCTTGCTAAGCCAAGGTCGGGTCTGAACGCCCGCGCACGTTCGATTCGTGCATCCTCCGCGAGACGTTGCCACTGGAACTGGGCCGTGGTGCAGGGGTCGGGGTGTGTTGAGCTGGCGCTCGGCGTTGCTGCTGAGAGGTTGGCCGCGCAGCCCGGCGTTTGGGCTTACCGCCCGCGCCCACCCGCGCCTAGCCCTCCAACAACCGCTCCACCACCACCGCGATCCCATCCTCCTCATTGGAGGACGTCACCTCGTCCGACACGGCCTTCAGTTCGGCGTGGGCGTTGGCCATCGCCACGCTGTGGCCTGACCAGGCGAACATCGGGATGTCGTTCGGCATGTCGCCGAAGGCGATCGTGTCGGTGGATTTGAGGCCGAGGCGGCGGGCGGCCAGGGAGAGGCCTGTTGCCTTGGAGAGGCCCAGGGGGAGAAGTTCCACGATGCCCTCGCCGGCCATGGCGACCGTGACGAAGCCGCCCGCGGCCTGGCGGGCGGCCTCGGCCAGTTCGTCGTCCGAGAGCTTCGGGTGCTGTATGTAGATCTTGTTCAGCGGGGCGCTCCAGAGATCGGACGCGTCCGTGAAGGGGATCGACGGGAGGTGGCCCGTCACCGCGTAGCCGGGGCCGACCAGGACGTCGCCGTCCAGGCCGTCGCGGCTCGCCGCCAGGTACAGCGGTCCGACCTCCGCCTCGATCTTGGCGAGGGCCACGCCCGCCAGTTGCCGGTCCAGCGTCACCGACGTCAGCAGGCGATGTTCGCCGGCGTCGTAGACCTGCGCACCCTGGGCGCACACGGCGACCCCCTGGTAGCCGAGGTCGTCGAGGATGTGCCGGGTCCATGGGGCACCGCGGCCCGTGACGACGATGTGCGCCGCACCCGCCTCGGTGGCCGCGGCGAGGGCGTCCCGGGTGCGCCGGGAGACCGACTCGTCGGAGCGCAGGAGCGTTCCGTCGAGGTCGGTCGCGATCAGCTTGTACGGGAACCCGGCGACGGGCGAGGCGGAGCTCACTTGGCGACCGGCTCCAGGACCTCTCGGCCGCCCAGGTACGGGCGCAGCACCTCGGGCACCCGGACGGAGCCGTCGGCCTGCTGGTGGTTCTCCAGGATCGCCACGATCGTGCGCGGTACGGCGCACAGCGTGCCGTTGAGCGTCGCGAGCGGCTGCACCTTCTTGCCGTCGCGCATGCGCACGGACAGGCGGCGCGCCTGGAAGCCGTCGCAGTTGGAGGCCGACGTCAGCTCGCGGTACTTGCCCTGGGTCGGGATCCACGCCTCGCAGTCGTACTTGCGGGAGGCCGACGCGCCCAGGTCGCCCGAGGCCACGTCGATGACCTGGAACGGCAGCTCCAGGCCGGTCAGCCACTGCTTCTCCCACTCCAGGAGCCGCTTGTGCTCGTTCTCCGCGTCCTCGGGCGCGACGTAGGAGAACATCTCGACCTTGTCGAACTGGTGCACGCGGAAGATGCCGCGGGTGTCCTTGCCGTAGGTGCCGGCCTCGCGGCGGAAGCACGGCGAGAAGCCCGCGTAGCGCAGCGGCAGCTTGTCGGCGTCGACGATCTCGTCCATGTGGTACGCGGCGAGCGGGACCTCGGAGGTGCCGACCAGGTAGTAGTCGTCCTTCTCCAGGTGGTAGACGTTCTCCGCGGCCTGGCCGAGGAAGCCGGTGCCCTCCATGGCGCGCGGGCGGACCAGAGCGGGGGTGAGCATCGGCGTGAAGCCGGCCTCGGTGGCCTGGGCGATCGCCGCGTTGACCAGCGCCAGTTCCAGCAGGGCGCCGACGCCGGTCAGGTAGTAGAAGCGCGAGCCGGACACCTTGGCGCCGCGCTCGACGTCGATGGCGCCCAGCGCCTCGCCGAGCTCCAGGTGGTCCTTGGGCTCGAAGCCCTCGGCGCCGAAGTCGCGGATGGTGCCGTGCGTCTCCAGGACGACGAAGTCCTCCTCGCCGCCGACCGGGACGTCGGGGTGGACGAGGTTGCCGAGCTGCAGCGCGAGGCGCTTGGTCTCCTCGTCGGCGTCGTTCTGCGCGGCCTCGGCCGCCTTGACGTCGGCCTTGAGCTGCTCCGCCTTCTGCAGGAGCTCCGCGCGCTCCTCCGGGGAGGCCTTGGGGATGAGCTTGCCGAGTGACTTCTGCTCGGAACGCAACTCGTCGAAGCGGACGCCGGACGACCTGCGCCGCTCGTCGGCAGACAGGAGGGAGTCGACGAGCGCGACGTCCTCTCCACGGGCGCGCTGCGAGGCGCGCACTCGGTCGGGGTCCTCACGAAGCAGGCGAAGGTCAATCACGCGCTCAAGGCTACCGGGGCAGGGTGACAGCCATCGACTCACTATTCCGGGCCGCGGCTTAGATGGCTTACGTTCCGTCGTGGGGGAATTGCCGATCGTGTCAATAAAAGGCGTCTCACTCCCTGGAACGGGGCAGGCGCGAGGCGGCCGGTTGACTCGATTCCCTTGTGGGGAACGGGACTTGGGCTTCGGTTGTCCACAGGGATCCCCAGCCTTGCAAGAGTTATCCACAGGGTGTGTGGATGGACTGTGGACTTCGGAATTGATCACTCCGTAACGTGCCGAGCGAGTCGAGGATTCCCAGGACAAACCCTCCCCATCCCCACGTTCGAGTGGAAAGCGGTCGCCCCAAAGGATTGCTCAAAGGAAAAGAGTGGACGAAGGGTGACTTGCGTGGCGGTGGCCGCGGAGGGGCTCCAGGGACCGATTTGTCGACAGACCCACCCTTGCTTGTCGACTTGTCCCCAGGTCGAGATGAGTACCTGTGGATAACTTCTGTGGATAACGACAATCAGCTGGTAGTACCGGCCGCAACGACATGCCGGACCCCGATCCCGGACGCTCGTCGGAGCCGCCCCGAACCGCCGGTCACGGCCCGCTCAGAACCGGCCGTCCTGGCACCGGGCCACCCAGTCCGCCGCCGACACGAACTCCTCGTCCGACGTCCCGAGGCGCGGCCGCTCCGCGTCCCCCGGCTTGATGTCCGCACGCGGGTACGAGCCCAGGAAGCGGACCTCCAGGCAGATCCGCTTGAGCCCCATCAGCGCCTCGGCGACCCGGCGGTCGGAGATGTGCCCCTCGGCGTCGATGCAGAAGCAGTAGTTGCCGATGCCCGCGCCGGTCGGCCGGGACTGGAGCAGCATCAGGTTGATGCCACGCGTGGCGAACTCGCCCAGCAGGTCGCGCAGCCCACCGGGATGGTCGTCGCGCTGCCACAGCACGACCGACGTCTTGTCCGCGCCGGTCGGCGCCGCGGGCCGGGCCGGCCTGCCCACCAGCACGAACCGCGTCTGGGCGTTCTCCGCGTCGTGGATTCCCGTCTCCAGGGCCTCCAGGCCGTACAGCGCGGCGGCGAACTCGCCCGCGAAAGCGGCGTCGTACTGGCCCTCCTGGACCAGACGGGCGGCGTCCGCGTTCGAGGCGGCCGACTCCCAGTGGGCGTCGGGCAGGTTGTTCCTGAGCCAGTTGCGCACCTGCGGCTGGGCGGCCGGGTGCGCGGAGACCGTCTTGATGTCCGACAGTTTCGTGCCCGGCCGGACCAGCAGGGCGAAGGTGATCGACAGCAGCACCTCGCGGTAGATCATCAACGGCGCGCCCGCGACCAGTTCGTCGAGCGTGGTCGTGATGCCGCCCTCGACGGAGTTCTCGATCGGCACGAACGCGGCCTCGGCCTCGCCGACGCGCACCGCGTCCAGCGCGGACTGCACGGACACGTAGGGGATCAGTTCCCGGGTCGCGGCCTCGGGGAGGGTGCGCAGGGCGGCCTCGGTGAAGGTGCCTTCGGGGCCGAGATAGGCATAGCTCGCTGGCATGACCTCACCCTAATGGGCCATGCGCGGGGCGGCGTACGACTCCCGACCCAGGGCCACTCCTGAGGGCGACCTCACCGTCGTACGCCTGTGCACCGCCGTACGACCCTCCCGTCACCGTCACCCCTCCAGCAACGCCTGCCCCACGTACTCCCCCTTCGCCGCCCCGCCCGGCACCGCGAACAGCCCGCTCGCCTCGTGGCGGATGTACTTCGAGAGCGCGTCGCCCCGGTCGAGCTTGCGCTGGACGGTGACGAAGCCGCGCAGCGGGTCGGCCTGCCAGCAGATGAAGAGGAGCCCGGCGTCCGGGACGCCGTCGGCGTCGATGCCGTCGTGGTACGAGAACGGGCGCCGCAGCATCGCCGCGCCGCCGTTCTGGTCGGGCCGGGTGATGCGCGCGTGGGCGTTGATGGGGACGACCAGGTTCCCGGCCCTGTCCGTCTTCTCCAGGTCCATCTCGGTGGTCTCGGTGCCCCCGGACAGCGGCGCCCCGTCGGACTTGCGGCGGCCGATGACGCCCTCCTGCTCCTTGACCGAGAGCCCTTCCCAGTCGTCGAGGAGCATGCGGATGCGGCGTACGACGGCGTAGGAGCCGCCCGCCATCCACGCGGGGTCCTTGGCGCCGGAATCCGGCACGAAGATCCGCTCGTCGAAGTCGGACTCCGTCGGCTTCGGATTGCGGGTGCCGTCCATCTGGCCCATCAGGTTGCGCGCCGTCATCGGGTGCGCGGTGGCGCCCGGCGACCGGTTGAAGCCGTTCATCTGCCACCGCACCCGGGCGGCGTTGCCCGCGTCCTTCTGGATCGCGCGCAGGGCGTGGAAGGCGACCAGGGCGTCGTTCGCACCGATCTGCACCCACAGGTCGCCGTTGCTGCGTGCCTTGTCGAGCTGGTCGGAGGAGAAGTCGGGCAGCGGGTCCAGGGCGACCGGACGCTGCTTCTCCAGGCCCGTCCGTGCGAAGAAGCTGTGCCCGAAGCCGAAGGTGATCGTCAGCGCCGACGGCCCGGCGTCCCGTGCGACATCCGTGTCGTCCTGCTGGGCCGGCTCGCCCGCCATCAGCCGCCGAGCCGTCTCCGACCAGCGGCGCAGCAACGCGGCCGCCTCCTTGCGGCCCGCGCCCGCCGCCAGGTCGAAGGCGAGGACGTGGCCGCGTGCCTGGAGGCCCTGGAGGATGCCGGGCTGATGTTTCCCGTGAAACATCACCTGATCGGCGCCCAGCGAGGTGAGCGGTGTCGCCTCGGCCGGCCGGGCGGCGTATCCCACGGCAGCTCCTGCCGCACCGAGCACCAACCCGGTCGCCCCGGCGGTCCCGAGCAGCCGCCGACGCGACAGGCCCTCTCTGCGCGACAGGCCCTCTGCGCGCGAAAGCTCCTCCTCGGCGGAGGCGCCTTCGGAAACGCCGCCATTAAGTGCCGTTTCGGCGGTGGCGGGAGTACGGGCCTCCGGAATGGACTGGTCAGCCATGGTGTGGTTCAGCCGATCTGCGCGTTCTTGGAGACGGTGGTCTGGTCGATGTCGGAGGTCCGCACGGTCACGGCGATCTTCCACTCGCCCGCCATGGGGATCTGCACGCCGCTCGCCGACCAGTGTCCGGTGGAGATGTGGTCGGGGACGACGGGCAGCGGCCCGATGTCCTGGGACTCCAGGGTGAAGGCCACCTTCACCTCGGGGATGTCGAAGGCACGGCCGTTGGGCCGCTGTACGTAGACGTGCATCTCGTTGCCGCCCACGCGCGCGGGATCGAGGTCGATCCGTACGACGCCCTTGCCGTCCTGGCCGCCGGTGTCGAAGGACATGTCCAGGGTCAGTGCCCCGGTCGAGGACGCCTCGGCGGACGAGGCGGCGGTGGCGGCCTTGGCCTCCTCCTCCGTACGCCCCGGTTCGGTCGACGTCAGCATCGTGGTGACGGCGAGCAGGACGACGGCGACGCCCGCCTCGGCGAGCACGGAGCGGCGTAGGCCGAAGCGGTTCGGGTCGGCGTCCCGCTGCTGCTTCTGTCGTGCCGTGTCGATCGCGGCCTGCTGCCGGGCGAGCTGGGCGGCGCGCTGCGAGCCAACGCCCTTGGACACGCCGCCCTTCTTGCCGCCGGCGGAGGCGGAAGCGGCCGTGGAGGCGGCGGAGGCCGAGGTACCGCCCCGGGCAGCAGCCGCGTGCTCCTTGGCACCCGCGGCCGCCCTGCCCTCGACCGCCGTGCCGTTGGCCGCCCTGCCCTTCACGGCCTCGCCATCGACCATCCCGTCCTCGTTCCCGGCCAGCCGTCCCGTCCAGCGCCGGGAGATCCACGCGATCCCCACCAGCAGCACCACGAGCCCGATCTTGACCAGCAGCAACTGTCCGTACCGCGTGCCGGTGAACGCCGACCACGAGCCGAGCTGGCGCCAGGACTGGTAGACGCCGGTGGCGATCAGCGCGAGCACACTGCCGAAGGCGAGGCGCGAGAACCGTCCTACGGCGGCCCCGTCGACCGGCGTGTCCGCGGGTGCCCAGTAGAGGGCGACAAGGAGGGCGGCGAGCCCGCCGAGCCAGCCGGCGACGGCCAGCAGGTGGACGACGTCGACCGGCATCGCGATCCCGGCCTGTAGCCCGGTCGAGGCGTGCTCGGACATCGCCCAGCTCGCCGCGAGCCCGGCCGCCACCACGGTCCCGCCGATGGCGAGCCCGAAGGTGAGGTCCCGCTTCTCGTCGTCCTCGCTTGAATCAGGCAGTCGGCGCGTAGCGCCGTCGTTCAGGGTGGTGGTGGGAGACGGGCGGGCGTACGCCCCGAAGAGCACGGCGATGAAGAGGGCCGCCGCGGCGAGCAGCAGCAGCCGGGACACCAGCGCGGCGCCCGTCTTGGTCTGCAGGACCTGCCCGAGCAGCTCGAGGTCGAAGACGTCCCCGACCTTCCCGGTGCCGGTGTACGAGCCGCGCAGGAGCAGCAGTCCGAGCGTGGCGGCGGTCAGCGCCAGCCAGCCGGAGACGACGAGTCGCTGCAGGACCCGTACCCCCGACCCGCGCTGCCAGCAGGCGAGCACGAAGGCGGCGCCGCCGACCATGACGATGAAGCCGGCGTACGACACATAGCGGCCGAAGCCGTAGAGCACGCCGACGATCCCGCCGCCCGCGGTCTGGTCGGAGACGGAGACGGTGGTCTGGGAGGGCGCGCCGATGGAGAAGGTGTAGGCGCCGGCGACGGGATGGCTGTCCTCGGACACCACCTGGTAGGTGACGGTGTACGTGCCGTCGGGCAGGCCGCTGTGGAGCTTCACGGCGTACGTCGTGCCGGTGAGGTTGGCCGGGTCGCCGCGGTCGATGCGCTTGCCCTTGGGGTCGAGCACGCGCAGGGAGTCGTCGGACAGGGCGACCTTCTCGGAGAAGGTCAGCGAGACCTGTGTGGGCGCCTTGTCGACCACCGCCCCCTGCTGGGGGTCGCTGCCGGTCAGCGCGGCGTGCGCGGAGACCGGCCCGGCACCGGCGAGAAGCAGGCCGGTGGCGGCCAGGAGCAGCAGCACCAGGGTCCGGAAGCTCGGCAGCACCCGGGGCCGGACACGGAGGGCGATGGTCTGGGTCAAGGCGATCTCTCCCTCAGTGTCCGGTCTTCGGGTTGTACGTCGCGGGCTTCACCGGCATCTCGACCGTGACCGTGCCGGACTCGGCGAAGTGGAGCTTCACGGTCACCTTCTCGCCCTGCTTCGGCTTGCGCTTCAGCTTCTCGAACATCAGATGGCTGCCGCCGCTCTTGAGGACGAGCTGACCGTGGGCCGGGATGGCGAGGTCCGTGGCCTCCTGCATCGACGAACCGACGGTCTCGTGGGCGGTGACCTCGCCGACGTCACTGGTGACGGAGGTCAACTCGTCCTTCGTACCGCCCTTGTTGGTGACCGTCAGGAAGCCGGCCGCCATGGAGTCGGAGACGGGCTGCGGCATGTAGGCGCCGCTGACGGACAGTTCCGCCTTGGAGTCGGCCGGGGAGTCCTCGGAGCCGCAGCCTGCCAGGACGAGCGCTCCGGCCAGCGTCGCGGTCGCGGTCACCAGGGGGAACCGCCTCACGGCTTCGCCCCCTCGATGAGCTTGGGGAGATCCTTGGTGTAGTCGTCGACGGTCGCGTCCTGGGTGTACAGGACGTACCCGGCGTCGGTCTTCGGCGAGAACGCGACGACCTGGGTGCCGTGGGTGGAGACCATCTTGCCGTTCTTGTCCTTGTGCGGCGGCTCGATGGAGATGCCGAGGGTGCGGGCGCCGGCCTGGATGGTGTCGAAGTCGCCGGTCAGGCCGACGACCTGCGGGTCGATGCCCTTGAGCCACTTGCCGAGCGCGGCCGCGGTGTCGCGCTCCGGGTCGGTGGTGACGAACACCACGCTCAGCTTTTCCTGTTCGGCCTTGGGCAGCTGCTTCTTGGCGACGGCGATGTTGTTCATCGTCAGCGGGCAGACGTCGGGGCAGTTGGTGTAGCCGAAGTAGATCAGCGTCGGCCTGCCCTCGGTCTCCTTGCGGAGGTCGTACTTCTTGCCGTTCGTGTCGGTGAGGACCAGGTCCGGCTTCTCGAACGGCTTGTCGAGGACGATGGCGGCCTTGTCCGACCCGGCCTCCTCGGAGACTACGGTGACCGGCTGGGCGCTGTCGTCACCATTGCCGCAGGCGGAGAGGGTCAGGGTGGCGGCGGCGAGCAGGGCGGCCGCGGCGAAGGTCTTCTTGCGCATAGAAAAATGTCCCAGTTGTGAGAGCTCCGGCGCGCACCGGGGGCGTGCCCCGGCGCGCGCCGTGAACCGAAGGGGTCGTCAGGCGTCGGTGCGCCGACGGCCGGCGATCACGCCGTACGCCACGCCCAGCGCGCCGACGACGATGCCGACCACGCCCAGCACGCGGGCGGTGGTGTCGCTGGTGTCGGCGGGCTCGGCGGCGGTCTTCGCGGAGGCGGCCTCGGCGTCGTCGGAGTCGGCGGCCTTGTCGGAGGAGGACGACGAGCCGTGGTGGTCGTCCTGGGCGGCGGACAGCGTGAGGACCGGCGCCGGGTTCTCGGGCTCCTCCTTGCCCTCCTGCGGCACCTCGATCCAGCGGACGACCTCCTTGTTGGAGTACGTCTGGATGGCCTTGAAGACCAGTTCGTCGGCGTCCTCCGGGAGCTGGCCGATGGAGACCGGGAACTTCTCGAAGTAGCCGGGCTCGACGCCCTTGCCGTCGGCGGTCCAGGTGATCTTGGAGACCGCCTCGGAGATCTTCTCGCCGTGCATCTCGATCGGCTTGTCGAGCTTGGACTTGGTGACCTCGATCTTCCAGCCGGCCATGGGCTCAGGCATCGCCGAGGCCAGCGGGTGGTCGGTCGGGAAGCTGACCTCGAGCTTGGTGGTCGACGCGTTGTCGCGCTCGTTCGGCACCTTGAAGTCGACGACCGCGTAACCACCCTTGGCGGCGGTGCCCTCCGGCTGCACGCTGACGTGGGCGAAGGCGGGGGCGGAGAGGGCGAGCACGGCGGTGCCGGCGGCGGCGCCGGCGGCGGCGAGGCGAGAGGCCTTCATTCGGAGCACTCCACTGTGAGTGAGATTCGGATTCCGGTGGTGAAGAGGAGTACGCGTGCGTGCGGGTGCCCGATCAGGCGGGGACGACGGAAGAGTCGGCAAGGAGCCGTCCTCGGTCGAGACACCCGTCCCTCGGTCGGGACATCCCGTCCCTCGGTCGAGACACCGGTACGCGCGCGTGCCGCACGACGGCGGCCTCAACCCACGTCAGTGGAGTGGCGGTCGCGTCGTGTCAGGCGGCGAGGGCGAGCGCGGTCGCCGGAGGGCCGCGCCGGATCACCGTGTGCTGGAGGGCGACGGTGCGGGGCGCGGGGCGCGCGAGTGACTCGGTGCGCAGGAAGCGCGGGCCCGCCTCGGGCGCGCCCGGCAGCCCGGCACGCAGGGCGCGCACCAGC
This sequence comes from Streptomyces sp. NPDC008086, assembly GCF_042957325.1. Lineage (NCBI taxonomy): Bacteria > Bacillati > Actinomycetota > Actinomycetes > Kitasatosporales > Streptomycetaceae > Streptomyces > Streptomyces sp. NPDC008086. The sequence continues at coordinate 726,383 of NZ_JBIBIA010000002.1, forward strand.
GCGAGCGCCCCGCGCAGGGATCGTACGAACGCCCCCTCGGCGACCGAATGCGCCGACAGCGTGGACATCTCGGCGATCCGCAGCAGGGCCAGATCCCCACGGCGCAGCAGCCACCCCGCGACAACCGCCGCGAGCAGGTGGGCGAGCAGCATCGGCAGGGACGGCAGCAGTGAGACGGAGGAGGCGGAGGAGTCGGCGGCGACGGACATGGCGTCCGCCGACCGGTGCGCGACATGCGCCCCCGCTCCCGCACCCGTACCTGTCCCCGTGCCGAGCCGCGCCTCGGTGAGGATCCGCTGGGCCTGGGCCGGGCTGATCGCCGCCGCTGCGGTCCCGCACAGCAGGCGCGCGGCCTGCTCGACCAGGGCGGCATCGGAGGCGGGCACGGACACGGACGCGGAGGAGACGGTGGACGCGGCGGACACGGACGAGGCACCGGCGATCGCCCCGTGCTGCCCCAGCCCGAACAGCGTGTGCAGGACGGTCTGGCCGACCGCGAGCAGCCCGGCTATCCCGGCCAACGAGCGTTCACGCCCCGTGAACGGCACCGTGACCAGCAGGACCCCCAGGAACCCCGCGCCCAGCGTCCACAGCGGGATCGCGGCGCAGGAGCCCAGCACATGCCCGACCCCGGCCAGCACGACGCAGACCGCGGCGAACACCGCGGCCCGCAGTATCCGGAGATCACGTCCGGAGCGCGTCGTGCGCGGGTGGGGGGCACTCATGGCGGGCTCATCATCGCACTGGCCCTGGGGCCGCCATACGGCAGGTCCGCAAGATGACGAACGAGTGCTTGGGGACGTACGGGGCATAGGGGTTGTACGACCGGAAGATCACCTTCTGGTGTGGCCCGACCCCACATACACCGATTCCCTCGTAGGCGCATCGACCATATGGGCGGCATCACGTCAATGATGTGCTTACAGCCGGGCACTCGCGGCAATACGTAACGGTATGTCGAGCCGCGGCCGGGAGGCTGGAGCATGAGCATCTGGTGGTCACTCCATCTGCGGCGGGAAGCCGCGAGCGTGCCGCTCGCCCGGCGCTTGCTGATCGGCACCATGGAGACCGCGGGCGTCGACCCCGACGTGTCCTACGACCTCTCCGTCGCCCTCAGCGAGGCCTGCGCCAACGCCGTCGAGCACGGCGGCGACACCACACCCGACGGCTCCCCACCGGCGTACCGCGTCACGGCGTACCTCGACGGCGAGAAGTGCCACATCGAGGTCACCGACTCGGGCCCCGGCTTCACCGCACCCCACCGCCCGCCCCGCCCGGCGAACTCCGACGCCGAGCACGGCCGGGGGCTCTGTCTCATCCAGGAACTCGCCGACCACGTCTCGATCGGCAACAATCCGGGCCGGAGCGGGGCCGTGGTGAGCTTCGACAAGATCCTCAAGTGGAAGAAGGACCCGTCGCTGATGGCGGTGTAGCGCCGACGGCTTCAGCCTTCTCAGGACTCACAGTCCCCGCACAGCGCCACCTCATGGTCCTGACGGCCGGCGTTCCTAATTTCCTGGCCATGACGGGAAACCACAGGGACAAGTCGATCACCCGGCGCCGCGCCATCGCGGTGACCGGTGGCACGGTCGTGGCGGGTGGGCTCGCCGTCGCGGGCTACCAGGCGGCCTTCGCCGACACCGGCACGACCACGACCGACACGGCGGCGACCGCCACCACGACGGCCTCGGAGAGCACCGGTTGCATGACGCTGATGTCCAGCGTCACCGAGGGCCCGTACTACCTCGACGGCGCCCTGGTGCGGAAGGACATCACCGAGGGGAAGAGCGGCGTCCCGCTGACGCTGCGCCTCACCGTCGTCGACGCCACCGACGGCTGCACCCCGGTCAAGGGTGCCGCGGTCGAGATCTGGCACTGCGACGCCTGGGGCTACTACTCCGGCTACACCACGGCCAACCCCGGCGGCTCCGCGCCCGCCGAGAGCGAGGACGGCTCCACGGCGAACGACAACACCTATCTGCGCGGCTACCAGCTCGCCAACGCCAACGGGGTCGTCAAGTTCGAGACGGTCTTCCCGGGCTGGTACACGCCGCGCACCTGCCACATCCACCTCAAGGTGCACACGGGCGGCCAGAAGGAGGACGGCACCTACGAGGGCGGCAAGGTCAACTACACCGGCCAGCTGTTCTTCGCCGACGACATCGCCGAGGAGATCTTCACGCTGGAGCCCTACTCGAAGCACTCCGGCAGCTACACCACCCTCGACAACGACATGGTCTACGACGGCGGCGGCGCCTCCAGCGGCCTGCTCACCCTGAAGGCGGTCAAGAAGGCCGACCCGTCCAGGGGTTACAAGGGCTTCCTCACGGTCGCCATCGACCCCGACGCCGAGAACACGGGCGCGGGCAGCGGAGGCGGTGGCGGCGAGGGTGGCACCCCGCCGAGCGGCGCCCCGACGGGCACCCCGCCCAGCGACGCCCCGTCGGCCTCGGCTTCGGCCTCCTCGTAGGGATACGGCCATGAGCAGCCGCGAGGACGAGGCGCTCGCGCAGGCCGCCGTGACCGCGCTCACCGGGCAACTGGCCCTGGCTCCCAAACCGGGCCTGCCCGACCCGCGCGACCTCGGCGCCCGCGTCAGCCGCCGGGACCACCGGATGCTGCGCTGGTCGGCCAAGGCGCTCGCGCCCGGCCTCGCGGCGATGGCCGCCGCCGCCCGCCGCACGGGCGAGCCGACGCCCGGGCTCCGCGCGGAGCTGGGCGCGATCGGCAGGTGCACCGAACACTCGGTGCGGCTCGCGGGCGGCGGCCACCGGGGCGCACTGTGGTCGCTGGGCCTGCTGGTCGCCGCGGCCGCGCTCGACCCCCGGGCGGGCACGCGGGACGTCACGGCGACCGCCAAGCGCATCGCCGCCCACACCGACAAGCGCGCCCCGCGCAGGCCCTCCCGGGGCTCCTCGGTGTCCGCGAAGTACGGCGCCGCCGGGGCACGCGGTGAGGCACGGGCCGGATTCCCCCACGTACGCCGTGCGTTGGCCACCCTCACCACAGCCCGCGCGTCCGGCGCCACCGAGGAACAGGCCCGCCTGGACGCCCTGCTCACCGTGATGTCCACCCTCCAGGACACCGAACTCCTCTACACGGCGGGCCCCATCGGGCTGCGCCATGTCCAGGCCGGCGCCCGGGGCGTGATGGAGGCGGGTGGCACGGCGACAGAGACAGGCGCGGCGGCCTTGGCATCACTCGACACCGACCTGCACACACGCGCGTGGAGCCCGAGAGGCAGCGCAGGCCTACTGGCGGGAGCCCTGTTCCTGGACTCCCTGGATTCAACAGCGCCGGCGACTGCACCCGCCTGAGGGGCGCGGGGAACTGCGCGATCAACCCCCACGACCCGCAGCCCGCAACGATGGCCGGACACCCCTTTGGTATCCGGCCATCAATCCAACGTCAGCCCTTCAAAGAGGCCATCCAGCCCTCGACCTCGTCCGACCGCCGAGGCAGCGCAGCGCTGAGGTTCCGATTCCCCTCTGCCGTCACCAGGATGTCGTCCTCGATCCGCACCCCGATCCCCCGGTACTCCTCCGGCACGGTCAGGTCATCGGCCTGGAAGTACAACCCGGGCTCGACGGTCAGCACCATCCCGGGCTCCAGCACACCCTCGACGTACGTCTCGGTCCGCGCGGCAGCGCAGTCGTGCACGTCCATGCCGAGCATGTGCCCGGTACCGTGCAGCGTCCACCGCCGCTGGAGCCCGAGCTCCAGCACCCGCTCCACCGGCCCCTCGACGAGCCCCCACTCGACCAGCTTCTCGGCGAGGACCCGCTGCGAGGCGTCATGGAAGTCCCGGTACTTCGCGCCCGGTTTGACGGCCGCGATACCGGCCTCCTGGGCCTCGTACACGGCGTCGTAGATCTTCCTCTGGATCTCGCTGTAGCGGCCGTTGATCGGCAGCGTCCGCGTGACGTCGGCGGTGTAGTACGTGTGCGTCTCGACGCCCGCGTCGAGCAGCAGCAGGTCACCGGAGCGCACGGGTCCGTCGTTGCGCACCCAGTGCAGCGTGCAGGCGTGCGGGCCGGCGGCGCAGATCGAGCCGTAGCCGACGTCGTTGCCCTCGACACGCGCGCGGAGGAAGAACGTGCCCTCGACATAGCGCTCGCTCGTCGCCTCGGCCTTGTCGAGGACCTTCACCACGTCCTCGAAGCCGCGCACGGTCGAGTCGACGGCCTTCTGCAGCTCGCCGATCTCGAAGTCGTCCTTGACCAGCCGCGCCTCGGACAGGAAGACCCGCAGCTCGTCGTCGCGCTCGGCGGTGACCTTGTCGGTCAGCGCGGCCTCGATGCCGGCGTCGTAGCCACGGACGACCCGCACGGGGCCGGTGGCCTCGCGCAGCTTGTCCGCCAACTCGCGCACGTCGGACGCGGGGATGCCGTACAGCGTCTGCGCCTCGGTGAGCGAGTGCCGGCGGCCGACCCACAGCTCGCCCTGGCCGGAGAGCCAGAACTCGCCGTTCTCGCGGTCGGAGCGCGGCAGGAGGTAGATCGTGGCCTCGTGGCCCTCGCCCCTGGGCTCCAGGACGAGCACGCCGTCCTCGGTCTGGTTGCCGGTGAGGTACGCGTACTCGACGGACGCGCGGAAGGCGTACTCGGTGTCGTTCGACCGGGTCTTCAGGTTGCCCGCGGGGATCACCAGGCGCTCACCGGGGAACCGGGCCGACAGCGCGGCACGGCGGGCCGCGGTCTCGGCGGCCTGGGGGATCGGCTGAAGGTCGCGCAGCTCGGTGTCGGCCCAGCCGGACTTCATGTTCTCGGCGAGCTCTTCGGAGACGCCCGGGTACAGGCCGTTCTTGCGCTGCTTGATCGGCTCCTCAGACTCGGTCTCCGGGCCCGCTGCGTCAGCAGCACAATCTGACACTGCCGGGGTGAGCTCGTCGGCCACGGTCATCCTCCTCGATACGGCATTCGACCCCGTCCATCGTACGGTCGCGAAGGTGGGGGCCCAGGGCGAAGGACCGCTCGCCCGCCGCTGCTATGGCGCAGCCCACGTGCCTGTTATGGGGAGTGACCGCGGAGCCACGAGCCGCTACTCGAAGCGCGCCGCCAGCAGTACGACGTCCTCCTCGCTGTCCGCCCGGTCCACGCCGTCCGGCAGCACGGTCCGCAGGACGTGGTCGACGACGGCGTCCGGGTCGTGCCGGATCGCCCTCGGCACCCCGGCCGCCGCCGCGTGCAGCCGGGCGAAGGCGCGGTCGGTGGGGTCGCCGGTGCGGTGCAGCAGCCCGTCGGTGTACAGCAGAACCGTCTCTCCGGGTTCCGTCGTCAGCTCCACGCTCGGCGCCTCCCAGCAGGCCAGCATGCCCAGCGGCGCGGACACGGAGGTCTCCACGAACTCGGTGCGCCGATCGCCGATCAGCAGCGGCGGGGTGTGGCCGGCCCCGGCGAGCGTGATCTTGCGCAGGGCGGGCTCGCAGTAGGCGAACAGGGCGGTGGCGGAACGGGCGGGCTCGGTGAGTCTGAGCAGCAGCTCCAGGTCGGACAGGACCGCGACCGGGTCCTCGCCCTCCATGACGGCGTACGCCCGCAGACTGGCTCGCAGCCGTCCCATCGCGGCGACCGCGCTGGGCCCGGACCCGGTGACCGAGCCGACCGCCAGGCCTAGCGCGGCGTCCGGCAGCGGCAGCGCGTCGTACCAGTCGCCGCCCCCGCGCGGGCCGGTGCGGTGCCGCACGGCGAGCTGGACGCCGGCCATGCGCGGCAGGCGGGAGGGGAGCAGTTCCTCGGCCATCGTCTTCATACACGCGCGCGTGCGCTCGATTTCGAGGAGCCGGGACAGGTGCTCGGTGGCGTAGCGGGTGTACAGACCGACGAGGTGGCGCTGGCGCTCGGCCGGTTCGGCGGGCTCGTCGTACAGCCAGACGGCGGCGCCGAGGCGGCCGGCGGCGTCGGTGGACAGGGGGAGGGCGTAGCTGGCGGCGTAGCCGAGGCGGGCGGCGACCTCGCGGTGGCGGGGGTCGAGTCCGTCCTCGGAGAGGAGGTCGGGCTGGGCGATCTCGCCGTCGCCGCCGGGCAGTCCGTCGAGGATCCTGCCGTACGACATCGCGCTGCGCGGCACGGTCTCGATGTGCCCGAGGTCGGCGCGGGCGAGGCCGAGGCCGATGGTCGTGTCCGGGCCAAGTCCGTCCGCCGGTTCCAGGACGACGAGACCGCGCCGGGCGCCCACGAGGGCGGATCCGGCGCGCAGCAGTTCCTGGAGGGCGTCGGCGAGTGCGTCCGTGCGGGCCAGGCGTTCGGTGAGTTCGTGGAGGGTCGTGAGGTCCGAGACCCAGCCGGCGAGGCGGTCCTGGAGCACCGCGCCGGGTGCGTTCGGCGCAGGGACCGGTGGGGTTCCCGGGGCCGCGGGCGCGGGCGCGACAGTGTGTGCGGGCGAGGGAACCGTGGAATCGATTCCGGCCACTTTCGAAGGGTGAGGGGCGTTCATGGCGTCCGGCTTTCCGACCGGTGCGTATTGCTCAAAAGCATCGCAAACCCCCATGTCATTCTGCGCCGCTAGCAGTGTCTCCACATGTACACGCACTCGTAAGGGGATGTCCAGCATTGTCCTGCCGGGATTCCTGGTGTCCGTGGGTAACCTGAGCACTCGTCGTAGACCTCTTGCGTAAAGGCAAAGTTGGCTTAAAACTGCCTCAGGGAACGGGGTATTGCGGTCGACTGGTTTCGCTCCACAGAGCGTCACAGCGGTCGTGATGGGTACGTACTCGGTGAAGGCCAGGGGTGGTTGACAACCGCCCGGAACCTGGTGACGGACCCGGGCGTCTTAGCCACCGACGATCGTGCCCCATCCTCCCGTGGCGGAGGCGAAGAGAAATACGCGCGACGGCAAACGCCATACTTCGCCACCCCACGCACGTGCTTTTGATGGACGACGTATGGACGAGGCTGCCGCTGAAGCAGCCAACGCTCGGCCCATAGGGGATCCCCTTGCTCGCGGCAGGGGTGTGATGCGCCTACAGGTACGCACAGTGAAGTGATCGACACATGGTGTGATGTGACCACGGTGTTGCCAGCGGTGCAACGGAAAGGAACGAGCGCTCATGCGCGAGATCCTCGGAAGGCGACGCAGGCTTCTGCGCGGCGACGGGAAGTCTGAGTTGATCAGCGCGGCCCTGACCTTCGCGACGGAATGGCGCTGGCCCGTACTCCCGGGCGTGACGACGCACCCGCAGGGACACTCCCGCTGCGGCTGCCCCGACCCGGACTGCACGGTGCCCGGCGCGCACCCCTTCGACCCCGGACTCCTCGCGGCCACGACCGACGAGCGCATGGTGCGCTGGTGGTGGGCCAACCGGCCCGCGGCGCCGATCATCCTCGCCACCGGCGGCACGGCGCCCTGCGCGGTCAGCCTGCCCGCCCTGCCGGCCGCGCACGCCCTCACCGCGCTCGACCGCATGGGCATGCGTCTCGGCCCGGTCGTCGCCTCGCCGGCCCGCTGGTCGATCCTGGTGAAGCCGTACTCCATGGAACAGCTGGGCGAACTGCTGTACGCCAAGGACTTCGTCCCCGGCTCCCTCCGCTTCCACGGCGAGGGCGGCTACATCGCCCTGCCCCCGTCCGAGACCGGCCAGGGCCCCATCACCTGGCAGCGCGCCCCCCTCCCCGGCTCGGCCTCCCCGTGGGTGCCCGACGTCGAGGCCGTGGTGGACGCGGTGGTCGAGGCCCTCACTCGTACGGGTGTGAGCGCGCCCGAGTTGTAGGGCCATCCGGCGCGCGCGGAACGGCACATGCCCGTGCGGTCGTTACATTCCGCAGTATGCCGCGTCATACCAGGGGAAATAGGGCACCGTCGTCGCATCGCCGCGGGCCGAACCATCGAAGAGTCCGTCTGATCGCCCTCGCGTCCGTCGCGGCGGCCGCGGTCGCCCTGCCACTGGCCTGGGCGGCCGCCGGCCAGGTCGTCGACGCGGGCCGGGCCGTCGTGGGGGCGTCCGACCGAGAGGCCGTACGGCCCTCCTCGCCCGCCCCGAAGGACGGCGCCGTACGTCCGTCGCCACGCGGCGACGCCAAGGCGCCCTCCGCCGATCCGACCGGCACCGCGCTGCTGCTCGACCTCGGCCTGTCCACCGCCGTGCGCTGCGGTCCGGAACTCACCTCGCCCGAGGGCATCGAGGCGCAGACCTGTGTCCTCACCCAGGGCGAGGAGACCTGGGCGCGCACGTACTTCCGCAATGCGACGGGCGGTGCGCTGGACTCCGTGCTGAGCCTCATGGGGCCCGGTGGGCGCACGCTGCAGATGCGCTGCGTCGTGGGCACCGAGGACGAGCCGGGGACGTGCGAGACGCCTCGGGAGCGCACGCGCGGAGGTTCGGACGCCTATACGGCGGTCACGGAGTTCGCGGAGCGGGCCGGGCGCGGGGCGCTGTTGCTGCGTTCCGCGAGCAACTCCGAGCCGGGCAATTCCGAGGAGTCCTCGGGCCGTTGACATGTGCCGCCGTTCCGTAAAGGAACGTGCACATGGAAAGACCCGGTTGCTGGCGACGGGGGATGCACCAGCAACCGGGCTACTCGAACGGTAACAAGAGATCGGCGGTTCGCAAATTCGATCCGGGCTTTCCAGTCACGGATTCCCTTGCTCCGCATGGGAGTTGTGATCGGATTCACCCTCCCGGAGCGGGTCGGTTCGGCTGAACGGCCGTTCAGCCGAACCCGGTCTCCGCGGGGCGCGTCAGCTGAGCGTGACCTGCCGGTTGGTCAGGCCGCCACGCGCGCGACGCTCGTCAGGAGTGAGCGGAGCGTCCGTGGCCAGGGCGGTCGCGAGGCGCTCGGCGAACTCGGCCGCCGGCTTCTCCACATCCTCGGCGCCGACACCGCTCGGCAGGTCCCAGACCGGCACGGTGAGGCCGTGAGCACGGAAGGAGCCCACGAGACGGGTGCCGTCGCCGAGGCTCGACCTCCCCGCCGCGTGCAGCCGCGCGAGGGCGTCCAGAAGCTGCTCCTCGGGGTGCGGCATGACCCAGCGCAGGTGGTTCTTCTCCGGCGTCTCGCACCAGTACGCGGCGTCCACGCCGGTCAGCTTCACGGTCGGGATGGCCGCGGCGTTGGCCCGCTCCAGCGAGGCGGTCACCTCCGGAGTGGCGTTCTCCGCGTCCGGGACCCAGAACTCGAAGCCCGGGTGCACAACTGGCTCGAACGCGCCTTCCGGGTCGAGCAGATCCTGCAGCCGCGGACCGTCGGCCGGGGCGCGCCGGCCCTGGACCGGGGTGCCGGGCTTCGCGGTGAGCGCCTGCTGGAGCGTGTCGGCGAGGTCGCGGCTGATGTCGCCGGACGCCGTGTCGTTCTGCAGGCCCAGCAGCACCGAGCCGTCGTCGCGGCGCAGGGCCGGCCAGGCCATCGGCAGCACCGTGGCCAGCGTGACGGACGGGACGCCCTCGGGGAGGCCGCCCTTCAGGGGCAGTTCGACGGTGGCGGCGGGCACCAGCTCGCGCAGGGCCACCCAGTCGCACTCGCCGGGCAGTCCCTCGAACGGGCGCTGCACCAGCTCGGTCACCGCGTGCGCGGCGGCCCGGCCGTGACAGGCCTTGTAACGCCGGCCGCTGCCGCACGGGCAGGGTTCGCGCGCGCCGACCACCGGGATCTCTGCGTCGCTGAGCTGCGGGCGCTTGGCCTTGGTCTGGGGTCGCTTCTTGGCCATCGTGGGTGTCTCCCGGTTACGGCTCGTCTCGTACGGGCGCGAGCCTAGCCGTTCACGCCATCGTCGACGGGAGCCTGTGGACAACCCACCGCTCGTGCCGGAAGCGGTGCTTGGGCGACCGGGGCCCTTCAGTCCAGGTTGTCGAAGGCGTCCGCGAAGTCGAGACCGGATATCGCGCTCACCGCCGGTGCCGCGACGCGCGTAGCGAAGTCGGCGCGACGGTGCCCCGCGTCGGGATCGTGAACGTCGTCATGGACCACGACCCAGACGGTGACCTCGCCCCGGGCGTCGTCCCGGACGCCCCAGTCGTCGGCGAGCGCGGTGATGATGTTCAGCCCGCGGCCGCCGTGAGCGGTGACCGAGGGCGTGGCCGGAGCAGGGCGAGTGGGTCCGCCGCCGTCCGTCACCTCCACGGTGAGCCTGCCGCTCGCGTCCACGCGCCATGCGGCCCGGACGTCGCCGTCCCCGGCCAGTGCGTCACCCAGTGGTCGGCCGTGTTTGCACGCGTTGCTCAAGAGTTCGGAAAGAATCAGTACGGCGTCGTCGATGACCGATTCCGCAACGCCACCCCTGCGCAACTGTGAGCGCATACGGTGTCTCGCTTCCCCCACGCCCGCAGGGCCATGGGGTACGGCCATGCTCGACGACGTGGGCACCTCCTGTGCCACCACCAACGCCACCCCCGAGACCTCCTTTGCCCCACGCCACGGTGTGGATGCCCCATTGGCCTGTACCGGAAACCGGCCAATCAAGGTCCGGTGACGCATTCGCAACGATCGAATACGGACCGAACGCGCCGGAGCACACCCTGTAATCGGGATGGCTGAAATCCGTCGGTGTGGCCGAGAGTGGAGGATGGGGCTGAAGGGGCACATGGGTCAATAGGTTGCGCAGGGATTGGTGAGGTTTCGAGGCTTTCCAGGTGCACGCTTTGCCTGAGGCCCGCCTGTGAGTGCTCCACGCGTGCGTGTACGGGCGTGTGCGTGGGCGTGCGTGTGTCAGCGGCCGAGCTGGTGCAGCACCGCGCGCGGGCGGTTGGTGATGATGGCGTCGACGCCCAGTTCGACGCAGAGGTCGACGTCCTCGGGCTCGTTCACGGTCCAGACGTGCACCTGGTGGCCGGCCCGCTTCAGACGCTCCATGTACGCCGGGTGGCTGCGCACGATCCGGATCGAGGGGCCCGCGATGTGGACGCCCGCGGGCAGCCGCCCGTCCCGCAGCCGCGGTGAGACGAACTGCATCAGATAGACCGTCGGCAGCGTCGGCGAGGCGGCACGCACGCGATGCAGCGAGCGGGCGGAGAAGCTCATGACGCGTACCGGGGAGTCGGCGGCCGAGGCGGGCGCGTCGAGCCCGAACCGCTTCAGCAGGACCAGCAGCCGTTCCTCGACCTGCCCCGCCCACCGGGTCGGGTGCTTGGTCTCGATCGCCATCTCCACGCGCCGCCCGGCGTCCGCGACGAGCTCCAGCAGCCGCTCCAGGGTGAGTACGGAGGTGTCCTCCGGGTCCTCCGGCCGGAACTCCCAGTCGGGCTCCTCGGCCCGGTTCTTCCACGAGTCGCGGTTCTTGCGGGAGCCGAAGTCCAGGGCGGCGAGCTCGGCCAGCTCCAGCGCGGAGACCGCGCCACGGCCGTTCGACGTACGGTTGACGCGGCGGTCGTGGACGCAGACGAGATGGCCGTCCGCGGTGAGGCGTACATCGCACTCAAGCGCGTCCGCACCGTCCTCGATCGCCTTCTTGTACGCGGCCAGGGTGTGCTCAGGAGCGTCTTCGGAGGCTCCGCGATGGGCGACGACTTGGATCTGGTGCTGCCGTGCGTGGGTCACCGCGTCATGGTGCCACCGCAGGGGGGTAGACGTGCGAGCGGAGAAGGCGTGAGGACACTGAGATTGCGCCTTTTTGGTCGCACTTGACCTATGTAAGGAGTGGCCGTGGACGCACAGCAACCGCTTATGGTGCTCTGACGGCCCGTGGGAAAAGCTGACCGCATACACAAAGGCATGCACAGCTGAGCGCACCGGCCGTGGACAAGCGTGAACGGGCGTGACCGAGTGCGACCGAAGAAACCAGCCGTGGATCGAGGAGAGAAGCTGTGAGCACCGAGAACGAGGGCGCCGCGGTACCCCCGGCCCCGTCCGCACCCCCCGTGCCGGTGGACGCTCCCGCTGCTCCGGCGCCCCAGGAGCCGCCCGCTCCCGAGGGCGGTGCCGCCCCGACCACCCCGCTGCCGCCGGTACCGAGCGATGCCCCGGCGAACCCGAACGGCACCCAGCCGCCCGCTGCCCAGCCGCCCGCCGCCGAGCCGTACGCCAGTGAGCCGCGCGGCCCCGAGCCGGTGGCCGACGGATCCCAGCCGACGCACGCCCAGGCCGCCTCGAACGGAGCTCAGCCGACCGGTCCGGCCGTCCCGACCGCTTCGCAGGGCTCGGCCCCCGACGCCTCCTGGCCGCCCCCGCCGCCGCCCGGCACGCCGCCGTACGCCGACGCCGGTGCCCCTGGGGGTGCCGGTGCCGGCATGGGCGCCGCGGGCATGGGCGCCGCCGGTATGGGTGCGGGCGGAGCCGGTGCGGGCTCCGGCTGGGGCACGACGTACCAGCAGCCGGAGCCGAAGTCCGGCCGCGGGCGCGGTGGCCTGCTCGCCGCCGTGCTCATCGCCGCGCTGGTCGCGGGCGGCCTGGGCGGCGGCCTCGGCTACACGCTGGCCAAGAACGACGACAACACCTCCTCGACGACCGTCTCCGCCTCCGACAGCGGCGGCTCGCTCAAGCGCGACCCGGGCACCGTCGCGGGCGTGGCCGCCACGGCGCTGCCGAGCACCGTCACCATCCAGGCGGAGAGCAGCGCGGGCGAGGGCGGGACCGGCACGGGCTTCGTCTTCGACCGCGAAGGCCACATCCTCACCAACAACCACGTGGTCGCCGACGCGGTCGACGGCGGCAAGCTGACGGCGACCTTCCCGAACGGCAAGAAGTACGACGCGGAGGTCGTCGGCCACGCGCAGGGCTACGACGTCGCGGTCATCAAGCTCAAGAAGGCCCCGTTGGACCTGAAGCCGCTCACCCTGGGCGACTCCGACAAGGTGGCGGTCGGCGACTCGACCATCGCGATCGGCGCCCCGTTCGGCCTCTCCAACACGGTCACCACGGGCATCATCAGCGCCAAGAACCGCCCGGTCGCCTCCAGCGACGGCACCGGCAGCAACGCGTCCTACATGAGTGCCCTCCAGACCGACGCCTCGATCAACCCCGGCAACTCCGGCGGCCCGCTGCTGGACGCCCAGGGCAATGTGATCGGCATTAACTCCGCGATCCAGTCCGCGGCGAACGGCCTGGGCGGCACCAGCCAGTCCGGCTCGATCGGCCTCGGCTTCGCCATCCCGGTCAACCAGGCCAAGTACGTGGCCCAGCAGCTGATCAAGACCGGTAAGCCGGTCTACGCCAAGATCGGCGCCTCCGTCTCCCTGGAGGACACCGCCGACGGCGCCAAGATCACCGAGCAGGGCGCCAGCGGCTCGGACGCGGTCGAGGCGGGCGGCCCCGCCGACAAGGCCGGCCTCAAGCCCGGCGACGTCATCACCAAGCTCGACGACACGGTGATCGACTCCGGCCCCACCCTGATCGGCGAGATCTGGACCCACCAGCCCGGCGACAAGGTCACGATCACCTACGAACGGGGCGGCCAGACCCACACCGTCGACGTCACCCTGGCCGCCCGCACGGGCGACAGCTGACCCGACCGCCCACGCGCGCGTACAGCCCGGGCTCGACAAGAGGGGATCACCATCCCCGCACAGCGGCCGAGGCCGGTAGTCTGTACGCGCTCCGCCCCTGGTGGGCCGGGGCGAGGTGGGTTGCCCGAGCGGCCTAAGGGAACGGTCTTGAAAACCGTCGTGGCGCGAGTCACCGTGGGTTCAAATCCCACACCCACCGCAGGCAGGTCAGCTTAGGTGCTGGTCAGAAGGGGTGCCCCGGTCTCCGGAGCACCCCTTTCGCATTGACCCTGTCTCACCCCTTCTCGCCCATATCCCAGCGTTGACCAGTACGTATGGGCCATCTGTGGGCCAGAGTCAGGACCCTTCCCCCTCGTCGAGCGCGCGGGAGATGAGGTCGTTGGAGTGCTGCTGACCGCCCTTGAGGATCTTTGCGTAGAAGCGGTAGAGCACGGCGATGCTGTGGCCGGCGCGCGCGGCGACTTCCGCGGGGTCCACCCCCGATTTGATCCAGAGGGAGACTCCCGCGTGCCGGAGGGAGTACGGCACGGCGGCGAGGTCCGACTTCACCTCACGGGGCGTGAGGACCACCTTTCGCGCTTTCTCCCAGATGTCGCAGTACTCGGTGGACGGGACGCGCCCTCCCCGCGAGGCCCGGAACAGCCGGCCGTCGTCGGCCGTGCCGTAGCGCTCGATGTGCTGACGAAGGAGGTGCACGAGAACGGGCGGAATGGGCACGGTCCGTGTCGCTCCCTGCTTACGTCGCTTGAGCCCTCGCTTTTCGTACGACGTGCCCTCATCCGTCCAGCCGCCGCCGACTTCCGGGCGGCTCTCCCCGAGCAGGAGTTCACCCCACTCCTGAACGGTGTCGGGCGAGTTAGGCGGCAAGGCGCAGTCGGATTCGGTGAGCGCGACGATTTCACCAGGCCGCATGGCGGCGTAGTAGAGGCATCCGAAGAACGCGTGGAGGTGCTGACCGCGGGGGCCAGAGTCGCGGACTGCCCCGAGCAGGGCTCGCGCCAACCGTGGGTCCGGCACGTACCGGAAGTCGATTTCGTCGTCACTCTCGGGCGCAGTCCAGTCCACTCGCGGGAGAGGGTTGGACGCGAGTAGGCCCTTCTCCTCGACTGTGTAGCGAAGGACGTTGCTCAGCACCATGCGCTTACGTCGGGCGGTGTTCTCCGCGGCTTTCCCACCGTCCAGACGGAGCGAGAGGGCTTCAAGGGCGGGACGCAGGAGCGCGGGATCCTCCAAGGCCTTGACCTTGATGGAGCGGGCGGCGACCCATTCCAGCGCGGTGCGGATCTCCGCTGGTGGTTCTTCGGCTGCGTAGCGCGGGACCCAAGTGCCGTCCGGCCCTCGAACTGCGCGAAAGGCCCACTGGTAGAGCGCATCGCGCAGCACTGAGGGGTTGGGTGCCCCCCGCTTGTTCGTGACGAGTGCGGGCGTCACGACCGCGAGGGATTCCGCGATGCTCGCCCGGTGCTTGGCGGCGGCGCGCGGCCACTTCATGAGTACGTACTCCGTGACGTGTTCGTACCAGGACGGAGAGGTCAGAGCCATCAACTCACGTGCGGGCAAGCCCGTTTCCTCGTCGAACTGCTGCTGATCCCGCAGAGCCGCCATCAACTCGGCCCGGCGCCCATCTGCCTGCGGCTTCAGCTTGAAGCTGCG
This sequence comes from Streptomyces sp. NPDC008086, assembly GCF_042957325.1. Lineage (NCBI taxonomy): Bacteria > Bacillati > Actinomycetota > Actinomycetes > Kitasatosporales > Streptomycetaceae > Streptomyces > Streptomyces sp. NPDC008086. The sequence goes on from NZ_JBIBIA010000002.1 coordinate 741,408, forward strand.
GGAGTGGGGACGCTCGCCAACCCTCCAACGCAGCTCCCACGGCTTGGGACGGCCGGCGCGCTTGCGGATGGACCAGATATCGACGTCATACGTGAGCATGTCTCTCCAGACGTGACGAGGGGCCCGCGCTCAGCGCGGGCCCCAGTGAAGCGGTTTGATCTATGCGGCGTGCTGCTCGCAGCGCTCCCACCAGGCATCAAGGTCGGCGCGGCTGACGCGGACTTGGCCGTTGGGGAGCTTGCGGAGACGGGGGGCTTGGCCGCGGGCGCGCATGCGGTAGAAGGCGGCGCGGCTCATGCCGATCTCTTCGAGGACTTCGGGGAGCTTGAGCATCTGAGGGCGTGCCACAGTCGACTCCTTCGAGGCTCTAGTCGTGGCGGGGCTGGCACCTGTCCGAGGTTGAGATTTCTGCGTCACCGCGTCACCTGCGTCATTCAGGCTTCTGACCTGCGGTTATCGGTGACGGAGCACGGTGGGTCTGCGTCACCGCCGCGTCACCTGCGTCACCGGGGGGTGACGCAGGTGACGCACGATGACGCAGACGGTTGGGCTCTGCGTCACCGCCTTCTCTGCTGGTCAGGGGCCGTTTTCCGGCGTGGGTGACGCAGGTGACGCAGCGTTCCCCTACTTAGGAAAAGAGAGGGGGTGGTGTCTGTTGTTGGGCGCGGCTTCGAACGCGAAGAAGGAGCCGCTGCGCGGCGCGTCCTTCGGGCGGTGCTGCGCACCGAACAGAAAGAGGAGCACCCAGGGCCGCGTCGCCCCGGGTGCTCTTCTTGCGGTTGTGCGGTGACCCCGCGCTCAGAACGCCGTTTCCTGCTGAGGCCCGGGTGCCAGCGCGGGCTCGGTCAGCTCGATGTAGCGGGCCGTTTTTGTGCGTCCCCAGTCCACGACCAGGCCGCGGGCGGCGAGGGTGGGCTGAAGGCGCTTGAGGCGGTCGGAGAGGACCTTGCCGGTGGTCGGCCACCCCTTGGGCAGCGGGCGGCACTCCTCGCCGCTGTAGAGCCGGGTGAGCAGGTGCAGCCACTCCGCGGACGACATCCGCTCCTGTGCCCCGGGTTCCATGCCGGCCGCGTACTGGAGCACGGTCTGCGCGAGCAGGTCGCCCTCGATGACGTCGTCGTTCAGATCGTCCAGCCCCGCCCGGTAGGCCGCCAGCGCACCCAGGCCCATCGCCTCGTCGAGCTGAGCGCACAGGTGGGCGAAGTCCGCCATCCGCAAGTCGGTCGGCGTCTCCGCGGTGGCGGCGCGGACCTTGACGGTCAAATCCAGCAGGGAGCCGAGCATGACGGGCAGGGCTTCGGCGTACTCCGCCCACAGTTCCGCTTCGGTGCGCCGCACCTTCGGGCGTTCCAGGCGCAGCGGGAGGAGGCGTTCGGCGAGGTCGGGGCGGATGACGCCGACGTCGATGCCGGTCAGGAGCAGGGGGCGGCGGTAGCGGGCGCGGAAGACGTCTCCGTCGGTGAACAGGGCGCGCTTGACGCTCTCGGCTCCGGTGACGATGCAGCACATGGCGTCGGACAGGTCCGGGGTCATGTGGGAGAGGTTGTCCAGCGCGGTGACCCATCCCGCGGCCACGGCCGCGATCAGGTTGTCCTCGTCCTTCGGGGCCCGGCGCAGGTCACCCGTCATGCCCTCGATGAGCCGGATCAGCATCCGCCCGCCGGTGGACTTCCCCGCGCCCTGGGGGCCGGTGAGGAAAGGGGCGGGGACGGGCACGGAGGGTTCCAGGCAGCCGATCAGCCAGGCCATGGCCAGGCACTCGGTCTCGGCGCCTGCGAAGTTGCAGAGCCGAAAGAGCAGGTCGATGCCCTTGCCGTTGGTGTCCTTGGCGGGCAGCGGCAGTTCGCCGGTGAGCTGGGTGCGGCGCCAGCACACCTCGCTCGGGTCGGGGACGGCGATGTCCCAGCCAGTGGGATGGATGCGGACCGACTGGCCGTCGTTGCGGCCCAGGTCCAGCCAGGTGGCACCGTCCAAGCCGGGGGCGACGCGGATGTGGACGGGCTGGACCTGCTCCGTGAGGGCGAGTGCTTCGATCAAGTCGAGTGCCTCCTTCATCGCGGTGCCGTTGAACGTGCCGAGTCCGTCCTTGAACAGGCCGACCATGAGTTCTTGGCGGTGGCTTCCGGTGGTGCCCTGGGAGCGGATCGGGCGGGCCACGGGGTGGCCCTTGCGCTGTGCGTAGACGGTGCCGTCCGCGGTGCGGAAGTAGCGGAAGCGCTCTTGCGCGTAGTCCGCGATGACCTTCCGGGCCGGGTTCTTGTCGTCGTCGTCCATGCTCAAAGCCCCAACGTGGTACGTGCGTTGGTCCACGCATCCATGCAGTGCCGGGCGGTCTCGCCCTTGGCCTGAGCGGCGGTGAACAGGCGGGCGATGTGATCCTCGGTGAGGCAGCCGCACCGGCCGTGCGTCGAGAGCACGGCCAGGAACGTCCGGTACACGGCCGTGTGCACGCCGCTGGACGTCTCGGTGATGCGCTGCTCCGCCATGGCGATCCCGCGTTCGAGGTAGGCGGGGCTGCGGTGGCGGCATTCCCCGCCTCCGACCGGCGCGGGCACCCTGACGGGTACGGGTGCCGCGGGCTTGGCTGCGGTGAGCGCGCGCACGACGTCGGGCAGCGCGGCCATGGTGCCCGTGCCAGATCCGAGCCAGCGGGCGTAGGCCATGGTGGACTTGATGTCCACGCCGGGCCGCACGCCGTTGGCCGACGGCATCGTCCCGACGTAGAGCCAGTGCTCACCGCGGGTGGTGGGCACGATCCGGGTGGCGGGCAGCGTCTCGCGGGCCCACGCGATGGCGTCGGCGTTGTCGCAGTCGACGACCGTCAGCCCCGCCCCACCAGGGTGGTAGGCGACCGCCGCGGCGCCCTGCCACGCGGTCGCCCATGCCGGCGAGATGATGACGGCGGAGTCTGTGGTGGCGGCGGCCCAGCCGTGGCAGGGGGCAGGGCAGGTGCAGGGGCCGGGGGTCTTCATATTCGGCCGGCCGCCGCATGCGTTGTCGGCGCAGCGTCGGCAGTTGCCGAACGGTACCTTGCCCGCCCGCAGCGGCAGGACCGGAATCCGGGAAGCGGCCAGGTCGAGGGCGGCGCGCAGTTGCTCGTTCATGCCGCCACCCCCAGGCTGGCGCGGGAGACGCGGAAGGCACGGCCGATGTACTCGCCGTAGGCGGGCGGGATGGCCTCGGTCAGTTCCTCGCGCACGTTCGTCCAGGTGATGCCCATCGCGGCCTGGAGTTCCTGGACGGTCGGCTTGCCACCCCCGTTGCCGTAGGGGGCGACGTAAGGGCCGTCGTGATACTCGCCGTGGCGGTAGCCGCGCACCCGCCCCCGGTGACGGGGGTGAGCCGGTTGGGGGGCGGTCCAGCCACCCAGCTCGAAGTTGCGGTGCCGGATCACGTCGAGCCCGTACATCTCGCCGCACAGCCAGAGGTCTTTGCGGATCTCGGCACGCCCGTTGGGCTGCTCGATGACGTACGGCAGACCCGTCTCGTCGAGCAGCGCACGGGTGGGTGCCACGAGGTCTTCGTGTGTGCCGCCCCACCCCTTGGACTGGTTGGTGCCGATGGTCAGGGAGCACTTGGCCTGGCAGGGCGGCGAGGCATGCACGAACACGTACCGCTCGATCTCCCCCGTGGTGATCAGGTGGGCGAGGTACTCCAGCGCGTCGCCCCGGTGGTAGGTGAAGGGGTAGTTGGGCCGGTCGGCGATGTCACAGCCGTGCACGCGGAAACCGGCGCGCAGGTAGCCCATCGCGGCGCCGCCGGCGCACGAGAACAGGTCCAGCAGCAACGGCCGCTGGCCGTCTCGCCGAATGTTGGTCGGTTGGGTCATGCTGGATGTCTCCAGTTCCTTGATGAGTGACTGGCTGACAAGGGCGGCCCCGCGATCTTTGGCGAGACGGTGGGGGCCGGCCTTGGCGTAGCTAGCCGTGGAAGTGGCTGCGCTTGATGACGGCCTTGCGGATGTTGACCGTGCTGCCGCTCCCGCCCTTGGTGATGGCGCGGACGGGGGTGCGCCAGGCGAGGACGGCGAGAGCGATCCACATGGCGGCGCCGGAGCCGAACCCGGCGGCGGCGTTGATGACTTCACCCACGCCGTAGCCGACGCCGGCCGCGAAGGTGCCGCCGCCGATCCCGGCGCCGATGAAGCGCTGAGCGATCGGGTCCAGCAGGGGCAGCGGGGTCAGGTCGCGCGGTTCGGTGGCGGGAACCGGGGGCGGGGCGAGGTGCTTGGGCATGGGCACCATGCGGCCGTAGGCGTCCGGGACCCAGACGACCGGCCCGCGTTCGCCGTACAGCTCCACCGGCCCCTTTACGGGGTGCTGGAGGGGTTGTATCGAGGTGTTCGGGGTGGGGGCCTGGTAGGGCTCAAGGGGGTAGGTCACGACCGGTTCTCCGATCACGGATCGTGACTGTCAGAGGGCAGGGGCTGACAGTCAGACGGGGGTGTCAGGCCCGTTGTCAGGCCGGAAATCGCTGACTTCCCTATAGGCCGGGCCGCGCCCTGACTGTCAGAGTCAGAGCGCGGCCCTGACAGTCAGGGCGTCACGGTGGGTAGTGCTAGGCGGCGACGGCGATCGGGCGGACGATGGTGTACTCGCCCTGTCCGTCGCGCTGGAGGACGCCCTCACTGGTGAGCTTCTTCAGCTCGCCCTGGAGCCACGGGCGGGAGCGGCCGGCCGCGACCGTAGCGGGGATCAGGTCGCCCGGCTCGAACGTCAGGCGGCCCTGGGTCGCCCATCCGTCGATCTCGCTGTAGAGGATCGATCGGGCCTCGTCGGTGGACGGCTTGGCCGCCTGCTCGAAGGTGAGGTCGGTCTCCGGGTCGGCGTCGGGTACGTCGTCGTCCAGGCGGAGTCGGGCGTAGTCGGCGTCCGGCTCGGGATCCGCCGGGATCTGCGACATGACCTCGTGGTAGGCGTCCTGCAGTTCCATGGCGGCGGCCTCCTCTACCGCAGGGTCCACGGCGTCGATGTCGTCCGTAGTGCCGTCCGCGTCCTCGTCCCAGGCAGGCTCGGGGGCGGCGTGCAGCGGGGCAGGCATGGTGCCGGGGGTGGTGCGGTTGGTGCCGCGGTGAGTGCGCTGCTCGTACGCCAGCCCGGCGGCCCGCGCGGACTCCTCGTCCAGCGGGTCACGGACCGCGGCGGCGGCCACCACCATCTCCCGGATCTGCTCCTTGACCGTCTTGGTCAGGGAGCCGCGCACTTCGGTCGTCCACCGCTTGGCGGGGATGCCCATGCCGGTGGAGAAGCCGTAGCCGGGCCGGTCCGCTCCCCAGTCCGGGACGGCGCCGGAGTCGGTGACGCGGTCGGGGAGGCAGAATCCGGCGTCGGAGGCTTCGTCGACTCCGAAGCAGGCGGCGGCCTGGAGGTTGGTGCGCACGTCGATGTCCATGTTTTTCCAGGTGGCGCGCTGGAGGCTGATGACCAGCCAGACGCCTACCGACCGGGCCGTGCGGGCGATCTTGGAGAGAACGTCGAAGTCGGCGACGTCGGCGGCCTCTTCGATCCACACCACCATCGCGTTCAGCTTCGACGCCGGGGTCCACTGGTCCAGGCCCTCTTCCGCCAGTGCGGTGCCGCGCTCGGCGATCACCCCGGGCAGACAGCGCAGCATGGCCTTGGCCTCACGGGTGCCGCCGCGCTTGCGGTCGACGAACCAGTCCAGGCCCTCCTGCATGTGCCCGACGGTCTGCTCACCCTTGGCTAGGTCGATCAGCCAGATGCTGAGCTTGCGGCGGGTCATCAGGTGCGCCAGAACCGTGCGGGCGAACTCCGACTTGCCGGAGCCGGTGACGCCCATGACCAGCAGGTGCTGGAGGATCTCGGCAAGGAACGGGTTGATGAACCACACCTCGCCGTCGGCGTACAGGCCCACCGGGATCGGCTCTGTCGGCAGCAGCCCGAGTTCCTGCGGGGGCTGGAAGGGCACGCCGTCCTTGAGCAGGTCGGCGACGCGGGCGGAGAAGCTGCCGCGGGCGGCGTTGTCCGGGTTGCGGTCGACGGTGACCGCGGACGGCGGCACGTGCAGGGCCGCGGCGAGCTTGGGAGCGGCGGCCTGCACGTCCTCGATCGTCTTGCCCGGAGGCACGACGACTTCCGCCTTCACCGTGCCCTTGCCGTTGCCACGCGCGTTCTTGACCTGCACCTTCTCCAGCCCGATGGCTTCGGCGAGCTTGCCCAGGCCGGTCGACTCGGTCTCTTCGGTCTCGTCTTGGGCGTTGCGCATGATCTGGCGCACGTTCCACGACGCGGCGAACAGCCCGCCCCCGAGCAGCCACAGGTCTGTCATCGGGTGACCGAAGGGACCTGCGGACACCGAGCAGGTGAGCCAGCCCATGCCGGCGGCCACGCTCGCGGTGGCCTGCACGCGCCGGTAGCGGCGGAACTTGTTCGTCCCGCCCGCCACCGCCCAGGTCACGGCGGACAGCAGGACACCGCCCGCGCCCATGCCGGCGGAAGCGAGCCCCGCCGACAGCGCGCTGTCGCCCCACATCTCGTTGACGCCCCACCCGGCGGCGGGCGGGAGGACGGCGGCGCCGATCCACGGCGGCAGGTACGGTGCCGCCTTGGCAGCGATGTGGCTGCCAATGGTGGACAGGATGCCGCCCCGCCCGCCGGGCAGGGTGGCCAGCGTGTAGCCGTTCTGGCCGTCCCACCCGCGCATGGCGGGGGTGTTGTCGCGCTCGCGGCGGGCCATCAGTCCTCCCCGATCGTGAACGTCGGGCGGGCCGTCTTGCCGTTGCGCCGCTGCTTGGCCTCCTGCTCCGGCTTCACGAAGTGCCGGTCGAAGGCGTGCGCCATCTTCAGCGCACCCACACCCAGAGCCTTGGCGGCCTCCGCGGACACCTTCAGGTGCGCGGAGACCAGCCGGGCCTTGATCCGGGACTGCGCGCCGAAGGTGTACCACTTGCCCTTGTACGTCGACAGCACGCCGTTGACCTCCTCGGCACGCATGCCCAGGATCAGGTACAGCTCGCGGCCCAGGTGGTTGATGGCCTTGCCCAGAGCAAGGATGTCCTTGTCGGAGCGCAGCTCGATCCGCTCCACCAGGTGGATCAGCCGGTCGCCCTGGTGCCGGTCGGCCGCCCCGCCCCCACCGGACTCACCGTTAAACCCGCCTGCCCCACCGCCGTTGCCGTTGGTGGAGCCGAAGTTGACGTTGTAGGTGCGTTCCTTGTGGGTGTGCCTGCTCCGGCCGCCCGAGGGGGCGCCGCCGTTGCCGGTCGCACCAAAGGGGGCCTGACCGGCCGAGGCGCCGTTGGGGGGAGTGCTCACGAGTCGTCCTCCTCGAAGACGGTGATGGACCCGAGCAGGGGCGAAGTCGCGATGTGGTCGACGGACCAGCCGTCGTCCACCGCATCGGCGGCCTGCTCGATGAGCCGGTGGGAAGCCGCGAACCGTGCCGTGACGGCCGCGGCGTACAGGTCGATGGGGCGCCACCGGGACTGACCCGAGACGGCATGAACGAAGGCGCCCAACCAGCCGGCCGCCCGCGAGCCGAAAGCCCACGAGCGGTCCAGCCAGGCGGCGCGGCGCGCGCCGAACACGGCTGCTCAGCCCTTCCTGCGGATGACCAGCCACGCCACCTGAGCGGCCACCGTGATGACCAGCCACAGCGTGAACAGCGGACCGGCCAGCGGACCGAACCCGGCGGCCAGCGCCAGCCAGGACAGCGCCGCGGTGCCCAACACCGTGAAACCGGCACGCCACCAAGTGACCGAGCGGCCGGCCGGACGGCGACGCTGGGCGATGAGCAGCCACACCAGCGGCCCGGCGGCGAACGGGGCGAGGACCAACCCGGACCACCACGCCCACCAGTGCAGGACGCCAGCAGAGACCAGGGCCGTAAGGCCAAGGGTGAGCGGGGCGAGACCGACTCGGTGGTCCCACAGCAGACGCACGCCGAACGCGGCGAACTCGCGGGCAAGCGAGGGACGTTCGGGCATCACGAACACCAGCGGCTGAGCGCCGCGGCGCCCGTGCTGGCGCGGGATACGGACAGTGGCGGCACCCGCGGGCACCTTCTGGACGCGGGTACGTGTACGGCTGGACACAGCGAAACTCCTTGACGAGAAGGGGTGGTTGAGGTGCTGTGCGAGTTCAGGCGGCGGCACGGTCGGGAGCGCAGGGCTCGCACGTGCCGATCGAGGTGCGGATGACATAGCCGACGTCGCGGAGGCATGCGGGGCAGGTGCGGCGGGGGCGCATCATCGCTTCGTGCGCCCGCCACCGCGCCGGCGTCATGGGCCGCACGGGCTTGGCCAGGTCGATCCGGTACAGGTACGCGGCCGCGATGCCGCGCGGGTGGCGCCACAGCACTTGAGCGGCGATCTCCTGACCGCCCGGACGCAGCCCACGTGCCCGCAACTGTCGGCGCGTGGCCAGACCCTCCGGGGCCATGTGAAGCGGGTAGGTGGGGATGCCGTACTTGGCGCCGTCCGGGTCCCAGAACCGGACGCTTATGCCGCCCATTACTGGCCCGCGATGGCGAGTTCAGCGCGACCGTCGGCGGCAGGCTCGCGGTGCTCTGCGTAGCGGGCGGAGACCCAGCCGACCGACCAGCCGCACAGCTCCGCCGCGCGCCGCACCGACACGCCCTCGGCCACCGCGGCGGCGATGATCCGCCGGGCGTGGTCCTCGGGCAGCTTGGTGTTCACGGGCGGGCCGTCCAGCAGCACCGCGCGTTCACGCCTCGCCTGTTCGGCGCGCTTGCGCTCCTCTTCCTCAGCCCGCTGCTGGGCCTGCTGTTCAAGCGCCTGCCGCTCTTGTTCACGGCGTTCACGCTCGCGTTCACGGCGTTCACGACTCTCCCGCTCGGCAGCCTCCGCCCGCTCCCGGGCCTCGCGCTCCTCGCGCCGGGCCCGCTCCTCCCGCTCAGCCTGCTCACGGGCCAATGCGGCTTCGTGTTCACGCTGTTCACGCGCCAGCCTCGCCGTGTGCTCGCGCTCCTCCCGTGCCTCGGCACGGGCCCGCTCCTCGCGCTCGCGGGCCGCCTCCTCCCGCCGCTCCCGCTCGGCCCTCTGCTTGACTTCCAGAGCCGCCACGGCGTGAGCGATGGCCCGCCGGTAGGCCAGGCTGGTCTCCGCCGTGACGATCAGCAGCAGCGGCGCCACCGAGTGCACAGCCACCCCGACCAGGTCTTTCTTCAGCGCGGAGTCGGCCGTGTTGAGCGCGAGGGTCATCAGGCCGGTCATCCAGCGCAGGGTGACGGGCCACCGTCCGCCGTGCCCGCCCAGGCGGGCCAGCACGTCATCGAGCTTGACCACGATGACCACCGCGGCATCCACCACGAGCGGCAGAATCGGCGCCGTCCAGTCCCACTCATCCGCCGTATGCGCGGCCATCAACGGCGTTACGGTCAGGATTGAATAGAGCATCGCCCCGCACACGATCAGCCACGTGCCACCCGACAGGGCACGCTCCGCTGAACGCGTCTGAACACTGTTCACGCCGCCTCCCCCATCGACCTCGGAACAGGCATGAACGCGCGGCGGAACCCGTTGGAGGCGGCGTCGTAGATGAACGCCTCACAACGCCACTCGGACGCAGACGGCGGGCGTTCACGCGCGGGCACCCACGGGGTGCCGGCGGGCACTCCGTGCGTGGCGGTGTCGGCATAGGCGTCCTCACGGGAGGCATAGACGGTGTGCGGCTCGCCGTAGTGCAGCAGCACCGTCAGCGTCCGCCCCTCCATCGACTCACCCTCCAGCTCCTTGCGAAGCCGCTGGATCTCGATGTCCTTCAGCAGCAGCTGCTGCTGCGCCACGGACAGTTCCTCAACCGCGTGGGCCAGGAACTTGCCCACCTCGGCGGCGGCAGCCTCCGCCCGCTCCGCGCGGTCAGTGCCGGCGTACAGCTCCCGCACGTGCCGGCCGAACGCCTCGTTCGCAGCACCGCTGGTCTGCCGGGCGTGCTCGCGGGCCGCGCCCGCATCGGCGTCCAGCCGTTCCAGACGGGCCGCGGTGACGATGCGGATCACGCCGCCTCCCCCGCGGTCGCGCGGTTGGCCAGCGCAACGCGCTCGGCCAGCACCTTGTGCACTGCCTTGCGCAGCCGCCGCTCGTCCAGCTCGTTCGGCGTCCGGTCCAACAGGGCGATACGGACGTCCAGCAACTCGACTTCCGCGTCGATGAGCGGCGTCTGGACCGCGATGGCGTTCAGCTCCGCGGCCGTCGGCTCGCGGTCGAACTCGTCGGCGGTAACAACCGCCTGAACAGCACCGATGTGCCTCATGGGTCGTGTTCCTCTCGAAGGTGGGAACGGCCCGAACAGCACCCCCGGAGGGCCTAATCTCCGGGGGTGCACGCCGTTGGTGGTGAAGCCGCGCGAACCTCGCGCGGCACGGCCACTGAGCAGCGGCCAAAGTGCCCCGGACCGGACTCGAACCGGTCAGGCTGCCTTCGGGGCTCCGCGATCTTTGCCCTTGTCTCACCGCACGTGTGGATCACTTGTCCGCCCCGCAGGGACGGCATGGGAGAAGGTGCTTGCTGCTCGTGCGGCAGGGCCTACGGCTTGTCGCTGTTGCCTGATGCTTCTGACGGCCGCTCTTCCCATGTGCAGGCTGCGGTGCGCCCTCTGTTCAGTTCTCAACGAACGACCGGCTCAGGGCCCCACATGAAGGCGAGCCATCCCGAACCGGCACTACCTGGAAGCAGCCCAAAGAAGGACCCTTCCGGCCCGCTGTCCTAGGACTGCGAGCGGCTTGAGAAGACGATGGCACGCAGTCCTAGGACTGTCAACAGTCCTAGGACTGTGGTTCACTGGTTCGCGTCGAGAGGAGTTCTGCGTGGCACCGAAGTGGCGCGAACTGGCGGACAGGTTCGCGGAGCAGATCAAGAGCGGTGAGTATCCGCCGGGCGCCCAGTTGCCCCAGATCAGAAAGCTTGTCGAGGACGGGGAAGGCTCGAAGGAGACCGTCCACAAGGCCTACAAGGCCCTGGAGGCTGAAGGCCTCGTGACGTCGACGCGCGGACACGGCACCGTGGTGCGTCCGCGTGCTCCGCTCAAGCGATTGGGCATCGCCCGGTACGACAAGGCGAAGTGGCGCGACGGTGACGAAGTCGCGTTCATCGCTGACCGCGTCGCATCGGGACGTGAGTACAAGCGCAACGAGCAGACACAGACCGTGAGCCGCGTCGAGGCAGACAGCCTCGTAGCGGAGGGGCTGGGCATCCCAGTCGGCTCCGAGGTATACGCACGCGCCCGACTCGTGAAGGAAGGGGTGCAGCCGACTCACACGCTGACCAGCTACTACAGGCCGGAGCACGTCGAGGGGACACGCATCGTCGACCCCACGCCGGGCCCGGCCGGCCGTGGCGGCGGATACCGGGTCCTCTACGACGCCGGATACGAGATCGACCACATGAGAGAGGCCCTTTTCGCTCGCGTCCCGACAACGGACGAAGTGCAGCTCCTACAGCTCCCCGCCGGTGAGCCCGTAGTCGAGCTGCACCGGACCACGTACACCGCAGATGGCACGGTGGTTGAGTTCGCGGTGGGCATTCACTCGGCTTCTCGCTTCGCGTGGGAGTACGACTTCAAGGTTCCCGACTCGGCACAGGACAGGAAGGGGCAGGAATGATCTCGGCACAGGCATGGGCGGATGCTCGACTCCTGTGGGACTACCACTTCATGCATCACGAGCCACGGCCGTGTTCGGTGGCCGTTGGTCTGGGCAGTCACGACCTCGGTGTGGCTGACGTGACAGCCGAGCTGTACCACCAGGGCATGGCGCCGGTCATCGTCTTCACGGGGGCCACCAGCCCCACGACCCGGGCGCGTATGCCGCGCGGTGAGGCTGTCCACTACCGAGAGCGGGCGTTGCAGCTAGGGGTGCCCGATTCGGCAGTACTCCTGGAACCGCGTGCCACGAACACGGGCGAGAACATCGAGTTCACGAAAGCGGTGCTGGCAGAGGCCGATGTCAAGGTCTCGTCCGTCCTGCTCGTGAGCAAGCCGTACGAAGAGCGGCGCTCGTACGCCATGATGCGGAAGAAGTGGCCCGAGGTCGAAGTGGTGTGCGCGTCCACGCCGATGGGCTTGGAGGAGTACGCCGACTCCATCGGGGACGCTCGCATGGTGATCGACATGATCGTGGGCGCCCTGCAACGAGTGCTCGTCTTCCCGAGGTTGGGCCTGGCCATCGAGCAGGACGTACCTGACACCGTTGCAGCCGCCTTTGAGCGGCTGTGCGTCGAAGGCTTCACCAGCCGACTCATGCCGGCTGACGTTGCTCCCCGCCCCGGCACCTGATGCCAAGGTGGGCATCGGCCCGCCCTGAGCTGCGTTCTGAACTTTCCCTGCCTCATCAAGGCCCGCGCACGGCGCGGGCGCGCGCCGCCTCGACGGCGCGGCCTGCCTCCTGTCTTCGCCCCGGCTGGCCGCGCCCGGCGGCGCGCTGCATGCATGCGGGCGAAGGAAGGAAAACCCTCTGTGGCTGAGGCCGGTCGGCTCCACGGCTTTAGGCAGCCACTTTGGCGCGAGCCTCGAAGATCATGGCCCAAGATCGGGCACTAACGGGCAGGCTCACAAACCTGCCCGATCCGCGGGCCAGCGTAATGGGCCATGATCACTCGCGCCAAAGCAGCTCCAGCCCAAAGCCGCTCCACCGACCTAGTTGTCACCCTTGAGTCTTTCGAGTCACTCGACGTCACCCAACGCAGTTGACGGCTTGCACCGCTTGCAGAGAAGAGCAGAGGTCAAGTCGATTTGTCCGATGGATCGCCGCTTAAAGTCGGCTCGCACCAAGCCGCAACGCCTAGTGTGCAGCATCGCGGTTTTGGGATTCTCGAAAAGTACTTGCTCGGCAAAATGCCAATCTTCCGGCACCTCTGCATTCCGAACCAGCTCTTGGTATTCGTCGGTTCCCCGAAGAGGCTCCAAGAGGGGCCACTCGATAAGATTATCAAGATCTATATCGCCCGATGCAGTCAAGCCCCTGAGTACCTGCATAGCCTCAGTTTTCTCGCCGAGGAGGCAATGCTTGGCCAGTACATATCTGGGACTCAGGGCAGCTACGCCCCAATCGTTCACCTCACGCAGGACATCCTTATCCCCCATTCTTTGCCTGGCGATCCAGGAGTTGACCCGAAAGAGCAGCTCGTCCTCCATGCTCGAAGAGATTTCAGCCCCATAGGAAGTGCACTTTTCGACTAGCTCATAGCGTCCTTTCGCGAGGTTCTGATATGCGAAATCATGTACACGGCTAACCACTCCCGAGCTATGCCCCGTCGCAAATTTCAGCGCGAGAGCACTCATGAGGAGGTACCCGAAGCAGAGGAGTTCATTGGTAGCCTTGTTGAGGTAATCTTCATCAACTTGCAGGTGATCCCCTTCCTTTACTCCCTTCCTAAGCCCCGCATCGACATTCTGCATGTAGCGGCGACTTGCATGCCCGCCGTTATGGACTATCACATGACGGCGCTGGAAAACCTCCTGCAAAAAATTCCAATCAATCGCATAATCTTCAAAATCTAGCTTCATTTTGTCGGCGAAAAATTTTCGCCAGTCGCCGAAGCTGCCAAACATGAACTCCTCGACACGGCGATCAATTGCAATTTTAATCGCATCTTCTAGGCTCTTCATCTCCTTAAGCTCACGCAAGGAGAATTCTTTACCCTTGTCCCTAGAGGACGCCTCTAGGGCTTGAGGTGCGATCTCATAGAAGTTGGACACCAGGCCAGCGAGTAGCACCTCAAAATTGCTCACCGCTGAAACAATGGTCGATTGAAGGAACATGGGCAGACGAGGTGAGCGACTCAGTGCCTCGTGGAGATGATGCATCCAGGCGGGACCCCATGACTCATCTTTCACCGCCTCCCACATGATATTCAAAGGGGATGGGCTTCGCCCCTCTTCGATCTCTTTTTCGTACCTTTTGAAGGCGTCGCCAATCTTTTTAAACTCTTCCTCGGTCAGACGCTCAAAAACTGGATCCATGACTGAAGGGAGGAAATCGGAATCCAACTTCTTGATTTGCGGTGACGCAACCGTCGCCACCTCCAGAAGCGCGTCCATGCTCCGCCAGAATTCTTCCCCGAGATATGCCACAGTGAACAGAAATTGTTCCTTGGGGTCCAACTCTTCCTCGTTTTCATGCGTCATGCATCCCACTGTAGGAGCCATCGCTCGGCTCTGCCGAAACTTCGTAAAACTTGCCGATTCAGCCCTCGGCGCGGGCAGCGGCACAAGCGCCGGGCTGGGCCGTCCCTGGGCCGTGCGAGGTTGGCCGACGATGACAGACGGCACCCATGGGTGACCGCCCCCACCCTGCTCTGGCCTGGGCCCCCAGAGTTGATCTGCCACACTGGAAGGGTTATGCCTGCACCCGGAGAACTGAGCTCAGATTCGCTGATCCCGTGCTCCGGGTCAGTGTCTAACTGCGTGACAACGCCAGCGAACAGCGGCGGACAACCGCGGACGTCTACGGACCGTCAGCGCGGGTGAACGCCGCACCGGCTCAAGGCGGCACCCCCGCTCAAGTTGCTTCGGGGCGAAGCGGTCTCGTGCTCAATGCGGGGGTTCTGTGGGCCATGTGTGGGCCAACGCGCTTGGACGCTCGACCGGTTGACGTATCGATGCAGGTCAAGGCATGGAAAGGCCGTGGCAGCACGGCGGTCTTGAAAACCGTCGTGGCAGCGATGTCACCGTGGGTTCAAATCCCACACCCACCGCGCTATGAGCAGTGCGGAAGGCCCCTGACCAGCGGAATCGGTCGGGGGCCTTCGGCGTCAGCGCGCGGGGCCGCGATCCGCTCAGGACTTCTTCGCGGCAGTGCGTTTCGCGGTTCTGCCTCCACCGGCGCGTGTTCCCCCGGAACCGGCAGTCGCGCTCCTCCGCCTGCCTCCGGCCTTCTCCGTGCCTCCGGCTTTATCCGTGCCCTCGGCCTTCGCCGCCTCAGACGCCTTGGACGCCGTGGACCGGGTGTCCGGCGAGATCGACCACTTGAGTTCGATCTCCAGCTCGATCTCCCCGTCATCGACCTCGACCTCGATTTCGCTGTGGAGGTCGGAGGGGACCCTGAGGCTCAGTGTCCACGGTTCGAGCTCCAGCTCGGCATCGCCGCCCTGCCGCAGCGCGTCCGCGAGCGCCGTGAGCTGGTGAGCCGCCTCGAGGCGTGACAGCGAGCGCTTCTGCTCAAACTTGAGGTCCGTCATGGCCTCTCCGATCCGGCACGCGAACAGCTGACATTCACATTCTGGAGCGAGTAGGCGAATGGGACATCTTGGTCACCAGGTCACCAGGTCAGTGCTCCTGCTGAGTCCGCAGCAGCAGCCGTAGCTGACCGATCTCCGCGACGTTCTTCATCAGCTCGGCGTTCACCCAGCCGATCATGCGGGCGACGGTGTACTGCGGGTCGTTCGGCGAGGGGAACGGTGCCGCGGCGTCCAGGGCCGTGTCGTCGTCGAGCGCGTCCAGGGCCGCGAGCCAGTCCGTACGCAGGTCGCGGAGCCAGGCGACGGTCGACTCGCCGTCGCCGGGCCAGGTGACGGCGGTGCGCTCCCGGGGCGGGCGGCCGTGCAGATGGTCGGCGGCCACGCTCCACCACCAGCCGATGTGCCAGCTCACCCAGGCGATCGTCGGCACGGGGACGGGGTCGGGCTCGGTGTCCGCCCAGTCCGGCACCCAGGAGCCGTCGTCGGCCTGACGCACCGTCCAGCAGAGCGGCCCGGGTTCCCACAGGAAGTCCTCGGGCCGCAGCCGTTCCAGGTGGTACTCGAACAACGCCCAGGTCAAGTCGAACTGCCAGCGCAGCAGCTCACGTCGGGAAGCGCTCATCGGCCGAGCCTGGCACAGGGGTTGCCTTCCGGGGCAAGCCGTTTTCATCGCCCTGGCCGGTTCGGCAGTACGGCCGGTTCTGGTTACCGCCACCTTATGGCGCCGCCCTGATCCGGCGCCCCTAGGACTCGTAGTCCCGCGCCAACCCCTCCCAGTCCACGCCCCGCAGCGTCTCCTCCGCGTCGTATCCGTCCGGCACGCGCGCGGTGGGCTGGAACCAGACGATGGTGAGGGCGGAGCGGCGTAGCACCGGGTCGTGGTCGCGATCGAGGGCCGTGGAGTGGAAGGCACCGACGCAGGCCACGGCGGGCAGCACCTCGACCGGGCCGTACGCGCCCGTGTACTGGTCGGGATACTCGCGCGGCGGCGGGACGAGATGCACCGGCACGGCGGGGTGGGCGCGGGCCGCGGCGCGGACGAGGACCTTGATCTTCCGGTCGTTGACCGGCTTGCACGGGTAGCCTTCCGGCGTCCCGAGTATGCCGAGCATGCCGCCGTACGTCGCGGACAGCCGCAGCTCGGAGAGGTCGAGCGAACGGCCGGAGGCGAGGACGACGCGGGCGAGCGACATGGTCGGCGCCTTTGGGCGGTGGTGCATCGTGCTCCCGTGCGATTTCAAGCCCCCGTCGAGTGTCTGGCGTCGGCGTCCGCGTCGAGGTCCGCATCGGCGTCGGAGTCCGGGTCGGAGCCGGCATCGGCGCCGAGGCGGCGTACGTCAGGGCCGGTGCCCCGTCATCCGCGCCGCCGACGCGATCGTCGCGCGGGCCTCGCGTTCCGTCAGGCCGGTGTCGAGCGCCGCCTCGACGAGGGAGTCGACGAGGGCTGGGCCGATGCCGTCCTCGTAGGCGCGGCAGGCGGCCCAGAACAGGCGGGTGTTGCGCTGGCCCTCGTGCGCGGCGAGCACGAACTGGACGAGCCCCTGGCCGTGGCCGCCGGCCGAGAGGGGCGCGAACTGGTGCGTGCGGGGCGGAGGGAGCAGAAGGCGCAGGAGGGCGCGCGGGCAAGGGGCGGGGCCGATGTGGGAGGTGCCGGGGGCGGTGCTGTAGACGCCGTGTTCGGTGCGGGAGCCGGGGCCGACGAGGTAGCCGCCGGCGCCCCGGATGTCGATGCCGGGTGCGAGGCGGCCCGCGGAGTTGGGGACGACGGCCTCCGGCGGGCCGGTCAGCCAGAGGTGGCGGCCGCCGCTCGGGGTCAGGACGACGACCGTGGGCGGAATCGTGAACAGGTGGCGCAGGGCCAGTTCGCGCAGGGCGGCGGAGGCGTCCGTACCGGACTTGGTGTCGAGGTCGATGCCGATGAGGTGGTGCGGAGGGAGGCCGCAGGCGATGCCGTAGCCCGTGGCCCAGGGGGCGGCGGCGAAGAGCTCACGGATGCGGGCGGGGTCGGTGGAGGCGTCGTAGACCCCGTGTCCGAAGCGGCCGCACTCGCCGTGGCAGGGGGCGGGGTCGGGATCGTCGCGGTGCGGGGAGCGCAGGGCCGGGAGCTTCGTCCGGGACAGGGGGATGACGGCCAGTCCGCGCTCGGCGGCTGACAGGGCGTGTGCGAGGGCCAGCGTCGTGGCCTGCCGGTCGGTGGTGGCCATGACTCCATGTTCGTACGAGTGTTCGAAAAAGGGAAGGGGTGACGGGTGTGACCTGGCCCTGGCGCGCCGGTCCTCGGTGAATGACCGAAGGGCTGCCGGAACCTTTCCCCTATTGGGGGCCTTGGGGTGGAACGGACCGTACTGCCCGCACTGCCCTGACGTGAGCGTTGGAAGTGGCGAAAGGGGTTTATCGACTTGTCATCACGCTTCAGGGCGAATAGGGGCTTACGGGATGGTTCGCCGGGGATTCGGTGGGCAACTCTGATCTCGCGACGTCGTGCAGAACTCCGGGGCGGTCGGCCAACTGCCTTGGAAAGCGCAGTACTTCATGCACCACCAATGCGTCCGGCGGGGAGCCTGGGCGCACCTGTTCTGGAGGAACAAACATGGCAAGCATCCGTACCGCCCGCGTCATCGCCGCCGTCTCCGCCCTCCCGCTGGCCGCCGTTCTCTTCGCCGGCGTCGCGACGGCGGACAACGGCGCCTTCGCGGACGACGGATCCAGCGCGGCCGTCACGAACGCCGCGCAGGGCCTCATCGGCAGCGGGGTCGGCGACAACTACGGCACCTCGGCCACCACCCAGCAGCAGGCGACCGGCTCCGGCGCCTCGAACCAGAGCAACACCGCCCAGGTCAACGGCTCCGCGTTCACGGCGGTCAACCAGGGCAACGACAACACGTCCGTCAACTTCACCCCCCTCTGGTGGTGAGCTGAGGAGGCCGGTGCCCGGTGCTCAGCATCGGCCTCCTCGGAGTTGTGTGGGGTGTGCTCTGTGGGGTGTGACGCGTCTGCGCGGCGGTACTTCGGTACCGCCGCGCAGACGTTTTTCCGCCGCCTCCTGCTGCTTCCCGCGACCTCCCGCTGCTCTCCGCAGCCTCTTCGCTGCTTTCCGCCGCTCTTCTCGGCCTTGACAGCCCACCACATCTGACGGACAGTCAGAAATCTTCGTGGAGCCAGCAAAAACTCATGGGAACCGGATCGGCGTTCGCGGTGTACCAGAAGTGTCAGTGCGATGCGCCGCGGGGCGATGAGGGCGAGGGGGCGACGGTGGGCTACGAGCCGGTGGTGAGCCATAGGGCGGACGTGGAGACGGGCGCGGCGGCCGAGGCGTTCGAGGCGCGGCTGAAGCTCTATGAGGGGCAGCGCGCCGCCGTGGCCCGCGTCGGCAAGGACCCCGTCAACGCACCCATGATCCGCCACTGGTGCGAGGCGATGGGTGACACCAACCCGGCGTACTCGGGACCGGACGCCATCGCGCCGCCCACCATGCTCCAGGCGTGGACCATGAGCGGCCTCTCCGGCCAGACGAGAGGCACGCACGCGTACGACGAGCTGCTCGGCCTGCTCGACGAGGCCGGCTACACCTCCGTGGTCGCCACGGACTGCGAGCAGGAGTATCTACGCCCCCTGCGGCCCGGGGACGAGATCACCTACGACTCGGTGATCGAGTCGGTCTCGGAGCAGAAGACGACCAAGCTCGGCACCGGGTACTTCGTCACGACCCGCATGGACATCCGCGTCGGCCCCGACCTCGCGGGCACCCACCGCTTCCGCATCCTCAAGTACGCGCCGTCACGTCGGGCGGACCGCCCGGCAGGCATCCCGACCCGGCGCGACCAGTCACCGAAGCCGTCACGTCCCCGCCCCGTCGTCAACCGCGACAACGCCGCCTTCTGGGAAGGCGTCCAGCGGCGCCGACTCCTCATCCAGCGCTGCACGGGCTGCGGCACGCTCCGCCACCCCTGGCTGCCCGGTTGCAACGCCTGCGGCGGACTCGACTGGGACACGGTCGAGGCGAGCGGGGAGGGGACGGTCTATTCGTACGTCGTGATGCACCACCCGCCCTTCCCCGCCTTCGACCCTCCCTACGCGGTCGGCCTGATCGAACTGGCCGAGGGCGTGCGGATGATCGGCAACGTGCTGGGGGTGCCGTACGACAAGGTGCGGATCGGCTTGCCGGTGCGGCTCGAATTCCAGGAGTACGACGAGGAGTTGGTGCTTCCGGTCTGGTGGGCCCAGGAGGCCCAGGAGACGCGGCAGATGCGCGAGAGGCGGGAGGTCGGCACATGAGGGGCCGTGAAGGGGTGAGCGGACAGCTTCTGGTGGCCGGTGACGAACTGCCCCCGCTGGAGATCCCGATCACCCGCACACTGATCGTCGCCGGCGCCATCGCCTCACGCGACTACCAGGACGTCCACCACGACGCGGAGTTGGCCCGCCAGAAGGGCTCCCCGGACATCTTCATGAACATCCTGACGACGAACGGCCTGGTCGGCCGCTACATCACCGACTACTTCGGACCGACGGCCGAACTGCGCAGGGTGGCCATACGACTCGGGGCACCCAACTACCCGGGGGACACGATGGTGTTGACGGGCCGTGTCGAGGAGGTCCACGGAGACACAGCGACGGTCCGGGTGATCGGCGCGAACGGGATCGGCAAGCACGTGACCGGCACGGTGACGGTCACGGTGCCGCCGTCGAAGGGTCCGGCATGAGCGTGCGGGCAAGAGACGCCCTGGCCGGGCGGGCGGCGATCGCCGGTATCGGGGCCACCGACTTCTCGAAGGACTCCGGACGCAGTGAGCTGCGGCTGGCCGTGGAGGCGGTGCGGGCCGCCCTGGACGACGCCGGGCTCACGCCGGAGGACGTGGACGGGATGGTGACGTTCACGATGGACACGAGCCCTGAGATCACCGTGGCCCAGGCCTGCGGCATGGGGGAGCTGTCCTTCTTCTCCCGGGTGCACTACGGCGGTGGCGCCGCCTGTGCGACGGTCCAGCAGGCGGCGCTCGCCGTGGCGACGGGCGTCGCGGAGGTGGTCGTCTGCTACCGGGCCTTCAACGAGCGGTCGGGCCGGAGATTCGGCTCGGGCGTGCAGCACCGGGAGCCCTCGGCGGAGGGCACGGCGCTGGGCTGGTCCCTGCCGTTCGGGCTGCTCACCCCGGCCTCCTGGGTGGCCATGGCGGCCCAGCGGTATCTGCACACCTACGGGCTGACGCCGGAGGTGTTCGGACATGTGGCGGTGACCGACCGCAGATACGCGGCGACCAACCCGGCCGCCTACTTCCACGGCAGACCCATCACCCTCGCCGACCACGCGGCCTCGCGCTGGATCGTCGAGCCGCTCAGGCTGCTGGACTGCTGCCAGGAGACGGACGGCGGCCAGGCGATCGTCGTCACCTCCGTCGAGCGGGCCCGTGACCTGCCCCACCCGCCGGCCGTCATAGCGGCGGCCGCCCAGGGTGCCGGCCGGGGGCAGGAGCAGATGACGAGCTTCTACCGGGACGAGCTCACCGGACTGCCCGAGATGGGCGTGGTGGCGCGGCAACTGTGGCGGACCGCGGGGCTGGGGCCGGGGGAGATCGACGTGGGGATTCTGTACGACCACTTCACCCCGTACGTCGTCATGCAGCTCGAGGAGTTCGGGTTCTGCGGGAAGGGAGAGGGAGGGGGCTTCGTGGCCGAGGAGCGGTTGCCGCTCAATACGCACGGGGGGCAGCTCGGGGAGGCGTATCTGCACGGTATGAACGGCATCGCGGAGGGAGTGAGGCAGGTGCGCGGGACGTCCGTGAACCAGATATCCGGGGCGGAAAGGGTGCTGGTGACGGCGGGGACCGGGGTGCCGACGTCGGGGCTGGTCCTTACTGCCGACCGATGACCCCCAGGGGTAATCCCGCAGTAGGTGTCCCCCGCTCGTCCACCTTCAGGAGGTGGAGTCAGCCCCACCCCTACAACCTGAGGCGGACGTGGCTTCGGCACCTGCGGCCGATCCGCTGCAGCAGGGCCCGCTCATAGCGTGGAGCCATGACCACACCCGTCTGCACCAGCGCTTCCGACGCCGCGACGCGGTCCCTTCCGAACGCGATGTATCCCTCCTTCACGTCGTACATGAGGGCCCGCCAGCCGGTACTGCTGCGTACCGCCCGATCGCTGACCGCGAACCCCAGCGACGCCGAGGACCTGCTGCAGACCGCGCTCACGAAGACATACGTGGCGTGGGAGCGCATCGAGGACCATCGCGCGCTCGACGGCTATGTGCGCCGGGCCCTGCTGAACACGCGGACGTCGCAGTGGCGCAAGCGCAAGGTCGACGAGTTCGCCTGCGACGAGCTCCCCGAGCCCGAGCCGATGCCCGGTCACGACAACGACCCGGCCGAGCAGCAGGCGCTGCACGACGCGATGTGGCGCGCGATCATGCGGCTGCCGGCGCGGCAGCGGGCGATGGTCGTCCTGCGGTACTACGAGGATCTCAGCGAGGTCCAGACGGCCGAGGTGCTCGGCGTCTCCGTCGGCACGGTGAAGTCGGCGGTGTCGAGAGCGCTCGGGAAGCTGCGCGAGGACCCCGAGCTGGTGCTGGCCCGGTAGTCCAGAGGCTGGGCGGGTTTCACCGCACCCTTAGCGGGAGAGCTCTGTGAACGCAACGTGACATGATCGATCACCCGACCCTAGTGACATACCGCGCGGTATGCGCGCAGAATCTCCGCAACCCTTACTACCGCGTAGGCAATGTCGCCCCGGGAGGACGCCGTGCTGAGCACCATGCAGGACGTACCGCTGCTGATCTCGAGGATCCTGACCCACGGGTCGACGATTCACGGCACATCACAGGTCACCACATGGACCGGCGAGGCCGAGCCGCACCGCCGTTCCTTCGCCGAGGTCGGGGCCCGTGCGGCACAGCTGGCGCACGCCCTGCGCGAGGACCTGGGCGTGACCGGCGACGAGCGGGTCGCGACCCTGATGTGGAACAACGCCGAGCACGTCGAGGCCTACTTCGCGATCCCCTCCATGGGCGCGATCCTGCACACCCTCAACCTGCGCCTCCCGGCCGAGCAGCTGGCCTGGATCGTCAACCACGCCGCCGACCGCGTAGTGATCGCCAACGGTTCACTGCTCCCCCTGCTCGCCCCGCTCCTGCCCCACCTCAAGACGGTGGAGCACGTGGTGGTGTCGGGGCCGGGTGACCGTTCCGGGCTGGCGGACGCGGCCGTGCAGGTGCACGAGTACGAGGAGCTGATCGCCGGGAAGCCGACGTCGTACGACTGGCCGGAGCTGGACGAGCGGCAGGCCGCCTCCATGTGCTACACCTCCGGCACGACCGGGGACCCGAAGGGCGTCGTCTACTCCCACCGCTCGGTCTACCTGCACTCCATGCAGGTCAACATGACCCAGTCGATGGGCCTGACCGATCAGGACACCTCGCTGATCGTGGTGCCGCAGTTCCACGTCAACGCCTGGGGCCTGCCGCACGCCACCTTCATGACCGGCGTCAACATGCTGATGCCGGACCGCTTCCTGCAGCCCGCGCCGCTCGCCGAGATGATCGAGGGCGAGAAGCCGACGCACGCGGCCGCCGTCCCCACCATCTGGCAGGGCCTGCTCGCCGAGCTCACCGCGAAGCCGCGGGACGTCTCCACCCTCGGCCAGGTCACCATTGGCGGTTCGGCCTGTCCGCCCTCGCTCATGGAGGCGTTCGACAAGCTGGGCATGCGGGTCTGCCACGCCTGGGGCATGACGGAGACCTCCCCGCTCGGCACGGTCGCCCGGCCGCCGGCCCACGCGGTCGGTACGGCGGAGGAGTTCGCGTACCGGCTCACCCAGGGCCGTTTCCCGACGAGCGTCGAGGCGCGCCTCACCGGCCCCGGCGGCGAGCGCATCCCGTGGGACGGCGAGTCGGCCGGCGAACTGGAGGTCCGCGGCCCCTGGATCGCGGGCGCCTACTACAACGGCTCCGACGCCGAACCCCTGCGCCCCGCCGACAAGTTCAGCGAGGACGGCTGGCTGAAGACCGGCGACGTCGGCATCATCTCCCCCGACGGCTTCCTCACCCTCACCGACCGCGCCAAGGACGTCATCAAGTCCGGCGGCGAGTGGATCTCCTCGGTCGAGCTGGAGAACGCGCTGATGTCCCACCCGGACGTCGCCGAGGCCGCCGTCGTCGCCGTTCCGGACGACAAGTGGGGCGAGCGCCCGCTGGCCACGGTCGTGTTGAAGGAGGGCTCCACCACCGACTTCGAGGCCCTGCGCACCTTCCTCGCCGAGGAGGGCAAGATCGCCAAGTGGCAGCTCCCGGAGCGCTGGACGGTCATCGGGGCGGTGCCGAAGACGAGCGTCGGCAAGTTCGACAAGAAGGTGCTGCGCAGGCAGTACGCGGAGGGTGGGCTGGACGTCACCCAGCTCTGACGGGGCACCGTCGCGGGGGACGGGGAACTGTCGCAGGCCGGCCGCGGGTTGTCCGTGGCCGGTCGCGCCCACGCGGCAGCAGCCGCACATCGACACAGCCCCGCGCCCCTCGAACGGGCGCCGCCGTACCGTCCCTCAGTTGGTCCCGATCCTCGACAGCAGATCCACGATCCGCCCCTGCACCTCACCGCTCGTCGACCGTTCCGCCAGGAACAGCACCGTCTCGCCGGAGGCCAGCCGCGGCAGGTCCGCCTGGTCGACGGCGGCGGTGTAGACGACGAGCGGGGTGCGGTTGAGCTGCCCGTTCGCGCGCAGCCAGTCGACGATCCCGGCCCGGCGGTGATGCACCTGCATCAGGTCCATCACGACCAGGTTCGGCCGGAAGTCACCGGCCAGCGCCACCGCGTCCGCGTCGCTCGCGGCCCGCGCCACCTGCATCCCGCGCCGCTCCAACGTCGCCGTCAGCGCCAGCGCGATCTCCGCGTGCTCCTCGATCAGCAGCACCCGCGGCGGATGCTGCTCACTGTCCCGAGGCGCCAGCGCCTTGAGGAGTACGGCGGGATCGGCGCCGTACGCCGCCTCCCGCGAGGCCTGTCCGAGCCCCGCCGTCACCATCACCGGCACCGAGGCGGCGACCGCGGCCTGCCGCAGCGACTGCAGCGCGGTCCGCGTGATCGGCCCGGTCAGCGGGTCGACGAACAGCGCGGCCGGGAACGCCGCGATCTGCGCGTCGACCTCCTCGCGCGAGTGCACGATGACCGGCCGGTAGCCGCGGTCGCTCAGCGCCTGCTGGGTCGTCACATCCGGCGCGGGCCACACCAGCAGCCGCCGCGGGTTGTCGAGCGGCTCCGGGGGCAGTTCGTCGTCCATCGGCTGCGGCCGCGGAGTGTCGGCGACCTCGACGGCCCCGCCCGGCCCGTCCAACGGCTCGGGCCCTTCGGCCGCGTTCTCGTCCGGGGCGCCTATGGCGTACGAGCGTCCGGCGCCCTCGGTCATCGGCGCGAGCCGCGACTGCCCGGCCGGCGACGGCTGGGGCTGCGGCTGCCCGCCCAGGGAGGGCTGCGGTTGGGTCTGGGGCTCTGCGGGCACCGGCGGTTGGTCGGCCGACGGATGCGGGCGCGCCGTCTGCTCGGTCGCGGCACCGGCCCGCGCGGCCGGGTCGGGCGGCGTACCGAGCTTGCGGCGCCGTCCGCCGTTGGTCTGATGCGGGGGAGGCGTCGCCGACGACGGCGCGGGCTGCTGCACCTGGGCCGCCTGCCGCGTGAACGGCACACCCTGCCCCAGGGTCCGCACACTGATCGCGCGCCCCTGCGTCGAGTTCGGGTCCACCGGCGCGGCGGCAGTGGCGCCGGAGACGCCGGCCTCGGCCGGCAGCGGCTGGGCCGCCGCCCGCTCCTGCCGACCGGCACCGGTACCTGCCCCGGCAGCCGCGGCGGCCTCCGGCGGCAGCGGCGTTCCCGGCGCCGGAGTGCCCGGTGCGGGCTGGGGGGCGTTCGGATGCGGCGGTACGGCGGTGGCGGCGACGTTCGCCGGTACGGCCGTCCCGGCGTCCGGGGTGTCGTCAGCGGCGGGCCACGGCTGCGGGGCCGGGACACCCTGCGCCGGAGTGCCCTGCTCGGGTGCCTCGGCGGGAAGGGGCACACCAGGGGCGGGCTGGGGCTGCCCGGCCTGCGCTGGGGCTACCGGGGCTGCCTGTGCGGGAGCCGGCTGGGCCGAAGCCGCCTCCGCGGGCTGCGCCACGGCCCGTCGGCGACGTCCGGTCGGTGCGGTGGTGGGGTGCGGCTGAGGCGGGGTGTGGTCCTCGGCCTGGTCGTGCGGCACGGCATCGTGCCGGCCCTCGTCGGCCAGAACGTCCCCGGGAGCCCCCTGCCCGGGAACCTGAACCGGGACCGGAGCAGGAGCCGGAACCGGTGCCTGACCCGGAGCCGGAGCCACCGGCGAAGCCGGAGTCATGTTCGCGTGGGCGGCCGGAGCCACCGGCGCGCTCGGCGCGGCGGTGGCGTCGCCCGTCCCCTCCGCGGGCGCGGCACCGGCGCGGTCCGCCTCGGCAGGCGGCAGCGCGAACACCGGGCGGGGCCCAGCCTCCTGCGCCTGCGCGGCCGCGGCACTGCGCTCGGCCGCCGCGGCCAGCGCACGTCGGCGCCGCCCCGTCGGCTGAGGAGCCTCGCCCTGGCCGGCCGTACCTGCCGGACCGGACCCGGAAGGCGTCCGCGCGGAGTCACCGGCCGCGGGCAGGGCGGGCGGCAGAGCGTGCTGCTCCCCGCCGTCGCGCCGGGCGCGTCGTCCGGCGGGCGCGGGCACGCCCTGCGGCGGCACGGTCCCGCCCAGGTTGTTCCCGGCGGCCGCGGTCCCCGCCGCATGCTCGGCGGCCGTGACGACGGCCCCCTCGGCGACACCGCCGACGCCGTCCAGGCCGTCCGCGCCGTCCAGACCGTCCACGGAGTCCTGGCCGTCCTCGGCCGGCCGACCGCGCCGCCGCCCGGTACCGCCGGAGGCCTCGCCGCCCGCGTCACCGGTGCCCTGAAGCAGTTCGGGTGCTGCCGCCGCGCGCCTGCGCCGACGCCCGGTGGGCGCCGCACCCTCCGCGTCGGCGGCCCCGCCCTCGGCGTCGGCACCGGGCGTGTCGCTCTCCAGGAAGGCGTCCACGGAGGACCGCCGGGCCCGCCGCCGACCGCCACCGGCACCCTGCTCCATGCCCTGCTCTGCACCCTGGGCAACGCCCCCGGTCCCGTCACCGGCCTCCAGGGCGGCGGGGCCGCCGGGAGCCGCGGGCACGGCACCGGCACCGCCCCCGATGGGCACTTCGAGGACGTACGCGCTGCCGCTCATCCCCGGCACGTCGTGCGTCTGGAGCACACCGCCGTGGGCCCGCACGATCCCGCGCACGATCGGCTCGTGCACCGGGTCTCCCCCGGCATACGGCCCGCGCACCTCGATCCGTACGACCTCACCGCGCTGCGCCGCCGCGACCACGACGGTGTTGTCCAGGTAACCGCCCGCCGACACCGGGGAGTTCCCGGTCGCGTCGACCCCCGCCACGTCCGCGACGAGATGCGCGAGCGCGGTGGCGAGGCGCTGCGGGTCGACCTCGGCCTCGATGGGCGGCGCGTGCACGGCGAACTGCACCCGCCCGGGTCCGATGAGCTCGACGGCCCCGTCGACACCGGCGGCGACGACGGCGTCGAGCATCACCTTCGTACGGACGATCGCGTCGCCGCCCGTGTCGAGCCGCTGGTAGCCGAGGACGTTGTCGATGAGCGTCGTGATGCGCGAATAGCCGGCCGACAGATGGTGCAGCACCTGGTTGGCCTCGGGCCACAGCTGGCCCGCGTCGTCCGCGGCGAGCGCGGCCAGCTCACGGCGGAGTTCGTCGAGCGGGCCCCGCAGCGAGCGGGCGAGCAGCGTCAGCAGCTGCTCGTGCCGGCCCGCCAGTGCCTCGTACCGGTCCTTCTCCCGCTCCCCGAGCGCGGCGTACCGCTCCTCGCCCGCGGCGAGTTCCTCCTCGTGCCGCTCCTTGAGCTCCTCGAGTTCGGCGACCTGCTTCTGCCGCAGCGCGGTCAGCTCGGAGGCGTGCTCCTCGGCGAGCCGCTCCAGCTCCTCGGCGTGCTGCTGCTCGGCGGCGGTCTTCTCCTCGGCAAGGGCGTCGAAGGGCCGCCGGTCGGCGAAGGTCATCACGGCGCCGACGAGTTGGTCGCCGTCGCGCACCGGCGCGGTCGTCAGGTCGACCGGCACCTTGTCGCCGTTCTTGGCGAACAGCACCTGCCCGCGCACCCGGTGCTTGCGCCCGGAGCGCAGGGTGTCGGCGAGCGGGGACTCCTCGTACGGGAAGGGGGAGCCGTCGGGACGGGAGTGCAGGACGAGCGTGTGCAGCTCGCGGCCGCCCAGGTCGCTGGCCCGGTAACCCAGTATCTGGGCGGCGGCCGGGTTGACGAGGACGATCCGCCCGTCGGTGTCGGTGCCGACCACGCCCTCGGAGGCGGCGCGCAGGATCATCTCGGTCTGCCGCTGTGAACGCGCCAGCTCGGCCTCGGTGTCGACGGTCCCGGTCAGATCCCGGACGACGAGCATCAGCAGTTCGTCGCCGCTGTAGCCGTAGCTGTCGTAGGCCTGCTGGCTGTTCTCCAGATTCGCGGACGTGACCTCGACCGGGAACTCGCTGCCGTCGGTCCGCCGGGCCATCATCCGGGTCGGCTTGGTCCGTCCCTGCGGGTCCATGTGGTCGGGCCGCCGCATGGAGCCCGGGATCAGCTTCGAGTCGAACTGCGGCAGCAGATCGAGCAGCCCCCGCCCCACCAGAGCCGTCCCCGGTGCCTCGAAGGCCTCCAGGGCGATGGTGTTGGCGTTGACGACGGTCCCATTGGCGTTGACCAGCACCAACGCGTCGGGCAGCGCGTCCAGTATGGCTGCGAGGCGAGCAGCGCCTCGGGATGGCCTGCTGCTCACGAGACGCTTCCTCCCTGTTACCGCACCTTGCCGACCGCTCGGGCCATCTTGCCAACCGGCCCGCGGCGTGTCACGCGAGGGAGTCTAAGGGCTGGGGTTGCGCTCGCGACGCCGGATGAGAGGCAGGTCGCACGAGGAAGTGACCCAGAACGTATGACCGCCCCTGCCGACGTCCTTTCCTGTGCACTTCCGGTGCCATTCCGACTTCGCGAGACCTTCGCGGGACTTTTACGGGGCCGGTGCTTCCGCCATGGAAAGTCTGTGCGACGACGTACCGGACCCCCTGCTTCCCTGACGGGGTGGCTCGACGAGTGGCTCGCCGGGCGGCTCGTCCGCTCTACGGCCGCCCCGTCTGCCGCAGGTCGGGAAGGAGCGGCACCAGCCGGTCCCACCGTGCGATCTCGCACCCGTCACCGCGGTCGAACCGCGCGTCCACGGGCCGCCCGGCCCACGTGCCGGTGACCCGGGCGGTGGCCGCCCCGCCGTACTGCATGGTGCAGAGGCTGCCCTGCGGTACGGGGGCGAAGGTGTCCTTGCCCCACCGGGTACCGCGGTCGAGCGCGGCACAGGCGCCGTCGGCGTCGGGGTGATCGCCCCCGGCCGGATGACAGGACAGCTCGTACGTCCCGTCGGCACCGCCGCCGGCGTCACGGACGGTGACCGTGAGGTGATCGCCGGAGCGGCCGGCGTCCTGGAGGGACGGGGAAGCGAGGGAGAGCGGCGCGGCGTGGGCGTACGCGGCGGGCGCGAGGGCGGTGGAGCCGACGGCGGCGAGGGAACCGGCGGTGACGAGGAGAGCCCGGCGAAGGCGCCCGGCCGCGGCGGAACGGTTGACCTGCAACATGACCTGACTAACGCCGCACGCCCCTGGACGTTGCGCCCACCCCCGGCCCGGTCGCGTTCCGTCCCGACGCCCGGGAAGCGCGCCGGGAAGAGCTTTGCCCTGCGGCCTCCCCGCCTAGTACCGTGGAGGTCGATTGGTGACAGCACGCTCGACTGTGTCATCATCTGCACGCACCACTCGCGCTCGCGCGAGCGGCTGTGCTGGAGGCGTCGCCTAGTCCGGTCTATGGCGCCGCACTGCTAATGCGGTTTGGGTCTTAAAGCCCATCGAGGGTTCAAATCCCTCCGCCTCCGCGCCAGATCACGAAGCCCCGGTCCAGCGGACCGGGGCTTCGTGGTTCTATACGGCTGTTTCCGCAGGTCACAAGGGGTGCGGCAAACGGATTTCACATGGCGGCGGCAGTCATGTAATGTTCTTCCTGTCGCCGCGAGCGGGCCGGAAGGGCCGGGAGCGGCGGAAAACTGAACAAGCACTCGTAGCTTAACGGATAGAGCATCTGACTACGGATCAGAAGGTTGCAGGTTCGAATCCTGCCGAGTGCACATAGGTAAGAGGCCCCGGAGAGATCCGGGGCCTCTTGCGTTTCGGGGCGTACAGCAGTGAAGTGCGGTCTCAGTTTGCGTCCGAAGCGCAGCCCCGGTCTGAGCGGGTGGGTCAGAAGATCGGCGTCTGGGCTTCGACCTCGGCGAGGCCTTCTTCCATGGTCAGCGACGGCAGCACGCGCACGCGGTTCCAGTGAGGGAGGCGGGCCTCCATCAGGAAGCGGTCGACATTCTCGATCTTGTCGGACTGGACGACCGCGACAACCACGTGCTCACGGTTGACGAAGGGACCGGCCACGATGTCGACGCCTGCCTTCTGGGCGAGGTTCGGCATGTCAGGAGCGGTCTTCAGCAGCAGGTCGCGTGTCGTCGCGTTGGCCGTCGGACAGACTTCCGGATCGTGGGTCGCAAGCAGGACGAAATGCATCTCAAGGCTCCTTTCCACTCGAGGACCCTTGATCTCAGGCTAGGCCGCCCGGAAGTGCTCCGCGACCGTGATCCCGGCTCCGACCCCCGGACCGGAGCGACCAACTCTGAGCAACTTGGCCAACCGTCCTTGCAGCAGTCCGCAGCTTGCCGCCGCTACGACCAAAACTCGTCATACGCCCGCTGATTGGCCCACAGGTCCCAGCCCTCGGTGATCCTGCCGTCTCGGATGTGGAAGACGATCACGTAGTCCATGTCGAGTTCCTTGCCTTCACGCGAGGCCGTGGCGTGGAGGAGGGCGACCGTGTGCTCGTCGTTGGCGAGTACATCGTGCAGTCGCGGGCGGTACGTGCCACCTGACATCTGAAATTCCCGTTGGAACAGAGCGAAGGCGGCCTCGCGGCCATGGAAGTCACCCGCCAGCGGGCCTTGGCCCGTGTTGTGCCACACCACGTCGGGGTGGAACACCTCCGCCAGCGCCTCCATGTCGCCTGCCGTGAAGGCGGCCATGGCCCGTTGGAACACGGCGATGTTCGGGTGATCGGTCATCACAGCCTCCTTAGCCTCCGCGAACGTAACCGGAAGCCTGCACGACGTCCGCGGACACACCGGGTCGGCCAGCCCACGGCTACCCACTCGGGCTCAACCAGGGCCATAAGAACCTCCGACGCCTTCGTCCCTGCCGGCCGGGGCGCGTCGCCGGCGCGAAGCGGGCCCCTCATGGCCCGCACCGCGGCCTGTATGACCTTCGATGGCCGATCTGTGGAGAGCTACGGATCAGAAGGTTGCTCCACGGGGCCTTGTCCTCTGCCTCGCTACGATCCTGCTCATGGACACCAGGGGCGGGGCTACCTCACATCAGGACGCGGATCGGGGAACGGCCGTGGAGTTGGTCTACCGGCCGACGGCGGCGGACTTCGAAGAGGCGCTGCGGGCGCGAGCTCGTCGGTCACCGGCGGGGCGGGTCCAGGTACTCATGGCGCCGGTGGCTGGGGTGGTCGCCGTGAGTGTCTTCTCGGTTCTGCGGGATGCTCCGCTGCCCGTGTGGATCGTCTCGCTGGTGCTGACCGTGTCCGTCACCTGCTGGGGCACTCTGCGGGGGCTGCGCACCATGGCCCGCCGGATGTTCAGCATGGTGGAGCCGTACGGGCAGTGCCGGACGGTGGCCGACGACCGTGGTGCGGCCACCGCCGGCGAGCGCGCGTCCTTCAGCATGGAGTGGACGGTGGTCCGGGAGTATCTGGAGACGCCCGGGCTCTTCGTGCTGCTGGCCGGTGACCGGGCGGCCGGAGTGGCGCTCCTGCCCAAGCGGGGCGCTCAGGACCCCGCGGACGTCGACCGGCTCCGGGTGATCCTGGACCGGAACGTGAAGCGGCTCTAGGCGGCTGGGGGGTGTTTCGAAAGTCCCGCACAGCACCAACGGCGCACGGGATTTTCGAAGCACCCTTAGTCCAGGATCCCCAACTCGCTGTCGGGGCGGCAGAACGCGCACGGTTCGATGTTGGGGTCGGTGAGGGCGGCGCGGGCCTCGTGGGGTCTGATCGGGTGGGGGGTGCCCTCGATCATCGTGCAGTCGGTCGTGTGGATCACGGCGGGTTCCGGGCCGTCGGGGGTGCGCTTCTGTTGGACGACGTAGGTCCCGGGGTGGCCGGGCGCGAAGGACGGGAGCGTCGGCCGGCGTCGCTCGGGGGCGGGTGGCGTTCGGGGGGTTTCCTCGGCGCCGGCGAGTGCCGTGCGTACGGCGTCGCTCTGGAGGC
Source organism: Streptomyces sp. NPDC008086 (assembly GCF_042957325.1). Taxonomy (NCBI): domain Bacteria; kingdom Bacillati; phylum Actinomycetota; class Actinomycetes; order Kitasatosporales; family Streptomycetaceae; genus Streptomyces; species Streptomyces sp. NPDC008086. The sequence goes on from NZ_JBIBIA010000002.1 coordinate 772,965, forward strand.
GCAGATAGATGCCGACGGTCTCGTTCTCGGCGATCCGGGCCTCGAGGTAGGCCAGGATCGCCCGGAGGCGGCGGGCGTCAGGCGGTAGCGCGGCCATCGCCCGTACCGTCGCCGCGCGCCACGGAGGTCCTCACCTCCAGCTCCTTTCCCCACGGCCCAGGCTCCGCAGCTCCCACCATGCCGCCGGTGTTCTGCCGCGCTCCTGCCAGTAGGGGTGGAAGAGGACCGCGGTCGACAGCTGGTGGAGGCGCCGGCGCAGTTCGGTCCGGCCGGGGCGCTCGGCGAGCTGGTGGTAGGTGTGGCTCCACTGCCGCTGGGCCTGGACCAGGTCGTCGGGGAACGGTCGCGGTCGCATGGCTGAATTCAATCATGTGTTCGATTTTTTGCGCCATCGCGACGCCGTGCCCCCGTGCCCGGGGTGTCCCACGTGGGCGCCGGGGCGGTCGGGCGCACGTCGGGTTGCCGGTCCGGGGTGAGTCGGGACAGGGCTTCGGCGAGGTCGTCGCAGGCCTCCTGGAGGGCCCGGAGGGTCTGGTTGCGTTCGGCGATGATCGCCGAGAGCAGGAGGGCGGTGAGGGCCACGGTGCCGTTGAAGGCCTGCAGGATGACCATCTTGGCCAGGAGGTTGTGGCCGGCGAAGGGGCCCGAGCCGACGGAGCCGGCGTAGATCGCGACGAGGGAGGCGATCAGGGCGCAGGGCGCGGCGCCGAGGAGCTGGAAGCGGAAGGCCGCCCAGATCAGGAAGGGGACGACGAGGAAGAGGAGGTTGAGCGAGGTGCGGGTGGCCACCATGGCGATCGCCGCGGTGCCGCCGAGCAGCAGCAGGAGCTCCGCCCAGCGCCACACGGGCGAGCCGCGGGGCAGCCGGGCCGTGCGGGTGGCCAGCAGGAGCGGCGTGATGAACAGGATTCCCATGGCGTCGCCGGTCCACCACACCGACCAGGTCGGCCAGAAGTCGTCGGCCGACAGCGCGTCGGAGGCCACCAGGACGCCGGTGCCGATCGTCGCGCTGAGCAGCATCCCGAGCAGGGCGCCGAGGAAGACCAGCGCGAGGGCGTCCTGGAGGCGGTCGAGCGCCGTGCGGAATCCGACGCGCCGCAGGAGGAGGCAGGCGCAGATCGGGGCTACGGTGTTGCTCGCGGCGATGGCGAGGACGGGGAGGATCGACGGCCCGAGCGTCACGTTCACCACGAACGCCCCGAGGGCGATGGCCGGCCACATCCGAAGGCCCCACAGCATCAGGGCGACGAGGGCGATGCCGGTGGGCGGCCAGAACGGCGTGACCTGACCGCGTACGAGCTGCTGCTCCAGGCCGAGCTTGGCGCTGCCGTAGTACGCGGCGGTGACGGCGGCCAGCTTCAGGGCCTCGGTGCCGTACCGTCGGAGCCGCGCCTCGGGCGCCACGGCGGTCATCCGGGCTCGCCGCCGCTTCCCGATCGCTCCCCGAGCCTTCCGTGACGCAGGACCAGGACCGCGGCGTCGTCGTTGTGGCCGGTGAGGTCGGCGACCTTGATCACCTCGGCCGCCAGTTCGTCCGGGTCGGCGCAGCAGGCGTCGCCGACCAGTTGGGCCACCTTCTTCATGCCGTCCTCCAGCGGGTACTCGGGGCCCTCCACGACACCGTCGGTGAGCAGTACGAACGCGCCCGCCTCGGTCAGCCGCCGACGGGACGACGGGTAACGCTCACCGGCGTGGATGCCCAGCGGCAGACCGCCGTCGTTCAGGACGATCTCGCAGCGGCCGTCGGCCGTGGCCCACACGGCCGGGACGTGTCCGGCGCGGGCGTCGCAGAGCTCTCCGGTGACGGGGTCGAAACGCAGGAACGAGCAGGTCACGAAGAGTTCGGTGGCCATCGAGACGAGGAGGTCGTTCGTCCTGCCGAGGACCTCCGCCGGGTCCGTGGTGGCGGTCGCGACGGCGCGCAGACAGGTGCGTACCTGCCCCATGAGCGCCGCGGCCTCGACGTCGTGGCCCTGGACGTCCCCGATCGCGAACCCCACCGAACCGTCCGGCATCACGAAGCCGTCGTACCAGTCGCCCCCGATGTCCAGCCCGACCCGTGCGGGCGTGTACCGCCCCGCCGCGCGCAGACACGGCAGCACCGGGAGCTCCGCGGCGAGGACTTGGCGCTGGAGTGCGGCGGCGAGTTCGACGCGGGCCTGCTGGAACTTGATCTGGTCCAGTATCCGGCCGGTGAGGTCCCCGAGCTTCTGCAGCAGCTCTCTGGTGGCACCGACCGAATCGGTGCGGCGGTGGGCCATGGCATCACACTCCGGGTCCGTGCGGAGCGCCGCGCCATGTGCGGCGTTCTCACGGTACTCCCGTGACGGCAAGGTCTCCCTGGGAACGGCCGCGCCGAGGGCGTACGCCGTCCCGCGACGGCGCGCCTAGAACTCCTGGTCCCCCCACGCCAGCGCGTCCAGATCGCCGTCGAAGTCCTCCCCCAGGCCCGCCACGCCCAGGAACATCCCCTCCAGCGGGTCCGGCGCCGTAGGCTGTACGGCCTGTTCCGTCCAGATGCACTTGCCGGTCGGCGTGTACCGCGTGCCCCAGCGCTGCGACAGCGCGGTGACCAGCTGGAGCCCTCGGCCGCCCTCGTCGGTCTCCGTGGCGCGGCGTATCCGCGGCATGGTCAGGCTGCCGTCGAAGACCTCGCAGATCAGGTTGGCGTCGTGCAGGAGGCGCAGGCGCAGGGGGCCCTTGGCGTGGCGGATGACGTTGCCGACGAGTTCGCTGGCCAGGAGCTCGGTGGTGGGGGTGAGGTCCTCCAGGCCCCAGGCCGCGAGCTGCTTGCGGATCAGGCTGCGGGCCTGCCCCGCCGCCCTGGGGTCCTTGGGCAGGGGCCAGGAGGCCATGCGGGAGGCGGGCAGCGCGTGCAGGCGGGCCAGCAGGAAGGCGGCGTCGTCGGCCGCCTGGTGGTCGGCCGGCAGAAGGGCGGAGGTGACCTGCTCGCAGAGGTGTTCGAGCTCCGTCGCGGTGCCGTCCGCGTGGGCGGTGCGCAGCACGTCGGCGAGGGCCGCCATGCCCTCGTCCATCTCGCGCTTGGACGACTCCACCAGGCCGTCGGTGTACAGCACCAGCACGCTGCCCTCGGGGACCGGGATCTCCGTCGTCTCGAAGGGAGGCTCGGCGGCGCCGAGCGGCGGGTCGGCCGACAGGGGCGGGAACACCACCGTGCCGTCGGGGTGCAGCAGGGCAGGCGGCGGGTGGCCCGCCCTGGATATGGAGCAGACGCGGGTCGTGGAGTCGTAGAGCGCGTACAGACAGGTCACGTACGACTCCTCGCCCATGCCGCCGACGATGTCGTTGAGGTGGCTCATGATCTCGTCGGGCGGCAGTTCGAGGTCGGCGAGGGTGTGGACGGCGGTGCGCAGCCGGCCCATCGTCGCCGCCTCCGGCAGGCCGTGGCCCATGACGTCGCCGACGACCAGGGCGACCTGGCCACCGGACAGCGGGATGATGTCGTACCAGTCGCCGCCGACGTCCATGCCCTGCCCGGCCGGGAGGTAGCGGGCGGCGGCCGTGCAGGCGGGCAGGTCGGGCAGGTCGCGGGGGAGCAGGCTGCGCTGGAGCTCGCGGGACCGGGTGTGCTCGGCGTCGAAGAGCCGGGCCCGCTCCAGGGCCTGGGCGACCAGGGCGCTGGTGGCGGTGAGGAGGGTGCGCTCCTCGTCGGTGAGGCGGCGCGGGTGGTCGAAGGTGACCGCGCAGACGCCGAAGGTGTGCCCGGAGGCGGTCAGCGGGAGCAGCGCCCAGGCCTGCTTGCCGGCGCGGGCCGGCAGGTCGGCGAGCTCGGGGTAGCGGGCGGCGAACTCCCGCTGGGAGGACATGAACAGCGGTGTGCCGGCCCGGACCGCGTCCCACAGCGGGCTGGGTTCCGTACGCTCACGGCCGTCGAGGAGGTCGAGGATGTCCTGCGGGTAGCCGACGGATCCGACGGTGTGCAGCCGGTCGCCCTCCACGGCCTGCACCACCAGGCCGGTCGCCTCGAACGGCGGCAGCACCCGGCCGGCGACCGCGTCCACCACGTCCTTCGAGGTGGTCGCCTTGGCCAGCGCTGCCGTCAACTCCGCTATCCGCGCGGCCCGTTCGGTGGCGGCGCGCTCGGCGGCCCGGCGCTCCTCCTCCAGCCGCCGCTTCTCGGTGACGTCGGTGAAGTAGATGGTCCGGCCGTCGGGGCCCGGGACGAACCGGAGGTGGCACAGGCGGCCGCTCGGCAGCCGTACGTCGAAGCTGACCGACTTCTCCGCGGCGGCGGCCTGCCGGCAGCGGATCTCCAGGCCGGGCACCTGCTCGGCGGCCGGCAGGTCCCACAGCAGCCGGCCGAACAGCTCCTCCTCGGAGAAGCCCAGGGTGCGTTCGGCCTCCAGGTTGGCGAAGGTGATCCGCCAGTCGTCGTCCATCGCGAGGAAGCCGTCGCTCATGTGCCGCAGTGCCCGGCCGAGCGCGTCACGGGCGGACCGCGGCTCGTTGCTGTCCCAGCCGACGCCGATCATCCGGTGCGGCTCGCCGTTGTCGTGGTACGTCGCCCTGCCGCGGGCCTGCGTCCAGCCCCAGCTGCCGTCCAGCTTGCGCACCCGGTACTCGGCCTCGAACACGCCGTGCTCCAGGATCGCCCGGTCCACCAGGGCCAGCGTCGGCGCCAGGTCGTCGGGGTGGACGCATCTCATCCAGTTCTCGACCAGGGCGGTGTACTCCTCGGGCCGGGTGCCGTACAGCTCCAGCGCGGCCTCGTCCCAGAGGAGTTCGCCGGTCTGGATGTTCCAGTCCCAGGAGCCGACGCTGACCTCCTTCAGGGCCTGGCGCAGCCGCTCGCCGCTCTGCTCCGGCTGCGCCGGCCGGGAGGGGCCGGCCGTGGGCGGTGCCTGGACCATGCGTTCCTCGGTCCACGCGATGACGGCACGCAGGAACTCCCAGTGCTCGGGGCCCGGTTCACCCTGGTCGCCCATCAGGACGCTGAGCGCTCCGGTGCTGCGTCTGCCCCGGTACATCGGCAGGGCGGCGATGCCGGTGCCGGGCCAGGTGGGGGTTTGGGCGTCGGGGGTGGGGGCGGTCAGGGGACTGGTCGGGGAGGAGCTGGGTGCCCTGGAGCCTTCCCGGGGGCCGGGCGGCGAGCCGGTCGAGGGGTGGGGCGGGGGGACGAAGGAGGACTGGGGCGTAGAACCGGTCCGGGAGCCGGGCACAGAAGCGGTCGGCGAGCCGGACGCGGAGGCGGTTGCGGAACCGGTGGCCCCGGTCACCCCGGCCGCCGCCCCCATGGGGACCCAGACCCCGCCCCCCTCGTGCAGCGCACGGGCCGGAGCCAGCGGCCCCTCCTGGTCGATGATCTCCCAGCTACGGGTCAGGGCGGGCGGCAGTCCGGCCGTCGACACCAGGCGCAGCGCGGACATCGGGCCCCGCAGATGGATCATGCCGCCCAGCGCGCCGAGCTCGCCCACCGCATGCTGCAGGGCCAGCCGGAAGACCTCGCTTTCCGCGACACCGGGGGTCACGGTGCCGAGCAGGGTCAGCCGAGCGTTCATGTTGTGGACCCTACCGTTCCGAACTCGGCCGAATCGATCGTTCGCAAGATCCTCACGCCCCGTCCCCGGGCGGTCGACACGACGTCAACAGCCAATGTCTAACGTCGAGTTGATGTACTCCGCTTAGCATCACCCGGGATCCCCCGACCCGCTGAGGAGTGTCATGGACATCGGCGTATTCATCCCCATCGGCAACAACGGCTGGCTCATATCGAAGAGTTCGCCCCAGTACCTGCCCACCTTCGAGCTGAACAAGGCCATCGTGCAGAAGGCCGAGGAACACGGGCTCGACTTCGCGCTGTCGATGATCAAGCTCAAGGGGTTCGGCGGCGAGACCGAGTTCTGGGACCACTGCCTGGAGTCCTTCACGCTGATGGCGGGCCTGGCGGCGGTGACGGACCGGATCAAGCTGTACGCTTCCACGCCGATCCTGGTCCTCCCGCCGGCGATCGTCGCCCGTATGGCCACGACCGTCGACTCGATCGCCCCCGGCCGCTTCGGCATCAACATCGTCACCGGCTGGGCGCCCGGCGAGTACTCCCAGATGGGGCTGTGGCCCGGCGACGACCACTTCGGCAACCGTTACGACCGGGCCGTCGAGTACGTCACCGTGATGAAGGAGCTGTGGAGCGAGGGCGTCAGCAACTTCAAGGGTGAGTTCTACGAGATGGACGACTGCGTGCTGTCGCCGCGCCCGACGGACGGGCACATCGACATCGTTGCCGCGGGCCAGAGCAACACCGGCATGCGGTTCGCGGCCGAGCACGCCGACTACAACTTCATCCTCGGCAGCGGCGTCAACACGCCGCTGGCGTTCGCCGACACCACGGCCACGCTGGTGGACGCGGCGCGCGAGACCGGCCGGGACGTCGGCGCGATGTCCCTCTTCATGGTCATCGCGGACGAGACCGACGAGGCCGCGCAGGCCAAGTGGCAGGACTACCACGACAACGCCGACCGCGCCGCCCTCGCGTACATGGCGGGCGAATCGGCCTCGGACACCAACGCCGACGACTCCTCGACCGCCCGCACCATCGTGCTGCCCGAGGGCGCGGTGAACTTCAACATGGGCACGCTGGTGGGGTCGTACGAGACCGTCGCGAAGATGCTCGACGAGGTCGCCGAGGTCAACGGCACCAAGGGGATCATGCTGGTCTTCGACGACTTCCTGGACGGCATCGAGAACTTCGGCACGCGCATCCAGCCGCTGATGAAGTGCCGTCAGGCGTGAGCGGGTTACGGCACCGGGAGCCGCCGGAGGACGGCCCGGAGGACGACTACGAGCAGGCCGGATTGGCCGGGCACCTGGCCCCCGGCACCTCCCCCGCCCTGCTCCTGGTCGACCCGGCCCGCGCGTACGTGGACCGCGACTGTCCGCTGTACGCCGGGGTCGAGCCGGCCGTGGAGGCGATGAGGGCGCTGCTGTCGGCGGCCCGGCTAGCGGGGATTCCCGTGGTCGTCACCCGCGTACGGTTCCGGTCCGACGGCCGCGACGGCGGGGTCTTCTTCCGCAAGGTGCCGACGCTGAGGGTGTTCGCCGAGGGCAGCCCGTACGGCGACTTCATCGACGGACTCGCCCCGGCGCCGGACGAGTTGACGGTGACCAAGCAGTACCCGAGCGCCTTCTTCGGCACCTCACTGTCGGCGTACCTCACCGCGAACGGCGTGGACACCCTCCTCATCGCGGGCCTGACCACGAGCGGTTGCGTACGTGCCAGCGCGCTGGACGCCATGCAGCACGGGTTCGTCCCCGTCGTGGCGGAGGAGGCGGTCGGCGACCGGGACGCGGACGTGCATGCGGCGAACCTCTTCGACATCCGGCACAAGATCGGTGAGGTGTGGCCGATGACCCGTGTCGAGGAGTACCTCGGAGCGCGGCACTGAGCCGGGGCCGGGGTGGCGTTCGCCGGGGCCGCCTGCTTCTTCCGTTCGGTGAACACGAACAGCCGCAGCACCAGGAACCGTCCGATGCCGGCCAGCCCGGAGGCGGTGAGGTAGACGGCCTGCTCCCGGAGCAGTGTGGGGGACGGCTGGACCGCGTGCAGTACGAGCATCGCGGCGGTCGTGGCGAGGTAGGCGGCGCCGGCCGACCCGGAGGACTGCAGATGCCGCCGCAGGCCCGGGCGGCGTCCGGTGCCGAAGGTGAACAGAGCGTGCAGCTCGGTGCAGAGGAGGGTGGAGGCGACGGTGACCAGGGCGTTCGCGAGCGCCCAGGGCATCGCGGCGGCCAGGAGGGGAACGGCGGCGCTGGAGAGGAGGCCGACACCGCCGCCGCACACGACGAAGCGGACGAAGGAGGAGAGGGGGCCGGGCGTCGACGGGCTCGGTACCACCGAGTGGCCCGGCATCACCGAGTGGCCCGGTGCCCTTGGGTGGCTCGGTATCGACGGGCGCTGCGACTCCATGACGGTTTCCTTCCAGGCGGGCCTGTCCTCTGAGGGACTCAGCTCATCCCGGCGCGGCTTCAGCGCTGCCTCAGTCGGGCTTCAGCCGGTATCGACGGGGCTTCAGCCCTGAGTCGACCGGTTTCGGCCGGGATCAACCGAGGCCAACGATTCCGCTGTCCGCCTGCGGAAACGATGGAGTGCTCTGCCGGACCGATGGTGGAGCAGACCCCACCATGCGAGGTGGGGTAGCGAGCGTCAGGCCTTGTCCTGCTCGCGGAGTTCGTCGATGTACCCCTGTGCGAGGCCGGTCGTCCGCGTGAACCAGTCCGTGAGTACGGCGATCTCGTCGGTGGAGTAGCCGGCGAAGAGGTCGATCAGGCGGGCGTAGTAGGGGCCGTAGAGGTCCTCGACCCGGGCGACGGCGGCCGGTACGGCGGCCACGCGGACCCGGCGGCGGTCGTCCGGGTCGGGTCGGCGCGTGACGAAGCCGGCGCGTTCCAGCCGGTTGAGGATGCCGGTCATCGCGCCGGTCGTGACGTGGGCGTGTTCCGCGAGGTCGCCCGCCGTGAGGAGGTTCTCGCCGGCCTTCAGGACGCAGCCGAGGCAGAGCAGGTCGGTGATGTTCAGACCCAGCCGCTGGGCCATCTCCTGCTGACCGAGCAGATGGGCCGCGATGAGGGAGTCCATCGCGTCCAGCGCCTGGGCCGGGGTGGCGGTGGGACGCGGCGGCTTGGCTTGCATCTTTTCTTATTGCCTTAGCTCGTGAGAGATTTAGTCTCTAAACTTCTTACATCGTGAGGAAGTTTCGCTGCCTACGGGAGGGAGCAGGCACATGAGCCAGTATGACGAGGGACATACGGTCGCAGGATGGACCGGAACCGCGATCGCGACCATCGGTTCCGCCGTACTGGGGGCAGGGGTGTGCATGGTGTCGGCCCCGCTGATCGCGGGCGGCCTCGGCATCACGGCGGCGAGCGTCCTCGTCACCTGGGCCCTGCACCTGACCGGCTGGGGCAAGCCTCCGGGCGTACGGCCGCGGAGCCAGTGGCGGATGGGGGCACGCGACGTGACCGCGCGGGCCGGGCATGCGGAGTGCTGGGGGTGCCGGCTGGCGGGACGGGGACAGGGGCGGCGTACGGCTGAGGTGGCGGTCGTGGCCCCGGTGGTGGGGGAGCCGGAGGCGGCTGTGGCGGAGGCCGGCCGGTGAGGCCGGTCGTTGGGGTCTGCTGCTGAAGACCGTCGCTGAGGTCGGTCGCTGAAGCCGTCGCTGCTGTCGGCCGCTGGGCGGGCGTTGTCAGTGCCTGCCTCTACGCTCGGGAGCGATGGCACAGGCATGGAGATGCACGGGGCTGCGGTGGTCGGCGGACGGCCCTGAACTGGCGTGGGGCGGCGGTCGGCGCTCCCCGCTGACCTGGGGGAAACGGGTGGCCTTCGCGGTCGCCGAGGGGGGAGTGCGGACCTGCGTGGGAGCACGGGGGCACGCGTGTCCGCTGCGGGCGACCGTGCCGGGGCGCAGTACGGGGGCGCGCTGCGAGGAGTGCGCGCGGCTGGACCGGGCGCACTCGGTCGCCGCCGACACGATCGCGGACGACCCCCGTCCCTACCACGTCTATCTGGCCTGGTTCGGCCCCGGCATGACCAAGGTCGGCATCACCGCTCTCGAACGCGGCTCGGCCCGGCTCCTGGAACAGGGGGCCATCTGCTTCAGCTGGCTCGGCGTCGGTCCGCTGATGGCGGCGCGGCGTACGGAGGAGCTGCTGCGGGCTGCCCTCCGGGTGCCGGACCGCATTCCTTACGCCGACAAGCGGGCGGTGCGCTCCGCGTTGCCGACCTCGGCGGCGGAGCGGGCGGCCGAGGTCGAGGACCTGCACGCCCGCGCAGTCGCGCTGCCGGGCTGGGCCGAGTCCCTCACCCGCGAGCCGTGTCAACCGGTCGACCACGCCGGGGCGTTCGGGCTGACGGATCTGGCGCCCGCCGACGGGGCGGTGACCGAACTTGTCGCGGGCGGGGGGCTGAGCGGGTTGTTGGTGGCGGCTGCGGGGCCGGATCTGCATGTGGAGACCGAGGGTGGGGGAGGGAGGCTGGTCGTGGTTGATACGCGGTTGATGATGGGGTGGGAGCTGGTCCCGGCAAGGGGCGCGGGGGAACTGACCGTTCCGGTACGGGAGTTCGGGGAGCGACGGGTGGGGGTGCAGGACGGGTTGTTCTGAGAGCTGTGCCTCGTGCATGGGTCAGGGCGGAGACTGCGCCCTTGTGATCCGTAGCTTCGTCCAGAGCGGCCGGTGACGGTCATTGCGGTGACTGGCGAAGGTCCGAGAGGGGCTGAGGGCCCGGGTCAGTTGCCGGCGCTGCTGTTGCTGCATCTGATTGCTGTGCGGTCTCGGCGGCTTTGCGGGCTCCTGCGAGGTTGTTGCGGCTGGTCAGGGTGGAGGGGTGAGTCTTGCCGAGTACCTGCTCGCGTTGGGTGAGGGTGGTCTCGTACAGCGGGATGGCGCGGGTCAGGTCCCCCTTCGCTCGGTAGGCGCCAGCGAGGTTGCTGCGGCTGGTCAGCGTCGAGGGGTGGGTGTCGCCGAGTACTTGCTCGCGTTGGGTGAGGGTGGCTTCGTACAGCGGGATGGCGCGTTCTAGGTCCCCTGCGTCCTCGTAGGCGACGGCCAGGTTGTTGCGGCTGGTCAGGGTGGAGGGGTGGGTGTCGCCGAGTACCTGTTCCCGTTGGGTGAGGGTGGCTTCGTACAGCGGGATGGCGCGGGTCAGGTCCCCCTTCGCTCGGTAGGCGCCTGCGAGGTTGTTACGGCTGGTCAGGGTGGCGGGGTGAGTGTCGCCGAGTACCTGTTCCCGTTGGGTGAGGGTGGTCTCGTACAGCGGGATGGCGCGCGTCAGGTTTCCCGCTGCCCTGTGCGCGTCGGCGAGGTTGTTGCAGGTGATCAGGGTGTCGGGGTGGAGGGCGCCCAGCACTTCCTCGGACTGGCGGAGGGTGGCCTCGTACAGGAGGACGGCGCGCTCCAGGTCCCCCGCTGCCCTGTAGGCGTCGGCGAGGTTGTTGCGGATGGTGAGGGTGGAGGGGTGAGTCTCGCCGAGTACCTCCTCGGACTGGTGGAGAGTGGCCTCGTACAGGGGGATGGAGCGCTCCAGGTCCCCTGCCGCCTTGTAGGCACCTGCGAGGCTGCTACGGGTGGTCAGCGTACGAGGGTGAGTTCCGCCGAGCACCTGCTCGCGTTGGGCGAGGGTGGCCTCGTACAGCGAGATGGCACGGTCCAGGTCCCCCGCCGCCCGGTAGCCAGCCGCCAGGTTGTTGCGGTTGATCAGGGTGTCGGGGTGGGTGTCGCCCAGCACTTCCTCGGACTGGCGGAGGGTGGCCTCGTACAGGGGGATGGCGCGCTTCAGATCTCCCGCCGCCCGGTACGCGCCTGCCAGGTTGACACGGGTCGCCAACGTAAGAGCGTGTGTATCCCCGAGCACCTGCTCGCGTTGGGCGAGGGTGGCCTCGAACAACGAAACGGCACGGCCCAGGTCCCCCATCGCCTGGTAGGCAAGGGCGAGGTTGTTACGGCTGGTCAGGGTGGCGGGGTGGGTCTCACCCAACACCTGCTCGCGCTGGGCGAGGGTGGCCTCGAACAGCGGGGTGGCACGGCCCAGATCCCCCGCCGTCATGTAGGCGAGGGCAAGGTTGTTGCGGGAATTCAGGGTGTAGCGGTGGGTGTCGCCCAACTCCTGCTCGCGCAGGGCGAGAGTGGATTCGAAGAGCGGGATGGCACGCTCAAGATCCCCTGCATCCTCGTAAGCGCCGGCCAGGTTGTTACGGCTGATCAGGGTGTCGGGGTGAGTGTTCCCGAGGACCTGCTCCTGCTGGGCGAGGGTGGATTCGAAGAGCCGGATGGCACGGTCCAGATCGCCCGCCTCCATGTAGGCCGTGGCCAGGTTGCTGCGGTTGACGAGGGTGTCGGGATGGGTTTCACCCCACTCCTGCTCGAGCTGGGCAAGGACAGCTGTGCGCAGGGGAATGGAGTGGGCGTCGCGGCCCTGCCGGGCCAGGTACTGGGCGGCAGCGCGGTAGATGCCGGTGGTCTCGGTCGAGGTGGGGCAGCTCGGTGTTGTCGATTCGGCCAGGGCGAAGACATGGGGGAGCAGGCGTTCCCACTGTGTGTTCGCCTCCGATGCAGCATCGCTCCCGTCGGGGACGGCCTGTATCAGAGCCTGTTCGGCCTCCTGCCGACCCAGGGCGACGGGATCAGCGGTGGCGCGGGTGCGTAGGACCATCTGCACCAGGCGGTGCACGGTGATGCCCTGGCGATCGGCGGTGAAGGCGATCATGTTGTAGGCGTGGAGAACGCCCAGCGCGTCGCCCAGTGCGATCGGATCGGTGGCCAGTGTGGCGAGGAGACTCCGGGGGATGTCATCGGGGGCCAGCCATGCGATCGTGTGCAGAACTCTGATGGCCAGCGGATCACGGCCTTCGATCGCGGTCAGAGTATGGAGCCAGATGCGGGCGATCGTGCGTTCCGGGTCGGTGCCGTCTGCCGCTCTGTCGAGGCCCCGTCCCAGCAATTGCCGGTATACCCCCAAAGCGGTACCGGTCTGGTAGAGGTAGGCCCCCGCCTGCTCCAGCGCCAATGGCAGATAGCCGAGTTCGGCAGCCAGGTCGTTGGCCTGCCGTTGCTCCTCCGGCGTGGGTGGCCTCTGTCCGAGGGCGAGTGTGCACAGCAGGTCTGCGGACGCGTCCGGATCCATCACGCCCAGGGCCATGGTCGGAGCTATGGTGTGCCAGCCGGTCGCCTTCCGGCTGGTGGCCAGGTGATGGCCGTCCGCCAGGGTGCCGAGGTAGTGACGCAGGTCGGTCGGGTCCTCGACGTTGTCGAAGACGAGCAGCCAGCCCGGGTGCCACTGCAGCCAGACGATCGCCCACGCCGCACGCTCCTCCACGCCCACGGTCGCCGCCCATTGTGGGCACAGCCTCACTGCCAGCGTGGCCAGACTCGTGACGATCTGTTCGGTGGAATCGGCGGTGATCCACCACACCAGCGTGTACTCCCGCCGGTACTCATGGGCGTAGCGCAGCGCGAGCGAACTCTTCCCGATCCCGCCCAGCCCGTGGATGGCCCGGGTCCGGGACGGGACTTGAGTCACTGCGGCCTCACCCTCCCGGGTCAGCAGGCCTCGGAGCCGCTTCAGTTCACGGTTCCGGCCCACGAACACCCCGGACGCCGAGCCCGGCAGATTCCCGGCCCCGGGCGGCGCGCTCACCTCCCGTGCCCACCGCACCGCCTCCGCCGGCAGCATCACCACCCGGGCGTGATCTCCTGTGATCGCTACCGCGATGCTGCCGGCGGCAGCGACCGACCTGGGGCCCGACGCCTGTGGCCCACCAGGCGTGGACAGCTGATCACTGCTCACGGCCTGTGCGTTGCGTTGTCACCGGTGATCGCAGTACCGATCGTCTGGGCGGCGATGGACCGCTCACCCGACGCGGTCACGGTCACCGGCCCACTGGTGGTCGGCAGCAACTCGACCAGTTCCCGCAACAGCTCGGCGTCCTCGCGTACCGCACGCCTGAGTTGTTGCCGCAGCGCCGCGGCCGCGTCCTCGTCGTCGGTTGCCTCGGCCGCGTCCTGCACAGCCGCCTCTAGTTCGGCACGTCCCTGCTCGTCCCGGCGACGCCACACCGACTGCAGCATTCGGCGTCCCAGGTTCGCCGTCGCGTCGACCGCGGCATTCTCGGTCCGGGTCAACACTCCCGCGCCATAGGCCCCCAGGGCGGCAGTCAGGTACGGGCCGGCCTGCCCCACAAGCTGAACGATCTCCTGACTCATCCCCAACTCCTTGGCCTGCGGCTGTGCTCGTACTGCAAGGGTAGGGAAACGTCACTCCTTGCCAACGGGAAACGCCCGAAGCGGCCGGCTCGGTCCCGGCTGTCCAGCACCGGATGCGATCCGGGGGCTCGCCGAACGAGACGATGCTGAAGGCCCCGATCATGCCGGGGCGGCTCCGGCGAGGTGCGGCGCCACCTGGATCCTCACGGTGACCGGGGCCGCAACGTCGAGCAGGTGCCCTCACTGCTGCCCGTCACGTCACTTCCCAGGCATCCATGAGAACCCCCTGTGTGTTTCTCAGGAAAATCACAGCTTTCAGAAAGCGTGCTCTCAGAGGCCCCCGACATCGTGTCCAGCATGACCACGACCTCGCCCCAGGGGCGCACCGAACTGCTGAGGCCGGACGGGAGCCCCGTCCGCGTGCTTGTGGTGGACGACGAGTTGTCGATCACCGAACTCCTGTCCATGGCCCTGCGTTATGAAGGCTGGCAGATCCGGAGTGCCGGTGACGGCACCGGCGCGGTGCAGACCGCGCGGGAGTTCCGGCCCGACGCCGTCGTCCTGGACATGATGCTGCCGGACATGGACGGGCTGGCCGTCCTCGGCCGGCTGCGCCGCGAACTGCCGGACGTGCCGGTGCTGTTCCTGACGGCCAAGGACGCGGTGGAGGACCGTATCGCCGGGCTCACCGCGGGTGGGGACGACTACGTCACCAAGCCGTTCAGCCTGGAGGAGGTCGTGGCCCGGCTGCGCGGGCTCATCCGGCGGTCCGGGGCGGCCGACCGGCGGTCCGAATCCGTGCTGGTCGTGGGGGACCTCACCCTCGACGAGGACAGCCACGAGGTGTCGCGGGCCGGGGAGAACATCCACCTCACCGCCACCGAGTTCGAGCTGCTGCGGTTCCTGATGCGTAATCCGCGGCGTGTGCTGAGCAAGGCTCAGATACTCGACCGGGTGTGGTCGTACGACTTCGGCGGGCAGGCCAATGTCGTCGAGCTCTACATCTCCTATCTGCGGCGGAAGATCGACGCCGGTCGCGAGCCGATGATCCACACGCGGCGTGGTGCCGGTTATCTCATCAAGCCCGCGGCGTCATGAGCGGGCGACGACGACCGCGTACGCAGAAGAGACGGGCGGGTAAGCCGCGCACACTGCGGGCGCGGCTCGTCGTCGCGTCGGTGGTGCTGATCGCCGTGGTGTGTGCGGTGATCGGTACGGTGACGACGCTGGCCCTGCGTTCGCATTTGTACGAGCAGCTGAACGAACAGGTCAACGACGTCGGCAAGCGTCTGTCGGGACCCATGAAGCCCGGCACCGAGGACGACCCCGACCGGCGGGACAGACTCATCGGCTTCGTCGAAGGACCGGCGCAGCCGAAGACCATCGCCGCCGAGGCCGGCACCAACGGCACGGTCCCCCGGGCCTTCATCGCCGAGGCCTCCAGCGACGACGGTCCCTTCCAGCCGAACTCGGCCGTCGCGCTCACCGACGAGCAGAAGTCCGCCTTCGCGAAGGTGCCCACCACGGGCATGCACACCGTCGAGGTTCCCGGCCTCGGCGAGTACCGGGTGCAGTACGTCCCCGGACCCGATGGAGGCGGTTACTACGTCGCGCTGCCCACCGAGTCGGTCACCACCACCATCAGCACGCTCATCCTCGTGGAGGTGAGCGTCACCGGCGCCGGCCTGGTCGCCGCCGCCATCGCGGGCTCCGTCCTCATCAGCATGGCCACCCGCCCCCTCCGCCGAGTCGCCGCCACCGCCACCCGAGTCTCCGAACTCCCCCTGCACACCGGCGAGGTGAACCTCAGCGAGCGGGTGCCCGAGTCCGAGACCGACCCGCACACCGAGGTCGGGCAGGTCGGCGCCGCGCTCAACCGCATGCTGGACCACGTCCACGGCGCCCTCCACTCCCGCCAGCAGAGCGAGACGCGCGTACGGCAGTTCGTAGCCGACGCCAGTCACGAGCTGAGGACACCCCTCGCCTCCATCCGGGGGTACGCCGAACTGACCCGCCGGGGCAGAGAAGACGTCGGCCCGGACACCAGACACGCCCTCGGGCGGATCGAGTCCGAGGCCGGGCGCATGACCCTTCTCGTCGAGGATCTCCTCCTGCTCGCCCGGCTCGACGCGGGCCGCCCCCTCCAGTTCGAGCAGACCGACCTGATCCCGCTCGTCGTCGACACCATCAGCGACGCCCGCGCCGCCGGCATGGACCACAACTGGCGGCTCGACCTGCCCGACGAACCCGCGCTCGTGTCCGCGGACGCGGCCCGGCTGCAACAGGTGCTGGTCAATCTGCTCGGCAACGCGCGCAACCACACCCCGCCCGGGACCACGGTCACCGCCCGTGTTCAGCGGCGCGGCCCGTGGATGTGCGTGGACGTCGAGGACAACGGGCAGGGCATCCCGGCCGATCTGCTCCCGCACGTCTTCGAACGGTTCGCGCGCGGCGACTCCTCGCGCTCGCGTGCCTCCGGCTCGACTGGCCTCGGCCTGGCCATCGTGCAGGCCGTGGCGACCGCGCACGGCGGTGCCGTGACCGTCGACAGCGTGCCCGGACGGACTGTGTTCACGGTGCATCTGCCGGCGCTGCCCGCGCAGCCGAGCCCCGAAATGAGCTGGCAACAGCACTCACAGGCACAACACAGCGTCACCACATGGGCGGAACAGGGCGCCTGACGAAAGTCGGTTCCATGCGAACCGACTCTTCTCCCGGCACCCTGCCGGCGCGGGAGCACCTCCCGGCCGGCGACGCCGGCACGCCTGTCCTGGACGTAGTGATCCCCGTCTACAACGAGGAGAAGGACCTCCAGCCGTGTGTGCTGAGACTGCATGATCACCTCAAGCGCACCTTCCCGTACGCGTTCCGCATCACGATCGCCGACAACGCGTCGACGGACACCACCCCCCAGGTGTCCCGGCGGCTGGAGGCGGAGCTCCCGGAGGTCAGGGCGTTCCGGCTGGAGCAGAAGGGCCGCGGCCGGGCGCTGCGGACCGTCTGGTCCGCCTCGGACGCCCCGATCCTCGCCTACATGGACGTGGACCTGTCCACCGACCTCAACGCCCTCCTCCCGCTGGTCGCGCCGCTGATCTCCGGCCACTCGGACCTGGCGATCGGCTCCCGGCTGGCCCGTAGCTCGCGGGTGGTGCGCGGCCCGAAGCGGGAGTTCATCAGCCGGGCCTACAACCTCATCCTGCGCGGCTCGCTCCAGGCCCGCTTCTCGGACGCCCAGTGCGGGTTCAAGGCCATACGGCGCGATGTCGCGCAGGTGCTGCTGCCGCTGGTCGAGGACACCGGCTGGTTCTTCGACACCGAGATGCTCGTGCTCGCCGAACGCGCCGGGCTGCGGATCCACGAGGTGCCGGTCGACTGGGTCGACGACCCGGACTCCACCGTCCACATCGTGAAGACGGCCACCGACGACCTCAAGGGCGTGTGGCGGGTCGGCAGGGCCCTGGCCACCGGTTCGCTGCCGCTGGACCGGCTCGCCCGGCCCTTCGGCGACGACCCCCGCGACCGCGAGATCAAGGACGTACCCAAGGGACTGGCCCGCCAGCTCGTCGGCTTCTGCGTCGTCGGCGCCCTCTCCACCCTCTTCTACCTCCTGCTCTACAGCGGCTTCCGCGTCTTCACCGGTTCCCAGATCGCCAACGCGCTCGCCCTGCTGGTCTCCGCGGTCGCCAACACGGCCGCCAACCGCCGCCTCACCTTCGGAGTGCGCGGCCGCGGCGGCGCCGTACGGCACCAGGCGCAGGGCCTGGTCGTCTTCGGCATCGGCCTCGCCCTGACCAGCGGTTCGCTCGCCGCCCTGAACGCGGCCAGCAGCGACCCCGCGCACTCCACCGAACTCGCCGTCCTCATCGCCGCCAACCTCGCGGCGACGGTGCTGCGCTTCCTGCTCTTCCGCGCGTGGGTCTTCCCGGACCGCGAAGGCGGCGACTCGATGGTGGTCGCCGCGCACAACCCCTCCTCGCCCACCTACGCCACCCGGCAGACCCCGGTGCCCTACGGCCCGCTGCCGCAGCGCACGCCCCAGTACCCGTACGACACTGCCCGGTTCCGCGCCGGTGCGGCCGCGGACGGCACCTGGCGGGACGCCACCGTGCAGCTGCAGCCGGTGCGCCCGCACGACACCGACTCGAGGGACTCCCGATGACCGTCCACTACGACCAGCAGACCGAGCAGACCCAGCCGACTCAGCCGGCCCGGCAGAGCGGGTACGACGGCGGCAGAGGAGGCAGCCCCGACACCTGGGCTCCGCCACCGACACCCCCGCCCGGCACCCCGGTTCCCGACGCCGGCGAACCCAAGCAGCCCTTCGTACGACGGCTGTGGCGCGGCCGCCCCGAGGACCCCCGCTGGGCCCGCCCGGCCTTCCTCGGCCTCCTCCTCGCCACGCTCGCGCTCTACCTCTACAACCTGAGCGCCTCCGGCTACGCCAACTCCTTCTACTCGGCGGCCGTCCAGGCCGGCAGCCAGTCCTGGAAGGCGTTCTTCTTCGGCTCGCTGGACGCGGCCAACGCCATCACCGTCGACAAGCCCCCCGCCTCCCTGTGGCCGATGGCCCTGTCGGTCCGCCTCTTCGGCCTCAGCTCGTTCGCGATCCTGCTCCCCGAGGTCCTCATGGGCGTCGGCACGGTGGCCGTGGTCTACGCGGCCGTACGACGCCGGTTCAGCCCCGCGGCCGGTCTGATCGCGGGCGCGGTGCTCGCGCTCACCCCCGTCGCGGCGCTGATGTTCCGGTTCAACAACCCGGACGCGATGCTGGCCCTGCTGATGGCCGTGGCCTGCTACTTCGTCATCCGGGGTCTGGAGGACGGCCGGACCAGGTGGCTGGTGTGGGCCGGGGTCGCGATCGGCTTCGCGTTCCTCGCCAAGACCCTCCAGGCCTTCCTGATCCTGCCGCCGCTCGCGCTCGTGTACGCGGTCTGCGCGCCGGTGTCGGTGAAGAAGCGCATCGGCCAGCTGGCCGCGGGCCTCGCCGCGATCGTCGTCTCCGGCGGCTGGTGGGTCGCGATCGTCGAGCTGTGGCCCGCCTCCTCCCGCCCCTACATCGGCGGCTCGCAGAACAACTCCTTCCTTGAACTGACCTTCGGCTACAACGGCCTCGGCCGGCTCAACGGCGAGGAGACGGGCAGCGTCGGTGGTGGCGGCGGTGGCGGGAACGGCGGCGGCAACTGGGGCGAGACCGGCTGGGACCGCCTGTTCAGTTCCAGCATCGGCGGCCAGATCTCCTGGCTGATCCCGGCCGCGCTGATCCTGCTGATCGCGGCCCTGGTGGCCACTCGCAAGGCCCGCCGTACGTCCGTGACCCGTGGTTCGTTCCTCGTCTGGGGCGGCGCGCTGATCACGACCATGCTGGTCTTCAGCTATATGCAGGGCATCTTCCACGAGTACTACACCGTCGCCCTCGCCCCCTACATCGCCCCGCTGATCGGCATGGGCGCGGCGCTGCTCTGGGAGAAGCGGGAGAAGGCCTGGGCGGCCCTGACCCTCGCGGCCGCGATGACGGCCACCGCGGTCTGGGGCTACGTCCTGCTCAACCGCTCCTCCGACTACCTGCCCTGGCTGAAGTGGTCCGTCCTGGTCGGCGGTCTGACGGCGGCCCTGGGCCTGATCTTCGTCGGCAGGCTCGGCCGCCGGCTCACCCTGGGCGTCGTCGGCCTCGGCCTCGCCGCCGCGCTGGCCGGCCCGACCGCGTACACCCTCACCACGGTGAACGAGGGCCACACCGGCTCGATCGTGACGGCCGGCCCCGCGGTGTCGGGCGGTCGCGGTGGCCCGGGTGGTGGCGGCCCCGGTGGCGGCGGCTTCCCCGGCGGCGGAATGCCGGGCCAGAACAACCAGCAGGGCCAGCAGAACAACCAGCAGGGCGGCCAGAACCAGCAGAACGGCAACGGCTTCCCCGGCGGCGGCATGCCCGGCCAGAACAGCCAGCAGGGGCAGCAGGGCCGGCAGAACGGCAACGGCGGCACCCAGAACCAGCAGGGCGGAATGCCTGGTGGCGGCATGGGTGACGGTGGCGGCATGGGCGGTCTGCTCAACGGCGCCAGCGTCAGCGACGAGGCCAAGGCGCTCCTGGAGAAGAACGCCTCGGACTACACCTGGGCGGCCGCCGCCATCGGCGCCCAGAACGCCGCGAGCTACCAGCTCTCCACCGGCGACCCGGTGATGGCGATCGGCGGCTTCAACGGCACCGACCCGTCCCCGACGCTGGCCGAGTTCAAGAAGTACGTGGCGGACGGGAAGATCCACTACTTCATCTCCAGCGGCTCCGGTGGCGGCATGGGCGGCAGCAGCAGCGGCACGTCCGCGCAGATCAGCGCATGGGTCCAGGCCAACTTCAAGCAGGTGACGGTCGGTTCGGCGACGTTCTACGACCTGACGCAGAAGGCGAGCAGCTGACGTAGCCGGAGAAGGAGGGCGGCGGCCATACCGGGCCGCCGCCCTTTCCCGTAACCCCGTTGTACGGTGTATGGGAGATGTTCTACGGTGTATGGCATGTCGACGTCCCCCCAGGAAAAGACCCTGGCCCCGGCCGAGGACGGCCACCCCCAGCGCTGGCTGATCCTCGGTGTCCTCTGCCTCGCGGTGCTCACCGTGGTGCTCGACAACACCGTCCTGAACGTGGCCATCCCCTCGCTCACCCGTGAGCTGGACGCGGGCACCTCCGACATCCAGTGGATGATCAACGCCTACTCGCTCGTGCAGTCGGGTCTGCTGCTCACCGCGGGCAGCGCGGCCGACCGCTACGGCCGTAAGAAGATGCTGGCCGCGGGCCTGGCACTGTTCGGCGTGGGCTCGCTCGTGGCCGGCCTCGCCGACTCGACCGGCCAGCTGATCGCCGCGCGCGCCGGGATGGGCGTCGGCGGCGCGCTGCTGATGACCACCGTGCTGGCCGTGGCGATCCAGATCTTCACGCCGGAGGAGCAGCCGAAGGCGATCGGCATCTGGGCCGCGGTGAACTCACTGGGCTTCGCGGCCGGCCCCCTCCTCGGCGGCTTCATGCTGAACCACTTCTGGTGGGGCGCGATCTTCCTGATCAACATCCCGGTCGCGCTGCTCGCCCTGGTGGCCGTCGTGATGCTGGTCCCGGAGTCGAAGAACCCGCAGGGCGACCGCCCCGACCTGCTGGGCGCGCTGCTCTCCACGATCGGCATGGCCGCCCTGGTCTACGCGATCATCTCCGGTCCCGAGCACGGCTGGCTGTCCGGCCGGGTCCTGCTGACGGCCGCCGTGGCCGTCGTCGTACTGGTCGCCTTCGGGTACTGGGAGAGCCGGATCCCGTACCCCATGCTCGACCTGCACTTCTTCCGGAACCGGCAGTTCACGGGAGCGATCGCTGGAGGTGTGCTGATCACCTTCGGGATGGGGGGATCACTCTTCCTGCTCACCCAGCACATGCAGTTCGTGCTCGGCTACGAGCCCCTGGAGGCCGGCCTGCGGACGGCTCCGCTCGCCCTGATGATCGTGGCGCTGAACTTCACCGGGGTGGCGGCCAGGTGGGCGACCCGGCTGGGGACTCCGCTCGCCATCGGACTGGGCATGGCGGTCATGGCCTGCGGCCTCGCCTCCATCGCCTTGATGCCCTCCGGCGAGTACACCGGCACGCTGCTGGGGCTGGTGCTCATCGGTACCGGGGCCGCGGTGGCGAGTCCGGCGATGTCGCACGCGATCATGAGTGCGATTCCGCCGGAGAAGGCGGGGGTCGGCGGCGGGATCAACGGCATGGTGGCGGAGTTCGGCACGGGGTTGGGGGTGGCGGTGCTCGGGGCGCTGCTCAACTCTCGGTTCGCGGCGCTGATTCCGGTGGCGGCGGCCTCCCTGCCCGGGGCGTTGGCAGCCGCGGGGTCGGCTGGGGAGAGGGCGCGGGTGGTGGAGGCGTTTTCCTCCGGGCTGGAGACCAGTTTGTTGGTGGGGGCCTTGGCGGTATTGCTCGGTGGGTTGGTCGCCGGGGCGTTGTTGCGGCGGGCCGAAAGGGCAGATACCGCCTAAGAGCTCGGGGCATACGGTTGTTCAGGCGACTGCGGGCCGTTGTGGCTGGTCGCGCAGTTCCCCGCGCCCCTGACGGGGCGCTCCCGCGACCGGCGATTCGAATGTCTAGGAAGGTGCGCCATGGCTAGGGCAGGTCGGGAGGCCGCGCGGGCCAGTGTCTGGCTGGAGGGCAAGGAGCGGCGAGGCGGGCGTGGGGGCGGACAGCCCTCCGGGCTCGACCGGGACCGCATCACGGCGGCCACCGTCCGGTTGCTGGACGCGGAGGGGCTGGCCAAGTTCTCCATGCGGAGGCTGGCGGCCGAGCTGAACGTGACCGCGATGTCCGTCTACTGGTACGTCGACACCAAGGACGACCTCCTCGAACTCGCCCTGGACGCCGCGTTCGGCGAACTGACGCTGCCCGACCCGGAGACGGACGAGGACTGGCACGACCAACTGCGCGCGTTGGCCCGCGGCTACCGCGACCTGCTGGTCCGCCACCCGTGGCTGTCGCCCCTGATCGGCACCTACGTCAACATCGGCCCGAACAGCCTCGAGTTCTCCCGCCTCGTCCAGCGCGTCATCCGCAAGACCGGCCTGCCCGCGCACGGCCTGGTGGCCGCCATCTCCGCCGTCTTCCAGTTCGTCTACGGCTTCGGCACGATGGAGGGCCACTTCATCACCCGCAGCGCCGCCTTCGGCATGACCCCGGACGACTACTTCCAGCACGCCATGAGCACGGTGACCCAGGCCCCGGACACCGCCGACATCGTCCAGGACTCCGCGGAACTCATGGCGGCCCGGGGCGGCGACACGGTCGAGGAGATGTGGCAACGCGACTTCGAGTTCGCCTTGGACCTACTGGTGGCAGGAATCGAGGCGATGGTTCAGAGGAAGGGGCGCGAACAACGCCCCTAGGGGCGCGAGGAACTGCGCGACCAGCCACAATGAACCAGCAGCCGCATACGATCCGCACTCCCCGAGCTTCTAGGCGAACCGGCTCACCCTTGCGGAGCAAGCCGCGCAGGAAACCCACCGGTAGCCACCGGCCCCCAGGACTCCGGCGTGACCCGAATGATCGACTTCCCCTGCTTCACCATCGCCGCGCGGTACTCGTCCCAGTCCGGATGCTCCCCCGAGATGTTCCGGAAGTACTCCACGAGCGGCTCCACGGACTCCGGCGAGTCGATCACCTCCGCGGAACCGTCGATCTGGACCCACGGCCCGTCCCAGTCGTCGCTGAGGACGAGGACACTCACCCGGGGATCCCGCTTGGCGTTGCGCGTCTTGGCCCGTTCGGGGTACGTGGAGACCACGATCCGGCCCGAGTCGTCGACCCCGCAGGTCAACGGCGAGGCCTGCGGGCTGCCGTCGGCCCGCCGGGTCAGCAGCAGGGCGCGATGACGGGGCCGTACGAAGTCCAGCAACTCTTCGAGCGAGACACGGGTGTTCGTAGCGATGTTCGGTGCCATGAACTCAGCCTAGGGGCAGCGACTCGCCCTGCACGGCCTGGATGTCCAGCTCGACCTTCAACGTCGTCCCGATGGCCGCGATGCCGGCCTGGACGACCTGGTTGTAGTTCATGGCGAAGTCGTCCCGATGCAGCTCGGTCGTCGCCCGGAACGCCGCCCGGGTCCCGCCCCACGGGTCGGCGCCGGTGCCGAGGTAGGCCAGGTCCAGGTCGACGGGCCGTACGACACCGTGCATGCCGAGCTCGCCGTGGACCGTCCAGCGGTCGCTGCCCGTGGCCGCCGTGACGCCCGTCGACCGGTACGTGATCTCGGGGTACCGCTCCACGTCCAGGAAGTCCGGCGACTTCAGATGCCCGTCGCGCATGTCGTTGCCCGTGTCGATCGAGTCGGCCCGGATCACGGCCTCCACGCGGGACTTGGTGACGTCGTCCGGCGCGATCTCGATGGCGCCGGCGAAGTGTGTGAACCGGCCCCGCACGCTGGAGATCCCCAGGTGCTGGGCGACGGCGGCCACGCTGGAGTGCGCCGGGTCGATGGTCCACGGTCCGGGCGGCGGCAGTTCCGTGCCGCCCTGCCGGGCCAGCGTCACCGTGCCGACCTCGGCCCGCCCGCTCGCCGTGACGATGGCGCTCGCGGCGGCCGGCGCGTAGCCGACGGCGGTGACGATGACGGTGTACGCCCCCGGGGCCAGCGGGTTCGCGTCCCGTACGGCTCCCTCCGCGTCCGCCTCCGCCCGCAGCACCTGCGTTCCGGTCATGTCGGTCACCGTGACGACCGCGTGCGACACGGCCCACCCGTCCCGGGTACGGATCCTCGCGGTCAGTCCCGTCAGTCCCATCCCGTCCAACTCCCTGCAAAAACATACAAATTGGCCATAAAGAACCCGGCCCGCGGCGGGGCGCACCTCCGCTCAGAGCGCGCCCCACGCCACGGGCCGGGGTTCTGCTACTCGCCCGGGTGGGCGAGCGTGATGTCGTGGTCGTCCGTGCCGCGGCCGGTCACCGTCAGCGCGGTCGCCACCGGCGGGTAGCCCGTCGCGATGACCGTGTACTCGCCGCCGTCCAGGTCGGTGAAGGCGTACGCCCCGTCCGTCCCGGTCGTCGCCGTGCCGACCACGTTGCCCGCCGCGTCGACCAGGGTGACCCGCGCGTCGGCCAGCGGGCCGTGCGGGGCCCGGACGACGCCCTGGACCTGGGCGCCTGCCTCCAGGTCGACCTCGATCCGGGTGACCCCGGTGCCGCCGACCTCGACGGGCAGGGCGCGCGGCCGGTATCCGGCGGCGTTCACCGCGACCGTCACGGCACCCGGCACCAGCTCGGCGAAGCTGAACTCGCCCTGCTCACCGGTGGCCGCCGTGGCCAGCAGATCGCCCCGCACGTCGGTGACGATCACCATCGCGTCCTTGACGGCCAGCGCGCTCCCCGCGGCCCGGACCACACCGCTCAGACCGCTGGTGCCGCTGAGCAGGATGTCGTACGCCACCGGCTCGTCGCCGTTCACGACGATCGTGGAGGCCTGCGGCTGGAACCCGTCGGCGGAGGCGATCAGGACGTACGATCCGGCGCCCGGCGCGTCGACCGCGTACGAACCGTCGGCCTGCGCGACCGAGCGGCCGAGCTGCCGTCCGGCCAGCGAGATCAGCGTGACCGCTGCCTGCGGCACGGGCACGCTCTCCGCGCCCCGGACGAAGCCGCGGACGGGGACCCCGCCGGACGAACCGGTGGTCTCCTCGGGCCGGGCGACCGTGGCGACGGCGGCGAGCTTCTGCGTGCCGTCAGGCGCGGCCTCGGTGTCGGAGGCGGCGGTGGCCCAGCTCGGGACCCGCTCCTGCGTGGCGGCCGGCGCCGCGGCCTGGGCGGGCTCCGGCGTCGCGGGCTCGCTGCCCTCGGCGGCCTGGGCCAGGGCGCCCTTGGTCTTCAACGGGACCTCCTTGATGAACAGGGCGAACAGGAGGGCGAGGAAGGCGATCGGCGCGGCGTACAGGAAGACGTCCGCGACGCCGTGGCCGTACGCGCTCTCGATGACCGTGCGGACGGGGCCGGGCAGCGCGTCGAGGTCGGGGATCTCGCCGTGGCCCGAGGAACCCTGCACGCCGAGCTTGGCCATGCCCTCCTCGGCGTAGTGCGTGATGCGGTGGCTGAGGACCGCGCCGAGCGCCGAGACGCCCATGGCACCGCCGAGGGAGCGGAAGAAGTTCACGACCGAGCTGGCGGCGCCCAGGTCGCTCGGGGCCACCTGGTTCTGGGTGGCGAGGACCAGGTTCTGCATCATCATGCCGACGCCGAGGCCCAGCAGGGCCATGAAGATCGCGACATGCCAGTACTCGGTGTCGTACCGGATCGTGCCCAGCAGCCCGAGGCCCGCGGTCACCAGGACGCCGCCCGCCAGCAGCCAGGCCTTCCAGCGGCCGGTGCGGGTGATGACCTGGCCGGAGACGGTCGAGGAGATGAACAGGCCGACGATCATCGGGATGGTCATGACGCCGGACATCGTCGGCGACTTGTCGCGCGCCAGCTGGAAGTACTGGCTGAAGAAGATCGTGCCCGCGAACATCGCGATGCCGACGAACAGCGAGGCCAGCGAGGCCAGGGTGATGGTGCGGTTGCGGAACAGGCGCAGCGGGATGATCGGCTCGCTCGCCTTGGACTCGACGAGGACGAAGACCAGCAGCAGCGCGAGCGCGCCACCGGTCATCGCGTACGTCTGTCCGGACAGCCAGTCGTACTTGTCACCGGCGAAGGTCACCCAGACCAGCAGCAGGCAGACCGCGGCGGTGATGAAGAAGGCGCCGGCCCAGTCGACCTTGACCTTCCGGCGCACGACCGGCAGGTGCAGGGTGCGCTGGAGCACGATCAGGGCGACGACGGCGAAGGGCACGCCGACGTAGAAGCACCAGCGCCAGCCGAGCCAGTCGGTGTCGGTGATGACGCCGCCGATCAGCGGGCCGCCGACCATCGCGGTGGCGAAGGTGGCGCCGAGGTAGCCGTTGTAGCGGCCGCGCTCACGCGGGGAGATCATCGCGGCCAGGATGATCTGGGCCAGCGAGGACAGACCGCCCATGCCGATGCCCTGCACCGCGCGGAACGCGATGAGCATCCCGGCGTTCTGCGACAGACCGGCCAGCGCGGAGCCGGCCACGAAGATCACGAGGGCCAGCTGTATGAGCAGCTTCTTGGAGAACAGGTCGGCGAGCTTGCCCCACAGCGGGGTGGAGGCGGTCATCGCCAGCAGCGACGCGGTGACCACCCAGGTGTAGGCGCTCTGGCCGCCGCCGAGGTCCTTGATGATGTCGGGCAGGGCGTTGGAGACGATCGTCGACGACAGGATCGCCACGAACATGCCGAGCAGCAGCCCGGTCAGCGCTTCCATGATCTGCCGGTGCGACATCGGAGCGCCGTCGGCGTGGGCGCCCGACGAATGCTTGGCGTGGGCCCGCACACCGGCTGGTGTGGTCGTTGCCATGGGCTTCCTTCTCTTACTGGGTGATCGCGGGTGTCGCGGGTGTACGGGGGGTCTGTTCGTCGAAGCACGACCTCAGCCGCGCCATGAGCCGGGTGAGCTGGGCCACCTCGTCGTCGGTCCAGTCGCTCAGGCGCCGGGCGAGCATCTCGGTGGTGCACCGGGACAGCCGGTCCACCTGTGCCACGCCCGCGGGCGTCAGGCGCAGGATGCGCGAGCGCTTGTCCGCCGGGTCGGGGGACCGCTCGATCCAGCCCCGCTCGACCACGTGCGCCACATGGCGGCTGGTGACCGACATGTCCACGGCCAGCAGCTCGGCGAGCTTGCTCATGCGCATGTGCCCGTGACGGCTCAGCAAGGTCAGTACGGCGGCGGAACCGGCGGGGCAGTCGGACGGCAGCGTCCGCCCCATCTCCCGCTTCACGGCACCGAAGGCGCTGAACTGACGGACCAGCTCCTCGTACTGCGCCTGCTCGGCCATCACACCTCCGTCTTTTGTTGCTTAGGGCAACCATAGAAGCGATTGGTTGCTACAGGCAAACAACAGGGGGTGGGTGAGCCGCAAAAACTTGGCAAAGGCAAGTATTGCGACCGTAAATGTGCAGGTGGGGTGGGTCCTGTGACCCCCTGTGCAGGGCAGGAGCCCCCACTTGGGCCGAACGGGCTAATTCGCTAGGGTCTCGGGCCATGGCTAACACCCAGGGCCCCCAGGGCAACCACGACCCCGCCGGCAGCACCCAGATGTTCCGCGCGTTCGTCGACGAGGGCCCCCAGGCCGGTCGTCAGCAGCAGGCCGCCGCCTCCTCCGGCCCCCGCATCGGCCTGATCCTCGGCGTCGTCGTCGCCGTGGCGGTCGTCGCCGCGGTGGCGTGGCTGGCCTTCAAGTAGGCCGTACGGCTGCTACTCCCACCGGACGGTGACGTCCCGCGTCTCGATGTGCATGCCCAGCGGCACACGCCAGGCGTCGACGCACACCGTCCAGGTCCGCTCCTGGCGTTTCCCGGCCCCGATCGGCGCCGGGAGCTTCTCCGTGGACTCGACCGTCGCCCAGTCGATGCCGAGCGCGCCGATGACGTGCGTGCCGAAGGTGACGGTGCCCGAACGCACGGCTGTGCCGCCGGAGTTGCGGAAGCCGAGGGTGACCTTCTCGCACCAGCGCTGGTCGGTGGGCTCCCGTACGGGGGTGCTCACGGTCAGCTTCGCGGGCGTGGCGGGTGTCGAGGGGGCCGGGGCGTCCGGGGCGTCCGGGGCGTCCGGCGTGTCCGACGGTGTCGAGGGGGCCGGGGGCTCGGGTGGGCTTCCCGGCCGTGCGGCGGAGCCGGTCGCGGTCGCCGCGGAACCGGGGCCGCTCGGAGGCCGGGCCGGGGGATGACCTCCTCCGGGTGAAGCCGGGGACGCCGATGCCTGACCTCCCCGACGCTCCGGGGAGTCGCTCGGGCCGCCGTCACCGGAGGGACCGTCGCTCTCCGTCCCGTCCAGCGGCACCAACGTCACCTCGCCCGTCGGCGCCCCCGCCGAGGCGGACACCCTCGGCGGACCGCCCGCCGCCCCCGTCGCGACGTACCCGTCACCGCTCCCGCCGCCACCGCACGCGGCCAGCATCCCGCCCACGCAGACGACGGCCGTCGACGCACCGATCAGGGCGCGCCGACGGCCGGGTGTCGTGGTCGTCCATATCCGGCGAAGCATCGGGCCATGGTGGCTGACGCTCCGTCAAATATGAAGGGAGCGGAAGGGGTCAGTCGGAGATGAGGCCCTCGCGCAGCTGCGCCAGGGTCCGGGTCAGCAGCCGGGAGACGTGCATCTGGGAGATGCCGACCTCCTCGCCGATCTGCGACTGGGTCATGTTGGCGAAGAAGCGCAGCATGATGATCCGCCGCTCGCGGGGCGGCAGTTTGGCCAGCAGCGGCTTGAGGGACTCGCGGTACTCGACGCCCTCCAGCGCGGTGTCCTCGTAGCCGAGCCGGTCGGCCAGGGAGCCCTCGCCGCCGTCGTCCTCCGGGGCCGGGGAGTCCAGCGAGGAGGCGGTGTACGCGTTGCCGACCGCCAGGCCGTCGACGACGTCCTCCTCGGACACGCCCAGCACGGCGGCGAGTTCGGTCACCGTCGGGGAGCGGTCCAGTTTCTGGGAGAGCTCGTCACTGGCCTTGGTGAGCGCCAGGCGCAGCTCCTGGAGCCGGCGCGGGACGCGCACCGACCAGGAGGTGTCGCGGAAGAACCGCTTGATCTCGCCGACGACGGTCGGCATCGCGAACGTCGGGAACTCCACGCCCCGTTCGCAGTCGAAGCGGTCGATCGCCTTGATCAGGCCGATGGTGCCGACCTGGACGATGTCCTCCATCGGCTCGTTGCGCGAGCGGAAGCGGGCCGCCGCGTAGCGCACGAGCGGGAGGTTGAGCTCGATCAGGGTGTCCCGGACGTACGCGCGCTCGGGGCTGTTCTCGTCCAGGGCGGCGAGCCGCAGGAACAGGGAGCGGGACAGGGTGCGGGTGTCGATCGAATCCGAGGTCGGAAGGGCCGGGGCCGGCACGGCCTCCAGAGCCGTGACGTCGAGAACGGCGTCGGGCGCGGACTCGCTCTTTGTGAGCGTGAGCACCTTCGAGCTGCCCTGGTCTGCGGACATGCCACCCCCTTTGGGTCGCGGGACGGTCGTGGCGAACGCTCCGATCGAGGAACGCCAGCCTTCACCTGAATACCGGAGCCGAAGCCGCGGCAAACGCGCTTCCCGAAGAATGTCACATGTCGGCAACACGCTGTAGTGACATGTCGACATGTGAGACTTGAATCGGCCCTGGATAAAGGGGGTCTGACGGTCTTTCGGTGCAGAACTGTCGGGATCCGCCCTGGTGAGCGATTCGCTCGGGACGGTGACCGGTCGCTCCTGTTTGCGGTTAGGCGTCGATCCGGTTCGCCGAACGCAGCCGCTGGAAGCTACGCGCGAGTAGCCTCGAAACGTGCATCTGGGATACCCCGAGTTCCGCACTGATTTGCGACTGGGTGAGGTTGCTGTAGTAGCGCAGAAGCAGGATTCTCTGCTCGCGTTCGGGGAGTTGCACCAGCAGGTGCCGGACCAGGTCGCGGTGCTCCACGCCGTCCAGCGCCGGATCCTCGTAGCCGAGCCGGTCCAGCAGCCCGGGCAGCCCGTCGCCCTCCTGCGCGGCCTCCAGCGAGGTCGCGTGGTACGAACGTCCGGCCTCGATGCAGGACAGCACCTCGTCCTCGGTGATGCGCAGCCGCTCGGCGATCTCGGCGGTGGTGGGGGTGCGCCCGAAAGAAGTGGTCAGGTCCTCGGTCGCGCTGTTGACCTGGACCCACAGCTCGTGCAGCCGGCGTGGTACGTGGACCGTGCGGACGTTGTCGCGGAAGTACCGCTTGATCTCGCCGACGACGGTCGGCATCGCGAACGTCGGGAACTGCACGCCCCGGTCCGGGTCGAAGCGGTCGATGGCGTTGATGAGCCCGATGGTGCCGACCTGGATCACGTCCTCCATGGGCTCGTTGCGGGAGCGGAACCGGGCGGC
This sequence comes from Streptomyces sp. NPDC008086, assembly GCF_042957325.1. Lineage (NCBI taxonomy): Bacteria > Bacillati > Actinomycetota > Actinomycetes > Kitasatosporales > Streptomycetaceae > Streptomyces > Streptomyces sp. NPDC008086. The sequence continues at coordinate 803,107 of NZ_JBIBIA010000002.1, forward strand.
CGCGTAGCGCACGAGCGGGAGGTTGGCCTCGATGAGCGCCCCGCGCACGCGGTTGTGCTCCGGCGTGCCCGGCTTCAACTCCTTGAGCTCCCCGAAGAGGACCTGGGTCAGCGCCCGGGTGTCGGCGCCGCGGCTGCGGGGCGGCGGGGACGCGGGAGTGTCCTCCTGGGGTGAGTGGGTCGGGGCTTGAGGCGCAGTACTGGCCGGCACGGTCAACTCCACCTCGTGATCCATCAACTCATCCGTCAAAAGCGGTCATAGCATCACAAGACAGTTCATTGTGTTCAAGTACCGCATAATCCCGTGTTGGGAATGGATCGGTGCGTAAGACACGCGAAAGCCCCCCGCCGTTACGGCGGAGGGCTCTGGGGGTTCCGGGCGGACCGGGGAGCGGCGCCTCAGAATTCGTAGTCGGCGATCACCCAGGTGGCGAACTCCCGCCACAGCGTGACGCCCGCTTGGTGCTCGGGGTGTTCCACGTACGCGCGCAGGGCCGCCGCGTCCTCGAAGGCGGAGTTGATCGCGAAGTCGTAGGCGATGGGGCGGTCGCTGACGTTCCAGCCGAGCTCCCAGTGCCGCAGCTCGGGGATCTTGCCCTCCAGCGACCGGAAGGCCTCGACGCCCTCCACGACCCGCGGGTCGTCGCGCTCGACGCCCTCGTTGAGCTTGAAGAGGACCAGGTGGCGGATCATGTGCGTACTCCCTAGCTGTCGCCTCCGCTGGCGATCCACGTCATGAAGTCGCCGATGGCCTTGGCGGCGTCCGATATGCCCTGGAACCCTATCTGCACGTAGTCGGCGGCCCCTTCCGGGTCCGTGATGATCACGTAGAACACGAAGACCACGACGACGTAGACGGCGATCTTCTTGGCATTCACCGCCACGGCGGCCTCCCCAGTCACATTTGCCCCAACGAGCGCACATGATCGCACGAAGGGCCCCGTCTTTCGACGGGGCCCTTCGGGAGAGCGGTAGCGGAGGGATTTGAACCCTCGGTGACTTGCGCCACACTCGCTTTCGAGGTCTGTTCGTGCTGGTCAGAGCACGATCCAGAGCCGTTCAGGCTCGTTCATTCCCGTACTCCCGCCGATGACGTGAACCGCCGTGAACGGCTCTGGACGGCTATGAATGAGACGGAAACTGAGACGGAGCCGTGCCCTCTGACCAGCGCGTCAGCTCGTTTGTAGCGGCAGTTCGACACGTCCGGCCGTGGCTCCGTCCAACCCCTCATTGGAGGAGACCGGCAACAGGTCGTGCGGCATGGCAAGCTCACCCGCCGGCCGCTGAGCAAGCCACCCCGAACGCCTGTGGGACGGTGCCTCGGTCCGCACGTGCTTGAAGCCAAGCCGTTCGTAGTAGGCGTGCAATTCCGTGTTGCTGCGCCACGTGTCGATGCGCACCCAGGTCCGCCCCTCCAGCGCTGCAAGGCGGGACATCCAGTCGATGACGCGCGTGCCGAGCTGTCGTCCCGACGCTTCTCGCGCGACGATCAGCTTGTACAGGTAGAGGGCCGTCTCGGGTCGGTCATCGTCCCGCCAGAAATCCCGGTCGACGGGGCCACGGCTGACAGTCGCGAGCACCTCGTCACGCTCGCCGACCACCACCCATGCGCGCCCCTCATCTATGCTCGCGCGCCATTTCGCAATGGCGCGCTCACCCGTTTCGGGGTCGCTCCACTGGTCCGTGCCCTTGGTACGTAGCCACCCCTCGGCCTCCGTGCGAAGCGTCAAGAGGGCGGGTACGTCCTCCGCCGCTGCGGGGCGGAGGTACTCAGTCGGTGTCGACTTCATAGAGGATCTTGTGCCTGTCTCCGGGGAGGATGGTGACCATACAGCGGAGGGGGCGGCCATCCGCGTCATAGCCTGTTCGGGTGTGCTCTGCGATTGGTGTTGCCGCAGGGAGAGCAAGTAGTTCAGCTTCCTGTCGAGTTGGCATACGGACTGAGATCTCATCCCTGTACTTGGCTTGCACCAGCCCCACGGAGGCCAGGATGCCGCCGGGCGCGGAGACGTCACGGGGCTCCATCAACGGTGTGCCGCTCACGAGTTCCTGGGGGAAGTACGAGTCAGCCAGAGCGTAGGGCCGGTTGTCTATGTACCGGATGCGCTTGCGCGCTACGGCCAAACCATCGGCGGGGAGTTCGAGGCACTCGCGCACGTGGGGCGGGGGTTCCACGATCGACACGGTGATCTCTTGGCGGGGGGCGTTGCCGTTCTCCTGGATCGCGCTTGCCCACTGGTCACCGGCGGTCTGACCTTCGACCGCTGTGGCGTGGCGGCTCCGACTTTCCAGCGTCGTCCAGTTCCAGACGACAGGCGGATAGTCCTCACGGACGTACTTGCCTTGCCCCTGGCCGGTGACGACCAGTCCCTCATCAATCAAGAGGCGAACGCCGGCGCGGATGGTTTCCCGGCTGTAGCCGTACTGGCTCATCATCTTCGACTCGCTCGGAAGCGCGTCACCGCCCGCCAGTTGGCCGGACTCGATCTGTTCGCGCAGGTCATAGGCAACTTCCTGAGCCTTCGTCATGCCGCGTCGCACCGGTAATGCGCCTCCTCTGCTCCGACTCCTCCGTACAAGTTAGACCAGGGGGCTTGACTCTCCAAGCTCGACTCGTGCAATCTCTTGCTGCGGCACTCCTCCAGACAAGCCGGACGGGGTGTCACGTACGGTCCTGCCGTACATGAAGGCGCCCGGAGGAAAGCCCGCAGGGGTGAGTACGAAGGCAGCGCCGTTTGATTGAGAACTGAACAGAGGACGCATCAGGCAACAGCGACAAGCCGTAGGCCCTGCCGCACGAGCAGCAAGCACCTTCTCCAATGCCGTCCCTACAGGGCGGACAAGTGACCCGTACGTGCGGTGAGACAAGGGCAAAGATCGCGATCCCGATGGGCGTCCGGTCGCTGCCCAGCGCCGGTGGCCTCCCCATGAATCTGAGGAGTTCACGCATGAGCAGCATCGAGTGCTTCGAGACCATTCGCTACACCGCTGACGTCGTCGTCACCACGACCGACGGGTACGTCCTGTTGATCGAGCGCGGCTGGGAGCCGTTCAAGGGTCAGTGGGCGCTGCCTGGTGGTCACGTCGACCCCGGTGAGACGAGCCGCGCCGCCGCTGCTCGTGAGCTCGCCGAAGAGGCCGGTGTGTACGCGGCGCCGGAAGAGCTGGACCAGATCGGCACGTTCGACCAGCCCGACCGCGACCCGCGCGGCCGGTACGTCACCGTCGCCTACCACCTGACCGTCATCCCCGGATTGCCCGTCGAGGCCGGTGATGACGCGACCAACGCCCAGTGGTGGCCCCTGCGCGCTCTGCCGCCGCTGGCGTTCGACCACGCCGACATCATCGGCGCGGTTGCCCAGATCTGACGGGCAAGACCCACCCCATCCACCTGAAACGGCGCGCCCCCGGAGTTGCAGCTCCGGGGGCGCTGTCGGGCCGTTCACCCTTCGAGAGGAACCACGACCCAATGGAACACATCGTCACTGTTCAGGACGCTGTTACCGCGTTCGCCGACTTCATCGAGCCGACGGATGCGGAGCTGGACGCGATCGAGCAGGAGCTGCCCGTCATCCTGGCGGAAGTCGACCTGCTGGACGCGCAGATCATCACCCTCGACCGCACGCCGAACGAGCTGGACGCCCGCCGCATCCGCCGCGCCCGGAACCGGGTGCTCACCGAGCGCCGTGACCTGGCCAACCGCACGATCGGCGTGACCCTGCCCGGGGGTGCCGCATGAGCACCGTGAAGCTGACGAAGGTTCAGATCGGTGTGCTGGCTGCCGCGTTCGTGCCGATGCTGGCCACGGGCGTGTTCGGCGGGATCGGCACCTACAGCAACATCGGCCACTCCTACGGCAAGGGCACCGCGCTGGGAGCTCTCGCGGCCGGTGAGGGCGCCACCGCCGTGCTCGCCCTGGTCCTGCTCGGTCTGACGATGCTGGGCCAGTCCTCCCCGCGCATCGTCCGGATGGGGTTGTGGGCGTTGCCCGCTGCTGCCGCTGTCATGGGCGCGATGGCCGCCCCCGATGCGGGCCGCACCGTCATCTACGCCCTGACGCCGATGGGCATGTCCGTCTCGGCGGAGGGCATGGCGTTTCTCGCCCGGCGGATCGTCGTCCACACTGACGGCCGCGACGCGGAGCACGAGCGGCGCACCGCCGACCTGGTGCAGGCCCTCGCCTACCACCGCGCCCGCGCTACCCAGCACCCCAGCGACCGTGTCAGGAAGCGGTCCGATCGAACGTCGTGGCGTCTGGCCCGCAGGGTCGGTGTCGGGGATGTGGCGCTCGGATCGAGGCTGCTGGACGTTCAGCGCGATCGGGTCACGGCCGGTGCGGATGCCGCGCTCGCCTCGATGTTCGGCGGCACGCCTCCCGCCCCCGCCCTCGATCCCGGCCTGGACACGAATGCGGAGGAATCTACCGAGACCGCAATGAAACGGTCTATGGCTGAGCTGCGGGAATCGACCCCGGAACCCGTGGTGACACTGACCCGATTGAGCGTGCCGGATCCGGTCGCGGTCGACCTGGGCAAGTCGATTCCGCCGCTCAAGCCGGTGCCCGCCATCGCCGCCCCGATCGAGCCTGCGGCCGTGGCGCCCGTGCGGCGGAGCGTTCCGGCGGAGTCGACCCGGCCGCGAGGGGCGACCGGTCGACTCCCCGACGCGGCTCGATCGCCCCGACCGAAGCGCACGTGGGATGAGTTGCTCGATGAGGCCCGCAGGGCGATGTCCGGCCTGCCGGACGCGAAGGTGACCGGCGAGGGCATCCGCCGTGCGATCCGCACCTCGCCCGCGAATGCCCGCAAGCTGCGCGATGCCCTGCTCGCTGAGCGGGCTGAGGCTGCCTGATGCAGGCCCGGTTCTGGGACCCGGACGGCACCCGGTACGGCATCCCCACCTTCCCCTTGCATCTGGCCCCGCAGGGTCTGGCCACGCGCAAGCAGTTACGGGCGCTGGGCCTGCGTCCGGGCGGTCAGGAGATCGCCGCCCAACTGATGTGGCGCTACCCGCGCGGCATCGCGGCCGCCTACCTCTACCGCATCGACCTGGCCAAGCCCGTGCGGCCCATGACGCCGGCGCGTTGGCGGGCGCACGAAGCGATGATGCGCCCCCGCCGCACCTGCCCCGCATGCGGCCACGACGTCGGCTACGTCATCCGCACCTCGATCGGCACGTGCGAACCCTGCGATCCCACCCGCTCCACCTCCGCCCGTCACACCGTGAGGAGTGCCTGACCATGGGCAACGCCGACATCCGCCGCCTGGACAAGGAAATCCGGCGCACGACGAACAAGCTGAACGCCGTCAAGCGGGGCGAGTGGTGGCCGCTGACCGCCCGTGAACGGCTCGACATGACCCGCGCGATGGCGGGCGGCGCCCGCAGCATCCACCGGGGCCGCAGCACGGCCGGTGCGGAGAACCGGATGGACTTCGTCGGCTCCGCCGTCGAGACCCGGCTGAACGCGGAGCTGACCGCCCTGATCGGCGAGCGTCAGCGCCTCATCACCGAGGCCGCCCGCGCCAAGGCCGCCAAGAAGTCCTCCGGCTGGTTCTGACCAGCCACAACACCCGGGGTGGCCGCCTCTTTCCACGGACACGGCCACCCCGGCGCCTCCCGCGAACTCCCGCCCCGCATAGGGGCAGTCAGGAGACATCCCAGCATGACCGAGAACGTCGTTCACCTGCACAAGAACACCGAAGCGCCGGCCGATGAGGCGTCCGTGACCACGCTGACCGTGGTCCCCGAGGCGCCGCCTACGCGTCCGGTGCCGTTGTGGGTGCGCTCCGGGCGTGCGGTGAAGACCGTCGCCACCCATGAGCGCACCAAGACCACCGTCCGCGCGGTGGCACGGCACGGGCTGTACACGTTCAACGGGGGCCGGATCGTGGCCCGTCGCACGTGGGACGGCCGGACCGGTGCCCGCTACGAGCGCATGATCCGGGCGGCCGAAGCCGCGGGAAACAACGAGCTGGCGGAAGAGTGGGAAGAGCGTCTTCAGCGCTTCCGCGACGCCCGCCACCGCCGCCGCATGGACCTGCTTCACTCCCCGGTGGAGGTCGCCAAGGGCGCCGCCGTCGGGACTGGCATGGGCGTCGGCACTTTGGTCGCGCTCGGGGTCGTGATGGCCATCAACAACGGTGACGTCAAGGACGTGATCACCCCGCTCGCGGCCACCATCGACTTCATCGGCCTGCTGATCCGGATCGTGCAGGTGGTGTGGGGTCCGGCGCTCACGATCGGCCCGTTCCTCGCCCTGCTCGCGCTGTGGGCGGTCGGCAGCAAGCAGCAGGCCGCACCCCAGTGGGCGCTTCCCGCGAACGTGCGCTCCGGCGAGGGCGAGCCGATCACCCCGTCCATCGTCGTGCAGGCCCTGCGCCATCTGGGCCTGCCCGCGCTGCGCAAAGCCATCAAGGAGATGGGCGACGCCGGCGCCTCCATGCTGTCCCCGATCGCGATTGCCGGGTGTGGTGTCGAGGTCGACGTCAACCTGCCCCTGGAGGTGTCGACGGTCGAGATTCAGCAGCGCCGCCGCAAGCTGGCGGAGAACCTGAACCGGCACGAGCATGAGGTGTACATCACCATCCCGCAGGCTGCCCGCACGGTCCGTCTGTGGATCGCCGACTCCGGTGCGCTCGATGAGCCGATCGGCCCGTCGCCGCTGGTCATAGACGAGACGATGACCGCGAACTACAAGACGGGTAAGGCTCCGTGGGGGCGTGACCTGCGCGGGGATGCGGCGGAGCTGAGCGTGTATCAGCGCCATCTGCTCATCACCGGCCGTTCTAACCAGGGCAAGACTGCCGCCCTGCGGTCCCTGGTCTTGTGGCTTGCGCTGGACCGGTCGGTGCAGTTCTGGGTCGCCGACCTCAAGGGTGTGGGCGACTGGTCCATGCTCTACGGCATCGCGGACGTGCTGATCGAGGGTCCCTCGGATGACCACTGCATCCAGGCGACCGAGATGGTCGAGGACGCGGTTGCCGAGATGAACCGCCGTATCGAGGTCCGTAAGAGCGACCCCGGCGCCGTCTTCCGGCCGCTGATCGTCCTGGTGGATGAGGCACAGAAGGCGTTCATGTGCCCGGCCGTCGACGACGCCAAGCGCCCCTACGGCGGTTCCAAGGCCACCTCGCGGTACTTCATGGCCGCCCGGACCATCCACAACCAGGGCCGTGCGGTTGACGTGCTGCTGTGGCAGGGCACCCAGGACCCCACCGACCAGAACCTTCCCAAGCTGGTCCGCGAGGGCGCCCACACCCGGGCCTCGCTCGTGCTCGGCTCCGAGTCGCAGGCCAAGATGGCCCTGGGGGACAAGGCTGTCGAGGACGGGGCCGCGCCGCACATGCTGCGCCAGGGCCTGGACAAGGGCACGCTGGTCGTCGCCTCCGACGGCATCGACATGCCCAAGGGCCAGTCGTCCATCACGGTGCGCACGCACTTCATCGACGACGACCCGGCCAAGGCCATCGCCGACCGTGCCCGGGCGCTTCGCGACGGGGTGACCACGCTGACCGTGATCGAGCGGGGCGAGGAGCGTGACCCGCTCGCCGATATCGCCGCCGCTATCGGCGACGCCTCCCGGCTGCCCACGACCGATGTCCTCAAGCGGCTCGCGATGCTCAGCGAGGACGCCTACGGCCGCTGGACCAACGGCGACCTCAAGCGCGTGCTGGAGGCGGAGGGCGAGGAGCCCAAGAAGTCTCACGGGCGCATGGTCGTTCACCGCGATCACGTCCTGCGCGCCCTCGCCAACCGCGACGACGAGGGTTCCGCTTCCGCCGCCCAGTAGCGGGGAGGCAGACCCGGCCGCGCCGGGGAGGCGGGGAGAACTCCCCAACCCCCTCCCCGGACCGCCTCCCCAGCGTTGATCAGCGAAAACTCCGTTTCAGGGAGGCGGGGAGGCACTCCAGGTCAACCCCCGAAAACCCCCTTCACAGCGACCCCGGCAGGGGGTGCCCCTGCCTCCCCAGCCGAGTACCGGAAGGGATTCCGCATGTACCCCGAGCCTGTCCGCCACGCCCCCGCCCACGGGGCCGTGGAAGTCCACCAGCCCACCCCCATCACCCCCGCCGCCATCCATGCGGCGCCGCTCGTTCCCGTCCAGCCGGGCACCGTCCCGGCCGTGGCGAGCGTCGTCCTGCCCGATGGGCGCGTCGTCACCGGCTACGCCATCAACCCCGCCAAGCCCGAACCCGTCGCGGCCAAGCCGCCCGTCTCCCGCGCGGCCGTCAACGTCGCCCTCGGAGGCGTCGGCTTCCTCGCCGTGTGCGGCGGACTGCTCCTGCTCACCACCTTCATCACCGCACTCACGGCGCTGATCACCCAGCTCATCACGCTCGCCGCCGTGATCTTCGGCGGCTGGATCGCGGTGCAGGTGTTCAGCGCGAGCGGCCACAAGGGCGGGACCACGGTCAACATCCGCAAGGCCGTCATCAAGCGCAACCGCTTCTACCAGTAGCTACGCCAAGGGCGGCCCCCTATCTCGCCAAAGATCACGGGCCGCCCTGACCTCCCAGCATCCATCCCAGGAACTGGAGATCTCCCAGCATGACGCAACCCACCGACATCCGGCGAGTGCCGGACACTCTCCGTCCCTTCAAGGTCTTGGACGGCTGCTGCTGCATCGGCGGTGGCACCGAGGGATACCGGCGCGCGTTCGGCCCGAACTGCCACATCACCGGCGTCGACATCCAGGCCCAACCCGACTACCGGGGCGACACCTTCCACCAGGGCGACGTCGTCGAGTACATCCGTGCCCACGGCCACGAGTACGACTTCATCCATGTCTCGCCGCCGTGCCAGGGCGAGGGCGCCCCCACCAAGGGCACCAACGCCGCCCGCAACGCCGCGATCGGTCGCACCTATCCCCGGCTCATCGTCCCCGTGCGGGCCGCGCTGGAGTCGACGGGCCGGCCGTACGCGATCGAGAACGTGGCCGGCTCCGACGTCCGCAAGGACATCCGGCTGTGCGGCGAACAGTTCGGCCTCGCCGTGCTCATGCACCGCTACTTCGAACTCGGCCGCTGGACGGCCGTGCAGCCGGCCCACCCCCGGCATCGGGGCAGGGTGCGCGGCTGGCGCCACGGCGAGTACCACGACGGCCCGTATGTCGCCGCGTACGGCAAGGGCGGTGGCAAGGCCACCGTCGAAGAGATCCAGTGGGCCAAGGGCATCGACTGGTCCACCGACCACCTTCGGCTCCGCGAGGCACTCCCGCCCGCCTACACCGAGTGGATCGGGCGTGCCCACCTCGCCCACCTCGCCACGTCGTGGGAGGTGGCCGCATGAGCGAGCATCTGCTGCACGCCGCCCTGGACGCTACCGCTCGCGGCTGGCACGTCTTCCCGCTGCGCCCCGGCACCAAGCGTCCCGCCCTGCACGGAGAGACCGCCTGCCCCCGCACCGGCCAGTGCGTCAACGGGCACTTGAAGTGGGAGCAGCGCGCCACCACCGACTCCGACCGCATCCGCGCCGCATGGACGCGTCAGCCGTTCAACGTCGGCATCGCCACCGGCCCGTCCGGGCTGGTCGTCGTCGACCTCGACATGCCCAAGGACAAAGGCAGTTCGGACGCGCCTGACGGCGCGGCAACCTTTCAAGCGCTCTGCGAGCGCGCCGGCCACCCCGTCCCCGACACCTACCGGGTGCGGACCGCAAGCGGTGGTGAGCACCTGTACTTCAAGGCTCCCGACGGTCTTCGGCTGACCAACACGGCAGGAACCATCGGGGAGTTGGTCGACACCCGGGCATGGGGCGGTTACGTCGTCGCGGCGGGCAGCATCACCCCCACCGGAACGTACGAAGCCGTGAACGGCTCTGTGGCGGCCCCGCTCCCCGAATGGCTACAAACCATCCTGAAACCCGTCCCCGTGCGCTCTACGGGGCCGCTGAGGCTTCCTGCGGTCGACGGCAGCCGCGCGGCCCTGGTCGCCCTGGAAGCCGAATGCGCCATCGTGTCCGCCGCGCCGGACAAGCAGCGCAACACCACGCTCAACCGCTGCGCCTTCAAAGTGGGCCGCTTCGTCGCATGGGGCGACATCCCCCGGCACGTGGTGGAAGAGGCCTTCCAAGGGGCGGGCGAGGGGCGGGGACTCACCGCCGCCGAGTGCCGCGCCACCATCCGCAGCGCCCTGGACAGCTCCATCCGCAAAGCCCGACCCCGGGAGGCGGCATGAACGCCCCCCGATCCTCCCCCTTGGAAGGCCAACCGATCGCGAGCGGCGGGCAAGTCGCCGAACTCGCCTCGCCTGTACCGGCCGTGGGCGACCCGAAGGGCGTCGCCGAAGGCGTCCGAACTGCTCTTGGGACTGACCCGCACGGCGACGACGGGCGCCGCCCCATCGCGTGGCTGCACATCGTCGCCCCGCGCGGCGCCGTCCCCACCGCCACCTCATGGTGCGCGTGCGGACGAGACCGCTCGGCTGTCGGCCGTGCTCGGGTGCTCGCTCTGATCGACGACCACGCCGCCCACCGCGACGTGTGCCCCCTGCGCAACTCCCAGGAAGGAAGGACCGCCGCATGACCCCCACGCCCATCGACGGCGCCGCGCTGCTCGACGAGGTGGAAGCCTTCCACCGGCGCTTCAACGTCTTCCCCCACGAAGCCGCCTACGTCGCCGTGGCACTGTGGGACGCCCACGCCCACCTGCTCGACTGCTTCGACTCCACCCCCCGGCTGGCGTTCCTCTCGCCGGAACCGGGGTCGGGCAAGTCACGGGCGCTGGAAGTCGTGGAAACCCTCGTTCCCCAGCCCATGACGGCCGTCAACGCGTCCGCCGCCGCCCTGTTCCGGTCCGTGTCCAACCCCAACGGGCGGCCCACGATCCTGTTCGACGAAATCGACACGATCTTCGGCCCCAAGGCAGGCGACAACGAGGAACTACGCGGGTTCCTCAACGCCGGACACCGCCGCACCGGGGTCACGTACCGGTGCATCGGCGACGGCGGGAACCAGACCGTTCAGGCCTTCCCGTCGTACTGCGGGGTCGCGGTCGCCGGACTCGGCAACTTGCCCGACACGATCATGACCCGCTCGGTGGTGATCCGGATGCGGCGCCGGGCGCGCAACGAACGCGTGGAAGCCTTCCGTGCCCGCATCCACGAGGCGGAGGGGCACGCGCTGCGTGAGCGGCTCGCCCAGTGGGCCGAACACGCCCGTGGGTTCGTCATGGGCGCCTGGCCCGACATGCCCGACGGTGTTTCCGACCGGCCGGCGGACGTGTGGGAACCCCTGCTCGCCATCGCCGACGCGGCCGGAGGTGACTGGCCCGAGCGGGCACGGGCGGCATGCGTGACGCTCGTGACCGCCTCCAAGGCCAACGACAAAGGCAGTCTCGGTGTCCGCCTGCTGACCGACCTGCGCGACCACGTCATGGTCGGCATCGACCGCCTGCCCACCGTCGCGATCCTCGACCGGCTCAACGCCCTGGACGACGCGCCGTGGGCTGACCTGCACGGCAAGCCGTTCGACAACCGGCGGCTGTCGAAGATGCTCGGGGAGTACATGACGGCGGACAACGAGCCGATCGCCTCCCGCAACATCAAGACCGCCGGGAGCTGCCTCAAGGGCTACTACGCCGCCGATCTCGCGGACGCGTGGGCGCGCTACTGCCCCCCACCCCCGGAAAGTCCGCTACCTCCGCTACCTGGCACCGAAAACGTGGCCTGACCAGCAATAACGCGGTAGCGGCAACCCGCCTTGGTTGCCGCTACCTGGCCGCTACCCATCCGCTACCGCTACCCCTTCCCGCTACCTCCAACAGGCCCCTGACCTGCGAGGTAGCGGCGGTAGCGGAAGTAGCGGCCCTCAGAAGGGGGTCCACGAAGGCCCTGCTCCCAAATCCCCACCCGTGAGACGAAGGAGCGTCATTCGCATGGATACGGCTCACCTCGCCGACGCCATCGATCCCACCCTCGTGCTTCTGACCGTGGAGGAGGCTGCCCGCCGTCTCCAGATCGGTCGCACCGTCTGCTACCGGCTCATTCGCTCCGGAGAGCTGGAGTCCATAACCGTCGGCCACCTCCGCCGGGTGCCCGCAGACGCCGTTCCCGAGTTCGTCACCCGCCGCCGCAAGAGGCAGCGTCCCGCCACCGTCCTTACCGCCGTCCAGGCCGCCTGAGGAGCACGCATGGCAGAAGACAAGAGCGAGAAGAAGCGCACCCGTCAGCCGAACGGCCGTTCGTCCATCTACCAGGGAGCAGACGGTAAGTGGCACGGTCGTGTGACCGTCGGCATCCGTGACGACGGCAAGCCGGACCGCCGCCACGTCGAGCGGAAGACTCGCGCTGAGGTGACCGCCGCCGTCCGTGAGTTGGAGCAGCAGCGCGATGCCAAGAGCATCCGGAAGGCAGGCCGCCCCTGGACGGTCAAGACCTGGCTGACCCACTGGATCGAGAACATCGCACCCCTCGCCGTCAACGAGAACACGATGGTCGGGTATGGCGTCGCCGTGCGGAAGCATCTGATTCCCGCCCTCGGGGCTCACCGGCTCGACAAACTCAAGCCGGAGTACATCGAGAACTTCTACGGACGCATGGTCGCCGACGGTCGTAAGGCGGGGACGATCCACCAGATTCACCGCACGTTCCGCACCGCGCTGAACGAGGCGGTACGGCGTGGCCACCTTGCTCGGAACCCCGTCCAACTGGCGAAGGCCCCCCGCGTCAGTGAAGAGGAGGTGGAGCCCTACACCGTCGAGGAGGTGCAGCGGTTGCTGCGTGCGGCGGACGGCCGGCGGAACTCTGCGCGCTGGGCCGTCGCGCTGGCCCTCGGACTCAGGCAGGGAGAGGCGCTCGGCCTCAAGTGGGCGGACGTCGACCTTGACCGGGGCGTACTCATGGTCCGTCGGAGTCGCCGCCGACCGCGCTACGCCCACGGGTGCGGTGAAACCTGCGGCAGGAAGGCCGGGTACTGCCCGCAGCGTCAGCGGACCAACCCGGAGACGGCCGACACGAAGTCGCGCGCCGGACGGCGTGCCGTGGGGCTGCCCTCACAGCTCGTAGATCTGCTGCGCACCCATCACGCCAAGCAACAAGCGGAGCGTGCGGAGGCCGACGCCAACTGGATGGACGAAGGGTGGCTCTTCGCGACGCCGACCGGGCGGGGCACATCACCCCGGACGGACTACGACGACTGGAAGGAGTTGCTTGACGACGCAAAGGTCCGCGACGGCCGCTTGCACGATGCCCGCCACACCGCCGCCACGGTCCTACTGATCCTCGGAGTCTCCGAGCGCGCCGTTATGGGCCTCATGGGCTGGTCGACCACCGCCATGGCCGCGCGGTACCAACACATGGTCGACAGCGTCCGCAGCGACGTGGCCCGACAGGTCGACGGACTCATCTGGAAGCCGACCGGAGACCGGCCGGACGACGATGACGACGGCGCCGCTGGGGCGCTCGTACGGGTCAACTGAGACGGAAACTGAGACGGAAGCCGAAGGGGCGCCCGGTTCGATGAACCGGGCGCCCCTTCTACCTGCGGTAGCGGAGGGATTTGAACCCTCGGTGACTTGCGCCACACTCGCTTTCGAGGCGAGCTCCTTCGGCCGCTCGGACACGCTACCGAGGGAGACCTTACAGCACGCCGGGGCGTGCTCTGAAATCGGTATTCGCCGGCGCCGTATCCCCGTCCCCGCTGGGCCCTCGGGTCACCGGTCCCGGAAGAACTCGGTGAGAATCCGGGCGCAGTCAGCGGCGAGGACGCCCTCGATCACCTCGGGCCGGTGGTTGAGCCGCCGGTCGCGTACGACGTCCCAGAGGGAGCCCGCCGCGCCGGCCTTCTCGTCCCGGGCGCCGTACACGACCCGGTCCACCCGGGACTGGACGAGCGCGCCGGCACACATGGTGCAGGGCTCCAGCGTGACGACGAGCGTGCAGCCGGACAGCCGCCACTCGCCGACCTCTGCCGCGGCCCTGCGGATCGCGAGCACCTCGGCGTGCGCGGTCGGATCGCCGGTCGCCTCACGCTCGTTGTGGCCGACGCCCAGCACGGTCGTGCCGTCGGCGGACAGCACGACGGCGCCGACGGGGACGTCCCCGCCCCGGACGGCCAGTTCGGCCTGGTCCAGGGCGAGCCGCATCGCGGCCCGCCAGCGGTCGCGTACGGGATCGGGCACCTCGGGCGCCGGCCCCGGGTCGGACGAGGTCAGCGGACGGTCTCCAGCACCTCCGAGGCCCCCAGCGCCTCGGCGATCGCGCCGAGCGCGTCCTCGGCGTCCAGGGCCTTCAGCTCCTTCTCGCTGACGCCGAGGTCGTCGAGGATCTCGGTATCGCCGACGGGGCTGTGCGGAACGGCTTCCGCGGAGCCGCCGTCCTCGTCGTCCTCGGAGTCGCCGTCGGGCTCCTCCGTGCCGTCGAGGTCCAGGGCGTCCAGGTCGGTGCTGTCGTCGTCGGGCTCCCTTCCGAGCAGCTCGTCGGTGAGCAGGATCTCCCCGTAGCTGCTGCGGGCGGCGGCGGCGGCGTCCGAGACGTAGATGCGAGGATCGTCCTCGCCGTCGATCCGGACGACCCCGAACCAGGCGTCCTCCTGCTCGATGAGCACGAGCACCGTGTCGTCCTCCGGCGAGGCCTCACGGGCCAGGTCGGCCAGGTCCGACAGGGTCTCCACATCGTCGAGCTCTGTGTCGCTCGCTTCCCACCCGTCTTCGGTGCGCGCGAGCAGTGCGGCGAAGTACACCGTGACTCTCCCACTGGTCATAGGCGTGCCGGTTGGGGGTCCCCCCGGCGGAGGTTGGGGGCGGGGAGAGCTGTGCTCCGAGCCCACCCACTCGGAATCGTGGCAGAAACAAGGCGTTCAGGGGACGTCTTCGGCTCCCTGTGTCCGGCAGTTTTGATCGCGTTGGCCCGAGGGGGTCCGCGAGCACGTCCGTGGAGGACTCACCAGCACACTCGTTGCCGCCACGTGCGGATCGTACGCGGCTTTTCCCGCTGTCCACGCACGACCATCGCTCCAACGCGGCCGAAGGGCGCGGATCTTCCCGGGACCTCGCCCTACCAGCGGAACGTTCGCATGCGCAGGGCGTGGCGCAGACGGGCCGCCTTGGCGCGGCGCGGCTGGACGCGGTCCCGCAGGGCGCGGGCCTCGGCGAGTTCCCGCAGGAACTGGGCGCGGCGCCGACGCCGCGCGGCGTCCGCCTCCTCCGGCGCGGTGTCCGCCGGGGACTCACGATCAGGCACGGGCTCACCACCCCCGGACTACCCCGGACTACCCCTGGTTCGTCCCTCCCACTTTCCCTCTGATGGGCGGTTTGATGCCAGCGTGAGGGTGAAGTGTTGGCCCAGGTCTTGCCGTGCGTGAGGACGCTGGGCCCACCTGGCCCGGTTACTGTTGTGGACATGCGTCTCCACGTCGTCGACCACCCCTTGGTCGCCCACAAGCTCACCACGCTGCGCGACCGGCGCACCGACTCCGCGACCTTCCGTCGGCTGGCCGACGAGCTGGTCACCCTGCTCGCCTACGAGGCCACGCGGGACGTGCGCACCGAAGCGGTCGACATCACGACCCCGGTCACCGACACCACCGGCGTCAAGCTCTCCCACCCGCGCCCGCTCGTGGTGCCGATCCTGCGGGCCGGCCTCGGCATGCTGGACGGCATGGTCCGGCTCCTGCCGACCGCCGAGGTGGGCTTCCTGGGCATGATCCGCAACGAGGAGACGCTCCAGGCCTCCACGTACGCCTCGCGGATGCCGGAGGACCTCTCCGGGCGTCAGGTGTACGTCCTGGACCCGATGCTGGCCACGGGCGGGACGCTGGTCGCGGCGATCCAGGAGCTCATCAAGCGCGGTGCGGACGACGTGACGGCCGTGGTGCTGCTCGCCGCGCCCGAGGGTGTCGAGCTGATGGAGCGGGAGCTGGCGGGGACGCCGGTGACGGTGGTGACGGCCGCGGTGGACGACCATCTGAACGAGCACGGGTACATCGTCCCCGGGCTGGGGGACGCGGGGGATCGACTTTACGGGGCTGCCGAGTAGGGCGGGCTTGTCCGCGCCCTACTCGGGGCGTTGCTCAGCAGGCATTCCTTGAAGCGCCGGGCGTCGGCTTGGGCTTGGCCAGGGCGGCCAGGGCCTTGTCGGCCGCCGGCTTCTTCGTCAGCTCCTTGAAGCCGTTGCCGATGATCAGGTCGACGGCTTCGCCCTTGCGGGCGGGGTCGGTGCGGCGTTCGGCGGTGCCGAGCTGGGTGGCCAGGACGGGCAGCGAGGTGTTCAGGGAGGCGGCCGGGCCCAGCAGGAGGCCGGTGCCCTTGACCTTCTTGTCGAACTCCTTCGTCGCGTTGCCCACATCGCCGATCTTGAAGCCGCGCTTCTTCAGTTCGTCCGCGGTCTGCTTGGCCAGGCCGCTGCGGGTCGTGGCGTTGAAGACGTTGACGGTGACCTTGCCCGGCTCGGGCAGTGCGGCCGGGGCGGTCGGCGTGGCGGACGGGGTCGCGCCGGTCCGGCAGTCGGCCTTCGGGCCGGCCGCAGAGGCCTCTCCACCGCCGCCCGTGAAGACGTCGATGAGCTGCAGTGTGCCCCAGCCGATCATGCCGACCGCGGCGGCGGAGGCGACGGTGGCGACGACGAGCCTGCCGCGGCGCCGGGGACGGCGCATCCGCGGGTACTTGTCCCCCTTGATCCGGTACTGGCCGCCCATGCCCGGGGGAGTCAGCATGCTCATGGGCGCAGCGTAGTGCGCGCGAGCGGCAATGCCTACTAGATGATCATTCGAGGTCGCGCGGTCCAACCCGAAAGGGGCAACTGCCTACGCCGAGATGCCCGGCCGGGTCGGGCCGGGCTCGGGGTCAGTCCAGTTCCAGGACGCGGGCGTGCAGTACCTGGCGTTGCTGGAGGGCGGCTCGCACCGCGCGGTGGAGGCCGTCCTCCAGGTAGAGGTCGCCCTGCCACTTCACGACGTGCGCGAAGAGGTCGCCGTAGAAGGTCGAGTCCTCGGCCAGCAGTGTTTCCAGATCGAGCTGACCCTTGGTCGTCACGAGCTGATCGAGGCGGACCGGGCGCGGCGCGACGTCCGCCCACTGCCGGGTGCTTTCCCGGCCGTGGTCGGGGTACGGCCGGCCGTTTCCGATGCGCTTGAAGATCACACGGAAAGCCTACCGGTCAAGACCTTCCGGGCGCAGCCATGACGACGGAGTGCGACGCTGGAAAAGATGCGGCAAACGGGGATGAATCGGCAAAGCTGGAGGAAGTGGTGGGCGGAACGGAGGGTTACGCCCCCCGCCGCCCCTCCCCGTCCCGTCCTTCCGGGGCTCCGCCCCCTACCCCGTCCGCAGACGCCGGAGGGGCTGGGTATATCAGCCGGTCATGCGATTGAGGACGAGGCCCGTAGGGCCGACAGCCGGGGTCTGGTGGCGCAGCCCCCAAGGGCGGGAGGACGGGTAGGGGTGGCAGGGGCGAGGAAAGGTGGTGGGTTGGGATGAGGGATCGGGAAAGGGTGGTCGCAGGGGCGGAGCGGGGTGGTGGGGCAGCTCTGCCGCCGGAGGCGTTGGAGATCGCCGCCGGGTACGCCTTCGGCGGGCCCGGCCTGGAGCTGGGGGCGCTGCTGTGGGGCGGGGCGTGTCTGGCGGACGCGAGGGTCCGCGTGCCGTTGGCCATGCTGAACCGGCACGGCCTGGTCGCGGGAGCCACCGGTACCGGCAAGACCAAGACGCTCCAGCTGATCGCCGAGCAACTGTCGGCGCAGGGCGTGCCGGTGTTCCTGGCGGACGTGAAGGGCGACCTCTCCGGCCTCGCGCGAGCGGGGCAGGTGAACGACAAGGTGCGCTCCCGCGCGGCCGAGGTCCACCAGGAGTGGACGGCGACCGGCTTCCCCACGGAGTTCTACGCCCTCGGCGGCATCGGCCGTGGTACCCCCGTACGGGCCACGATCACCAGCTTCGGCCCGGTCCTGCTGTCCAAGGTCCTCCAGCTCAACCACACCCAGGAGCAGTCCCTCGGCCTGATCTTCCACTACGCGGACCAGAAGGGCCTGGAGCTGGTCGACCTCAAGGACCTGAGGGCGGTCGTCGCCTTCCTCACCTCGGACGAGGGCAAGGCGGAGCTGAGGGGCATCGGTGGGCTCTCGACCGCCACGGCGGGTGTGATCCTGCGGTCCCTCACCGCTTTCGAGGCACAGGGCATGGCCGACTTCTTCGGGGAGCCTGAGTTCGACACGAGCGAGTTCCTGCGGACGGCGTCGGACGGGCGAGGCGTGTTGTCGGTCCTCGAACTGCCCGCCGTACAGGACAAGCCGCAGCTGTTCTCCACGTTCCTGATGTGGCTGCTCGCCGACCTCTTCCACGATCTGCCCGAGGTCGGGGACGCCGACAGGCCGAAACTGGTCTTCTTCTTCGACGAGGCGCATCTGCTGTTCGACGACGCGTCGAAGGCCTTCCTCGACTCGATCGCGCAGACCGTGCGGCTGATTCGCTCGAAAGGGGTCGGCGTCTTCTTCGTGACGCAGACGCCGAAGGACGTCCCCGCCGAGGTGCTCGGCCAGCTGGGCAACCGTGTCCAGCACGCGCTGCGCGCCTTCACCCCGGACGATCAGAAGGCCCTCAAGGCCACGGTGAAGACCTTCCCCAACTCGGCGTACGACCTGGAGGAACTCCTCACCGGCCTCGGCACCGGCGAGGCCGTGGTGACGGTGCTCAGCGAGAAGGGCGCCCCGACACCGGTCGCGGCGACCCGGCTGCGGGCCCCCGAGTCGCTGATGGGGCCGCTCGAGGCGGGCGCGCTGGAGCGTGCGGTGACGGCGTCCGCGCTGTACGGGCGGTATGCACAGGCTGTGGACAGGGAGTCGGCGTACGAGAGGCTGCAGGCGTCGCGCGGGGCCAAGGGGCCGGACGAGATGCGCGAGGGCGGGGCGAAGGGGCCGGACGAGATGCGCGAGGCGGCCGGGGGCCGCGTACGGCACAGGGAGCGGCGAGAGGAGCCGTCCGTCGTGGAACAGGTCGTCGGGAGCGGCATGTTCAAGTCCCTCGCTCGGTCGATCGGTACGCAGATCGGGCGCGAGATCACCCGGTCGGTCTTCGGTACGGCGCGGCGGAGGCGGTGACCCGGAGAAGACCCGCCTCCGCCGCGCCCGCCTTCAGCCGCGCTCCCGGTCCTTCGGGGGATGCTGCGGTTTCTCCTTCTTCGACTGCGGCTTCGGTGTGTTGCGCACGGCTTCCGCGCGCAGCAGGGCGCGCAGGACCGCGTAGTGGTCGGTGGGCATGACTGGCTCCTGCTCCTTGCGTCGTACTGCTCGTCCTGACTGACCTCGTGACGGGGTCGGTCAGCAGCGCAGGACCACGGTGCGCAGGAGGTGCGGGAGGGGCGGGAGGGGCGAGTCGTACGAGGGCCGTGGCGGCGCGGTGCGGGGCGGGCACGGCCGTGCGTCGTGTGCCGATCGCGGCAGCGGGCCGGGGCCGCGGCGTCCCGCGCGGGGCGCGTCGCGCCGGTCGGGACGGGCCGGTGGCCGCAGCACCGTGTCGAGGACGTCGGGCTCGGCGAGTTCACCGGAGGAACCCATGGCGCCGGCCACGGTGGGCACGGCGACGGCGTGGGCCTGGGCGTGGGCGCCCGGTACCAGGAGGGCGAGCAGCAGCACGAGGGCCCGCAGCCAGGCGCGGCTGCGCGAGAGGCGTCGTGCGGTACTCGCGGTACTCACGGAAGGTCATCTCCCCGGTGGCCGTACGGGGTTCATCCCGTTCGAGGGGAGAACCGCCCGCTCGGCGTACCGGTTCGCGGCGCGTATCACAGCTCGCGCGGGACCTGGCGGGCCCGCCCCCGGATCCGGAGCGCCAGAACGATCTCCACGACGCCGACCGCCACCAGCCAGCAGCCGCCGAGCACCATCAGCACGGTCACCGACTCGATCGGGGAGTCGATCAGCACGATTCCGCCGAGGACGGTGACGATCCCCAGGAGCATCTGCCAGCCGCGCGCCGGCATGGACTTGTCGGAGGCGGCGGCCAGCAGCTGGGAGATGCCGCGGATGAGCCAGCCGATGCCGATCCACAGGGCGAGCAGCAGGACGGACTGCATCGGGCGGCGGAAGCAGAACAGGCCGAGGACGACCGACAGGATGCCGCTGATGAACGCCAGCACCCGCAGCGAGGTCGTCCGGTGGGTGCCGAAGGCCGCGACCAGCTGGAAGACACCGCTGATCAGGAGGTAGAGGCCGAAGAGGACCCCGGAGACGAAGAGCGGTGCGTCCGGCCAGACCAGGACCAGGACGCCCAGGACCAGCGAGCACACGCCGGTGCCGAGGACGACCTGCCAGGCTGCGCGGGAGAGGGCGTGCAGGGGGCCTTCGAGCGGCGGTTCGGGCTCATGGGCGGCCGTGCCGGGGCCCGGCCCGGGCGCGTGCCCGGCATGGACGTGCCGGTCGTCGTAGTCCCGACCCCACGGGGAGCCGGTCGGTGACTCGCTCATGATCCATGCTGAGAACGACCCGGCCGACCTCGCCATCGGGGACGGGCCACTCGAATGACAGCACGGGGGGCTGCGGCCGCGATGGACCGCCGTGCCTACTTCCCCGCGCTCTTCGCCGCCTTCGCGGCCGCCTTCATCTCCTGCTTGTGCGCCCGCACCTTGGCCAGCGACTCGGGGCCGGTGATGTCGGCGACGGAGCGGAAGGACCGCGTCTCGCCGTAGGCGCCGGCGGCCTCCTGCCAGCCCTGGGGGCGGACGCCGAGCTGCTTGCCCAGCAGGGCGAGGAAGATCTGGGCCTTCTGCTTGCCGAAGCCGGGCAGGTCCTGCAGCCGGCGCAGCAGTTCGCGGCCGTCGTCGACGCCCTTCCAGACGAGCTCGGCGTCGCCGTCGTAGTGCTCGACGAGGTACTGGCACAGCTGCTGGATCCGCTTGGCCATGGACCCGGGGTAGCGGTGCACGGCCGGCTTCTCCGAGAGGAGAGAGGCGAAGGCGTCGGGGTCCTGCGCTGCGATGTCGTGCGCGTCCAGGTCGTCCGCGCCGAGCCGGTCCGCGATCGTGCGCGGCCCCTTGAACGCCCACTCCATCGGCACCTGCTGGTCCAGCAGCATGCCGACCAGCGCGGCGAGCGGGCTGCGGCCGAGGAGCGCGTCGGCCTCGGGGTCCTGGGCGAGGTGAAGGGTGACGTCCATGCCCCGATCATGCCCCCTCGGCCCCTGCCCCGCAGCCGTGGACGCCGTCGGCGAACTCGCCGGCGACAGGACGCCCACCGCAGCGCGAGCCCGCGGTCTGCCGGGCGCCGCGGCCCGGCCCCGTCAGGCGCGCCAGTACCCCAGCGCGTTCACCCGCTGCTTCGGCAGGCCCAGCTCCTTGCGGACGTACGACGTCAGGGCCCGGGTCGTCGCCGTGTCGCAGGCGATCCAGACGTACGGGTCGGAGGTGCCCTCGATGAGTTCGGGCAGGGTCTCCTTCACCTCGGCGACCAGGTGGGCGCCGGCGTCGCGCCTCGGCAGGGTCCGTATGTCGTGGCGGGAGGGGGTGGTGCGGAAGGGCAGGCCGTCCTGTTCGCCGCCCTCGAACCAGACCGTGGCCGGGGACGGGTCCAGCGCGGCGAGGAGGGAGTTGAGGGCGGGGAGGGAGGCGGGGTCGGCGACGGCGAAGACGTGGGAGGGGGCGGGGTCGGGCTGCTCGAAGCCCGTGCCGTGGATGGTCGCCTCGATGGTGTCGCCGGGCTTCGCCGTCCGCGCCCAGTCGCTGGCGCACCCCTCGTGCAGCGCGAACTCCAGGCTGAAGGTGCCGGCCGCCGGGTCCGGGTCGACCAGCGTGTAGGCGCGCTGATGGGGCTTGCCCGCGTTGTCGAACCACAGGCGCACCCACATGGTGGGGTGGACGCCGGTCGCGGCCAGCATGCCGCCGTCCGTGAGGTGGACCCGGCGGTACCGCGGCGTGACGTCCTCGGCACCCGTCACCGTGAACACGAAGTCCTTCGCGCGCAGCAGCTTCAGGACCGCGCCCTCCCAGCCGTGCCCCTGCCCCATGGCGTCTTCACCCTTCACGTACCATTCCTGCACCAATGACTTAGGCAAGGCTAACCTAAAGCAAGGGAGGGGCACAGGTGACCGGCGAGATCTTCCGCGATGCCTGGGGCATTCCGCATCTCCGCGCCGACGACGCGAGACGGCTCGCCCGCGTACAGGGCCGCGTCACCGCCCTCGACCGGGCCTGGCAGCTGGAGGTGGAGCGGCACCGCTCCCAGGGCACCTCCGCGTCCTTCCTCGGTGCCGAGGCCCTGCCCTGGGACCGGTTCGTCAGACGGGCCCGCCTCGACGACACGGCGAGACGCTGCTTCGCCGAACTGGAGGGGCGGGACCCGGAGACGGCGGAGTGGGTGCGGGCGTACGCCGACGGGGTCAACGAGGGCCTGGCCGAGGGGGCGGGACGTACGCCGGAGTTCACGCGGACCGGGCTCGCACCGGGCCGTTGGGAGCCCTGGACCCCGCTCGGCGTCTGGCTCGGCATCCACATCCTGTTCGCCGGCTTCCCGGCCAAGCTCTGGCGTGAGCAGGTCGTCCGGCATCTCGGCGCCGACGCGGTCGCGCTGTTCGCCACCGACGGGCCGGCCACCTCCGGCAGCAACGGCTGGCTGGTGAGCGGCGAACGGACCGTCACCGGACGCCCGATCATCGCCGGCGACCCCCACCGCTTCATCGAGGAACCCGGCGTCTACCAGCAGATCCACCTCTCCTGCCCCGAGTTCGACGTCATCGGCCTCGCCGTACCCGGCATCCCCGGCATCGCCCACTTCGGCCACACCGGCACGGTCGCCTGGGCCATCACCAACGCCATGGCCGACTACCAGGACCTGTACCGGGAGCGGTTGCGGCGTACGGGGGCGGGGGTCGAGGCGCTGGGTCCGGACGGGGTCTGGCGGCGCGCCGCTCGGCACACCGAGGTCGTGGAGGTGGCGGGGGAGGAGCCGGTCGAGGTCGAGGTGATCGAGACGGAGCGGGGGCCGGTGGTGATCGGGGGGCCGGAGGGGCTTCCCGATCTGCAGGAAGGTTTCTCCGAAGGTCTCTCCGAAGGGTTCGGCGGCGCCGAACGGATCGACGGGGCTGACGGCACCGAAGGCTCCGAAGAGCCCCCGGTCCCCCTGGACGACGACCCACCCCTCGCCGTCACCCTCCGCTACCCGCCCCGCGTCACCTCCGACCTCGGCTTCAGTGCCCTACTCCCCCTCCTCCGCGCCCGCCGGGTCGCCGACGTCGACCGTGCCGTCGACCTCTGGGCCGAGCCCGTCAACGTCGTCCAGGCCGCCGACACCGAGGGCGGCCTGCTGCACCGCGTCGCCGGGACGGTGCCGGTGCGGGCGGAGGCCAACCGGGTCCGGCTCGTGCCGGCCTGGGAGCCCGGCCACGACTGGCGGGGCCGGCACGAGACACCCCGGGGCGGGCTCACCGACGGCGTCGCCGCCATGGCCAACCAGCGCGGGCTCGCCGCGCCCCTGGGCGTCGAGTTCGCCCCACCGCACCGGGCCGACCGCATCACGGCGCTGCTGGGGGAGAAGGAGCGCTGGTCGGCCGCCGACATGCCGGCGATCCACATGGACACCCAACTGGCCTCCGCGGCACCCCTGTTGGACATGCTCGCCGCCCTGGACGGCCTCACCCCCGAGGCCGACCGCGTCCGGCGGACCCTCCTGGCCTGGGACCGCCGCATGGACGCGAGCAGCGCGGCCGCGGCCGTGTACGCGGCGGTGCGCGCAGCGGTCGTACGGGGACTCGCCGCGCACCCGGCCTTCGCCGCGCTGTCCGTTCCACCCGCCTACCCGGAGGTCCTGCTGCCCTGGCTGGCCCTGCTCCCCCGGGTCGGCTTCGCGCTGGAACACCTCCTGCGGACCGAGGAGTTGTACGGCATCGACCGCGCCGGGACCCTGCGTGCGGCGGTCGAGGAGGTGGCGGCCCGATCCACCGCGGCAGGGCACGGCACCTGGGGCGACACCCACCGCCTCGCCCCCTGGCGGGCCCTGCCCGACCCCTCGTACGACGGACCCGGCCTCTCCGGCGACCACGACTGCGTGCTGTGCACCTCGACCGTCCCCGGCCTCACCGACCTCAGCGCGCGGGGCCCCGCCGCCCGCTACGTCTGGGACCTGGCCGACCGCGAGGCGAGCCTCTGGGTGGTCCCGCTCGGCGCCTCCGGCGTCCCGGGCTCGCCCCATCACCGTGACCAACTCCCGCTGTGGCTGGCGGGGGACCTGGTTCCGGTCGTCACCGATTTCACGAAGCTGGAGAAGGAATCCGATGTCCGAGGTGTCTGAGCTGTCCGAGTCGGCGCACGAGGAAGTGGTCGAGGGCTTCGGTACGGTCCGTATCCGCCCCCTCGCCCCGCACGCCGACGCCGACATCGAGGTCGTCCACGGCTGGGTCGGCCAGGAACGGGCGTCCTTCTGGGGCATGAACGGCCTGACCAGGGACCAGGTGGCCGGGATCTACGCCCACATGGACACACTGGACACCCACCACGCCCATCTCGTCCTGCGGGACGCGGTCCCGGTCGCGCTCCTCCAGACGTACGAGCCGACGGCGGACCGTGTCGGCGAGTGCTACGACGTCCTGCCCGGCGACATCGGCATCCACCTGCTGCTCGCCCCGGCCGGCCCCGAGGGCGGGCGGCCCGGGTGGACCTCGGCGCTGGTGGGCGTCGTGGCGTCGTACGTCTTCCGGACCCTGGGCCGGCGCCGGGTGGTCGTGGACCCGGACGTGCGCAACGACAAGGCCATAGCCCGCTTCCTCAGGCAGGGCTTCACGGCCGGGCCGGTGGTGGTGCTGCCCGAGGTCGATCTGCCGGACGTGTACATCCCGGAGAAGCGGGCCCAACTGGCGTTCCTGAGCCGGGGGTAGCCTTCCGGGCGTGACTCCGACGCCGGAAGAACTCGTAGCGCACTATTCCCTGGAGCCGATCCCGCGTGAGGGCGGCCTGTTCCGCCAGACCTGGGCCGGGCCGCAGCGCTCCGACGGTCGCCCGCAGGGCACCGCGATAGTGGTTCTGCTCACCGCGGACGACTACTCGGCCCTGCACCGTCTGCCGTCCGACGAGGTCTGGCACTTCTATCTCGGCGACCCCCTGGAGATCCTGCTCCTCGCCCCGGACGGCACCTCCCGCACCGCCGTCCTCGGCCCCGACCTGCCGCGCGGCCAGCACATCCAGCTCACGGTCCCCGCCGGAACCTGGATGGGGGCACAGGTCGCGGCAGGCGGCTCCTGGACCTTCTTCGGCTGCACGATGGCGCCCGGATTCACCTACGAGAGCTATGAGCAGGGCGACCTGGCTGAGCTGACGGCGCGCTATCCCTCGGCGGGCACCCGGATCGCGAAACTGTGCCGCCCATGAGCGGACTTCCCGGACCCTCGGGCTCCCCAGGACTTCTCCAAGGGCAGGTCGCGCTGGTCACCGGCGCGGGCGGTGGCATCGGGCGGGGGATCGCGACGCGGTTCGCCGAGGAGGGCGCGGCGGTCGTGCTCCACTGCCGTACGGCGGTGGATGCGGCGCGGGAAGTGGCGCGTGGTGTCCGGGAGTCGGGCGGACGGGCCCTCGTCCTGCGGGCCGACCTGACGGATGAGGACGCGTGTCGGCGGCTGGTCGGCGAGGCCGCCGAGTGGGGCGGGGGCCGCCTGACGGCGCTGGTCAACAACGCGGGGGTGCAGCCGACGCACGCGCTGCCCGGGATGTCGTCGGCGCAGTGGCGGGCGGTCGTCGACACCAACCTCTCCAGCGTCTTCGCCTGCACGCAGGCCGCGGCCGAGGTGATGCGGGAGCAGGAGGGCGGCGGCTCGGTGACCCACATCGCCTCCATCGAGGCGAGCCACCCCGCACCCCTCCACGCCCACTACTCCGCGTCCAAGGCAGCGGTGGTGACGCACGCCCGCGCGGCCGCCCTGGAGTACGGCCCCTTCGGCATCCGCGTGAACACGGTCTCCCCCGGCCTGATCGACCGGGAGGGGCTGGAGGAGGCCTGGCCGGACGGCGTCCGCAGGTGGCGGGCGGCCGCGCCCGTCGGGCGGCTCGGGCGCGCGGAGGACGTGGGTGACGCGTGCGTCTTCCTGGCGTCGGGGCTCGCGTCGTGGGTCTCCGGGCACGATCTGGTGGTGGACGGCGGGGTGTCGGCCAGGCCTACGTGGTGAGAGGACACGACAGGGTGGGCATCGGGAGGTTCGAGACGGAAACCGTACGAACTCACTCGAACAACTCGAAGATCTCGTCCCAGAACTCGGAGTCGTCCACGAACGGGTCCACGTCGATCATGCGGCTCCGCAACTCGGCGGCGGCGGCGACGCGTACGGCGTCGTCGGCCGAGTCCAGGGCCTCGCTCGACTCGGCGATGAGGGCGAGGAGCACGGCCAGACCGGGGAGGCTGTCGGCGGCCTCCCCCTTCCAACCGGCGCCGTGGTCCCATCCGTTGGGGTCGTAGTGGGTGATGCCACCGAGATCCGCGCCGAGCATCAGGTGCTGGTCGGAGCAGGTGGCGATGGTGAAGCAGAAGTTCTTGGGCGGGGAGTCGTCGTCGGGGTAGCGCTCGCCGTAGATCTCGTCGGCGTCGAACGGCTCCATTCCGTCCTCGTCCCGCAAGTGACTCGTGTCGATCCCCACGACTTCGAGGTGGACGGCGGGGAATCCGACCGTGAGCAGGAACTCCCGCGAAGAGGCGTGAGTCAGCTCGGCCGGCAGGTCCCCCGCGCCCGGCCGCCAGAGCGATCCCTTCCCCAGCCGCTCCTCCAGCCATGCCGCGTCCGGTATCAGCGGAACATCGTTGCTCTTCACTTCGTGGCCCCCACGCATCACGGGTCGTGTCTCCGGTCATATCGGCGGTCGTAGCGCGCGCCGTTCGGTCAACGCGGACCCAGTCAATCGGATGGGAGACCTCCGCCGCCTCTTCCCCTGCCGGATCTATGTGTCCGTCGGCGGCTCAGGGGGTTCCTCCGCCGTCGCCTTGCCGCGGCCGACGGTCATGGACCAGCGGACGGTCGTCGGCGCTTCGACGGAGACGGTGCCCTCGTCCTCTGCTCCCGCGACGTCCATCTGGTTGTGGATGGTGGTCACCTCGCTGTCGAGGCATTCCAGCGGAAAGGAGACGGCTGCGGGCCGCACGGTGACGTTGACCGTCCCGTCGCCTTGGCATCGCACGGCGACGATGAGCGCCTCGCCCTTCTTCCCCTGCCGAAATCGAGGCTGCGACTGCCGTGCGTCTCACCCTGCCGCACGGCCACGGTCTCGGTTTCGTCCAGCTCCGGAGGCCGCACCACGGGCGGCTCCGCCGAGGCGTGGGACGGGGCGGTTCCCGTCTGCGCGGGCCTGCCGGGCGTGGAGGGCTTCGTGGGCTCCTGCGCGCCGGAGTCGCTCGCCGAGCAGGCGGTCGCGGGAACCACGGCAAGCGCGACAAGGCTCAGGGCAGCCAGAGTTCGACAGGACATGTCACATCTCCCAGTTGGCCCGGCCGGATGGCCCAGCACGGCGCCGGGGAGTGTAGAGCGTAGTCCGTGCGCAAAACCGCCGCCCGGCGCTGAGCCCCTGGGCCTCCCCGTCCGTACCTATCCCCGAGGCCTCGAGTCCGACGACGGAGATGTGACACGTGGGGTGCGATGACCGACGACAACCGTGGCGCCGATCCAGCGGACGGCGGCGGCTTCAACGGCTGGTGCTGCTGGGCCCCCTGCTGGTCCTGTTCCTCCTCGGCGGCACGGGACCCGCGTCGGCCCACGCGGCCCTCCGCGCCACCGACCCCGAGGACGGGGCCCTCCTCAAGTCGGCCCCCCGCCATCTCACCCTGACCTTCACGGAGTCCGTCGGGCTGCTCGAGGACTCCTTCCGCGTCCTGGACCCCGACGGGCGGCGCCTGCGCACGGGGGAGCCGGCGCACACCCCGGACAGCAGCCGGACCGCCCGGGTGACGTTGCCCGGGAAGCTGGCGCAGGGGACGTACACCGTGGCCTGGCGGGTGGTGTCGGCCGACAGCCACCCCGTGTCCGGCGCGTTCACGTTCTCCGTCGGGAAGGCCACCGTCACCACGGCCACCGTGGACCCCGGGCCCACCGAGGACCCGGCGACCAAGGGCCTCTACAACATCGCCCGCTATCTGGCCTACCTCGCCGCCACCCTGCTCATCGGCACGGCCGCCTTCGTGGCGCTGTGCCGTCCGCCGGACGCGTCCGTGCTCCGCGGGCTGCTGCGGGCGAGCTGGTGGACGCTCCTCGGCGCCACCCTCGCCCTGCTGGTGCTGCGTGCCCCCTACGAGACCGGCGAGGGGCCCCTGGGGTCACTGAGCGTCGACTCCCTGAGCCGGACGCTGAGCAGTCGGCCGGGGGCCGTCCTGCTGGCGAGGCTGGGGCTCCTGGCCGTGGCCGCCGGGTATCTCGTACGGCTGGCCAGGCGCCGCAGGCCGTACGGCTGGGGCGGCGCGGCCCTCGCCGCCGGGCTCGCCATGACCTGGGCCGCCGGTGAACACGCCTCCGCCGGCATCCAGGTGCCGGTCGCGATGACGTCCTCGGCGCTGCATCTGCTCGCCACGGCGGTGTGGCTGGGCGGGCTCGTGGCCCTGCTCGTGACGCTGTACCGCACCCGGCTGACCCCGGCCGCCGTGACCCGCTTCTCCCGGCTCGCCTTCGCCTCCGTGACCGTCCTCGTCGTCACCGGTGTCTACCAGTCCTGGCGCGGCCTCGGCTCCTGGGACGCGCTCACCGGCACGACGTACGGCCGCCTCCTGACCCTCAAGCTGATCGCGGTGGCCCTGCTCCTCGGAGCGGCGGCCCTCTCGCGACGCTGGACGGCGCGGCTGGCGACGGCGGGCGATGCGGAACCGGTCGATGCGGAGGCGTCCTCTGTGGAGGCGGTCGACGCGGAGGCGGTCGTGCCGGCGCGGGAGCGGGAGGGTGAGCGCGTCCCGGAGGCGGTCGGCGGACCGGCGCTTCCCGAGCCGCCGGGACAGTCCGACGTAGGGCCTTCCACGGACGACGTAGGGCCTCCCACGGACGACGTACAGGCACCCCAGGACGACGTACCGCCACCCCGGGACCCCCACCGCCGCGCCCTCCGCCGTTCCGTCCTCGCCGAAGTCGTCGTCGGTGCCGTGGTGCTGCTGCTCACCACGATCCTCACCAGCACGCTGCCCGGCCGGGCGGAGGCCGACGCGGCGGCGGGGGCGCCCACCGTCATCGGGGCCTCCGTCACCTACGTCCCCTTCGACGTCGGCACCCCCGGCGGCCATGGCAAGGTGCAGGTCACCCTCGACCCGGGGCGGGTCGGCGACAACTCGATCGAGGCCCTCGTCTACGGTCCCGACGGCGGCGTGTCCATCGTCCCCGAGCTGCGGATCTCCTTCACCCACCCGGGCAAGGACATCGGCCCCCTCGACGCCGAACTCACGGACAAGGGCGGCTACTGGGCCAACAGCTTCCTCAACCTCCCCATCGCCGGCACCTGGGAGATGAAGGTGACCGTGCGCGTCTCGGAGGTGGACCAGGTGAGCGAGACCCGGCCGGTGGTGGTGCGCTAGCTGTACTCGGCCGGGGCGCCTGGGACAGCACCTGGATCAGCGGGAGCCTGGGCGGCGGTGTCGATCTCGCGGTCCCGCGGGACGCCGTCCAGGTCCGTGAACCGGAACATCCGCCTCTTGCCGGCATGGCGGTGGAAGGTCGCCGGCACGGAGATCCCGCGGCGGCGCAGGATCGCGCGGTCGTACGGCGTCTTGGCGGCCATGCCGTACAGCACCAGGCCGATGATCAAAGGCTTGGCCCCGAAGAACCAGGCCGCCAGAGGGTCGCGCCGCTGAGGTCCGAGTGCGCGATCAGCGTGACGAGGCCGGCGATCCAGCCCACGACCGGGAGCCCGAGGACGAGCACCGGGCTCACATCCGCGAACGCCCGCTTGTGCCAGGCCGGCCTGGCCGCGTGCTCGGGTTCGATCAACGCAGTGTTGAAGCCCGGTTCGAGATGTCGGTCACGTTTCCAAAACGGCGATCGACATCTCTTGACGCATGACCTGACAAAGGGCTGTTATTGCGCCACCAGTGTTCGTTCAAGTTGATTTCTGATCGGTTACGACGGACTTCGACGCATCCAATCCCTCATGATCGAACCTTGCCATCAGGAGCCGTAGATGCCGCACCTCTCTCCCTCCGGTCTCTCACTGCCATCGCCGAGCCGCCGCTCCCTGCTGCGCGGCATAGGCGGCGCCGCCGTACTCGGCGCCGGGATCCCGCTGCTGAGCGCCTGCGGCGGCAGCGGTACGGCGAGTGACCCGAAGACCGTGACCCTCGGCTCCAAGGCGTCCGACCCGGTGCCGAAGAAGGCGTTCGCCGACATCTACGCGGCCTACCAGAAGAAGACCGGCATCACGGTCGACGTGAACACCAAGGACTCCAACACCTTCCAGGAGCAGATCAACTCCTACCTCCAGGGCACGCCGGACGACGTGTTCACCTGGTTCGCCGGTTACCGGATGCAGTTCTTCGCGGCCAAGGGTCTGGCCACCCCGATCGACGACGTGTGGAAGACCATCGAGGGCAACTTCCCCGAGGCGATGCAGAAGCTCTCCAAGGGCGAGGACGGCAAGTACTACTTCGTGCCGCTGTACACGTACCCGTGGGCGATCTTCTACCGGAAGAGCGTCTTCAAGGAGAAGGGCTACGAAGTCCCCACCAAGTGGGACGACTTCGTCGCGCTGTGCAAGCAGATGAAGAAGGACGGCCTCGTCCCGATCGCCTTCGGCGACAAGGACGCCTGGCCCGCGCTCGGCACCTTCGACCAGATCAACTTCCGCCAGAACGGCTACGACTTCCACGTCGACCTGATGGCCGGCAAGGCCGCCTGGACCGACGCCAAGGTGCGCAAGGCCTTCGACCTGTGGTCGGAGATCCTCCCCTACCACCAGGAGGGCGCCGTCGGCCGCACCTGGCAGGACGCGGCCCAGACGCTCGCCTCGAAGAAGGCCGGCATGTATCTGCTCGGCACCTTCGTGGCGCAGCAGTTCACCAACAAGGCCGACCTGGACGACCTCGACTTCTTCGCCTTCCCGGAGATCGACCCGGCGTTCGGCCAGGACACCGTCGAGGCGCCGACCGACGGCTTCATGATGAGCAAGAGCCCCAAGAACAAGGCCCAGGCCGTCAAGCTCCTGGAGTACCTGGGCACCCCGGACGCCGAGGACATCTACCTCAAGTCCGACCCGAGCGTGGTCCACGCCTCCATCAAGGCCGACACGTCGTCGTACACCGCCCTGCAGAAGAAGGCGTACGACATGATCTCCGGCGCCAAGTCCCTGACCCAGTTCATGGACCGTGACAGCCGTCCGGACTTCACCTCCACGGTGATGCAGCCCGCGCTGCAGAAGTTCATCCGCGACCCCAAGGGCATCGACGGCATCCTGTCGTCGATCGAACGGCAGAAGAAGACGATCTTCGCGTCCGGCTGACCGACTGATACGGCAGATCTGGCTGACTCACATGACTACAGACATCACCAAGGAGCACCCGGAGGCGGCCGCCGTGCCGCCTCCGGGCGCTGCCCCCGCCGAGAACAACTCCACGAAGGTGCCCCAGGGGCACAAGCGTCTGCTGACCCGCCGTGACCGGTTCACCCTCGGATTCATGGCGGGCGTGCCGACGTTCCTGCACATCGCCCTGGTCTGGGTGACCGCGCTGGCCTCCATCGCGCTGGCCTTCACCACCTGGGACGGCATCGGCTTCGACTCGATCAAGTGGGTCGGCCTGCAGAACTTCAAGGAACTCTTCGAGCAGAACCCGCAGTTCTGGCCGGCTGTCGAGCACAACGTCATCTGGTTCGTCGTGCTGATCGTGATCCCGACCCCGCTGGGGCTGTTCCTGGCCGTCCAGCTGGACAAGAAGATCCGGTTCAGCAGGGTGTACCAGACCGCGTTCTTCCTGCCGGTCGTGCTGTCCATGGCCGTCATCGGTTTCGTCTGGCAGCTGATCTACAACCCGGACACCGGCCTGATCAACAGCATCATCGGGGCCAACGAGCCGGGCAAGTACATCGACTGGATCGGCGACCCGGACCTCAACCTCTGGGCGATCCTCGTCGCCGCGTCCTGGCGGCACACCGGCTACATGATGATCCTGTACCTGGCCGGCCTGAAGGGCGTCGACCCCTCGCTGCGGGAAGCGTCCGCGCTGGACGGGGCGAACGAGTGGCAGACGTTCAAGAACGTCATCTTCCCCACCCTGCGGCCGACCAACACCGTCGTGCTGGTCGTCACCATCATCGAGGCCCTGCGCGCCTTCGACCTGGTCTTCGTCTTCAACAAGGGTGCCGAGGGCACCGAGCTGCTCTCGATCCTGGTCACCAACAACATCATCGGCGAGTCCAGCCGCATCGGATACGGCTCCGCGATCGCGGTCGTCCTGCTGCTGATCTCCCTCGTCGTGATCATCCCCTATCTGGTGGCCACCTTCCGGAAGGAGCGGCGCGCATGAGCACCGCCACCGTCGCGCTCAAGGAGCGCGCCCCGGTCCGCCCCGGCCGGATCCTGCTGCACCTCTTCCTCGCCTCCATGGCACTGGTCTGGATCGCGCCGCTGGCCTGGGCGATCTACTCGGCGCTGCGGCCGTACAGCGAGACCAGCGAGAAGGGATACGTGTCCTGGCCGGACACGCTGAACTTCGACAACTTCACGAACGCCTTCACGCAGTCGGACATGAGCCACTACTTCGTCAACACGATGATCATCGCCGTGCCGGCGGTGCTGTTGACGCTGTTCCTGTCGTCCATGGTCGCGTTCTACGTCAGCCGCTTCGACTTCCGCCTCAACCTCGCGCTGCTGCTCGTCTTCACGGCCGGCAACCTGCTCCCGCAGCAGGTCATCATCACCCCGCTGTACCGGCTGTACCTGCTGATCGACCTGCCCGGCATCACTATGAGCGGCAAGCTCTACGACTCCGCGCTCGGGCTCGTCCTCATCCACGTCGCGTTCCAGTCCGGGTTCTGCGCCTTCGTGCTCAGCAACTACATGCGCTCCCTGCCGCACGAGCTGACCGAGGCCGCGCTCGTCGACGGGGCCTCGGTGTGGCGGCAGTACTGGCAGATCGTGCTGCCGCTGTGCCGCCCGGCGATGGCCGCCCTGGCGACCCTCCTGTCCATCTGGATCTACAACGACTTCTTCTGGGCCCTGGTGCTGATCTCCACCGGCGAGAACATGCCGATCACCTCGGCACTGAACAACCTCACCGGCGCGTACTTCACCGACCCCAACCTGGTCGCCGCCGGCGCCCTGCTCACCGCGATCCCCACCCTGATCGTGTACTTCGTGCTCCAGCGGCAGTTCGTCAGCGGCCTGACGCTGGGCGCCAACAAGGGCTGACCGCCCTCAGCTTGAAAGAGACCCCTCGTGCACAACCCCTTCACCCCGGTCGCCTCCGTGTCCGTGGACCCGCGCAAGGCCCGCGTCCACGAGGAGGGCTGGCAGTCCTGGAGCCCCAGCGGCGCCTACGCCCTCGGCGACAAGCCGTACCGCCCGACCAACGACAACTGGGCGACGGTCTGCTATCGCCCGGGCGTCACCGTCCCCGAGGGCACCTTCCAGGGCGAGGGCCTGCTGGCGCTCGACCCCGGTGACGGCTCGCCGGTCCGTCTGTGGGCGGCGGTCGACCCGACGCGCGAGGTGCCGTCGATCCGGCTGGCCGTGACGGACGGCGCCGTCGCGGAGGTCAGCGCGGACGGGCCGGTGAAGGAGTGGACGGGCGCCACCGTCCAGTCGGTGCTGGGCGACTGGGCCGACAGCCTCCAGCTGCCCGCCCCCGGTCCGGCGCCGACGGTCTGGTGCTCCTGGTACGAGTACTTCACCGCCGTCACCGAGGACGACATCCACGAGAACCTCCGTGCGATGGACACCCTCGACCTGCCCATCGACGTCGTCCAGATCGACGACGGCTACCAGAAGGCCCTCGGCGACTGGCTCACCCTGTCCGGCCGCTTCCGCTCCCGCGCGGGCATCGCGGACGCGATCCGGGCGCGGGGCCGCCGCGCCGGCATCTGGACGGCGCCCTTCCTGGTCGACCCGGCGAGCGCCCTGGCCGCCGAGCACCCCGAGTGGCTGGTCCGCGACGCGGACGGCGGCTTCACGCACGCCGGCCGCAACTGGGGCCACGACCTGCGCGTCCTGGACACCACCCACCCCGAGGCGGCGGCGTATCTGACGGAGGTCTTCCGGACCTTGCGCGCCGAGGGCTACGACTACTTCAAGGTCGACTTCCTCTACGCGGGCGCCCTGGACGGCGTACGGCACGACACGGAGGCGGACGCGCTGACGGCGTACCGCGAGGGCATCCGGCTGATCCGCGAGGCGATCGGCGCGGACGCCTACCTGCTGGGCTGCGGGGCGCCGCTGCTCGCGTCGATCGGTCTGTTCGACGCGATGCGGGTCAGCCCCGACACGGCACCGCACCGTCGCCCCGAGGCCGACGACTACAGCCAGCCCGGCCAGGACCCCGCCGAGTTCACCGGGGTCGGCCGGCAGTGGCAGCACGGCCGGCTCTGGATCAACGACCCGGACTGTCTGATGGCCCGCCCGGCCGTCGAGACCCGGGAGCGCTGGGCCGCGCACGTCGAGGCGACCGGCGGTCTGATGGCCTCCAGCGACCGGCTGCTGTCCCTGGACGAGTGGGGCGTGACCACCACGCGCCGCCTCCTCGGCGGAGGCGCCCGGTGAAGCGCGAACTCTCCGTCCCCGGCATCGCCTACGGCGGCGACTACAACCCCGAGCAGTGGCCCGAGGAGGTCTGGGCCGAGGACATGCGCCTGATGGGCGAGGCCGGGGTCACCATGGTCAGCGTCGGCATCTTCTCCTGGGCGCTGCTGGAGCCCAAGGAGGGCGCGTACGACTTCTCCCTCCTCGACCGCGTCCTCGACCTGCTGCACTCCCACGGCATCGCGGCCGACCTCGCGACCCCGACGGCGGCGCCCCCGGCGTGGTTCTTCAAGGCCCACCCCGAGGCCCTGCCCGTCGACAAGGACGGCCGGGGGCTGTCGTACGGCAGCCGTCAGACGTTCTGCCCGAGCAGCCCGGCGTACCGCGAGGCGGCGCTGCGGATGGCGGGGGAGATCGCCCGGCGGTACGCGGGTCATCCGGCGGTGGCGATGTGGCACGTCCACAACGAGTACGGCTGCCACAACGCCGAGTGCCACTGCGACGAGAGCGCGGCCGCGTTCCGGCGCTGGCTGCGCAGGCGGTACGCGGACGACCTGGGCGCCCTCAACGACGCCTGGGGCACCCGTTTCTGGAGCCAGTGGTACTACGACTGGGACGAGATCCTCCCGCCCCGCCCCACCGGCGCCGTCCCGAACCCCACCCACCAGCTGGACTGGCGCCGCTTCTGCAGCGACGAACTGCTGTCGCTGTACGAGGCGGAGCGCGCGGTGCTGCTGAAGGCGGCCCCGGACATCCCCGCCACCACCAACTTCATGGCGATGTACAACTTCGACGCCCTCGACTACTGGCGCTGGGCCCCGAAGCTGGACATCGTCTCCAACGACCACTACCTCCAGTCCGCCGACCCCGAGTCGCAGATCGACCTCGCGCTCAGCGGCGACCTGGTCCGCTCCCTCGCGGGCGGCCCCTGGCTGCTGATGGAGCACTCGACGGGTGCCGTGAACTGGCAGCCGGTGAACCGGGCGAAGGGCCCGGGGGAGCTGCGGCGCAACGCGCTCGCCCATGTGGCGCGGGGCGCGGACGGCATCGCGTACTTCCAGTGGCGCGCGGCCAGGGCGGGCGCCGAGCAGTGGCACTCGGCGATGCTGCCGCACGCGGGCACGGACAGCCAGATCTGGCGGGACGTCGTCCGACTGGGCGCGGACCTGCGGGCGTTGGCCGAGGTGCGCGGCAGCGTCGGCACGGCCGAGGTGGCGATCGTCTGGGACTGGAGCTCACGCTGGGCGATGGAACTCCCCTCGCAGCCGAGCGGCGAGCTGCGTTTCCAGGACCTGGTCCGTGCCTGGTACGAGCCGCTGTGGCGGGCGGGCGTCGCGGTGGACTTCGTCCGTCCCGACGCCGACCTGTCGGCGTACCGCCTGGTCCTGGCCCCGAGCCTCTACCTGGTGGACGACGAGGGCGCGGCCAATCTCACCGGGTTCGCGGAGCGCGGCGGCACCCTGGCCGTCGGCTTCCACAGCGGCGCGGTCGACGAGAACTGCCATGTCCGGCTGGGCGGTTACCCGGGCGCGTTCCGGGAGGCGCTCGGCGTGCGCACCGACGAACTGTTCCCGCTGCTGCCGGGCGAGTCCGTGGGCCTGAGCGACGGCGGCACCGGGACCCTGTGGTCGGAGCGGGTGCGCCTC
Source organism: Streptomyces sp. NPDC008086 (assembly GCF_042957325.1). NCBI lineage: Bacteria > Bacillati > Actinomycetota > Actinomycetes > Kitasatosporales > Streptomycetaceae > Streptomyces > Streptomyces sp. NPDC008086. The sequence continues at coordinate 839,329 of NZ_JBIBIA010000002.1, forward strand.
ACCGGCGCCGAGCCGGTCACGTCGTACACCTCCGGCCCGCTCCGGGGTGTGCCGGCGGTGACCCGCAACGCGCACGGCACCGGTGTGGCCTGGTACCTGGCCACGCTGCCGGATCCGCAGACGCTGGCCGCGCTGGTGGACCGTATCCGCGCGGAGGCGGGTGTCGAGCCGGTGCGCGGCACGCCGGAGGGCGTCGAGGCGGTGCTGCGGCGCGGCCCGGAGGCCGACTACCTCTTCCTGATCAACCACACCGACCGGCCCGCCCATGTCGCGGTCGCGGCGGACGCCACCGAACTGCTCACGGGCAGGCCGGTGCCGGGCGCGGTCAGCGTCGCGGCGGGGGAGACGGCGGTGGTGCGGGAGCCGCGCCGGGTGGCAGGCTGGGAGGACATTTCGTAGGGGGCTTTCGAGGGGTGGGGGCATGCCGGAGCTGAGCAAGGGCGGGAACATCGTGGTGGGCTCCGGGGCCCTCGTCGCCGAACTGCACGCCGTCGGCGGCACCGTCGACCTCAGCGCCCTGCTGGTGGCGGCGGACGGCAAGGTCCGCTCCGACGACGACCTGGTCTTCTACAACCAGCCGACCGCAGAGTCCGGTGCCGTACGGCACCTCGCGGCCGACGCCGACGGACCCGAGCGCGTCGAGATGAACCCGGCCGCGCTCCCCGCGGACGTGGACCGCGTGGTCCTGGTCGGCAGTTGCGACCCCGACGACGCGAGCCGCACCTTCCGTGAGGTGAAGGACGTCACGGTCCGCGCCTCCCGACTCGGCGCGGAACCCGTCCACTTCCGCCCGCCCGCCCTCACCGACGGCGAACGCGCCGTACTCCTGATGGAGCTCTACCGCAGGGGCGAGACCTGGAAGCTGCGCGCCATCGGCCAGGGCTACGCCGACGGGCTGGCGGGTCTCGCGACGGACTTCGGCATCGAGGTGGCGGAGGAACCGGAGGGGCCCGAGGCACCGGAGGAGCCCGCGCGGCTGGCGGCGGCAGAGACACCGGCATGGCCGACCCCGCCCCCGGCCGCGCCGCCCATGAACCTGCGCAAGCCCCCGCTCGGCAGGATCAGCCTCGACAAGGGCGGCCAGGTCTCGATGAGCCTGGACAAGGCGGACCGCGAGCTGGTGGTCACGGCGACCCTGGAGTGGGACGGCGGCAGCGACGAGCGCCGCAGGCGGGGCGCCGACCTCGACCTCTACGCCCTGTTCGTGCCGGCGTCCAAGGCGCTACGCGGCGACCAGCCGCCCGGCACCCTCGTCACGCCGAAGAAGAAGTCGCGCCCCGCGGCCGACGCGGACACGGCGAAGAAGGGCAAAGGCGGGGACGTCGTCTACTACAAGCGCCTCGGCTCGCTGAAGAACCGTCCCTTCATCCACCTCGACGGCGACGCCCGGGTCCCCGGCCGCGAGACCCTCCGTATCGTCCGCCCCGCCGAGCAGGGCTATGTCCTGCTGTGCGCCTACTCCGCGGTCAGCAACGGCTTCGGCTCCTTCCGCAGCTTCGGCGCGAAGGTCGTGGTCACCGACGGCCGTGGCTCGACCGTCACCGTGCCGCTCTTCGAGAACACCAAGACCCGCTACTGGGTGGCCATCGCCCTGGTCGACTTCACCGAGTCCGACGGGGCCACGATCCACCACGTCGAGGCCTACAGCGGCCGGATGACCGAGCGCCGCCCCGTGCTCCACGCGGACGGCACGGTGGAGATGAACGCGGGGCCGGTGGAGTTCAAGCGGCGCTGACGCGGGGCCGCGGCAGGGCTGAGCACCTGGTGAGGTGCAAAGGCGGCAAAAAGGGGCAAACGGTAAAGATGCGAGGCATTCATGCCCCGAAGGCCGGCGCCCCCCATGCCTGAGCTGCCGGACGTCGAGGGCTTCCGCGAGGTGCTCCGGTCCTGTGCGCAGGGCAGGGTCATCCGGCGCGTCGACGTGCGCGACCCGGGCGTCCTGCACGGGGTGAGCGCGCGGGGCCTGCGGGACGCGCTGGCGGGCCGCCGGATCACCGGGACGCGGCGGCACGGCAAGTGGCTGCTGGCCCGCACCGGCGGCCCCACCCTCGCCCTGCACTTCGGCATGACCGGCCTGCTGCTCCGCGCCCACCCGGACGACCCGCCCGAACCCCACGACCGGGTCCTGTTCACCCTGGCCCGCGACCGCCAGCTCCGCTACCGCGACCAGCGCAAACTCCAGGGTCTCTGGCTGGCCCACGACGACTTGGACGTCGAACGGCTGCTGGCGCACCAGGGCCCCGACGCCCTGACCGTGGACCGCGCGGAGTTCGAGACCGCGCTCGCCGCGCACCGCGGCCACGTCAAGGCGGTCCTGATCGACCAGTCCGTCCTGGCCGGCCTCGGCAACCTGCTGGCCGACGAGATCCTGTGGCGCGCCAGGCTGCGCCCCGCCACCCCGGCCAACACCCTCACCGAGCCGGAACGCCGCCGCCTCTACACCCAGATGCGCCGCACCCTGCGCCCGGCGGTCACCGCGGGCCGGGTCCCCCCACGCCCCGGCTGGCTCACCGGTCACCGCGACAGCCCCGACCCGCACTGCCCGCGCTGCGGCACAGCGCTGCGCCGGTCGCGGGTCGGGGGCCGTACGACGGTGTGGTGCCCGGGGTGTCAGGGGCAGGCGAACGGGGATGGGAAGGAGGAGGAGGCGTGAGCCTGTGCGGTGCCGGGGCCCCGCGATACCGAAGCGAGATGAACGATCATGGACGAGCCCGTCATCACCGGCCGGACGACGACGCGGCCGCTCGACGAGGTGGTCGGCGAGGCCCTCACGGCCCGCGTCACGGTCGACGAACGCTCCACGGTGACCGGGTGGAACGCGGGAGCGGAACGGCTGCTGGGGTACCCGGCCGACCGGATCGTGGGGCGCCCGGCGGCCGAGCTGCTGGCCGAGCCCGTCCCCGCCGAGGACCTGCCCCCCTTCGCACGGCTGCCCCGATGGCACGGCGACGTCGCCGTCCGGCACCGCGACGGCCGACGCCTGGAGATCAGGGTCCTGGCACACCACCGGACCCCCGAGACCGGAACCGGTGTCGGCGCGGGCGAGTGGCTGCTGGTCTCCGCCCTGACCGGGCAGGAGCCCGAGCCGCTCGACGACACCTTCGTGACCTGGAGCTTCGCCCAGTCCCCGTGCTGTGCGCTGGCCCTCTACGACACCCGGCTCCGCCTGCGCCGCGCCAACGCGGACATGGAACGCTCGGTCGCCCTCACCGAGCGGGACATGATCGGGTTGCGCGTCAACGAGATCGTGGACAACCTGGCAGGTGACCGGGCGGAAGCGGCCATGGCGCGGGTACTGCGGACCGGTGAGCCGGAGTACCAGGAGAACTTCCTGCGCGCCGCCGGTGAGAACCGCGAGCACGCCTGGTCGGTCTTCCTCTCGGCGTTGCGCGACGCCGCGGGCGAGGTGCGGGGGGTCTGCCTCACCGCGCACGACATCACCGAGCAGTTCTGGGCCCGTAAGCGCCTCCAGCTGATCGCCGAGGCCGGCCGGCGGATCGGCACCACCCTCGATGTGATGCGTACGGCGCAGGAACTGGCGGACGTGACGGTCCCGGACCTGGCCGACTTCGTCAGCGTCGACCTGCTGACCTCCCTGGACGACCCGCACGAGCCGCTCCCGGGGACCGGCCCCCCGGCCGGCCCGCTGGCGCTGCGCCGGGTCGCCCACCAGTCCGTGAACCCGGGCCTGCCGGAGGCGGTCGTCGCCCTCGGCGCCGTGGACGAGTACCCGGAGGGCTCTCCGCAGGTCGAGACGCTCCGCTCCGGACAGGCCCGGGTGTACGAGATGACGCACCCGGCGATCACCGCGCTGGTCGCCCGCGACCCGGTCCGGGCCTCCCGGGTCCGTGAGTTCGGCATGCACTCGGCGATGGCGGTGCCCCTGTCGGCTCGCGGCACCACCCTGGGCGTCGCCGTCCTCGTCCGCCACCGCCGGCCGCAGGCGTTCCAGCAGGACGACGTGGTGCTGGCCGAGGAACTGGCGGCCAGGGCGGCCGTCTCCATCGACAACGCCCGCCGCTACACCCGCGAACGCGGTACGGCGGTCATGCTCCAGCGCAGCCTGCTGCCGCAGCGGCTGCCCGAGCAGGCGGCGGTGGAGGTCGCCTCCCGCTACCTCCCGGCGGGCGCGCACGCCGGTGTCGGCGGTGACTGGTTCGACGTGATCCCGCTGTCCGGGGCGCGGGTGGCGCTCGTCGTCGGCGACATCGTCGGCCACGGCATCCACGCCTCCGCGACGATGGGGCGCCTACGGACCGCCGTACGCACCCTCGCCGACATGGACCTGCCCCCGGACGAACTGCTCACCCACCTCGACGACCTCGTCGCCCGCCTCTCCACCGACCGGGACGACGACCGGCCGGCCGCCGACCGGTCCCCCGAGACCGGCGTCGGCGGTGAGGTCGGCGCGACCTGTCTGTACGCCGTGTACGACCCGATCTCCCAGCGCTGCACCCTGGCCCGGGCCGGGCACCCGCTGCCGGCCGTGGTGAGCCCCGAGGGCACCGCCGACCTGGTCGACCTCCCGGCCGGCCCTCCGCTGGGCCTGGGCGGTCTGCCCTTCGAGTCGGCCGAGCTCGACCTGCCGGAGGGCAGCCTGCTCGCCCTCTACACCAACGGCCTGATCGAATCCCCCGACCGCGACGTCGACGAGGGCATCCGCCGCCTGCGCCACCTGCTCACCGGCCCGGAACCGACCCTCAACGCCCTGTGCGACAGAATCCTCACCGACCTCCTGCCACCCCGCCCGTCCGACGACGTAGCCCTGCTCATCGCCCGCACCCGCGCCCTCGACGCGAGCCAGGTCGCCACCTGGGCCGTCCCGTACGACCCCTCCGCCGTCGCCCACACCCGCAAGGACGCCCTGGCCCAGCTGGAGGTCTGGGGCCTGGAGGGCGCCGCCTTCGTCACCGAACTCGTCGTCAGCGAACTCGTCACCAACGCCATCCGGCACGCGGAACCCCCCATCCAGCTCCGCCTCATCCACCTCACCCACGACACCTCCCTCATCTGCGAGGTCTCCGACGGCGGCACCACCGCCCCCCACCTCCGCCGCGCCCGCACCTACGACGAGGGCGGCCGAGGCCTCCTCCTGGTAGCCCAACTGACCCAGCGCTGGGGGACCCGCCAGACGGTCAAGGGGAAGACGATCTGGGCGGAACAGCATCTGGTTCCGGACTAGGACCGCGGTCCCGCGCCCTGGCGCCCGCTCAGGTCTCGGCCGACCGGGGCGGACAACGTCGAAGGGCCCCACCGCGAACGGTGGGGCCCTTCGACGACGTGCCCGGTGAGGCACTGGCGGAGGATACGAGATGCGAACTCGTGAGGGGTTGCCCCCAACACGCTTTCCAACTGTGGTTCATGGACGGTTGGCCACCAGCGTGGGGGCGGCTCCGGGTCTCGCCTGAACGGCCGTGAACGGGGCTGAACGAGACGGAAACTGCGACAGCCGCGTTCCTCCGCAGCACCGGAGACGGCCCGTGGCCGGCTGCCGAAGTCACCGTCATGCGTGGAGCTAAGCCGCCTTGGGGCGCGCCGCACGCTTGCCTGAGGCGGGCTCCTGCGCATCGTCGAGTAGCAGGATCTCGTCTTCCCTGAAGTCTGGGGCCTGGAAGGGGTTTGTCGTCGGAGGCGGCGATGCTGCAGTGGAGCAGTGGGGTTGCTCTTCCGGTGCGGAGAACAGCGACGTTGGCTCGATGAGAGGTCTCTCTTCCGTTACAGGCCCCTGATGGGGCCTGGCGTGCCGTGACCGGGCACAGTGGTCCTACAGCTTGGTCATCTTGGCGTACGGGCTCAAGATCCGCATTTGCGCCGAGCCGAAATCCACCAGCGCCGCGATTCCGTCCTCGATGCCGATGACCCGGCCGAGACCGTACACGTCATGTGTGACCTGGTCGCCCGTGGCGAAGTGCTTGGGAGCCGGTGTGACCGGGGCCTTGAAGGGGCTGGTAGGCAAGTGACGCTTCATTGCAGCAGGCTTTGTCATGACTCAGTATGAGCCTACGTGTATCCCGCTCGCTGTGGCCGTCGGCACAGATCCGGACGAGAGTAACCGCGCCATGCCACTGACCTGCGGTTTCGAGACCTGGTTAGGCGAAACTCGGCCGTAGGCTCCTTCACTGACGGTGGCTGATCCCTGCACCTGGCTCGTCGTCCACCCTCAGCGTAACCGTGGGCTTGTCTCGGCATCAGTCCCGTTCACGGGGCTGAGCCCGCGCTGCTTCGGCAAACTGCTGACCACGCTGCGGCGCGATGGAGCAGATGTGGTCCACCGAGGTCGGCCGTGGAGCCTGCCGCTGGAGGACCGGGTTTGCTGATCACTGCCGACTCGCAAGGGGTACGTCTTCGCCTCGCCGATCGGCGGACCGCTGAGCCCGAACACGGCGTCCCGGACGTCGTGATCGACTCGATCATGGGTTGGGAGCCCGGGGGAGCGGCCCGGATGCGCGCCCGGTACATGCACGTGACCGGGACCATGCTCCGCAAGGTCGCCCAGCAAGTTGGCGACGCCCTTTGGGAGCTCCCGAAAACGAACTGAGACGGAAACTGAGACGGACACGTCGAAGGGCCCCACCGCGAACGGTGGGGCCCTTCGACATCGTGCCCGGTGAGGCACTGGCGGAGGATACGAGATTCGAACTCGTGAGGGGTTGCCCCCAACACGCTTTCCAAGCGTGCGCCCTAGGCCTCTAGGCGAATCCTCCGCCGCAAACAATACAAGACGTTGAGGAGTGCTCGCGAACTCGTTCCCGCCCCCCGGCATCGGGTACTGTTTGGGCAGCCCCTCACGCGGCGCTATCTGACTGAACTCCCCCAGGGCCGGAAGGCAGCAAGGGTAGGTCGGCTCTGGCGGGTGCGTGGGGGGCGCTTGCGTTCCCAGGCGGGGTGGGTTGTCAGTGGGCGCCTATAACCTCGTATGCGTGTCGTCTCTCGCGCTGTACCGCCGCTATCGCCCGGAGTCGTTCGCCGAGGTCATCGGGCAGGAGCATGTCACCGACCCGTTGCAGCAGGCGCTGCGGAACAACCGGGTCAATCACGCGTACCTGTTCAGCGGGCCGCGCGGATGCGGCAAGACCACCAGCGCGCGGATCCTGGCCAGGTGCCTGAACTGCGAGCAGGGGCCCACGCCGACCCCGTGCGGGGAGTGCCAGTCCTGCCGTGACCTGGCGCGCAACGGCCCTGGTTCCATCGACGTCATCGAGATCGACGCCGCGTCCCACGGTGGTGTGGACGACGCCCGTGAGCTGCGGGAGAAGGCCTTCTTCGGGCCCGCGTCCAGCCGCTACAAGATCTACATCATCGACGAGGCCCACATGGTCACGTCGGCCGGCTTCAACGCGCTGCTGAAGGTCGTCGAGGAGCCGCCCGAGCATCTGAAGTTCATCTTCGCGACCACCGAGCCCGAGAAGGTCATCGGCACGATCCGGTCGCGGACCCACCACTACCCGTTCCGGCTCGTGCCGCCCGGCACCCTGCGCGACTACCTCGGCGAGGTGTGCGGCAAGGAGAACATCCCGGTCGAGGACGGCGTGCTCCCCCTCGTCGTGCGGGCCGGCCAGGGCTCCGTGCGTGACTCCATGTCCGTCATGGACCAGCTCCTCGCCGGGGCGCGCGAGGAGGGTGTGACCTATGCCATGGCCACCTCCCTGCTCGGGTACACCGACGGCTCGCTCCTCGACTCCGTCGTGGAGGCCTTCGCGACCGGTGACGGGGCCGCCGCCTTCGAGGTCGTGGACCGTGTCATCGAGGGGGGCAACGATCCGCGGCGGTTCGTCGCCGACCTGCTGGAGCGGCTGCGCGACCTCGTCATCCTCGCCGCCGTACCGGACGCCACCGAGAAGGGGCTCATCGACGCCCCGGCCGACGTCCTGGAGCGCATGCAGGCCCAGGCCGGCACCTTCGGCCCGGCGGAGCTCAGCCGCGCCGCCGACCTGGTCAACGAGGGACTGACCGAGATGCGGGGCGCCAACTCGCCCCGGCTCCAGCTGGAGCTGATCTGCGCGCGCGTGATGCTTCCGGCGGCGTACGGGGACGAGCGTTCCGTGATGGCCCGGCTCGATCGACTGGAGCGGGGCGTCAACTTCTCGGCGGGCGCGGCCCCGGCCGCGGGCGGCGGTGGCATGCCCGCGATGGGATACGTGCCCGGCCCCGACGCCCACGCGGCAGCGCCCGCCGCGCCGGTTCCGCCGGGTGGCGGTCCCGCCGCGGCGCGGGCTGCCGTACGGGCGTCGGGGAGCCCGGGGCCGACGCCGCCCGCCACCGGTCCCGGGGCGGCGGCCGGTACGGCTCCGGCGGGCCAGCCCCCCACAGCACCTCCGGCCCCCACACCCGCCGAGCCGCCTCAGCCTCAGCAGTCCCAGTCCCAGTCGCAGTCGCAGCCCCAGGCCCCTCAGGCTCCGCCGACCCCTGCGCCCACGCCCACGCCCGCACCCGCACCCGCCCCGGGCTCCTGGCCCACCGCAGCCTCCGCAGGCGGCGGCCGACGCCCCGGCGGCTGGCCCACCGCCACCCCCGCGGGCGGCGGCACCCAGCCCCCCACCCCGTCCAGCAACGCCCCCGCGCCCCCGCCCCCGGCCGCGACGCCCCCGTCCGCTCCCCCCACCGGCGCGGCCCCCACCCACGCACCACCCCCCAGCGGTGGCCTCGACCCCCGCATGCTCTGGCCGAACATCCTGGAGGCGGTCAAGAACCGCCGCCGCTTCACCTGGATCCTGCTCAGCCAGAACGCCCAGGTGGCCGGCTTCGACGGCACCACCCTCCAGCTCGGCTTCGTGAACGCCGGCGCGCGGGACAACTTCGCGAGCAGCGGCAGCGAGGACGTGCTGCGGCAGGCGCTGGCCGAGCAGTTCAGCGTCCAGTGGAAGATCGAGGCGATCGTGGACCCGTCCGGCGGCGGTTCGGCTCCCCCGCCCCCGGGCGGCGGAGGCTCCTCCGGCTTCGGCGGAGGCGGCGGCGGTTACGGCGGTGGCGGCAACACCGGCTACGGCGGTGGCGGTACGTCCGCCCAGCGCCCGGCCCCTCCCCCGCCGACGACCTCGACCTCCACCCCGCCCCCGTCGGCCCCCGCGCAGTCCGCCAATCCCGCTCCGGCGCCCCAGCCCTCCTCCGCCCCGGAGCCGCCGCCCCCGGTGTCCATCGAGGACGACATCCCGGAGGACGACGACCCCGACCTCAACGAGTCGGCGCTGTCCGGCTACGAGCTGATCGTGCGGGAGCTGGGGGCGACGGTCGTGGAGGAGTTCACGAACGAATAGCGCGAGGAGCGGGAGGTACGGACGTACGGAGGCACGGAGGCACGGAGGCACGGGAAGGGCGGGAGGCCGGCGACTTGGAGGAACGTACAGGTCATCAACCCCCGGCCCCTCATCACCCCGTACGAAAACCCCGTTAGGCTGACCCCCGTGAAGGTCCTCGTCATCGGTAGCGGCGCCCGCGAACACGCCCTGTGCCACTCCCTGTCCCTCGACCCCGACGTCACCGCGCTGCACTGCGCCCCCGGCAACGCCGGCATCGCCGAGGTCGCCGAGCTGCACCAGGTCGACGCCCTGGACGGCAAGGCCGTATCCGCGCTGGCCACGGAGCTCGGCGCCGACCTCGTGGTCGTGGGCCCGGAGGCACCGCTCGTCGCCGGGGTCGCCGACGCCGTGCGCGAGGCGGGCATCCCGGTCTTCGGCCCCTCCGGGGAGGCCGCGCAGATCGAGGGCTCCAAGGCGTTCGCCAAGGACGTGATGGCGGCGGCCGGCGTCCCGACGGCCCGCTCCTACGTCTGCACGACGCCCGCCGAGGTCGACGAGGCCCTCGACGCCTTCGGCGCCCCGTACGTCGTCAAGGACGACGGCCTCGCCGCCGGCAAGGGCGTCGTCGTCACCGCCGACCTCGACGCGGCCAGGGCGCACGCCAACTCCTGCGAGCGGGTCGTCATCGAGGAGTTCCTCGACGGCCCCGAGGTCTCGCTGTTCGCCATCACCGACGGCGAGACGGTCCTCCCGCTCCAGCCCGCCCAGGACTTCAAGCGTGCGCTCGACGGCGACGAGGGCCCGAACACCGGCGGCATGGGCGCGTACTCCCCGCTCCCGTGGGCCGACCCGAAGCTGGTCGAGGAAGTGCTGGAGACGGTTCTCCAGCCGACCGTCGACGAGATGCGCCGCCGCGGCACGCCGTTCTCGGGGCTGCTGTACGCCGGTCTCGCGATCACCTCGCGGGGCGTGCGGGTCATCGAGTTCAACGCCCGTTTCGGCGACCCCGAGACCCAGGTCGTCCTGGCCCGTCTGAAGACCCCGCTGGCCGGTGTGCTGCTGGCCGCGGCCAAGGGTGACCTCGCCGACCTGGAGCGGCTGCGCTGGAGCGACGACGCCGCGGTCACCGTGGTCGTCGCCTCCCACAACTACCCGGGCACCCCGCGCACCGGCGACCCCATCACCGGCCTCGACGAGGTGACCGCCGAGGACGCCCCGCACGCGTACGTCCTGCACGCCGGTACCAAGCAGGACGGCGACGCGGTCGTCAGCGCCGGCGGCCGTGTCCTGTCCGTCACGGCGACCGGCAAGGACCTCACCCAGGCCCGCGACCGCGCCTACCGGGCCGTCGCCCGCGTCAAGCTCGACGGTTCCCAGCACCGTACGGACATCGCGGCGAAGGCGGCGGAAGGCGCGTAACCGGCCGGAGTGCCGGGAGTGCCGCCCCGGATGAACCCCGAAGGCCCCGAATCCGTCTCAGGATTCGGGGCCTGTCCCATGCCGGAGCCTGTCCTTTGCCGGAGCCTGACTCGTGCCGGGGCCGGGTCCCCGAAACCCGCCCGTATCAAGGGCCTGATCCTCGCTGTCCGTCATCCACCTTTCCCCAAAGCCATTCCATCGAGTGACCGATGCCCCATCCGGCTGACGTGGGCCGAAGCCCCAACTAGGGTGCGGCGCAAGCGTTCCGGCACTTGGCCCACCGGCATTGCGATGTCAGTGGTGGGTGCCACAGTGGGGGAGTGAGCAAAGCCAGGACAGTTCGGACAGCCAGGGCAGCGCGGAGGGGGTGAGGTCCGGCGTGACCGGTATGGGTGTCGAGGTCGGTGCGCAGGCAGCGCGCGCCCGGGCCATGGCCGTGCTGCGGGTCCGCAGCCGCGCGCTGGCCGTGGCGTTGCTGCCCGCGGCGTTCGCCGTGGTGCTGCTCGCCGGCGCCTCCACCGGCCACCTCGTCGGCCCGGGCTGGCATGCCGCGCGGTGGGTCGTCATCCCGGTCGCCGTCCTCGTCCTGCTGGCCGCCGCGGTCATCGCCCTCGTCGTCGCCCGTGCCCGGCCCGCCGTCAGCCCCACGGTCCAGATCGCCGAGGAGCAGGCACCGGATCTGTACCGGATGGTGCGCGATCTCGCCGACCGTCTCGACGTCCCCGCCCCGTCCGCGATAGCCCTCACCCCGGACTGCGACAGCTGGCTGGAGGACCGCACGCACCGGTCCCACGGTCTGTCCGCGGCCGACGGCGGCATGGCGGACGGACTCAACGGCCTGCACGGCGGAAGCGGGGGCGGCACCCATCGCCGTACGCCGGACGCGCCTGTCCTCGTCATCGGCTCACCGTTCCTGTGGTGGATGCGCGTGGGTGAGCTGCGCGCCGTCCTCGCCCCGGTCGTCGCCGGTACGGGACCGTCGGCGCACCCGGACATAGCCCAGGCCCGGCGCTTCGTCCGGGGCCTGGACGCCGCCGTGGCCGTCGCCTCGACGCGCGGCCGCTGCCCGGGGGCGCGGGCGGTGTGCGCGGGCATCGGCTGGGTCGCGCGACTGCTGCTGCGCAGTTGCCGGGACCATGCGGCCGAGATGGAACGGGGGGTGGCCGCCGCGGCCGCCGAGCGTGCACAGGCTGTGGATTACGGACTGCGGATCGTCGCCCAGGAGCAGGTCGGACTGGCGTACGCGGGCTGGGACCGGCTGCTGACGCGGGTCGCGCTGCCGGCCTGGCGCATGGGTCGCTGGCCGTCCCGGCTGGACGCGGGCGTCGTCGCCGCGCTCACCGAGCTGTCCCGGCGGGACCGTCTGGCCGAGGGCTTCGCCTCCCGCCTGGGCGAGCGCCCCGCCTGTGACCTGCTCGAAGAGCCCGGCGCGATCGACGAGGCCGCCTCGCTCCTCGCCGCCCGTCTCTTCCACGGCGGCCCGGCCGACCCGGGCCCGGACTGGTCCCCGGTGGGCTGGCAGGAGTACCCGGAAGAGGTCGTCGACCGCAAATGGCGCACCGACGCGGCCCGCCTCCACCGAGTCCTCGACACCCTCGGCGTCCGCCGCACCACCGAGGGCGCACCCGCCCACTCCGACGGCCCCACCCTCTCCCGCGTCCTGGACCACCTGACGACCCCACCGGCCACCGCACCCACCTGGTCCCCCGCCGACCCCTCCGAGCCACAGGCCTACGGGAGCTCTGAGGCCCACTCCGACCCGGGCGGGTCCTCCGGGCCGCAGGCCCAGGGGAGTTCCGAGGCCCGCTCCGACCCGGCCGGGCTCTCCGGGCCGCAGGCCCACGGGCGCTCCGAGGTCCACTCCGCCCCGGCCGGGTCCTCCGGGCCGCAGGCCCACGGGAGCTCCGACGCCCACCCCGACCCGGGCGGGTCCTTCGAGCCGCAGGCCCACGGGAGCTCCGCCCTCCACACGGGCCCCGACGAGCCCTCCGAGACACAAGCCCACCCGAGCCCCGCCCCGCACACCACCCCAACCCACCCGGACCAACCCCCGGAGGCGCCCCCCAGCCTCCCCCAAGCCCCCGCCGGGCACCCCACCCCCGGGCAAGCGATTACCGCGCCCCTAGCCGACGCGTCGCTCCCTACCGGCGCCCCGCCCCCCGCCGACGCCCAGCCCTCAAGCCCCCTCGAGTCCCAAGAGCCCGCCGAACCCGTCCAGCCCCCGGCGACCTCAACACCCTCCGAGTCCCCCAAGCCCTCCGAGTCCCCCAAGCCCCCCAAACCCCCCTACGCCTCCATGGCCGAGGACCACCCCGGCGACGACGACCCGGAAACCGAGCGAAGCTCCGCCCTCGCCGCCGGCCTCACCGCCGAGCTGGCCCGCGAGGAAGCCGCGGCCCCTGTGGAACAGAACGCGTCCCTCGCCCCCGGCACCACCCTCCTGGACATCGGCACGCTCCCCCTCTTCCCGCTCCAGCCACCCCGCACCTCGCGCGAGCTGCTGACCGATCACGTGACGGCGATGGTGTGCTGTGCCGCGATGGACACCGCCGGGGCCACCCCGGGGCTGGACTGGCTCGACGGACCCACGCTTCTCATCAACGGGGCACGAGCCGCCGACCTCACCCCCAGAGTCCTGAGCCTGATCGAGGACGGTGACCCGGCGCCCCTGCGCGCCTGGCTGGTGGAGTCGGGGATACGCCCGGAGAAGCCGGTACGCCTGGTCTGACGGCCGCCCTTCCGGCTGTGACAGCCCGTCCCGCGTGCCAGATGCGGCCGGAGCCCCTGGTTCCACTTTCGGCCAATTCGCAACGAATAGTGACAGGATGCGTGCGCAATGTGATGTGCTGGGATCGATAGCGCACATGGCAAGGGCTTGCGACATACGACAGGCACACAAACACCCATGTCGCACGAGAAACGACGCACCACCACGGACGCACGGCCACGGGGGAACGAGGGAGGGGTAGGGCCATGGGGTCGGAGCAGATCCGCCGCTGGGAGTCGGGGGCACTCGCGCACGCCGTGACGGACCCCTTCGGTCAGGGCCCCGTCCCCTGGCTGCGCGGCAACGTGACGTACTTCGACGACACCGGCCAGGTGGTCCCCTGGTACGTCGACGGCCAGGCCCACCCCCCGACGGCCGGCACCCCCAGGATCCCCGGCCCGCGCACCGCCGGAGGCCCCCGCTCCGCCGACGACGTCCACCGCCAGATCAAGGGCTTCACCTCCACCGGCGCGGTCGCCCCCGGCGAGGCCGTCGACTTCCACATCACCGTCGACCCGCCCCAGGAATTCGCCGTCGACGTCTACCGCATCGGCCACTACGGCGGTGACGGCGCCGCGAAGATCACCACCAGCCCCCGCCTCTCCGGCATCGTCCAGCCACCCCCGCTCACCGCCGACCGCACGGTCTCCTGCCACCACTGGTGGCTGTCCTGGCGCCTGCAGATCCCCTCGTACTGGACCATCGGCGCGTACGTGGCCGTCCTCACCACCGCCGACGGCTACCGCTCCCACATCCCCTTCACGGTCCGCGACAACCACCCCGCCGACCTGCTCCTGCTCCTCCCCGACGTCACCTGGCAGGCCTACAACCTCTACCCGGAGGACGGCCGCACCGGCGCCAGCCTCTACCACGCCTGGGACGACGACGGCCGCCTCCTCGGCGAGAACGACGCCGCCACCACCGTCTCCTTCGACCGCCCCTACGCGGGCGCCGGCCTCCCACTGCACGTCGGCCACGCCTACGACTTCATCCGCTGGGCCGAGCGCTACGGCTACGACATCGCCTACGCCGACGCCCGCGACCTGCACGGCGGCCATGTCGACCCCACCCGCTACCGCGGCCTGGTCTTCCCCGGCCACGACGAGTACTGGTCGTCGAACATGCGCCGTACGGTCGAGCTCGCCCGCGAGAACGGCACGTCCCTGGTCTTCCTCTCCGCCAACTCCATGTACTGGCAGGTCGAGTTGGGCCCGTCCCCGTCCGGTGTCCCCGACCGCCTGATGACCTGCCGCAAGCGCCGGGGCCCGGGCCGCCCGGTGCTCTGGCGCGAGATCGACCGCCCCGAGCAGGAGGTGATCGGCATCCAGTACGCGGGCCAGGTCCCCGAGCCCCACCCCCTGATCGTCCGCAACGCCGACCACTGGCTGTGGGAGGCGACCGGCGCCCAGGAGGGCGACGAGATCGAGGGACTGGTCGCGGGCGAGGCCGACCGCTACTTCCCGCGCACCCCGCTCCCCGACCACGAGGAACGCATCCTGCTCGCGCACTCCCCGTACCCGGACAAGGAGGGCACCCTGCGCCACCAGGAGACGTCCCTCTACCGCGCCCCCTCCGGCGCCCTGGTCTTCGCGTCCGGCACCTTCGCCTGGTCCCCGGCACTGGACCGCCCGGGCCACGTCGACGCCCGCGTCCAGCGCGCCACGGCCAACCTCCTGGACCGCATCTGCAAACGTGACTGAGCTCACCCAGCACACCCCCAGCACACCCCCAGTCCAAGGTCAGCGCCCCGTACGGGACAATCGACGCTGTTGGCCCGCCCGTCTCCCACCACCGCCCTGTTCGAGCCCTGCGGGCACCCCTTTTGTTCAACCACGGGGAGGAACCGTGTCCGGATTCGTAGAAAAGCCCGAGCCGATCCAGGTTCCGGGCCTGGTGCACCTGCACACCGGCAAGGTGCGCGAGCTGTACCAGAACGAGGCGGGCGACCTCGTGATGGTCGCCAGTGACCGTATGTCCGCCTACGACTGGGTGCTGCCGACCGAGATCCCCGACAAGGGCCGCATCCTCACCCAGCTCTCCCTGTGGTGGTTCGACCAGCTCGCCGACCTGGTCCCCAACCACGTCCTGAGCACCGACCTGCCCGCCGGCGCCCCCGCCGACTGGGCGGGCCGCACCCTGGTCTGCAAGTCGCTCCAGATGGTCCCGGTGGAGGCCGTGGCCCGCGGCTACCTCACCGGCTCCGGCCTGGTCGAGTACAACGACTCCCGCACCGTCTGCGGCCTCGCCCTCCCCGAGGGCCTCGTCGACGGCAGCGAGCTGCCCGCCCCGATCTTCACCCCGGCCACCAAGGCCGCGGTCGGCGAGCACGACGAGAACGTCTCCTACGAGGAGGTCGCCCGCCAGGTCGGCCCCGACACCGCCGCCCGGCTGCGCCAGGCGACCCTCGCCGTCTACGCCCGCGGCCGGGACATCGCCCGCGAGCGCGGCATCATCCTCGCGGACACCAAGTTCGAGTTCGGCTTCGACGGGGAGACCCTGGTCATCGCCGACGAGGTCCTCACCCCCGACTCCTCCCGCTTCTGGCCGGCCGACCAGTGGCAGCCGGGCCGCGCGCAGCCGTCGTACGACAAGCAGTTCGTGCGCGACTGGCTGACCTCGCCGGCCTCCGGCTGGGACCGGAAGAGCGAGCAGCCCCCGCCGCCGCTGCCGCAGGAGGTCGTGGACGCGACCCGGGCGAAGTACGTGGAGGCGTACGAGCGTCTGACGGGCACGAGCTGGAGCTGACCCCATGACAAAGGCCCCGGTCGATGACCGGGGCCTTTGATCTGGAGCGAACGACGAGGTTCGAACTCGCGACCTCAACCTTGGCAAGGTTGCGCTCTACCAACTGAGCTACGTTCGCATGCGCCGAAGCGCGAGACCTACTATACCCAACCTCGCTGCCGCGCGAGCCGCACCGCCGCGTGGCGGTTCTCCGCGCCGAGCTTCGAGACGGCGGACGACAGATAGTTCCGTACGGTCCCCTGCGACAGCGCGGCCCGCTCCGCGATCTCCGCGACGGGCGCCCCGTCGGCGGCGAGTTCCAGCACCTCGGCCTCCCGAGCGGTCAGTGGGGAGTCCCCGGCGGCGATGGCGTCGGCGGCCAACTCCGGGTCGACGTAGCGGTTTCCGGCGTGCACGGTCCGGATGATCTCGGCGAGCCGCTGAGCGCTGACGGTCTTCGGGACGAACCCGCGCACGCCCGCCTCAAGAGCCCGCTTCAGATGCCCGGGCCGCCCATGGCTGGTCACGATCATCACCCGGCAGCCGGGCAGTTCGGCCCGCAGGGATGTGGCGACCTTCACACCGTCCGCGCCGGGCATCTGGAGATCCAGTACGGCGACGTCGGGTTCGTGGGCTCGCGCCATCGCCAGCGCCTCCGGCCCGCTGGCCGCCTCGGCGACGATCACGAGGTCGTCCTCCAGGGACAGCAGGGTGGCGAGCGCGCCCCGGATCAGATGCTCGTCGTCGGCGAGCAGCAGCCGCACGGGCCCGGTCGTACGGTCGCTCATACGGCGGCCTCCGGCACGCCCGCTCCCGCCAGCGGCACCTCCGCCACCAGCCGGAACACTCCCTCCCGGGCCCGGCCGGCCTCCAGGGTGCCGTCCACCGCGGCCAGCCGCTCCCGCAGCCCCGCGAGCCCGGAGCCGCCACGCCTGCCGGGGTCCGCGCCGCCGCCGGGGCCCTCGCCCTCGTCGGAGGCCGCGGCAGCCCCGTCGTTCTCCACCGTCAACACCACGCGCCCTTCCCTCACCCGTACACCCACCGCGCACCGCTCGGCATCCCCGTGCCGCAGCACGTTGGTGGTCGCCTCCCGTACCACCCAGGCCAGCGCCGACTGCACCTCGGCGGGCAGCCCGGCCGCCTCCCCGGTCACCCGGCACTCGATCCCGGCCGCCGTCAACACCCCCTGCGCACCGGCGAGTTCGACCCCCAGGTCGGCCTCCCGGTATCCCCGTACGACGTCGCGCACCTCGCGCTGCGACTCCTGCGCGATCCGCTGCACCTCGATCATCTGCTCCACGGCCTCGGGCCGCCCGCGCCGCGCCAACTGCACGGCGAGCTCGCTCTTCAACGCGATGACCGCCAGATTCCGCCCCATCACGTCGTGCAGATCCCGCCCGAACCGCAGCCGCTCCTCGGCGACGGCGAGCCGGGCCCTGGTCTCGCGGGCCTCGTCGAGTTCGTAGACGGCCTTGAGCAGCCAGACGGAGAAGACCGCGGTGAAGGCGAGGAACCCGCTGCTGGCCAGCACGATCAGTGCGGTGACCAGCGCGCCGAGCGGCGACCGGGTGATCGCGAGCACGACGACCGCCGTGCCGGCCGCGAAGCCCGCGACGACGGCGTACACGTGCCTGCGCCGCCGCACCCCGAGGGTGATGATGCCGACCCCGAAGATCATGGTGACCCCGAAGACGCTGCCCGCCGCCGAATCGGCGCCGTCGCTCCGCGAGCCGTACTCGGAGAGGGCGAGAGCAGTGACGGCGACCACGGCGGTGGCCGCGCCGAGCGCGCACATCAGCCGCAGCGGCTGGGCCCGCCGGCCGCGCAACCAGTCCACGGCGCGTGACACGGTCAGCATGCAGATCGCCGCGTGCGCGCAGACCAGGAGCAGCAGCCAGGCCCCCGGCGCGCCCCCGACCTGGCCGACGAGCGGCACCCCGGCCCCGGCGACCTCCATCACCGCGAAGAAGTGGAACGACCCCCGGGTGTACGTCTCCACCTTCGCCGGAGTGCTCTTGCCCCGCCACCATGTACCCGGCCCGCGCATGCGCCCGCTCCCCCTGCCTCAACGCCGCGGTTCCCAGCGGAACCACCGCCGTACAGCAAACACGCCCAGGACCGTCCAGGCCAGCGCGGTGGCCACGGCGCCCAGCGTCTCGTACGCCGACAGCTCCCCGGTCAGGCCGCCCCGCACGAGAGTGATCACCGGGGTCAGCGGCAGCAGTTCGCACAGCGACGCCACCCGGTCGGGCAGGATCTCCAGCGGCACGAACATCCCGGAGAAGATCATCGAGAGGAACACCACGGGCAACGTCGTGACCTGCGCACTCTCGACGCTCCGGGTGAAGGAGGCGGTCACCGCGGCGAGCGCGGCACACAGCGGGAACCCCAGCAGCAGGCCCAGCACGGCGAGATGGGGAGCCCGAGGCGCACCCACGTCGAGCAGGACGGCGCAGCCGGCCGTCAGCGCCACGCACTGCGCGAGGCCCGTGGCCACGGCCGGGAACGCGGCCCCGGCGAGGATCTCGCTGTCCCGCAGCTCGCCGGTGCGCAGCCGCTTGAGGACGAGTTCCTCGCGCCGGGCGGTGAAGACGCTGACGAGCGTCACGTACACCGCGTAGAGCAGGGAGAAGCCGATGGAGGCGGGCAGGAGGACCGTGCCCAGGGTCAGGCCCACCTCGGCCAGGTCCATCTGCTTCGCTGCCTCCCGCGCGCTGAAGGGCAGGATCAGCGGCACGAAGAGCGCCGCGAACAGCGTGCCCCTGCTACGCCCCAGCAAGGTCAGCTCGGCCCGTGCCAGCGCTGCCATGCGCCCCACCGGGGCGGTCGTCGCCGTGCTCATGCCGCGTACTCCTTCGTCCTCGTCCCGGCCGCCGCCTCCCGCGCGATCCCCAGGAACGCCTCCTCCAGCGACGCCGGCCGCACATCCAGCCGCCCCAGCTCCACGGCGGCCCCTTCGGCCCACACCAGCAGCCGGGTCGCGGTCCGCTGCAACTCGTGCGTGCGCAGCCGTACGAGCCGCCCGTCGACCTCGTGCCCGCACACGCCCATGCCGTCGAGCGGCGGCAGATCGCCCACGAAGTAGCCCTGGGGCAGCTCGAAGGAGATCCTCGACGGCTGGGCCGCGGTCACCTCGGCCGGTGTCCCTGCCGCCGCGATCCGCCCCTCGTGCAGGATCGCCAGCCGCTCGGCGAGGCCCTCGGCCTCCTCCAGGTAGTGCGTGGTCAGCAGCACGGTCGTGCCGGCGTCCCGCAGCCGCCGCACCAACTCCCACGTGTCCCGGCGCCCCTCGGCGTCCAGCCCGGTCGTCGGCTCGTCCAGGAACAGCACCTCGGGGTCCCCGAGCAGCGCGAGCGCCAGGTCCAGCCGCCGCCGCTCACCGCCGGACAGCTGCTTCACCCGTACGCCGGTCTTCCCGGCCAGCCCGACGAGCTCCAGCACCTCCAGCGGCGGCCGCGCCCCGCTCACACACCCGGCCCACATCCGCGCGGTCTCGGCGACGGTCAGCTCGGACGGGAAGCCACCCTCCTGCAGCATCACCCCGGTCCGCGGCCGTACGGCGGCCCGCTCGGCGTAGGGGTCGTGCCCGAGCACCCGCACCCGCCCCCCGGCGGGCCGGGCGAGCCCCTCCAGCAGTTCGACGGTCGACGTCTTGCCCGCGCCGTTGGTGCCGAGCAGCGCGAAGATCTCCCCGCGGTTCACGGAGAAGCTGATTCCGCGCACCGCTTCGAACCCGCCCCCGTACACACGCCGCAGGTCAGTGACCTCAATCACGTGTTCGTGTTCGTTTCCGTTCATGGCTCCAGCGTCCCGGTGAAACAGGGCCGACAGCAGTGCGCGCTGTCACCACTCCGCATGACAAATGTCAGGGGCGTCGTGGGTACGGAGTCGCGGATACACGAAAAGACCCCGGTCCATCAGGACCGGGGTCTCATTCCCGAGCGGACGACGAGGCTCGAACTCGCGACCTCAACCTTGGCAAGGTTGCGCTCTACCAACTGAGCTACGTCCGCATTGCCTCCGACCGGCTCTCACCGATCGGCGCGAGCACCAGCCTACCTGATCCTCTCCCAGAGGGGGGACCCCCAGGTGGTCGGTACGACGGTGCGGAGCGGGTGACAGGAATTGCACACTGCGCCTTCCCCCTGGAAGGGGGATGTTCTACTACTGAACTACACCCGCATGCTCGGCGAGCTGGACTTTTCTGTCCCGCCCGGCGGCGTGCTCCAGACATTAGCTGATCAGCAGGGGGGTAGCGCAAGTCGGTTGTCGCACCGGCCCAAGTCGGCTGTCCTCAAGGCCTGCTGACGGGCCCTGAGGACAACGCCGCGCGACTCATGTCACTGCGCCGAGGCGAACGCCTCGTAGACCTTCTTGGGGATGCGGCCGCGGGCCGGCACCTCCATCTTGTTGGCCTGGGCCCAGGCCCGGACCGCCGCCGGGTCGGGGGCCACCTCGGTCTGCTTGTACGCCTTGCCTGACTTCGACCGCTTGCGGCCGGCTTCCACGTAGGGCGCGAGCGCCTTACGCAGTTTCTTGGCATTGGCTTCATTCAGGTCGATCTCGTACGACTTGCCGTCGAGTCCGAAGGCGATCGTTTCCGCCGCTTCTGAGCCGTCGATGTCGTCAAAGAGAGTGACCACGACCTTCTGCGCCACGAATATCGGTCCCTTCGTCCGGCACCTCATGCAGCTCAGCTGCGACGACGTGCCGAGTCTCGGCTATTTGCCAATTCATTTGTACAGTGCCCGGCAATGCAATGTGAAGCCCGACTAAATCTGTCCGCGTGTCCCGAGCGCAATAGCTATCCGCGGCTGATCGGGGATCTTTCCCGTAACTTTTCGTGAACACCCCTGTCCGATACCGGATCGTGATGGCCATCACGTAGCTTCCTACAACTCTACTCGCGTAGAAATTTTGTACGGGTAGTCTGAAGGAACCTGCTCAGCACCACACACCGGGAGTGCCAGTGGCACGCGTCGTAGTCGACGTCATGCTCAAGCCGGAGATCCTCGACCCCCAGGGCCAGGCGGTGCAGCGCGCACTGCCGCGGCTGGGTTTCGACGGCATCTCCGACGTACGTCAGGG
This sequence comes from Streptomyces sp. NPDC008086, assembly GCF_042957325.1. Lineage (NCBI taxonomy): Bacteria > Bacillati > Actinomycetota > Actinomycetes > Kitasatosporales > Streptomycetaceae > Streptomyces > Streptomyces sp. NPDC008086. Next base: position 860,563 of record NZ_JBIBIA010000002.1, read on the forward strand.
AAAGCGTTTCGAACTGGAAGTTGACGGGCCGGTCGACGACGCCGCGCTCGCCCGCATCCACGATCTTGCGGAATCCTTCCTCGCCAACACCGTGATCGAGGACTTCACCGTCAAGGTGGAAGAAGTCGCGGAGGCCGCGAAGTGACCGCTCGTATTGGCGTCGTCACTTTCCCGGGGAGTCTCGACGACCGGGACACCCAGCGCGCGATCCGCCTCGCGGGCGCCGAACCGGTCGCCCTCTGGCACAAGGACAAGGACCTCAAGCAGGTCGACGCCGTGGTGCTGTGCGGCGGTTTCTCCTACGGCGACTATCTGCGCGCCGGAGCCATCGCGCGCTTCTCGCCGGTGATGGAGACCGTCATCGAACAGGCGAAGGCCGGCCTGCCGGTCCTCGGTATCTGCAACGGCTTCCAGATCCTCACCGAGGCCCACCTCCTGCCCGGCGGGATGCTGGGCAACGACCACCTGCACTTCATCTGCCGCGACCAGAAGCTGCGGGTGGAGAACGCGGACACCGCCTGGACCACCGACTACACGGCCGGCCAGGAGATCCACATCCCGCTGAAGAACATGGACGGCCGCTACGTGGCCGACCAGTACACGCTGGACAAGCTGGAGGGCGAGGGGCGCGTCGCGTTCCGCTACCTCGACTTCAACCCCAACGGCTCGCTCAACGACATCGCCGGCATCACCAACGAGGCCGGCAACGTCGTGGGCCTGATGCCGCACCCGGAGCACGCCGTGGAGCCGCTCATCGGCACCGGCCGCACCGACGGCCTCCCCTTCTTCACCTCGATCCTCAAGAAGCTGGTCAACGCATGAGCCGGACGCCTCTGGACACGGTCGAGCACGCGGCCGCGACCCCCGACGTCGAGCTGCCCTGGGCCGAACTCGGTCTGAAGAAGGACGAGTACGAGCGGGTCGTGGAGATCCTCGGCCGCCGGCCCACCGGTGCCGAGCTCGCCATGTACTCCGTCATGTGGTCCGAGCACTGCTCGTACAAGTCCTCCAAGGTCCACCTCCGCCAGTTCGGCGAGAAGGCCCCGCAGAGCGACGCCCTGCTCGTCGGCATCGGTGAGAACGCCGGTGTCGTGGACGTGGGCCAGGGTTACGCCGTGACCTTCAAGGTCGAGTCGCACAACCACCCCTCGTACGTCGAGCCCTACCAGGGCGCGGCGACCGGCGTCGGCGGCATCGTGCGCGACATCATCGCGATGGGCGCGCGGCCGGTGGCGGTCGTGGACCCGCTGCGGTTCGGTGCGGCGGACCACCCCGACACCAAGCGCGTCCTCCCCGGCGTCGTGGCCGGCATCGGCGGCTACGGCAACTGCCTCGGCCTGCCCAACATCGGCGGCGAGGTCGTCTTCGACGCCTGCTATCAGGGCAACCCGCTGGTCAACGCCGGTGCCATCGGTGTGATGCGGCACGAGGACATCCACCTGGCGAAGGCGTCGGGCGCGGGCAACAAGGTCATCCTGTACGGGGCCCGCACGGGCGGTGACGGCATCGGCGGTGCGTCGATCCTCGCCTCCGAGACCTTCGACGACGCCAAGCCGTCGAAGCGTCCGGCCGTCCAGGTCGGTGACCCCTTCCAGGAGAAGCTGCTGATCGAGTGCACGCTTGAGGCGTTCGCCGAGAAGCTGGTCGTCGGCATCCAGGACCTCGGCGCGGCCGGCCTGTCCTGCGCCACCTCCGAGCTCGCGTCCAACGGCTCCGGCGGCATGCGCGTCACCCTGGACGACGTACCGCTGCGTGACTCCACGCTCTCGCCCGAGGAAATCCTCATGAGCGAGTCGCAGGAACGCATGTGCGCGGTCGTGGAGCCGGCGAAGGTCGACCGCTTCCTGGAGATCTGCGAGAAGTGGGACGTCATCGCCACCGTCATCGGTGAGGTCACCGACGGCGACCGGCTGGAGATCTACTGGCACGGCGGCAAGATCGTCGACGTCGACCCGCGCACGGTGGCACACGAGGGCCCGGTCTACGAGCGCCCGTACGCCCGTCCGTCCTGGCAGGACGAGCTGCAGGCCGACGACGCGAACAAGCTGCCCCGACCCGCGACCTCGGACGAGCTGAAGGACCAGGTCCTGAAGCTGGTCGGCTCGCCCAACCAGGCCTCCAAGAAGTGGATCACCTCGCAATACGACCACTTCGTGCAGGGCAACACCGTCCTCGCCCAGCCCGAGGACTCCGGCATGATCCGCATCGACGAGGCCACCGGCCTCGGCGTCGCCATCGCGACGGACGGCAATGGCCGGTACGCCAAGCTCGACCCGTACCACGGCGCCCAGCTGGCCCTGGCGGAGGCGTACCGCAACGTCGCCACCACCGGCGCCAAGCCGCTCGCCGTCTCCGACTGCCTGAACTTCGGCTCGCCCGAGGACCCGGCGGTGATGTGGCAGTTCGCGGAGGCCGTGCGCGGTCTGGCCGACGCCTGCCAGCAGCTCGGCACCCCGGTGACCGGCGGCAACGTCTCGCTCTACAACCAGACGGGCGAGGCGGCCATCCACCCGACGCCGGTCGTCGCGGTCCTCGGCGTCATCGACGACGTGGCCCGGCGCACGCCGGTCGCCTTCCAGGAGGAGGGCCAGCTGCTGTACCTCCTCGGTGACACGCGTGAGGAGTTCAGCGGCTCGGCCTGGTCCCAGGTCGTCCACGACCACCTCGGCGGGCTGCCCCCGCAGGTGGACCTGGAGCGCGAGCGCCTGCTCGCCGAGATCCTGATCTCCGCCTCCCGCGACGGCATGATCGACTCCGCGCACGACCTGTCCGACGGCGGTCTGATCCAGGCGGTCGTCGAGTCGGCGCTGCTCGGCGGCAAGGGCGCGCGACTGGTCGTACCGGACGGGCTCGACGCCTTCACCCTCCTCTTCTCCGAGTCGGCCGGCCGCGCGATCGTGGCCGTCCCGCGCTCCGAGGAGGTCCGCTTCAACGACATGTGCGGTGCGCGGGGCCTGCCGGTCACCCGCATCGGTGTCGTCGACGGCACCGTGTCTGATGGAAATGCAGTGGTGGAACTCCAGGGCGAGTTCGCGCTCTCCCTGGAGGAGCTGCGCGTGGCGCACGAGGAGACGATCCCGGCGCTGCTGAAGTAGCCAGCGGTTCCACGGCTGAGAAGCCCCCGTCCGGTTCGCCGGGCGGGGGCTTCGTCACGGGGTCGCCGGTCACGTGCGGCGGACGCCTGACGCTTGCATGGGATTACGTAGTTCCGTAATCTCTGAGGAGTGAGCCTCGAACAACGCGTTGCCGACCTCGAGCGTCGGCTGGCGGCGCTGGAGAACGCGCAGCACACCGCCCCCCGCCTCGGTGAGGGCGACTTCTGGGCCCTGCAAGGGTTCAAGGCCCAGCTGGCCGAGCTGAAAGCGGCCGACGGAGGCGTGCTGTTCACCGGTGCCGTACGGCTGCCGACCGGGGAGCGGTACGAGTGGCAGCACGGCGCACTGACCGAGGGCCTGCTGGACGACGACTGGACCGAGTCCGCCGAGTCGTTCGCGGCGCTCGGCCATCCGGTCCGGCTGCGGCTGCTGCGCGAGGTCGTCGGCGGCCGGCGCACCGCGGCCGAACTCGCCGAACTGGACGAGATCGGCACGACCGGCCAGATCTACCACCACCTGCGGCAACTGACCGGCGCGGGCTGGCTGCACACGACCGGCCGGGGCCGCTACGAGGTGCCGCCGGGGCGGGTCGTACCGCTGCTGGTGGCGCTGTCGGCGGCCAAGCGGTGACGCGAAGAGGACGCGAGTGAAGAAGACCTGAGCAAGGGGGAACGATGTCCGCACGCAAACTGGCCACCCTCGCCTACCGGGGCCTGCAACTGGCCTTCCTGGGCCTGATCATCGCGCATTTCGCACTCGACCTCGGCTATCCGTGGTGGTGGAACTTCCTGCCGATCGTCCTGGCCTACGCCCTCGTCGTCGTGGTCAACCGCTGGGGCGGCACCCCGGACAGCCCGCGCGCGGCCCGCGAACCCGTCGAGGTCGCCCCGCCCGTCACCGGCCGCTGGACCGCGCTCAACAGCCCGGCCGACCGCACGCCGAGCCACGGCACGCACGCGTACGGCCAGACGTTCGCCATCGACGTCGTCGCCGAACCCGAGCCGGGCGCCCGCCCCGCGTTCAGCCGACTCTGGCCGCTCGCCCGCCGCAACAGCGCCTTCCCCGCCTTCGGCGCCCCGCTCCTCGCGGTCGCCGACGCCACCGTCGTACGGGCCACCGACACCCAGCGCGACCACCTGAGCCGCACCTCGCCGCTCGCCCTGCTCTACCTGATGCTCGTGGAGGCGTCCGTACGCGACCTGCTCGGCGCCAAGCGCATCGTCGGCAACCACGTCGTCCTCGACCTCGGCGACGGCACCTACGCGCTCTACGCCCACCTGCGACGCGGCTCGCTCACCGTCCGCGAGGGCGACCGCGTGACCACCGGACAGCCGCTGGCCCGCTGCGGAAACTCGGGCAACTCCACGGAGCCCCACCTCCACTTCCAGCTCATGGACACCCCGGACCCGGACACCGCCCGAGGCATCCCCTTCACCTGGCGCGGCATCGGCGTACCCCGCAACCACGAGGCGTTCGAGGCACCCACGACCACATCGCAGCCCGTATAGGCCCGTCCTCCGCCCGTCCCTCAGCCGACTTACCATGAACCCTCATAACGGCGGGCACATAGGCTCCCCTCATGCCCCCGGCCAAGAAGCGCACCCGCACCTACGACCCCGTCAAGATCCGCACCGCGGTCCTCGCGCAGTTCGGAAACGTACGGCAGGCCATCCGCACCCTCACCCCGGAGCAACTCGCGCTGCCCACCCGCCTGGAGGGCTGGACCGTGCGGGAGCTGGCCGCGCACGTGACGATGGCCGTGGAGACCGTCAGTCGCAACCTCGACCGCGAGGAGCCGGCGAAGGCGGAGCTCGCCCTGCTGGACTGGCCGTTCGCCACGGCCGCTCGTGCCGGGGACATCGCGGACGGCACCCGCGACCTGGCCGCCGCCAACCCTGACCTGGACGACCTCTACGCCCGCACCGAGGACCGCCTCACACGGCGGCTAGCGGACGCGTCCGGCGACCGTGTCCTCGCCGCCCGCACCGGCGCGATGACCCTGGCCGACTACCTCGTCACCCGTACCGTCGAGCTCGTCGTCCACACCGACGACCTCAACGCCGCCGTGCCCGGCCTCGACATCCCGTACGACCGCCAGGCCCTCGCCGCCTGCACCCGCCTGCTCGCCGACGCCCTCGCCACGAAGGCACCCGGCGGTTCGACCGAGGTGCGGATCCCGCCGTATGCCGTGGTGCAGTGCGTCGAGGGGCCGAGGCACACCCGGGGCACGCCGCCCAACGTCGTCGAGACCGACCCGCTGACCTGGGTCCGGCTGGCGACCGGACGGGTGACGTGGCGGGACGCGGTGGAGGGCGCCGAGGTGCGCGCGAGCGGGGAGCGGGCGGACCTGGGCGGGCTGTTGCCGCTCATGGGGTGACCTGGCCGTCACCCGTTCGGCGCGGGCAAGCGGAACCCGCGGAACCAGTCCCGCGCCCCTCCCGTCCCACCGGCATGAACACACTCGGCACCCTCGGCAAGGACAAGCAGCGACTGGCCGCCTTCGCCGCGCTGACCCTCATCCCGCTCGCCGCCGCCTGCGGCAGCGAGGACGCGGGCAGCGACTCGGTCGGCCCCGGGGCCTCGGCCTCCGTCTCCGGCGCCTACTGGTCCGTCGACGAGGTCACCGTCGACGGAAAGAAGAGCGCCGCACCGGCCGACGCCTACCTGCGGATCGCCGACGACGGCAAGGTCAACGGCAACCTCGGCTGCAACAACTTCGGCGCCGACGCAGCCTTCGCCGACAGCCACGTCACCTTCGACAAGGTGCGGGCCACCGAGATGGCCTGCGAGGGCGTCCCCGCGGGCTTCGAGCAGACCCTCGCCCGCACCCTCTCCGACGGCGACCTCACCACCGAGGTCAAGGGCGACAGGCTGACCCTCACCACGGCCGACGGCGACCGCGTCGCCCTCACCAAGGAGGCGGCCGCCCCGCTCAAGGGCACGAAGTGGAACATCACCAGCCCGGACGCCGACGGCAAGGCGTACCTCACCTTCGACGAGAAGACCGGACAGGTCAGCGGCAGCCTCGGCTGCAACAAAGTGAAGGCCGAGGCAACGGTCCGCGACGGCAGTATCACGCTCGGCACCGCGTCCACCACGCGAATGATGTGCGACACCTCACTCATGAATACGGAGAACACCCTCCTGGGCCTCTTCGACGGCACGGTCAAGTACGGAATCGATCACCGCAACCTCACCCTGACCAGCACAAACGGCGAGCGAGTGAACGCGACCGCCGCCGAGTGATCCTTTACGGTCGCGTATCCCCAATTCGGACCAGTGGTCAATCTCGCCTACACTCGGAGCCGTGCCACGTGGTGACGGTCGACTCAATCACGATCTGCTTCCCGGCGAGAAAGGCCCCCAGGACGCTTGCGGCGTCTTCGGTGTCTGGGCTCCGGGTGAAGAGGTCGCAAAGCTCACGTACTTCGGGCTCTACGCCCTCCAGCATCGGGGCCAGGAATCCGCGGGAATCGCGGTCAGCAACGGCTCCCAGATCCTCGTCTTCAAGGACATGGGCCTCGTCTCCCAGGTCTTCGACGAGACCTCTCTCGGTTCGCTCCAGGGTCACATCGCGGTCGGACACGCCCGCTACTCGACCACCGGCGCCTCCGTGTGGGAGAACGCCCAGCCGACGTTCCGCGCCACAGGGCACGGCTCCATCGCGCTCGGCCACAACGGCAACCTGGTCAACACCGCCCAGCTCGCCGAGATGGTCGCCGACCTGCCCAAGCAGGAGGGCGGCCGTACCCCGCGCGTCGCGGCCACCAACGACACCGACCTGCTCACCGCGCTCCTCGCGGCCCAGGTCGACGAGGACGGCAAGCCGCTGACCATCGAGGAGGCCGCCCACACGGTCCTTCCGCAGGTCAAGGGCGCCTTCAGCCTCGTCTTCATGGACGAGCACACCCTCTACGCCGCCCGTGACCCGCAGGGCATCCGCCCGCTGGTCCTCGGCCGCCTGGAGCGTGGCTGGGTCGTGGCCTCCGAGTCCGCCGCCCTCGACATCTGCGGCGCCAGCTTCGTCCGCGAGGTCGAGCCGGGCGAGTTCGTCGCCATCGACGAGAACGGCCTGCGCACCTCCCGATTCGCGGAAGCGAAGCCCAAGGGCTGTGTCTTCGAGTACGTGTACCTGGCCCGCCCCGACACGGACATCGCCGGCCGCAACGTCTACCTCTCCCGCGTGGAGATGGGCCGCAAGCTCGCCAAGGAAGCCCCGGTCGACGCCGACCTGGTCATAGCGACCCCGGAATCCGGCACCCCGGCGGCGATCGGCTACGCCGAGGCCAGCGGCATCCCGTTCGGTGCCGGTCTGGTGAAGAACGCGTACGTCGGCCGGACCTTCATCCAGCCGTCACAGACCATTCGCCAGCTGGGCATCCGACTCAAGCTGAATCCCCTCAAGGAAGTCATCAAGGGCAAGCGTCTGGTCGTCGTCGACGACTCGATCGTGCGCGGCAACACCCAGCGCGCCCTGGTCCGCATGCTCCGCGAGGCGGGCGCCGCCGAGGTCCACATCCGGATCTCCTCGCCGCCCGTGAAGTGGCCCTGCTTCTTCGGTATCGACTTCGCCACCCGCGCCGAGCTCATCGCCAACGGCATGTCGATCGAGGAGATCGGTACCTCGCTGGGCGCCGACTCGCTGGCGTACATCTCCATCGACGGCATGATCGAGGCGACCACCATCGCCAAGCCGAACCTCTGCCGCGCCTGCTTCGACGGCGAGTACCCGATGGAGCTCCCCGACCCCGAGCTGCTCGGCAAGCAGCTCCTGGAGACGGAGCTGGCCGCCGGCCCGGCCGCCACGGCCGCCGCCGACGCGATCCGCCGCCCGTAGCAGCGGGCCCGTCACACCTGCCGTACGACACGAAGGTTCTCTACTGCCATGTCTGAGACAACTGGTGCCAGCTACGCAGCCGCGGGCGTCGACATCGAAGCGGGCGACCGCGCGGTCGAGCTGATGAAGGAGTGGGTGAAGAAGACCCAGCGCCCCGAGGTCCTCGGCGGCCTCGGCGGTTTCGCCGGCCTCTTCGACGCCTCCGCCCTCAAGCGCTACGAGCGTCCCCTGCTCGCCTCCGCCACCGACGGCGTCGGCACCAAGGTCGACATCGCCCGCCAGCTCGGCGTGTACGACACGATCGGCCACGACCTGGTCGCGATGGTCATGGACGACATCGTGGTGTGCGGCGCCGAGCCGCTGTTCATGACCGACTACATCTGCGTCGGCAAGGTCCACCCCGAGCGCGTCGCCGCCATCGTCAAGGGCATCGCCGAGGGCTGTGTGCTCGCCGGCTGCGCCCTGGTCGGCGGCGAGACGGCCGAGCACCCGGGTCTGCTGGGCGAGGACGACTTCGACGTCGCCGGCGCCGGTACGGGCGTCGTGGAGGCCGACCGTCTGCTGGGCCCGGATCGCATCCGTAAGGGTGACGCGGTGATCGCCATGGCGGCGTCCGGCCTTCACTCCAACGGGTACTCGCTGGTCCGCCACGTCCTGCTGAACCAGGGCGGCCTCGCCCTGGACACCCGGATCGACGAACTCGGCCGCACCCTCGGCGAGGAGCTGCTGGAGCCGACGAAGATCTACTCGCTGGACTGCCTGGCCCTCACCCGCACCACCGACGTCCACGCCTACAGCCATGTCACGGGTGGCGGACTGGCCGCCAACCTGGCCCGGGTGATCCCGGACGACCTCCACGCGATCGTCGACCGCGCCACCTGGACCCCGGCCCCGATCTTCGACCTCGTCGGCAGGACGGGGCAGGTCGAGCGCCTGGAGCTGGAGAAGACCCTGAACATGGGCGTCGGCATGATCGCCATCGTCCCGGAGGACTCCACGGACGCGGCCCTCGCGACCCTGGCCGACCGCGGGGTCGAGGCGTGGGTCGCCGGAGAGATCACGGACCGTGGTGATCACACGACGGGCGCGGAGCTGGTGGGCGACTACGCCTGAGACCAACCCCTCCGGCCGGACCGGCCCCGTCAGGTGTCTGAGGGGCCGGGGCCGGGGCGGAGGCCCGCGACAGCAGCACGAAACCCGGTCCGGCGCATCAGCACCGGACCGGGAGGAGCACGGCTAGGCTGCCGCGGGCATTACGCGCCGCGACGATGTTGCGACGTGGGACCGGACTCGTCGTCCTCGTCGTCCTCATCGTCGTCGTTGTAGAGATCCGCGTACTGGGCGTACGGGTCGTCTTCTTCTTCGTCGTCCTCGAACGGCTCGCCGTTCGGCGGCTGGCTCGAAGTCGAAGCGCCCAGCTCGTTGGCCAGACGCGACAGGTCAGTCCCGCCGCTGTTGTACTTCAGCTGGCGGGCGACCTTCGTCTGCTTGGCCTTGGCCCGGCCGCGCCCCATGGCTCGACCCCCTCGGTGACGGGGCTCGACGGCCCCAGAGTCTTGACACGCGTTCATGATCTGGAACGGGCTCTCCTCGGAGAGACCGGTCCGTAGGGCTTCCACGGTACCTGAGCCCGCGCCCATACGGTACGTCGCCCGCAGCACGCGCGTGTGCACAGGACCTTCGAGGCGCCCCGTCCTCGCTGGTCAACCGCGATTTTAACCACTTATCGGCGGTCGACCCGCCGGTAGAAGTGAGAGTTCTCTCCAACTGCCCACCGGCGGGTACCTGCCAAACCCCTGTTTGGGGTGATCTTCGGTCGACAGCGCGCCCGGATCAGTGCGCCCCGCGTGCCTCCGCCATACGCTGCTCGGCGATCCGGTCGGCCGCGGCGGCCGGCGGAATCCCGTCCGTCTTCGCACGTGCGAATATGGCCAGCGTGGTGTCGTAGATCTTCGCGGCCTTCGCCTTGCACCGGTCGAAGTCGAAGCCGTGCAGCTCGTCGGCGACCTGGATGACACCGCCGGCGTTCACCACGTAGTCCGGCGCGTAGAGGATGCCGCGGTCCGCGAGGTCCTTCTCGACGCCGGGGTGGGCGAGCTGGTTGTTGGCCGCACCGCAGACGATCTTCGCGGTGAGCGCGGGCACGGTGTCGTCGTTCAGGGCCCCGCCGAGCGCGCAGGGGGCGTAGATGTCCAGGCCCTCGACACGGATCAGCGTCGCGGTGTCGGCGACGGCCGTCACCCCCTCCGGGTGCGCGGCGAGGATCCGGCCCACGGCCTCCTCGCGCACGTCCGTGATGACCACCTCGGCGCCTTCTGCCCGCAAGTGCTCCACCAGGTGGTGGCCGACCTTGCCGACGCCCGCGATACCGACGGCGCGGTCGCGCAGCGACGGGTCGCCCCACAGGTGCTGGGCGGAGGCGCGCATGCCCTGGTAGACGCCGTACGCGGTGAGCACGGAGGAGTCGCCCGCGCCGCCGTTCTCCGGGGAGCGCCCGGTCGTCCAGCGGCACTCGCGCGCCACGACGTCCATGTCGGCGACGTACGTACCGACGTCGCACGCGGTGACGTAGCGGCCGCCCAGGGAGGCCACGAACCGGCCGTAGGCCAGCAGCAGCTCCTCGGACTTGATCTTCTCCGGGTCCCCGATGATCACGGCCTTGCCGCCGCCGTGATCGAGTCCGGCCATGGCGTTCTTGTACGACATCCCGCGCGCGAGGTTCAGCGCGTCGGCGACGGCCTCGTCCTCGGTGGCGTACGGGTAGAAGCGCGTACCGCCGAGGGCGGGGCCCAGGGCGGTGGAGTGGATGGCGATGACGGCCTTGAGGCCGCTGGCGCGGTCCTGACAGAGCACGACTTGCTCATGACCCCCCTGGTCCGAGTGGAACAGGGTGTGCAGGACGCCGTGTGTTACGTCGGTCACTGTGGTGACTCCTGAGTACTGGCGGCGATTGGAGCGAGCTCCCGTACGGGTGGCGGGGGCTGTGAGCATGAGATTAGACCCGTTGGCGCCCGTCCATCCCGCAGTGCTCAGGATCACCTACTCGCGGAGTACGGCCGTGCGACGATTTGCATAGTTTTCCCGCAGGTTTGTGAGCGGGTTCCGCGGGTTTTCCTGGCAGAGGGCGGGGGAGAGAGCAGGCGTGCCCAAGGTGTCCTCGGTGATCGTCCCGTACGCGACCTATCTGCGCGTCTACGAGCCACTGGCCGCCTTCCCGGAACCGGAGCGCGACCACTGGGCCCGCTACGCCCGCCGCCCCGACCGCCCGTCGTACCAGGACGAACTGCGCCGCTCCCTGGCCGATTTGCTGCCCACCCCGCCCGTCCCGGTGCCGGTCCACGAGAGCGGTGACGCCTTCGTGCTGGAGGTCGACGGGGTGCTGTGCGTGTGCCCGTGGCGCACCCGGCTGCGCGGCTGGCAGGCGCTCGGCGAGCTGGGTGACGAGCTGCCCAAGCCGGTCCTGGACGCGGTGCTGCCGGAGGTCGTACGGCGTCAGGCGGCCCAGGACTACGAGCGCTGGCTGGCCCGCAACCCGGACGCCCGGCCGTGGATCCGCACCTCGACCTGGCAGGTGCCGCTGCACTGGTTCGTGCTGGTGTCGGACGAGGAGCGGCGGTTCGACAAGGGCTCGGGGGAGATCCCCCCGATGCTGCGCTACCGCACGCCCATGGTGGAGGCGCGGCGGCGCGTGGCGCGGGCCCTGCGGACCCTGAAGGACGCCATCGACGAGGGGCCGCTCATCGACGGCCTGCTGGACGTCGGGCGCTGGCTGGAGGAGTTCCACCCGCGGTCCCTGGTCGAGCTGGACTACGGCGGGCTGGTGCACACCCTGCCCGCCGGCGAGCTGGAGGACGACCACTCGGCCGCCGATGTGACCCACGGCATCGACGCGCTCAGGCGGGGCGACGGGGAGGCCGCGGGGGAGACCTACGGGCGGCTGGTGGAGCGGTGGCGGTCGGTGCGGGACCGGCGTTCGGCGAACTGAGCCGACCGGTGTGACCCAAGGCACGGCGAGCCGTGTGATCTGACGCACTGTGTGAGGTAACGAACTGGCGTTTGACGAGACGCCCGTTTTGGGGTTTCGTGCTCGCTCTGAGGTTCCTGATGTCTCGTCAACAAGGGACGTAGAACCCGATACGGGCGTATGCGTCAAGACTGCTTCAACGCGCGTAAGCGTGACGGACCGCACGTACGCGGCTCTTGCGCCCCTAACCCCTCCTCGTGCCAAAATAGGACAAGGAGTCCGGGGAGGGCTCTAGCTCGACATTGCACGCTTTGGGGGGTCTTGGGACTCCTGCACGCCACTGTGACTGATCGTCACAGTGGCGTGACTGTCCGCTATGGCATGGTCCATCGGCTTCCGTCGCCGATGAACACCTGGGGGGCAATTCCATCGGTTTGGCCGACGCGGCTGGACAGATGGTGTAGTTGTAGTGCCGAGGACAAGCCGTTCGTCCTATAACCGACTCGACTCGCGTCCGCCATTTCGGGCAACGCGGGTCAAGGTGCAGAATTTAGAGGAAAGAACCGAGAAGGTTCGGTTCTCCCGAGGAGGCCGCTCATGACCGCTCGCACCCCTGATGCCGAGCCGCTGCTGACCCCGGCTGAGGTCGCCACCATGTTCCGCGTCGACCCCAAGACGGTCACGCGGTGGGCGAAGGCCGGGAAGCTTACTTCCATCCGTACGCTCGGCGGACACCGCCGCTACCGCGAGGCCGAGGTCCGCGCACTGCTCGCGGGCATCCCGCAGCAGCGCAGCGAGGCCTGAACAACTCCATAACCGGGCAAAACGGCAGTTCCCCCAACTCGCCGCGGCGCCCGAACCCTAGCTCCAAGCGACGCGGGTTCTGCCCCAACAGAGCCCACGCCCGAGCCGTCAGAGCTCTTCAGGCACGCAACAAGGGTGCGTCGTAGATCGCGCTGGACTCCGCCGAGTCCAGCGCGATCTTTTTGTGCGCGGGATGTGTGCCGGCCGGTCGACCTGTGGGCGGCCTTGTCGGAGTCTGGGGAGGGGGGTCGAATCTCCTGTGGACCCGCCCCGGGGCGTCACTGAGCGTGTGCCGGAGGATGCCTAGAAGCTGGTGCAATTGCACATATTAAATTGACCAGTTGTAGGCGGGGTGTAAGTACCGCGCTTCCGGAAACTCATGCGGTGACACCCGTCACATCGTACGGTGCTTGTTGCCTGTGGGCTCTGTGCGCTAAGGGGCCTGCATGATCCAGCAGCCCATGCGGGACCGGGAGTTGACGTCGGTACGGGTCACGGTCGCGGCCACGGTCACGCCGTGGACGCGGCTTCGTCCTTGGTGGCGTCGTCGCGCGCCGGGGGCGCCTGGGGGGCCGCAGCGCTGCTGCGCGGGGCGGAGTCCATCGCCAGCCGCAGCAGGCGGTGGCAGATCGGGCAGTGACGGGTCAGATGTCGGTAGGAGGCGGCGGCTGCCAGGTGCGCGCGGAGCAACGCCCGCGTCTCGTGCCTAGTCGATGCCGCCATACGCCACCTCCGAGGGGGCCACACCGGGAAGGGCCCTGGTTTCTGGGTACCGAGCGAATGTGACGCCGTCAAGGTGGCGTGGTGGCCTGCAGCCCGTGCAGGCGGACCCGGACATGAAGAAGGCCCGCCACCCTCTAGCGGGTGCGGGCCTTACTTTCACTGCGGTCCTGACGGGATTTGAACCCGCGGCCTCCACCTTGACAGGGTGGCGAGCACTCCAAACTGCTCCACAGGACCAGGTTTCGCGGCGCTATTCGTGCGTTGCGCTGCGAGAAGAGACTGTACAGGAGGGGGAGCTCCGGGTCGAACTCACCCAGTGTGCACGCCTCGTCACGGTGCCAGCGTGTCGATCGTCTTCACGATCCGCTTGTCGGAGATCGGGTACGCCGTGCCGAGCGCGTGGGCGAAGTAGCTGACGCGGAGCTCCTCCAGCATCCAGCGGACGTCGAGGACCTGCTGCGGGACCGGGCGGCCCTGCGGCATCTGCTCCAGGAGCCAGGCGTACTCGTCCTGCATCTCGTGGACCTTCTCCATACGGGTCGTGTCCCGCTGGACGTTGGTCGGCATCTGCTGGAGCCGGCGGTCCACCGCGATCAGGTAGCGCATCAGGTCGGGCACCCGGCGCAGCCCCGCCGTCGTGACGAAACCGGGCCGCACGAGGGCGTCCAGCTGCTTGCGGACATCCGTGAGGTTGGCGAGCAGGACAGGGCTGCGTACGGCCTTCAGACGGCGCTCGGCGGCCTGCCAGGCGGCGAGGACCTGCTGCACCTGGCCCACCGTACGAACCGTCGTGTCGACGATCTCGGCGCGCACCTTGTCGTACAGCTTCCGGTACGACTCCTCGTCCCAGGCCGGCCCGCCGAAGTCACCGATCAGCTTGTCCGCGGCGGCCATCGCGCAGTCGTCGAACAGAGCCTGGATCGAGCCGTGCGGGTTGGCGGACAGGGCCAGCTTCTGGGCGTTCGTCAGCTTCTCGGACGCGAACTTCGCCGGGTTGACCGGGATGTTGCGCAGGATCAGCCGACGCGTGCCCTTCCACATCGCCTGTTGCTGCTCCGCCTCCGTGTCGAAGAGGCGTACGGAGACCGTGTCGCCGTCGTCCACCAGCGCCGGGTAGGCCTTGACCGGCTGGCCGGCGCGGCGGGTCTCGAAGACGCGGGTGAGGGCGCCGATGGTCCAGTCCGTCAGGCCCGCCCGCTCCAGGGACTCGCCGCCCTGGCGGGACGCGGTGGCCGCGGCGGCCTGGGAGAGGGCCTTGCGCGCCTTCGGCTTCAGACGGAGCCGCAGCGCCTCCAGATCCTTGTCCTCGGCCAGCTTGCGACGCCGCTCGTCCACGATCCGGAACGTGATGCGCAGGTGGTCCGGGATCTTCGACCAGTCGAAGTCGTCGGCGGTGAAGGGGACCCCGACCATGCGCTTCAGCTCGCGGGCCATGGTCACCGTCAGTGGCTCCTGGAGCGGTACCGCCGAGTCCAGGAAGCGCTTGGCGAAGTTCGGCGCCGGCACGTAGTGGCGGCGGATCGGCTTCGGCAGGGAACGGATCAGCTCCGTCACCAACTCCTCGCGCAGACCCGGGATCTGCCAGTCGAAGCCCTCGTCCGTGACCTGGTTGAGGACCTGGAGCGGGACGTGCACGGTCACACCGTCGGCGTCCGCGCCCGGCTCGAACTGGTACGTCACCCGGAACTTCAGCGCACCCTGCCGCCACGAGTCCGGATAGTCCGCCTTGGTGACCGCCTCCGCCGACTCCCGGATCAGCATCTCGCGCTCGAAGTCCAGGAACTCCGGCTGCTCGTGCCGCTTGCGCTTCCACCAGGAGTCGAAGTGCGCCCCCGAGACGACGTGCTCGGGGACCTTCTGGTCGTAGAAGTCGAACAGCGTCTCGTCGTCGACCACGATGTCCCGGCGCCGCGCCCGGTGCTCCAGCTCCTCGACCTCGCTGAGGAGTCTGCGGTTGTCGGCGAAGAACTTGTGGTGCGTGCGCCAGTCGCCCTCGACCAGGGCGTTGCGGATGAACAGCTCGCGGCTGACCTCGGGGTCGATACGGCCGTAGTTCACCTTGCGCTGGGCGATGATCGGGACGCCGTACAGCGTGACCTTCTCGTACGCCATCACCGCCGCCTGGTCCTTCTCCCAGTGCGGTTCGCTGTACGTCCGCTTCAGCAAGTGCCCGGCGAGCGGCTCGACCCACTCGGGCTCGATCTTCGCGTTCACCCGGGCCCAGAGGCGGGAGGTCTCGACGAGCTCGGCGGACATCACGAAGCGCGGGGGCTTCTTGAACAGGGCCGAGCCGGGGAAGATCGCGAACTTGGCGCTACGGGCGCCCAGGTACTCGTTCTTCGCGCCGTCCTTCACGTCCTTCATGCCGATGTGCGAGAGGAGGCCGGCGAGGAGGGAGAGATGGATGCGGTCGCCGGGAGCGTCCTCCTCGTTGAGATGGATGCCCATCTGCTTGGCGACCGTGCGGAGCTGGGTGTAGATGTCCTGCCATTCACGGATGCGCAGGAAGTTCAGGTACTCCTGCTTGCACATCCGGCGGAACGACGACGAGCCCCGCTCGCGCTGCTGCTCGCGGACGTAACGCCACAGGTTGAGATACGCGAGGAAGTCGCTCGTCTCGTCCTTGAAGCGGGCGTGCTGCTGGTCGGCCTGCGCCTGCTTGTCGGCCGGGCGCTCACGCGGGTCCTGGATGGACAGCGCGGCCGCTATGACCATGACCTCGCGGACACAGCCGTTCTTGTCCGCCTCCAGGACCATACGGGCCAGGCGCGGGTCGACGGGCAGCTGCGCGAGCTTGCGGCCGGTCTCGGTGAGCCGCTTGCGTACGTCCTTCTCGGCCGGGTCGATCGCGCCGAGCTCCTGGAGGAGCTGGACGCCGTCGCGGATGTTGCGGTGGTCCGGCGGGTCGATGAACGGGAACTTCTCGATGTCGCCGAGACCGGCCGCGGTCATCTGGAGGATGACGGAGGCGAGGTTCGTCCGGAGGATCTCCGCGTCCGTGAACTCCGGACGGGCGAGAAAGTCGTCCTCGGAGTAGAGGCGGATGCAGACACCGTCGCTGGTCCGTCCGCAGCGGCCCTTGCGCTGGTTGGCGCTCGCCTGCGAGATCGGCTCGATGGGCAGCCGCTGGACCTTGGTGCGATGGCTGTAGCGGCTGATGCGGGCGAAGCCGGGGTCGATGACGTACTTGATGCCCGGGACCGTCAGCGACGTCTCGGCGACGTTGGTCGCCAGAACGATCCTGCGGCCGGTGTGGGGCTGGAAGACGCGATGCTGCTCGGCGTGCGAGAGCCGGGCGTAGAGCGGGAGCACCTCGGTGAAGCGGTACTGCTTCTTGGTGAGGGCGTCCGCCGTGTCCCGGATCTCCCGCTCCCCGGAGAGGAAGACGAGGATGTCGCCCTTCCCCTCGCCCTGGAGCTCCTCCACGGCATCGCAGATCGCGGTGATCTGATCGCGGTCGGCGTCCTCGGAGTCCTCTTCGAGAAGCGGCCGATACCGCACCTCCACCGGATACGTACGCCCGCTGACCTCGATGATCGGCGCGTCACCGAAATGCCGGGAGAAACGCTCGGGATCGATGGTCGCCGAGGTGATGACGACCTTCAGATCCGGCCGCTTGGGCAGCAACTGCGCCAGGTACCCGAGCAGGAAGTCGATGTTGAGGGACCGCTCGTGCGCCTCGTCGATGATGATCGTGTCGTAGGCGCGCAACTCGCGGTCGGTCTGGATCTCGGCGAGCAGGATGCCGTCCGTCATCAGCTTGATGAAGGTGGCGTCCGGGTTCACCTGGTCCGTGAACCGCACCTTCCAGCCGACGGACTCCCCGAGCGGCGTGTCCAGCTCCTCCGCCACCCGCTCCGCGACCGTGCGCGCCGCGATACGGCGGGGCTGGGTGTGCCCGATCATGCCGCGCACACCACGCCCGAGCTCGAGACAGATCTTCGGGATCTGCGTCGTCTTGCCCGACCCGGTCTCACCGGCGACGATCACGACCTGGTGGTCGCGGATCGCCTCGGCGATGTCGCTCTTCTTCTGGCTGACCGGCAGCTGCTCGGGATAGGTGACCGCGGGCACCAGGGCGCGTCGCGTGGCGATACGCTCCTCACCCTTGGCGATCTCCGCCTCGATCTCGGCCAGCACGGCGGCCCGCGCCTCCGGCTTACGGATCTTGCGCGCACCTTCGAGCCGCCGCCCGAGCCGCTGCGCATCACGCAGGGACAACTCGGTCAGACGGGGGGCGAGGGCGCCGAGGGCGGGGGCAGGGTGCGTAGACATACGCGATCCAGGATCTCATCCCACCGAAATCGATGGCGAACGCTTTTGCCTCCGGCCGTGCGGCCGCCGACATACAACAAGGCCCCGATCCGAAGATCGGGGCCTTTGCTGTGGCTGGGGCCGGGGTCGAACCGGCGACCTATCGCTTTTCAGGCGATCGCTCGTACCAACTGAGCTACCCAGCCATGAGGCTTTCAGAAGCCTCAGCGGTCCTGACGGGATTTGAACCCGCGGCCTCCACCTTGACAGGGTGGCGAGCACTCCAAACTGCTCCACAGGACCAAGCTGTGTGGGCGACCACCAGTGTCGCACACGGTTTTGCGTGCCCCCAACGGGATTCGAACCCGTGCTACCGCCTTGAAAGGGCGGCGTCCTAGGCCGCTAGACGATGAGGGCTATCGGCCCGCCTGGGCGCTTCGCAGCGCGTCGGGGACGTGAGAAGCATATGGGATGGCGGGAGGTATCGCCAAAACGGTTTACGGGGTGGGGGTGGGGGAGCCGGTCGGGGAATTGGTGGGGGACTCGGTGGCGCCGGGTTGGTTCTCCTCGACCAGGTGGCGGCTGACCTCCGCCGTGGTCAGGCCGAGGCCGCCGAGTTCGATCTCGTCCCAGGCCTGGAGGCGGCGGGTGTCGCGGTCGAAGTAGAGGATCGAGGTCTGGATGGGGTCGGGGTGCTTGCCCTCGATCGCGCGTAGTCCGCTGCCGCCGGTGGAGCCCTCGATGCGGAGCCGGGTGCCGTAGGGGAGGAGTTCCGTCTCCGGGTGGTGGATGTGGCCGGCCAGGGCCAGGGGGACCTCGCCGTCGGTCTGGCGGGCCGCCACCGGTTCGTGGGCGATGGCCACGTCCACCGGGTGGCCGGCGGCCTTCTGGTCACGGAGGGAGGTGGCGAGGCGGGCGCCGGCGAGTTCGTTGGCCGCGTCGCCGCCGGCGATCTGGGAGCGGTCGGGGGTGAACTGGGGGTCGCCGATGCCGGCGAAGCGCAGGCCGGAGATCGACTTGGCCTTGCCGTCGTCCAGGACGTGGACGTTCTTGAGGCCTTGGAGGTAGCGCTGGGTGACGCGGGAGTCGTGGTTGCCGCGGACCCAGACGTAGGGGGCGCCGAGGTCCTCGATGGGGTCGAGGAAGCCGTTCTCGGCGGCCGTGCCGTGGTCCATGGTGTCGCCGGAGTCGACGATCACGTCGACCTTGTACTGGTCCACGAGCGAGGCGATGATCTTCCAGCTCGCGGGGTTGAGGTGGATGTCGGAGACGTGCAGGACGCGGATCGTCGACGGGTCGGGCGCGTAGGCGGGGAGCGTGGAGGTGGCGTCGTAGAGCTTGGTCACGTTGGTGACCAGGCGGGCCAACTCCTTCTGGTAGACGTCGAATTCGGTGACGATGCTGCGTGCGTTGCCGACCAGGGACGGGGCCGAGGACAGGAGGCCTGAGAACTTCGGTTCGAGGACCGACTCGGGGTTCCAGGTGGCGTAGGCCGTTCCGCCGGAGGCCGCCAGGAGGGTGAGGGCGAGGCCGCCGGCGGCGAGGGCGCGGCGGGGGCGGCGGTAGACCGCGAGGCCGAGTGCGGTGGCGCCGGTGACGACGGCGACGCAGCTGCGTACGGCGAGGTCGCGGGTGCCGTCGGTGACGTCCTGGGCGACTTCGTCCTGGAGGCCGGAGAGGCGTTCGGGGTGGTCGACGAGGGCCTGGGCGCGGACGGGGTCGAGTTGGTCGACGTTGACGTCGAGGCGGACGGGGGCGATGTGGCTGTCCAGTTGGAGGGCGCCGAGGGGGGAGACGTTGATCTTCGTGCCGCCGGTGACGGAGGGGCGCAGGGTCATCGTCGTGTTCATGGGGCCGACGGGGACGCGTACGTTGCCGACGATGAGCAGGCCGAGCCAGGCGCCGAGGAGGACGACGGCCGTCAGGCTCACGGCGCGTGTCCAGGGGTGGGGCTGGGTGACGAGTTCCGGTGTGGGGCTCGGGCGGCGGGTGGCGTAGCGGCGGGCGAGGGCGCGTGGGGCCCTGGGGAGGTGACCGAGGGCCTTCGTGACGGCGGCGTGGACGCGGGCCATTGGTCCCGTATGCCCAGGGGCGGAAGTGGATATGCGGGGCCGTTCGCGGCTCCTTATGGCGGTGTGGTGCCTGACAATGGGCCTGTGCTGGAGATGACGCGCGAGGAGTTCGAGGAACTGGTCGCCGAGGCGCTGGACCGGATTCCGCCGGAGTTGACGCGGCTGATGGACAACGTCGCGGTGTTCGTCGAGGACGAGCCGCCGGCGGACGACCCCCAGCTGCTCGGGTTGTACGAGGGGACGCCGCTGACGGAGCGCGGGGAGTGGTACGCGGGGGTGCTGCCGGACCGGATCACGATCTACCGGGGGCCGACGCTGCGGATGTGCGAGTCGCGTGAGGAGGTCGTCGAGGAGACCGAGGTGACGGTGGTGCACGAGATCGCGCATCACTTCGGGATCGACGATGCCCGGTTGCATGCGCTCGGGTACGGGTGAGAGTGCGTCTGTGACGCGTGCTGTCCGGCTTGTTCGGGGTGCGTGTCCTCTTGTGGGCGGCGGGAGTTGGGCAGGTTGACTTCTTCGCCCGCCCCCGGAGGTGGCTTCCGTGCGCCCCTTGTACGTACCTGTCCGTCTGGCCGCCACGGTGATGGCCGTCGCCGCTGCCGCCGGCTGTATGAGTGTGGGTGACGACGGGGGTGGCAAGGACGCGAAGCCGTCGCACTCGGCGGGGCAGCGCGGGGGTGAGGAGCCGGACGGCGGGTCGGCGGTGTCGGGTGGTGGGGCCGGTTACGGGGCGCAGGCGGGCGACGGCAAGCGGGAGAAGGTCAAGAAGGGCAAGGGGAAGGGCAAGGGTGCCGAGTCGGCGTCCCCGTCCGCCTCGCCGTCCGCGGCGGTGAGCGCCTCCGCTCCCGCGGGGGGTCGGCCGGTGAAGCCTGGGGCGACGGTGAAGCCGGGGCCGACCCGGACGGCCGAGCCGACGCCCACGCGGACGCCCGATCCGGAGCCGACGCCGACCGAGCAGCCGACGACGGCCTCGCCGACGCCCACGGTGGCCGAGCCGTCGTCGTCGGCGCACGAGGAGACGGGGCCGCAGCTGGCCCAGCGGGAGCCGGCGCCGGCCGCGGGGGCGCCCGCCTGAGGCGGGGTCGGCGGGGGCGAGGGGGCTGGTGGACGTGACGTTGCCTACATGGTTGACGCTCGGTTTGCCTTGGGGGGCCTGGGGTGCGTATGGTGGTAGATCGTTTGATCCCATTTGCCCGGCGCCACCGCAGAGTGCGCCGTGTGGCGCGTACTCTCCCTTGCCGTGGCTGACCGCATTGAGGCGGTCGTATTGCGAATCACGGAGTTGACGGGCGCGTGCCGACGAGACTCCGGAAGGTTTCGCTTACGCATGTCCATTTCCAGTCCTGACCACGTCGTCGTGCCCGAGAACGACGAGAACGCGGCCGTCGAGGAGACCCCCGAGGTGACCTTCTCGGACCTCGGTCTCCCCGAGGGCGTCGTGCGCAAGCTCGCGCAGAACGGCGTGACGGTCCCCTTCCCGATCCAGGCCGCGACCATCCCGGACGCCCTGGCCGGCAAGGACATCCTGGGCCGTGGCCGTACCGGCTCCGGCAAGACGCTGTCGTTCGGTCTGCCGACGCTGGCGCGGCTGTCCGGTGGCCGTACCGAGAAGCACAAGCCCCGCGCGGTCATCATGACCCCGACCCGTGAGCTCGCGATGCAGGTCGCGGACGCGCTCCAGCCGTACGGCGACCAGCTCGGCCTGAAGATGAAGGTCGTCTGCGGCGGTACGTCGATGGGCAACCAGATCTACGCCCTGGAGCGGGGTGTCGACGTCCTGGTGGCGACCCCGGGCCGACTGCGCGACATCATCAACCGCGGCGCCTGCTCCCTCGAGGACGTCGAGGTCGCCGTGCTCGACGAGGCCGACCAGATGTCCGACCTGGGCTTCCTGCCCGAGGTGACCGAGCTGCTGGACCAGGTCCCGGCGGGCGGTCAGCGGATGCTGTTCTCCGCGACGATGGAGAACGAGATCCAGACGCTGGTCGACCGGTACCTGAACGAGCCCGTCAGCCACGAGGTGGACGCGGCGCAGGGCGCGGTGACGACCATGTCGCACCACATCCTGATCGTGAAGCCCAAGGACAAGGCGCCGGTCACGGCCGCCATCGCCTCCCGCAAGGGCCGGACGATCATCTTCGTGCGGACGCAGCTGGGCGCCGACCGGGTCGCCGAGCAGCTGCGTGACGCCGGGGTGAAGGCGGACGCGCTGCACGGCGGCATGACGCAGGGCGCGCGGACGCGGACGCTGGCCGACTTCAAGGACGGGTACGTCAACGTGCTCGTCGCGACCGACGTCGCCGCGCGCGGTATCCACGTCGACGGCATCGACCTGGTGCTGAACGTGGACCCGGCCGGTGACCACAAGGACTACCTGCACCGGGCGGGCCGTACGGCCCGTGCGGGGCGTACCGGCACGGTCGTCTCGCTGTCCCTGCCGCACCAGCGCCGTCAGATCTTCCGGCTGATGGAGGACGCGGGCGTCGACGCCTCGCGCCACATCATCCAGGGCGGCAACGCCTTCGACCCGGAGGTCGCCGAGATCACCGGCGCCCGTTCGATGACCGAGGTGCAGGCGGAGTCCGCGGGCAACGCCGCGCAGCAGGCCGAGCGTGAGGTCGCGCAGCTGACCAAGCAGCTGGAGCGGGCGCAGCGGCGTGCCGTGGAGCTGCGTGAGGAGTCCGACCGGCTGGTGGCCCGCGCGGCGCGTGAGCGCGGCGAGGACCCGGAGGCCGCGGTGGCCGAGGCGCAGGCCGCGGCGGCGGTCGAGGCCGCCGCGGTGGCCGTGCCCGAGCAGCCGGTGGCGCAGGACGTCGACCGGGCCGAGGCTCCGGCGTACGAGCGTCGTGAGCGTCGGGACAACGACCGTGGCGGTTTCCGCCGCGACGACCGTCGTGATGACCGCCGTGACGACCGTGGTGGGCGTTCCTTCGAGCGTCGGGACAACGACCGCGGTGGGTTCAACCGTGACCGTGGTGAGCGTGGGTTCGAGCGTCGGGACAACGACCGTGGCGGCTTCCGCCGCGACGACCGTCGTGATGACCGCCGTGACGACCGTGGTGGGCGTTCCTTCGAGCGTCGGGACAACGACCGCGGTGGGTTCAACCGTGACCGTGGTGAGCGTGGGTTCGAGCGTCGGGACAACGACCGTGGCGGCTTCCGTCGCGACGACCGCCGTGACGACCGCGGTGGCCGTTCCTTCGACCGTGACCGCGGCGGCCGCTCCTTCGAGCGCCGTGACGACCGGGGCGGGTTCCGTCGGGACGACCGTCCGGCCGGGCGTTCCTTCGAGCGCCGGGACGAGCGCGGCGGGCACCGTGGCAGCGACCGTCCCTTCAACCGCGACCGCCGTGACGACCGTCCCGGCTTCCGCTCCGGCGGGCACGAGCGTCCGTACGGCCGTCGTGACGACCACCGTGGCGGCACCTCCGGCTCCTTCGGGCGTCGCGACGACAAGCCGCGCTGGAAGCGCAACGGCTGACGTCAGCCGGTGAGGCACTGAGCGCCTGGCCCCCATCCGTTCGGGTGGGGGCCAGGCGCTTTCCCGTGTGCGGGGCCGGTCGGGAAACGCTCTCCTGGCAGCTGTGCAAGAGCTGTAAGATCAGCCGACTTATGAGGGGGATGCGACGGCCGGGGGGCCGGGGGCATCTGAGAACAATGCGCCGCTCCCTCTCCCGTGTTCAGGGGAGGATCGCCTTGGCCCGCCATGTCTTCGTAGGTCGTTCGAGAGCGAGACGCGCGGCCGTCGCCGTGGCCGCGTCCGCCGCGCTCGCGGGTGGGCTGAGCCCGCTGCTGCCCGTCGCGTCGGCGGCGGCCGAGGTGCCTCAGGAGACGGTCGTACCGTCGACTCCGCGGACCACCAATCTGACGGCGACGCTCTATTCCTCCGACACCACGACCGGTGCGAACGGGGCCGGCGCCGAGGGCGTCTTCCACCGGATGGAGGGCAGCTCCCGGCTGCTGTGGACGCGGTACGCCGACGGCAGGTCCTTCGAGGCGCCGATACCGACCGGCTACGCGAGCATGTCGGGCACCGGCACCGATGTGCTCGCCTACCGTGCTTCGGACGGCCGGATCGACTTCTGGAACGCGGCGGACGGCAGCACCCGCACCTTCCAGTTGCCCACGGGTCACACCGTGCTGACGATCTACGGCACCACGGTCGTCACCACCGCCAACGTCACGAACGCCGACGGCACGACCGCACGGGTCATCCACCTGCTGGACGTACGCGCGGACGGGACCGTCCTCGACACGGAGGTGGGCGGGGCGCCGGCCGGCATGACGCTGGGGCAGCCGCGCGGCGCCGACGCCGAGGGCCTGATCCTCAACGCGACGCTGGACGGCACCGCCCGCCTGGTCGCCGTCGACCGTGCCACGGGACGGGTGCGGGACTGGACCCAGCCGCTGCCCTCCCTCGCCTACGGCTACGTCAAGCTCTCGCCGGACCATGTCGCCGTGTACAGCAGGGCGCTGAACACCAAGGTGCTGGTGATGCCCCGCGCCGACCTGGCGGCCGCCCCGGTGGAGGTGGGTCTCGCGGGGAGCCCCAGCGCCAACTACGTCGACGACCTGGCCGTCGTAGGTGACTGGCTGGTGCACCAGCCCTCCGGCAGCGCCCAGATCACGGCCAAGCCGATCGCGGGCGGTCCCGAGGTGACCCTGCTCACCTCGTCGCGCAGTGAGGTCACCGCCGTGTCGGACGGCGCCGCCCTCTCCATCGGCCGTACCGCCGCCGACGACTGGGGTATCCAGCGCATCCAGGCCGACGCGTCCGGCAAGCCGGTCGTCACGCAGGTCAAGGCCCTCCCCAAGCCGCCGGCCCATATCCAGGGCATCTCCCTGGAGCAGGGCCGCCTGGTCGTCACCGACGTCGGCGGCAGCACGCAGCGCAACGACTACCTGCGGACCGTCGCCGCCACGGGCGCCCCCACCTTCGGTGAGCGCTCCTCGTTCACGCCCACCTCCGCCGGGTTGATCGGCACCTGCCCGGTGACCGACGTGGCCTGCTCGCAGGTCTTCGGTACGGCCGATGGGCGGATCGCCTGGATGGAGCACCGCTCGGAGACCGACGTCCTGCGCGTCCACGGCCCGACCGAGGGGGGTCTGTGGGAGCGGGGCGTGCCCGTCGACGGGCGCATCCTCGACGTGTCGGGGCGGTACGTGCTGTACGGGACGCCCGGCGACACGTACGTCTACAAGATCGGTGACCACACGGAGCCGTACGTCACCCGGGGCCCCGCCGCCCTGTCCGGCGACACCCTGTGGACGTCGGGCGCGGCCGCCGGCACCGTCACCGCGTACAACCTGACGTCGAAGAAGACCACCGAGACGGTGACGCTCGCCTCGGGCTGCGCGCCGACCGAACTCCAGGCGCTCGGGCGGTACCTGTACTGGACGTGCGGTGACAAGGCCGGGGTCTACGACCGTACGGCGAAGAGGTCCGTGGCCGTGCCGACGGGCGAGGCCAAGCTCGGGGACGGGTTCGTCGTCACGCACGACCGGCAGGCCGGGAAGCTGACGCTCACCACGGTCGCCGACGGGACGGCCGTGAGCCGGGTCGTCGGCGATCTGCCCGACACCGGGGTCTCGCAGCGGGACGTGCGCTGGACGGTCGACGAGGCCGGCGCGAACGCGGCCTACGTGGACGACCAGGAGCGGGTGCACCTCGTGCCGTCCGGAGTCGCGCAGCAGCCGCTCCGCCTGCTGGGTCCCGCGCAGAACACGGCGACCGTCACGGCCCGCACGAGCGACACCGTGCCGGACACCCTCACCACCGTGCTGCTGTCCAAGCCCTCCTCCGGCTGGGACCTGACCGTCCGCAACCGCGCGACCGGCAAGGTCTACACCGACGGTGTGGACGGAACGGCGGCGCGCGGTGAGCTGGCCGTCGGCTGGCACGGCGACGACCCCACGAGGACCGGGGACGCCTTCGTGCCGAACGGCTCCTACGACTGGACCCTGACCGTCACCCCGGCCGACGGCGTCGGCGCCCCGCTCCAGGTGCGCGGCACCGTCCGGCTGGTGCGGGGCGATGCGGTCCGCCGGGACCACGTGGGCGCCGCGGGCCTGCCGGACGGGGTCGGCGACCTGCTCACCCTCAACTCCTCGGGCGCCCTGACCTTCCAGCAGGGCACCGGCAAGGGCACGTTCTCCGGGAAGGTCTCGGGGGGAGGCTGGTCGACGAAGACGGTGGCTGTGCCGTTCGGGGACCTCAACGGCGACCGGTGCAACGACGTGCTGGTGCGGATGAGCGACGGTTCGCTGCGCGGCTACAAGGCCAAGTGCGGGCAGGCGCTGACGCCTTCGACGTCGTACACGAAGCTCGGCACCGGCTGGAACGCCTACAACGTGCTCACCTCGCCGGGCGACCTGACCGGTGACAAGCGGGCCGATCTGCTGGCGCGGAAGGCCTCGACCGGGGACGTCTACCTGTTCGCGGCGAAGAGCGACGGGACGCTCGCGGCGGGCAAGAAGATCCGTTCGGCGTGGGGCGGCTACACGAAGATCGTGGGTGCCGGGGACCTGAACGGCGACGGTCACGGGGATCTGCTGGCCCGGGACAAGGCAGGGACGCTGTGGCGCTACAACGGCCTGGGCAACGGGCTGTTGAAGGACCGGGTGAAGGTCTTCTCGGGCTGGGGCACGGGCTACGACGTCATCGTCGGCGCCGGGGACATCACGGGGGACGGCAAGGCGGACCTCGTCTCCCGGGACGGCAGCGGCAACGTGTGGCGCAACAGCGGTGACGGGAAGGGGGCGTTCGGGGGTCGGGCGAAGATCGCGAGCGGCTGGCAGGGCTACAAGGGCGTTTTCTAGCGGCACTTTTTGGCCAAGCTGTGACGCATGTCACGTCCCCGGCGGGGGAATCGCTGGGGACATGACAGATGACGGCATAGTGAGTGGGCGGTCGGACGGAGGTGTCCCGGGCGGAAAGCTCCCGAACGGGGCGCTCTCCGACGAGGAACGGCTGGCCCAGCTCGGCTACACGCAGGTTCTCGCCCGCCGCATGTCGGCGTTCTCCAACTACGCGGTCTCCTTCACGATCATCTCGGTCCTGTCGGGCTGCCTGACCCTCTATCTGTTCGGCATGAACACCGGCGGCCCGGCGGTGATCACCTGGGGCTGGGTCGCCGTGGGCCTGATGACCCTCTTCGTCGGCCTGTCCATGGCCGAGATCTGCTCGGCCTACCCGACCTCCGCCGGCCTGTACTTCTGGGCGCACCGGCTGGCGCCGCCGCGTACGGCCGCCGCCTGGGCGTGGTTCACGGGCTGGTTCAACGTGCTGGGCCAGGTGGCGGTGACCGCGGGCATCGACTTCGGGGCCGCGTCCTTCCTGGGCGCGTACCTGAACCTCCAGTTCGGCTTCGAGGTGACGCCGGGCCGCACCATCCTGCTCTTCGCGGGCATCCTCGTGCTGCACGGCCTGCTGAACACCTTCGGCGTGCGGATCGTGGCCCTGCTGAACAGCGTGAGCGTGTGGTGGCACGTGCTGGGCGTGGCGGTGATCGTCGGCGCGCTGACCTTCGTACCGGACCACCACCGGCCGGCCTCGTTCGTGTTCGGCGAGTTCGTGAACAACACGGGCTGGGGGAGCGGGGTCTACGTCGTCCTGCTGGGTCTGCTGATGGCCCAGTACACCTTCACCGGGTACGACGCCTCGGCGCACATGACGGAGGAGACGCACGACGCGTCGACGGCGGGCCCGAAGGGCATCGTACGGTCGATCTGGACGTCGTGGATCGCGGGGTTCGTCCTGCTGCTGGGCTTCACCTTCGCCATCCAGTCCTACGAGGGCGCGCTGGCCTCCCCGACGGGTGCGCCGCCCGCGCAGATCCTGCTCGACGCGCTGGGTGCGACGGCCGGCAAGCTGCTTCTGCTGGTCGTCATCGGCGCGCAGCTGTTCTGCGGGATGGCGTCCGTGACGGCCAACAGCCGCATGATCTACGCCTTTTCCCGCGACGGCGCGCTGCCGTACTCGCACGTCTGGCACACGGTGAGCCCCCGCACCCGCACACCGGTCGCGGCGGTGTGGCTGGCGGCGGGCGGGGCGCTGGTCCTGGGGCTGCCGTACCTGATCAACGTCACGGCGTACGCCGCCGTGACCTCGATCGCGGTGATCGGCCTGTACATCGCCTACGTCGTCCCGACGCTGCTGCGGC
Organism: Streptomyces sp. NPDC008086; assembly: GCF_042957325.1. Classification (NCBI taxonomy): domain Bacteria; kingdom Bacillati; phylum Actinomycetota; class Actinomycetes; order Kitasatosporales; family Streptomycetaceae; genus Streptomyces; species Streptomyces sp. NPDC008086. Next base: position 888,477 of record NZ_JBIBIA010000002.1, read on the forward strand.
TGCGCAAGGGCGAGGCGTTCGAGCGGGGGCCGTGGCACCTCGGGCGCTGGTCGGGGGCCGTGGGGGTGGTGGCGGTGACGTGGGTCGGCGTGATCACGGTGCTGTTCATGCTGCCGCAGGTGTCCCCGGTGACCTGGGAGACCTTCAACTACGCCCCCGTCGCCGTCCTCGTCGTCCTCGGCTTCGCCGCGACCTGGTGGCTGGCCTCGGCCCGGCACTGGTTCCTCAACCCCGACCACGAGCGCACGATCGCCCGCGACGCGGCTCGCGCCGGGGCGCCCGAACCGGCGGATCCGTAGCACTCCGGCGCCCACGGGGCCCTGGCGGGCCCATTCCACGGCCCTCCGCCCCCGGCGACGTGGCCGTGACCCCGATACCCGATCGGAGTCTCGGCCACGTGCGGCTATGCTCGGGGAGGCGACATCGCCTGGGCCCTTAGCTCAATTGGCAGAGCAGTGGACTTTTAATCCATTGGTTGTGGGTTCGAGTCCCACAGGGCCTACCGAATCGCCCCCAGCTCAGAGGCACTTCGAGCTGGGGGCGAGTCCGATTTGGGGCGGTCTCATGATCGCTAGCTCAGCCGACGCTCAACCGAAGTGCAGGCGATCACGCGGCAAGCCATGCAGCGCCCCCAGATGCGCCCCTGGCAACCTGTGCCGACCATGGTGGTGAGGCTGTCTGCTGAGGGAGACGTCATGGCCTGGTTTCCTCTCCTACGCGACTGGCTGGATGCGGTGAAGGACGAGCACGAGGCCGCGGCGAGGGATAAGCACCAGCGCGCGGTGTATGGCGGTGGGGGTTATGACGACACCCCTGACTGGACGCAGCCCGATGCTGGCACGGACGGCGACAGCGGTGACGGCGGCGACGGAGGCGGTGACGGCGGCGACTGGTGACATGAAGCGGCCCCGGCCGGGACGAAGCGCCGGCCGGGGCCGCGGCGGAGGTCAGGCGCGGGCAGTGACGATGAGAGTCCCCACTCGCCGTTTCCCTGGCGGCGCCGCCAGGACGGAAGCATGCACATCCATGTAGCCGTGCTCTGCCAGGAGGTGCTCCCACGCCTCCGGCTCATAGTCCCACCGCTTCACGACGAGCGGGTCCTCGTCGTCGCCGCGCGGGATGTACGAGGCCTGGCAGCCGTAGCAGCCCTCGACGGCCGGCCTCTGTGAGAACACCAGTCGGCCGCCCGGCCGCAGCCGCTCACGCACGACGGGCAGCAGCCGGGCCGGGTCGGTGAACCAGAGCGCGCCATACACCGAGTAGACCGCGTCGAACGCGCCAGGGTCGTTCTGCAGGAAGCTGACGGCGTCGGCCTGGTGCAGCTCCAACCCGGGCGTATGCGCCCAGCGTTCGCGGGCTGAGTGCAGCTGCTTGGGTGAGATGTCGATGCCGACGGCCTCCATGCCGGTGGCGGCCAGGTGTGCGGCGTTGCCGCCCTTTCCACAGCCGAGGTCGAGGACTCGGGCACCGACGCGAACGCCGAGCATGTCGGCGCCGGGGCCGTGGTCGGGATACTGCGTCCAGTTGAACCAGGTCGTTTCGCCGCGCCCGTTCACCGGGCGGCGCTCGGGCCGCTGCTGTGAGTAGGTGTCCCAGGCGATCGTCGTGCTTGTCACGTGGTGCTCCGCTCATAGGGCCAGCCGCCCGGTTGTGACACCGGACGGCTGGAGTGTCTTACAGGTACTGCCGCGTTGTCAGCCGCTCTTGGGGCTGTCGTGGCATCCGGCGTGGCACTGGTTGCAGTCGGCGGTCGAGCGCCACAGTTCGGCGTCGACCGTGTAGCCAGCGGCCCGGATGGCCGCCATGGTCCGCTCGCGTGCGGCCAGTGCGGCGCCCGGCGCCTGCTCGTCCTCCTCGTCGGTGGGGACGTGGTGAACGAAGCGGCCGACGACGCGCTGGCAGAAGTCGGCGTAGTCGACGGTGTGCAGGATGAACGCGTGCCAGCCGTAGTCGACGAGCTCGCTCGGGGAGAGGGACTGCCCGGGCTGCTGTCCGGCGGCGGCGATGAACGCGGCGGCCTGGCCGACGATGCGGTACGCGGCCGTCTGGCCGATCTCCGGGTGGTCAGTGGTGACCCGTCGGACGAGTCGGTGGGCCACCTCGGGGTCGACCAAGGTGAGCGGGTCGGTGGTGCTCACGGGACGTTCCAACGCGATGGTCACGTGATTCCTCCTGTTGTGGATGGGTGCCTCCGGTGGGGGGCACTGGAACCCGTCCGCCCCAGTTGCGCACGGGGTACGGGGCGGACGGGGGTCTGTGGTGGTGCTGCGGCGCAGTCGGGGCAGGCGTAGACCTCGATGTCGAGGACGTGGGCGCCGCTGCTGCCGCGAGCGATGCCGGCGGACACTGCGCCGGTTACGTACAGCAGGCTCTTGCTGCACCAGCAGCAGGCCCATCCGTCGTACTGGGCTCGGGTGAGCTCGTCGACGGGCGGGGGATTGGGCTGCCACGTCATCGGCCTGTCCCTAACTGGGCCCATAGGCCGCACTCGTCGGTGGTGAGTCCGGCCAGGTAGGCGAGGCCGTTGACGATCTGCCAGCCGGGCCCGTGGCTGTAGAGGATCGGGAGCGGGTCGGCTCCGCGCGCTGTGATGCGGATGCGGGAGCCTGCGGTCGAGATCTCCATGTCGACGACCGGTGCACCCGAACCGAGTACGGCGATGTACAGCTCATTGGCGATGAGGGGGGCGTCGGGGTGCATCACGCGGCCGGTGGTCCAACGGCGGACGTGGGCGGCCTCGATGGGCTCACCCTTGAAGGGTTTTTGCCAGGTGTGACCCGACTCGGGCATAGCTGTCCCCCGGAGACAGACACTATCTGAATACGGATACTTGCTTTGTGTATACAGATTGTCGTCGTGATTGGCGTAGGTCAAGAGGGACGGGAGAGTATGCGTATACAGATTGACGCGATCAGTGGAGTCGGGAGCATCGCTGTGGCACAGCCTGAGTACCTGCGCATCGCCGCCGACCTGCGACGACGCATCGCTCCAGGCGGTGAGTTCGAGCCTGGCGACCGCATCCCGACGCTGCCGGAACTGTGCGCTCAGTACGAGGTCTCCGAGATCACCGTGCGGAACGCGATCAGGCTGCTCGTCGGTGAGGGCCTCCTGGAGTCTCGGGCTCGTGCGGGCACCATCGTCCGGAAGCGGCCGGCGATACACCGGATGCCGGCCGACCGGTACAGGCAGACGCCCGGCGTGCGGTCCACGCCGTACACGAAGGATCAGGGGATCGCCTGGTCCGAGTACCGGCTCGACAAGCGGTTCGAGCGCGTCCAGGCGGACGCCGAGATGGCCGGGCTCTTCGAATGCGAGGTGGGTGAGCGGCTCCTTGCGCGGCACTTCGTGTTCTACGACAACGACCAGCCAACCCAGATGAGTACGAGTTACGTGCGGTGGTCGGATGTGGGCGGTACGCCGGTTGCCGACCCCATCAACGAGCCGTGGCCGGGCGGCACTCGGGCGCAGCTGGGGACGCTGGGGATCCGCGTCACGGAGATCACGGAGTCGTTCCAGGCGGGCATGCCGACGGAGTTGGAGGCGGCGACGCTGCGGATCGGGTCGGGCGTGCCGGTGCTGCGGTACACGCGGCGGCACATCGCCGACACCGGCCGGGTCGTCGAGGTCGCGCATCCGATCGTGCGCCGGGGCGACACCACCATCGTCGACTTCCGCATCAAGCTCGACGCCTGAGGGGTACCCAGATCGTGGGTACCCCTGGACGCACGAAAGCGGCCCCGCCCTCCCGGAGGAGAGCAGGGCCGCTGCCTGTGTCAGAGCTGGATGCCGCCGCGGGCGACGAACTGGGCGCCACGGATGATGTGGTCGTCCGTGAGGCCGCCATTCGCGCCCGTCCAGCCGATCCGGGCGGTCGAGGCCGCGGAGACGGCGACCGCGTTGAAGATCTGCACGCGGTCGATCCACGCCGACATGGCGCCGTCCTCGTAGCGCACCCGCACCGTCACCGGGGCCGGCCACAACGTCAGCGCGCCACCATAGGTGGCCACGGTGTCCATGCTGTCGGCGTCGGTTGTGACGATCCGGGCCCGGGATCCTGCCCCGGTGTCGAGGGCGAGTGCCACCGACACACAGCCGGTCAGGCCGAGGTCGCCGCCTCCGCCGCCGACGAACGAAGAGGCGGTGCCCGGGGCGGCGAGCGCAAAGCAGATGACGTCCGCGCCGGTGCCGCCGCTCATCTCGGCCTCGAACGTGACGTCCAGGCCGTCAGTGGCCTCCACGGTGCCGTACCAGGATGAGCCGCCGCCGACCCGTCGGCAACGTGAGTGAGGTACAGGTCAGTGCCGTCGAGGCTGGCGAATCCGTTGCGGGTCCACCCGAAGTCGGTCGGCGCGGAAATGGCGCTGAACGCTGGCCACGCCCCGGATGCCTTGGGCCCGTAGAGGCGGCGGGTGCCGGTGTCGAGGGCCCAGTCGCCGTCGATGCCCAGCGATGACGCCGGCGTGCCGTCGGCGGCGAGGATGCTGCCTCCGCGCGGTGCCGCGAGGACGGTGAACGCGCCGTCGACGGGGTCGGGCACGAGAATGTCGGAGAGGATCACGGTGGGCGTGGCCTTGGGCAGGCTGATATACCTGGTCCAGCCGGGTGCGTTCGTGAGGACTGCCTGGACTCTGTATGTCCATCCGGTGGGGCTCATCCCGGTGGCGTCGGTGGCGACGAGGCTGACGGTGAACTCGCCATCTACCAGGGTCACCTCGGCGGTGCCGCCGAGGATCAGATCGTCCTCCCCGATGGTGACCATGCTCGGACCGGTGAAGACGAGACGGCCTTGCATCGGTGTCCCGTCCGGCAGTGTCAGTGGCTCACCCGAGGACACGGTCACGGTCTCCACGCCGGCAGGCAGAGGCATCTGAGTCTCCTTACGGGTACTGGCGGCGGTACGGGTCCAGGCCGGCGGAGAGCAGGCCGCCGCCGTTGCGTCTATGCGGGGGATGGCTGTTCCGTGACGGACGGGCTACCCGCCAGTGGGAGTGGGCGCTGCCTCACCTGGCTGGCTTCCACACCTGGCGTGATGGCCTGCGGGTCGAGCCGGAAGGTGAGCGGGCGTAGCCGTCGCAGGACGATGACGTTGGAACACCGCTGACACGAGAGCTCGGCGCTCGGGTCGGCTTCGGCTGGCTCGGGCGCCGATTCGTTTCCGGGCCCGTGCGTGAGCGGATGTGATCAGCGCTGGCATCCGCAGCCCGACGCGCCCTTGGCTTCGGTGACGGTCATGGCGGGGTCGGCCGAGGTCTCGGACGCGGTACAGCAGGCGTTGACGCCGCAGCAGGCGTCGTCCGAATGCCGTGCCTTGGAGGCCGCGACCGACGTGGTGGGCTTCGTGGCGCGGACGATGGCGGAATGCATGCCGTGGGCGACGGAGTGCGTCGGGGTGATCTCGACGTCCCTGAATCCGGCGGCTTCAAGGCCCGCCCGGTACTCGGAGAAGGACAGTGCGCCGGCGATGCAGCCGACGTAGTCGCCGCGCTCGGCGCGCTGTTCGGGGGTGAGCGCGTCGTCGGCGACGACGTCCGAGACGCCGATACGGCCGCCGGGCCGGAGGACCCGGAAGGTCTCCGCGAAGACCGCGGGCTTGTCGACGGACAGGTTGATCACACAGTTGGAGATGACGACGTCGATGGTGCTCGCCGGGAGCGGGATGGCCTCGATGGTGCCCTTCAGGAACTCGACGTTCCTGGCGCCGGCCTTCTCGGCGTTGGCCAGGGCCAATGCGAGCATCTCGTCGGTCATGTCCAGCCCGTACGCCTTGCCGGCCGGTCCGACGCGACGGGCGGAGAGCAGGACGTCGATGCCGCCGCCGGAGCCGAGGTCGAGGACGCGTTCGCCCTCCCGGAGTTCGGCCACGGCCGTGGGGTTGCCGCAGCCGAGTGAGGCGGCGACGGCCTCGGCGGGCAGGGTGTCACGCTCGTCGGCGGCGTAGAGGGTGGAGCCGAAGTTCTCGTCGACCTCGACCGGCTCGGGTCCGCAACAGGCGGAGCCGCCCTCGGTGACCTTCACGGCTGCGGCGGCGTAGCGCTGACGGACGGTTTCGCGCAGGTCGGTGGACTGCTCGCTCATGGCGTCACTCCTGGGTGAGATGGGGTTTGGCGGTGCCCCGGAACGGCTTGTATTGACGTTCATTGATGCAACCTTGCGCCTTGGATCGAAAAACGTCAACATAGAGGCATGTCGAAACAAGAGCTCGAGGTGCTCGGTCAGGACGCCGACTGCTGCTCGGGAGTCTCCGCGGCGCCGCTCGATGAGGAGCGGGCGGCGGAGCTGGCCAAGGTCTTCAAGGCGCTGGGCGACCCGGTCCGGCTTCGCCTGCTGTCGATGATCGCTTCACGGGGGGAAGGCGGTGAGACCTGCGTCTGCGACTTGACCCCGGCCTTCGACCTGTCCCAGCCGACGATCTCCCACCATCTCAAGCTGCTGCGCCAGGCCGGGCTGATCGACTGCGAGCGCCGTGGCACCTGGGTGTACTACTGGGTGCTGCCGGGCGCTCTGGACCGGCTCGCCGCCTTCCTGGCCACGCCGCAGACCGCCGCCCTCCTGGCCACGCCCCAGACCGCAGGGGCGAGCGCATGACCGCCTCCCTCGGCCGCCGTGTCGCCGCTGAGGCGGTCGGTACGGCGTTGCTGGTGGCCGTGGTCGTGGGCTCCGGCATCCAGGCGACCGAGTTGTCGCACGATGTGGGCGTGCAACTGCTGGCCAATTCCCTAGCCACCGTCTTCGGCCTGGGCGTACTGGTCACGCTGCTCGGGCCGGTCTCGGGAGCGCACTTCAACCCCGCCGTCACTCTGGCGGCCTGGTTCACGGGCCGCCGCGCCGGTGCTGGTCCGGCCCTGCGCGAGGTGGCCGCGTACGTTCCCGCGCAGGTGGCCGGGGCGATCGGCGGCGCGGTGCTGGCCGACGCGATGTTCGCAAGGCCCCTGGTCAGGTTCTCGACCCACGATCGGTCAGCCGGCCATCTGTTGCTCGGTGAGGTCGTCGCCACGGCCGGGCTGATCCTGCTCATCTTCGGCCTGGACCGCATCGGCCGGGCTGCCGTGGCCCCGCTCGCCGTGGCCTCCTACATCGGGGCCGCCTACTGGTTCACCTCCTCCACTTCCTTCGCCAACCCGGCGGTGACCGTCGGTCGCGCCTTCACCGACACCTTCGCGGGGATCGCTCCCGCGTCGCTCGTCCCGTTCGTCGCGGCCCAGTTGGTCGGCGCCGCGCTCGGGTTGGGCGCCGTGGCGCTGGTGTACGGACGTCCTGCTCGTACGGCAGACGACGTCGTCGTCCCGCACGGCGAGCCCGAACTCGCCTCCTCCTGACCTTCCTCCGCCCGCAAGGACACCCGCCATGAGCCCTGCCGCCCCGCGCCCCTCCGTGCTGTTCGTCTGCGTCCACAACGCCGGCCGCTCCCAGATGGGCGCCGCCTTCCTCACCCACCTCGCCGGGGACGCCGTAGAGGTGCGCTCGGCCGGCTCCGCGCCCGCCGACGCGGTCAACCCGGCGGTGGTGGAGGCCATGAAGGAGGTCGGCATCGACATCTCCGCCCGGACGCCGAAGATCCTCACCACCGAGGCCGTACAGTCCTCCGACGTGGTGATCACGATGGGCTGCGGGGACACCTGCCCCGTCTTCCCGGGCAAGCGGTACCTGGACTGGCGGCTCGACGACCCGGCGGGCCAGGGTGTCGCTGCCGTGCGGCCGATCCGGGACGAGATCGAGCGGCGAGTGCGGGATCTGCTGGCCGAGTTGGGGATTGGCGCGTCGGACGGCCCGTGACGGGCGCTGCCCCGAGGGGCGTGTTGACCGGACCGTGCAGCCGTGCCTTCCGCCTCACAGGAATGTCACAGACCACCCCGATAAATCCCCCCTGACGCATGGCGAGTTTGCGTCACCACGCGATCTCGTCGCCTTGAACTATCAACAGAAATCGGTCCCTTGAGGAAAGCTGGGCGATCATCCGGGATCACATTCCGGACCGCGGCGGTCGAAGGTGCTCGACCCGGCCGCCGACCTTCATTCCTTCAGCACCAGGGATCAGCATGCCCCCCACCCCCCACCCGGCCCCGATACCGGGCGGCGCGCGACGCGTCGCGCGGATCGCCGTGGCCGCCGGGCTCGTCGCCGCGCTGGCCGCGGCCGGCCCCGTCCCCCTCGCCCTCGCCCTCGCCGCGGACGGTTCCCCCGCCGCGGCCGACCCCGGCGTGAAGTCCGCTCACGACAAGCTCGGTTCGGGCGACGCCGACCTCCTCGCGGAGGCCAAGGCGCAGCGCGCCAAGACCGTCACGATGATGATCGCCACGGCCCCGGGACAGACCGAGAAGGTCGCCGCGGAGCTGGACGCGATCAAGGGCGGCTCGGTCGGCCGTACGTACGACAAGCTCGGGTACGTACGGGCCACCGTGCCCACCGGCAAGGCCGACTCGACCATCGCGGCGGCCGCGAAGCTCTCCTCCGTGCAGGCCATCGACCTGCGGGACGAGATATCCCTGGAGGAGCCGGGCCTCGACGCCGGCGCGGGGCCGGCCGCCTCCGTGGCCACCTACCCCGGTCCCGGCAAGGACACCGCCGCCAAGAACCCGTACAACCCGTCCTTCGAGACGGGCGCCGTCGACTTCGTGAGGAAGAACCCGAAGGCCGACGGGCGCGGAGTGACCATCGGTGTCCTCGACACCGGTGTCGACCTCGCCAGCCCGGCGCTCCAGAAGACCACGACCGGCGAGCGCAAGATCGTCGACTGGGTCACGGCCACCGACCCGATCGTCGACGGCGACGGCACCTGGCGGGCGATGACCACCTCCGTCTCCGGGCCTGCCTTCACCTACGGCGGCAAGAGCTGGAAGGCCGCCGCCGGGTCGTATCTGATCAGCACCTTCCGTGAGGCCGTCACCAGCCAGGGCAAGGTCACGGACGGCGACGCCGACGGCGACGTCAACCGGGACGGCGACACGACCGACGACTGGGGCGTGCTGTACGACCCGGCCGCCGGCACCGTGACCGTCGACGTCGACGACGACGGCGACTTCACCGACGACACCCCGATGAAGCCGTACAAGGACGGCCACCAGGTCGGCCACTTCGGCACCGACAACCCGGCCACGGAGATCCCCGAGAGCCAGGACTTCGTCGTGGAGATCCGCAAGGACGTCCCGATGGACCCGCTGGGCGGCGACTGGGTCGGCAAGAAGGCCGACTTCGTCAACATCGGCCTGACCGCGGGCGCGCACGGCACCCACGTGGCCGGCATCACCGCCGCCAACGGCATGTTCGGCGGCAAGAACATGAACGGCGCCGCCCCCGGCGCGAAGATCGTCTCCGCGCGGGCCTGCATCTTCGGCCCGGGCTGCACCAACGTCGCGATGACCGAGGGCATGATCGACCTGGTCGTCAACCGGGGCGTCGACATCGTCAACATGTCCATCGGTGGCCTGCCCCCGCTGAACGACGGCAACAGCGCAGGCGCCCAGCTCTACACGCGGCTCATCGACACCTACGGCGTCCAGCTCGTCATATCCGGCGGCAACTCCGGCCCCGGCGCCAACACCATCGGCGACCCCGGCCTCGCCGACAAGGTGATCTCGGTCGGTGCGGGCGTCTCCAAGGAGACGTACGCCGCCAACTACGGCAGCGGCATCGAGAACGACTACCAGCTGTTCAACTTCTCCTCGCGTGGCCCGCGGGAGGACGGCGGCTTCACCCCGACCCTCGTCGCGCCCGGCTCCGCGGTCAGCACGATCCCGGCCTGGATGCCCGGCGCGCCGATCGCCGAGGCGGGCTGGAAGCTGCCGGCCGGCTACGCCATGTACAACGGCACCTCGATGGCGTCCCCACAGGCCGCGGGCGCGAGCGCCCTGCTGCTGAGCGCCGCCAAGCAGAAGGGCATCGCCCTCACGCCGCAGAAGCTGCGCACCGCGCTCACCTCTACCGCCAAGCACATCGAGGGACTTCAGGCGTACGAAGAGGGTGCCGGCCTCATCGACATCCTCGACGCCTGGAAGGCCGTCAAGGCGGGCGCCACCGCCCACGACTACGCCGTCAAGGCCCCCGTCGACACCGTGCTCGACCAGGCACTGAAGACGCCGGGCTTCGGCACCGGCGTCTACGACCGCGAGGGCGGCCTGAAGGCCGGGCAGAAGAAGTCGTACGACGTCACCATCACCCGTACGTCCGGCCCGGCCGGCTCGCTCCCGCACATCCTGCGCCTGGCGAACAACAAGGCCCGCACCTTCTCGATCCTCGGCCCGAAGGTGGTCGACCTGCCGTTGAACAAGGCGGTCACCGTCAAGGTCCAGGCCGCGCCGAAGCACGCGGGCATCAAGAGCGCGATCCTGGTCGCCGACGACCCGCGGACCGTGGGCGTCGACAAGCAGATCCTCAACACCGTCGTGGTCTCCACGCCCGTGAAGCACACCTTCACCGCGTCGGGCTCGGTGGAGCGCAACAACTTCAGGTCGTACTTCCTCACCGTCCCCGAGGGCGCCAAGTCGCTGCAGGTCACGCTCGGCGGCCTCAAGGAGGGCAGCGTGACGCGGTTCGCCGCCATCAGCCCGTACGGCACCCAGGTCGCCGACAGCGACGCGAACACGACGGACATCGCCTCCTACGAGGACCCGTTGCCCGGCGTCTGGGAGATCGAGGTCGACGCGCGCCGTACGTCGACGCTGCTGGACAACCCGTACAAGCTGGACGCCACGGTGTACGGCGCGTCCTTCGCCCCCGAGTCCGTGACCGTGCCGGAGGCCAAGGTCGGCACGCCGGTCGCCGCCTCCTGGACGGTCACCAACAAGCTGGCGGCCGTCGAGGGTAACCTCAAGGGCGGTGCGCTGGGCTCGTCGAAGACCACGCGGCCGACCATCGCCGACGGCGCGACGCAGACCAGCACGGTCGAGGTCCCCGAGGGCACCACGTCGCTGGACGTCGCCATCGGCGGTGTCTCCGACCTGGGCTCCGACCTCGACCTGAACGTGTACGACGCCGAGGGCAAGCTCGTCGGCCAGTCCGCCGACGGCGACTCCGACGAGTCCGTCTCCATCGCGAACCCGGCCGCCGGTACCTACACCGTCGAGGTGGTCGGTTTCGAGGTGCCGTCCGGCTCGACCGCGTACGACTACCGGGACGCGTTCTTCTCCTCCGCGCTCGGCTCGATCAAGGTCGACGAGTCGGCGCCGGTGAAGCTCGGCACCGGCGAATCCGCGAAGGCGGCGGCCGACGTCACGGTCGCGCGGGCGGTGCCCGAGGGCCGGCAGCTCTTCGGCGAGGTGCGGCTGGTGAACACGCGCGGGACGATCGCGGGTGTGGGCGGGGTGACGATCGAGAAGGTCACGCCGTAGTCATGGCTGTAGCCGTATGACGTACGCCTGAGGGGCGGGTGTCCGATCCGGACGCCCGCCCCTTTGCCTTGCCGTCGACGGTCCTGCCGTCGACCGCCGTGCCGTCAACCGCCGTGCTGTCAGCCGACGTTGAGTCCGGCCAGCTCGCCGAGCGGCAGCGTGTGCTGGGTCTGGAGGACCTTCGCGCGCAGGTAGCGGACGTTGTCCGGGGTGGCGAAGACGCCGGTGGGGACGCGGTCCTGGACCTCGATGCCGAGGGACCGCAACTGGTCGGCCTTGTCGGGGTTGTTGGAGAGCAGGTCGAGTTCGCCGATGCCGAGGGCGGCGAGCATCTGGGCGGCCGCCGTGTAGTCGCGGGCGTCCTCCGGCAGGCCGAGGGCGGCGTTCGCGGCGTAGGTGTCGAGGCCCTGGTCCTGGAGGGCGTACGCGTCCAGCTTGTTGTAGAGCCCGATGCCCCGGCCCTCCTGGCGCAGGTACAGCAGTACGCCGCCGCGCTCCGCGATGCGCTCGACGGCCTCGCGCAGCTGGGGGCCGCAGTCGCAGCGGGCCGAGCCGAAGACATCACCGGTGAGGCATTCGGAGTGCAGCCGGACCAGCGGCGTGCTGCCGGGGGCCGGGTCGCCGAGGACGACGGCGACATGCTCCAGGCCGTCGGTCAGGCCGTGGAAGGTGACGAGTTCGGCGTCGACGCGGTAGCCGTCCTGGAAGCGCAGCGGGACCCGGACGCGGGCGCGCTGGGTGGCGGCGGCGGTGAAGTCGGGCATGCGGGTTCTCCGGGTTCCGTACGTGGGCTTGCTGCTTCAGATTTGAAGCAGCTCCTCGGTCCAGGACCCTACCTCATGCTTTAAATTTGAAGCAACAAGTTTGTCGTACGGGTCACAGACCGCACCCGTGCCTCATGACTCCCGTTTCACGAACAGGACTTGCCCGAGCGCCGCCGCCAGGGCACGTCCTCCGCGGTGGGGTGCGCGTCCTCCCCCTGGAACCCCTCGGCGACCGCCGTGAAGATCTCCTCCAGCTGCCCGACCTGCTCCGGGGTCAGCCGGTCGAAGAGCAGCGCCCGTACGGTCTCCACATGACCAGGCGCCGTGCGCTCCAGGACGCGCATCCCTTCCTCGGTGATCGTCGCGATGCTGCCGCGCTTGTCCCAGCGGCAGTCCTCGCGCCCCACCAGCCCGTCCTTCTCCAGCCGCGTCACGGCGTACGTCAGCCGGCTGCGGGTGATCTTCAGCCCTTCCGCGAGGTCGGTCATGCGCAGCCTGCGCTCCGGAGCCTCGGACAGGGTGGCGAGGATGGAGTAATACAGATGGGGCATGCCGGCTTCCTGCTGGAGCTGCCGGTCCAGCGCGTCCTCCACGAGGGCGACGGAGGCGATGTACGCGCGCCAGGCGCGCTGCTCCTCGGGGGAGAGCCAGCGAGTCGTCATGCGACCAGTGTAGGTTTGTTTCAAACTTGAACCAAGCCCTTGTCCTCATCCCCATCCGATCCCCGTCCCACTCCGGCCCCGAAAGGGAGCGCGTCGATGCCGTCGTACCCCTACGTCCTGCTGTCCGCCGCGGTCTCCCTGGACGGCTACCTCGACGACACCGGGCCCGACCGCCTGCTCCTGTCCAGCCCCGCCGACTTCGACCGCGTCGACGAGGTACGGGCGTCCGTCGACGCCATCCTGATCGGCGCCGGCACGATCCGGGCCGACAACCCCCGGCTGCTGGTGAACTCGGCCGAGCGGCGGGCCGCGCGGAAGGCCGCAGGCAAGCCGGAGTACCCGCTGAAGGTCACGGTCAGCGCCTCCGGCGAGCTGGATCCGACGGCGAACTTCTGGCACACCGGCGGCGAGAAGATCGTCTATACGACGGAGAAGGGCGCGGAGCGGCTGCGCCGCGAGCCGGTCGCCGCGGACGTGGTCGCGCTGGGCGCCGACCTGGACTGGCGGGGCCTGCTGCGCCACCTGCGCGAGGCGCGCGGGGTCGAGCGGCTGATGGTGGAGGGCGGCGGCACGGTCCACACCCAGCTGCTCCAGCAGGGCCTGGCCGACGAGGTGCAGCTGGTGCTGGCGCCGCTGTTCGTGGGGGACCCCAAGGCGCCGCGGCTGTTCGGCCCGGGGGAGTACCAGGGCGGACGGCTGCGCCTGCTGGAGACGCGGCGGATCGAGGACGTCGTCCTGATGCGCTACGAGCCCACCGCGCCCGGCGCCGGTGTGCTGCCCTCCGCCGCCGACCGGAGATGGCTGGCGCTGGCGTGCGAGCTGGCGGCCGAGTGCCCGCCGTCGGGAACGGCCTTCAGCGTCGGGGCGGTCGTGGTGGCGGCCGACGGGACCGAGCTGGCGCGGGGCCACTCCCGCGAGGGCGGCGACCCCGTGGTGCACGCGGAGGAGGCGGCGCTGGCGAAGGTCGCGCCCGGAGACCCCCGTGTGACGTCCGCCACGGTCTACACGAGCCTGGAACCCTGCACGCGCCGCGCGTCCCGTCCGGTGCCGTGCGCCCGCTTGATCCTCGACGCCGGGGTGCGCCGGGTGGTGACGGCCTGGCGGGAGCCGGACACGTTCGTGGCGGGCGCCGACGGCAGCGGGCTGCTGGCCGGGGAAGGGGTGGACGTGGTCGTCCTGCCCGAGTACGAGGCCCGGGCCAAGGCCCCGAACAGCCACCTCCTGCCATGACACCGGCGCCCTGAACCCGCCCCGAAAAACGCCGCTCGCGGCGGCCCCGGGAAACGCGTGTGCTTTCCGTCCCGCGGATGGCGTACTATTGAGTCATCGCCGCGGGGTGGAGCAGCTCGGTAGCTCGCTGGGCTCATAACCCAGAGGTCGCAGGTTCAAATCCTGTCCCCGCTACTGAAGACTCAGGGCCGGAACTGAAAAGTTCCGGCCCCGAGTGTTTTCCCCGGTGTCTCCGCCGGCGGCTGTCCCGCCGGCCGCCCCGCTGCTCCGGTCGGTCCCCACCGCTCGCCGCCCGCCCCCGCTTCGGCAACCCTGGTGACGTGGAGGAACGGCGGATCTCGTACGCACGCCGGTTCGTCCGGCTGCTGCCCGCCCTGCTCATCGCCGCCGGATGCGGGTACGACTACGTCACGCCCACGGATTTCACCGGCGCCCCCTTCTTCACCGCCGCGCCCCTGGTCGCCGCCCCGCTCTACTCGCAGCGCGGCACGGTGCTCACCGGCGCCGTGGCGGTCGGCGCGCTGGTCGTGCTCCACGCCAGTCTGGGCGGCCTCCCCCGGGTCGAGGTGATCACCGAGCTGGTCACCGTGGTCACCGTCTCCGTCCTCGCCGTCCTCATCAACCTCCTCGTCCGCCGCAGCGACGCCCGCCTCGCCTCCGCCCGCGCCATCGCCGAGGCCGCCCAGCGCGCCGTACTGCCCGAACCCGCCGAGCGGATCGGCGCCTTCCAGATCGCGGCACGCTACGAGGCGGCGCAGGAGGGCGTCTTCATCGGCGGGGACCTGTACGCGGTGCAGGACAGCCCGCACGGCGTGCGGCTCGTCGTCGGAGACGTGCGCGGCAAGGGGATGGGGGCGGTCGGGGTCGTCGCCGTCGTCATCGGGGCGTTCCGGGAGGCCGCCGAGCAGGAGACCACGCTGGAGGCGGTGGCACAGCGCCTGGAACGGGCGCTCGCGCGGGAGCGCGCACGGCGCGAGGAGGTGGAGTCCGCCGAGGGGTTCACCACCGTCGTCCTCGCCGAACTCCCGCACGGCGACGGGATCGTACGCCTGGTCAACCGAGGGCATCCCCCGCCCCTGCTCCTGTACGCCGACGGCACCGTGTGCGCACTGCCCGCCTCCGAGCCCGCCCTGCCGCTCGGCATGCAGGAGCTCGCGGCCTGGCCGGACCGGGCCCAGGAGGCCGGCTTCCCCACCGGAGCGACGCTGCTCGTGTACACCGACGGCCTGTCCGAGGCCCGGGACGAGCGAGACCGGTTCTACGACCCCGAGACGGGACTGGCGGGGCGGACCAACGCCCGGCGTGAGCCGGCCGCGCTGCTCGGCGCGCTCGCGGCGGAGGTGCGCCGCCACTCCGGGGGCGGGATGGCGGACGACATGGCCCTCCTCGCCGTACGCCGCCCCTGAGGCAGCCACGCCTCTGCGGGCCCCTGATGGAGATCCTGTGGAGCCACTCCATGATCGTTGTCACCAACCGTGATCGGGCGACCCCCCTCCGCATAACAACTGACATACCGTCAATACCTGTGTGACTCCTGAGTGCTGGCCAACTCGCCCGAATTAGGCCGCTCATGACCCGTAAGTCCAGGCGAAAATCGTTAATGATCAAGCGGAACAGCTTGGAATCCGTACCCCGCGTCTATTAACGTTCGATAACGCAGCGCGGTCGTCCCAGCCGTCACAAGAGGCGGCTCCGTGCGCACGCGCCGAATCCCGCAAGGGAACCGGGGAACCACCACCTTGGGGTGAATCGCACGGATACCGCCGGGAACTCACGGCCGGTATACGCGCGTAGGAGACCTTCCTGCTCCGAACCCGTCAGCTAACCCGGTAGGCGAGAAGGAAGGAAAGGAGTACGCCCACGTGGCGTCCAACCGGCCTGCCCCGCAAGCCCCGTTCGTGCCCGGCCAACGCGGTACCGACACCTTCGGCTACGACCGTAACCGCAGCGACGAGGGCCCGTTCGAGGAGTGGAACCCCACCGCGGAGTCCATTCGTCCGGTACGCGGCAGGCATCGCGTCTCCAAGCAGCGCGGCGGGGGACTCGCCCGCAGCTCCACGGTTCTCGGCGTCGGTGTCATAGCCGCCGTCGGCGCGGGCGGCATGGCCAGCGCCAACAGCGGCAAGCCGCCGGTGGCCATCACCATCCCGGACCTGCCCCTGATCTCCGACGACGACGCGGCTCCCGCCGAGGACGCCGGTACGGCCCTCAGCACCATGGGCGCGGCGACCGACGAGACCACGCAGGACGCCCCCGACGCCGGTGAGGCGCTGCGCAGCCGGATCATGGCGCAGGCCGAGCAGCAGCAGGACCAGATCGAGAGCAAGGCCGCCGCGGCCGCCGTCGCCGCCGCCGAGAAGGAGGCCTCCGCCGCGGCCGCCAAGGCGGAGAAGGAGGCCGAGGCCAAGGCCGCCGCCGCCAAGGCCAAGGCCGAGGAGGAGGCCCGCAAGAAGGCCGAGGCCGAGCGTCTCGCCGAGCTGGCCAAGCAGTACACGCTGCCGACCTCCTCGTACACCATCACCTCGACCTTCGGTCAGGCCGGCGCCTACTGGTCCTCCGGCTACCACACGGGCCTCGACTTCGCCGCCCCCACGGGCACGCTGATCAAGGCCGTGCACAGCGGCACGATCACGTTCGCCGGCTGGGACGGTTCGTACGGCTACAAGACCGAGCTCACCCTCGACGACGGCACCGAGATCTGGTTCGCCCACCAGTCCTCGATCAGCGTGAGCGTCGGCCAGAAGGTCAACACGGGCGACGTCATCGGCCGCGTAGGCGCCACGGGCAACGTGACCGGCGCCCACCTGCACCTCGAGGTCCACCCTGACGGCAGCGCGAGCGGGATCGACCCGATGGCGTGGTTGCGGGGTAAGGGGCTTACTCCCTGAGGTCTTGAGGTCTTGAGGTCCTGGAGTCTGGGGCCTGTGCGTCTGCGGGTTTGTGGGTCTGCGGGTCTGTGGGTCTTAGGGGCGCGGGAGCGGCCTCGCGGGGGGATGTCTTCGGGGGCATCCGCGAGGCGTTGGGCCAGGTATCGGGGCGAGGCCTCTGGGAGGGGCATCCGGGAGAGTTCGGGGGCTAGGCACGCCCTCCTGGACCCGGCGGTTCCTGTTCCGGGTGGTTCCTGTTCCTGGTGGCTCCTGCTCCCTCGTCCGTGGTCCTGTCCTTCCGGGGCCGATGTGCGACGTTCCTGATCTGCGCCAGTCTGACCTGCGCTCGTCCTGCTTGCCGGCCGTCCTGATCTGCACCCGTCCTGCTCGCCGGGCGTCCTGACCTGCGGCCGTCCTGATCTCTGGCGGTCCTGACGACAACCCCCCGACGTCAGGGTTGCCGGTCCCCGGAGGGCCAGGCTCCGCTTGTTTACGGGAAGTTTGCGACTGTTTCGGAAGAGAGGTCTCCGGTCAGGACGTTGATGCCGAGCATGACTGCATCCCTACGCAAGCTCGGCTCCTCCGACCTGGAGGTCTTCCCGCTCTCCCTCGGCGGCAACGTCTTCGGTTGGACGGCCGACGAGACCCAGTCCTTCGCCGTACTGGACGCCTACACGGCCGCGGGCGGCAACTTCATCGACACGGCAGACTCGTACTCGGCCTGGGTCGAGGGCAACGCGGGCGGCGAGTCCGAGACCATCATCGGCAACTGGCTGAAGGCGCGCGGCAACCGGGACGACGTCGTCATCGCCACCAAGGTCAGCCAGCACCCCGACTTCCAGGGCCTGACCGCGGCCAACATCAAGGCGGCCGCCGACGCCTCGCTCCGCCGCCTCGGCACCGACCACATCGACCTCTACTACACCCACTTCGACAAGCCGGAAGTGCCGGTCGAGGAGATCATCGGCGCGCTCGACGACCTGGTGAAGGCCGGCAAGGTACGGCACATCGCCGCGTCCAACATCTCAGCGCAGCGGCTGGAGGCCTCCCTGGCCTTCTCCGACCGCGAGGGCCTCGCCCGGTACGTCGCCCTCCAGCCCCACTACAACCTGGTGTCCCGCGACACCTACGAGGGCGAACTCCAG
The DNA here is from genome assembly GCF_042957325.1 of Streptomyces sp. NPDC008086. Lineage (NCBI taxonomy): Bacteria > Bacillati > Actinomycetota > Actinomycetes > Kitasatosporales > Streptomycetaceae > Streptomyces > Streptomyces sp. NPDC008086. The sequence continues at coordinate 906,469 of NZ_JBIBIA010000002.1, forward strand.
AACCTCGCCGAACGCGAAGGCCTGGCCGCCGTCCCGTACTTCGCCCTGGCCTCCGGCTTCCTCACGGGCAAGTACCGCCCCGGCACGACCGTACAGAGCCCGCGCGCCGAGGGCGCCGCCAAGCACGCCGCATCCGAGCGCGGCCAGAAGGTCCTCGCCGCCCTCGACGAAATCGCCGCCGCCCACGACGCCCCCGTCGCCACGATCGCCCTGTCCTGGCTGGCAGCCCAGCCGACGGTCACCGCCCCGATCGCCTCGGCCCGCACGGTGGACCAGCTGCCGGCCCTGATCGGAGTGGACGGCCTGAGGCTGACGGAGGAGGAGGTGGGAAGGCTGACGGAGGCGTCGGCCTGAGGGGGAGGGGCGTTCCACAGGGAGCACCCACCCGCAGGGACTACGCCGGCCCAGGCACCCCCAGCCCATCCGGCGTTCGGGGGACGAGCTGCATTCTCAGGCCGTCCGGCGTTTGAGGACGAGCCGCGTTCAGCCCGTCCTGCGTTCGGGGGCGAGCCGCATTCTCAGGCCGTCCGGCGCTTGCGGGCGAGCCGCATTCTCAGCCCGTCCGGCGCTTGAGGACGAGGCCCGGAGGGCCGATGGCGGGGTCTGGGGGGCGCAGCCCCCAGCGGGGTCGAAGGGGCGGAGCCCCTTCAAGGGATGGGACGGGTAGGGGCGGCGGGGGCGAGAAAACCGCGCCAACCCCCAGGGTCACGTCCGATACGGGTTGTACGCCGGATACGGCACCGCCCCATACCCCTGCCAGTACCCCACCCCCGCCTGCCCGTACCCGTACGCCCCCCACACCCGCACAGCCACCCCTTCCAACGCAGCCCGCTCCAACACCCCCCGAGCAACCCCCCGCCGCATCCACAACTCCTGCAACAACTCCCGCTCCCGCACCACGAAGTCACCCCCACCCCGCCCCCGCCGCCCCCTCCGCCGCAGAAACGCCAACGACGTCGCATACCCCTCGTACTCCGCCACCGCCCGCGCAGCCCCCCGCCCCCCACTCCGCCGCGCATACTTCCGAGCCACCCGCCGAGCCCGCATCGACCCCAGCGCGAACGGCTCCCCCGGCGCCAGCCACCCGGCCACGACATACGCGGGCAACTCCTCCCGCACGGTCCGCAACTCCCGCTGCCGAGTCCAGATCACCAGCCACGTCAGCAACCCGAACGCAGGCACCATGAAGGCCGCGTACACCGCGAAGAACCCGAACTCACCGAAGCTCGACGAGCCGTTCCACAGGGCGTGCATGCCCATGGCCAGCAACAGCCCGGTGAGAGGAAGGAGAACGCGCCGCACCTGCTGCCGCTCGCCCGACAGCGCGGCGATCCCGAATCCGATACCGGTCAGCACGGTGAAGAGCGGGTGCGCGAACGGCGACATGATGACGCGGACGAAGAAGGTCGCCGCGGTCACGGAGGCGATGCCGCTGTCGCCGGAGAGCTGGTCGGTACCGAAGGCGGTACCGAGGTAGAGGATGTTCTCGGTGAAGGCGAACCCGGTGGCGGTGACCCCGGCTATCACCACACCGTCGACGATCCCGGTGAAGTCCCGCCGCCGGAACAGGAACACGAGCAGCACGGCCGCGGCCTTCGCGATCTCCTCCACGACGGGCGCTATGACGGTCGCGCCCAGGGTGTCCGCATGCGAGGGATCGGCGGTCGCGGTCGCTATCCATCTCGTCGCGAAACTGTTGGCGACGATCGCTATCAGCGCCGCCGCGCAGGCACCCCAGGCGAAGGAGAACAGCAGATTGCGCCAGGGCCCCGGCTCGACCCGGTCCAGCCACCGGAACGAGGCGACGAGCAGCGGCACGGGCAGCACGGCGAGCCCGAGCCCGACCAGGAACCCCTCGGTGCCGGTCTGCTCCCGTACCAGGGCGAGAATGACCAGCCCGGAGAGCGCGAGCAGCGTGCTGAGCGCGCCGTAACGCACCCACCGCCGGTGCCACCAGTGCGCGTGCCGCGGTGCGCCGCCAGTGGGTCCGGTGGGTCCGGTGGGGTGCGTCGGGTACGGGGGACAGGTGGCCACGGCATCGACCCTAACGAGGCAGGGGCGCCGCCCGCAGCAGCGCGAGGGGCTCGGGCGCCGGTGGGGATTGCTTGCTGTTGCTACCGCAGTAGCTGTTGCTACCGCTGTACGCGGCGGAAGAGCAGGTCGTTCACCACATGACCCTTGTCCAGTCCCTGCCCCTCGAAACGGGTCAGCGGCCGGAACTGCGGACGGGGCGCGAAACCGCCGTCCTCCTGCGTGTTCTCGAAGTCGGGGTGCGCGGTCAGGACTTCGAGCATCTGTTCGGCGTACGGCTCCCAGTCGGTGGCGCAGTGCACCACGGCGCCGGGCTTCAGCCGGGCCGCGGCGAGACTGAGGAACTCGGGCTGGATGAGCCGCCGCTTGTGGTGCCGCTTCTTGGGCCAGGGGTCCGGGAAGTAGACGCGCAGCCCGTCGAGCGAGTCCGGCGCGAGCATCTCGCGGAGCAGGATGATGGCGTCGCCGTTGGCGACCCGGACGTTGGACAGCCCGTTCTGGTCGGCGAGATTGAGCAGATTGCCCTGGCCCGGGGTATGCACGTCGACGCCGAGGATGTTGGTTCCAGGGTCCCCGGCGGCCATCTGAGCGGTCGCTTCCCCCATCCCGAAGCCGATCTCCAGCACCACGGGGTTGTCGTTCCCGAACAGCTCGGGGAGGTCGACGACCCGCTGCCCGTCGATGTCCAGCCCCCACTTCGGCCACAGCCGCTGCAACGCGTCCGCCTGCCCCGCGGTCACCCGACTCCGCCGCGGCTGAAAACTCCGAATCCGCCGCTCGAAGTGCGACCCGGCCGGATCAGCCTTGGGCCCATCGGGAAACCGCGGCTCCCCCTTGGCCCGAGTGTGCCGAACGGAAACACCGGGATGATGACCGGCCTCCCCGGAGTGCTCGGGCTGGGGGGCATCGGAGGCGTTGAAAAAATCAGACACAGTGAATCCGATTTTACGGGCCGCCCGACTCCTGTCAGCCAGCCACCCGCAGGGGCACGTCCAGCCCGCCCGGCCTTTGAAACCGAGGCCTCGCCCTCCCTGGCCCCCACCCACCCGGGCACCCCTCCAGCCCGTCCGGCGTTGGAGGACGAGTATGTGCCGTCCCGAGCCCCCACCCACCCGCAGGGGCATTTTCAGCCCGTCCGGCGTTTGAGGACGAGGCCCTTCAGGGCCGACAGCGGGGTCTGGGGCGGCGGCCCCAGTGGGGTCGAAGGGGCGGAGCCCCTGGGGATGGGACGGGTAGGGGCGGCGGGGGCGAGAAAACCGAGCCGCACTCACACGGCCCCCAACACCCCCAGAACCCGCCGCCCCACCTCCCTCCCGATCGGCAGCGCAGCGGTAGCCGCAGGGCTCGGCGCATTCAACACATGCACAGCCCGCACCCCCTCCCGTATCAAGAAGTCATCCACCAGCCTCCCGTCCCGCAACACGGCCTGCGCCCGCACCCCCGCCGCGGCCGGCACCAGATCATCCGAGGTCACCGCAGGCAACAACCTCCGCACCGCCTCCGTGAACGCCCCCCGAGACACCGACCGCCGCAATTCCCCCGCCCCGTACCGCCAGTGCCGCCGAGCCATCCGCCACACCCCCGGCCACGCCACCGTCCCCCCGATCTCCCGAGGCCGCACGACCCCCCACCCGTATCCCTCCCGGGCCAGCGCCGGCACCGCGTTGGGCCCGATGTGCACACCCCCGTCGATCCCGCGCGTGAGATGCACCCCGAGGAACGGAAACGCCGGATCCGGCACCGGGTACACCAGCCCCCGCACCAGCTCGGGCCGCGCCAGCGAGTAGTACTCCCCCCGGAACGGCACGATCCGCACCTCCGGCTCGTCCCCCGTCAGCCGGGCCACCTCGTCGCAGTACAGCCCGGCACAGTTCACCAGCACCCGCCCCCGCACGACGTCCCCGCGCGTGGTCCGCACCGCGACCCCGAGCTCCGCCCGTCGGTCCACCCGCTCGACCCGCGCGCCGTACCGGATCTCCGCCCCGGACGCCTCGGCCAGCTGCCGAGCGACCCCGACGAAGTCGCACACGCCCGTCGTCCCGACGTGTATGGCGGCGAGCCCGCGCACCTCCGGCTCGTACTCCGCGATCTGCGCGGCGCCCAGCTCCCGCACCGGAATGCCGTTCTCCCGGCCGCGCTGCACCAGCGCGTGCAGCCGTGGCAGCTCGGCTCGCTCGGTCGCGACGATCAGCTTGCCGGTGACCGCGTGCGCGATGCCGTACTCGGCGCAGAACTTGACCATCTCGGCGGCGCCCCGCACCGCGTACCGCGCCTTCAGCGACCCCGGCCGGTAGTAGATCCCGCTGTGGATGACCCCGCTGTTGCGCCCCGTCTGGTGCCGGGCCGGACCCGGCTCCTTCTCCAGGACGGTCACCCGTGTCCCCGGCGCGGCACGCGTGATCGCATACGCCGTGGACAGCCCGACGATCCCACCGCCGATGACGAGCACGTCACAGTCGTAAGCGAGCGTCCGCACCTGCCCCACCTCCCGGTTTCGATAATGCCTTGCGCCACTGACAACGCACTCAAACCCAAGGGACCACCGCGCTGGGACGGGGATGCCCGGCCCATACGCCTCGGCGTGACGATTCCCAGGGAGAACCTTGGGCAAGGGCGGGAAATCCGGCCATTCGGCCGCCGTGATTCCGCCACGAGGAGTTCATCCACCGCTTCGACGATGCGGCAGAGCCCCTCGGACTGCCGCCTCGGTGCGACAGCGGCACTGAACGAAACGGCACCTCCATGAGACGCCTGACCCCGGCCCTGGCTTCACCCCTGGCCCTCGGCCTCGCCGCCCTCCTGGCCACCGCCCCGGCCGCCCCCGCCGGCGCCGCCTCGAACACGGCCATCCGTGACAGCTACGGCACCAAGGCGACCTACGCCCCCGGCCAGGACGCCCGCACCTACCGGCATCCCCCGGCCGGATTCACCCCCGTCTTCACGGAGAACGTCTCCCGCCACGGCTCCCGCGCCGCCACCGACGGCGAGGACGCCGACCTGGTCCTGGCGCTGTGGAAGAAGGCCGAGGCGGCCGGTCGGCTCACCGCGAAGGGCCGGGAGTTCGGCCCGAGGGCACAGGCGCTGCAGCAGGCCATGAGCGCCGTCGGCTACGGCGATCTCAGCGGGCGCGGCAAGCGCGAGCTCCACGACACGGCCGTGCGCACGGAGCGGCGGCTGCCAGGGCTGTTCAAGAAGATCGCCGGGGAGAAGGAGAAGATCGACGTCGTCAGCTCGGGGCAGGGCCGCGCGGTCGACAGCGCGAACCTGTACGCCGCAGGGCTCGCCGAGGCCGACCCGGCCCTGAAGCCGCTGATCGGCCCGACCCGCACGGACGTGGACCTGCTGTACTTCCACAAGGCGGCCGGCGGCGCGGCCTACCGGGACTACGTCGCGAACGACGAGCGCCTCGCGAGCACCCTGAAGTCGATCACCGACCAGCCCGCCACCCACCGCGCCGCCCGTGACGTACTGAAGAAGCTCTTCAAGGGCGACTTCGTCGACCAGCTCTCCGACACCGACCGCGTGGCCGCCGCCACGGCCGTCTACAACCTGTACGCCATCGCGCCCGCCATGAGCGACGAGAGCCCCGGCGGCAAGGGCTGGGGCATGGAGCGGTTCCTCTCCAAGCGGGACGCGGCCTGGTTCGGGTACCTGAGCGATGTCGAGGACTTCTACGAGAAGGGCCCGGGCTTCGCCGGCAGCGACATCACGTACAAGATGGCGGACGTCGTGCTCGACGACTTCTTCAAGCAGGTCGAGGCCAAGCGGGCCGGCACCAGCGACCTGGGCGCCGAACTGCGCTTCACCCACGCCGAGGAGATCATCCCGCTGGCCGCGCTGATGGGCCTGCCCGGCAGCACGAAGGGCGCCACGGCCGAGCAGCCGTACACCTACGCCGACAACCCCTGGCGGGGCGCGTCCGTGGCACCGCTCGGCTCGAACGTCCAGTGGGACGTCTTCCGCAAGGCCGGCAAGGGCGGCAAGGCCGACACCTACCTGGTGCGGATGCTCTACAACGAGAAGGAGACCGCTTTCAAGGCCGGCTGCCACCCGATCGCGAAGAACAGCGCCTTCTACGACCTCGACGAGCTGGAGCGCTGCTTCGGACGTACGGACGGCGCGCCGTGACGACCGGCGGCCCAACCTGCTGAGCCGCCGGTCTCATGGAGGTGCCGCCTACGCCGGAGCCATCAGCAGCGGCCGTGCACGTTCCCGAAGCTCGACCACGCGCGGTTCGTCGCCGTACGGCTCCAGGCGGTGCAGCAGGTCCTTCACGTACTCCGTGGTGCGCGCGGACGATATCCGCCCCGCGACCTCCACCGCCCGCACGCCCTGCTCGCAGGCCGCGTCGAGGTTGCCCGACTCCAGCTCGGCCACCGCGGAGACGACCAGCCGTAGCCCGTGCGAGCGCACGAACTCCTCCGTCGGCTTCGACAGCGCCTGTTCCGTGAACCGCCGTACCTGACGTGGTGCCTTCAGGTCGCGGTAGCACTCGGCGGCGTCCGCGGCGAAGCGGTCGTAGGAGTAGAAGCCGAGCCAGGACGGGTCGTTGTCGCCCTCCCTGGACCGCTCCAGCCAGCCTTCCGCCGCCTTCAGTGCCGCGCCGGCGGCCTGCGCGTCACCCGCGCGCGCGTGTGCGCGTGCCTCGACGAGACGGAAGAAGCTCATGGTGCGGGCCGTGGCCAGCCCCCGGTTGCGTTCCAGCGCGGCCTGCGCGAGGTCGACGCCCTCGTCGCCGAAGCCCCGGTAGGTCGACTGGAGCGACATCGACGCCAGCACGTACCCGCCGAGGGGTACGTCGGCCGCCGCGCGGGCGAGCCGCAGCGCCTGGATGTAGTACCGCTGGGCGGCCTCCTGTTGACCGGTGTCGAAGGCCATCCACCCGGCCAGACGCGTGAGTTCGGCACTCGCGCCGAACAGCGCCCGTCCGACCTCGTCGGAGTACGAGCCGAGCAGCAGCGGTGCCGCCTCCACCCGTAAGCACTCCGGCACCATGGACGAACGCCAGTCGCCACCTCCGTACTTGGAGTCCCAGCGCCTGGCGTCCTCGGCGGCCTCCCGCAGCTTCTGCACATCGCTGTGGCCGACTTTGAGCGGTGCGCCGGCCCCCTCGGACGGGCTCACCTCGCGGGCCACCGAACTGTCGGCCGGGGTTATCAGCCACCGGGAGGCGGGCGTTGCGTATGCGCTCACTGCGAACGAACCGGCCAACGACTGCCAGATGCCGCCGGAGCCGGCGCGCCGTCCGGCGAGGTCGAGACGGTAGAGCTCCGTCGCCGACTTCACCGCCTGTCCGACGTCCCGGGGGAAGGCGAGGCCCACTTCGGGTGCGGGGTCCGCGTCCGCCAGGCCGATCTCGTGGAGCGGCACCGGGCGGCCCAGCTTCTGGCCGATCGCGGCGGCGATGAGGTGCGGCGCGGCACCTTGCGGCACCATGCCTTTCGACACCCAGCGCGCCACCGACGTCTTGTCGTAGCGAAGAGTCAGGCCCCGCTGAGCGCCAAGGTCGTTGACGCGTCGGGCGAGTCCTGCGTTGCTGATTCCCGCGAGGGCGAGAACGGCGCCGAGCTTTTCGTTCGGCCCGCGTTGCTCCCTGGACATGCGCCACCCCTCGACACAGACGGCTGCCGCGCTGGCATAACCACGCGGCATTCGTAAACCCAGCGTAGTTCGCCGCATCCCAAGCGTTAAGGGGCATTCTTCCGGATGGCGGGATTGTGGTCCGTACTCAAGTGCGCACCCCCTACGCACAGTTGTGACGTGCTCCCGCTGTGTGGCCGTGCGCCCGTCCGTGCGCTCTTCTCCAGCCACCGGGGGAGCGGTTCCATGGCTCATGCGTGGGTCGGCCCGCTGTACTGGATCCAGTGGGCTGGGGGATTCCGCCGCCTACATCCCCGCGGGCGGCGGAACGGTCCGGGGGGCGTACACCGTTCCCCGGACTGCGCGCACCGCGAGCACACCGAGTAGCGCGCGGGGGTTGCGCGGAGTGTGCGTGAGCCTGTCCTCGCGTCGCCGATTTGGCTGAAAAACGACCCCGCCCCTCCCGGGTAATTACCGCTCCGACCATGGGAGTTGAGGGCGCGAAGGGCGTTTTCGGGGAGCGCATCGGGGGCGCATTCGCGTCGCAGCCGCTGGCCGATCCTCCTGCCTCGTCCGGGCGTTCGGATCGCGCGACCGTCTTCACGCGCTGACAAATCCGGGATCTCGAGCGGCTCCGCCGCCGCTCCGGCACGCGTCCTTCATGGCAGCATGGTGACCGGTTCGTACGGTGCACTGGTTGTCCACAGCCTGTGGAGGCGGCGATGCGGTGGTTGGTGGGATGGAGCAGCACCACCGCGGTGGCCGCCGGTATCGGCTCCGCGGGGGCCACCGGAAGCGACGGCGAGACCGTGCACCCGGTCGGCTCCCAACTCCTGTGGGGCGACCCCGATCCTCTGTGGGCCGTCGGCGACTGGCGCCCGGACGAGGTGCGCGTGATCAAGGCCGACGCGCAGAACAGGATCGCGGTCCTCGGCACCTGCGGCGCGAGTGACGAACAGCTGCGCCTCGGCCTCTTCGCCGCGCGCGGGGGCGCACTTCGGCATCTGACGGCCTGGTCCGGCTCCTACACGGCCGTCGTCCAGGTCGGCCGCCGGGTCACGGTGTGCGGCGATCTGGCAGGCGCACGGCCGGTGTTCTACACCCCCTGGGCCGGCGGTACGGCCTACGCCACCGCCGCGCTCCCCCTCGCCGACCTCATCGAGGCCAACCTCGACTTCGGCCACCTCGCCGCCCTGCTGGCCGCCCCCGACGTACCGGCCGCCCTGCACGACTCCACCCCGTACGACGGCGTACGGCGCATTCCGCCGGGGCATGCGCTGATCCTGCGCACCGGGGCGCGCGAGATCGCCGGGTACGAGCCGGTCGCCTCGCTGGCGGTCGCGGCGCCCACCGCCGACCCGGACAGCGCCGTCGACGCCGTCCGGGACGCCCTGGTGGAGGCGGTACGCGCCCGTCTGTCCGCGCCCCGCCATGTTCCCGGCACCGACATAGACCCGGGGCCGGTCCCGGGCATGGGCCCCGCCGAACGGCGTGCCGCGCGCGGGATGCCGGTTCCGGGCATCGGCGCGGACCTGTCCGGCGGTCCCGCGTCAGGCACCCTGGCGCTGCTCGCGGCCGGCCTCCCCGGGATGCCGGGCACGGTCCTGGGCCACGGCACGGGCGCGGGGGAGCGCCTTCTGGCGGTCACCTTCAACGACCTCGCGGTGGGCGGCCGCGAGTCCGAGCTGGAGCGGGCCGGGAACCTGGCGGCCAACCCGCGCCTGCACCACGTGGTCGTGACGGGCGGCGAGGAGACCCTGCCGTACGCCGACCTGGAGGGCCCCCTGACGGACGAGCCGGGCCCCAGCCTCGTCACGGCGGCCCGACACCGCGCGCGTCTCGCCGCCGGCAGCGCCGACCACTTCACGGGCTACGGCGCCCGCCAGGTCCTGGACGCCCACCCGGCCCGCCTGGCCGACCTCCTGATGGACCGCAAACGCCGCCACCTGGTCCGCCCCGTCGCGGCGCTGGCGAAGGCGGACGGCTCGGTGCTGGTCCCCGCGCGCGTGTACGGCGCGGCACGGAAGCTGGCCCGCACCCCGTACCGCACGGGCCTGGAGTCCCTGGCCGCCCGCCTGATGGACCGCCGCTTCGACGAACCCGGAGGTGCCGTGGGGGCGTCGCTCGCCGCGCTCACCTGGGCCAGACCGGGCCCCGCGGCCCGCTGGCTGACCGGCGAGGCCCTGGCTGAAGTATCGGTTCGCCTGCAAGCCGCGACGAACCGCAACGGAGTGGGTCCCGGCCAACGCCCCGGCGACTACCGCGCGCGTGCCGCCCTCGCCCGCCACGCCGCGGACATCCGCGTCCTGGAGCAAGCCGCCGAGATCCGCTCCCAGCGCCTGCACACGCCGTTCCTCGACAACCAAGTGGTACGCGCGTGCCGCGCCCTCCCCGAGGCCCTGCGCGTCCAGCCCGGCGCCCGTGCCGCCATCCTCCGCACCGTCCTGGAGGGCGCCGGGGTGGCCGACCTCCCACCCGGCTGGGGCGCCCCGTCCCACGCCCCCGCGGCAGCGGCGGCCCGCACCGGCATCCGGCTGTCGGCCGACCCCCTGATGGCCCTCTTCGGCACCCCCCTCCTCGCCCAGGCAGGCCTCGTCGAGGCCCGCGTGGTCCGCAAGGCCCTCCGCGCCGCCGCCGAAGGCGAACCCCTCCCCCTCGACGGCCTCGCCGACCTCGTCTCCCTCGAACTCTGGCTACACCGCCTCCTAGCCCGCCGAGGCACCTGCTGGACCGGCACCCCCGCCCGCCAACGTGCAGTACCAGCAGGCATCAACCCCCAACGCGGCGCCCTCGGCACAGGCGTCAGCCACTCCAGCCCGTCCGGCGTCTGAACCAGCACGGCCGGAGACACCCACTTCCGACCTCGGTCCCGGCACTGCACCGACCCGTCCGGCACGTGAGGACGAGTCTTTGCCGTCCCCGAACCTCCACCCACCTGCGGGGGCTACGCAGGCCCAGCCGTTTTTCATCCGGTCCGGTTGGAGGACGAGTCTTTGCCGTCCCTGCCCCCCACCCACCCGCGGGGGCTACGCAGGCCCAGGCACTCCAGCCCGTCCGGCGTTTGAGGACGAGGCCCCTTCAGGGCCGATGGTGGGGTCTGGGGCGGCAGCCCCAGTGGGGTCGAAGGGGCGCAGCCCCTGGGGATGGGACGGGTAGGGGCGGCGGGGGCGAAAACGCCTCCAAGCACAAACCCCGTGCCGCCCACCCGCACCCCCGCGACAATGACCGGGTGCGGTACAGAATCCTGGGCATCACCCAGGCCGTGGACGACCAGGGCACCGTCATCCCCGTCGGCGGCCCCCGCCTCCGCGCCCTCCTCACCGCCCTGGCCCTACGCCCGAACCACCTCACCACCCCCCAAACCCTGATCAACGAGGTCTGGCCCACCGCCCCACCCAAGGACGCCCCAGCCGCCCTACAGGCCCTGATCGCCCGCCTCCGCCGCACCCTCGGCAAGGACACCGTCACCTCAGCCCCCGGCGGCTACCGCCTCACGGCGACGAAGAACGACGTAGACCTCTTCGTCTTCGAACGCCTCGTACACGAAGGCACCACCGCCCTCGCGGCCAACGCCCCCGCCACCGCCGCCCAAACCCTCACCACCGCCCTGACCCTGTGGCGTGGCCCCGCCCTGGCCGACCTCCCCGACCGCGACACCGCCGCCACCCGCCCGGAGGCCCTGCGCCTGGAGGCGACCCGAGCCCGCATCGAGGCGAACCTGCGCCTGGGCCGTGCCCGGCAAGCCGTACCCGAACTGAAGGAACTGACCGCCGCCCACCCGTACGACGAACCGCTCCACGCCCTCCTCATCCGCGCCCTGCGCGACACGGGCCGCCCGGCCGACGCCCTCGCCACGTACGAGTCCACCCGCCGAGCCCTGGCCGAAGACCTCGGTACCGACCCCGGCCCGGAACTCCGTGCCCTGCACACAGAACTGCTGACCCCACCCGAACCAGAACCCACGACAACCGCCCAACCACCCCCACCGGCGCCCCCGCGACCCCTCCCACCGGCGCCCCCGCAACCACCCCCACCCACAACCCCCCAGCCACCCCTTGAACAAACCGGCAACCTCCGCCCCCGCCTTACCTCTTTCGTGGGCAGGGAACTCGAACTCGCCGCCATCCGTTCCGAATTGCACAGGGCCAGACTGGTCACCCTCACCGGACCGGGCGGCTCTGGAAAGACCCGCCTCGCCGAGGAGGCCGCAGCCGGCGCCCCCCAGGCATGGCTCGTCGAGCTCGCCCCGCTCGACCGGCCGGAGGCGGTAGCAGGCGCGGTGGTCAACGCGCTCGGTCTGCGCGAGACCGTGCTCATGACCAACGAGCTCACGGCGCAGCAGGACGACCCCGTCGCCCTGTTGATCGAGTACTGCGCCCAGCGCAGCCAACTCCTGATCCTTGACAACTGCGAACATGTCATCGGCGCCGCCGCCATCCTCGCCGAAACCCTCCTCACCCACTGCCCGGGCCTCACGATCCTCGCCACCAGCCGTGAACCCCTGGGCGTCCCCGGCGAGTTGGTCCGCCCGGTCGAGCCCCTGCTCCCCGACCAGGCGCACCGCCTCTTCGCGGAGCGCGCCGCCGCCGTCCGCCCCGGCACCGGCACCGGCACCGACACCGCGCCGGGTGACGGGCGCGACCAAGAGGCCGTCGCGGAGATCTGCCGCCGCCTCGACGGACTCCCGCTCGCCATCGAGCTGGCGGCCGCCCGCCTCCGGCTGCTCACCCCACGGCAGATCGCCGACCGCCTCGACGACCGCTTCCGCCTCCTCACCTCCGGAAGCCGTACGGTCCTGCCCCGCCAGCAGACCCTGCGCGCCGTCGTCGACTGGTCCTGGGACCTGCTGGACGAGCCCGAGCGCACGGCGCTGCGCGAGATGTCCGTCTTCGCGGGCGGCTGGGACCTCACGGCGGCGGAGGCCGTGTGCACCGGTCCGGTCGCGGACACCCTCGGGGCCCTCGTCGACAAGTCCCTGATCGTGGCCACCCCATGGGGCCGGGACGGCTCCGACGGCATGCGGTACCGCATGCTGGAGACCATCCACGAGTACGTGGTGGAGCGCGCCGCCGAGTCCCCCGCACTGCGGCTCGCCGCCGAGCGCCGGCACCAGGCGTGGGTGCGCGCGCTCGTCGAGGAGGCGGATCCACAGCTGCGTTCCGCGGGCCAGCTCCGCTGGATCTCCCGCCTGGAGGCGGAGCTGGACAACATCAGGGCGGCCCTCGACCGCACCCTCGCGGCAGCCGACGAACCGGAGGCGGCGGCCCTCGCCCTCGCCATGGGCTGGTTCTGGTGGCTGCGCACCTACCGCCACGAGGGCACAGCCTGGATCGACCGGATCCTGCGCCTGGGCGCCGCCCCGGACACCACCGACCGCACCCCAAAGGCTTCCCCAGCCCGCGACGCCTCCGCCCCCGACGCCTCCCTCGACCCGATCGACGCCTTCCTCGCCGCCCCGGAGAAGGAGGCCCACCACCCCCTGCACGTACCGCGGATGCAACTGCGTCTCCTGCACCTCTTCCTCAAGTCCGAGACCGAGCCGATCGACACATGGCTGGACGAGCGGATGCAGCGCTACCTGATGGCCGTACGGAGCTTCTTCGAACCGGGAGGTCCACTGGCCGCGCGGCTGCCGGGGCTCGTCTGGCCGCTGATCGACTTCTTCCTCAGCAGCCCGCAGGACGTCCGGGCCGCGATGGATGTCGCCGTCGCCAACTGCCGTGTCCACGGCGGCGAATGGGAGGTCGGCGTCCTGCTCATGTTCCGTACGCACATGGTCGTCGACTCACCCGGCGGCACGGACGACGTCGACGACGCCCTCGCGGAGCTGAGGATCCTCAGCCGCCGCGCCGGGGACCGCTGGATGCGGGCCCAGGTGTGCAGCGCGGCCGGTGAGACCGCCATGTCGCGCAGCCGCTTCGAGGAGGCCAGGGGCGAGTACGAGGAGGCACTGCGTCTCGCACACGAGGTGGGCGCGCACGCGGAGACACCGTTCCTGATCACCCGGCTCGCGGAGATCGCCTACCGCACGGGCGACCGCGAGGCCGCACTGGCGACGCTGGACGAGGCGAGCGCGGCCGCCGACCGGTACGGCGTGGCGGACTCACGGGCGTTCGTCCTGCTGATGCGGGCCCAGATCGCGCTGGACGACGGGGACACGGCACGCGCGCGTGAGATGTGCGCAGCGGCCGGCGTGGAGACGACCCGCGGTACGCCACCGCCGCAGTTCGTCGTGATGCTGCACGCGATCGAGGCCATGGTCGTGACGGCCGAGTCGGGCCCGCAGCGCGGACTGCCGCTCCTGGCCGACATCCTGCGTGCGGCGGTCGACAGCCGGTGTGCCGACGTGATCACGGCGGCCCTCGCGGACACCGCGGCGGACCTGCTCACCCGTCTCGGCGACCACCCGCGCGCGGTCCGTCTGCTGGCCGCCTCGGAGCACTGGCGTCGCGGCTACCCGCGCCCCATGCCGGAGCGGGAGCACGCCGAGCGGGCCGAGACCGCCGCCCGCGCCACTCTGGGCGCCGAGCGGTTCGCGGCCGAGCACACGCGCGGCGCCGCCCTCACCCAGGACGACGTGCTGGACGACCTCGCCGAGGCGATACGCGAACTTCACGATCGGGTCGAGCGGACGCCGTAAGCAGGCGAAGGCGAAGAGCCCCGCTGCCCGGCCTAGTCGCAGCTGAACCTCGACTCCGCCCAGTCCGCCAGCAGCAGCGTGTCGAAGGTGCTGTGCGGCTCGACCACCAGCCGCACGGTCTCGCGCCCGGCGAGGCTCACATGGACGGGTACGGCCGGGTCCCCGCCCTTGAGCGCTCCGGACCGCCACAGCCGGACGCCGTCGGCGTAGACCGAGAAGGCGAACTCGCCGAGCCCCAGGGTCGAGTCGTCCACGCCGACCATCGCGTCGTAGGCGGAGCACTCCCGGTTGAGGTCGATGGTGACGGAGGACCTGCCGTGCACGGTGACGCCGTGCGCGTACCGCTTGTCGCGGATCGACACGCCGTACCGCTGCCACACCCAGCTGCTGCCGTGGAGTCGCATCTCGGGCGCGGTGCCGTCGCCAGTGAGGTCGTACGACAGTTGGCTCCACTGGTAGACGACCGGGGCGGGCGGGGCCGGGGGAGGAGGCGTGGGGGTGGGCGTCGGGGTCGGTGTGGGGGTCGGCTTCGGGGAGGGCGTGGGTGTCGGACTGGGGGTGCGCGTGGGCGTCGGGGTCGGGGAGGGGGCGGGCTCGGCGGCCGGTTCGATCGCCGGCGGCCGTGGAGCGGGCTCCTTCGGCGAGGGCTCCGGTTGCGACGGCTCCGGCGGCGTGGGCGTCGGCGTCTCCTTGACGATGGGGGAGGGGACGGGGGGCTGCTTGGCGTCGGTCTCGTCGGCCGGCTTCTCGTTGCCGGCCAGCGCGAGCACGATCGCCGCCACCACGCCCACGGCGACCACACCGGCCGCGATACCGGCCTTCACCGGCGCGCCCAGCCCCTCGGAGGCCGCCGCACCGCCCCCGGAGCTCGCCCCGCCCGAGGAACCGCCGCCCGCGGCCGAGGCCGCCCCGGCGGCACCGGCCGCACCGACCCCGGCACCTCCGGCGATGAGCCCGGCCGCCTTGGCGTACCCGGCGGCACCGAACCAGCCGATGACAGCGACCGGCACGACGGCGGGGATGCCTCCGGCGACCTCCTGGATCTGGCCGGCGGCCAGTCGGCACTTGGCGCACTCCTCCAGGTGCTTGCGCAGGCCCCGCTCGGCGCGCGTGCGCAGGCTGCCGCGGGCGTAGGCACCGAGCCGGTCGGCGTGCCGGGCGCACTCCTCGTCACTGGCGAGGCTGGCGCTGACGTGGGCCTGGAGGTAGGCCTGCTTGAGTCCCTCGCGGGCGCGGCTGGCGAGCACGCGCGTGCCGTTGGCGTCGAGCCCGAAGAGAGTCGCGACCTCGCTGGGCGACTCGTCCTCGACCTCGGTGTGCCAGAGCACGGCCTGCCAGCGCTCCGGCAGCGACCGGAAGGCCTGCATCGCCATGGACTGCTCGGCCTCGTGCATGGCCCGTACGTCGGCGCCCAGGTCGAGGGTGTCGTCGGACACCTCGGAGACCCGCGCGGACTGCGCGGCGAACACCGCGAAGTCATCGACGAGCTGCTCGCGCCGCGCCGACCTCGTCCAGTCCGCCGCGGCCCGCCGGATCGAGGTGAGCAGATACGCGCGTACGGCGTGCTCGGGTCCGGAGCCGCCGCGCACCGCCTGGAGCATGCGGGCGAAGACCTCGGCCGTCAGGTCGTCCGCGGTGTGCGCGTCACGGCAGCAGGTGCGCGCGTACCGGCGTACCGCCTCCGCGTGGCGCCGGTACAGCTCCTCGTAGGCGGTGTCGTCACCGGAGCGCATCCGCGCGATCAGGTCGGCGTCCGACGGCGGCGCCTCACGGGGCGCCGGCATGTCGCGCGGCAGCGGCAGTGTGCTGTCCTCGCGCCGGTCGCGCTGTGCCGGGACGCTGCCCTCCGCGCGCCCGTCCGGACGGCCTTCCGCACGGCCCGGGATGCGGCCCTCCAGGGGGTCGGCGCCAGGTGGCAGGTCCGCCCGTCCGCCCTGACTCGGCACCTGCGGAGTCGCCGAGTCGTCGTCACCGCGCGACTCGTCCCACCCGTCTACGCTCATCGCGGAAAGCCCCTGCTGCCAGCTCTACCAGTCCCGGACACCGGGTCAGGGTGCCATATTGGCTTTTCGTCAGGACCCACCCGCACAAACATCCACTCGTCCGTGCGGACTCCCCACAGCGTAGTACTGGCCCCCGCCCGTACGGGGAAGACTCAAGCAGCGCTCGCCGGGCGGGAGTTGAGCACCGCGGCGCGGCCTGCCCGGCACGTTCGGTGACGGTGTTCGAGGCGAGGGCCGGTCCAGCACCCCGCCTCGCCGTCACCCCATCGCATCACTCGCCTGTCGACGGCACGGCCTCACCCGGGCCGGGTCACGCCTGGGCCGGGTCACGCCTGGGGGCGCGACCGCAACCCCTCCAGCAGGATGTCGAGCAACCGCGCCGAGGCCGCCGCCTGCTGCGCCGCGTCGGGCAGCGAGGGCGCCGCCGTGGCGATCACCAGCAGGACGTCCGACACCGAGACGTCGGCCCGCAGCTCACCCGCCGCGCGCGCCCGCTCCACGAGCTGGCCCACGACGTCGAGCAGCGCCGCCGCGCCCGCGTCGTCCACCGCGTCGACCGTGCCCGCCGAGGACTCGGGCACCAGCCGCAGCTCACCGGTGCCCGGCTGCACCCGCTGCTGCGGCACCCGGGCCTCGTCGGGTACGACGCCGTCCTCGACGCCGACCCGCAGCACCTGCGGCGGCAGCAGCCGGCCCGCGCCCGAGGCCACCGAGGTGCGCAGGAAACGCGAGAGCGCCGACCACGGCTCGTCCTCCTGGCCGAGCGCGGCACGTGCCTGGTCGGTCAGCCGGGACGTCTCCTCCTCGGCTATCCGCCGGACCAGGACGTCCTTGCTCGGGAAGCGCCGGTACACCGTGCCGACGCCGACCCGCGCGCGCCGCGCCACGTCCTCCATGGGCGCGCCGTACCCCAGCTCGCCGAAGACCTCGCGCGCCGCGCGCAGCACGTGCTCCAGATTGCGCTGTGCGTCCACGCGCAGCGGCGTCGTACGCGAGGCGTCCCCGCGTCCGTTGCCCGCGGCCGCGCCGATCGGGCCGCCCACCGCCCCGCCGCCCGTGGCGAGGGCGGAGGCGGAAGACCAACGTGAATCCTGAACATGCATAAGCGATCCCCCGGTAATGACGTCTCCCCCCGGAGACTCTCCCCGTCATTGCAAAGCCGGAGCGTCACGGAACAAGCCCGGACAAACAGGCCCGCCCTGTGTGACTCACGGACCCGATGAGCGCATCCCCCTACACCCCGTCGACACACGAACATAGTTGAGAGGGAGTCAATTCAGAAGGGGGAGGTTCCGCACGGAGCGCCCCTCGATCGGAGTACGAGGCGTTTACGCCCTGATTGCGCCACCTGCGATCCCCCGGCGCACACCCATTGACCTGCGGAGTTTCCGCACACTCCGGCAATTCGGCCAAACCGCGCCGTCGACGGCCTCCGGTCACACAAATTGTCGAGCCTGTGGACAAACGCAAGCGCCGGGTGCGTCATGGGATGGTGAAGGAACGTGCGCGCATTCTCGTTGTCGGCGGCGGCTACGTCGGGATGTACACGGCCCTGCGTCTCCAGCGGAGACTGAAACAGGAACTGGGCCGGGGCGAAGCCGAGATCACGGTGGTCACTCCCGACCCGTACATGACCTATCAGCCATTCCTCCCCGAAGCGGCCGCCGGCTCGATCTCCCCGCGCCATGTCGTCGTACCGCTGCGCCGCGTCCTGCCCCGGTGCCGGGTCATCATCGGCGAGGCCACCGCCATCGACCACGCCAAGCGCACGGCGACCCTGACCACCCTCGCCTCCGAGGAGGAGGGCACGGGCAGCGAACAGCTCTCCTACGACGAGCTCGTCCTCGCCCCCGGCTCCATCGCGCGCACCCTCCCCGTCCCCGGCCTCGCCGACCACGGCATCGGCTTCAAGACCGTCGAGGAGGCCATCGGCCTGCGCAACCACGTCATCGAGCAGATGGACATCGCCTCCTCCACCCGCGACCCCGCGATCCGCGACGCGGCCCTCACCTTCGTCTTCGTCGGCGGCGGCTACGCGGGTGTGGAGGCACTCGGCGAACTCGAGGACATGGCCCGCTACGCCACGCGCTACTACCACAACGTCCGCCCCGAGGACATGAAGTGGATCCTCGTCGAGGCCTCGGACCGCATCCTGCCCGAGGTCGGCGAGGACATGGGCCGCTACACCGTCACCGAACTGCGCCGCCGCAACATCGACGTACGTC
Organism: Streptomyces sp. NPDC008086; assembly: GCF_042957325.1. NCBI lineage: Bacteria > Bacillati > Actinomycetota > Actinomycetes > Kitasatosporales > Streptomycetaceae > Streptomyces > Streptomyces sp. NPDC008086. The sequence continues at coordinate 924,948 of NZ_JBIBIA010000002.1, forward strand.
TGCACACCCGCCTGGAGTCCTGCGCCGACCGCGTCGCCGTCCTCAGCGACGGCGCCCGCTTCCCGACCCGGACGGTCGTCTGGACTGCCGGCGTCAAGCCGCACCCGATCCTCGCCGCGACCGACCTGCCACTCAATGAGCGCGGCAGGCTGAGGTGCACCCCCGAGCTGACGATCGAGGGCACCACGCACGCGTGGGCCGCGGGAGACGCCGCAGCCGTCCCCGACGTCACCGCGGACGAACCCGGCAAGGAGTGCGCCCCCAACGCCCAGCACGCCCTGCGCCAGGCGAAGGTCCTCGGCGACAACATCGTCCACGCCCTGCGCGGCGAACCCCTGGAGACATACGCCCACAAGTACGCCGGGTCGGTCGCCTCCCTCGGCTTCCACAAGGGTGTCGCACAGGTCTACGGACGCAAGCTCAAGGGCTACGCTGCCTGGTTCATGCACCGCGTCTACCACCTCAGCAGGGTGCCGACCTTCAACCGCAAGGCCCGTGTCCTGGCCGAATGGACCCTTTCGGGGCTCTTCAAGCGGGAGGTCGTCTCCCTCGGTTCACTCGAACATCCCCGAGCGGAGTTCGAACTCGCGGCCGGTGGAAAGCATCACCTCAAGCCGGAAGACGACCCGAAGGGGTCGTCCTGACCGGACCCAGGAACTCCGCCGACGGGGCAGGCGTCTGACGGGTGTCGGCCTGCTCGGCCGCCCTGCCAGACTGATCCCGAACCGATCCCGACCCTGGACGGGCACCCGCCCGCCCCACGACCCACAAGGCTCTCCCCACAGTGCTGCAACCCGGGGGTGCTGGTGCCACCCCTCAGGCCCGAGGCCGGGTCCGGAGCTGGCCGAAGACGACGACACGAGGCAAGGATTCGTGAACTTCACGCGCTGGAGCGCCCGGCTCCCCGGAACGCAGCGCCGCGCCGCAGCGCGGACCGAACCCGCTGCGGCGGTCACCCAGGACCGCAGAGGAGAGAGCCCGGGCGCCGTCCCCGCGGCCCGCGCGCAACACCTCGCCGACGAGACCAGGCCGATCCCCGCCGTGGACGAACTCCCGGTCCGCGAGGTCCTGGACCGGGTCCCGGCCCTGGTCGCCCTGGTCCACGGCACCGACCACCGGCTGGCCTACGTCAACGACGCGTACGTGACCGCCTTCGGCGTACGCCCCCCGGGCGAACCGGCCCGCGAGGCCCTGCCCGAACTGGCCGAACTGGGCCTGCTCCCCCTCCTCGACCAGGTCCTGCGCAGCGGCAAGCCCCGCACCCTGAAGTCCCGCAAGGCCCCCGACGGCCGCTCCTACACGTTCACCTGCACCCCCGTCGCGGAGGGCGACGGCGGCGTCCTCGTCTTCGCCACGGACGTCACCGACCACGCCGAGGCCGCCGAACGCCTCCGCGCCAGCGAACGCCGCCAACGCGAGACGGCCGTCACCCTCCAGCGCTCCCTCCTCCCCCAGGAGCTCGAAGAACCGGACGACCTGCGCATCGCCGCCACCTACCACCCCGGCGGCACGGAAGCCGCGGTCGGCGGCGACTGGTACGACGTGATCACCCTGGGCGGCGGCCGCACAGCGCTCGTGATCGGCGACGTCATGGGCAGAGGAGTACGGGCAGCCGCGGTGATGGGCCAGCTCCGCACAGCGGTCAGGGCCTACGCCCGCCTGGACCTCCCCCCGCACGAGGTCCTCCAGCTCCTGGACGGCCTGGCCACGGAGATCGACGCCAACCAGATCGCCACCTGCGTCTACGCCATCCACGACCCGAACGAGGGCCGCCTGGTCTATGCCTCCGCCGGCCACCTCCCCATCCTCGTCCGCGACGAGAACGGCGACGTCCAACGCGCCGACGAACCCACCGGCCCGCCCCTCGGCACCGGCGGCTGGATGCACGCCTCCGGCTCGATTGCCCTGAGCCCCGGCTCCACGGCGGTCCTCTACACCGACGGCCTGGTGGAACGCCGCGACGAGGACCTGGACGAGGGAATCGCCTCCCTGGAACGCGCCCTGGCCGGCGCGACCGGCACCCCCCAGGTCATCTGCGACCGCCTGGTCCGCTCGGCCGGCGTCACAGCCGACCACGACGACGACGTGGCGGTCCTGGTCCTCCAGCACCCCGCCCGCACCGGCCCCGACAGCGACCTCTTCCGCAACGCCGCCCTGGAACTCCTCGGCGGCATCGAGGCAGCCCCCCGCGCGCGAGCCTTCGCCTCCGGCGTCCTCACCAGCTGGCGCTTCCCGACCGACCTCCACGACCTGGGCGTCCTGGCCGCCAGCGAACTGGTCGCCAACTCCCTGCAACACGGCACCCCACCGATGCGCCTCCGCCTCCGCCGCACCGACCGCCGCCTGATCATCGAGGTCACGGACGGCGACGACCACCTCCCCCGCCGCCGCCGAGCAGACCCGGCCGACGAATCCGGCCGAGGCATCGCCATCGTCGCCTCCATCTCCTCAGCCTGGGGCTCCCGAAGAACCCCAGGCGGCGGCAAGGCGGTGTGGTGCGAGTTCGCCCTACCCAAGACGGCCACGGCTGGCTTCAGCCCCTCCGGCGTTTGAGGAGCGGGGGTCCAGGGGGCAGAGCCCCCTGGCGGGGTCGACGGGGCGGGTAGGGGCGGCGGGGCGAGAAACTCAGGCGTGCGCCCGAGACGGCCCCGAAGCGGCCACAGCCCCCTGCGCCACCACCCGACTCTTCCCCAACCACGGCTGATCCTGCACAGCAGTCAGCTCACGCCCCAACCGCACCGCAAGCCAGCTGATCCCCAACGAGAACAACAGAAACGTCACCACATACGGCCCATGCAACGCCGCCCCCATGGGCCCACCCACAGCCGGCCCCAAAGCCAACGCAAGCTGCTTCACCAGGGCAAACGCGGAGTTGTACTGCCCAGCCATCCCCTCAGGCGCAAGATCCGCCACCAGCGGCGCGACCGTCGGCGACAACATCGCCTCACCCAGCCCGAACAACGCATACGTGGAGACAAAGGCCGCCGTAGCCATCTCCTGGCTCCCGTGCCCCAGCCCCGCATACCCCGCGGCAACCCACGCCACGGCCCAGATCAACCCCACAGCCGCGATCACCCGCGACCGCCTCCGCCGCTCGACGAACTTCAACACGGCGAACTGCGCCACCACGATCATCGCGGTGTTGGCAGCCAACGCGGTCCCCAGCGCGGACGTGGAAACCCCGGCAGCCTCCACGCCGTAAGCGCTCAACCCCGACTCGAACTGCCCGTAGCAAGCGAAGAACAGCACGAACCCCAGCACGGACAGCTGCACCATCGCCCGGTTCCGGAGCAACTGCTTCCAGCTCCCCTTCCCGGCCCCGACCCCCGGCGCCCCACCGATCCGCGGCGCACTCGGCATCCGCACCGTCACCATCACGACCACGAGCAGCAGGAACACCGCGGCCTCGATGGCGAACAACAGGGTGAAGGACGAAACGCTGGTCGCGTCGACGAGATGCCCACCGATCAGCCCGCCGACCCCCAGCCCCAGGTTCTGCAGAAAGAACTGCATCGCGAACGCCCGAGACCGGGTCTCCGCAGTGGAGCAGTCCACGATCATCGTCGCCAGCGCCGGCTGCATCACGGCCTGCCCCGCCCCGAGCGCCGCCGCCGACAGCAGTACGGTCGCCGCACTCCCCGCGAGCCCCAGGCTCAGCGCCCCGAGCGCGGCAGTGACCAGGGCGGCGAGCAGCACCGGCAGCGGGCCCCGCCGGACGATGGCCCGTCCGGCGAACGGCAGTACGACCAGCGCCGCGACGGCGAAGACGGCGAGGACGAGCCCCGCCGTCATGGCCCCCAGCCCCCGGACCTGCGCCACATAGACGTACAGGTAGGGGACGGTGAAGCCGAGCCCGAACGCGCTGAGTGCGTTGCCCACGTGAATCCGGCGCATCGCTGCGCCCATCGCCCTGGTCACGTTCACCTCTCTCGATGCAGATCTGAAGACTTCAAAGCTAAAGTTCGAAGCTAAAGAGTACACATCCAAGGACTTCAAGGCCAAGCAGGGCCATGCCATACTCGGCCCATGGGCGACACCCGCGACATCGGCGAACCGACACTCGAAGAACAGATCGCCGCCTACCAGCGCGAGTTCCAGGGCCTCGACCCCCAGGTGGAGAAGGTCGTCTCGGCACTGTCCCGCCTGAACCGCCGGATGAACGTCGCCTACGGCCGCCAGACCGCGGCCCTCGGCATCAGCAACGCCGAGTGGGAGGTCCTCAAGGCCCTGGTCCTCTCCGGCGCCCCGTACCGGATGGGCCCCAGCGACCTCGCCAAGCGCCTCGGCCTCACCCCGGCCGCCATGACCCACCGGATCGACCGCATGGTCGCCGAGGGCCTGGTCACCCGGGAGCGCGACGAGTCCAACCGCGTCCGCGTCATCGTCGAGCTCACCGGCGAGGGCCGGGAGAAGTGGCTGGAGGCGATGCGGCTCGCGTCGGTCTTCGAGGAGGACCTGCTCCAGGACCTCTCAGCCGAGGAGCGCACCACCCTCGGCGAGGTCCTCACCCGCCTGCTCCGTAGGGTGGAGGACGCCCAGCCGGACGCCGGCGGACGCCTCAGCGACCTGGACTGACCAGGCCGCAGCACCGCCGGAAAAGATCTTGACAAGGGGTTCTTGACAGCCCCCTCCCAGGTCCGTAGAGTTCTTCGGGTTGCCGCCGAGCCGTAACGGTTCTGCGACAGCACCTCCCGCCGCGAAAGCGGCAAACCAAACCACCAGCACGATCTCCCCACGGGGTTGATTTCGGTATGCCCGAATTCAATTCGAATTGGGGCTCGCCGGCCCGATTGGGAATCGCCGAGAGGATCCGCTAAGGTTTGAGACGTCGGAACGGCCCAACGGCCGCGAAGACAAGCCCCGCTGACTGGGGATCAGGCCCGAAAGGATCTGATAGAGTCGGAATCGCCGGAAAGGGAAACGCGGAAGCGGGAACCTGGAAAGCACCGAGGAAATCGGATCGGAAAAG